>CAWKIM010000007.1:0-609510 GCA_963849745.1 uncultured Rubrobacteraceae bacterium | reverse complement strand
CCTCGGCTACAAATGTGTTCAAGGCGGCATTGAAGGGACCTCGGTCGGTAAGCAGGTCACGATAGGGATGAGAAGCTTTTCAGTAAGCGTCGCAAGAACCGACCGCACCGCCCGCATCGCCATAATGTACTGGTTTGCAGGCTTTCTTACGGTCGGTACTGCAACGTGTTATCGCCCGCAGATGGTAGGTTATCGACCGTTCTTCCAATACCGCCCGCGAATCGACTGCATGGGCACCTGCTGTTTTGCGGCTCTTTCTCCTCCATGATATGCTGCGGTCGATGCGGTCGGTATTCTAGCCAGCTTTCCTGATGGTCTTTCATCGCTCTCTCTGTGTATCCTTCTGGCGGAGCAACAGTGATGCACCAGGTGAACCAACAAGAACTAGACAGAGCCGCCTACACTCTAGCCAAAGACTTCCTCTTGCAGTCTGGCGCTGGTAAAGGCGTCACGCCCGGGTTGATAGAGAAGTACCTGCACCTCTCGACACCGCGACCCGACACCTTGGCGGGCCTCTATGAGCACATGCTGGAGTCGGCGCAGAGTGCCAACATGAAGGCGGGCGTCATCGGCGGCTCCATCGGCGGAGTAGGGAAGCTAGGTCCAGTCTTGTGCGACTTTGAGCCTGCGGAGGTCCTGGAGAAGTACCGCTCTGGTTGGGAGGGCGTGCTCGATGACATCGTGGCCCAACTCAAACCCAGGGGCAGCGTGCCTCGCACCTCGAGGAGCATCTGGCCCAGGTACTGCAGGTCCGTACTGTCCGGTGCGAGGTTCCTGTCACAGTTCTCTACGGCCGACGATTTCTACAGGTGGGTGGATCTCTTCGACGAGGACGAACGGGCTAGGCCAGCACTCCCATTGCTGTTGGCCCAGGAGATCGAGGGTTTCGGGTTCGCCTTGGCCTGTGACTTCCTGAATGGTCTCGGCTACGAGAACTTCTCCAAACCCGACGTGCACGTCAAAGACATCTTCGGAGGACTCGGGCTCTGTGCCGAAGGCGCTGGTGACTATGAGGTGTTCAGGGCGGTAGGTAGGTTGGCACGCAACGCTGGCGTAACCCCCTACGACGCAGACAAGTTGTTCTGGTTGGTGGGCAGCGGATACTTCTATGAGGACCCACACATAGGCAACAAGGGAAGGATCGGCAGCCTGAAGAAGCAGTTTATCGAGGTTGCTAGGGAGAGGTTAGGGCCCATGAGGCATGCAGAGGCGCCACGCACATCCTAGAGTCAGTACCATTGCCGTTTTCTTTCCGCCGCAACCCTTTCCCTTATAGCGGCAGAATTAGTCAGAGATCGTCACTTGGAAGCTATGTAAGGCGGCTTTGAAGTGCCTCGGTCGACAAGATGTCACCGGATACATAAGATCGTCACCGTGTGATGAGCGATAGAGAGAGGAGCCTGACCATGTTCTTGGAACTGCCAGGAAGGGTCGCGATTGTCACCGGAGGCGCGCGTGGCATAGGGTTCGCAATCGCCGAACGCCTGTCGCGGGCCGGCGCCCGTGTGGTGATCGCGGACATAGATGAAGAGAGCTCCGTGGCGGCAGTAAAGCGGCTGCGCGAAGGGGGAGCGGAGGCCGTAGAAGCGGTTGTAGACATCACCAAGCCTGAGGAGGTCGGTGCGATGGTCGAGCGTGCCATCGACGCATTCGGTAAGCTCGACGTACTGGTCAACAACGCCGGCATAACCGGCCGCGACGCCTCGCTCTCTGAGATCACCGACGAGGATTGGGAGAGGGTGCTTAAGCTGAACCTCACAGCCACCTTCTACTGCTGCCGGGCTGCGATCCCTCGCATGCGCGAGCGGCGGAGCGGAGCTGTGGTCAACGTGGCCTCCATCTCGGGCAAGGAAGGCAACCCGAACATGATCCCCTACTCGGTCTCCAAGGCCGGGGTGATCTGCCTGACCAAGGCGTTGGCCAAGGAGGTGATCGACGACGGTGTGAGGGTGAACTGCGTGGCACCTGCCGTCATCGAGACGCCGCTGCTCGACCAACTCCGAGCTGAGGCCATCGAGTACATGACTACTAAGATCCCTATGGGTCGGATGGGGCGACCGGAGGAGGTGGCCGCGGTGGTGCACTTTCTGGCCTCAGACGAGGCGAGTTTCGTGACGGGCCAGTGCTATGACGTCAGCGGTGGAAGGGCGACGTACTAGTGGTAGGTAACCGTAGCTACTCATGAAACATTGCGCTGCAACCTTCTCCTTAGGCGCGGTTGAAAGAACCAGCTGGGGGAGGGGTAGCAGGAGGTTAGGCCCCCGGTCTGCTGCCAGAGGCCGGTCGGCCTGCCCTCGATGCGGGTACAAGCCGTTTTGAAGGCCCGTAGTACCCCGCTAGGCCCGAGCGCCCGTTCTTCGGCTACGAAGGCATTTGAGGCGCCTTTCAGGACCTCTAGTCGATGCGGCTGAACAGCGGAGAAGGTAATGGCGCTAGTTCGCGAACTAGCGCCTGCATCGCCAGATAGGGAGTACTTATTGGCCTTCCTCACCGTATCGTTGCCAATATACAAGTACTCCCCAGCTTAGGTCCCGCTCTGTGCTTACCGAGGATGGCGCTCGGCGGATAGAATTGGGCCGAAGGAGAAATAGCATGATGAGACGTTGGGAAGGCGGAAGTTTGGACCCAGTCGGAACTAGTGACCATGCGCGCGGGCCGATGGACGCGCCGGTGACACTTGTGAAGTATGGCGACTACGAATGTCCCTATTGCGGAGAAGCCCACCCCCTGCTCAAGAAGTTGCAGGAGAGGGTAGGTGAGCAGGTGCGCTTCGTCTTCAGGCACTTCCCCCTCGACACGGTGCATCCTCGTGCCCGCCGTGCCGCTCAGGCTGCGGAGGCTGCCGCCTCTCAGGGCCGCTTCTGGGAGATGCATGACCTCCTCTTCGAGCGTCAAGACGAACTCGGCGAAGAAGACCTGATGCGCTACGCAGCCGAGGTCGAGCTCGACTTGGTGCGGTTCGAGGAGGATCTGACGAACGAGAACCACGCCTGGCGCATTGAGGAGGATCGCCTCGGCGGGGATCACGCGGGGGTCAGGGGAACGCCGGCCTTCTTCGTAAACGGCGTCAGGTACACAGGCCCTCTGGACCTCGATGGTCTGCTGGCGGCCGTCGAGAAGGCAGCCAGCGGCTCCGGCGCGTCACTCGACGAAGGGGGTGTGGCTGAAAGAACTGGCCCACTGGCGCACTTGCTAGACGAGGTTTGCTCCGAGAGGCGCGGGGTGAACAACAGGATGCTCAGAAGGGTAGTAAACCTCGCGGTGGAGATCGCTCGCGAGGGGAGGGAGGGACGCAAGATCGGTACCCTCTTCGTGGTGGGCGACTCAGAGGCAGTTCTCAACCAATCTAGGCCCATGATCCTCGATCCGTTGTACGGCCACTCCCACGAGAGCAAGGGCATTGAAGACCCGAACCTGCGCGAGACGCTCAAAGAGCTCGCCCAGCTCGACGGGGCATTCGTGGTATCGGACGAGGGTGTGGTTCTCTCGGCGGCTCGCTACATCGACGCGATCTCCAACCACCTAGAGTTGCCCCTGGGGCTTGGTAGCCGCCACGTTGCTGCCGCCTCGGTATCGAGCCGAACGGATGCCGTGTCGGTGGCGGTCTCTGAGAGTTCGACGGTTAGGATGTTCGACGACGGAGAGCTTGTTGCGGAGATCGTCCCGGAGCTGTGGATACTGGGTGGGTATGGTTCGTACCGTGATGGCTCGAGCATGGCTCGCGAAACCAGAAGGACTACTCTGTAAGAATCATGTCGACACCACAGCGATTCCATGCAGTGCAAGACGGGTGAGCTACGCTTCAGCGCCCGGCCGGGTAAAGAGGCTTCCGAGCTGGAGTCGATGCTAAAGCTGCTTACCATAACCGTCGTCTTGCTAACGCTGACCTGAATATTTCCTTTCCGCCGCTAGCGCCTCCCTAAGGAACGGCGGAAAGGTTTAGGCCGATTAGCATCGCGCGGCCGATTAGTATCGAGCATCGCGAGCAACAGTCTTTAGGAGCCTGGATCACTCTACTTGGGTGCCTTCCAGAGATGCTTGTGCCAAATGTGGTGCACCTCCCACTGTACACCCCCACAACTTCCATTCCGCTAAATGCGGCGGGAGCGAGGGGGTGGCAAGTGCTCTCGGCTCTCGTATAAACAGGAAGTAAGCAAGTGAAGCATGCCCGCCGATGGGGCGAGGATAACCACAGAAAGGAGCGACCATGAAGAAGAAGGAACTCATCGAGAGGATCGCAGAGAAGGCCGACGTGCCCAAGAGCGAGGCCCAGAAGCACTTCGAGGCCTTCGAGGAGGTAGTGACCGAGGCGCTCAAGGCTGGCGAGGAGGTCCAGATCACGGGCTTCGGGAAGTTCTCCGTCAAGGAGCGCAAGGCCAGGGAGGGCAGGAACCCCCAGACCGGCCAGAAGATGAAGATCGCGGCCCAGAAGGTGCCCTCCTTCAGCGCGGGCAACGCCCTCAAAGAGGCGGTCTAGGGCTTATCTTGATCGAGGCGATGATACCAGGACCTTGCCAGGTGCGAAGCAACACGGAGAGTCCTTGCCTCCGTAGCGCAGAGGTGGAGATCCTGGGTGTAGCCTTCTGCGGACCGTGTGCCCGCGAGCAGGAGGCATACGTCGCCATCGGTGAGCTTATGCACGAGGATACGGAAGGCCTCTGCAGCGAGCCACTAGCCGCGACCCTGAAGATGATGCGGCGGGAGCGCGCTGGTGTAAAGAACACTGTGGCAGCGGAGCTCCACCACGGGCTCGCTGGCGCCCGCGAGCCTCAGGCTATCGCGCTCACGAACAGCTAACTTCACCTTCAGCGAGGGGGAGGATGCGGTAGTTCGGGATCTCAATCTGCTTTCAGATACGGTGGTTCGGAGCTAGACGCGCAAAGAAAATCATCCAGGGCATTTTGACTCGTTAAGTCCTTAGGAGCACTCAAGTACAATCGGTCTTGAGACGATACCTATTAATCGACACGCGTTCGTTGTTTGGAGGACGTATTGGATAAGAGCAAGGCTATAGACGCCGCAGTCTCCCAGATAGAGCGGCAGTTCGGGAAGGGTTCGATCATGCGCATGGGCGACGAGGAGCGGCAGCAGATCGACTGCATCCCGACCGGCGCCCTGGCCCTCGACCTCGCCCTCGGCGTCGGTGGCCTCCCCAGGGGTCGCGTCGTCGAGATCTTCGGTCCTGAGTCGAGCGGCAAGACGACCCTCGCCCTGCACATCATCGCCGAGGCGCAGAAGGCGGGGGGCCTCGCCGCCTTCATCGACGCCGAACACGCCCTGGATCCGACCTACGCCCAGGCTATCGGCGTCGACCTCGAGAACCTCTATTTTTCCCAGCCGGACAACGGCGAACAGGCCCTGGAGATTGCGGACACCCTCGTCCGCTCCGGCGCCCTCGACGTCGTGGTTATAGACTCCGTCGCTGCCCTCGTACCTCGGGCCGAGATCGAGGGAGAGATGGGCGACTCTCACGTGGGACTTCAGGCCAGGCTCATGAGCCAGGCCCTCAGGAAGCTCTCAGGGTCCCTCAGCCGCTCCGGGACTACGGCCATTTTCATCAACCAGCTCAGGGAGAAGATAGGCGTCATGTTCGGCTCTCCCGAGACGACGCCGGGAGGAAGGGCGCTGAAGTTCTATTCCAGCGTGCGCCTGGACATCCGGCGCATCGGCGCGCTGAAGGTCGGCAGCGACGCTGTGGGCAACCAGACCAGGGTCAAGGTCGTGAAGAACAAGGTCGCACCGCCTTTCAAGATGGTCGAGTTCGATGTGATGTACGGGGAGGGGATCTCCCGCGAGGGAAGCGTGCTGGACGTCGGCATCGAGCACGATGTGGTCCAGAAGAGCGGCGCCTGGTTCGCCTACGGCGACGAACGCCTCGGGCAGGGGCGGGAGAACGCCAAGCAGTTCCTCAAAGAGAACTACGAGGTCCGCGAGCGCATCCTCCACGAGGTCTACGAGAAGCTAGGTCTACTCGAGCCTGTCGAGACGGCCGAGGAGATGGCCGAGGAGCAGGGGGTATCACAGGTGGAACAGGGGAACGATGTGCAGCGCTTGCAGGAGCCTGCGGGGCAGGTGTTCTAGGTTCCGTTGTTGAAGGCCTGCTCCGCTGCCGCTTGACTGCCCGAGCACCGCTCCAACTCCGAGAGAATACTTTAGGGCCAAGCCGGGACGAGTAATATTAGAGACGTGCACCTAGCCAGCGACTACATCCATCCCTACAAGGACGCCGGTGGACGTCCCGCGCACTGTCGTGTACGCATCTACCTCCCCGACGACCCTGGTGATGCCCTAGTGGTGATCTGCTCGGAACTCCCCAATAACCCCGGAGGATCCATTACTAACTCAGCGGATGTGATAGCCGCAGGCGTGATCCGGGCACATGAACTGCCTACCCCTCTGGTGTGGATCGAGCATTGGCCCGAGGAGAGTGCAGACGAACAGGAGACCTTCGAGTTAGTCGTCTTCTCCAGCTTCGAGGTCGTAGAGAGGGCTCCCTACCTCGGGGAGACGAGGGCATGGATAAGGGATGCAACTTGGAAGAGGCTAGACCGCACCACCGTGGAGGTCTTGGTAGGAGGGAAAGTGTAGCGCGAGCAGTACGGCTGATTCATTAGGGTTTCTTTCCGCCGCAACTCCCTCCTTAGGAGCGGCAGAATGAATCAGAGATGATCGGCGCATACGCGAGGAGTCGTTTCAAGGGGGCACGGATTGGGTTATGGAGGATCCCCCTGCCGTAGGAGTTCGGCGATGCCTTCGACCTGGGTAGTCAGAGACTGGACGACCACCTCGCGTGCCGCCTGCTCGGGCACGTCCAGCGGGAACAAGAGTCTACCGTCAAGTTCGTAGCAGCGATACGGATGTTCCGCGCCCGCAAGTGACGGCCCGAAGTCCTCCGCGCTCTTTCTATGTCCCCGCAGCCACAGCAAGGACTGCTCGAAGCGGGCCGCGTATTGCTCGTCGTAGCCGATGGAGCAGGTCATGCGGCCCGAAAGGTCCCCGAATCGGCGGTAGTAGTAGGAACCGGGCGTGGCCCTGTAGCCCTTCGTGGCGAAGACGCCCCTCTCGATAAGGCGTCCCGCCACCTCGTCGACGATCGACCGTAATCGCGCCTTGCGCCGCTCGCTGCCCGGCGGGTCTTCATCGAGCTGGATTGGCTCTTCAAGCCTCTGACACAGGCCCCTCAGCTGCCAGATTTCGTTAGCGCCACGGTCTTGCCCGGCTTCCTCCAGCCGGCCCTCCAGATGATCCAAGACGAACGACCAGGTGACCAGGGCGAGCCGCCCCTTCGAAGTATGAGCCGCGCGACAATTAGGTGGTTCACCCTTCTCGTCCCACACCTTGAGCCTCTCCTCTTCGCACCGAGCCACGAGCTTTGGCCAGAGCTCCTCGCATCTACTCTTTGGCGCGATGAACAGGACCATCCCTTCCCTGTCCTTGGGGAGCTGGCGCAGGTAGCCTGTCGGCTGGTTCGGGGTAAGCGGCGCCCAGAACTTCGACTCCACTAGCAGAACGCCTGACCCATCTTCAGTCGCGCCCACGAGGTCAGGGATACTCCCGTGCTGCATGTGGACTTGGGTACTGAACACCAGGTCTCTCGGTGGATCGTAACCTGTGGTCGACACCACTCCGACGAAGGCCTCGTGCGCCGTCCCGTAGCGCCGCAGAAGGTAAAGCAGAGATTCCGTGGCGAGGTTCTCGAATTGGGTAGTCAGGCCGGGGGCAACGTGGGCGAGCAATGAGTAACGATCCAAGAACGTCCTCCTATCAAGGATCTACGCCTAGCTACGAGCCATCCCATCGTACACGGACCATACGAACTCGGCATTGGCTCCACCCGCGCCAGGACGGTTTTCATTCCGCCGCAACCTCCTCCCTTAGGGCGGCGGAATGAATCGAAGTATTCGACCGTATTCATAGGGGATCATGACCAGGCGACTGCTCTAATGCTGTGTGGGTGCGAGGCGAACTCGACTTTGCGATTATCGACGCCCCGTGCGCCTTGATCTTGTAACATTCTAGGTGGCAAGGGTGATGACGTAGCAGGGCTCAGGAGGCTCGCATGACTCTGTACCCGGAGCAGCTAATACCACAGACTGTGGAGAACTTGCATCTACCGTCCGGCCTGGATGTGCAGATCCCCAAAACTGCCCGCGTCTTCCGGCCATGGAGCGGCGAGTTCACTGAAGACACATTTGGGAGCAAACCTCTGCTAGACATTGATGGAACACCGATGTTCGCTGAGTTGGCCATCCTCAGACTGTTCCAAAAGGATGGGTGGAACGGAGTGTGGGTCGATACCTTCGGGAAGAAGTACCGGACCTCTTGGGGAGAGGAAGGCGTGGTGAGACTCTCCGGGGATAAGCTTCAATTGCTGAAGGCCATCCACCAGAGGGCGGGTTCTGCATCTGGTTGCTTCGACGTGTTCTGTTGGAAGGACGACTCGGTAGTGTTCGCCGAGTCCAAGCGCAAGGCGAAGGATGAGATAAGGCTAATGTTATGACTTTAGCCCGTACGCGATAGCATCTGGTCATGGCTACTCAAAACCATACCCCAGCGTGTTTCGGACCAGGAGTGGGCGTTCGTCGCCCCATACCTCGCGCTCGTTAGGGAGGACGCCCCCCAACGCGAGCACGATCTGCGCGAGGTTTTGAACGGGCTGAGGTGGGTCGTGCGCACCGGCTCTCCGTGGCGATACATGCCCCACGACCTGCCTCCATGGGAGGCGGTCTACCAGCAAACTCAGCGGTGGCTCAAGGCGGGAGTGTTCGAGCAGATGATCCACGATTTACGCGTACTTTTGCGCCTTTCGAAGGAGAGAGCGACAGAGCCTAAGGCGGCCATATTGGACTCTCGCACGTTGAGGTCGACTCCCGAGAGCGGCTCTCGGGGCGGCTACGACGGGCACAAAAACAAGAAGGGCTCCAAGGTGCATGCGGCGGTGGATACTTTAGGACATCTGCTCGCTTTGCGCGTCAGTCCGGCCAACGAGGACGACCGAAAGGAGGTCGAGAAGCTCTCTGAGGAGATACAAGAAGCGACCGGGGAGAACGTCGAGTTGGCTTACGTCGATCAGGGATACACGGCGAGAAGGCGTCCGAGTCCGCCGCAGAGCACGGCATCCGGCTCGAAGTGGTCAAGCACGAGGAGGCCAAGCGGGGCTTCGTGCTCTTGCCAAGGAGATGGGTGGTCGAACGCGATTTCGCATGGGCATCGCGCTTTCGGCGATTGGTGAAGGACTACGAGAGGCTGCCCGAGACGCTCGCGGTTGCACCTCGTCGCATTCGCTTGCCTCTTCCTCCAGCAGGCGGCCCGAATTCTCCTCACAGGTTCATAACACGCTCTAACCCAGCTCGCCTGGCTAGAGGCGGCCATGCAGAGCGGCCTCGACGCTAGCGCCTTCCTGATCGTCGAGTGGATGTCGTCGGGCTCGCCGCCGGACATCCGGGTCAGTAGACGGACGAGCACGCACCGCTGCATCGCACCGTTGGGCGCAAGAGGCGTCGACGATTCAAAGACCAATACCGCGCCCCCGGCGTCGGCCTCAACGTCGCGAGAGGGTTATCTGATCTTCTACGAAGCCCACGACCCGGACGCCCATGGCAAGTTCCTCAGGTGGAGGGAGCGCCACTTGAGCGGGTACGTGATCAGCCGGAGATCCCCTTCCGACGCGATGATCCATCAGGCGGACTGTGGACACTTCGAGTTTGGGGATGAGAGCGTAAGCTTGACCAAGACGATGAAGATCTGTTCGGTGACCAGGCGCGAGCTCGAGGCATGGGCGCGCGAGCACACGAAGGCGGGGTTGAGGCGGTGCAGGAGCTGCATGTAGTATCGAGCGTGCTGGGCCACTCCCCCTTTGTGGGTCTTTGGCGAACGCCCCCGCCGCATCATATTCCTCCGTGGACGGCGGCACCGGTCCGGGGGCGGGGTTAGCAGGAGTTACGACCCCCGGTCGCTCTAGAGAGGCCCGGTCGGCCTGAGCTCGATGCGCGTAGAAGCCCTTGTGAAGGGTTCTCCCATCCCGTTAACTCCTCTGGCATTCAGAGCACTCGTTCGTCGGCTACAACGACGTTGACGGTGGCTTTGAAGAACCGTAGAGCATCATGACGCGGGATTAGGAGAAGATAGTGGACCCTTCTGCGATATTCCAGAGGATTCTTCATCTACTCCAACTGGTATCCCAAGAACTCCAGGAGCCTGACCACGTTCTCATACCTTACGAATACCGTAATGCAGCGTAGCGAGCCGCTGCCCTTTCTCTTCGCCAGCTTCCTATAGCTCCTCCTGATCTTGAAGGCGTCCCTGAGGCTGACCTCTACCGACTCCCACCGGACGGGTAGTAGGTTCTCGTTCCAGATACCCCAGATCCTGCCAGTCTGCAACCCGTCGGGAAACACCTCGGGTTTGGCCATGTAGCGCTCCACGTAGCTGGTCGCCTCTTTCCATCTCTTCACGGCTTCAACACGTGTTCCCGCGCGGAGGTGTCCCTCAGAGACCTTCCCTGTGACCTCATACCAGGAAGAAGAGATGAAGCGGCGCAGCTCATCCACCGATCTGATAGACGGTCCCACGAACAAGAGCAGGTGGAAGTGCCACGCTCCTCTCCTCTGTATTCCAAGCCTCCAGAAGCCAGCGAACTCACCAAACTTCCTCTGCAAGCGCCTACGCAGGGCTTTCAAGTGGTTCTTGCAGACCTCAGGGTTCTCTGGATATTCGTGGGGGTAGGTCAAGGTTATTGAGATGAGCCGTCCTTTGAAGGTTCTGAAGGCGCTCCTGTTGATGCTCGCCAGGCGCCTGAGGAGGTTCCTGCGGCTTGTCCTGGAGAAGCCCCTAACTCTATCTCTGATGCCTCCACTACGACGCTTACTGGGACTGAGCTGGTTACTTGTCGTGGTATCCTCGAAGGAGAGTGTGGATACAGACCCTCCTACAGCAGAGGAGACGTAGGCACTCGGTTGATGTGAGCCCTTCAGAGGAGGCTTATCTACGTGGGTGTCTGTCGGTGCGGCCCGATATGAGGGGTAGATAAACCCTGGTGGATCTTCGGATGTCTCCTGTAGGTCATTTGAGATGGGATTGAGTTCTTTGAGGTTATTCATAATTGACTTCTCTCTGGATGCTCTCGGTAAGGTGTTCGGGGATAGGTGGTAGGGGGCGCGCTGCACTACCGGCGTGCCCCTTAGCGTTGGGCACTCCTGGACTTGCATCGGTTCCGTGGACTGTTTAAGACTGAGAACAGTGCGCGGAAAGGAGAAAATTGCCACGAACGAACCCGACCTACCCGCCGGAGTTTCGCCGAGAAGCTATCCGGCTGGTCAGGACCTCCGACCAGGAGCATCCCATCCCCGGGATCGCTCGCGAGATCGGTGTCTCCGATGGCACCCTTAGAAACTGGGTAAATCAAGAGGAGATCGACTCCGGCGAGCGAGAAGGGCTCACCACGCAGGAGAAGGAAGAGCTCCGGAGACTCCGGCGAGAGGTGAAGACCCTGCGCCAGGAGAAAGAGATCTTAAGAAAAGCAGCGGTGAGTTCAACTGGTGAGCGCAACGGTCCTGACCAGTGTAGCAGCCGGGGTGCTGTAGCCTAAAGTCTTGCGGGGCCTCGTGTTGAGCTTCAGCGCGATCAGGTCGAGGTCGCCTTGATCGTACACGGATAGGTCGGTCTTTCTGGGCAGGTACTGCCTCAGGAGCCTGTTTGTGTTCTCGCTCGTCCCGCGCTGCCAAGGGCTCTTGGGATCACAGAAGTAGACCGAGACGTCCGTGGCTACTGTGAAGCTCTTGTGGGCGGCCATCTCCGGTCCCCTGTCCCAGGTGAGGGTGGCCATCATGGTCTTGGGTAGGCACCCTATCTGCTCGCCAAGGGCCCTAACCACGCTCTCGGTGTCCTTGCCGTCAACCCGCACCAACATCACGAACCTCGAGCTGCGTTCGACCAGGGTGGCCACGTGGGTGTTGCGCGATCCGGCCAAGAGATCCCCCTCCCAGTGTCCTGGCACCGCACGGTCTTCGGCCTCGGGCGGACGTTCACGGATGGAGACGGCCTCCTTTATCTGCCCGCGCGGTTGTCCCCTCGTCGAAGCGCGTCGGGATCTGCGCATCATCCGCCTGGAACGCAGATGGGCTAGCAGTTCCCTCTTCAGAGCGCCTCTGGCCTGCACGAACAGGGTGCGGTAGATGGTCTCGTGTGACACACGCATCGCCTCCTCGGAAGGATACTCCCTCTTGAGCCAGCCGGAGATCTGCTGGGGCGACCAGTCCGCTTCGAGCTTCGCTGCCACCAACTCTCGCAGGCGATCATTGATCGCGAGCAGGCACCTTTTCGGACGCCGAGCACGCTTAGAGGCCCGCTCCTCGGCCTTCTGGGCCCGGTAGTTTCTGCGCCCGCCGTTGCGGTTTACTTCCCGGCACACCGTGGAGGCGGGCCGGCTTAGCCGAGCGGCAATCGCACGAAGGGATTCTCCGGCAGCGAGCCCGCGGGAGATCTCCTCCCGCTCTGCCGGGGTGAGCGCGCATCCTCGCCTGCGCTGCTCGGGCGGAGAGAAGCCGCCGGTGGCCTCGATCATCCCGTGGATGGAGCCGGGGGCTTTCTGTAGTGCCCGGGCGATGTCGCTTATGGACTCCCCGGCCCTCCACCGCTCCCACAACTCCTTCTTGCCTGCTGCCGACAACCCTCCTGGACGACCCAGTCTCGCCACTCATGCACCTCCGGTCCGGACATCACCCAAAACCTAGCGTGTTGCACCGACCGGTTGAACCCACCGCGGCTTTTTTCAGTATCTCCCGCTCCTCCCTCAAGACCTTGTTCTCCCGCCTGAGTCTCCTGAGCTCTTCACGCTCTTCGGTGGAAAGGCCCTCGCGCTCGCCGCGGTCGATCTGTGCTTGCCTGATCCAGTTGCGTAGAGTCTGATCTGAGATGCCTAGCTCGTAAGCGAGCTGGCGGATGGATCTCTCTGGAGAGGAGCGGGCCAGCTGAACCGCCTCGGCCTTGAACTCCTCTGTGTAACGGTACCCCGTACTCTTCGGCATGCGGACTCCCTTCGCGGAGGCTTCGCCTCCAAACTCTCGGGTGTCCACCAGAGCGGGTCAAGTCCACCTTGAATATAGATCTATCTGTGCGGGAAGAGATGAAAAAGTACTACATCGCCTACAAGACGACAACGAACTTCGTGGACATCGTTCCTCAGAAGAACCGACTTCGGTTGTCGCTTAACATGGAGTACGGTGCAATCAACGACCCTAAAGGATTGACCAGGGACATCACGAATGTTGGGTGATGGGGAAACGGAGATGTTGAAATCGGCATCTCGTCCCCGGAGCAGCTTGAGGACATTATGGCCCTCATCCGTCAATCATATGAGTTGCATCGAGAAGATCCTGTTGAGCAACTTGTCTAACTCGAATTATTCATGAACGCCCCCAGTTGTCGGCCGCAGAATTATCCCACAGACATTGTCCGGGGTGTTCTGAAGCGAGGCGGAGACTGACCTTTGTGAACTGTTACCTAACTCTGCCACCGATCTCGGTTCTAAGATGTTGGCAAGGCTCCACGAATGAGCCAAGCTGCATAAGAACCGTTCTGCTGCCAAAGGCGCTTCCAGATGAGCAAGGCTGGGCAAACCGAACCCGGAGAGATATCCCTTCGAAAGACGCTTGCCTCGGGCATTCTGGCGCTGGTCGTGGCGATGGGCATCGGAAGGTTCGCCTACACACCCATCCTACCCGCCATGCAGGCTACGTTCGGGCTTAGCAACGGTATGAGCGGGGCCTTGGCTTCCAGCAACTACCTGGGTTACTTGGTCGGCGCTATCCTGGCCGCCGTCGTTCCCTCCGCTCGCAGGCAAACTTTATTGCTGCGAGCGAGCCTGATCGTAGTAGTGCTTACCACCTGCCTCGTGGCATTTACTACTGAGTTCTGGGTGTGGATGGCGGTGCGTTTCGTAGGGGGAGTCGCCAGCGCAGGGGTCTTCGTATTCGCTTCCGGGGCCATCCTGGGCGTGTTGGCAAGTATGGACAAACAGAATCTTTCCGGGTGGCTTTATAGCGGAGTCGGGTTGGGAATCGCCATCTCCGGCGTCCTCGTCCTGGCCTTGAACAAGCTACTTCCGATGGGATACGTAGCAGGATGGCGAGCCGACTGGATCGGGATGGCGGTCATTGCCACTGCGCTACTCATCCCTTGTTGGGCCTGGCTACCGGGAAGCGAAAATGAAGCGGCTAGGCCAAGAGCATGTCCAGAGAGCATTACATTCAGGGCGCGTAGAGGAGTTTTCCTTACTGTTCTCTTGTTGCTAAGCGTTGCGTACTTCCTGGAAGGCACAGGTTACATCGTCAGCGGGACATTTCTGGTCAAGATCATCGAAGAGTTGCCGGGATTGGAAGGCTTCGGTACCAGCGCCTGGATCCTGGTAGGATTGGCGGCCATACCCTCGACCGTGCTATGGGCGTGGGCGGCATCAAGGACGGGATTCGTGGGGACACTCGTCGTCGCTTACATCGTTCAGGGGATAGGTGTGGTCTTGCCCGTACTCTCTGGCACGGTGTGGGCAACGGCCCTTTCGGCGATCCTCTTCGGGGGCACCTTCATGGGCATCGTCGCGTTGACCATTACTTACGCCAGAGAGGTTGTACCGTCGCAGCAAGCTGCCAGGGCGATAGGCATGCTCACGGCCGCCTTCGGAGTAGGCCAGGTCATAGGACCTTTAATGGCCACCGGACTCGCGGCCGGGCCGAAAGATTTTAGGCCATCGCTGGTGGCGGCTTCGAGCGCGTTGTTTGTGAGTGGACTCTTGATGCTGGCAGTAGGCAAGTGTGAGCAGCACCTGGATTAGGCTTACCTGTCATTATTGACTTCCGTGACTTGCGATACTGCTGGCCGTACCTTTTCCCTCATTTGCTGGCAATCCCATGAATAATCCGGGCTAACCTTCTCTACGTGGGGTCGAGAGCGCCCCACGAGTGCCAAAGAAGCGGATCGTCGTGTCAACAGTAGCGCAACAGTAGGGACAGAACCTCCTGGTATCCAACGGTACTCTATGGACATGAATCCGCGTACCTACGCGGGTTTTCCGCATACCTAAGGGCTCTTGCATCTGAAAATCATGGTGTCCCCGGTTCGAATCCGGGTCCCGCCACTTCTAAAAGTCCTGCAAATAGCGGATAAAATAAGGGCTCCGGCAGTGCTGCCGAAGCCTTGTGACAAAGGCGTGTCAACAGCCCGTTCAAGAAAAGGTCACTTCTAGGGCGGCTGTCGCGGGGTCTTGCAAGCCGTCTGTGGCGCGGGTGTAGATGGCGAGGGTGATCCTGTAATCGGAGTGACCTGGATCTGCGAAGCCAGGGCGGCGTGAAGGCCGCCAAGTCTGGGGCCGCCGTCCACCACGGCGTGCCAAGCAGCCTGCTGGAGCTCTTCGACGCGGCGGCCGGAGGCCTCGCCGCCTGGTCGGAGTTCGACGAGGAGGCCGAGCGTTGGGGAATCGAGGTCCGTGGACTCTCCCGTCAAGGCCTTGCCGCGCTGATCAATAGCTCTACCTGCGAGATCTCTACCGCGGAGCATCGCAGGGTGCACCAGGAAGCCAGCGACTTCGTGCGGTGGGGCAGGCGCGGGGGCCGGAGGACCCTGGCCCTCTACGGCCGGTCGTACTTCTCGCTGCTCGCTCGTTTGAGGTGGGAGCGCATCGAAGTAGATGCCTTGATCGAGCATCGCGCTGGGAGTCTAAAGGAGCCAAGTCGCTGCGACCCGCCCCCGCGTGTATAATCATGGTGTCCGCGTACACAATAGGAGAAGGAGGCTGGTGCTAGAGGAGATCATCGGGCGGCTGCCCGAAATGACCGAATCTCAGCTCGGACGCCTCGAGGACGAGATTAGGCGCGAGCAACAGCGTCGGGCTTCCTCCACCGGCGGGGTACGGGGCGCTCCTCGCATCCAGGAGGACGCTGCGCCACCCGTTACGGAAGTCCTGGAGTATCGTCCCCACGAGGACGGCTATCTGCAGCTGGAGCTACGTCGCTACATCCGCCGTGACGGCTCGGCCCGCGAGCGTGGACCCTACTGGTACTTCCAGTACCACGAGGGAGGCAAGCGCAAGAAGCTCTACCTCGGCAAAACCAGCGATCCAGAGGGTACCTTAGCCGCCAAGCGGTCAAAGCCCTTGGGGGAGTAGGTCGCTCCCTGGCCTGGCTCTGCACGAAAGGACGAGAAGCCTCAGCTCGAGACGTTTGGTACCTCAGAAGGATGATGGACGCGATACTGGCGCAAAATCGTCACTAAGCGAAGCTTACCGCAACCGTAGCGCAACCGGGCTGGTACAAAGCAGAACGTAGCGGACAGCAAACGTTGCCAGTGAGGGCAATAAGCGCATAAATAAGCCAAATTGCTGAACGTATCAGGACAGGCTCGCATGTACTCAAGCAAACTCTAACTGGAGCAGGGGTAAGCGGTTCGAGTCCGCTCGTCGGCTCTCTGTTTTTCCTGCAAAACCTGTAAAACTAGACGCCCACGATGTTCGTGTCAAGGGCTTTGTCAGCAGTGCCTCAGCAGTAGCCTCTATCCCAAAGCCTCATCCTCGGCATTGGCGTGCTACGAGTGGTTGCAGGGTACAGCGGTTGGCGTAGGCGAATCCTCGGGCATTGACCGTCTGAGTGATGTGCCCGGGTTTTGGCGGGTGCGGCACCGTCGAAAAAGCTTCGCCCAAATGCCGAGATGCCGCATTCTCGGAGGTTGGACTTCCGCTTAACGGAGTTCTCGGCTCCTCTTTGTCAAGCGGCGTTGCGCGAGGGCCTCTGCGAGTCCGCCACGAGGCTCCTGAAGACGGCGTCGGAGATGCGCCTCTTGAGACAACGCAGAGCCTCCTTGCGGGATTTGCCCTCAGCGATCTTCTTGCGGTAGTAACTCCCGCCCCGAGCGTCCGACCTCCGCCACCATCGGCGTGCGCGAAGGACATTCCGACTTCGGGCTCTGCTTCCATACCTCTTTTGAGTCACTCCGCCCGCCACGTTCTCTACGGCGGGACGCAAGCCGAGAACAAGCTAACCCACCTCTCGTGGGCGACAGGAAGTTAGCGAGCGATCCCTATAACCGGTACCCTAGAAGCTTAGCGGCTGCAGATCACCGAGCTCCTGACCAGAGTTAAACAAGTCGGAAGTTAGGGTCACTGCCCTGCGTCCCTCTTGGTAGCGTAAGATGTTCGTAGGTTCAGACGAACCTAAAGGAGGACCACCATCACGGCTCAGGCAAAGAGCGACGGGCTGCAGCTGCTTCGGGCCATCAACGCAACCCAAGCCCACGGCCAAGAGGGAGCCAGGGTGGACCCAACCAGGGCCGCGCACGAGGCTGGGCTAGACGTAGGCGATGTCGGCTCCGAGCGTTACCACCACGCCTTGGGCTACCTCCTCAATGAGGCGGCGTTGCTAGGAGACGAACGCACAGCAACCGAGGCGGGTGCCGAGCAGCCTCACGGCTACGCGCTCTACTTCTTCACTCGGCGGGCTGTGAAGCTGCTGGAGGGCTAGCAAGAGGAGCGCGCCGAGTTGCTGCTAGGGAAGGCTCGGAGGATAGTACGGGGGTCTGTGTATCCTGGGGGCAAAAATATTCGGACCAGCGAAGCCGCTCCTGTTAAGAGAGGCGATCGCCAGCCCGTGCGACAAAGCCTGGTCGTGCCATAACGCCAGTGCTTTGAGCTAGTTGTCTATGTTCCTGTACAGTGCTCCTTACCTCCTGCTAGAGGTACAATGGCTTGCCCAACCATTGTAGCACACATTACTAAAACCGATGCGTGCTCCTTCTAGCCGCGCATCCTCGCGTTCTGTCGGCCGATCCGCCGAGAGGCTCCGTCTTTCGGCCTTCGTTTCGCTCTTGGCGTTTCGCTCGCTGCTCTGGTCAGCCGAAAGGTGCGCCGAAGGGCGAGGGGCTTTCGGTAAAGGTATCCTACGCTTGCGGGAGGACAGCGAGCAAAGAGGAGGAAGCTATGATGGATAGGGAGAGGACCGGCGCCTCGGACTCGGAAGAGAAGATCCCAGAGGCGTGGATCGGCCAGGAGGTAATGATCGAGACCACGGAGGTCCTCTCGAGCGATCTGCGTGCCTCTGCCCCCGTGTACCTTGAGGACGTCAACGAGCGGGGCGTCGTCATGCTGGTGACGCGCCACCGCGATCAAAACCAGTTCTCCCGCTATTTCTATCCCTGGAGCGTGGTGGGCTGGATACGCCTTGCCGAGGAGGACGAGCAGGAGGAGGAGCCGAGAGCTGCGGGCTCCTCCTAGGCGGCACGCTATTCACCCAATCTCGTAGAAGGAGTGTTTTCGGAAGGGCGCATGCAGAACCTGCTGCGCACCGGGGCGCTGCGGGCTCGGGAAGGCGAGCGCAGGCCCTGGTGGCGTAGGATAGTCGGGAGTTCGGGCGAAGGGAGCGGGTATGCAGAATCTCGACACCGAACAGCGCGTCCGCATCGATGCCTTGCTCCAGGGCTGCGATGAGGGCGAACGGCTTGAACGAACTGCCGGGCACCAATGCGGGCGCCCACCTGCAAACTATCCCGAATAGGAGCAAGACAATCCCTCATCCTATCCCCGGAAGAGGTACGTGCGGTAGGTATTCGCATTGCATGCGGAGGACGATAAACTCGCCCGGACACGGAAGGCCCTTAGACTGGCACCACACAGCGCCGCCTGTGGTGGCGTAGGATTAAGGGAAAGCGGTGATCCACGAAAGGGCAAGATGCACCCTCACCTAGCCAGGGAAGCGACAGTACGAGACCTAGAAACGACACGGTACGGGCGGGACTACGCAGGGTGCCGAGGCAAGATAACGCACGTTGACAAAGATCCCCAAACGGGAGCTGCCACAGGATACGTGATCCGCATGGAGGACGGCGGGAACGAAGTCCGCTTCGAATCAGAGGAAATACGAATATTGGAGGCCTGGGATTGAGGACTGCTACTCCTACTCACCCGAGTGCGTGGACGGAGTGTTCTCAGAAGGTAGAACGTCCCGTTCGCCTCTTGGAATATCCACACTAAAGTAGTGTAGAAAGTGCCGACGTAGCAAAGACCCTGGTCGCGTTCTCCGCCTATACTGCGCGAGGAGGACTACCTGGACAGGCCGGGCGAGGACCTGGTGCGCGTGGTGAGCGAGACTCTGCAGCCAGACCATGTTTCTTGTTTTATTGCGGCCTGATCGCGACCCTCAACCCGAGCCGCAACGTTGCCACCCCCCGAGCCCTCCTGATGATATAATTGTAATATATTATACAAAATACTAGAGAGTGTGGCTGCCTGATATTGATGAGGCATCCACACCCAAGGAAGGGAGTAGAGGTGCAAACCAAGACCTACACCACCGAAAAGGAAGCGAAGAAGGCGGCAGCGAGGGCTTACCGGCCTGCCATTTTACGCATGCCGAACGGCCGCTATGCCTGTTTCTATGCTGGACATCCACTTCCGCAGGGTGCGCGCGCAGTTAGTCGCTGGGGTACTAACCAGTGGCGCTCGTTTAACTAGAAACTAGAAGGAGGTCCCGTATGCGTAGGATCTTAGGAGGAAGGTTCTCTTGACCCAGGCGATGACCAAGCCGGTACCTTGCCAGGTGCGAAGCAAGACGCAGAGCCCATGCCTACATCAGGCGGTGGTGGAGATTGGGGGTATACCCTTCTGTGAAGCGTGCGCCCGCGAGCAGGAGGCGTACTTCGCCATTGGCGAGCTTACGCAAGAGACGCAGGATCTCCGCGGCGACACGCTCGGCAGAACACTTGGCGAGGCGCTCGACGGGATGCGCCGACACCGCCAGGATGGCCTTTCCACGGCGAAGCGTCTCGATCTCCCGAGTGTAGACGAAACCGAGCGTCCGGCGCTCACGAAGAGCTAAGTATCTGGATCTGAGGATAGGGGCCGAATAGGATGGAGCACATGAGCGAAGACGCGCGGGCACTGATCCGTGCCGCCAAAGAGGTACACACCGAACGCCACGGGGCACAGACTTTCCTACCCGGAACCTACCTATCCTTTCCGGAGGCGGCGAAACGCACCGGTATCAGGTCGGACCGTCAGCGCTACCACGACGCCATAGAGGAACTGGAGTATGAAGGCGCCATCGAGTGGGACACGAGTGCACGATACGCCATGGGGGAGAAGCACTACCTCATCACCCGGCGCGGCCTGAATGGTTCTGGGAAAGGTTAGGGGAGCGGTTCAAGGGCTTCCCAAGAAAGCAACGCAGAGAAGATACAGAGAAGGAGGTAGGAAAAATGAGTTTGAGCCCGTTCGGGCGTCGCGGCGGATTCTACGATGCCCACAGCGAGGTCAACCGCCTGCTCGACGAGATGTTCGGTGGCATTGGCCGTCGACCGGGTGGCAGGGGGGCGCAGGCTACGGTGGAGTGGGCCCCTTCAGTGGACGTGTTTCAAAAGGACGGGGACCTGGTAGTTAGGGTCGAGATGCCCGGCGTAAAGCCCGAGGACGTACACGTCGCGGTCCACAATCGGGTCTTGACCATCTCTGGCGAGCGCAAGGTCGACGAGGAAGAAGAGCGCGCCGGCTACTACGTCAAGGAGCTGCGCCACGGTTCATTCCGGCGGAGCATGATCTTGCCCGAAGGTGTGGAGGAGGAGAAGATCCATGCCCGTTACCAGGACGGCATCTTGGAGGTGGCCCTCGAGGGTGCCGCGGCGGCTAGGGAGCCCAGGAGCATCCAAATAGAGGTCCCTCCTGGTGGCCAGCAGAGCGCAACCGAAGTAGAGGTGGGCGAGCTCGGCACGCAAGGCACCGCGCTGGAGGGAGACGTTCCCCCAGAAGCTCCGCCTGAGGCTCCACCGCGGTAGCTCTCAAGTCTGCTCTGAGTCCACGCACCTCACCATCCTCACCATGTGGTGCAGGGACTCTCAGGCAAGGCAAGTAGTGCCAGTTGCTCAAGGACCGGAGGGCTGAGATGCTGGGCGCGTCCCAGCCCTCTTCTGGCACACGCTGCTGAAGCCACCCTTATTCACCCAACCTCGTAGAAGCCGCGTTCTGAGAAGTTCACACAGGGCTTCGGATGGTGGCATCATGCTTATGGTGGAAAGGGTTGGCCCCTATGGTTTTCTGGAAGTGGGTCGGGAAGGAGAGGACGATGAAGAAGTGGCGCACAGCAAGACGAAAAGAGCAGCCTCCGTTCGGAGCGCAGGTGGTGTTCGCGCGGGTGGCCACAGGGCTGGGGTGGACGAGCCTCGGCGCTTTGGCGGTTGGCGCGAGCGCGGCGGGAGCAGTGGCGATCGGCGCCTTGGCGATCCGGGCGCTTGCTGTGAAGCGTGGCAGGATCCAGCGCTTGGACATAGAGGAACTAGAGGTCGGACGGCTGCACGTCAGGGAGCTGGTCATCGAGCAGGAGCAAAGGCCGGTCGCCGAGCCGGAGCAAACTCCTTCTCCTGAGCCAAGGGAATAGAAGTTAGCCTCCATCGGCACCGCCACAAGAGCGAGGCAAGAGGAAGGGACAGGGCGCAAGGTATAACGCCCTGCTCATTCCTCTGACCCTTATTCGCCGAAGCTCGTAGAAGGTGCATTCTCGTAAGTTCAGATATAGGAATGCGAAGCGCCGAAGCGTAAGGAGAGTGATGTCGTCCTCCTGCTCTCAGCCCTCTCCTGTGAAGGAGTACAGCTCCTCCATAAGAAAGTCCACCAGTGCTCCCTCTTCACCGTGCTCGACCATGAGGGGCGAAATAGGGGACCCATCTTGTGTAGCGAATCTCCACCAAGCTCCTAAGGCCACGAGGCCCCTTGTGGCTACAAGCTGGTAGCATGCGAGACTCTTACTGTGCTCCGAAGAAGGAGGAGAGCATGACAGACTACCTGCCTGAGGTCTACCAGCACTTCCAGCGTCGCTACCCGGCGGTGAAGGAAGCGTTCGACGCTTTGGGTGCCGCCGAGCACGACGCCGGGCCTTTAGGCGAGAGGGAACGCCGCCTGATCAAGCTCGGTATAGCCGTGGGCGCACAGTCGGAAGGCGGCGTGCGCTCGCATGTGCGCAAGCTGCTCGGCGTCGGGGTCTCTGAGGCGGAGATCCTGCATACCATCGTCCTCGCCCTCACCACCATCGGTTTCCCTGCTACAAACGCGGCTCTGAGCTGGGCCGAGGAAGTCTTGTCAGAAGAAGGATGACGAAAGTCCTACACTAATTCTACAGTAGAGCCGATTCACCTCGGTGAACAGAGGCGAACGCCAACCCGTCCCGCCTCGGGCCCCCGCGCCAGGCGGTCAGGGTTACGGCGAAGGCGGCCGAGGTCATCATGGCGAGCACCCCGGTCGCGTAGGCTCCGGCCTGAGCGTCCACGCCCGCCCCGAAGGCTATCGTGAGAGAGTAACCCAATAGGCGAGTGGGTTTGCCCCGTTTCCAAGGACCGTTTGCCTTTAAGCCACGGCGCCTCCTCTCAGTCTAACCTCTTCGTACTCTGAAGGACTCAAGTGTCCCAGTGCGGAGTGCCTCCTTCTCGTGTTGTAGAAGCCCTCGATGTACTCGAAGATCGCTGTCCTGGCCGTCTGACGGTTCGGCCACGAAAGACGGTGAACCAACTCCCGCTTCAAGGTCGAGACGAAGCTCTCGGCCATCGGGTTGTCGTAGGCGTCTGCAACAGATCCCATCGAGGGCAAGAGGCCTGCTTCTCTGAGGCGGCCACCGAACTCTACCGAGGTGTACTGGCTACCCCTGTCTGAGTGGTGGATCAGCCCGGGAGATGGCCGGCGAGTGTAGATGGCCATGTTCACAGCGTCGAGGACCAACTCTGTCCTGAGGTTGTTCGCCATGGACCATCCGACGATCCGTCTTGAGTAGGTGTCCAAGACGAACGAGAGGTAGAGCCATCCCTCCCAGGTCCTCACGTAAGTGATGTCTGCCACCCACAGGCGATCCGGAGCTTCGGGGACGAAGTCGCGTTTGACCAGGTCCGGGGCAGGAGGGGTAAGCTCGGTGCGCGAGCGCACAGTGGTGCGAGCCTTCCTCTTGCGGCCTCCGCATCCGAACAAGCCGGCTTGGCGCATCAGCCTCGCAACGCGCTTCCTTGCGCACCTCACGCTCAGCGTCCTCAGCTCGAAGTGTATCCTCGGAGCGCCGTAGGTCTCGCGGCTATCTCTGTGGATGCGGGCTATCTTCTCGGAAAGCAGGGCGTCCGCCCGGGCCCGAGCCGAGGGCGCTCTGTCTCTCCAGCCATAATAGCCGCTCTTTGAGACTTTCAGGGCCCTGCACATCCTACTGATCCGGTGGTTCGCCTTCTGCGCCTCGATGAAGGTGTAGATCACCTGCGCGCTCGGAGGGCCTCCTCCCTGGCGAAGAAGGTGGCGGTGGGTTCAACCGGTCGGTGCAACACGCTAGGTTTTGGGTGATGTCCGGACCGGAGGTGCATGAGTGGCGAGACTGGGTCGTCCAGGAGGGTTGTCGGCAGCAGGCAAGAAGGAGTTGTGGGAGCGGTGGAGGGCCGGGGAGTCCATAAGCGACATCGCCCGGGCACTACAGAAAGCCCCCGGCTCCATCCACGGGATGATCGAGGCCACCGGCGGCTTCTCTCCGCCCGAGCAGCGCAGGCGAGGATGCGCGCTCACCCCGGCAGAGCGGGAGGAGATCTCCCGCGGGCTCGCTGCCGGAGAATCCCTTCGTGCGATTGCCGCTCGGCTAAGCCGGCCCGCCTCCACGGTGTGCCGGGAAGTAAACCGCAACGGCGGGCGCAGAAACTACCGGGCCCAGAAGGCCGAGGAGCGGGCCTCTAAGCGTGCTCGGCGTCCGAAAAGGTGCCTGCTCGCGATCAATGATCGCCTGCGAGAGTTGGTGGCAGCGAAGCTCGAAGCGGACTGGTCGCCCCAGCAGATCTCCGGCTGGCTCAAGAGGGAGTATCCTTCCGAGGAGGCGATGCGTGTGTCACACGAGACCATCTACCGCACCCTGTTCGTGCAGGCCAGAGGCGCTCTGAAGAGGGAACTGCTAGCCCATCTGCGTTCCAGGCGGATGATGCGCAGATCCCGACGCGCTTCGACGAGGGGACAACCGCGCGGGCAGATAAAGGAGGCCGTCTCCATCCGTGAACGTCCGCCCGAGGCCGAAGACCGTGCGGTGCCAGGACACTGGGAGGGGGATCTCTTGGCCGGATCGCGCAACACCCACGTGGCCACCCTGGTCGAACGCAGCTCGAGGTTCGTGATGTTGGTGCGGGTTGACGGCAAGGACACCGAGAGCGTGGTTAGGGCCCTTGGCGAGCAGATAGGGTGCCTACCCAAGACCATGATGGCCACCCTCACCTGGGACAGGGGACCGGAGATGGCCGCCCACAAGAGCTTCACAGTAGCCACGGACGTCTCGGTCTACTTCTGTGATCCCAAGAGCCCTTGGCAGCGCGGGACGAGCGAGAACACAAACAGGCTCCTGAGGCAGTACCTGCCCAGAAAGACCGACCTATCCGTGTACGATCAAGGCGACCTCGACCTGATCGCGCTGAAGCTCAACACGAGGCCCCGCAAGACTTTAGGCTACAGCACCCCGGCTGCTACACTGGTCAGGACCGTTGCGCTCACCAGTTGAACTCACCGCCTCTTTTTTTAGGATCTCGCGCTCCTCCTTGAGGACCTTCACCTCTTTGCGCAGCCTCCTGAGCTCCTCTTTTTCTTCGGTGGTCAGCCCCTCTCGATCGCCGGCGTCTATCTCCGCCTGGTTTACCCACTTGCGAAGCGTCTCGGCGGAGACGTCCAGATCTCGGGCTATTTTCGCCACGGGGTACTTCTCCTCCGAGGAGTGGACCAGCTGGACGGCCTCCTCCTTGAACTCAGTCGAGTAGAGTCTGCCTGTCTTGCCCATCTTCTTCGACCCCTTTCACGGAACCTGATCGCTTAACTCTGATCGGTCCGTGGAAGCGGGTCAAACCCAAACCCAGAGAAGTTCATGGTTCAGGAGGAGGAACTGCCGCCAAGCCGCAGTGCTCGCGGGCGGCACGCTGTAGACCCTCATCTGGGGCGGCGTGCGGGTCGCCTAACGGCGGTGCGCTCTGTACGGTCTGCTGATCTACCGTCAGGGTGACATAACCGGATTCTTCTTCGGCTATGACTTCTACCGGAATAAGGTAGTGCTTCTTCCCGAAGTCAAAGATCCCTGTTGTAGAGACATCCGCGAACTGAAGGTTCGTGTCGTCGTCTACGTAGAGGTTGTCTACCTGACCGATAAGGCTGCTCCCGGAGTCGAGGACCTCCTTCTGGCGGAGTTCGTGGTGCGGGGGACGCGGGTGCTGGTGGTGTGCTAGCCGGGTTAGGTTCATGGAGCTCTCCTCCTTTCCCTTCGGCGGTGAGGAGAGGCCCCTCACCACGCTACTACAGCGTCGTGGTTAGGAGCCATCGGAGCGTAAGGACGGCCGGTTCTCCGCACTCCTAGGAGCGGCGGGCGGAACCCATCGCTCGTGTCCCCATAGTATCAATTACTTCCTTCCCGCTCAATGAGCCTGTTATTCATCCTCCTTCCGAGAGGGTTTCTGCGAACTTCGCATTGTGGGTGAACGACGAAGTTCGTCGGGTGAGCTCTCCTTCTGGCTAAAAGAGAGGACTCGAACCTCGATTATGGACGAGGGAAGCAGTTCGACGTGCTTGAGGGCGGGGAGTAGCGGTGGCCATCATGCGCGCTCTCCGAGCAAGAGTCGGCTACGGGTCCGTAAGATCCCGCTCGCTTGCCCCCTTCCCATCTGACCTTGAAGACCCAGTGAGACACGGGCGCTGTCGGACGGGTCAGTCTCGCAAACCAGGGTTTTCGGCAGCCTGGATCCCAGCAATGGCGTGAAACACCGAGCCCCCGGGCCTTGTATTCCGGGCGAAGGCAACCATCCCGAAAGATGCCGTCCGCTGAGTCGGAATCATCGTCGGGGATATAGCCCACGATCTCAGGTCTGCCCTCGACCTCTTGGTCTGGCACCTTAGCCTCATCGGTACCGGGGCGAGAACCAAATAACCCGAACCCCTCGCTTGGCGTAGCTGCCGCGCTTTGAGTATCATTTTTCGGACAGATCTCCAAGGGGAAACGCATCGTTGGGTGATGAAATTCTTCCCGAGGCGAGAGTACATTGCCATACACATGAGACCATTAGGTCAGCAATGCAAGAGCGCGAAGCGAGACGCAAACAGGAAGGGGCGACACGAAGATGGTGGTGATGAACGACACGAGGCAGATGCGCGACGCTGTGTTCTTCGAGGGGCCAGACGTTCGTCAGCGGTTGAGCCGGTTCTGGATCCTGATCACGCTGGCATCCATCATAGCCGCCACCGGCGTCGCCGCCGACTCCACGGCGACCGTGATCGGGGCCATGATCGTCGCGCCCCTGATGACCCCGCTACTCGGCACGATGCTTTCGGTCGTACTCGGCAATCGGACGAACCTGACCCGCTCGCTTCTCCTCGTTGCTGGTGGCGCCGTCGTTGCAATCGCCATCGGATGGCTGGTCGGATTACTTGTCGTCAACCCGGTCGTCGCCGAGACTAACTCGCAGGTCGCCCAGCGTGTCCATCCGAGGCTCATAGACCTCGTCGCTGCGCTCGCCACAGGTGCTGTCGGCTCCGTCGCCCTGGTGCGACGCGACATCTCCGACACCTTGCCGGGCGTCGCCATTGCCATCTCACTGGTTCCCCCGCTTAGCGTGGTCGGCTTCACCTTCGAAGCTGGTAAGCTAGGCCAATCTCTAGGAGCCTCCCTCCTCTTCTTGACGAACGTCGCCGCTATCCTTGGGAGCGGTACTGTCGTGATGGCGCTCTACGGCATCCACCGCCTGGTCGTCCCCACGGCTGATCCCGAGCAGCGGACCATCAACCGCCGCAACGCGATCATCGTCATCGCCACGATGATAGTTGCCGTGAGCATCCCGTTGGCCGCGACCTCCCTCACAGCCCTCCGCGACACCTCACGCGAAGCCCGCACGCTGGCGGCTGCGCGTTCGTTCGGCGACGCGGTCGGCTGGAGTACGGGCAACGTCACCACCCGAGGCGGAGTGGTCCTCGTCCACATGGAGGGTCCGCCTCCGTTGCCCAATACAGACCGGCTGCGCACAGAGCTCGTGAAGCGGGACGTCGATCCCTCGGAGGTGCACGTGGAGCTCGTTCCTGCGCGGCTCGTCACCCTTGACTAGCCGGGTGACATGAGCTGCCTACCCCTGATTCGTCGATCGGCAACACCGATTCTTGGTGTCATGAAAGCCGAGCAGCTGGTGTCGGGCGACCTTTGCGTATTGGAGCCTCTGAGCTAGCATGCGCGCAGAACCGGCTCGCCTGAACTCTACGATCGCCTCGCTTTTCATGCTCGGCGCGTCCTGCTTCGCTCTTGGCACGATCCCCGCGTACGTGCGCGCGGTCGGAGCATCAGCGGACGCCATGACATTCTTCGTAGGATCCATCTTCTTCACCTCGGCGTCGTACTGCCAGTTGCTACAAGCGCAAAGCCCCGGGATGACAGGCGTAGACGAACAGCGCCAGCACACCCGCATCCAGGCCCTGCTGTGGGCTTGGCGGCCGCGCGACAAGAACTGGCTGGCTGCAGCCACGCAGTTCCCCGGGACGCTTTTCTTCAATATCAGCACGTTTGCGGCTACCGTGAACAACCTCAGCGCGGCGGAGGCCGACAAGCACGTCTGGCGACCGGACGTCTTCGGGTCCGTTCTGTTTCTCGTGGCCAGCACGTACGCGATTTCGGCCCTGGGAGTCGGGTTCTGGCGTCTGCAGTTGCGAGCTTTACCCTGGTGGATCGTGTGGCTCAACATGCTGGGTTCTGTGGCTTTCATGGCGTCGGCGATCGCGAGCTTCGTGTTGCCGAGAACAGACGCCATAATCGATATTCCCCTGGCCAACGCAGGAACGTTCCTCGGAGCGGTGTGCTTCCTCATCGGGGCGGCACTCATGCTGCCCGCCTGGCGGGACGCGGTGCGCTCTGGCGGCGCGTAGCCCGCAACATGACCGCCTTTGGACCGGGGCACGCGAGTTCGGCGGAATGTTCCGGTCGGCGGCCTTGAAGCTTCGCAAGCGTTGGTCGTCTTCGTACCCCTCCGGAGGAGAATACGCCGCGGGCATCTGGGTGCGGCACGCTTCCGGATCTCGTCGTAGCGGCCCTTTGGCCCAACGCTTCGCGGCTCCCGTAATGGCTTAGGAAAGGCCTATCGACTCCTGCGGGAGGTCGCCCACCGGTAGGCGAGCTAGGAGCTCGACGCCGTCCCGAGCAGTAGGACAAGAAGGGGAGAGACAGTCGGGACCAAGGCTGCGTATTGCCCCAACCCTGGGCGTAGTAGTACCCCAGTAACCCGCATACACGACCGCAGTGGCCCATCTCCTCCCGCCCAGGACGCTGTAGAAGGCGAACGTACCCCAGTGCATGCGGCTTGTGCCCGCCACCAGCGCTTCGAGGACACGCAAGTCCGAGAAAGAGCGGCCCGCGAAGACGGCCTTGCCGCCGTGGCACGCGAAGAGCTGTTCCACCCACTCCGGGCGCCTGGGGGTGAGCTTCACGTACCGTCTCCACGTCAAGACGAGCTCTCTTCCCGCCCTGTGGCTGACCCAGTCGCCGAGCTGGTTACCGACGATAGCCCCGAGTACGCCGAACGCTACGGCGCCACCTCGGCCTCGGTAGCCCTGCTGGACCAACACGCCGGAGGTAAGGAGTATGGCAACGCTCGGGGAAGGGATGCCCGCGGTCGCGAGCAGCACGCCGAAGTAGAACCTAGCTCTACCTTCGCTCCAGATCGGCCGCAGCGTTCTCGAACCCCACGACCATCAGGAACGTGGCCGTCGCCGCGAACGCTCCTACAGGCCAGCCCAGCGCGCTCGGTACGAAGGCTCCGACCAGATATGCCGCACCCACAGCAAACCCCACCGAAAGGAAGTGGAAGCTACCCCACAGTTGGATCTTTTTCGGATGATCTCCGAAGTGCCCCGACACACCCCCGAATGCCAGAGCCCCCACCAGCGCGAAGGCCACAATCGCCCCGGAACAGAAGAGAAGTACCTCGAATGGCTTCGGTGGCCCGTAGGCGCCGGTCAGCAGCATACTGGTAGGCCCGACGGTGAGCGTGTAACCGTAGGCGGTCGCGCTCGCCCCTATGACGCTCCGCAGGCCTGGGCGATAGCCTGACATAAGGGAAGGTCGTGGTGCCTCCATAGTCATACCTCCTCGGTTTGGAGTTTCTTGGGAACGCGAAGGCAACCCCGACGGCGCTCGCTTTCTCAAGCGTCCGCATCGGCTTCGACCCTACCCGACTTCACGGCCGCGAGGAGGGCGGCATGGTCCCTTTCGTTCTGGTCGGCGTAGGCGCCGGCGAAGTCCGCGATCGCCACATCGAAGCGCTCGCTCTTGCCCAGGTAGGCGGCGATCTGTACACGGTCGCCGGAGCGGGCGTGCGCCCGGGCCAGCACCCAGCCGCATAGGCGCGCATAGAGGACCAGCTCGTCCGGCGACATGCCCTCGACATCAGCTGAGCCTTTCATGTCCCTCAGCTGGCGCCAGTAGAAGTCGCGTCCTGCCGTGCCGCGAAACCACCCCAGGAAGATGTCGCTCGCGGCCTGCATGAGCCTTTGGCCGGCCACGACCCGGTGTCCGTGGTGCTCGTAGGTGTTGGACTTGAGATAGCCTTCCAGTACCGAGGCTCCCGCCTCCTTTACCTGGAGGAACAGGGGGTCGTTTTCGTCGCGGCCCTCGAGCAATACCACGAAGGCCCGGGTACCCACGCTGCCGACCCCCACGACCTTCCTCGCCGCGTCCACGAAGCGGAATCTCTCGAGTAGGTGGCGACGGTCTTCTTGCAGGGTGCGCTTGTAGCTCTCCAGGATGGCGTAGACCTGGCCCCTGATCTCATCCCCTTCCGGGATACGGACCAGAAGCGGCGGGTCGTCGATTATCCGCCTGCGCCCATCGACTACGGTGGTCAGCTTGGAGAGGGCCTGCAGGCTGTCGCGGCCGCGCGCCTTCCGCACGTTCTTGCTCAATCTTTTCGTGGTCTTCTTCCCGGCCCTGGCTTCGGTGAGTAGACCTCGAACTTCCTCCTCCCCAACGCGGGAGTACCAGACCTCCAGCTCTCCCATCTGAGAGAACTCGCCCATCCATTGCCGGTAGGAGGCCACCGAGGCTTGCGCGGCCTCGCGACAGTCTGCCGCGTCAAAGCCGTTTTCTCGGCCGGCCACCACGAAGCTCGCGGCGAGGCGTTTGATGTCCCACTCCCAGGGTCCAGGCAGGGTCTCGTCGAAGTCGTTGAGGTCGAAGAGCAGGGCGCGCTCCGGGGAGGCGTACGCCCCGAAGTTCAAAAGGTGGGCGTCGCCGCATAGCTGGGCCTGGATGCCGGTCCTCGGGGTGCTAGCGAGGTCGTTGGCCATGACGACTGCAGACCCCCGCATGAAGGCGAAAGGCGAAGCCATCATGCGCGAGTACCGTAGGGGGACGAGCTCAGGAATCCGGTCCCTGTCCTGTGCCTCCAGGAGGTCGATCGGATCCGGCCGATCTGGAGCCGGCGCCCACTCCGCGTGGCTGCCCCTGGGGACGAGCCGGCGCGCGGCCCGTCCCTGCTCGTGACGTTGCTGGTAGCTTGCGGCCTCCTGCGCCACAGCAGGCGAGAGGTTCGGGTCTTGCTCGACTCTCATGGTTTCTCCTTCTCAATTTGGGTATTTCTACGCGCCTCGGGTTCGGGCGCTTTGTCTGTCTGGTCGCGAACAGGCTACCTTACTACGACCATCCCGTTAGCGGGGCGCAGTAGGGTAAAAGTAGCTCCCGTAGGCTTCCAGCGCCGCTTCGATCTGTCGCAGGACATCGCTATGCTCCAGGGTCGACCGGCCCCTTCGTACCTCGCGCCGTCGCCCCAATAGCAGATCGGTTACCTGCAACCGCAACGACGCTTCGGCTAAAGAGGCCGCTAGCACCTCCTCTTTCTCCGGACTTCGACCTTTGTTCCCTTCCATGACGTCCATCCCTCGCTACGGTGACTCCGGGTCCTGCTCGCGGTCGGAGAGCGTAGACTGGACCGCACGCAGGAGGCCGAGCCCCCCGAGAAAGGCGCCCACAGCCGTCAAAGGCCAGGCGATGAGGCGCGGGAAACGCGCGCCGAGCAACGACACCCCCAGCAGCGCCCCGCTCGCCGCCACCGCGATGGCGTGCTCGTGGGTTTGCAGGGGGGCGGTGCCCTTCTGTACGAGGGTGGGCACCATCCTGGAGAGAGTCGCCCCCGATCCCGTGCCGCTGCCGACGACGCCGGCGCGTGCCCTGCTATCTGTGGTGTCCACCGAGCGCTCTGGTCGGACCCGCTGGCGTTGTCCTGAGCCTTCCAGACGCACCTCCCTGCTCTTGGAGATGTCGTCCTCGAAGAGCTCCTCCATCTGGGAGGCGAAGTCCGTGTCTTCCACCACCAGATCTATCTCCCAGTTGGCGGCCAGGCTGCTGAAGTTCAGGTTCGTCGAGCCCACCTTAGAGAGCCAGCCGTCGGCCACGAGGGTCTTGGCGTGGATCATGGGTCCGCCGTACTCGAAGATCCTGACCCCAGCCTCCAGAAACTGCCTGTAGCCTGCGCGCGAGGCCCTGCCTATCCAGGCTATGTCCACGGTGGCCGGCGTGAGAACCCTAACGTCCACGCCGTCTCGGGCCGTGGCCATCAGCGACTGGGTGAGGATCGGCAGGGAGAGAAAGTACGGGTCGGTTATCCAGAGGCGCTCCTGCACCCCGGCCGTGAGCAGCTCGAGCATCCTGAGCGTACGCATCCTGCGCGGCTCCTGCACGACCAGGCGCGCGGACGTCTCCCCCGCCGCCTGGATGTCTTTCGGATCGGGACGCTCGTCGTCGGGCAACTTCTCCACCAGCTCGCCCCACAACTTGGTGAAGGCGCGGTTGATATCCGCCACGACCGGCCCCCTCACGCTGACGGCGGTGTCCCGGTAGGGCAGCCCCGTCTCCTTGGAGCGGACCATCCAGCCGTCGGCGATGCACACGCCTCCCGTCGAGGCGTACTCGCCGTCTACGGCGAGCAGCTTGCGGTGGTCACGCCGGATAACCCCGAGCGGCGGTCCCGACGCTGGGGGGTTGACAGCCTTGACCTCGACTCCAGCCTCCCTCATGCCCCTCCAGAAGGAGCGAGGCACGTTCATGCAACCGAACCAGTCGTGGAGCACCCGTACGCGCACGCCCTCGGCCGCCTTCGCGGAGAGGGCGTCTGCGAACTTGTTGCCGATCTCGTCGTTGGCGATGATGTAGTTGTCCAGGTGGATCCAACGCTGTGCCCTTGCTATGGCCGCCAGCCAGTCATCGTAGGTGTCAGGGCCGTTCTTTAGCAGCTGGATGCTGTTGCCGTCGCGCAGCGGCGCGTCGCTGACTCGTCCCAGGATCCCTTCCAAACGGGCCCCACGTTGGGCGGCATATTCCGGTACTTCGAGGTCCTCGTGCGGAAGCTCTCGATCCTGTGTCAAGGTGTATCCTCCTTGTGTTCTGGTGTCCTTCTACAACCGATCGGCGGGGACACGGTGGGACCTTCTCGTGCCATTCCCTTCGTTTGCCGCTCTCGCCGATGCCTGAGCATCGTGCACGGTTGCGGGGCTTGCTCCTTCGGCGGGAATGGTCGGAGAATTTCGGATGTGGATTACGCGCGCGGCCTTCGGGTCGCGTTCATCACCCGGTAGCGTTGCGCCGTACCTTTGTGCCAGAGACGAGACCTGCTCCTTCAGCCGGAGGCATGCTTCTCGCACCAGCGATAGGCCCCGCTCCCGGGTCAATGAAACCTTCAGGGTGGGAAAAGATTCCAGAACCTCGGCCTCGGTGGTCTTGTAGCCTCCGGACGATACGAGCGGCTCGACGAGTTCTAGCCTCTCCAGGTACGGAGAAGCGAACTTCACGATGGAATCCAGATAAGCTTCGACCCTTTGATCTTGCACCCCGCCGGTAACGGCGGCTAGCAGGAGCTCGCCGCTCAGGTAGGAGAAAACCGGCACGCGAAGCAGGTCTCCTTCGGGCTCGACCGTGAAGACTCCCCTGCTTGGCCTAACCTCCAGGCGCTCGCGCCTGACCTTCTCCGCGGCGCCACGGATGAGGGTGCAGGCCGCCTGCACCACCTCGGGGAAGTTGGCGTCCATGCTCCTGATCTCGATGGTGCCGTGGTGGCTCAAACGCACCGGGTTCCACGAAGCCCTGTGCAGATTGCCCCCCGCCTGCGCGAAGAGGCGGCGCTCCACCCCGGCCAGATCCATCGCCTTAAACCAGGCCCCGTAGCGAGCCCTCTGCTGATCGAGGAGGTCCTCCACGCGGCTCGCGTAAGCGGTCAAGCCTCCTACCTTACCCAGGCCCGTGTAGAGACCGTCGAAGCCGAGGATGCCCCTGTAGTGGACCGTCCTGGCTGCAAACCCGTCTACCTCTCCTTCGTAGAAAGGGCAGGCACGTGTAAGGGTCACGAGCGCCGGGTCCAGGGCGGTGGCGAGGTTGTACAGGTCGAGCAGCTCCCTTTGGGCGGCGAGGGGGGCGTCGAGCGCCGCCTTCACGTCGGGCCAGACGGTGCCGAGGGGCACCTCCAGGTGCAGGTGCGCCCCGGCGCACCTGCCCGCGTGCGAGAACCTCTCTTGCCCGATGGTGCTGGCCTTGACCCTGTAGCCGGGGTCGTCGCGGAGCACGGGGCTTATCGGGAGGGGGTACGTACCCAGCGGATACAAGGCGAGGCCGAGCTCCGAGGCGACCCGCAGCGCCAACCCGAGGCTGTTCAGGTAGTACTCGATCAGGTCCGCAAGACGAGGGCTTGGCGGTGTGACTATCTCGACCAGACCCTTCGCGCACTCGGCTTTGAAACAGCGCGAGTCGAGTCCTTCGGTTTGCGCCGCATCCCGGCACCGCCGCAAGAACAGGTCAGCCAGGTCGCTTGGCGCACCCACTCGGTCCACGAGGAAGAATTCCTGCTCGAGGCCCATCCTACTAACCGGGAGGCCCGCGCTCTGCGCATCCGCGACATCGCCCTTCGAGCGCTCCTCCGGGAGGGGTCGGTTCGTCCTCGTGTAACCATCAACGTCCGGGGCGTCTGCGAGCATCTTCGAAGGGTGCCTTTCTCATCCTCAGGTTCTTCCTCAGGTCAATCACATCTACTAGCCGCGTGATGACGCTTTTGCGCCCGGGCGAATGGCCGGCCTGTGCACGTCCGGGGCACGCAAACGCGTGGCGATCCTCAGTGGGAAAAGCCCGCGTGGGATTTGTCGTGCGTGGGTGACGGCTGCTTCTCGAGACGCTCCAGCACCCGCTTCAGGTCGTCCAGGAACATGTCGGCGATGTCCCTGCTGTAACCGTTCCTGACCACCACCCTCAACGCTACCAGATCTTCCCTGTTCTCGGGAAACGTGTACGCGGGCACCTGCCAACCGTACTCGCGCATCCCCCCCGAGACGTCATAGGCCGAAAAGTTGTCCACCCCGTCTCTGACCTTGAAGGCGAAGACGGGAAGCTCCGAGCCGTCGGTTATGAGCTCGAAGGGACCGAGCTCCGCGATGGCGGCGGCCCCGTATGTCGCGACGTCCCTGCACTCCTGCTGGACGCGCCGGTAGCCCTCGAAACCGAGACGCAGGAAATTGTAGTACTGAGCCACGATCTGCGAGCCCGGACGCGAGAAGTTCAGCGCAAAGGTGGGCATGTCGCCACCAAGGTAGTTCACCCTGAAAACGAGGTCTTCCGGTAGCGCCTCAGGGTCGCGCCAGATGGCCCAGCCCACGCCAGGGTACACCCTGCCGTACTTGTGGCCCGAGGTGTTGATCGAGGCCACGCGCGGCAGCCGGAAGTCCCAGACCAGATCGGGATCTATGAAGGGCGCGACCATCCCCCCCGAGGCCCCATCCACGTGGATGGGCACGTCGAGGCCGGTGCGCTCCTGCAAGTCATCGAGGGCGTCCGAGATCTCCTGCACCGGCTCGTAAGAACCGTCGAAGGTCGAACCGAGGATGGCGACCACGCCGATAGTGTTCTCATCGCAAAGCTTGACCGCCTCCTCGCCGTTCAAATGGAAGCGGTTCCCCTCCATCGGCACGTAGCGGGGCTCGACCTCGAAATAGTTGCAGAACTTCTCCCAGCAGATCTGGACGTTTATGCCCATGATCATGTTGGGCCGCTCGGTGCTTTCCCCGGCCGCGCGCCTCCTTTGCTGCCACCGGCGTTTGAGGGCGAGGCCTCCGAGCATGGCAGCCTCGCTGGAGCCCGTGGTCGAGCATCCGGTCGCCCAATCGGCATCGGGGGAGTTCCACAGGCGGCTGAGCATGTTGACGCAGCGCATCTCCAGCTCGGCCGTCTGGGGGTATTCGTCCTTGTCGATCATGTTCTTGTCGAAGGTCTCGGCCATCAGCCTCTCGGCCTCGGGCTCCATGTGCGTGGTCACGAACGTCGCGAGGTTCAGGCGGGCGTTGCCGTCGAACATGAGCTCGTCGTGGACTATCTGGTAGGCCATCTCGGGCGCCATCGATCCGTCAGGCAGGCTGTGCTTGGGGACGCTCTCGACTTCGCCGGCGAGGAGCGGATCGACCGCGAGCCGCTGTCCGTCGGACCCGTCGCCATCGACCTTCTTGGTGTGCAGTGCCATCGCCGTGCTCCTTTCGAGACATTGCCCTTTAGAAGAGGATGAGCAGGATAAAGATGACGTAAACGATGATGTTCACCAGCCAACTGTTGGTGTTCATCCAGTCGCGCACCTTTGGCATTAACCGCTGGGCGCGATGACGGAACAAAAGGTAAGAGAGCACCGGAAGCGCCGCTATGAGGATGGTCGCCCCTATGAAAGGCAGTGCCGCCACCAGTCCGACGTTGTGCTGCGCGAGGTTCACCCCTACCGTTATCAGGACGACGAAGTCAGAAGGGAAAATCGAGAGCAGCAGCAGCCCGGCCAAAAACGCCGTCCTTGGCTTAGCGTTCTGCATGGCGCCGAGCCAGCGCGGCGGTTCGCTCGTCGCGCGGGTCAGGTAGCTCCTGATGGACAAGATAACGAGCAGCCCGACCAGCACGTACTGGATGATGTTGCCGATAGACCCGGAATCGGAGGGGTCGCCGAGCGAGACGCTGTTGCCTAACACGCTGGCGAGGGTGTAGGTGATCGTGACGCCAGCGGTGACGGCGATCACCACGCCCGCCATAAAGTAGGCCGAGAGCTTAAGCGGTTTGGAGGCGGTGACGAAGATGATCGCGGACATGATCTGCGGTCCCGCGTTCATCGTGATGGCGAGGGGGATGACTGCCAGGCTCATAGCTCCGAATCCTCCTGCTCTCGCTTGCTTTCAAGGCCAGAAAGGACGGCGTCCGGCATGGCCTCGACGCTCAGCAGCTCCAGCCCCAGAGCGTTTATGCGCTGGAGGATGCCGTAAAGATGCGGCTGGTCGATGATCCTCCCCGTGAGGACCGTTACCCCGTCTCTCGCCTCCATCTCCATCCCTTCGAAGGCCACGGCGTACCTACCGTTGAGCTCGCTTCGTACCACTATGCGGTAGACCGTCCCGGTGCGTCTGCGCATCATCTGCTTACCGCCGCTCTTCATAGCTTTAAGTCTCCGAGCGTAGTGCATGACCGGATGGTCCGTCATCACCTACACGAACGTTTCACCTAGGGGATTTGTGGGCTTGTGGGGAAAGCTAGATTAAGTTCATGGCGTTGGCTTCCTCCACGGCCGCACCACGTGAGGAGACCCCGAGCTTGCGGTAGATGGATTTGATCTGGGTTCTTACGGTGTTCGGGGTGATGTAGAGGCTCTGTGCCATCTGCCTGGTGGTGAGCTCGCCTACGAGCAGGCGAAGCACGTCGCGCTCGCGCTCTGTAAGCTCCGCGCCTAGCTGTGGCTCCTGCGGCTTGCGGGCGCGAACCTTCCGTTCCTGGCGCTCGATCAGCTCGGGGTAGATGCCGGCGTCGGGATACTCCTCCATGATCGCTCTAGCCTCGGCGAGTGCCTGGCGTGCTCCGCTTCGGTCTCCGCGCGCGAGCCGCACCTCCGAGTGGGTCAGGAGCCCGATGATCGTGGGCCAGGGGTTCAGCTCGGGAAAGCGCTGCCGCATCAGAAGCCCATTCTCCAGTTCGACCTGAGCCTCGGCGAGCTTACCACCCTTCGCGAGTGCACGACCGAGCGAGACGTTGACCACCGTAGACTGCGGAACTTCTTGTAGCTTGAACCTTTCCACCGCTGTGCGCGCCTCACGCGCGAGCGACTCAGCCTCCTCCAGGTGTCCTTCGTCTGTGGCTACCAACGACAGGGCAGACAACACGCCGATCCGCAACACGGGCTGGTCGATGCTGGTGAGTCGGAGACCCTCTTCCAGTGGTTTCCGGGCCCGCGAGGCATCTCCTTTATAGTACAGGCTAAGCCCCAAGCCGAGATCCGCCAATGCGGTCCGCGGCGAGATCCGCTCGGACTCCAGCTCCGCGGCGCTCTGGATCGCTTCAGCCATGGCCCGAACGCCACCGTAGCCGAAGACACCCCGGACGAGTGCTGCTCCAGACTCTACCGAGGCGGTTCCGTCGGGAAGCGGTCCTTCGTAAGAGAGGCCCTCGGCGAGCGCCAGATATCCCTCGCTCTCCGCACGCTGGCCATTGAGAGCGTCGTTCCACGCCTTCACCAGGGCGAGCGCCGCATCATGGGTGATCATCTCTTCGGGTAGCGTGTGGAGCCATCGTTCCACAGTCGCCATCTGGCCACTGAGCACGTACCCGAACCAATGGCGTGCGATCAGCAGTGCCACACGCTCGTGGTCAGTGGCTGCGATGGCCTGCCGGATCGCCCCCTCGAAGTAGCCAGCATCCTCCAACCACACGCTAGCCCGCCTGCGCAGGGTGGGCACCAGTTCGGGCCTGCTGCTCTTGAGCTCGTTGAGCAGCAACTCGGAGAACAGATGATGGTAACGGTACCACTCACCCTGATCGTCCAGGGATATTGCGAACAGGTTGGAACTGACGAGCTCGCGCAGGAGCCTGGCGGAACCCTGCCTGCCCGTCACCGCGTCGCATAGCGGACCGGTCATTGTCGTCAAGACCGAGGTCTCGAGCAGAAACTGCCTGACCTCCTCGGTGAGGCCAGCCAGTACCTCCTCCCCCAAGAGGCCGACGATGTAGCGGTTGGAGCCGCTAAACGACTCGATGAAGGCATGCTTGTCCTCCTTGTTCTGCAAGGAGAGGGAGGCCAGGTAGATCCCCGCTGGCCACCCTTCGGTACGCTCGAGTAGTACACAGAGGTCGTCAGGGCCGATGTCCAGCCCCATCTTCTCGTTCAACAGGCACTCGGCTTCCTCCTCGGAGAAGGCGAGTTGCTCGGTACGGATCTCGTTTAGCTCTCCCCTGGCCCTAATCCGTCCCAGTGGCAGCGGCGGGTCAGTGCGGCTGGAGATGACCAGGTGGACGTTCTCAGGGAGGTGCTCCACGAAGAAGGCCACTGTTTCATGAGAGTCCTCCTCTGTTACGAACTGGTAGTCATCGAGCACCAGTACAACCTGATAGGGCAACTCGGCGAGCTCGTTTATGAGCGTGGGGAGCGTGAATCCGGCGAACCTCTGCTCCACGGCGCTAAGTCCAACAAGCACATCGGCTCCGAAGTCCTCTTCCTCTGGCACAACCCGACGCAAAGCCTCTAGTATGTGTCTCCACAGCCGGATCGGATCGTTGTCCTGCTCGTCGAGGGAGACCCAGGCGAAGGGTACCTCGGATTCTTCTACTCGACGCCATTGGGCCAAAAGCGTCGTCTTCCCGTAGCCAGTCGAGGCGCTTATGACGCTAACCTTGCAGTCCAGGGCGTTCCTGAGGAACTCGAGCAACCTGCGACGGACTACGTGCTCCGGGCGGGGCAGCGGCACCCGCAACTTGGGCTTGAGGACGATTCTGGGAGGATCGACGCTCGGGTCGCTCGAGGTGTGAATGAACGGTCTCCTCTGTCCAGCACCACTATCTTGAGCTGCGCACGCTCACCGCACGGCTGATGAGTCGCCACTACACACTGGAATAGGGACCTCCGTCCATCCTACTCATAATGTCGATTGACGACTTCAACAGGCCAGATGCGCATCTATTTACTTTTCCCATTCTCAGCCGGAACCCGGTGGATTTCGACAGATTCCTATCTTTCCACAGATAGCTGCGGGAATCTGTGCTCCCGGGCACTTAGTGCCCGGGAGCACAGCCCGTGCGACACGTGGGACGGCGATCCTGTTGCGTATATGCGCCCGGCAGGAAATCCCCTAGGGGAAACACCTCATTGGGTGATGAAAGCTTTCCTGCAACGAGGTTATGTTGGCGTACGCGAGAAGCGAGGAGTGCAGGAAAGGAGAATTGCAGTGATCGATTGAGGCCAAAGACAGTTCAGCAGGCACATACAAGTGCGGAAGGACAACAAGAACAGCAGTGAGGAGAGTAGCTCAGTGAGTGACAACCCGATGTTCCTGTACGCAGCCGAATACGAGAGCGTGGACGAAGCCAAGGCAGATCTCCAGGAGCTGAAGGAGCTCCACCGCGAGCATGTCGTAGGCACCTACGACGCGGCCGTCCTAACCAAGAACGAAGAAGGCAAGGTAAAGATAGTCGACAAGACCGAGAAGCCGACCCAACACGGTGGCTGGGCTGGTCTGGCAGCCGGTGCGGCGATAGGCGTGATCTTTCCTCCCTCCATTCTTGTCAGCGGGCTGGTGGGCGCTGGGGCTGGAGCCCTCATCGGTCATCTCAGGGGCGGGATGTCCAACTCGGACCTCAAGGAGATCGGGGAGATGCTCGATGATAGCGAGGCCGCCTTGATAGTAGTCGGCGAGGCGACCATCGAGCGTGCAGTCGAAGAGGCGACCAGGCGCGCCAAGAAGGAGATGAAGAAGGAGGTTAGAGCAGACGCCAGGGAGATGGAGAAAGCTATCGATGAAGCGTAGTCCCTCAGAGGGGCTACAGACAGAAAAGGAGAGAATGGCGCAGCACAGCGAACCGATCCAAGGAGGGGTCAGCGATCCCATGGAGCGCTCGGGCGGGACGGTGGCGCGCAGGCCGGGCATGCTCACCTTCGCCGCCGTCGTTATGTTCATGGTGGCTGGTTTCGAGGCTCTGGCAGCACTCCTTGCGTTTGCGGGCACCGGCTGGTGGGTGACCGATGCGGGCAACCTGGTGTACGCGAACCTCGTTTCGTGGGGTTTCATCGACTCGATCATCGCGCTAATCGCGCTCTATGCGGGCATCGACCTCCTTAGGGGAAGAGGCTTTGGCCGGGGGATGGCCTACGTCTTCGCCGTCGTGGGCGCCATCAGATGGCTCATTGTCATCCCTGCGGCCCCGATATTATCGGTGGTTGTGATCGCGCTTTGCGTGATGGTCATCTACGCGCTCGCCAAGGACTCCGACCAACTCCAGAGCGCCTGACCACGTTCCAGTAAAGGGCGTTGGCCGCTGGGAGCCACCGAGGCGGGCGGGAAGTCCCTCCCGCCTCAGCTCTACCAAACACTCCCCCCACCCGGCCAGTGCGAAAGGAGACAGAAGTGCCCGACGCAGCAGTAGGCAGGCGAGCAGTAGGCAGGCGACCTCATACGAGCGGCACAGGGTCAGGGGCAATAGAGTGGGGCGCCGGATACGCCGTCTACGACCCTGTGGACCAGAAGGTAGGTAGCGCGGAGTAGGTTTTCGTGAGCCGGGACGGCGAGCCGGTGTACATCAGAGTTCGGATCGGCCTCCTCATGACGAGGACGGTGCTGCTTCCGGTGCAGTTCGTCGAGACAGACGACGAAGATAAAACCCTTGCCCTGAAGTAGCAGTCGATCGCGTCCTCGGAGGCACTTGGCCTTGATTTCCACCCCTAGAGGAAGGTCTCTTCCTTGATCGGTTCTCAGAACATCCACCGCATTCGTGTACCCGAACAGAAAGGATAGATGCGAATGGCGACACTATCGGTACTGAAGTTCAACGACCCTTACGGAGCAGAGAGGGTCATGGTGGCCCTCCAGGGCATGCAGGAGCGGGAGTTGATCACCCTGGAGGACGCGGCGATTGTGAGTTGGCCGCAGGGCAACAGGAAGCCCACAACCCGCCAGCTGCACAGCACCGCTGGTGCGGGCGCGGGTTGGGGCGCGTTCTGGGGCTTCCTGTTCGGCCTGATCTTCTTCGTCCCCTTCCTCGGCGCGGCGATCGGGGCCGGTATGGGCGGGATGACGGGCGCGTTGGCCGACGTAGGCATCGACGACGACTTCATCAAGCAGGTCCGAGAGAAGGTCACGGAGGGCACCTCGGCGCTGTTTGCCCTGACCAGCGGCGCGACCGCTGTCGACAAGGTGGTCGACGAGTTGAAGCACTATGACTTCGAGATCATCTCTACCAACCTGCCCGAGGAGCAGGAGCAGAAACTGCGCGAAGCCTTCGCACACGAAGGGTAGCAAGTGCCGGAAGCACTGTGGGGCGGTCTGGACCGCCCCGCGGCGCATGATGGGAACCCTGGTTTCACGGGATGACAGCGCAAGGAGAAGGGGCGTTTTTTAAGCAGGCGTAAGAATCAGAGTCGCACAACGGGAGCCCGCGTTGGCAGAGAGGCCCAAAACCTGTGCTAGTCAGCTCTTCGGCACCATCCGCCCGCACGCAATCGACGGGTACACTTCCGCGTTCGCTTCCGCGTTCGCTTCCGCGTTGCGAGAGCCACTGCGAGCAGAATATCCATGAGCGAGCTTCTCCATGGCCGGGCTCCTCGCACTTGCCATCGGCGGCACTATCATGCCTCCCTTGCTCCTCCTCACGATCCTGTTCCTGGGTTCCCGGCGGCCCCTTCCCAACGCCACCGCCCTCGCCCTCGGATACTTTGCTACCTGCATGGTCATAGATATCTTGGGCTCGTTCTTTTCGGCGATGCGGAGGGCACCGTCTCCACCGTCGGCCGGGTTACTGCTTGAAAGTCCGGATTCTGCTCCTCTTCCTGGGCTTAAGGAGCCTGTTCGATGCTCCCGATCCCGATGCGTCCCCGCCGAGGTGGATGGAGCCGATAGACGCTATGTCGCCGCCAAGGGCGTTCGGGTTAGGTATGGTGCTCTTCCCGCTGCAGGTCAAGAACCTCGCGATCTTCCTCACGTGCCTGAACCTGATCATCGCGTCGAACCTCGGCCCCGAAGGCAGCATCCTGGCTCTGATGCTGGTGGTCCTGGTCTTCGCCATCCCGGTCCTCGGGCTCATTGGCCTCTATGCGGCCGCGCCCGGGTGTACCTCGACGATGCTCGGGTCGGTGCGCACGTGGATGAGAAAGCACAACCGCACGATCACGGTCGTGGTCTGCTTCGTGTTCGGAGCATTCTTTCTCGTCAGAGGGCTCTCGAGAGCGTAGTATATGCGTACTCACCCGAGACCCGCGATGGGCACGGTTATTGCCCCACCGATGCAGCGCTTGTTGCAACCTAGAGAACGGTAGGAGCTACGGATATGAACGACGAAAATGCCACACATAGGAGCACAGGGGCGGAACCTCTGCCGAAACCGGAAACGACACCTACTACGGAACCCAATGCGTCCATGCCAAGCAAGGATGCTGGGTGGGCAGGCGCCTCGCCTACTCAAGTGATGCGCACGGTGGCCATAGCCCTCCTGACCACGGCTGTGGTGCTTGGCGCTTTCTTCTTGGTATGGCAGGTCAGGACCTTCGTAGGCTGGTTCGTCATCGCCCTCTTCCTTGCTGCGGTGCTCAACCCTACCGTCAACTGGCTCCAGCGCCGACACAGGTTGATGAAGCGCCCTCTCGCCATTGGGCTCACATACCTGGGAGTATTGGTGGCGCTGCTCCTGGTGGTGGGGATCTTCGTGCCCGTGCTGGTCGACCAGATAAACGGCTTCATCAAGTTCGTCACCACCGCGGCCAACGCTCCCGAGGGTCCGACCCAATACATCAAGGGGCTCGCCAAGGATAACGGTCTTGGTGGGCTCTTCCAGAGGTTCAGCGACCAACTCAGCGAACTCAGGAAGCAACTGGGAGGGGTGCTGCAGAACCTCTTGTCCTCCAGCGGGCAGATAGCACTTAGCGTGGCCGGGATGATCGCCGCGCTGGCTACCGTCCTTACGCTCACCTTCTTCCTGCTCCTTGGCAGCGAGCGCTACGTCAACGCCGGGGTGGGGCTCTTCGCAGAGAGGCACCAGCCCCTCGTAAGGCGCCTCTTCTCCCAGTCGGCGGGGGCCATAAGCGGCTACATCACAGGCAACCTCGCCATTAGCGTGATCTGCGGAGTGACCACCTTCGTCGTGCTGCTGATCCTCGGCATGCCCTACGCCGCCCCGCTGGCACTCCTGGTTGCCGTTCTGGATCTCATACCGCTGGTCGGCGCGACGCTTGGCGGGGCGTTGCTAGTTATCGTGGGGTTGTTCGTGGAGCCGTGGAAGGCGGTGATGCTACTCGTCTACATCGTGGTCTACCAGCAGGCCGAAGGCAGCTTACTGCAGCCGATCGTCTACAGCAGAGCCGTCCATCTCAACGGGTTGGTGATCCTGATCGCCTTGCTTGTAGGCGGGCAGCTTCTCGGTATCCCTGGCGCGTTGCTGGCCATCCCTGTGGCCGAGATCATCCGCATCCTAATCACGGAGCTAGTAGCTTACCGGCACACGCCAATAGAGGCGAGAGAGCCCGCCGTTGCCTCCACGTCGCCACCTGCTCCATCTGAGTGAGCTAGTCATGGTAGCCGGTTAGGGAAAGGAGGTTGGAAAGCGACGGAACATTGCGAACCAAGGCGGGAAGACAGTTGCGTCAGGAGTAGGAGGGACCACTCAAGTTAATTTGGAAAGACTGTGCACCGAGTTTGGCAACTGAGCCAGGCGCAAACCGAAAGGCTAAAGGTCATGAACGAAGCCTCCAGAAACCCCGCAGACGGCAACTCCGGCATCGGAGAAACCATAACCACAGCGCTGCGCCAGCCCTCCTTCCTGCGGGTGATGCTGGTCCTCGCCGCGCTGGTGGTGGTTTTCACAGGGATGCGCCTGGCCGCGCCGATCCTCGACCCCATCCTCTTCGCTGTGGTCCTTGCCCTACTGTTCAGCCCGATCTACGCCTGGCTGAGGCGACGCGGGATTCCTACACCGCTTGCCCTGGTCATCATGCTCGTGGGGCTGAGCGTGCTCTTCCTGGCGATTGCCGGGATCGTGGGCGTCTCCATCGCCAGGTTCAGCGGGGAAATCGGATCCTACACAGGGAAGCTAAATGGACAGTTGGACAACATCCAGAGCCTGACCAAGAGCCTGGGGGTCTCTAAAGCCGACCTGCACAAAGCGTTGAGCCCCAGCGCCCTCACCGGGGCCATCGGCGCCGTCCTGTCTGGCATCGCCGACTTCCTGAGCAACCTCTTTCTGATCCTGATAATCGTGCTGTTCTTGCTCGCGGAGGGACCGGCCATGATGAATCGCCTGCGCGCGAGCACGGGCGAGGACCATCCGCAGGTCGCCAGGTTGGCCGTATTCGGCCGCAGCGTCATACGCCAGCTCGGGCTGCGCGCCATAGTCAACCTCGCTACGGCGACTGGAGTGGTTCTCTTACTTTTCGTGTTGAGGGTCGACTTTCCGCTAATGTGGGGCGTCCTGGCCTTCTTCTTGAGCTTCATACCCTGGATAGGGCTTCCCCTGGCGGTGGCACCGGCAGTGGTTCTAGCCTTCGCCGAGCACGGTCTCACCAACGCGTTGCTGGTCATAGCAGGGGTGACGGTGATCAACATACTGGCCGAGAACGCGCTCTCGCCGATGCTCATGGGCAGGGGGCTTAGCATCTCGCCTACGGTCCTGTTTTTAGGGTTCATCTTCTGGGCGTGGTTGCTGGGCGGACCCGGGGCGTTTTTGGCTGCGCCGCTCACGATCTTTCTGATCTTGATGCTGGACACCTTCCCTGAGACGCGCTGGCTCGCCAACGTCATGGGCATGGGTGGCCCCGAGCCCGACGCCCCTGACCCCGAGGAGCCGGCGGTCGGGCCCACCGAACGCCCGAGCGTGAGTCCCTAGCAAGACGGACGCTGCGAAAGGCATACGCGGTCGGAAGAATAGCGGGATCATCGAACTAGGCCGACGCTCGATCCTGAGTTTCTTCTTCGAGCATCCCATGGCCACCTACGCGGCCGCGCTCGCCTACCGCGGGCTTTTCGGGCTCTTCCCGTTCCTGTTGATCCTGGTCGTGCTCGTTGGCGCCCTCGGCTTCACAGACTACCTCGACAAGGCGATGGACCACGCTAGCACGCAGCCATACCAGCACGTCCCACAGCAACTCGAACCGGTAGTTGAGCCGGCTAGGGAGCAGGTCCAACCTCTTGTAGGGATGCTAGAGCGGGCCGAGAAGCGGGCGGGAGGCGATTTGCTCATCTTCGGGGTGGCCCTGGCGCTGTGGTCCGTCTCGGCGGTAGCCCGCACCCTCACCGAGGCCTTCAACGTAGCCTACCAGGTCGACGAGACCCGACGCTGGTGGAAACAACTGCTGCTCTCCCTGGCCTTCGGCCCCGTCCTGGCGCTCGTGGTGCTCGTCTCCGTCGCGCTACTGTTGATTGGACCGCAGATGGTGCGCAGCATGGCTGAGCTGGTGGACCTCGACGAGTTGTTCGTTGGGATGTGGGGCTGGCTACGCTTTCCCGTGGCCCTATTTCTGCTTGGCGCGGTACTCACCGTGGTCTACCGTTTCGGTCCCAACGCCAGGCAGCACTTTCGGTCGGTGGTCCCGGGCGCGGCGCTCAGCGTGGTTCTGTGGGCGATCTCCTCGGTGGCCTTTTCGTTCTACCTGGCAACCTTCGCCAACTACGGTCTCACCTACGGGAGCCTTGGCGCCGCCGTGGGTTTGCTGTTCTACCTCTACCTGTGCGCCTCGGTGGTGTTGTTCGGCGCAGAGCTAAACCCCGCGATCTACCGCCCGGCCACGAACGCCAACGCAAAGGGACGAAACAAATGGGAAGCGGATCTAAGGAGGACGCGTCCATGAGCAACGAAAGCCGCTACCAGCAGAGGTTGAGCACATTCGCCGCCAACTGGCGAGCCCTGGCGCTACGGGGCCTGATCGCCCTGTTGTTCGGGCTTGTGGTTCTCTTCTGGCCTGGCCTTGTGCTTACCGTACTGGCCCTCCTGTTCGGCATCTACGCGGCGGTTGACGGGGCGATCACCTTAGTACCCGCGCTCAGATCGTCGGACCCGGGCCCGCAGAAGTCACTTCCGTTGGCCGAAGGGGCGGTGGGTATCGTCGCAGGACTGGTGGCCATCCTCTGGCCCGGGTTGACCACGAGCGGGTTGGTCTACGTCATCGCGGGATGGGCCCTCGTGACCGGCGTGCTCAAGATACTCACGTCGGTACTTCTGCGCGCCGAGGTCGAAAACGGGTGGCTGCTGGCCGGAAGCGGCGCGCTGTCGGCGCTCTTTGGCATACTCCTCATAGTACTGGCCGGCTCCGACGTGCCATTTCTAGCGCCGTTTATCGGTGCCTTCGCTGTGGTGGTTGGGCTGGCTTTGATCGTATTCGCCTTCCGCTTGCGGGAGCGGAGATGATGACTCACCGGGCTCTGCTGCCTGGCCTGCGAGAGTGGATATCCCCTAGGGGATACGCGTAATTGGGTGATGACGCACAACCGTGCCGGGGCTTATGCTCCAGAGGCCTCATGCAGGGCGGGAGCAAACAAACGAAAAACCGGACCGAAAGGACGCTGCGATGAATCGCCACCCCGCCGGCAGCGAGGGCGGCCTGATCGGCGACCCGCACAAAGCAGTCCCGCTGTAGTTGACGGAGCAAGACCAGATAGGAGGCAATGAGGATGGGTTGTTTGTTCGCGATGTTTGGTGGGCTATTCCCGCGTCTCGCGCTGCTCGTAGTCTGGATCGCCCGACCGGCCCTCGTCGGGGCGGCGTTCAACACCTTTCTCCTGCCGCTGCTTGGCATCATCTTCCTCCCCTTCGCGACACTTATCTACGTGATCGTCTACACGCCAGGTGTCGGCCTCGTGGGCTTCGACTGGTTCTGGGTGATCCTCGCCGTCCTGCTCGACATCGGCCACTGGAGTGCCGGCTACACCCAGCGGAACCAGGTTCCCGGGGTCCGGGGCGGGTGAACGCCCAATTATGATCTTCCCGGACGCGGATGATCCAAGTTGGGGGCGAGAGGCTGACCCTGACCAGTTATTGGTAAGTAAATGGCCTCTGCTCGAGGCCACCATCTGAAAGGAGCAAAAGATGTGTCGCTGGCTCGCCTACTCGGGCTCCCCCGTCCTCATCGAGGAGGTGCTCTACAAGCCGGAGCATTCCCTCATCGACCAGTCACTCCACTCCCGCATGGGCGCCGAGACCACCAACGGCGACGGATTCGGCGTCGGCTGGTACGCTCCCGACGCCAAAACCCCCGCCGTCTTCCACTCCATCGAACCGGCCTGGAACGACCGCAACCTGCGCGAGGTCGCCTCCCACGTCGAATCGCCGCTCTTCCTCGCCCACATCCGCGCCTCCTCCGGCACGGCCGTCCAGCAGACCAACTGCCACCCCTTCCGTTACGGCAAGTGGCTTTGGGTTCACAACGGCCTCGTCAGGGACTTCCATCTCGTGAAGAGGGATCTGGCGCTGGCCGTGGACGAGTCGTTGTACCCGTACATCGAGGGATCCGCCGATTCGGAGACGCTTTTCTACCTGGCGCTGACGTTCGGCCTGGAAGATGATACCCCGAAGGCGGTCGAGAGGACGGTCGGCTTCGTCGAGGAGGTGGGGCGCCGCCACGGCATCGAGCACCCCATCCAGATGACCATAGGGACGACCGACGGGAACAGCGTCTGGGGGTTCAGGTACTCCAGCGAAGGCAAGTCCCGCACGCTGTACTACTCCACCGACGTGAGGACGCTGCGGGAGCTCTACCCGGACCGCCCGCGCCTTCAGGAGGTCTCCGACGAGACGCGGCTCGTCGTATCCGAGCCGCTTCTGGACCTACCCGGGGCGTGGAACGAAGTGCCAGAGTCGAGCTACGGTGTCGTGCATGAAGGAGAAGACAAACTCCACCCCTTCACACCCGTCAATACCGGGAACGGTGGCTAGAGGTATTCGCACCTCAGAGCCAGATCGCCTCTAACCACCGAGCATCACGATGGAGCTCGATGCCGTACGTTGACATGCTGTTCTGGAATACAGGGATGTTCGAGGCGACCCTCGAGGGTATCTCCGAACGGCTGGTGGCCGAATGTACCGCTGGTCAGGTAGCGGATGCCCTCATGAGGTCCTTCGCCCTCGGAAACCTCCATAGGGCTGGCCAGGAATCTGTGGGCAGGGAGAACTGACCACAATCTATGGGATCTTGGATGAGTATCAGGCTACTGTATAGGCGCGGTACTGTGATTCTCTACAAGGGATGAAAACACAAAGTCGCAGGGGCTGAAGTCTATCGCTTACTTTCTGAGGACGGCACCGAGCTTTTAGAGATAGCCAGAACCTACGAACCTAGGAGGCACCAGCAGAACACACAAGGCTCGCATCCGCCTAGCAATAGGGTTTATTCTGCTGGGCTTACGCCTTGGTTGTTTATCTTCTCGCAGGCAGCCTCGAGCGATACATCCTAGTATTGCAGGCTGTATGAGCCTATCAGCTTTCGCATTCATGATGTCGGTTCTCTCAGTTAGCGCGGGTAAATAGGAAGAGAGGTTCGCCGTGATCAATATCGTGCCCGGCCTATTGGTGGTTGCCGTATTCGTGCTGATTGCGGTCGTGGGGCTTACGTTGGTCCAGCGCATAGTGCCCTCGCAGTTGCGCCAGCAACACAACGACGTGGCGGGCTTCATATATGCCGTCCTAGGCGTCATCTACGCCGTACTGATAGCGCTTGTGGTTATCGCTGTCTGGGAGGATTACGCTGCAGCAAGGGACACCGTGGAAAGGGAAGCTAGTGAGCTTGACGACGTCTTCCGCCTCGCTCATCCGTTGCCAGACCCTCAAGAACGCCAACTCCAGGAGCTCGCTCGCTCGTATGCCCAGGTCGTAGTTGATGAGGAGTGGGCCTTGATGGCACAAGGGCGTACAAGCCCACAGGCTTGGGATTTGCTGGATGACATGACGCTTCTCTTTGAGAATGTAGAGGTTCGCACAAAGGCCGAACAGGTGCTCTACGGCGAAGCGCTAGATCGGATAAATGAGCTTTCAGACGCTAGGAACGCTCGGCTTGTGGAAGCTGGCGAGGGGATACCTACCGTTCTGTGGGGCGTGCTTATTGTCGGGGGTATATTTGTTGTAGGTTTCACCTACCTATTTGGCTTGGAGAATACGCTTGTGCACACTCTGATGGTTGCTATGTTGGCCTTAGTCATCTCCTCGGTGCTCTTCACTATTGGCGTTCTAGAGTATCCTTTCTCCGGTGGTGTTCGAGTTGGCCCGGAGCCGTTCGAGGTGGTGCTGGATAGGTTTGAGAGCAGCTGAACTCTGAAGGCGATGTTCCTCACCCTGGATGCCCTCGTCGAGCACACCGAAATCTACAAGTTCGTTACCCAGGTACGAATACCCACACTCTTTGGCCCGTAGTCTCCTTCTCCCAGTACTCCAAGTGCATGACCCGGCCCCGCCTCGGGGGGTAGGGTCGGAGGCACGGGATCTTACCCTCCAAGATAGGAGCCAGGCGCTCCAAGTGCTCTTGCATCTCCTGAGGGCTAGTGGGCCATCCCATAGAACGCAGTTCTTCTTCGCTCCTTCTTTTACCGCGCCATCCGCAGAACCTCTCAGCCGTCTCCGCCCAGCCTGGGCTCCCCCAGAGCAAGTCGCTGATCCAACGCGCTACTGGGTCCTCTTCTAGATCGAGCACATCTTCTGCTGACGGCGCATTGAGATCAGCAAGCTCGCGGGGCCCGAAGGTGCGGGCGCGAGCCCAGCCCAGGATATCGAGGTTCTTCCTCGCCGGTCTGGCCTTCCATTCGGCGTGTGTTGATGCCTTACTCGTTGTGCTGGATCCTCCTTCATGGTCATCTGTATCTCTGATGTGGTTCTCGGGTTTGGTATCCTCTCGGGATACTCCGTCTCTGTTCTCAAAACCCCCGGTCACCCCGGCCAGTGCCTCTTCTTGGCCGTTTTCCCGCTTATCTAAGGCGTTTTCCTGACCGGGGTAATGCGGGTCACCTTGATCACCTCCCCGGTCAGACTGGTGCTCGGGCTCCTCGGAGGGCTGACCTGGCGATTCCGAGCGGTGACCGGAGGACCCCCGGTCAGCGTTTACCCCGCTACCAGGGTGATCTGGGGGATCCTGCCACAAAGCACGAGAGAGCCTCCGAGCCAATTTGGTGCATCATTCTCTCCTCGGCCCGATCCCAAGATACACTCCTCTGCCAGTCCTGAGCCTTCTTTTGACGATGCTCACCGTTGGTCAGATCCCTAAGCTGCCGGCCAGCTTCAGTATCTGAGACGGCTTGGCATGCATCTTCTAAGGAGTGCCCGCTCCTTTGGGTCAGGGCCTTCGCCTGGCGCATAAGGACTTCCTCTGCCATCTCTGAGACGCTCTGATCTTGTTGCACGTTCTTCTCCTCCCTAAGGGACTGCTCCCACCGTTTTATGGGCGTCCGTTCTTACCTAAGCTCCTTGGGCGATCTCCTCCAACTCGTGGTGCCAGAACAGCTGCGTGCGCCCGTCGTAGAGCAACACGTCGAGGGCCAGGTACTCGGGGTTGCCCCACTTTCCACTTATCGTACCCGTCAGTCCCCGCCACTCGGAGCGAAACCCAGAGTAGCCTACCCTTACTTTCGCTCCGACTTGCGCTTGTTCTGACCTCATGCCTTGACCGTGCTTTCCGTCCCTGCCGAACTCCTAGCCGCTCCCCCGCAAAGCAGCTCCCCGATTGTTATTAAGCTAGAAAGGCGCTCGAGAATCTGTACTCTCCGACACGTAGTGCTCCAGGGCACGGACCTGGGGTCTCATGTGACGTATGGTGATTCTGTTACCGAGCCAGTCAGATCGAGTTCCCCCTCCCTCCTTGTCTGGCCCGGCGTCCCACACGCGGAGATTGCATCCTCTCTCGTCCTCAAGGATGTTCCAAGGACGCGGGGTGTCATGAGACACAAGGTGCCCCGCGACACTGACACCCCACACTATTCTTGATACACTAGATACTTATAAAAACAGCGATCGCTTGAGGTCGCTTGATATCCGTTAGCGTCATGTGTGTGGACGCTTCTTCGAGTCGCCTTCTTCTTTTGGGCTCGGCCCCACAAAACGGGGGATACCGGGTGCAGTGAGCAAGGAGGCGCTTCTCATGCCAGAGAACAAACCACAAGGACACAGCCCAGAAAAGGGATCCCAGGGGTCCCCATGCGAGATCAACTACTTGTTCGGTGGAGCCCCATGCCCGAAGGCCGGGAAGGAAAACGTGGATGGACTCGTTCTGTGCGAGAGGCACGCCCTTGAGGCCAAGCTGGAAGGGCAGATAGAGTGCTGGAACGAGATGCTCTTTCACATAGATCTGTGGTCCAGGGAGGCCAGACGGCGCGAGAGGCCAGACGTAGTGGGGCTACTGCAGGATCAGCGCGAGCAGGCTACATCTACCATAGAGCGGGCTTACGAAGAACTGAACATGCTCAGGAGGACAGAGACACCCTTGAGAGCGTGGGGAACCTAGGGAAGGGCGAAGGTAGTTACCAGAGGTCCTCTCAAGAGAGGCTCTCTCCCTCTTCTTCCAAGAGGCGCCCGGCAGTTCTCTGGAGGGCTCCCAGGTCTTCGACGTAGATCAGGCGCCGCCTGATCTGGAGAGCACCCTCGTCCTGCAGCCTCCCGAAAGCTCTGGTCACAGCCTCCCTATTGGCCCCGATCATGGTGCCAAGGTGCTCATGAGTGTAGCTTGTGGGTATGCGAATCTCCCCGGGTCTCTGCACCCCTTCGCTCTTGACGAGGAAGAGGATCAGGCTAGCGAGCCTTGCTGGCACCTCTTTGAGAGTCACGTCCTGCATTCTCGTCTCGTAGTAGTGAAGGCGCTCTGAGAGGAGGCTTATCATCCTGATGCCTACCTGGGGCTTCTGAAGGATCAGGCGCTCCACCTCGACGCGCTCCATCGTGAACACGACGGAGGGCTCCATGGCCTCGGCGTAGGACTCCCTGAAGGCGTGAGGGGTGAAGGCCACCTCCCCAAAGACCGTCCCCGCCTCAACCACTTCGAGGGTGAACTCTCTTGAAGCCTCCATCTTGTAGATGCGCACGCGGCCTTTGGTGAGGATGAAGAGCTTGCCGTCTGGTTGCCTCGGAGTGTAGAAGACTTCTCCTGCTGAGAGGTTGATCTCCGCGTTTCGCTGGAGCAGGTCCCTAAGAACCTCCCTTATCTCCTCCTCAGAGAGAGACTCGAAGATGTCCACCCTGGAAAGTAGCTCCACATGATCCTGTATGTCCATCGTGACGATCCTTGGGTTGCTATCCTTCGTCTAGCGGGAGAGCAGTAGGGGTCCTGCAACCCTTACGTGCCGTCCCCTTGGCACATAAGGGTTGTAGCATACTCCCAGGACAGAGGAAGGCGCATGAGTCAAATGTACCAATTAATGTCTGAGCTTCTTCGACGAACTTCGTAGAACTCCGTAAGGCTCGGCTTTAGCCATTTGGGAGCGAAAGGGGTAGGGTACGTTGGTCACCAGTCTCCGCTAAAAGAGGTGATCTCAAGGTGCGTACCCTACCGCCCAAGATGGTACAGGTGTTGGCCCCCTTCGCGCCACTATTCTCCAAGCACGTTTGGCAGCATGCCCACTTACTGCTGATGGGCGCGATCCTCGCCCCGGGGAGAAGGACCGTCAGTTCCGCCCTGCGCGCGATGGGCTTGGAGCGGGAGAAGCGCTTCCATCGCTACCACCGGGTCTTGAGCCGCGCCCGCTTCTCGAGCCTAGCCAAGCGAGTCGCATCCTGCTCTGGGTCTGCTTCTAGAGGCGTTCGTGGGGGAAGGCCCACTCATCCTCGGCGTAGACGAGACACTGGAGCGACGTTGGGGCAAGAAGATCTCTGCCAGGGGCGTCTACCGTGATCCGGTGCGTTCCACCCACGAAGAGTTCGTGAAGAGCAGCGTACTTAGATGGGTATGCGTGATGCTGTTGGTGGAGCTCCCTTGGGCTTCTCGGGTATGGGCTTTGCCTTTCCTCTCGGCTCTGGCTCCTTCCGAGCGCTATGCTGCTAAGCGGGGCAGGCGACACAAGAAGATAACCGAATGGGCCTGGCAGTTGCTCTTGGTCGTAAGGCACTGGTACCCACACCGGAAGATAGTAGCCGTAGCCGATCGCGCTTACGCATCGCTCAAACTGCTCGACCAATGCCGCAAGCTGAGAAACCCAATCACCTTCATTACCCGTTTGCGCTTGGATGCTGCCCTCTACGAACCGGCTCCGCCACGACGCCCCCATCAGATAGGGAGACCGCGCATGAAGGGCGAGCGCTTGCCCAACCTTTCGGTGGTGGCCGAAGACCCTACCACCGTTTGGGAGCCCATCAAGATCGCCAACTGGTACGGGAGCAGGGAGCGCACGGTCGAGATCGCTTCCCAGACGGCCGTGTGGTATTCCACGGGCTTGTTCGCCGTGCCCGTGCGCTGGGTTTTGATCCGCGATCCCGAGGGAGAGCTCAGAACCCAGGCTCTGTTGTGTACCGACCTCAAGGCCGATCCCAAGAAGATTCTCTCGTGGTTTGTGATGCGCTGGCAGTTGGAAGTGACCTTCCAGGAGACGCGCAGGCACCTGGGATTCGAAACGCAGAGGCAGTGGTCGGAGTTAGCGATCCGGAGAACTACACCGGCGCTGTTGGATCTGTTCTCGTTGGTGAGCTTGTTCGCGCATCAGCGGATGAGACAGTCGGCGGGCGCCCTACGGCGTCAGACGGCCTGGTACCACAAGAGGCATCCGACCTTCGCCGATGCTTTGGCGCTAGTGCGCAAGGAGTTGTGGGCCAGCGCGACTTTTCACGGGTCGCCTGAGCAGAGCGACACGGTAAAAGTCCCACGGGCATATCTGGAACGACTAACCGATGCGGTTTGCTACGCAGCGTGAATGGCTAAAGTCGAGCAACGCGAAGTTAGCAAAAGTCCACTTCGATGTCGTATCTGATCCTAAGACGCCCGTTCATACCCGTGCGACGCGTCCATGCGTTATCGAACCGTATCGGACACATACGACCTCAGCCCAAGAACAGCCGCGCCAACGCCGTAACCACCGCGGCGAGCACCACGGCGGCGATGACCGGAGTCCTAAGCGCGACTGCGATTGCCGCCGCCCCTACCCCGAGGGCCTTCTCGTCGATCGTCAGATGGCCGCCTTCGCCGAAGGTCCCCGTGATCACCAGGGCGGTAAGCAGAGCGGGTGTGAGCAGCCCCAGCACTGCGCTCGCCCGCGGGGGAAGCTCTCGGCCCCCCGCCAGTATCGGCCCGACCGCCTTGATGGCAGCGCAAGCCAGTGTGACGGCCACGATCGAGACCCACAGCGAGCTCACGAAGACCCTCCCCTCAAGCCCAACAGCGCCGCCCCGCTGGCGGCCAGCACCGGTACTCCGGGCGGCGCGACCGGGACGAGGACTGCCGCCAGGACCGCAGCGATCGCGGCGGCCGCGGTGGCACGCTTGCCGCTGCCCCCTAGTCCCCTCATCAGCAGGGCCAAGAAGAAGGCGGGGAAGATCGCGTCCAGGCCCAGCTTCTCGACGCCTCCCCCGACATCGTGGGCCAGTACGCCTATGGCCGTCCCTACGGTCCAAGCGGCGTACTGCGGAACGGTGGCGCCGATCATGAAAGCCCTGTCGAAGCGCCCTCCGGCCCTGATCGCCAGGGCCCAGGAGGTCGTGACGATCGTCTGACCTTCCAGAGCCCGACGAAGAGGGCCGCCCTTCAGGAACGGGCCCACGGACATGCCTATGGGCAAGAAGCGTGCGTTCAGCAGCACGGCGGCGGCGATCGCCGTCAACGCCCCCCCACCCGCGCCCAGCACCATCGCAACCGCGAACTGGGCCGTGACGGAGAAGGTGGCGACCGAGAACACTATCGGGGCGATAACCCCCCAACCGAGGGAGCGGGCGAGGACCCCGAAGGAGAAGGCGACCACCCCCACGACCAACGCGAACGGTAGCCCCGCCCGTACCCCTGCAAGGTATCCCTCGCCGCTGCGCCCCACTGCGCTTCCCATCCACACCTCCGTCGTCGATGGCCCCTTCCCGGTGAAGGCTTCGATACTTTGAACCGTAGCCCACAACCAACTGTAAGGATCAGTCTACCGCGGTGTCCACTTATGGTTTCGCTCGTGAGTTTGAAAAAAGGGACACGCATGTGAAAGGCCCCTCTTTGGCATCCAGACCTGATTACCTCGTTTGCCCGGTCTGCCGAGTGGGTGATCTACACCCCTTCGGTGGTGAGTGTGCCTGGTGCAGCTCATGTGGATGGCCGCCACGCCAACGGCGTAGCGAGCAAGGCAGCGGGGAGGTGGCCGGGCAGGAACTCGCCCACCTCCCCGCATCTGCGGCCGGAACGCAGGGCAGCACGAGCCCATCGTTGACGACCGCCGCGAGACGACGCTGGGGACGGAAAGAGGCTTTGCGGCTGGTCCGGTTAACAGGGTTCACTCCACGGCAGCCGCACGACGCGTAATGATCCGGTAGCCGTTCCTGGCAAAGCAGGCGTCGAACGCAATGGTGAAACCGCCCGGGCTTTCGTTGGCGGTGCCGGGTTTGTTGCGGATCACTCAAGGCAATGGCGTCGTTGCTCATGGCGGCGCCCTCAGTGGCACGGTCGAACTGCGCTCGGTGAGGGGCCCGGTGCGTGCCCCGCTCGGGTTCTCAGAGAGGGGCACGATTCCGACCTGCGATCTCGCCGGAAAAGCAACCAGGCCTAGAGGTCCACGAGAAGGGAGGCCTGGATCGCCTTCATGTCACCCCGGAACAACATCGCGTCCAGGATTGCGTTCACCGGCAGGTCGGCCACCGGATCCTGCTCCGACGGATGGAATGCCAGCGTCGCGTCGCCCGCCCACAGCGTCCCCGTCTCCAGGGTCCACAGCGTGCCAATGAGCTGCGCCAGCGCCCATGGGTTGTCCGCACTGTAACTCGGGAGCAACCGCATCGTCATTAGGTTGAACGGCAGCGCTTGCGGTTGGCCGGTCGGCTCCGGGAGCGGCAGGGCGACGTTGTACGGGGAGGGGTACGCCGGAGTGCGATCCGCCGGCAGGGGGATCGAGAGCAACTCGTCCGTTGTCTCGAAGGTGGAGGAGGCGATGCGCTGCCCGGGCGGGCGATCGAGATACCCATGCCAGGTGTTGCCCAAGAAGTTGATCTCGATGTCGGCAAGCTTCTTCGGGAAGCCGGCCACCTCGCGACCCGACGCCATGGCGGCGTCGGTGTCCACCCAGATCTGGGGGACGTAGAGATAGAGGTTGTTGTCGTAGAGGCAGGGGATGGTCAGGAACGCTTCCCGGTATGGCCCGAGCGTGCAGCGGCGGTAGTTCGCCCAGATGAACTTCACCGCCGACTGACCCGGCGCGCTCGGGATCGCGACGAGACTGGCTTCGGCCGGCAACACCGCCGCCGCCTCGGCATCCGTTGTGTAGTCGATCATCAGCACGTCAATGTCGTCAAACCGCCAGCCCTCGCCCTGAACGAACCCGGGGTAGAGGGGGGCGATGGCGGGCATGGACGCGCCGAAGTCGTCTTTCGTGACCTGACCCTGCAGGCCGGGAGCAATTTGCGCCATAACGGTTGCCTTTCTCGTGCGGTTGTGTCATGAACGTCGGAGCCATCACCGGGTCGCCGCGCAAGCTGAGGCGCGGCGATCCGCCCTAGAGCCGGAGCAGCCAGGCCGCGTTCCCGTACAGGTACTTTTCGTGGTCATCCGCCTTCCAGCTCTCGAGGGTGCGGTCCTGCGCCTGGCCCGCGGTGGGCGTGGCGCCGCTCTGCGCGGCCGGGGCCGCGCCGCCCGCACCCTGCAGCACGCTCGTTCGGTCCGTTCCCGTCCACTGCCCGCTGGACACGTCGTCTGTCCACACACTGTTAATGTTCGCTTGCCTGTCCGGACGATGCGTCCCTCTGCTCCGAGCCAGATTGTGCGAGCGGTTGCGCGCCTTGTCGCGGCTGTTGCGCTATATTCACTGACCTCCTCTCGTGTGCTTGAGCCGTTGCAGGTACGTCAACAACGGACATCGTCTTGTAACTTCCCTTGATCGTACGGTACTGTTGGGTGGTCCGTCATCATCCACTGGCACTTTTCCCCTAGGGGATTTTCACGCCCGACTTCCGAGAAGGGGTTTTCTCAGACGTTGAACTTCGCGTTGACGGATTTCTCGGAAGTCCGCATAGCGGTGCGCAACAGCAGCTGTATGCTCAATCGAAAGAAGACGTATTGACGCCGAGGCAGCCGGACGGCCACGAGTCGTAGCCGCACTTCGTGGTTCAGGCGGGTTCGCTCGCCGCCTTGAAGGGACCGAGCAACGCTCCGCGCTCCTTGGTCCCGGCGGCTACCTCCAAGGTTTCACCCTCCGCGATAAACAGCGTTGCGATCGGGAAGCCGTCTCCGAGGTGGCGCAACTTCTTCCGTTCCTCAGCGTAGGGGTTCCGCAGCGTCACGCCCATCACCTGGACCAGATCCTCGCTCCAGCCGCCAGGATTCCCCCGCCAAGCGAACACGTCGGACACCCAGATCGCGTACCCTCGCGTCCATTCCTGCTTCCCGGGGCGCTTCACGCGTACCGGGATGTTTCCGTGGCGTTTGCGCAGCTTCCGATTGCGCATCAGGATCACAAGGATACCGAGGGCGCAGAGCCACAGCGGAACCCCGAGAAGCACGAGGATCGCAGATCATCGTAGACCTCCTTTCCCTGCTTGCCTCTCAGCACTCACAGCGCACCTCTTCCTATTCACCCTAGTGCGTGGAAGCGGCCTTCTTCTGAAGTTCGCACGCCCCTTCCTAAGGCCGGATGCCTACCCGTCCAGTCTGCGGGCAAGCCAGAAGCTCAAGGTGCTGAAGCACGCCCCCCAGGCGACGCCGATCGGCGCCCGATCCCTCCGGAAGGCCCCTGCGGCTGCGCCTCCGCCGATGAGCACCGCGTCCAGCGCATCGGCGACGCCCCTGGCCCGGCACCAAGCCGCCTTGTTCCGGCCTCGCAGCAGCCCCGCGCCGAGCACAAGGTCCTGCACGCCGAGCAATCGCACAAGGTTGGGACGAGCGCCCATGCCGAGTGCCTTCATCAGAGGACCAGGAATCGCGACCACCACCAACCCAAATCCCACGCTCAACCAGCCCACCGCCCGCGCCACCCTGTGTTCGTCCATAGCGCCTCCTCCTTCCCAACCCGCTTTCTCCAACGGGTCAACGACTGCTAACATGATGCCATCTACCCATGCTCGAGGCACCCGCGAGGGGCTATTCACCCAACCTCGTAGAAGGGTATTCTCGGAAGTCGGGATGCAGGATCCTGCATGGAAAGCCTTCCGAGTGGCATCTGAACCCGATCTCCGCCTATTCTGCTACAAGCTGCCAACCACAATATCTCGTGGTGCTGAATATGAATGCGCTTCAGCGCCAAGACCTTGACGGTTAACTCCTCGAGGCGCACTTCCATGTCACCAAGCTCCTCGCTGGCGCTGACCCGGGTCATGGGCTAGTGTCTAGCCATCGCGACTTGCAGCCGCTCGTGCGGGGAGATCAGGTGGTCGGCGTCCTCTGCATCCTCGCCAAGGTCGATCTGCACCCAGCGAATGAGGCCGGAGAACTCATTGCCGCGGGCGTCGTAGTCGTTGCTGACGGTGGTGCCGATGTCGCTACCCACGTCGCAGGTCTCGTCGCCAGAGAAAACCATAGGGACGGTCGCCTCGACGCGCCCTTCGCCGATCTTCTCGCCGTCGAGATAGAGGGTGACCGTGCCGCCCTTGGCGAGTCCGCCACCGTCGTAGGCAAACTCCATGCGGATCTGGTGTTCGCCCGCCGGGATTACTGCATCGCCCTCGACGTGGAACTGCCGGAGCCCGGCGAAGTTGTAGCAGTATTTCGGCCTGCCATCCTTGGCGTAGAGGCTCCAGCCACCGAAGGCGCCGCCCTGGGCGACGATCACCCCAGAAGCATCTCCTTCGGGCACGACGACCTGCGCCGTGACCGAGTGAGACTTGTTCTTGATGTTGATGACCGAGTTCTCGGACAGGCGACCCATCCTGCGGAAGAGCAGCTGCGATGTGCCGTGGATGAGCTGGGGCCGCCCGGCGAGGTCGGGGTTGAAACGCTCCACCCGCCGGTCGTCGAGCGGCAAGACATTGTACCTGACCGCTTCGATCAGGAAGAGGCGCTGCAGATCAGGCAACTTCTCGGGCATCTCTCCGGAAAGGTCATTAGCCTGAGTCCAGTCCTCTGGCCCGTAGAGTTCCCACACATCTTCGTCGAAGGGAGGCAGCTCCGCGGCCATCATCCAGGGGGTGCTGTGCCTTGTGACCGCACTCCAGCCCTTGTGGTATATGCCGCGGTTGGCGAACATCTCGAAGTACTGGGTCTCGTGCCGGTCGGTCACATCCGGATCGTCGAACGAGTACGTCATGCTTACGCCCTGGAGTGGCATCTGCTGGACGCCGTTGACGCTGACCGGCTCGGGTAGCCCGGCCGCCTCCAGGATCGTCGGGGCGACGTCGATCACGTGGTGGAACTGCGGGCGCACCGCTCCCTCAGCCTCGATTTCGCTCGGCCAGTGGACGATCGTGCCGTTGCGTGTGCCGCCCCAGTGCGAGGCCACTTGTTTCGTCCACTGGTAGGGGGTGTCCATCGCATGCGCCCACCCCACGGCAAAGTGGTTGTAGGCCTTCGGCCCGCCGAAATCATCGATCCGGGCGGCCATGAACTGCGTTGTCTCGATGTCCGAAAGGCCGTTGAGCGAGAGCAGCTCGTTAAATGTACCGTGGACGGTGCTCTCGGCCGAAGCGCCGTTGTCCCCGATGATGTAATAGACGAGAGTGTCGTCGAGGACTCCGAGGTCCTCGAGGGTGTCGATGAGGCGCCCGACGTGATGGTCGGTGTGCTCCAGGAAGCCGGCGTAGACCTCCATCTGCCGGGCGAGGACGGGCTTGAGGTCGTCGGGCATGTCGTCCCACGCCGGAATCTCGTCGTGGCGTTTCGTAAGCTCCGCGTCGGGCGGCACGACGCCGAGCGCCTTCTGCCGCTCGAACGTCTCCTCGCGCAGCCGGTCCCAGCCCTGGTCGAACATACCCTTGTATTTGTCGGACCACTCCTTCGGCACGTGATGCGGGGCGTGCGTGGCGCCGGGAGCGTAGTAGACGAAGAAGGGCTTGTCGGGCATGAGCGCCTTCTGCTGACGAACCCAGTCGATCGCCTTGTCAGTCATGTCTTCGGTGAAGTGGTAACCCTCCTCGGGTGTCTTGTCTGGCTCGACAGGCGTCGTGCCCTCGTAAATCGCGGGGTAATACTGGTTCGTCTCGCCACCGATGAAGCCGTAGAAGTGCTCGAAGCCGCTGCCCGTGGGCCACTGGTCAAACGGTCCCATCGGGCTGCTCTCCCAGGGCGGCACCTCGTGGCACTTGCCGAATTGTGCTGTGGAGTATCCGTTCAGCTTGAGCGTCTCAGCCAACGGAGCAGCCGTGTTGGGGCGGATCGCATTATAGCCGGGTGCGGAGGTGGCGATCTCGGTTACACCGCCCATCCCTACCGCGTGGTGGTTCCTGCCAGTGAGCAGCGCTTGTCGGGTGGGAGCGCAGAGCGCCGTCGTGTGGAAGCGATTGTACTTGAGGCCGCGCCCCGCGAGCCGCTCTGCTGTTGGCGTAGAGCAAGGCCCGCCGAAAGCACTCGACGCGCCGAAGCCTACGTCGTCGAGCAGGATGACGAGCACGTTCGGTGCCCCCGCCGGCGGCCGGAGAGGCTCGATCGGCGGGAACGAGGCGTCGGGGTCCTTGGCGTCGTAAGTGGTCAGGCCTGTGTAAGGCCGATCTGGGATCGGCAGAATCTCCCTTTGCCCGCCTTGATCTTGGGACAATGTACGTCCTCCTTCGGATATGTAGCCTCTACCACGCGCGGACGACCTCGCGGGTCATCTACCACGGTTCGTATCTTTCGCTCTGAGCCCTCGATCAGATCACCTCTTACCTCCGTCCCCCTCTACCACACCCTGAAGATTTCCAATGCGTTTCAAGGCCAATCATCGGGTGTCTGCGGATTACTCTGTGTCTCGTTTCGAGGCTCGTCCGTTACGCACAGCACGCTTAGGAGCTCGAGACCTAAACCGTTTATGCGAGCGAGGATACCGTAGAGGTGCGGCTGGTCGATGATCTTACCAGTGAGAATTGTCTGTCCTGCTTTCGTCTCCATCTCCATCCCTTCGAAGGCCACAGCGTACCTGTCACTGAGCTCGCTTCTCACCACTATCTGGTAGACCTTCCCTGTGCTCTTGTGCATCATCTGCTTACCACCGCTCTGCATTGAGGTTCTACTGAGCGTAATGCACGGCACGATGGTTCGTCTTCACCCACCGGCACATTTCCCCTAGGGGATTTGTGGGCTTGTGGGGAAAGCTAGATGAGTCCCCTGGCGTGTGCCTCCTCCACGGCAGCACCACGCGAGGAGACCCCTAGCTTGCGGTAGATGGATTTGACCTGGGTTCTTACCGTGCTCGGGGCGACGTAGAGGTTCTCTGCCATCTGCCGCGTAGATAGCTCGCTACCTAGCTGGCGGAGCACATCGAGCTCCCTCTCCGTGAGCTCCCTGTCGAGCTGCCCCTCCTGTGGCTTGCGCGCGTGTAGCTTTCGTTCCTGGCGTTCGAGAAGCTCGGGGAACATGCCGGCTTCGGGATAAGCCTCCAAAATGTCTCGCGCCTCGGGGAGTATCGTCCTACCTCCGGCTCGGTCGCCAAGCGCGGCCAGTACCGGCGCGAGCGCCAGCAATCCTATGAGGTTGGGCCAAGGGCTCAAGCCGGGCAACCTTCGTCGCGTGGAGAGCCCGCTCTCCAACTCCTTCTGGGCTTCCTCCAGTTCCCCGCGTCGTGCTAGCACACAGCCGAGTGCGATGGGCGGCAAACTAGCTTGGGGAATCGCATACGGTCGTAATCTCTCCACCAGCGCCTGCGCCGCACGCGCGTGCGACTCGGCTTCCTCAAGGTGCCCTTCGTCCACCGCAACGAACGACAGGAAGGATAAGGTCATCACCCGCACCAGGCGCTGGCTATCCTGTGTCAGCAAGAGAGCTTCCTCGAGCGGCTTTCGGGCCTGCGATATCTCTCCAGAAAGGTATAGGCCACCTCCCAGCCCGAAGCGCACCAACGCGGCCCATGGGGAGCTTTCCCGGGGCTCCAGCTCTGCGGCGCGCCGGGCAGCCTCGACCGTACTCTGGACTCCACCGTAGCCGAAGGTGGCCCGGAGAATAGCCACACCCGACTCCACCGAGGCGGTCCCGTCCGGAAGCGGGCCTTCGTAAGGGATGCTCTCGGCGAGCGTCAGAAGTCTCGCGCGCTCCTCGCGCCGGCCACCGAGGGCACAAATCCACGCCTTCACCAGGGCGAGCGCCGCATCATGGGTGATCATCTCTTCGGGTAGCGACTCGAGCCACCGTAATACCGTCGCCGTCTGGCCGGATGTCACGTATCCGTTCCAATGGCGCGCGATCAGCAGTCCGACACGCCGATAGTCAGCGGCCACGATGGCCTGCCGAATCGCCCCCTCGAAGTAGCCAGCATCCTCTAACCACACACTCGCCCGTTTGCGCAGGGTAGGCACCAGATTGGGCTGAGTGCTCTTGAGCTCGTAGAGCAGCAACTCGGAGAACAGATGGTGGTAGCGGTACCAATCACCCTGATCGTCCAGAGAAATCACGAACAAATTGGAGCGAGCGAGCTCGCGCAGGAGCATGCCCGAATCCTCCCTGCCCACGACCGCGTCGCATAGCGGACCCGTCATCGTCCTTAAGACCGAGGTCTCGAGCAGAAACTGCCTGACCTCCTCGGTGAGGACAGCCAGAACTTCCTCGCCTAACAGGCCGACGATGTAGCGGTTGGAGCCCCTGAAGGACTCGATGAAGGCGTGCTTGTCGTCCTTGTTCTGCAAGGAGAGGGAGGCCAGGTAGATTCCTGCAGGCCACCCTTCGGTACGCTCGAGCAGTACGGAGAGGTCATCGGGGCCGATGTTTAGCCCCATCTTCTCGTTCAACAGGCAGGCGGCTTCCTCCTCGGTGAAGGCAAGTTGTTCGGGGCGGATCTCGTTCAGCTCCCCCATTGTTCTGAGCCGCCCCAGCGGAAGCGGCGGGTCGGAGCGCCCGGAGATGACGAGGTGGAAGTTCTCGGGGAGGTGCTCCACGAAGAAGGCCACTGATTGATGAGAGTCCTCCTCGGTTACGAACTGGTAGTCATCGAGCACCAGTACAACCTGATAGGGCAACTCGGCGAGCTCGTTTATGAGCGTGGGAAGCATTATGTTGAAGAACTGCTGTCCCACAGCACTCATTCCCACGAGAACATCGGCTCCAAAGCTCTCCTCTTCCGGCACAACCCGGCGCAACGCCTCTACTATGTGCCTCCACAGCCGAATCGGATCGTTGTCTTGCTCGTCGAGGGAGATCCAGGCGAAGGGCATCTTGGCTTCTTCTACTTGACGCCATTGGGGGCAAAAGCGTCGTCTTCCCGTAGCCGGTCGAGGCGCTTATGACGCTTACTTTGCAGTCCAGGGTGTTCCTGAGGAGCTCGAGCAACCTGCGACGGACCAGCTGCTCCGGGCGCGGAAACGGCGCCCGCAACCTGGGCTTGAGGACGATCCTGGGAGAATCAGCGTTTGCGTCGCTCGAGTTGTGAATACAGTCTCCTCTGTCCAGCGGCGCTAGCTAGAGTTGCGCACGTTCACCGTACGGCCGATGAGGCGCCATTACGCCTCAAGGATAAAGACCTTAACACATCCTACCTAATGGCAATTGACTACTTCATCAGGCCAAATGATCATCTCTAGCCCTTTCCTCTTCTCGGCCGGAATCCGGTTAATTCCGACAAGAGCAAATTGTCTCACACAGCCGCAGAAATATGTATCTAGTCGGACATTGCGCGTCAGAGAGTCGCCAGCGCCATGTCTCTCTAGAATCAGGAGTTGCTTCACGAACAAGGGTTGCATCCCGCTGAGACACTTTTTCTCAAGCTGCAGTAAACCAGCGTACCGCAGAAGTTTGCGGGCGGCGCGTGGGGCGGCGATCGTGTTGCGAGTACGCCCGCTCGGCGAGAAATCCCCTAGGGGAAACACTCCATTGGGTGATGAGAGCCACCCGCAACGAGAGTAGATTGCCATACACGAGGAACGAGCATTGCAGTAAGAGCAAAGGAGCGTTGCCGGAGTTGGATGAGGCTAACAGCGAACGATCAACGAGTCGAGGCAAGAAAGGAGAGAGGAAATGGCGCAGCACAACGAACCGATCTCGGGGGGAATCAGTGATCCGACGGAGCGGTCGGGCGGGGCGGTGACGCGAAGGCCAGGAATGGTCACCTTCGCCGCCGTCATCATGTTCATGGTCGCGGGCTTCGAGGTTTTGAGCGCGCTTCTGGCATTCGCGGGGACCGGCTGGTGGGTGACCGATATGGGGAACCTGGTGTACACGAACTTCGTCCTCTGGGGCATCCTCGACCTGGTCATCGCGCTCATCGCGCTGTACGCGGGCATTGACCTCCTCAGAGGGGGAGCTTTTGGCATAGCGATGGGCTATCTCTTCGCCGGTCTTGGCGCCATCAGATGGCTGTTTGTGATCCCTGCGGCTCCGATACTAGCGGTTGTGGTAATCGCGCTTTGCGTAATGGTTATCTACGCGCTCGCCACACACCCCGACTACTCACAGAGCGCCTGATACCTTTATGTAAAGGGCTTCTGCCAAAGAACTGTTCCCATGGTGACCGAACCGTTAGCAGTCACCGAAGGGGGCGGGTTGTTCTCCTCCTGCCCGCACGGCCTTACTGAAGGCGCAACGGAGGATGAGCGCATGAGATCGAGCAACGCGATAGTGCAACAAATCGGGTCAGGATGCGGTTAAGGGCTATGCTGAGCATGAACGTTCGCCAGCTAGCCGGTCGTGCTGGGAGAGGTCCTCAGGACGTACTCGCCGACGTTGGCGAGTACGTCCAGGGCCAACAGGGCAGGGTCGGATGAAGGCCGAGGAGATGGGCACCACACAGCCATGTTGTGCTGCTTCTCGCCCCAACTCACGGCAGGATGGCGACTCTTCGGCGAGAGCTACACAAGCCACATGGGTGGACTCGAGCGGCAAGGGATCGACCTTGGGTATGGTGCAGCTCGAGGGGGGGGAGTTCCTGATGGGCGCCGACGATACGGTCGGGTTCCCCGCCGACGGAGAGGGACCGGTGCGAGCCGTTGCGCTACGACCATTCTGGATCGACGCCTACACCGTCTCCAACACGCAGTTCGCCGAGTTCCTCGAGGCCACCGGCTACGTCACCGAAGCCGAGCGCTACGGCTGGTCGTTCGTGTCCGGAGGGCTATTGCCCGATGACTTCCCCGCTACGCGGGGCGCATCTCAGGCACCGTGGTGGCGGCAGGTCTTCGACGCGGACTGGCGCCATCCTGAAGGCTCGCACTCCTCCGTCGAGGATCGGATGGATCATCCGGTGGTGCACGTCTCCTGGAATGACGCGCAGGCATACTGCGCGTGGGCAAGCATGCGCCTTCCGACTGAAGCCGAGTGGGAATACGCAGCCCGCGGAGGACTTGAGCAGAGGCGCTACGCGTGGGGCGATGAACTCAAACCCGATGGCGAGTGGCGTTGCAACATCTGGCAGGGTACCTTTCCCTCGCACAACACTCTGGAGGACGGCTACCTCGGCACGGCCCCCGTGGACGCCTTCGAGCCCAACGGATACGGGCTCCACAACGTCTCGGGCAACGTCTGGGAGTGGTGCTCGGACTGGTTCCACTCCGGCTTCCACGCCCACGGTCCGCGCGATAACCCAACAGGTCCGCCCTCCGGCCAGGCGAAGGTGATGCGGGGAGGATCGTACCTGTGTCACGACTCATATTGCAACCGCTACAGGGTCGCGGCGAGGAGCTCCAACACCCCCGATTCCTCGACAGGCAACACGGGACTCAGGTGCGCAAGAGATGCGTAGCGCCGCACAGACCGGGACGCCAACCGTCCCCACCCCTCGAGGCGATATGAGGCGAAGATCCCCTCCTCGACCACCCGCGCCCCCACATCGCATTCGTGTACCCAAACAGAAAGGAAAACCCGAATGGCAACGCTATCCGTACTGAAGTTCAACGACCCTTACGGAGCAGAGAGGGTCATGGTGGCCCTCCAGGGCATGCAGGAGCGGGAGTTGATCACCCTGGAGGACGCGGCGATTGTGAGTTGGCCGCAGGGCAACAAGAAGCCCACAACCCGCCAGCTGCACAGCACCGCTGGTGCGGGCGCGGGTTGGGGCGCGTTCTGGGGCTTCCTGTTCGGCCTGATCTTCTTCGTCCCCTTCCTCGGCGCGGCGATCGGGGCCGGTATGGGCGGGATGACGGGCGCGTTGGCCGACGTAGGCATCGACGACGACTTCATCAAGCAGGTCCGGGAGAAGGTCACGGAGGGCACCTCGGCGCTGTTTGCCCTGACCAGCGGCGCGACCGCTGTCGACAAGGTGGTCGACGAGTTGAAGCACTATGACTTCGAGATCATCTCTACCAACCTGCCCGAGGAGCAGGAGCAGAAACTGCGCCAGGCCTTCGCCCAGGAGTAAGTGGTAGGGAGTAGGGAGCGAGATGGCCTTGGAGCGGTCAGTGGATTGGCCGCTCCGAGGCGGATAAGTGAGGATCCTCGCAAACGGACGTAGCCATACCTGTCGGGCGCTTTCTGACTATAGGATTCGAGCCTGATCAGTGGGAGCGCGCTTTGGCAGAGGTGCCTAAAATTAGCAGAGGCATGTTCTCCGGCGTCATCAGGCGCACCGCCGAGCAACCCAGGCCGGCGTTATTCAAGCTGCTAAGGGCCGAAGAGCCATGAGCGGCTTTCTCCCTTATAGCTCGAGGGTGTCCCGCGCCAGCGGAGCATACTGTGGTTGATCTCGCTGTGTTGGCTGCCGTCGTATTCGCATTCGGTCTCGTTTCGCGGCGGCTGGAGGGCACCTTCCTCACAGCGCCGATCGTGTTCGTTGTAGCGGGCTTCGTGCTTGGTCCTTGGGGGCTCGGCCTGGTCGAGTTCGGTCTCGACGACCACACCGTGCTCTTGGTGGGCGAGATTGCCCTCGCGATCGTGCTGTTCACCGACGCCGCGAGGACCAACCTCTCTGCTCTGCGACAGAATGAGGTCTTGCCTTTGCGACTTCTCGGTATAGGGATGCCGCTCACTATCGCATTGGGGACCCTGGTAGCGGCGCTGGTGCTCACTGACCTCACTTTCTGGGAGGCGGCCATCGTTGGCACGGTTCTTGCCCCAACCGACGCGGCGCTTGGTCAGGCGGTAGTGAGTAACCCGCGCGTGCCGGTCCGGGTGCGCCAGGCACTGAACGTCGAGGCCGGGCTCAACGACGGACTTTCGGTCCCCTTTCTGGCGCTCTTTCTGACCCTGGCGGAGGCCGAAGAGGAGCACCTGTCCGCGAACCTCTGGATACGCTTCGCCCTGGAGCAGATAGGCTTCGGCGCTCTCGTCGGCATCGGCGTTGGGCTGGTTGGGGGCTGGCTCGTGAGATGGGCATCACGGAGAGGGTGGATGACCGAATCTTTCCAGCGCCTCGCCCTGCTGGCTTTGGCGATCATCGCCTGGGCGCTTGCCGACCAGATCGGGGGCAACGGCTTCATCGCGGCTTTCGTCGGTGGCCTGGTGGTCGGACCGACCGTGGAGCGCATTGGAGAGCAACTGATCCGGTTTACCGAAACCGAAGGGCAGCTGCTCAACCTGAGCGTGTTCTTTATCTTTGGTGTCCTCGTGCTTGGGGCGATCCAACACTTGAGCTGGGAGGTTGTTCTGTATTCCCTCTTCAGCCTTACTGTGATCCGTATGCTGCCGGTAGCCCTTTCCCTGTATGGAACGCACCTTCGCGGCATCTCGGTTCTATTCGCAGGGTGGTTCGGCCCACGAGGACTGGCTTCGATAGTGTTGGGCCTGATCGTGGTGGAGGAGGCTCCGCTGCTTCCCGGGCGAGACGAGATCGAGGCGGTGGTGGCACTTACGGTGCTGCTGAGTGTGCTGTTGCACGGGCTCACCGCTGCACCGCTCTCGGCTGTGTACGCCCGCCGTGTTCAGGGGATGGCTGCGGGCGCGCCAGAGAAGCAAGGAACGGTCGAGGCGCCGACCCACGTGGGCTCTGTGCCACCCGGTATTCGGAGAGGTGGGTGAGACCCGATAAGATATCCAGATGGAAGGAGCCCGGTACTTGAGGACTTCGATAGTCAATCGACCAGTCGCGGCTGAAGAGTCGCACCCTAGGGAACAGTAGGAGCTACAGATATGAACGACAGAAAGGCATCAAACAGGGACACAGGGACAGAACCTCAGCCGAACCCTGAAACGACACCTACGCAACCGAATGCGTCCATGCCCAACCAGGGTGCTGGATGGGCAAGCGCCTCCACTTCGCAGGTGATTCGCACCGTCGCCGTCGCCTTGCTCACCACGGTGGTGGTTCTCGTAGCGATCTTCTTACTCTGGCAGGTCAGGACCTTCATCGGCTGGCTTGTCATCGCCCTCTTTCTGGCGGCGGTGCTCAACCCTGCCGTAAACTGGCTCCAGCGCCGACACAGGCTGATGAAGCGCCCCCTCGCCATAGGGCTCACCTACCTGGGAGTACTGGTGGCGCTGCTCTTGGTGGTGGGGATCTTCCTGCCCGTGCTGGTCGACCAGATAAATGGGTTCATCAAATTCGTCAGCACCGCGGCTAACGCCCCGGAGGGGCCAACGGAATACATCAAGGGACTCGCCAAGGACAACGGGCTTGGTGGGTTGTTCCAGAGGTTCAGCGACCAACTCCACGAACTCAGGAAACAACTGGGAGGGGTGCTCCAGAACCTCTTCTCGGCCAGCGGACAAATAGCCATTAGCCTCGCCGGGATGATCGCCGCGCTGGCTACTGTCCTTACGCTCACCTTCTTCCTGCTCCTTGGCAGCGAGCGGTATGTGAACGCCGGGGTAGGGCTCTTCCCCGAGGCACACCAGCCTCTCGTGCGACGCCTGCTCTCCCAGTCGGCGGGGGCGATCAGCGGCTACATCACAGGCAACCTGGCCATCAGCGTGATCTGCGGTATCACCACCTTCGTCGTGCTGCTGCTACTCGGCATGCCCTACGCCGCCCCGCTGGCACTCCTGGTTGCCGTTCTGGACCTTATACCGCTGGTGGGCGCGACTCTGGGCGGGGCGCTACTCGTCGTAGTGGGACTGTTCGTAGAGCCGTGGAAGGCCGTGGTGCTACTCGTCTATATCGTGGTCTACCAGCAGGTTGAAGGCAGCGTACTGCAGCCCCTGGTCTACAGCAAAGCCGTCCAGCTCAATGGGTTGGTGATCCTGATCGCGCTGCTGGTGGGCGGACAGCTACTTGGTATCCCAGGCGCGTTGTTGGCCATCCCGGTGGCGGAGATCATTCGCATAGTAGTTACCGAACTACTGGCTTACCGGCACACGCCGAAAGAGGCTAACGAGCCCGCCGTTGCCTCGTCGTCGCCACCTGCTACATCTGAGTGAGGTAGCCGTGGTGGCTGGTTTGAGGGAAAGGAGGTAGGAGAGCAACGGAAGACTGCGAACCAAGGCGCGAAGACAGCGGCGTCAGCAGGAGAAGGAACCACGCAAGACAACTTGAAAAGACTGTGCACTGAGTTTGGCAACAGAGCCAGGCGCAACTCGGAGGCTGGATCATGAACGAATCCTCGAACAACCCGGTAGGCGACAGGTCCGGCATCGGTGAAACCATTACCACCGCACTTCGCCAACCCTCCATCTTGCGGGTGATGCTTGGCCTTGCCGCCACGGTGGTCGTACTGGTGGGGATGCGCCTAGCCGCGCCGATCCTCAACCCCATCCTCTTCGCTTTGGTCTTGGCCCTTCTCTTCAGCCCGATCTACGCCTGGCTGAGGCGCCACCGCACCCCTACTCCGCTGGCCCTGGTTATCATGCTGGTGGGACTGACCGTGCTCTTTATGGGGATCTTCTTGATCATGGGCGTCTCGATCGCCAGGTTCAGTGGGGATATTGCATCTTACACGGGGAAGTTGAACGTGCAGGCTGGCAACCTTCAGGAGCTGGCCAAGAGCTTGGGACTGTCGAACGTGGATATCCGCGACGTGGTGAAACCAAGCGCCCTAGCCGGAGCCATCGGCAGTATTCTGTCCGGAGTCGCCGACTTCCTGAGCAACATATTCTTGATCCTGATAATCGTGCTGTTCTTTCTCGCAGAGGGACCCGCCATGATGAACAGGCTGCACGCCAGCGCGGGCAGGGATCGCCCTCAGGTAGCGCGCCTGACCGTCTTCGGCCGGAACGTGGTGCGCCAGCTCGGGCTGCGTGCCATTGTCAACCTCGTCACCGGGGCTGGCGTGACCATTTTGATGTTCGTCCTCGGGGTTGACTTTCCTCTGATGTGGGGCATCTTGACCTTCTTCCTGAGCTTCATACCCTGGATCGGACTGCCTCTGGCGGTGGCACCCGCGGTGGTTCTGGCCCTCGCCGAGCACGGTATCGAGCGGGCATTGCTGGTCATCGCGGGGGTGATAGTGATCAACATATTGGCCGAGAACGCGCTCTCGCCGATGCTCATGGGCAGGGGGCTCAGCCTCTCACCGACGATTCTCTTCCTGGGGTTTATCTTCTGGGCGTGGCTGCTCGGTGGGCCTGGGGCGTTTCTGGCGGCACCGCTTACGATCTTTCTGGTCCTGATGCTGGAGACCTTCCCTGAGACGCGCTGGCTCGCTGACGTCATGGGTATGAGCCCTCCTGATTCCGATCCTCCTGTCCCCGAGGAGGAGGCCGCGAGTACTTGATCAACGCACAAGCGCCAGTCCTGAGTAAAATGGCTGATGAAAGAGGCATGGGCGGTCGGAGGAAAATGAAGAGCGGGGTTATCGGAGTTGGCGAACGCTCGATCCGAAACTTCTACTTCGAGCACCCCATGGCCACCTACGCCGCTGCGCTGGCCTACCGCGGCCTCTTCGGCCTCTTCCCCTTCCTCTTCATCCTGGTGGTGCTCTTGGGCGCGCTCGGCATCTCCGACTTCATCGACCGGGCCATGGACCAGGCTCGCGCACAATCATCGGAGTACGTTCCCCAGCAACTCGAACCTGTGGTCGAGCCGGCTCAGGAACAGGTCCAACCGCTGCTAGCGATGATCGAGCGGGCCGAGAGGCAGGCAGGAGGCGACTTGCTCTTCTTCGGGGTGGCTGTCGCGTTGTGGTCCGTCTCGGCGGTCGCACGCACTTTAACCGAGGCTTTCAACGTCGCCTATCAGGTCACCGAGACACGACGCTGGTGGAAACAGCTGTTGCTCTCTCTGGCCTTCGGTCCCATCCTCGCGCTCGTGGTGATCGTCTCCGTCGCGCTGATGCTGATCGGGCCGCAGTTGGTGGGGAGCATAGCTGAAGTGGTGAATCTCGACGAATTGTTCGTACGCTTGTGGGGGTGGCTACGCTTTCCCGTAGCTCTCCTCCTGCTGGCTGTGGTGCTTTCCGTGGTCTACCATTTCGGTCCCAACGCCAGGCAGCGCTACCGGTCAGTGGTCCCTGGCGCAGCACTCTCTGTTGTGCTCTGGGCGATCTCTTCGGTGGGTTTTTCTATTTACCTGGCCAACTTCGCCGACTACGGCGTTACCTACGGGAGCATTGGTGCCGCCGTAGGTCTGCTCTTTTACCTCTACCTCTGCGCTTCTGTGGTGTTGCTGGGTGCTGAACTCAACGCTGCTCTCTACCATTCGCTTACAGCGGACACAGCAGACCAAGAGGATGAAAGCAGTAAGGAGCGGTTCCGAGGAGGACATAGACATGAGCAATGAAGGACGCTACCAGCAGAGGTTGAACACGTTTGCCGCCAATTGGCGAGCCCTGGCGCTACGTGGCCTCGTCGCCCTGGTGTTCGGTCTTGTGGTTCTCTTCTGGCCAGGTCTGGTCTTCGCCGTGCTGGCCATCCTGTTCGGCATCTACGCGGTGGTTGACGGTGCGATAACGTTCGTACCCGCGCTCAGATCATCGGACCGGGGTGCGCAGAGGTGGCTACCGTTGACCGAAGGGGCTGTGGGTGTCATCGCCGGATTGATAGCCTTCCTCTTGTCCGGGATGGCCGGAAACGGGTTGATCTACGTCATCGTGGGTTGGGCACTTGCGACCGGTGTGCTCAAAATACTCACCGCCATATTTCTGCGCGCCGAGGTGGAAAATGGGTGGCTGCTGGCCGGAAGCGGCGCCTTGTCGGTGCTCTTTGGCGTGCTCCTTACAGCCCTGGGCGGGTCCGATGTGCCATTTCTAGCGCCGTTTATCGGTGCCTTCGCTGTGGTTGTGGGACTGGCCTTGATCGTATTCGCCTTCCGATTGCGGGAGCGCAGTCGATGAATTACTGGGAGGCGCTGCCTATCAGTGGTACTGGGCGGTTCTACGTACCCGTCACCCTTCAGGAGTGGATATCCCCTAGGGGAAATGCGTCCCTGGGGGATGACCCACCACTGTGCTCGGGCTTATGCTCGAGAGGCATGATGCAGAGCAGGAGCAAACAAGAAACCGGTTCGAATGGCTGTTGCGATGGATCGCCGCCCCGCCATTAGCGAACTCGGTCTGGTCGGCGTCCTGCGGACGGCGGCCCTGAATAGTAAAGCCTATCGAGGATGGCGAGGCTCCAGTTAGTCGCCACGTGGTGGACATTGCAAAACCAGACAGGAGGTAATGAGGATGGGTTGTTTGTTCGCGTTGTTTGGAGGCCTTTTCCCGCGGCTCGCGCTGTTGATACTCTGGATCGCCAGGCCGGCCCTCGTCGACGCGGCATTTGCCACGTTTATATTGCCATTGCTCGGCATTATCTTCCTCCCTTTTACTACCCTGATCTACGTGATCGTGTACACCCCTGGCGTAGGGTTGACGGGTTGGGGATTCATCTGGGTCATCATCGCCTTGTTGCTCGATATAGGCCACTGGGGAGCCAGCTACACCCAGCGAGACCAGATACCAGGGCGCAGCTAATGAGACCCCAACAACGTAAGCAAACGGCAACGAAAAGAGAGGGAGCCGAAAGATGCCTCAGAATATAGGACCTGTCCAGCTGCTTGCGGTAGGCTTCGACCCTGAAGCCAGGTTCGAAGGCAGGATCATGGACGAACTCGCAAACCTCGAGCGCCACGAGACGATCCGCATCCTGGACCTTCTGTTCGTGGGAAAGGACGCCGAGACGGGAGACCTCCTTGCCCTCGACTACCAGGGAGAAGAGCTAGGAGCCATCGTCGGCGCGCTCCTGGGCTTCGATTTCGAGGGAGAGCAGCCATCTGATATGTCGGAGATCGAAGGGCACGCCTTCGGTCTCTCGCAAAGGGAGATTCATGGTATTGCGGCCTCACTCAAGCCAGGCAGCTCGGCAGGGTTCTTGCTCATCGAGCACGTGTGGGCGCGCGATCTAAAGCGCGCGATCCGCGATGCTGGGGGCTTTCCTCTCGGGGAGGGTTTCCTCACGCCCGAGACCCTTGCCGATGTCGCTACCGAGCTCCTCGCCATGTCAGAGGCCCTCGAGGAACTCGAGACCGAGGAGGCGGGCGCCGGGACGTAGTGAGAATCAAGCAAATCGGACCAACGGAGAGGAAGGAGAAGGTTGATGGGACTCATGGCAGCACGAGCCGGCGGCAGGATGCAGGCGCGGCAGAATTACCGAACCATGTCGCGCATGCAGCGGCGTCGCTCGTTCGTCCAGGACAAGGTAGGGATGAAGGAGGACTTTAGTAGCCGCGAGCAGCCGACTGCGGCCGCTCAGGCGACGGCTGCGCCCGAACCTGAGTACGTGGGCGAGCTGGAGCGGCTCGCCCAGCTGCGGGAGCAAGGCATCCTCAGCGACGAGGAGTTCGAGGCCAAGAAGAAGCAGATCCTCGGGATCTGAAACCAGGTAACGCGCGATGCGAGTGGCGCCGATCGAAACCCTCTGCGGAGGGTCTAGCATCGTCCGGGGCCGCAGTTGTTCGCGCGAGACAACCTTGGCGAGTTCGTCATCGATACGAGCACCCCTGGTCGATTAGCCATAACGTAAAAGTCCGCCGGAAGCCGACCCGCGAATGGAAAGGAGCAAATGATGTGCCGCTGGCTAGCCTACTCGGGCTCCCCCCTCCTCCTCGAGGAGCTGCTCTACAAACCGGAGCACTCCCTCATCGACCAGAGCCTCCACTCCCGTCTGGGCGTCGAGACCACAAACGGCGACGGCTTCGGGGTCGGCTGGTACGGCACCGAAGTCCAGACCCCTGCCGTCTTCCACAGCATCGAGCCGGCCTGGAACGACCGCAACCTACGCGAGGTCGCAGGCCACGTCCAATCTCCGCTGTTCCTCGCCCACATCCGAGCCTCCACCGGCACTGCCGTCCAGCAGACCAACTGCCACCCCTTCCGTCACGGCCGCTGGCTTTGGGTCCACAACGGCCTTGTGCGCGACTTCCATCTCATAAAGCGAGAGCTGGCGCTCGCCGTGGACGAATCGCTGTATCCACACATGGAGGGATCCACCGATTCCGAGATGCTATTCTACCTGGCGCTCACGTTCGGCCTGGAAGAGAACCCTCCTGCGGCAGTCGAGCGGATGGTCGGGCATGTCGAGGAGGTCGGGCACCGTCACGGCAAGGAGCACCCGATCCAGATGACTATAGGGACAACAGACGGAAGTAGCGTGTGGGCGTTCAGGTATTCGAGCGAGGGTAAATCGCGCTCGCTTTACTACAGCACCGACATGCGCTCGGTGCGGGAGATGTACCCGGAGCGCCCGCGCCTGCAGGAGGCATCCGACGAGACACGGATCATCGTCTCGGAACCGATCGTCGACCTCCCCGGTGCGTGGAACGAGGTACCGGAGTCTAGTTATGGTGTCGTCCGTGACGGAGACGATGAGTTGCACGAGTTCCGACCTCTTCGGTGACGCTTGCTCACAGGGCTTGGAAGAGGCATAAATCTCATCCTCAAGACGGTTCCGGCTGAATCTTGCTCTCCTGCTTGGACCAGCGTCCCGACTCTCATGAGGTCTCGCTTGTCTGCGCACCGGGTATCCCGCAGTTCGTTTGTCCGACCTTACTGGTAGTTGGGCACATTACGCTCTTTGTGAAGACTCCCCTCTCCTATTAGTTTGCCGCAACAAGATAGGTGAGATCTGACTCCACTTCCTTTTTCTCCACGTAGGCTCCTATCAGCCAGACGAGATTGTCTACCTTGGAGAGCGTTGCGTCCGGAGGTCAGAGCGAGATCCCGACGAGTGAGCATGTGAGCTACGAGCCGAGGTCTTTGATCTTTCGTCCGATGAGCCTCTGCAGCCTTTCTACCTCTGGTTTTACCTGCGCAGCCCCCTGTAGATACCACCTATGGAAGAGACGCTGGATGTGACGGTCGGGTTTGAAACCACTCCTGACGAGTCTGAGGCTATCCTAATGCCTTGTCCATAGCGCCGTTGTTTTCCCAACAACGTCGGCGTGATTAGAGCGAGAATTCCTCGTCCACCAAGACGCTCACCACAACCAGCTTCGCGGGAGGGGCCACTGGGAGGAAGATCATAGGTAAGCTAGTGGTGGCTAGTCGCCTATGCCGGACCTGCCGTCCTCGTATGTACCGCGTCTCTGAAGGATGGGGGAAATGCAACCCGGGCGATGCGCTCGACGGCCGCGGGCATCGAGCCTTATGAGGAGGGGCCCCGGGCACTAGCGGGCACGCGAGCGGTGGATCGCTCGCGGAACGGGTGGCGTAATGGCCGCCTTCGTCCCGCTGGGCCGGGTGGTAGCGACACGGGGGCGCTGAACGTGTTCTTGACCGTGGGTCAGGACACAGATGAACTCCTGGACCGGCACCAGTCAGGTGACTGGGGCAAGGTGTCGCCCGAGGACGCCATCGCCCATCAGTGTGGACCGCGCATCCCACCGAATCGGAGCGCCAGCGCCGTCAGAACCGCGTAGAGCGGCGGCATCCGCAAGAGACGCGCCAGCCCCTCACCGACTTGGTGGGCATGCGTCAGTCAACGGTAGGCTGTTGATAATTTGACGAAGGACCTTTAGAGTGCTGGCATGTCCTCGACCGACCTCTGAGATGTGCGTCTTGAGCACACCACCGTGTGCGAGCAGCGCGTCTCCATGCTGCGAGCGCGGCGGGTCGCCCATGGCACCCTGCGGCTGGGCGAGCAGCTAGTGAAGCCTACGAGACCGGATAAACCACGCAGTCCCGGGCGAGGAGAGGGGTAGACATGTCGCGAGATCGAACGGCGATCGTCACCGGAGCGGGGTCGCCCCGCGGCATCGGTCGCGAGGCCTGCCTGCGGCTCGCGGCCGCAGGATGGAGCGTCGCTGCGCTGGACCTCGACGAAGGTGCTGCCCGAGAGACGGCGGCACTGGTGGCTGATGCCAACGGCGGGCAGGTCATCGGACTCGGCTGTGATGTGACCAAGAGCGACCAGGTCGATGCGGCGGTGTCGGCGGTCGAGCGCGATCTGCCGCCGGTCGCGGCGCTCGTCAACAACGCCGGCATCACGGCGCCGACTCGCTTCCTCGACATCGATGAGGAGGAGTGGGACCGCATCTTCGACGTCAATGTTCGCGGAACGTATCTCGTTACCCGCCGCGTCCTGCCCGGCCTCATCGATCGTGGCTACGGCCGTATCGTCAACCTCTCGTCCGTGAGCGCGATTCGCGGCGGCGGCGTCTTCGGCGGCGTACACTACTCCGCCGCCAAGGCGGCGGTCCTGGGGTTGACCCGCGCGCTCGCGCGCGAGGCCGGCCCGAGCGGCGTGACCTGCAACGCGCTTGCCCCCAGCCTGATCGCCACCGACATCACCGCCGGAAAGCTCTCGCCGGAGCGCGAGGCGGAGATCGTGGCCGGTATCCCACTCCAGCGTCAAGGGACAGTAGGCGAGGTCGCTTCGATGATCGTGTACCTGTGCTCCGAAGACGCCGGGTACGTGACGGGCGCAACGCTGGACATCAACGGCGGCTCACACATCTACTAGGGACGGAGGAGGAAGCAAAATGCTTGAGTACTTGTCCAGGGCCGCACCTCTCTCAGACTCCGGCTGTTCTCGCGGCGCTGCCGATCCCCGTGTTGTTCGTAACCCCGGAGGAGAACCAACCGAGAAAGGGAGGTACACACCATGAGTTCGCTCACCACCTCAGCCGACTCAGGCAGGGCTGGGGAAAATCACGCCGAGAGGATCGCTCGGCTGCGCGAGTCCGCCTACCGTATCCGCCGGCACGCCCTCGACATGGGCGAGGTGCAAGGCCAGGGCTACATTGGCCAGGCCCTCGGCGTCGCCGATATCCTCGCCGTCCTCTACAAAGATCAGCTGCGATTCCGTCCGGACGATCCGCACTGGCCGGATCGCGACCGCCTGCTGCTGTCGATCGGGCACTACGCGATCGCCCTGTACGCAGCCCTGGCGGAGGCCGGCATCCTCGAGCCCTCCGAGCTGAGCACCTACGGCTCGGACGGCTCTCGACTGCCGATGTCCGGGATGGCGTCCTACACGCCCGGCATGGAGATCTCCGGTGGCTCGCTGGGCCATGGGCTCGGCGTCGCGACGGGCATGGCGCTCGGGCTTCGCTACCAGGAGAACCAAGCGCGGGTGTACAACCTGCTCTCCGACGGTGAGCTCGACGAGGGATCGACGTGGGAGGCCGCGCTGGCTTGCGCTCACCACAACGTGGACAACGTGACGGCGATCGTCGATGTCAACGGTCTACAGGCTGATGGCCCCACGCCGGGCGTGCTGCAGGTCGAGCCCATCACGGACAAGTGGCAGGCCTTCGGCTGGTACGCCGTGCGCGTCGACGGCAACGACATCGAGGCACTCGTCACCGCTTTCGATGGGCTCCGTGAGCACCGTGGCTCGCCGTCGGTGCTGATCTGTGACACCCGGGTCGGCCGCGGAGCACCGCTGCTGGAGAACCGCGAGAAGGCGCACTTCATGCGCGTTGAGAAACACGAGTGGCAGGTCGCCCGCGACCAGCTCGAGGAAGGACGCAGCCGATGAGCGAGACGACCCCCCGCAAGCTCACTACCTCGGCCATGATCGCTTCCTTCGTCGACGAAGACCAGCGGACCACGAGCGCACCGTTCGGTCACGCGCTATCGCGTCTCGCGGACGAACGCCCCGAGATCGTCGGCCTGTCCGCCGATCTCGCCAAGTACACTGACATGCACATCTTCCGCGACACCCATCCGAACCGCTTCTTCCAGATTGGCATGTCGGAGCAGGCCATGCTGGGCGCGGCCGCCGGCATGGCTGAGGTGGGCTTGGTTCCCTTCGCATCTACCTACGCCGTGTTCGCGACGCGACGCGCCTATGACTTCCTGTGCCTGGACATCGCCGAGCCGGGCCTGAACGTCAACGTCGTTGGTGGCCTGCCGGGTCTGACCACCGGGTACGGCCCCAGTCATCAGGCGACCGAGGACCTGGCCATCCTGCGTGGGATGCCAAACCTCACGATCGTCGACCCGTGTGACTCCGTGGACATCGAACAGGCCGTGCCCGCACTGGCGGCGACGCCTGGCCCGACGTACGTGCGCCTGCTGCGGGGCGCCGTGCCGACCGTGCTCGACGAGTATGACTACCGTTTCGAGCTGGGTAAAGCCGCCGAGCTGCGGACCGGGCGCGACGTCGTGATGATCTCAACCGGTCTGATGACGATGCGAGCCCTCGACGCGGCCAAGCGACTCGAAGCCGACAACGTCGACGCCGCCGTGCTGCACGTGCCGACGATCAAGCCGCTGGACCGCGAAGCGATTCTACGAGCACCCGGGACGGACCGCCTCGTCGTGACCCTGGAGAACCACACAATCGTCGGCGGGCTGGCCGAATCCGTGGCTTCCTGCCTGATGTTTGCCGGCGAGGGAGGCCGCATCGTGCCCATTGCGCTGCCCGACGAGTTCCTCGACGCGGGTGCGCTGCCCACCCTGCACGAGCGCTACGGGCTCTCCGCGGATGCGATCGTGGCCAAGGTCAAGGCGGAGCTGGGCAGTGACTTCGAGCCGTCCACCGTGTCCCGCGGTGCGAAGGAAACCGCCTCCTGGCGCGGCGAGGAGATACCCCCGACCGCCTGACGCGGATCTCGACTTGCAAGCGCAGGGCGCCGTGAGGGTCCACTGGGCAGGGAGAGCTCTGGTGTCCGAGCCCTAAACTCCTCAGGAGGCGCCGTGGAGGAGCGATCGGTTGTCGCCTTCGCTGCTTCAGGGCCCAAGGAGCCGCGCGGCGGCCGAGACCAACGATGAGGAGAACGACGTGGAGCGAGTGGGCTTTGTGGGTCTGGGAGCGATCGGTTCGCCGATGGCCCAAAGGTTGATTGTCAGCGGCTTCGAGGTCGCCGTCTTCGATATCGTGCCTGAACGTAGCCGTATGCTGGTGGAACTGGGCGCTGTAGAGACCCGCGATCCGGAGGAGGCCGCCCTCTACGGGGATGTAACCATTGTCATGGTCGCCACCGGCGACCAGGCACTGGAGGCGATCTTTGGAGACCGGGGGGTCTCCCTGGGCCTCTCGAAGCACAAGATACTGGTTCTTACCAGCTCCGTTGGTCCGAAGACGGTGCGGGAGATAGATCAGAGGCTCGGAAGTACGGGCGCCAAGTTGCTCGACGCGCCGGTGAGTGGAGGAACCGCCCGGGCACGGATCGGAGATCTCCTCATAATGGTGAGCGGCGAAGAGCACACCTTGACGGCAGCTCGCCCGGTCCTCGAAGCCATGGGCTCAAAGATAGAGTGGATCAGCCAGAAAGTGGGAGACGGCCAATCCATGAAGCTGGTCAACCAGTTGCTGTGTGGTGTGCACCTTGCGGCGGCCGGGGAGGCGCTGGCCTTTGCTAGGGCATTGGGCCTGAACCCCCGAAGGTCCTACGAAGTGGTGCGCCAGGGGGCGGCAAACTCCTTCATGCTGGATGATCGGGCCGGCCGTATGTTGAGCGACGGCCCGGTAGATGTGGAGAGCGCGCTCGACATCTTTGTCAAAGACACCGGGCTGGTACTGGATGCCGCTCGAGAGAACGGGTTCCAGCCCGACCTGGCGATCACGGCGAACAAGGTCTTCCGGGAAGGTTCTGAGTCCGGAATGGGACGCGAGGACGATTCGCGTGTGGAGGCGGTCTATCGCAACCGGAAGCCAAGTCAGTAGCAGCACCGCGCACGAGGTGCTTGGTGGGCATGCGTCAGTCAACAGTCGGCTGTTGATAATTTGACGAAGGACCTTTAGAGTGCTGGCATGTCCTCGACCGACCTCTGAGATGTGCGTCTTGAGCACACCACCGTGTGCGAGCAGCGCGTCTCCATGCTGCGAGCGCGGCTGGTCGCCGATAGCACCCTGCGGCCGGGCGAGCGGCTAGTGGAACCTGCGAGACCGGACAAGCCACGCAGTCCCGGGCGAGGAGAGGGGTAGACATGTCGCGAGATCGAACGGCGATCGTCACCGGAGCGGGGTCGCCCCGCGGCATCGGTCGCGAGGCCTGCCTGCGGCTCGCGGCCGCAGGATGGAGCGTCGCCGCGCTGGACCTCGACGAAGGTGCTGCCCGAGAGACGGCGGCACTGGTGGCTGATGCCAACGGCGGGCAGGTCATCGGACTCGGCTGTGATGTGACCAAGAGCGACCAGGTCGATGCGGCGGTGTCGGCGGTCGAGCGCGATCTGCCGCCGGTCGCGGCGCTCGTCAACAACGCCGGCATCACGGCGCCGACTCGCTTCCTCGACATCGATGAGGAGGAGTGGGACCGCATCTTCGACGTCAATGTTCGCGGAACGTATCTCGTTACCCGCCGCGTCCTGCCCGGCCTCATCGATCGTGGCTACGGCCGTATCGTCAACCTCTCGTCCGTGAGCGCGATTCGCGGCGGCGGCGTCTTCGGCGGCGTACACTACTCCGCCGCCAAGGCGGCGGTCCTGGGGTTGACCCGCGCTCTCGCGCGCGAGGCCGGCCCGAGCGGCGTGACCTGCAACGCGCTTGCCCCCAGCCTGATCGCCACCGACATCACCGCCGGAAAGCTCTCGCCGGAGCGCGAGGCGGAGATCGTGGCCGGTATCCCACTCCAGCGTCAAGGGACCGTAGGCGAGGTCGCTTCGATGATCGTGTACCTGTGCTCCGAAGACGCCGGGTACGTGACGGGCGCAACGCTGGACATCAACGGCGGCTCACACATCTACTAGGGACGGAGGAGGAAGCAAAATGCTTGAGTACTTGTCCAGGGCCGCACCTCTCTCAGACTCCGGCTGTTCTCGCGGCGCTGCCGATCCCCGTGTTGTTCGTAACCCCGGAGGAGAACCAACCGAGAAAGGGAGGTACACACCATGAGTTCGCTCACCACCTCAGCCGACTCAGGCACGGCCGGGGAAAATCACGCCGAGAGGATCGCTCGGCTGCGCGAGTCCGCCTACCGTATCCGCCGGCACGCCCTCGACATGGGCGAGGTGCAGGGCCAGGGCTACATTGGCCAGGCCCTCGGCGTCGCCGATATCCTCGCCGTCCTCTACAAAGATCAGCTGCGATTCCGTCCGGACGATCCGCACTGGCCGGATCGCGACCGCCTGCTGCTGTCGATCGGGCACTACGCGATCGCCCTGTACGCAGCCCTGGCGGAGGCCGGCATCCTCGAGCCCTCCGAGCTGAGCACCTACGGCTCGGACGGCTCTCGACTGCCGATGTCCGGGATGGCGTCCTACACGCCCGGCATGGAGATCTCCGGTGGCTCGCTGGGCCATGGGCTCGGCGTCGCGACGGGCATGGCGCTCGGGCTTCGCTACCAGGAGAACCAAGCGCGGGTGTACAACCTGCTCTCCGACGGTGAGCTCGACGAGGGATCGACGTGGGAGGCCGCGCTGGCTTGCGCTCACCACAACGTGGACAACGTGACGGCGATCGTCGATGTCAACGGTCTACAGGCTGATGGCCCCACGCCGGGCGTGCTGCAGGTCGAGCCCATCACGGACAAGTGGCAGGCCTTCGGCTGGTACGCCGTGCGCGTCGACGGCAACGACATCGAGGCACTCGTCACCGCTTTCGATGGGCTCCGTGAGCACCGTGGCTCGCCGTCGGTGCTGATCTGTGACACCCGGGTCGGCCGCGGAGCACCGCTGCTGGAGAACCGCGAGAAGGCGCACTTCATGCGCGTTGAGAAACACGAGTGGCAGGTCGCCCGCGACCAGCTCGAGGAAGGACGCAGCCGATGAGCGAGACGACCCCCCGCAAGCTCACTACCTCGGCCATGATCGCTTCCTTCGTCGACGAAGACCAGCGGACCACGAGCGCACCGTTCGGTCACGCGCTATCGCGTCTCGCGGACGAACGCCCCGAGATCGTCGGCCTGTCCGCCGATCTCGCCAAGTACACTGACATGCACATCTTCCGCGACACCCATCCGAACCGCTTCTTCCAGATTGGCATGTCGGAGCAGGCCATGCTGGGCGCGGCCGCCGGCATGGCTGAGGTGGGCTTGGTTCCCTTCGCATCTACCTACGCCGTGTTCGCGACGCGACGCGCCTATGACTTCCTGTGCCTGGACATCGCCGAGCCGGGCCTGAACGTCAACGTCGTTGGTGGCCTGCCGGGTCTGACCACCGGGTACGGCCCCAGTCATCAGGCGACCGAGGACCTGGCCATCCTGCGTGGGATGCCAAACCTCACGATCGTCGACCCGTGTGACTCCGTGGACATCGAACAGGCCGTGCCCGCACTGGCGGCGACGCCTGGCCCGACGTACGTGCGCCTGCTGCGGGGCGCCGTGCCGACCGTGCTCGACGAGTATGACTACCGTTTCGAGCTGGGTAAAGCCGCCGAGCTGCGGACCGGGCGCGACGTCGTGATGATCTCAACCGGTCTGATGACGATGCGAGCCCTCGACGCGGCCAAGCGACTCGAAGCCGACAACGTCGACGCCGCCGTGCTGCACGTGCCGACGATCAAGCCGCTGGACCGCGAAGCGATTCTACGAGCACCCGGGACGGACCGCCTCGTCGTGACCCTGGAGAACCACACAATCGTCGGCGGGCTGGCCGAATCCGTGGCTTCCTGCCTGATGTTTGCCGGCGAGGGAGGCCGCATCGTGCCCATTGCGCTGCCCGACGAGTTCCTCGACGCGGGTGCGCTGCCCACCCTGCACGAGCGCTACGGGCTCTCCGCGGATGCGATCGTGGCCAAGGTCAAGGCGGAGCTGGGCAGTGACTTCGAGCCGTCCACCGTGTCCCGCGGTGCGAAGGAAACCGCCTCCTGGCGCGGCGAGGAGATACCCCCGACCGCCTGACGCGGATCTCGACTTGCAAGCGCAGGGCGCCGTGAGGGTCCACTGGGCAGGGAGAGCTCTGGTGTCCGAGCCCTAAACTCCTCAGGAGGCGCCGTGGAGGAGCGATCGGTTGTCGCCTTCGCTGCTTCAGGGCCCAAGGAGCCGCGCGGCGGCCGAGACCAACGATGAGGAGAACGACGTGGAGCGAGTGGGCTTTGTGGGTCTGGGAGCGATCGGTTCGCCGATGGCCCAAAGGTTGATTGTCAGCGGCTTCGAGGTCGCCGTCTTCGATATCGTGCCTGAACGTAGCCGTATGCTGGTGGAACTGGGCGCTGTAGAGACCCGCGATCCGGAGGAGGCCGCCCTCTACGGGGATGTAACCATTGTCATGGTCGCCACCGGCGACCAGGCACTGGAGGCGATCTTTGGAGACCGGGGGGTCTCCCTGGGCCTCTCGAAGCACAAGATACTGGTTCTTACCAGCTCCGTTGGTCCGAAGACGGTGCGGGAGATAGATCAGAGGCTCGGAAGTACGGGCGCCAAGTTGCTCGACGCGCCGGTGAGTGGAGGAACCGCCCGGGCACGGATCGGAGATCTCCTCATAATGGTGAGCGGCGAAGAGCACACCTTGACGGCAGCTCGCCCGGTCCTCGAAGCCATGGGCTCAAAGATAGAGTGGATCAGCCAGAAAGTGGGAGACGGCCAATCCATGAAGCTGGTCAACCAGTTGCTGTGTGGTGTGCACCTTGCGGCGGCCGGGGAGGCGCTGGCCTTTGCTAGGGCATTGGGCCTGAACCCCCGAAGGTCCTACGAAGTGGTGCGCCAGGGGGCGGCAAACTCCTTCATGCTGGATGATCGGGCCGGCCGTATGTTGAGCGACGGCCCGGTAGATGTGGAGAGCGCGCTCGACATCTTTGTCAAAGACACCGGGCTGGTACTGGATGCCGCTCGAGAGAACGGGTTCCAGCCCGACCTGGCGATCACGGCGAACAAGGTCTTCCGGGAAGGTTCTGAGTCCGGAATGGGACGCGAGGACGATTCGCGTGTGGAGGCGGTCTATCGCAACCGGAAGCCAAGTCAGTAGCAGCACCGCGCACGAGGTGACGTCTGATCGTAGGGTCAGTCATAAGTGAGCGTCGAGCTTACTACCGCCCCGTTCACCTCGAGGCCGTACCACCGGCGCTATAGTTCTTTCCCGCCATAGATCACTGCTCATTCCCGAAGCCGTAAGTCTACGGCCTTCTGCACAGAACTTGACTTCGGCAGTGGTCCACGATCTCGCCGATAAAGTAGGCAGCGTCCGAAGCGAGGTAAAGGGCCGCGCAACCTCCCCCCCCTGGGGGCGGTCGGCGCCGGTGGCCGTCCCACGCCGCCGCCACCCGCACCTCCGCACAGGGGGCGGCCCGCGCCCCGGCGGGCGGCGGCGTGGGGGAGCGGGAGGCGAGGGCTCTTCGGCATCCGGGTGACTCACCGGAATGCTCCGCGAAGTCGTTCGGCGGCGACGAGAGTGAGCGATGTCCTTCGCCGTTATCTGCGAGACAGGTTCGTTTCAAACCCGTGCCTGTTGTCCATGCTTCGTGTGGTGCCTCACGGTCTTGGTGAGCTCAGCGTCAGCCTGGCCGAGAATCGCTGTGGGCTGCCATAGAGAACGCATTCACATTCTACTATGTGCCCAGAGCATATACTCTGCTTGTAATTTTAAACCTCGATTTGAGAAGGAGATTGGGCATGACCCACTGGAAGCGTATAAAGCGCCTTTGGACCCTGCTAACGACCGATGAGGTCTTTGACGAGCACGGCTCGCGCGGGCGACGGAAGGTGGTGCGCAAAGCGCCTCGGAACCTAGCAGCGTTCCAACTTGAGGGCTGGGGTTCCTACGGGGCCTCGGCCCTCTCCCTTGCTAATATCCCCTTGGGGCCGGGTCACATCGTAGCAACGGTTCTTCCCCCGGCCTTTGTCGTTGCAAATCGTTACAGGTTCGTTGCAGACATAGTTTCACGGGATGTGAGGCCTCAACTTAACAATTTCCCCTTGGAGACATTGTTAAGCTCGATGTTCGAGACCGAATGTGCTCAGCATCGGGCTGATGACGAAAGCGCTCCTGTCCCGGACCAAAGTGCTGCCTCAGACCTGACCCCTGCTGGTCTGATTGGTCGGGATCGTCGCGTCCACGGCGTCGCCGACTTCACCAAAACGTCAGGGCGCGCCGCTAGTCGAGACCGCGGTTTTGACGTAGCCTATCATTTCTTCTGCTTGCACAAGATCCTCCCAAGGGGGATTTATTATCAGCTCGTCGAACCCAAGTTCCTGCACCCGGACGGCGAACTCCGGCAGCCCGGGCGTCATCCCGGGAGAACTACTCAGCTGCATAACGTGGCTGAAGGACTCGTCGAGCCGACCGGCTTCTTCACGAAGGTCTTCTAGTGTCTCGAGCAGGTCCTCGAGCTGCCCAGCGTCGAGCTCCCCTCTTTGGAAGGCGAGCCAGCCGTCGCCGCGCTGCGCGGCGCGTCTGAGCGCCGCCCGGCTCATCCCGCCGACGAGGATGGGAGGGCTGTTCGGTTGGGAGGGCCGCGGCTCGAAGATCAGGCCCTCCGGCACGGCGATTTCTTTACCCTGGAAGGGCTGGGGTCTCCCCGTCCAGCAGTGCCGCAGAACCTCGATCATCTCGTCGGTGCGCCGCCCGCGAGTGTCGAACTGGTAGCCGAGCGCCTCCATCTCCTCGGCGAACCACCCGACACCGATCCCGAGTACGAAGCGACCTCCGCTCAAGGCGTCCAGGGTCGCGGTTGTCTTCGCTAGCTCCAGGACGTTGCGCTGCGGGAGGATGAGGACCGAGGTACCAACCCTGCACCTTGAGGTGGTGGCGGCCAGGAAAGAAGCGGCTGTAAGACATTCGTATCTGGGCAGGTCCATAGGCCAAGGGAAAGCGCCGTCCGGGGTGAACGGGTAGGGCGAGCGCCCGCTCTCTACCATCAGGAGATGGTCGTTTACCCAGAGGCTGTCCGCGCCTGCCTCTTCTGCCAGTCGCCCCATGTTGGTAAGGCCTATGTCGTGGGCCTTGGCACTATCGTTGGGGATCTTCACACCGATCTTCAATGGTTACCTCACGTTTTGGCTGCCCGCCGACTACTTGCGCTGACCGAGATGCCCATTCTACTCCTCTCATGGTTGGCGGGACTCCGATATTCGAGGGCAGAGTGTCGCCTGCCCAGGTTTTCTGGATTAACCCTCTACGGATGAGTAGATCGACATTCCTTCGGGAATTCGGCTACCTTTGCCCCCACCTCTGCTGCCAGCTCCTCGGCTTTGCTGCGGGTTCTGTTGTAGAGCACGAGCTCGTAGCCCGCTCGCATGAGGTTGCGCGCCATGGGCCTGCCCATGATCCCGAGTCCCACAAAACCGATCTTCTCAGGTATCTGATCTCCTTCCGCTAGGATCTCGTCGCCTACCCCGTCTTTCATAGTTACTGTTGCAGGGTATGGTAGCCACAGAGGGTGAAGAAGGCTTATGCGTCCTTGGCGCCCACCGCATCAAGCACCTGATGGAACTCGATCACCCGGCCATCGGGGTCGGCGCAGAAGAGCTGATGCCAGCCCTTGATCGCCCACTCGCCCATGTCGCTGTAGGGGATGCCCTCGGCGTCAAGGCGCGCCCGTACCGCCGCGATGTCGTCCACGCGAAAGGCGAGGTGTCCAGAGCCGAGCGGGTTCACCGGCAGCCCGTGACGTGCGGCGAAGCCGGGGTCATCAGGGATGAAGTGGTACTGGTAGCCCCATGGGTCCTGCAACGTCGCAATCGCGGCGCCGTAGGAGTCCTGGTCGCGCGGCAGCTCGACGGGGGTCAGCTCCAGCAGGTTGCGGTAGAAGTCGGCCGTGCGGGCGACGTCGCCGCCGACTGCCAGGTTGAGGTGGTGCGGTCGTGGTGAATTATCTCTCATTCTTCCTCCTTCGGCTCGAAGATCATCTCCTGTTCGAGGTTGACGTCCAGCGTCTCCTGCCAGAGCTCGAGCGAGGTCTGCAAGTAGGGTCGTGACAGGGAGATCCCGGCGCTGGTGACGAGGGCGTCGAGCCGCCCGAACGCCTCGGCTTCCGCGCCTTCGCGGTCGGCCACTAGCACCGCCTTGCCACCCAAATCGCCCCCCATTCCGCTGTTCGTTCCCGCCCGCACACAGGTTGACGATGTGCGCCAGCATATTACAGCGGCGAGGAGGCGGCAAGATATTGATCGCGAGCGGTCGCGAAGAGCGCTTGCGCAGCAAGGAGGTTGACCTTGAGATACCATGGTGCCGGGGTGGCTTAGGGAAATGAGGGCGTAGATCATGATTAGCGAACGTATCGTAGCGACGTACCTGATCGAGACCCCGCATCCTGTGGAGCATGCCGCAGAAGTTGTTGCGGGTGAACAGTCCTCCGGTACCTTCGTCGAGCTCCCGGGAGAGACGGATACTCTGCTGCAGCGTCACGGTGCGCGAATAGAGCGCATAGAAGAACTGGAAACGGTAAACGCGCCGAGCTTGCCCGGCACCCGCTACGCCCCTGCCCCGGGCGAGAAGGTGCGCTACCGGCGCGCCGAGGTTGAGATCTCCATCCCTTTGGAGAACGTCGGCGGCAGCCTGCCCGCCCTGATCGCGACGGTGGCGGGGAACATCTACGAGGTGGCCGAGGTCTCCGCGCTGCGGCTGCTCGACCTAGAATTGCCGCGAGCGTTTGGAGAAGCTTACCCGGGACCGCGGTTCGGAATCGAGGGGACGAAGGAGCTCTCGGGAGTGCCCGCCGACCGTCCCGTCATCGGGACCATAGTCAAGCCCAGCGTAGGACTTACTCCGGAGCAAACCGCTGAGCTAGCGCGTGATTTGGCCGAGGTTGGCATCGACTTCATCAAGGATGACGAGCTAATCGCCAACCCGCCCTACTCGCCGCTGGAGCGTAGAGTCGAGGAGGTAATGCGGGTAGTCAACGAGGTAGCCGAGAGAACCGGAAGAAAGGTGATGTACGCCTTCAACATCACCGACGATCTGGAGGCGATGCTCCGTCACCACGACACTGTATTGCGCGCCGGCGGTACCTGCGTGATGGTGGGCATCAACAATGTGGGACTAGCGGCGTTTTCGTACCTGAAAGAGCGTTGCCAGCTGCCGATCCACGCGCACCGCAACGGCTGGGGCGCGCTTACCCGTTACCCTTATTTAGGTGTGGAGTTCAGGGCCTACCAGAAGATCTGGCGGCTCGCGGGGGTGGACCAGCTCCACGTCAACGGCATCCAGAACAAGTTCTGGGAGTCTGACGACTCCGTGGTGGAGTCCATAAAATCTTGCCTGGAGCCGATGTTCGATCACAGGACGATCATGCCGGTCATCTCGTCTGGTCAGTGGGGCGGGCAGGCTCCGGAAACGTACCGTCGGACTAAAAGTGTGAACCTGATGTACCTTGCAGGTGGCGGTATCGTGGCCCATCCTGGAGGACCGGCGGCCGGTGTTGCGGCCATCAAGCAGGCCTGGGATGCCGCAAGGAACAGTATCCCTCTCGAAGAGCACGCTCGCGAGCACCCGGAGCTGCGGGCAGCGATGGAGAAGTTTGGCTCACTGACCCCCTCGCGATAGAAAAGGATCTAGATTAGTGAAGTGAATCAACTTCTCCTCGCCTTCTACGGCGACGACTTCACCGGGTCCAACGACGCGATGGAGTCCCTCGCCCGCCTAGGGATTCGCACGATCCTGTTTGTCGAGCCGCCCGGTCCGGAGCAGCTCCGGCGCTTCGAGGGCATCCAAGCAGTAGGAGTCGCTGGGGTGAGCAGGTCACTGCCGACGGCGGAGATGGACGCGGATCTGCTGCCCGTCTTCAAGCGATTCCGGGAGCTGAACGCGCCGGTCTTCCACTACAAAGTCTGCTCCACCTTCGATTCTTCGCCGGAGATCGGCAGCATTGGGCATGCCATAGACCTCGGGCAGGAGACTTTCGCTTCTCCTTTCGTCCCCCTCTTGGTGGGCGTGCCGGAGCTGTGGCGCTACTGCGTCTTCGGCAACCTGTTCGCCCGCTCCGGCCCGGAGAGCGACGTCTACCGGCTGGACCGGCACCCGACTATGCGTTATCACCCTACCACCCCCATGACCGAGAGCGACCTGAGATTGCACCTGTCCCGACAGACGGCAAAGAAAATCGGGTTGTTCGACATACTGCAGGTCGCGGCACCGAAGGGCGAGGTGGAGGAGCGTTTTGCAGAGTTGCTGGGGTCCGGCTCCGAGATAGTACTCTTCGACGTGCTCTACGAGGAGCACCTTTCCATCATCGGGCGCTTGATCTGGGAACATGCCAACCAAGGAGACGCGCCGCTGTTCGTGGTGGGCTCTTCGGGGATAGGGTACGCCCTCACTGCCCACTGGGAGGCCGTTGGCCTGCTGCCGGATTCTGAGCTCCCGCCCGCCGCTGGAGAGGTCGAGCAGCTGGTCGCGATCTCGGGGAGTTGCTCGCCAGTGGCAGCGCGTCAGATCTCCCGGGCCATCGAGGAAGGGTTTGCCGAGATCCCACTTCAGCCTGCCCGGCTGGTGGACCCGAATGAGGCGGAAGAGGAAATCGGAGTCGCCGTGGAGGAGGCTTTGACAGTCTTGGGTACCGGACGCAGCCTGGTGTTGCACACCTGCCGCGGCCCGGACGATCCCAGGATCGAGGCCACCTTCCGTCGCCTGGCGGCCATGAGGCCCGGGGCGCTGGGTGCCGGGCCAAGCACCGCCAAAATCTTCGGCGAGGCACTGGGGCAGATTATGCGGGAAGTATTGGAGAAGACGGGTATCCGGCGGGCCGCCATCGCCGGCGGGGACACCTCAGGCTACGCGACGCGCAGGATGGGAATCGAGGCGCTGGAGGTGAAGGCACCCTTCGCGCCTGCAATGCCCATGTCCCGGGCGCATGCCGCCGGCTCGCCCCTGGACGGTTTGGAGATGGTCTTCAAGGGCGGGCAGACGGGGAAGGTTGACTTCTTCGAGGGCGTAAGACGTGGTAAGCCGTAAATACGGGAGAAAGGAGACTCAAACGATGCAAAACCCGACAACGATCGCGGTCTTCGGCGCGGGTGGCAACATGGGCACGCGTGTAACCAACGCGCTCAAGGATGAACCGGGCTATCGGATGCTCAACGTGGAGAATAGCGAGCAGGGACGGACCCGCCTGCGCGAGCGGGGGCTCGAGGTCTCCGAGCAAGAGGATGCCTTGCGGGATGCCGACGTGGTGATCCTGGCCGTCCCTGACGCTCTGATCGGCGAGGTAGCCACTGATATCGTGCCCCACCTCGAGAGCGGAGCGATGTTGATCTGCCTTGACCCTGCGGCTCCCTACGCCGGAAAGCTGCCCGAGCGGGAAGATGTCTCCTACTTCGTCACCCATCCGGCCCACCCGCCAGTCTACAACGACGAGAGCGACCCCGAGGCCCGGCGGGACTTCTTCGGAAGCGGCAAGGCCAAGCAGGCAATCGTCAACGCGCTCATGCAAGGACCCGAGGAGGACTATGCGCGGGGTGAGGCCATAGCGAGCAAGATGTGGAAACCCGTGCTCCGGTCCCACCGGGTCACCGTCGAGCAGATGGCCATGCTCGAGCCGGTGCTTTCTGAGACGATCGCCTGCACCTGCGCGGTGGTCATGCGGGAAGCCATGGACGAATCCATCCGCCGCGGGGTGCCTACCGAAGCCGCCCGCGATTTCTTGATGGGTCATATCAACATCGCGCTCGCCGTAGCGTTCGACGAGATCGAGTGGGACTTCTCCGCCGGAGCCAAGATGGCCATCGAGGAGGCTAAGAAGGATATCTTCCAACCCGACTGGAAGAAGGTCTTCGAACCGGAGAGCCTCCGGCAGAGCGTGGCCAACATCACGGGCGACGTACTACCAATGGGGTAAGGTGGGGGATGTCTACAGGGGTGGCGTGAAGCGTCCGTCTGCAGCGGTCCAGCCGCCGTCCACGAGCATGAACGCGCCGGTGACGTAGGAGCTGGCATCCGAGGCCAGATATACTATCATCCCGACTATCTCGTGCGGCTTGGCCCAGCGACCAAGGATGTTTTTCTGGGCGTAGGCGTCATACCAGTCTGGGCTCTCCTTCATCTGGGCGGTGAGCGGTGTCTCGAACGCCCCGGGGGCGATGGTGTTGACCCGCACGCCCTGGGGCCCCAACTCGGCGGCCAGAGCGCGCAGCATCTGCACGGTCCCCGACTTGGTCGCCGCGTATACTCCCTGCCCCGGCTCGACGACCTGTGCCCGGAAGCTCGAGAAGGCGATGATGCTACCCGAGCCGCGCTCAGCCATCCCGCGTCCGAACTCCCGGATCAGGCGAAAAGTACCTTTGAGGTTCAGATCGACGACCCGGTCGAACTCCTCGTCGGTGTAATCTAGCAGCGGCTTCCTCACGTTGATGCTCGGCGTGCTCACCAGCACATCCGGCACACCCACGCGTTCGGCCGCCGCATGAACGCTCTCGGCGTTCGTCATATCTAGCTCCAGAGCCTCTCCCTTGCCGCCCTCCGAGCTGATCTGCTCGGCTGTGTCCTCGACGGCCCCGGCGTTCACATCCGCGCAGAACACCCGCGCCCCGAAAGCGGCAAGCCCGTGGGCACCGGCTTCTCCCATGCCGCTGCCCGCACCTACCACGAGCGCTTTTTTGCCGGTGAGGTCGAACATCGAGCGGTAGTCAAGCATGCGCATCCTCCTTTCCGCTTATCTACCCAGCGATTGGATCTACCCGGCTGGCAGGATGCTGAACACGTAAAGGGCCAGCGCTCCAAGGAGCCCGGCCCTGGCCCACGGAAGCCGCGTCGAACGCCCGCCCTATCCGGTCTGCTTCGCTTTGTACGCGACGACCTCGCCAGCCGCGTAATCCGGGCTCGGAAGAAGATCGCCAATGTTCTCCTTTACCCACTCCTCGGCTACCCTGTTGCTCTCTTCCGCCCTTTCTTGATCCTCGAAGACGCTAACCGTGCCATACTCGCCCTGCCCCGCGTTGAGGGCGACGTAGACCACGAACCCTGGCATGTCACTTATGAGTGGCACGAAGCCTTCGTTGACTTGGCGGACTACCTCATCGAGCGAATCGGGGTCTATGTGGTAGCGTCGTATCGCCGCAAACATCTCGTGCTCCTTTCTACCGTCTCCCACTACAGGCGCCCAAGCGACTACCTAAAGATAGCATTGGAAGGGCATCGACACATGCGTGAAACCGTAGGATGCTATAGAATCGCACAATACCGGAATAGACGTATTTAGGCGGCATAGGGAATTGGTCCCGAAGGGAGGTTTTCGTGGACCTCGAAAAGCTGGCCCGGCACCAGCACCCGAGACCACCGCAACATGAGCTCCGCGGGCATAGGGTTCTGGACTCCAGGAATCGGGAGATCGGTGACGTAGCCGGCCTCTATGTCGACAGAGACGAGAGAAAGCTGCGCTACTTGCACATAATCACGTTGGGCTTCCTGGGCCTCGGCAGGAAGCACTACCTGATCCCCTTCGAAGAGGTAGATGACGAAGCCCCCGGCATGGTGAAAGTGCGCCACGACCAAGAAACCATAGAGAGCTCCCCAACGTTCGATCCGCACAGCCTCCCAACTGAGGACTATCAAAGGGACATCCGCAGGCACTACGGCTACGATTGAGTTCTCCAGGAATGATCCTGGCCGGGGTCGGCCGTGGCACGCTTGTTGCGAGCTGTGGCCAATTCCCGGCGGCGGCGTCTTTCAGAAGGGTTGCGGCCGTCGCCACGGTCACCATGTCGAAGGCCGCCTGGATAGTCCGTAGGGGGAAAACTGCCGTGCTACCAGAAGTGCGGCTCGCACGCGCTAGCGCTTGCCCAGAACCCGTAACTCCGTTCTGTGGACTGTGGTGCATCGATGGTGGATAATGACTGAACGAACAATGATGCACGGGTGTTCGCGCACCATTAAGGGGAAAAGGAACGAGTAAGTCAAGCCTCATTTCTGGCGCGGCTATTCCGATGCACCTGCGGGTGCCCGCTGCTTGCCTGAGGCTCCTCGTCCTGCTGGGTCGTGGGAAAGCTCCGAGTTGACGGGGTCCGCCCCTATCCGGGCCTCTTCGTCTACGCTTGCGCAACGAGAAACCCGCTGTGAGGGGAGGTGTTGTCCGGAGGAAGAGAGGTGATTTTGTAATGTAGAAGATTCGAACCCCGTACGGAGCGGAAAGGAGAAGTAGACGTGGAGCGGAGCGGAGAGAGAGGGACTGACCCCGAGGGGGTCGGGACTGCCGGCACGCCAACCCAAGAGTTCGCCGAGATGGTACCGAGCCGCAACGTGCCACCCATGCCCTATCGGGATATGCCGGAGCCTTTGTCGTTGAGCAAGATGCTGGGTCCTAGCGTGATCCTCGCGGGCCTCGGGGTAGGCTCGGGCGAGTACATCCTCTGGCCCTTCATCACCTCGAACGTCGGGCTAGCGTTCATGTGGGCCGCCGTGGTCGGGGTGACCTTACAGTACTTCCTCAACATGGAGATCGAGCGCTACACGCTCGCCACAGGCGAGACCGCCGTTGTCGGCTTCGCCCGCTTCTGGAAGCCCTGGGGCATCCTGATGTGCCTCGGGGCGATAGTGCCGAACATGTTCCCGGGCTGGATCACCAGCGGGGTGACGATCTTCGGCTACCTGACCGGCTACGGAGAGGGCGCCGTCCCCTACATCTCTATCATCGCGCTCATCGCCCTGGGCATAACGCTCACGACCTCGCCGGTGGTCTACAACACCGTGGAGAAGGCGGAGTTCTTCAAGGTCGGCCTGACGTTCGTGTTCCTGATCATCGCCATCTTCTCCGCAATCACGGTGGACGCCGTGGCGAAGCTCTTCCAGGGGTTCACGAACGTCGGCCAGGTCCCCATAGGTGTGTCCGAGGCGGTCCCCATCGCGGTCTTCTTGAGCGGGCTCATCTTCGCCGGCGCCGGCGGGGCCAACAACCTCGTGCAGAGCAACTGGATCCGCGACAAGGGCTTCGGCATGGGTGCCTACATCCCGAGGATAGTCTCGCCCATCACCGGCGAGGAGGTGGCGGCGCCCGCGACCGGCTCGATGATACGCCAGGATGAGACGAACGTCAGCCGGTTCCGGGAGTGGTGGAGACTCGCCAATATAGAGCAGTTCTCCACCTTCTGGGTCATCTGCGTCTTCTCCATCCTCACCTTCTCGATGGTCGCCTACTCCACGGTGTACGGCAAGGGCATCGCAGAGGCGGCCGACCTCACCTTCATCCAGGCCGAGGGCGAGCAGCTCGCTAACATCGTCGGCTCCTGGTTCGGGGCCCTCTTCTGGATCTTCGGCACCCTCTCGCTGGTCCTCGTGGCCCTGGGCATCCTCGACTACGTCTCCCGGCTTGTGGCCGACGTGCTCAAGACTCTCTACCTGAGGGAGAACGACCGCTGGAGCGAGAGCCGGATGTACTTCATATTGGTGTGGTCGCTGGTAATCATCGGGACGCTCATCCTCCTGGCGGGCTTCGATGCGCCGTTGATCCTGCTCGTGACCTCGGCGGTCATCAGCGGCGGCGTCATGGCCGTCTACTCGGTCCTGCTCATCATACTCAACCGCAGGGCCCTGCCCGAGGCGATCAAGCTCAAAGGCTGGCGGCTGCCCGTGTTGGTGATAGCGGCGGCCTTCTACATTTTCTTCGTGAGCTGGTTCGTCGTCACGCAGATCCAGAGCTTGATGGGAGGCTAGCGGGACGTGGCCCGTCGCCTGCTCGTCCGCCTGATGGTTTTCATCGTCGTCTTCGCGGTCCTGTTGGCCCTGGCCGAACTCTTCGGGATCATCCCCGATTGAAGGGAGCACCCCGGGCGGTTCTAGAGGCTTCTAAGGGCGTCATCGGGAACTCCCCGATGACGCCCCTAGCATTAGTTAGAACCACGAAGGCCAAGACGAGCTCTCCCCTCGGCTGCAGAATCATGAAGCAGGAGCTTGAATTGCCGGTTGACTATCATTTGGCATAATCGAGCCTGGTGGGCTTCGCAGGCACTCCAGCTCCATGCTAGCATTGTAATTAAGGGATTGTTGAACGCGTCGTAAGGTGGTGGAAAGCCGTGAACCTGTACTCTCGTCTGCTCGATCGGTCGGCCGAGGGGCGGCCGATCAGGGTCGGTGTCATAGGAGCAGGGAAGTTTGGCTCGATGTTCCTCGCGCAGGCCCGAACGACCCCTGGCATTCACGTGATGGCGGTCGCGGATCTGTCACCTACCCGAGCTCTTCAAGCGTTACGGAACACGGGTTGGGTAGAGGAGCAGATCTCGGCCGCCTCGTTAACGCAAGCCCTTAGCTCAGGCACCACACACGTCACGGAAGACGTCGAAGCGATGATCGCCGCAGATGGCGTCGAGGTGATCATAGAGGCGACCGGTAATCCGGGAGTGGGCATCCATCACGCGCTTCGGTGCTTCTATCATGGCCGACACCTCGTCATGGTCAACGTCGAGGCCGATGCCCTGGTGGGGCCCCTCCTCGCCCGCCGCGCGAGGGAGGCCGGGGTAGTGTACTCGCTGGCCTACGGCGACCAGCCCGCCCTCATCTGCGAGCTGGTGGACTGGGCGAGGGCGACGGGCTTCGAGGTCGTCTGTGCCGGCAAGGGTACCAAGTATCTCCCCGAGTACCACGCCTCCACGCCGGACACCGTCTGGGACCACTATGGATTCACCAACGAGCAGGTGGAGGCCGGAGGGCTCAACCCGCGGATGTTTAACTCTTTCATCGACGGGACCAAGTCGGCTATCGAGATGGCCGCCGTCGCCAACGCCACCGGCCTCACTCCTTCCCCCGAGGGCCTCGGCTTCCCGCCCGCCGGGGCCGACGACCTGGCTGCGGTCTGCCGGCCCCGCGAGGACGGCGGAAGCCTCCACCACCCGGGTACGGTGGAGGTCGTCTCTAGCCTCGAGCGCGACGGCCGTCCTGTGGAGCGCGACCTGCGCTGGGGGGTGTATGTGACGTTCAAGGCGCCGACGGACTACGCGGCGCGCTGCTTCTCGGAGTATGGGCTCGTGACCGACGACTCCGGATTCTACACGGCGCTCTACCGGCCGTACCACCTGATCGGGCTCGAGCTCGGCATCAGCGTCGCCCACGCGGCTCTTCGAGGGGAGGCGACGGGGTGCGCCACCGGGATCCGGGGCGATGTAGTGGCGACGGCCAAGAGGGACCTGGCTGCCGGGGAAGAGCTGGACGGCGAGGGAGGCTACGCTGTATACGGGCGTCTCATGCCGGCTGAAGACTCCCTGGCTCTAGGGGCGCTACCTATAGGGCTTGCGCACGGTATCGAACTGCGCAACGCTGTTGCGGCCGGAGAGATGGTGACGTGGTCCGATGTCGCCATCGACGAGGGTCAGGAGCCGGTAAGGTTTCGCCGCGAGATGGAACTATGGTCCCGGGCCGAGGGCATAGGTGAACCCTCGAGCACAGGAAGGTTCGTCGAGTAGCTCCCTCGTGGCGCTGCCCGCCGCGGGCACCCTAGTCGTCGATCAGGTCCGGAGTGGGGACGATGGTTGACTTGACGCTGCGCATCTCGATGGCGCTCTCGATCGCTTCGCCGATGCCCTCCTCGGTGAACGGGAACCGGGTCTGCATCTCCGACCACGGGTAGCGGTCCCTAGCCCGGTCGAGCATCGCTATACCCTTGGGGATGTCGTTCGCGGTGAATGCCCAGCTCCCGAGCACGTTAAGGTCCTTCGTACAGATCCGGTGCCAGTTCGTCTCGATCGCGCCGGCGTCCGTGAACTGGCCCATCTCTACGTAAGTTCCGCCGTCGCGCAGCATCTCGATGCCCTCGGGCCCAGCCGAGGGGTGGCCGGAGCAGTCCATCACGAGGTCGGCGCCGAAGGGTTCGGTCAGCGCCCGCACGGCCTCTATGCGCGCTTCCGGCGTTTGGTGGTCCTCGAGCGAGACGGTGGCCTCGGCACCGAAGCGCCTGCACAGCGCGAGCCGAGGATCCTCGGGTGCCCCGACGACGATGACGCGCCCAGCCCCCATCTCCTGGGCGGCAGCCACGGCCAGAACGCCGATCGGCCCCGAACCCTGGATGACAACGGTGTCGCCCACGCGGAAGAAACCGGCGCGCTGGGCGCGGTCGAAAGCGCGGACGCACGAGGTGAGCGGCTCGGAGAGGGCGCCCAGAACGAGCGGCATGTCGTCGGGAAGCTTGTAGACCTTCGTCCCCGGCAGCTCGCCGAGGTCCACGTAGACCATCTCCGCCCAGCCACCCCAGAGGTGCGGCGGCCTCTCGAAGCCGAGGTAACGGCCATAGTACACGGGGGTTAGGCACTTGTTGGCCGTCTCAGGGTAGTGCACGCAGTAGTAGCAGCTCCCGCAGGGCATCAGCGGCGGCAGCATGACCTTGGACCCCACCTCGAGGGGCTGGCCCATGAAGTCCTCGGTCAGCTCCGGTCCGATCTCCTCCACGACTCCCACCAGCTCGTGGCCGAGGGTGAACGGCCAGGGGAGGGGCCGGGGCCAGTGGCCCTTGAGGATGTGGAGGTCGGTGCCGCAGACCCCGCAGGCCGCGATGCGGATGAGCCCAGCTTTGGGCGGCACCTCGGGCTTGGGCACCTCGCGTATCATGGGCGGCTCGCCGGGACCTTCGAAGGTGGCGACGCGGACGGTTTGCATAGGTCCTCCTCCTGTAAGCGGAAGCGTATCTCGGAAAGAAGGTTCTCGGACGTTCGAGGCGTAAAAAGGGAACCCTCTGTTACTCGTGCGCTTCGTCCCCACGCACCACGTAGACCGGGCAATGGGCGTGCCGAACCACCGATTCGGAGACGCTTCCTATGAGCATCCTATCTAGCGCGCCGAGCCCCCGGCTGCCTAACACGATCGTCCCCACCCCCAGCACCCGGGCAAGCCTGACGATCTCCTTGTCCGGTCGCCCCACCCTGAGGTGTGTCTCTGCCACCTTGCCGCCTTCTGATCTGACACGCTCGGCCCGCCCCTCCAGTAACGAGCGGGCGTCCCTCTCGGCCTGCTCGATGAGAGACTCCCTGATTTCGTCGGTGTAGGCATGGGGACCGATCAGATCCGCCTCGGTCGGTAGCACATAGGTGACGTGCACCTCTGAGGCGGTGGCCTTGGAGAGCTCGGCAGCCGCCTGTGTGGCCAAGTCCGCCTCATCGGAACCGTCGGTGGCCAGCAGTATAGTCCTCGGGAAAAAGCTCATCTCCTCCACTCTCCTTTCCGTACGCCGCGTAACCATCACACGATAACGCGTGCCGCCGCGCGTGGCTAGTTGTAAGTATGTCCAACGGGCAAATCCGTCATAGCATGAGGCCAAAAGTAGATTGCCCACCGGCTGCATGTCTTGCGGGAGGTGCCATTGTGTTGACTCCTGTGAGCGACGCTGGGGCTGTTGGTCGCGGTGGTAGTTTGCCCTCGAATGGCTCAGGAAGGGCGTCAACAAGGATGGTGGTCGGTTAACCAGTAAGGCAGTAGCGTTTCGGGCATAAGCTGGTAGGTTCGATGTGAGAAATTCCGTCATAATATCCGAACTAGGTTACACAGCTCAGGAGTCGGCTTGTAAGACGCTCTAAAGTGGGATGGATAGAGTTTGATCCAAAGGTCGGTCTTCAACGCCTAAGCCCCCAACACGAAGGAGGATACGTGTCCGAGAACAGATCTCGCCTCGCCGCCGTGACCGGGGCCTCGTCCGGGATCGGAGCCGCCACCGCCCGGGCCTTGGCCAGGGCAGGCTTCGAGGTGGCCCTTGGCGCCCGGCGGGTGGAGAGGATCGAGAAGCTGGCCGTAGAGTTCGGGGGGCATGCCAAGTTCCTTGACGTTACCGACGCGGGCTCTGTCGAGGAGTTCGCCTCCTGGACGGAGTCCTTGGGCGGCGCCTCGGTGCTCGTCAACAACGCGGGGGGTGCGAAGGGACTGGAGCCGGTGGCGGAGATGGTCGAGGAGAACTGGCGCTGGATGTTCGAGACGAACGTGCTCAGCATCGGGCTGATGACGAGGGCGCTCCTGCCCCAGATCCGGCGCTCCGCCAACGGGCACGTCGTGATCATCGGCTCGGCGGCGGGGGTCGAGACCTACCCCGGCGGCTCGGGTTACAACGCGGCCAAGTTCGCCGCCCATGCCATCAAGGAGAACCTGCGCTTGGAGCTCCTCGGGGAGGAGGTGCGGATCACGGAGATCCTCCCTGGGGCGGTCGAAACCGAGTTTGGGCTGGTGCGCTTTGGGGGCGACGAGGAGAGGGCCGAGACGCCGTACAAGGGTATCACCCCACTCACCGCGGAGGACGTCGCCGAGTGCGTGAGGTGGGCCGTGAGCCTGCCCCCGCACGTCAACGTGGACCGCATAGATGTCAAGCCAGTCCGTCAGGCAGGCGTCGCCCGGTTTGTCCGTGAGGCGTGAAGGTCCCCGAGCGAGAAGACGGCGGGGACCGGGGCTCGAAGGCGGATCGAAGCATCTGAAGGCATGGAGAAGGTCGTGGTCCACCCCCTAGATGTGCTGGACGAGAAGCGGATAAGGGCGGAGGTTACCTCGGTATGGTCGAGCCTCGCAACCCGTGCCCGCCCACTATGAGAATCGGACGCTTCGCCCGCCGGAAGACGTTCTCGGAGAAGCCAGCCCCGAAGATCCGTTTGAACCATGGGCGTCTCCGGCCTCCCATCACTATCAGGCCAGCGTCGAGCTCTTCGCCGAGATGGATGATCTCCTTCGCCGGGTCTCCCTCCTTGTAGTGCGACGCCGCGATGCTGCCCCCAAGATCCTCTATCCGCCTCACGCGATCGTCCAGGAGCTTGAGACCGTCCAGCTTCCTCCACTCTAATAGAGCTTCGCTCCACTCCTTCGCCGAGTAGCGAGGATAGGGCAACTCGGGCGTCGTGCGTAGCACGTGTACGACGTGCAACTCCGAACCGGTGCCGTTCGAGAGCTCGACCGCTGCCTCCTCGGCTAGAGACGCCTCTGTGGAGCCGTCTGTCGCCAGCAGTATCTTGGTCGGGAAAATGTCACCTCTCCTCACCAGATGCACACTGCATCAAATTCCTTGTTTTCCAAACGGTTCTTTCAAGCGCAACTTGTGAACCCAACCACTTGGACCCGGAGCAAAAGACTTTAACGGCGAGTCTTGCGGAGGCGATCAGATGCACTTTAGCGCCCCTCGTCTCTGTTACCATCTTCGCCGGAGCTGTTCTTTACGAACTCCACGATCCGGCGCCTCAAGCTAGCTCCAAGAGCATCTTCCATCTTCGGGGTCGAACCGCAGATCAGTATCCCTGCCGGGTTTGCGATGACCAACATGGGGACCTCTGTGCCTTCGTAGTACACGTACGCCGCTTGACCATAACCTTGGTCCGTAAGTATATTCCCCAGAGAAAGAGCCGGTCGTGGATAGCAGATTTGACGGAGAGCTGACGCTGTCCCTGGGACTGATCCGCGCTGGCACGTACTGGACACAGTAAGACTTCCGGATTGCCGAAACGCGCATAGATAAGCCCAATTACCGGACGCACTAGGACACAATATGAGGGAGCAAATTTGTAGTGAGCAGGACAGCGGTTCGAGTCCGCTCGTCGTCTCTCTTTCCTTTGGGCTTTGCAGGGAAATGTTGAGCAGAAGAGGTGTTGCCCGAAGTCCACAAGGAAGCTTCAAGAACAGCGCAGTGAACTCGGGCAGCTTACCTGCTCCGTGGAGTATGATGTCGTTGTTATGCGACCGGAGACCTGCATAGGAGCGCGAACCGCTTCCCTCTCCTATCGCTTATGTGAGATATCAGTTCCCAGTTTGGGAGGTTAGCTGACATGAAGCCTGATCCGTCAAAGGGGAGAGCCTCTGGGCGTCCGGTGGACGAGCGAGGGTATCTGGACTCGCAGCCGCCCGAGCTGCGCATCGAGGGAGCTCTAGAGGAGATCCGGAGGCGGGTCGTGCAGAGCGGGAGGCGGGTGGTCGTCCTCGACGACGACCCGACCGGCGTCCAGAGCGTGCACAGCGTGCCGGTTCTTAGCAGCTGGGCGATCGAAGACCTGCGCTGGGCGCTCGAACAAACAAGCCCCACCTTCTACATCCTGACCAACTCCCGCAGTCTCGCGGAGGAAGAGGCGATTGCCATGAACCAGCAAATCGCCCGCAACCTCTCGGAGGCTGCCGCGCCTGGGACGGACTTCGATGTCGTGAGCCGCAGCGACTCGACTCTGCGCGGCCACTACCCGGCGGAGACTGACGCGCTCGCGGAGGTGCTCAGGGAGAGAGGGCGTAGACCCGACGGCCTTGTCTTGTGTCCCGCTTTCTTCGAAGCCGGCAGGATCACGGTTGACGACATCCACTGGGTGCGCCAGGATGGGAAGCTAGTCCCGGCGGGACGAACGGAGTTTGCTTCCGACCACAGCTTTGGCTACCGCTCCTCGGACCTCAAGGCGTGGGTCGAGGAGAAAACAGGGGGACGCATTAAGACCCACGAGGTTGTCAGCGTGGGTCTCGCCGACCTTCGCGAGGGCGGTCCCGAGCGTGTCCTGGAGCTCCTTGAGGAGGCGAGCGGAGGGAGACCGGTGGTGATCAACGCCGCATCCTTCGCGGACCTCGAGGTCTTCGTGCTCGGCCTGCTTGCGGCGGAGGAGGAGGGCAAACGCTTCCTCTGCCGTACGGGGCCATCGTTCGTGCGGACGCGAGGTGGCATCACCGAGCCGAAGATCCTCCGACCCGAGGATCTCTACCGCAAGAGGCCTAAAGAGGGCCACGGGCTCGTCTTGGTCGGTTCCTACGTGCCCACGACCACCCGCCAGCTCGAAGGAGTGCTCGCGCTTGACGGGGTACGCGGCGTCGAGATGTTGGTGCCGCGGCTCCTGGAGCCTGGGAGCAGGGAGGACGAGCTGCGACGGGTGGCGGAGGACGTAAACGGTTCGCTGGCTTCCTCGGAGGTCGTCGTCTACACCAGCCGCGAGCTCGTAACTGCAGGTAAGGCGGGGAGCGCTGGACTTTCGAACTTCGAGATTGGGACTGCGGTCTCAGGCGCTTTGGTCGACGTGATGAGGCGGGTGGACCGGACGCTGCCGCTCTCCTTCGTGGTGGCGAAAGGCGGGATCACATCCAGCGACATCGCCACTAAGGGGCTCGAGGTGCGGAGGGCCGAGGTTGCGGGGCCACTCTTGCCGCCAGGGATCGTGCCGGTCTGGATCTTGCCGGAAGAGAACGACTTCCCGGGACTACCGTATGTGATCTTCCCGGGCAACGTCGGCGGCCCGGGTTCTTTGGCCCAAGCAATAGAGATCCTGCGGGGAGAGCGCTAGAGGTTCTCGTGGCCGGTGTACGAGGACGCGAAGGAGGCACGAGCCCGGTGGAAACCGCAACGGAGACCAGATTCGGAGAGATACTGAGCCGAGCGCAGGAAACTGGCCGGGCTGTCGGCGCGTTCACCTGCTACGACCTCTTGGGCTTCGAGGCCGTGGTCCGCGCGGCCGAGTCTTATCGCGCGCCAGCGATGATCCTCGTGAGCCCGTCCTCCTTCGAGGCGGAGGGCGGCGGACGGCTCCTGCGGGCCTTCGGAGCCGCGGCCAAGGCCTCCTCGGTCGAGATCCTTGTGCAGCTCGACCATGCTGGGGACGAGCGTCTCATAGAGCGCGCCGCCGACTGCGGGGTGGAGGCAGTGATGGCCGATGGCTCGAAGCTCCCCTTCGCCGAGAACCTGGCCTTTGCCCAGTCTGTGGTGGACTCGATGCGTCCCCGCGGTGTAGGAGTCGAGGCTGAGCTCGGCCGGGTGGAGGGCCACGAGGATGAGGCGGGTGAAACCTTGAGTGGCGCGATGATCGAGCCGGGCGAAGCCGAGGAGTTTGTCAAGCGGAGCGGCGTGGACTGCCTCGCGGTCGCAGTCGGCAACGTCCACGGCCACTACTCCGGCACGCCTGAGATCGACTGGAGTAGGCTCGAGGAGGTCCGGGGTCGGATCTCTACCCCCCTCTCCCTTCATGGCGCCTCGGGGCTGCGCGAGGCCGACCTCGAACGGGCAGTCTCGCTAGGAGTAGCCAAGTTCAACGTCAACACTGAACTCAGGACGGCGTATTTCCGGCGCCTCGGGGAAGATCTCGGCGTGAAGGCTGCGACGGTCAACCTCAAGGCTTTGGGCGACGGCGTCGTGGAGGCGGTACAGGAGGTGGTGGAGGCGAAGCTTTCCGCCTTCGGCTGGTCGAGAGAGGAGGCGTAGCTATGGAACGCTTGGCGTTCGTAGGACTGGGGTCGATGGGCTCCCCCATGGCGAAGCGGTTGGTGGGAGCGGGCTTCGAACTCAAGGTCTTCGATGTACTCGACGAGCGCACCCATCCCCTCATCGAGCTAGGAGCCGTAAGCGCCCCCTCCCTCGTAGAGGCGGCAGAAGGCACCGAGGCGCTCGTCCTCATGGTGGCGAACGCCGAGCAGGCGGAGGGTGTCCTTTTCGGCGAGGGGGGTGCCGCCGAAGCGCTCCCCCAGGGCGCGGCCGTGGTCGTCATGAGCACCATAGGACCCGAGGCGGCTCGCGAGCTGGCCGACGCTCTTGCCGAGCGTGACCTGCGGACTGTGGACGCGCCCGTGAGCGGGGGTGTGGCACGGGCAGAGAAGGGTGAGCTCCTGATCATGGCCGGGGGACCTGAAAACCTCTTTGAGAAGCTGCGCCCGGTCCTTGGAGCGATGGGCTCGAGCGTCGTCCACTGTGGCCCGCGGGTGGGCGATGGGCAGGCCGTCAAGCTCGTCAACCAGCTCCTCTGCGGGGTGCACATCGCGGCGGCGGCAGAGGCCTTGGCCTACGCCGAGGCTCTAGGCCTGGACCCGCGCTTCGTCTTCGAGGCGATCCGGCACGGCGCAGCCAACTCCTTCATGCTCCAGGACCGCGGCGAGCGGATGCTTAACGAGGAGTTTGTCCCCCCCAAGAGCGCATTGGACATCTTCGTCAAGGACATGGGCCTCGTACGCAGGGCCGCCGAGGAGCGGGGCTTCGAGACCCCGCTGTCCTCCGCCGCGTTGGAGCTGTATCTGGCAGGTAAAGTGGCGGGACTGGGCAACGAGGACGACTCCGGGGTCATCCGCATGTTCCGGCAGCGGTCATCCTAAGCTTGCGTTTTATGCACAAGAGTTTTCAGACTTTCGGATGCATCTTCGAGAAGGCGCGCACTCTGACCGTTCCGTAGCCAGTGTCCTCGCAGGCGTACTCCGTGGAAGGTTCGGGCCAGGTGCTCGGATCTGAACACTTCATCTTCGGGCCATGAGGACGCGGTCTGCCAGTGTGAGCGGGTGGGCCAGCGAGGCTCGGATAGGCGTAGAAGCGACGCCCGGCACGCAAACGGATGAGGATCTGGCACCGACTCCCTTCTAGCCCCTGCTGCACCTTCACGGGATCATAGCCCGCGTCGAAGACGAACAGAGGGACGCTCCCTTCCTTTCCGAGCCGACCGAACAAGCCCTTTACCTGTTCGACGGCGACCATGTTGGCGTCCTCCATGGGATGGAAGCGCAATGCGTCAACCGGAGCAGTCCAGCTCTCGCGAATGAAGTTGAGCTGTGCGATGAACTGGTAGGCCCAGCCCGCTACGATCGGTTGGCCAGAGCGGAGAGGCGTGAAGGATGGTAGTAGTAACCTCGCTCGGGACTGCTCTCCGCATCGAAGCGATCCCACACGCTCACGTCCACGGCATAGACGGGCGTTTCGCTTCCAGCAAGCGGATGGTGCGCGAGCAGCCTCCGCAGAGCTTGGGCGTCGATTCGTCCATGGGACAGCCCGCTCGTAGTCACCTACCTCGGCACACCACACCGGAATAGCCTATCCAATGTTAGCTCCTGGGCACTCGGTCAAAGCGGAAGTCTCGTGTACCATCATCGTGCAGATGAACATAGGGAAGTACTCAGAATTATGAAGCCCGTGTCAACAGTAGCGCAACAGTAGGGACAGAACCAGAGGGTACCTGCTGGTACTCCCTGGACAAAAATCTGCTTACCTATGCGAGTTTTCCGCATACCTAAAGGCCTCGGAATATGACTGAAAATCATGGTGTCCCCGGTTCGAATCCGGGTCCCGCCACTTAAAAAAGGCCTGCAAATATCAGAAAAATCTAGAGTTTCGACGGGGCTGCCGAAGCCCCTTTTCAGAGGCGTGTCAACAGCCGCATCGAGAACAGGGCTCTTCTAGATGTGTGTTGCTAGGTTCATGCCCACAGCTCCTTGATGTGCCCTTGAGGACGACCCTAGTACCCGGTTGATGAGAAAGGCGTAAGTGTAGGCGGTCAACTTGGCTGCGATCCTTGTGAGCAGTCCCACCAGCGTGGTGGCCAAAGTCTCCCCGAGCCCGAAGGTCCGCTTGAGGCTCGAAAAGGCGATCTCGATCTGCTGGCGGACCCCAGGCCGTCTGGCGCTGGCTTCATTGCTAACAAGCATGATCCCCATCTGGGCCAATTCCTCCTCAAGCTCGCCGCTGCGGTAGGCCAAGTCCCCAAGCAGCTTCCTCGCTACCTCCTCTCCGAGATCGGCCTCGGCCAACAACTCTTGGGTCAGGCACAGATCTGCCGTACCTTGGCGGGCGTAAGCTCGTAAGAGATGGGCACCCGGTTAGTAGAGCAGAGGAGGTGCAGCTTCACCCCATACACCGAGAACGATTCCCACCTCACCCATGCCGCTCCCGCCGAAGAACTCCCCCAACCTCCAGACTGAGAAACCTCCCGAGGATGCAAAACCGAAAGCAACGTAGAGTCGACGATCAGGGTCTCAGGTTCGCCTACCAGCTCGGGCAAGATCTCTTTGCGCAAGGGCTCCAAGTAGCGCCTGAGCTTGCCTACCCTCCGATGGAAGGAGGAGGGGTGAAGACCCACCACTCCGGGGAACAGGTGCGAGAAGAACCGGGCAGCCTCGCGCAGGAAAGAGCGCTGGCTCTCGATACCCCGCAGTTGCTGAAGGAGGGCGAGGGTTATGATCTCTGAGTCCGAGAGCACTTTGAGGGTCTCGTAGTGGCAGCCTTTGGGGTTGAGGTGGTAGTAAGTGTCATCTATTCGGCAAAGCAAAATGGTCATAGCCTCTTCCAGGAGGGCTAACTGTGGGGTAAGCTCGGGGAGGGCCATCTGAAGCTCCTTTGGACGGGAAGATCTCGGATGGCCCTCGTTTTACCTTACAAACCACGCAACACACATCTAGGGCGGCTGTCGCGGGGTCTTGCATGCCTTTTGTGGGGCGGGTGTAGATGGCGAGGGTCATCCTGAGATCGGAGTGAGCTGGACCTGCGAAGCCAGGGCAGCGTGATCGCCGCCAAGTCTGGAGCCGATGTCCACCACGGTGCGATACGCCGCCTGCTTGGGCTCTTCGATGCGGCGGCCGGAGACCTCGCCGACTGGTCGGAGTTCGACGCGGAGGCCGAGCGTTGGGGGTCGAGGTCCGTGGGCTCTCCCGCGAGGACCTTAGCGAGCTGATCGAGGAGAACGGCACTAGAGGGGCGGGGGTTCGTACCCTCCGATCACACCTTCGAGCAATTCGGCGAACGTGATCGCCGTGTCGTCTTCGTAGAGAGGACCCACGATCTGCGCCCCGACCGGAAGTCCGCCAGGTGTACGACCTACGGGTGCAGCCACGGCGGGCAAGTCTGCCAATGATGCGTGCGATATCCAGAAAGCCTGGTCGTTGTAGGGCCGCTCGCCTTCGGGCGTCGTGATCGTGCGTTCTTCGAAGGGTCTGGCGTCGTGCGGGAAGGCTGGCGTGAAGTTTACAGGGCACAAGAAAACATCGATGTCGTCGAAGTAGCGGTTCCAGGCGGCACGGGCCGCAACGCGTCGGCTTTCGTAGTCGATGACCTCTGAGAGCGTCGCGAAGTCCTCACCGGGCTCTTGGAAGGCGAAGAACAACTGCACGTGGAACCCGAACGATTCGTAGTCTCGCATAGGGTCCACACCCTCGGGCCAGCCTTCTACGACTGTCGCGCCGGCCCGGGCGAGTTCGTCCACAGCGCTGGACAGCGGTGCGGTGACCTCGCTGGAGACGGGGGCCTGTTCGTGGTCGAGGACGACGCCGACACGAAAATCCTCCAGCCGGGTGTGGCGCGATGGGGACAGTACCCAGGAGTAGGCCTTCGCCTGCTGGCCCTCGGGCCCGCCGGTGACACTCAACGCAGTCCTCAGGTCGGGTGCGGACCGGCCGAGCGGGCCTACCGCGCCCGTGTACGTCATGTCGCTCAGAGGCGGTGGGAGGCCTGGCGGCTGGAATCCGCTCAACGGGACTATCCCGGCGCTCGGCTTCAGCCCGTAGACACCGCAGAAGCTTGCCGGGATACGAATGGAGCCCACTAGGTCCGATCCGTATTCGAGCAACGCCATCCCGGCAGACAGCGCAGCGGCACTTCCGCCGGTGGAGCCGCCCGGTGTGCGTGTGGTGTCCCACGGATTGTTGGTGACGCCGTAGAGTTCGTTTGCCGTCTGCCCGAAGTCGCCGAGCATGAAGGCCACGTTGGTCTTCCCGACGATGATCGCGCCTGCCTCCTTCAAGCGCCGTACGACGGTAGCGTCCGAGTCCGCCACGAAATCCTTGAAGGCGGGATTGCCCCAGGTGGTGTGCAGTCCGGCGACGTTGAAGCTGTCCTTGATCGTCATGGGCACGCCGTGCAGCCCTCCGGCGACGTCGCCACGGGCGGTCGCTTCGTCGGCGGCGGCCGCTTCTCGCAATGCAGCCTCGCGCCGGAGTTCCACAACGGCGTTCAGCGCGGGGTTGACTTCTTCGATTCGCGTGAGCAGCATCTCGGTGAGCTCGCGAGAGGAGAGCTCCTTGCGACGAACCGCTTGTGCCGCGTCGGTCGCTGACTGGAACAACGATGTCTCGAGCATCTTTTTCGCCCTCCGTTCAACGCATAACGATTGGATCCTGGAGTTCCGTCACCCACTTATCTCTGTTCTCGCCGAGCTCGATGTACAGCTCGCGGTTATAGCCAACGGAGCGGTAGCCATTCGCGTCGATCCAGCGCGCCAACGCTTGGATGGTCGACATGACGTCGTCCATGGAGCCGCGGTGCAAGATCGTGGCCGCCTGATCGATCTCGGGCAGGTCAACGATCGCGAAGTCGTAATCCTCACCGGGATCGGCGTCGACCGGGATGGCAGCGTGGACAAGGATCCCTTCTCCGTCCAGAGGGACCTCGTAGTAGGCGACGTCTGGGCCAGTGGCTTTCAAGCCGGCTCGGCCGAGCCGAGCACGAAGCTCGTCGTAGAGCGGCCCGATGATCGGAGCGATGGACTCGGGCTCGAAACTCGCCGCGGTGGCGGTTAACTCCGCGACCCGGACCCCCAGGATCCGCTTGAGCTGAACGTCGTCAGCCGGCATGGCGCCCTCCCTTTCGATGATCCGGAGCCTCGCCGCAACCTGCGCCAACCGGGCAGTGTCGGTCGCGATCTGTGAGTGCAGCTCGGCCTGCCGCAGCCGCAACATCCCGCGCAACTCTTCGACACTCACCTCATCTAGGATGTACCGCACCTGCTCTAGAGTGAATCCTAGGCCCTTGAGTGCGACGATCCGGTTCAGCCGCGACAATTGCCCGGCATCGTACGAGCGGTACCCGGTTTCCTGATCAACGAACGCCGGTCGCAGCAGCCCGATCGCGTCGTAGTGCCGCAGCATGCGCACCGAAACGCGTCCGTGCCTGGCGAAATCTCCAATACTGAGCATACGTTGTGAGTGTACGGCCTGACACTGTGTCAGGGTCAAGTTCCAACTGGGAGCGATTTTATTCTCCCCGATTACGGAGCGGCGGACGATCGCCCTTGCGCTGAGGGCTCATCCCATGGAACCGTGCGTGCTCCGTGGGTCAGATCGCGGGCACTGGTATGCGTCAGACCCATCGCAACAAATTCCCAGCAGGCATCGTAGCTTGCGTTTTAACTATGGCCGGGTCGCCATTGGTCGATTGTCGAGCCGCAACTCATAATTTGATAGCTGCTTCGAGAGGGAACATCATCCGTTGGGCCGCGAGTTCGGCGGAGAAAGAGCATTGGAGGTCACCGTGACGGGACAGACCAAGGGCGACACTGCGACGGGATGGGTCTTGGTGGGCGCGCCGCTCGACTGCTCGGGCACCGGCAGGGGGGAAGCACGCGCCCCCGAGGCGCTCAGGGACGCAGGGCTAGCGTACAGGACCGGCGCGCGTGACGCTGGCGACGTCGACGCCACGGTCGATGACCCGAACCGCGACGCCGCCACTGGCGTGATCGGTTTCGAGCAGATCCGCAGGTCTTCCTCGCAGATCCACTCCACGGTCGCAGCCCTCTTGGCCCAAGGAGAAAAACCACTGGTGGTCGGCGGCGACTGCACGGTCCTCGTGGGAGCGCTCGCCGCCGCCAAGGAACGGCTCTGGCGCGTGGGGCTGGCCTTCGTGGACGGCCATCTCGACTACTTTGGCGGTGAGACCTCCCCCTCAGGCGAGGCGGCCGATATGGATCTGGCGTTCGTGAGCGGGCACGGTCCGGAGGGGCTGGTGGACCTCGCTGGCCAGCCGCCGATTGCCGAGCCGGGAGACATCGTGGTCATGGGCCACCGCGCCGATACCGAGGAAGGAGGCCCTCGCGAGACAGATCTGGTGGACGAGAGGATCCAGTTGGTCGAGGCGCTGGCGATCAAACGCGGGGATCCCGAGAGGCTGGGGCGCTATGTGGCAGAGAGGCTCGAGGCGCAAGCTGGACACTTCTGGGTGCACTTCGACGTGGACGTCTTCGACCAAGAGGAAATGGCGGCCGTAACCTACCCGTTGCCCGACGGGCTCGGTTGGGAGCAGGCGGAGGCGCTGCTGCGCCCGCTGGTAGGATCTGGGAGGCTCGTTGGCCTCTCGGTCGCCGACTTCGTCCCCGACAAAGACCCGGACGGGAGGTACGCGCGCCGCCTGGTCGATCTCGTTGCCAGCCTGTTCACGCCACGGCTGGCAAAGATCTGAGCCGGTCGACACCTTTTCGCAACCTTTGCTATCACCGTTTCGGTCGACCGACGTGCCTAAAAAGTGGCGATCGGCTGCCAAATAGTGGCTTGGTGGGTATGACAGAGCCGAGGAAGGCGCTACTCTCGACGAAAAAGCGGCCCGAGGGTGGCTCGAACCCTCATCGAGAGGCGCATGGAGAACCACCTCACCACTCAGATCTTTCAGTCAAATCTGAAGCTTAGGCCCACGTGGGGCAGTGAGTGTCCATACTTCGGCTACGAAGGTGTTCGAGCGGTTTGAGTGGTCCTGGTCGTTTAGGAGGGCGCGGTAAGAAGCACTATGTCCCCAACAAACTCTGCAAAATACCGCCCGCATCGCCCGCACCGGCTTCGATGTGGCCGGTTGCAGGGCTTTCTTGCGGTCGGTGTTGACCGTCATCATCGCCCGTAGACATAAGATCTTATCGACCGCCAAGACAAGTACCGACCGCAAGCTGAATATGTGGGAATCTGGTGTTTGGCGGGACTTTCTTACCCTTCAACGATGGCCGCGGTCGATGCGGTCGGTATTCCAATGAACTTTACCTAATGGCTTATCGTCTCCCTCCGTGTATCCTCCTTCTGCCGGGGCAATACCGCGATGCACGCTACCAGCGACTACATCCACCCTTATAGGAGTGAGCACGTAAGCCGGTGCTTGTCCACCGGCGGACAGGGGCGATACGGACGGAAGCCAAACAACGAGAAGATGCTCCTGGTGTCGCGGTCCCGGCAACTTTCGCAAAAACCCGAATGGATTCCCTTCTCACAGTAGGGTTCTCAGACTCTTAGTGCAGATGTACGGAGTCCGCCATCGTAACGGTCAAGAAACGCAACCTGCGCTACTCCCGCTCGTCCTGCTGGCGGTGAGCGCCCTGGTCGCCTGGGTCCGCGGCCGGCGGACCAGAACCCTGTTTACGAATAGAGACGCTGGGAAACTCAAATTACTACTGTGATCTTCGACATCAGCATGTCCCTGGACGGGTTCGCAACCGCGTCGGGCGTCCGGCCCGAAGAACTCCTGGGCGACGGCCGCCAACGGCTCCACCGATGGCCGTGCCTCCGAGGGTACCCTACCACGTGACCCCGTCGTGTCCTTCGAGGCCGCGGATGGCGGAAGGGCGATGATCAACCAGAGGAGAAGACCGTGACCCTGCCGAAAACCGCCTCGCGAGAGGAGCCTTCGGTGCTTGCAACGAACTCCAGGACCGGTCGCTTCGTCCGCTATCTGGGAGGACGGCGTGACGACGCGTAGAGAGTTCGAGGAGCAGCGGCACGTCCGCGAAGAACGCCAGCGGCGCGCGGTAGAGGCCGTGGTAGTGTTTGCTCGCGAGAACGGGCTCCGCGTCGAGGAGCCAACAGTGCTTAACGACCTGTTCTCGCTTTTGGTGCACCTGAAGCCCGCGCCGGTGGTGGCGCGGGTGGCGACCTGCATGCCCAAGCTGCGGACGCCGATCGAGGGCTGGCTGGAGCGCGAGATCGCCGTGACGACGTATCTGGCGGAGCAGGGTGCGCCGGTCGTCGCGCCTAGCCGGGAGCTGCCGTCCGGCCCCCACGAGCGCGACGGTTTCCCTATCAGCTTCTGGACGTACGTCGAGCCCGACCCGGACCTGACCCCGACGACCGACGACTGCTCGGCTATGCTCGTAGACCTTCACACCACCTTACGTACGTACCCGGGCGAGCTGCCGATGCTCTGCGCCGACGACGTCCCGCGCGGCCTGGAAATGAGCGATCGGTCCGCCAACTTTCTGGACGAGTCGGACGCGGACCTTCTGCGCGCCTCGGCCGAACGGTTGCGACCTATCTGGGAGGCTCCAGGTGGCGAGGTACGGCCGCTGCACGGTGACGTCCACCCTGGAAACCTGATCGCCACACGCGGGGGCGAAATGATGTGGATAGATTTTGAGGACGTGTGCCTGGGACCGCCCGAGTGGGATCTTGCCACGATGATGGACGAAGAGGCCGTCGCAAAATACCACGATCCCGACTCCGAGATGCTGGCCCGATGCACTGAGCTGCGGACGCTGCAGGTTGCCCTGGCCTTGATCGTGTTCCGCGACGAATTCGGTGACATGAAGGGCTGGGACGAAGGCATCAGAAGCATGCTGGATATACTCAGCTCTGCGTCTTGATATGGAGACCTGTAAGACCGACTAAGAGAGGAGTCCCGAGATGTTGCTTGAGCACAAGAATGCCATAGTCTACGGAGGGGGAGGCTCGATCGGCGGCCCCATGACCGCTACCTTCGCCAATATCACTTGCGGCGCAATCCTCGACTAGCGAGAGCGTCGATCACGACCGCACCGGGAAGCGAGCACCATGAACGTTCCGCGAAAGGATCCGGTGGCTGAGGCAGGACAAACCCTGTGGCGACGAGGTTGGTTCGGCGCTACGGCGATCCTGGCCTACCTGGCTTCCCTCAAGCTCCTGCTGCATCTGCTCACCAGCGGCAACTACGGCTACTTCAGGGACGAGCTCTACTACATGGCCGCCGGTGAGCGCCTGGCTTTGGGCTACGTGGATTTCCCGCCCTTCGTGGCCGTGGTAACCGCCTTCACCCGCCTCTTGCTCGGCGACTCTACGGTGGCTCTACGTTTCTTCCCTGCCGTGGCTGGCGCGCTGGTGGTGGTCCTCGCGGGATTGATGGCCAGGGAGCTTGGCGGGGGACGCTTCGCCCAAGGCTTGGCGGCGCTGGCGGCGCTCGTGGCGCCGAACTTCCTAGTGATGGGCACCTTCATTTCCATGGATGCGTTCGACCAGCTTTTCTGGGTCTCGGCTGCTTTCGTTTTGCTCCTGATTCTGAAACAGGACCGACCCAGGCTCTGGCTCCTATTCGGGCTCATCGCAGGCCTCGGTGTACTGACCAAGATCACCATGCTCTACTTCGGCTTCGCCGTCTTCGCCGCCTTGCTGCTCACGTCAAGCCGCAAACACCTGATCACTCCGTGGCCGTGGTTGGGTGGCGCGATAGCGTTAGTCTTCCTCCTTCCTTACGTCATCTGGCAGATCACGCACGGCTGGCCCACGTTCGAGTTTTGGGCGGACTACGGGGCGAAGGTGGACCCGGCCTCCCCAATAGAGTTCCTCGTCGAGCAGGTGCTGACGATGCAACCGCTCACCCTGCCGCTCTGGCTCGCGGGCCTCTACTACTACCTGTTCTCGCGGGACGGGCGGACGCTCCGACCGCTGGGCTTGATCTACGTCCTCCTCTTCGCCCTCTTCGCGATCCAGAACGCGAAATTCTACTTCCTCGCACCCGCCTACCCCATGCTCTTCGCCGCGGGTGCGGTATCCTTGGAGCGTTTCGTCCGGCGGCGCAGCTGGACCTGGCTCAAGCCCGCCTACGCGGCCGTTCTGCTGGTGGGAGGTATCGCGCTCGCACCCATGGTGGTGCCCATCCTCCCCGTCGAGACGCTCGCGAGCATCACGGGCGCCGGGGGAGGCGCCGGGGTCAAGCAGGAGCGCCGCGAAGAAGGGCAGCTCCCGCAGCACTTCGCCGACAGGTTCGGTTGGAAGAACATGGCGGCGACCGTGGCCGGGGTCTACGACTCGCTACCGGCGGAGGATCGCTCCAGGGCGTGCGTCTTCACCGCCAACTACGGTGAAGCCGGGGCCATAGACTTCTTCGGCCCGGAGTACGGACTCCCCGAAGCCATAAGCGGTCACAACAGCTACTACATCTGGGGACCCGGAGATTGTACCGGCGAGGTTGTCATCTCCGTCGGAGTTCCCCGCGGGGATCTCAAGACGGTCTTCGGTGAAGTGGAGAAGGTGGCTATGATCCGTTGCGAGTACTGCATGCCGGACGAGGATGATCTGCCGGTGTACGTCTGCCGGGATCCCAGGGCGTCACTTCAGGACGTGTGGCCGCAGGTCAAGCACTACGACTAGGACGAGATCATAACAGTTGATGAAGCGCCAAAGGCCAGCCGCAGGGAGTGGGTAGGACTCGCCTTGATCGCCCTGCCATGCCTATTCTATTCCATAGATCTACGGCTCCTCCGGGCGCCGGGGTTTAGTGCGTCGCTGACTGCGTTCTTGCAGCCGCGCGTGATGATCCAGGACCCGCCTCAACAACCGCGCCAGGTTATCGCGCTCTTCCGCCGAGAGTAGGGCGAGCAGCTCATCTTGGACGTCGGCTAGTACTCCGTCGTGAATGGAGCCAAGAGGACAGCGGAAGGTGAAACGATTGGCAAGCTGCGCACGTAAGGAAGACTATCGAGGCGTAGTACTGCGCGTCATGGTGAAGGCCGCATCTCGAACGTTGAGAGGTGATGGTCCGGTGAACAACGATGAGGTGAGACAGATGGAGAATCCGAGGAACGACTCTCGTGAAAGCGTCGTGGATCGTAAGCGGAACCATGGTCCGGAGGAGAGTCTCGTGATCGGCTCCCACAAGCCGAGCTGCGGCGAAGGGGATGGGCACCTGAAGGCAGCGGAGCACGCTCCCACTGCGCGCAGCGTGGTACCGAAACGGAAAGCGACTTCGTCGTGGGTCAACTGGCAGTCCGCGGTGTATGTATTCGTCCTGTGCGCCGCGTGCCTCGTTCTGGCACCCCTCACTAACCTTTGGTGGATAGTTCCGATCCTGGGTGCGTTCGTGCCGCTGGCGCGCCCTGTTGAAGAGTCCCGACGACGAGAAGAGCAAGGAGGAAGAGCTTCTCAGGGCGTTGACCGAGAGAGGCGAGCTCACGCCCACCGCTGCCGCCATGAGGACCTCGCTCACTATTGAAGAGGCCTCCAAGATGCTCGACGAACTGGCCGGCAAGGGCCACCTGAAGGTCCAGACGGAGGACGGCATCATGGCCTCAGGGAGCGGGACCGGCCTCCCGCACCTGGAGAGGTGGAGACCTCTCCCGAGCCAGTATCGCAGAACTGCACAGATCTGGCTCGGCTCGAAGTGCCCTTGAGCGAGCGGGAGCGGGAGGTCCTTACCCTGCTGGCGTCCGGGCGCACCAACTCCGAGATCGCCAGGACCCTCTTCGTAGCCGTGGGCACGGTCAAGTCCCACGTCAATAACATCTATCGCAAGCTCGAGGCCCGCAACCACGCTGAGGCCGTCACACGAGCCCGCGAGAGTAACCTGCTGCGTTAGGCACCCACAAAGCAGGTGCTTGTGCCTGCGTCGGGCTCGCACTGCGGCGACCCCCAATCCCCCTCACCCTTCTCGCGGAGGCCTCGCTCCAGGTTCTTGAGCACTCGAATAAACCACCGTTGAACCACCCGGATCGACCTTCCGGCCGATGCCTGTGCAACCGGGTCAGCCGTACTGTGGTTCTCGTAATGGGCATGCAAGCAGAGGAGGCATCGAGAAATGATCCGCGCTAGAGACAGAACAAAGAGAACCGGTAGCGCCCGTCCGAAGAGAAGATCCGGGAGGAGATCGGGATGAGAACAGTGGTTGCGGCCCTTCTCGGCCCCATCGGAGGAGTCATCGCCGGGGTCGCGATCTCCGAGATTATCGGTATTGTCGGCTACCTGGCCTTCGATAGCGCCGTCGGGATCAAGTTTCTCCCGATCCATTTGGCGATCCTCATCGCTGTCGTCGCGCTCGTTGTGGACGCGAGGCTCCGACGCAGATCGGAACAGCCATCGTGCCGCCTAAACCAGAGGAGCAAGTAATGAAGGAGCAGACAATGAAGAGACAATACATTACGTTCCCGTTTGTCCTGGCGCATGCGTGGGTGCTGATGATCTTTTTCGGCGCCCTCGTGTTCGACACTTTAATCGTCTATCCCAATACCTTCCACGACGTCCCCCGCTCTCTCGAGAGAGCGATGGCGTTCGCGACTGTCAGGGGTCCGGGCGATTTCTTCCCGCCCCTCGGTTTTGCCAGTTGGATCACGGGGATAGGTTCTTTGATACTGGCCTGGCGCATAAAGCCGGCCCGGTACTGGGTCCTCGCAAGCCTGGTAGTGATCGCATGCGAAGGACTGTTCTCGATGGCCTTCTTCTGGCCCCGGAACACGAATGTTCACGGAAGGCACGGCGATCCATTCCGTCGCTTTCCTGAAGCAGACCGCCAGGGAATTCGAGGTGGGACACTGGATGCGGGTCGCGCTGGGCGCGGCTGCGGCAGCGACCTCGTTCACGGGGTTCCTGAAATTCTACCGGTATAGGATCTTATCCCGGCATGCTCATCAAGAGGCGCAGGTAGCCGTTGGCGGACGCTCGAATGCCTCAACAGATGCGTTGCCGAGAAAAGGTGGCAGATCGGACCAGAACGAGCCGGACGGGATGGACCCAGCCGTCAGCTGACGGAGACCGGAGGGAAGGGATCGCCATGAGAGCGTTCGTCGTGACCCTACTCGTCCTGATCCAACCAACCCGACCACCCAGCTGGAGCAGAACCCACTGCGCGAGGTAGTTGACGAACTAGCCAGGAGAGTCTTTGCTCTCCCTGGTGTGGAGGAGCGCCGTCTCCGTGCCCGGGGCTCGCGCTTTGTGGCTGCGGGAGGAAAATAGAAAGTGCTAAGGACAAATTCTCTGTCTTTCAAGTAACAGATGATGGCCGGGGAGCGCTTCCCCTCTCAGTGTCCTCGCTTATTCCGAAGAAGCGCTGACTGACGCCGCATGGTCCCGGTGCTATAGATGTAGAAGGGGGGAGTAGCTGCCTCGTTGGGAACCATTTGCTCGTCATGGTTAATTTTGGCGCCTTGAGTGACGACCTTGCGGGATAGCTGACGGGGGACGATGCAGCCCACACGGGTCACGTTGAAGTTGCGCCCCAATACTTACTTCTCTCTGAGGGAAAGCGCAGAACGGGAGTAACCAATAGACGAGTGGGGCGAGCGGGCGTCCGCATTCTGATTTGAGTGCTTCTGAAGAGTGATGAAACCCGTGTCAACAGTAGCGCAACAGTAGGGACAGAACCTGCTGGTATCTAACGGTACTCCGTGGACATAAATCCGCTTACCTATGCGCGTTTTCCGCATACCTAAAGACCTCCGAAAATGACTGAAAATCATGGTGTCCCCGGTTCGAATCCGGGTCCCGCCACTTAAGAAACTGCTGCAAAATCAAGGAAATCTTGAAGGCTCCGGCAACATAGCCGGAGCCCATTTACTGCAACCGTACTGCAATCGGGTCTTAGCCGAGGGCTTCGTCCATAGTTCCCGCCGCCGCGGCGTCCATTCCTGGAAGAACGTGGCTGCAAGTATCGAGGGTGATCGCTGTGGTGGAGTGGCCGAGGAGCTTCTGGACAATCTTGGGGTGGACCCCTCCCGTGAGGAGCAGCGTAGCGCAGGTGTGACGGAGGTCGTGAAACCGGATCCTGGGCATCCTCGCCTTCTGAATTCCGAGGAGCAACAATTAGCGAAGTGGTGGAGATAGAGGTCTTCTCGGGCTCTTGACCTCTCCAAGGAGTTGGTTGCTGACAAACTCGAGGCGGCGGGCCCGCGCTCATTGGAGAGCTACGATCGGCGAGTGGTGAAACCGCGTTAGATACGTGTCAATATGGGCCTGAACCGGCGAGATAAATGTCGATCCCGAGCGCGAAAGGGAGGGAAAGTGGTAGAAGGAGCGGGGTACCGAGCAAACGCGCATCCAATAGATCTTTGGAGACAGTGGTACGACGCGAACTGTAGGATGTGGTCGAATATGCTAGAGGGTGACAAAGAAGCGTACATGGACCCCTTCGGCTCTTACAGGCAGTGGTTCGGCAACCTGGAGGCAGTCCAGCAGCCGCCGGCGGAAGCCGCGAGCTCGCAGGAGATCTGGCGGCAGTGGACGGAGGCGACCGCCGAAGCCTGGCGCAAAACCTTCGGGATCGGGACGGTCCTGGCGGAGCTCACTCCTCATTGGGTGGAGATGGCGGAAGAGGTCTGGAAGCAGATGTTCGAGGGGGGCAGGCCTCCCACCGACCCGCTAGATTTCTACCTGAGATGGTACAACGCCACCAACGTGCCGCTCTCGAAGATGATCAGGAAGGTCCTGGAGGACGAGTCGTTTCTCGAGGATTCGCGCCGCTTTCTGGAAAACTATGCGGCCCTCGAGCAGGTCTTCCAACGCGCCTCCGAGGAATACTTCGGTTACCTTCAGCTCACCACCCGCTCCGACAGTTCTCGGGTGGCTGGGCTCGTCGTGGGCCTGGATGCAAAGGTCGATCGCATGGAGGAAGCATTCGAGGAGTTCGAGCATGGCTATGCTACACCGGCCACGGCCGAGGCCGTGGATGCCCTCGAAGATCGTGTAAAGGACCTGGAGCGCAAGCTGGATGACAACCGTTCCGGTCTCCAACGGATGGAAGGCAAGCTGGATCAGCTACTCGCTGCCCTGGGCACCTCGACCAACGGTGGCTCTCAGACGACCGGCTCGCGGGAGGAGATCGAAGTTACCGACGCCGCCCGTCGTAAGGCTCGGGAGCTGGGTGTAAACCTCCGGGAGGTCCGCGGTAGCGGGACCGGGGGCCGGATCACGGTGGAAGACGTGCGCAAGAAAGGTGAGGCCGGATGACGGGGGAAAGCGGCGCGCCTTCGGGCGGCGAGGACTTGTCCGACAAGTACACCAAAGGGCTCAGGATAATAGTCCAGGGGGCCCAGATCGACACAGGCCAGACTCCCAAAGAGATCGTCTGGAGCAGGAACAAGGCCAAGCTTTACCACTACCAGGGCGAAGGCGAGAAAAAGCACCCGATCCCTGTCCTGTTCATCTACGCCCTGCTCAATCGTCCGTATTGCCTCGACCTGATGCCGGGCAATAGCTTCATTGAGTTCCTGGTGAACGAGGGCTTCGACGTGTACATGCTCGATTGGGGTATACCGGGTCCCGAGGACAAGGACATGTCCTTCGAAAACTACGTCCTGGATTACATCCCGCGGGCGGTGCGCAAGGTCCTGAGAAATTCGCATTCCGAGGAGCTAACCCTCTTCGGTTACTGCCAGGGGGGCGTGATGAGCGCCATGTACGCATCGCTCCTCCCGGAGGGATTGAAGAACCTGATCCTGCTTGCCACGCCCATAGATTGCTCCCCGGAGAAATCGGGACTCTATGGTCAGTGGTTAAGCGAGAAGAACCACGATCCCGACACCATCGCAAACGCCTACGGGAACCTGCCGGCAAAGTTCGCCATTGCGGGAACCGCCATGCTCAATCCGGTCACCAACTACATCGGCAGCCACGTAACCATGTGGGACCTCATCGCGCGGGATGGGCTCTCGGATTCCTGGCTGGCGATGAACAAGTGGGCCAACGACCCCATACCGATGCCAGGGGCAGCTTACAAGCAATGGGTTAGGGACTTCTACCAGAACAACAAGCTCGTCAAGGGGGAGATCAAACTGCGCGGGCGCCGCGTGGACCTCTCCAACATCAGGATGCCGCTTCTGAACCTCGCCGGAAAGAAGGATCACCTCGTCTTCCTGTCCCAGACCGAGGCCGTGATGGACCTCATAAGCAGCGAAGACAAGGAGTTCATCGTCCTCGACGCTGGGCACGTGGGACTGCTAACCGGTCGAGGAGCCAGGAAAAGCCTCTGGCCACAGGTGAGGGACTGGCTCGAGCCTCGCTCGAGGTAAGCGAGGAGAAAAGGTTCAGGAATATGGCGCCGGGGGGAGCGACATCGCGAGAAGCGCATGCAACCCGGAGCGAGAGTTTAGGTTACGAAGGTTTGTCCTATAAGGGTGAAGCGCAAATTACGGGGAAGGAGTGGCTGTGGGTCAGGGAGGTCACGAAAAGGTTTACCGGACAGAGCTTACGCCAGTAAGCTTCCTCAGGCGCAGCGCATACGTGTTCCCGGACAAGCTCGCCGTCGTGCACGGAGACCGGCGCTACACCTACCGGGAGTTCGAAGAGAGAGTCAACCGTCTGGCCTCCAGGTTGCGCGACGCGGGGCTCCGGAAGGGGGATAGGGTAGCCTTTCTCGCCCCCAACATCCCTCCGCTCCTGGAGGCGCACTTTGCGGTGCCCGCGGCCGGGTGCATCCTGGTGCCGATCAACACGCGCCTGAGCTCGGAGGAGGTTGGCTACATCCTCGAGCACTCGGGTTCGAAGATGCTCTTCGTGGACGCGGAGTTGGAGGAGCTAGTAGAGCCGCTGGATACCTCGGGCATAGAGACGGTACGCATAGACGATACCGGAGAGTCCGGCGACCCTTACGAGGACTACCTGGCGGAAGGCTCCGCGGAAGCGGTGCCCAGCGAGCTTGAGGACGAGGAAGAGACCATCGCGATCAACTACACCTCGGGCACCACGGGAAAGCCCAAGGGGGCGATGTACAGTTACCGAGGCGCCTACCTCAACGCCCTGGGTGTCGCGACGGCTATGGAGATGAACGTTCGCTCGGTCTACCTGTGGATTCTCCCAATGTTCCACTGTGACGGGTGGTGCTTCCCCTGGGGCGTCACGTCGATGGCGGCCACGCACGTCTGCCTGCGCCGGGTGGAACCCGACAGGATCTGGGACCTCTTCGATGCCGAGAGGATCACTCATTACTGCGGCGCGCCCACCGTGCAGATCGGTCTGGTCAACCATGAGCGGGCGCATCGGATGGACTGGGAGATCAGCACCGCCATCGGGGGCGCCCCTCCATCGCCCACCCTTCTCGGGCAGTTCGAGGACCTCAATATACACCCCATCCACCTCTACGGGCTCACCGAGACGTACGGGCCGACCAGCATCTGCGCCTGGCAAGAAGAGTGGAATGACCTCTCCATCGAGGAGAAGGCCGAGATGCTATCCCGCCAGGGACAGGCCCACATCAACTCCCACATAGTCCGCGTGGTCGACGATGGCATGAACGACGTCCCCCGCGACGGCCAGACCCTCGGAGAGATCGTGACCCGCGGCAACACCGTGATGAAGGGATACCTCGACAACGAGGAGGCGACCGAGGAGGCGTTCAAGGGCGGCTGGTACCACTCGGGCGACGTGGCCGTCTGGCACCCGGACGGGTACGTCGAGATACGGGACCGTTCGAAGGACGTGATCATCTCCGGCGGCGAGAACATCTCCTCTATAGAGATAGAGCAGGCGATAGAAAAGCACCAGGCCGTTCTGGAGTGCGCCGTCGTCGCTATCCCGGACGAGAAGTGGGGTGAGCGTCCGAAAGCCTTCGTCGCTCTCAAGCAGGGCGAGGAGGTGACCGAGCAGGAGATCATAGACTTCTGCAAGGAGCGCCTGGCCCGCTTCAAGGCCCCGACGGCGGTGGAGTTCGGGGAGCTACCGAAGACCTCGACTGGCAAGGTACAGAAGTTCGTGTTGCGAGATAAGGAATGGGAGGGGCAAGCGAAGCGGGTCGGTTAGCTCCTCGCTGGCCGGGAGGGTGAGAGCGACGATGGATATAGCTAACGTACAGGGAAAAGCTGCGCTGGTAGTGGGGGGCAGCCGCGGGATCGGCCGGGCGATCGCCGAACGTTTCGCGGAGTTGGGGGCCGAGGTGGGCCTGACGGCCAGGAATGCCGACAGGGCTTCCGAGATAGCCGATTCCCTTGCTGAGACCAACGGGCAGCCCGTCAGCGGGTACGCCTTGGATGTCACGGACCGCGCCCAGATCCGCGAGGTCGTGCAGAGCTTCGAGCCCCGATCCGGCGTCCCAGACGTGCTGGTCTACAATGCAGGCATCAGCCCGGTGTACGCTTCGGCCGAGAAAGTCGATGAAGACGATTGGGATGCCATAATCGCCACCAACCTCACCGGGGCGTTCCTCGCGGCACAGACCTTCGCCCGCCGGCTCATCCCGAAAATAGACCCGGCTCGATCGTCCTCGTAGGGTCGATCAACAGCATCGTGGGCGATCCGCGCCTGGTAGCGTACACGGCGTCCAAGGCGGGATTGGCCGGAATGGGCAAGACCCTGGCGTTGGACTGGGCCCGACACGGCATCCGGGTCAATACAGTAGCGCCTGGCTACGTGACCACCGATCTTACGTCGGGTCTTCAACAGAACGAGGGTCTTCGGAGATCCATCACCGACCGCACCCCCCTGAACCGGATGGCAAAGCCCGCGGAGATAGCGGACTTGGTCGTGTTCCTGGCTTCGGACAGCTCTAGGTGCTCGTGCTACCAAATAGCCGAAATCCTCTTCGACCTCTACCTGAGCCAACGGGAGAAGGACGGCGCTCCGCGGCGGGTGCTTCTGGATTTCGACTCGACGGACGACCCCACCCACGGCGAGCAGGAAGGGAGCTACTACCACGGCTACTACCGACAGCACATCTACCATCCGCTGCTCGTCTTCGACGGCCACAGCGGGCACCTGATCACGACGCTTTTGAGAGCGGGCAACACCCACTCCTCCCGCTCCTGTGTGGCCGTCTTGAGGCGCATCGTGGGTCGCCTGAGGCAGAGATGGCCCGGGGTAGCAATAGAGATAAGGGCCGACGCAGGCTTCGCCGTTCCTGCCCTCTACGACTACTGCGAGCGCGAGGGCATAAGCTACACCATCGCGCTGATCACCAACGAGCGCCTCAAGGAGATGGCCCACGATCTGCTAGAAGAAGCCACCCAAGAGCACGAAAGGACGGATAAGAAGGCTACCCTCTTCGGCGATTATTTTATTACCGGCGCCGTTTACCCCGTCGACGGAGGATGGACCACCTGGTAACGCGATGAAGGTGTGAAGCTGATTCCGTCAGTACGGTGTCGAGAAGATGATGCCACCATAGGTCCGTCGTTTAACCAGAGCGGCGGCTAGATGACAATCTATGTAAAGGCTGTAACCCTGATCCTGACCGAGGTCGAGAGACTTCTCGACACGCCCTCTGCTCTGGAGGTCGGCAAGAGCAAGGGGGTAGTTTACTGGACAGGTTTGAACGGGGCGTTCAGGAGATACATATACGGGGGAAGGGAAGGCGAGTCTCGCCGACTACTACAGCGGCGGGGCGAAGGGAGGAATGCATGCAAGCCACGGCAGAGGGACAACAGGAAGCGTTAACTCCTCAGGCGAAGTCGGCCATAAGGGGAGCCTGGGTAGGGTTCTTCGTGGACATGTTCGACATCTACCTGCCCATAGTAGTGTTGGCCCCGGCTCTAATCTACTTCGTCTCGCCGGACCTGAGCGCTGCCACGACCGCGATCGTGGGCGGCTCGATCTTCGCGGCGACGCTGATCGGACGGCCCTTGGGAGCTTTGGTCTTCGGGCACTACGCGGATAAGATCGGGCGACGGCGAACGACGATCATCTCCGTCACGGGTTTCGGGGCGGGGACGCTGCTTATCGCCTTCTTACCGGGGTATGAGCAGTGGGGCATAACGGCGGTCGTTCTATTTATTCTCCTGCGGTTCATCGACGGCATCTTCCTCGGCGGGGAGTACACCGCGGCGAGCCCGCTGGCGATGGAGTACTCTCCCAAGGCGAAGCGGGGATTCTACGGGGCGTTGATCATGACCGGCTACCCGCTCGCCTTCGCAGCCATCTCTCTGCTCACCCTGGTCTTGCTCCAGCTGATACCGGCCGGGGGTCTGAACTCCCCCTATGTGCAGTGGGGCTGGAGGATACCGTTCGTCATCGGTGGCCTGATGGCTTTCGCCCTCGTCTTCTATTACGTCCGCGAGGTGCACGAATCGGATGTCTTCGAGGAATCCGGGGGGAGCGAATCTCCCCTCAGGGAACTGTTCAGAGGGCAGAACCTGTGGAGCTTCCTACAAGTCTTCGTGTTGATGGGCGGTTTCTGGTTGACGCTCTATACGGCTTCGGCCATGCTGCCCGGACTGCTCACCTCCGAGCTCGGTGTGGACGGGACTAGGCTCACCATCACCCTGGCGGTTGCCTTCCTCATCCTCGCCGCAGCCTACATGGCTGCCGGCGTGATCAGCCAGAGGGTGGGACGTCGGCCTTACTTGATAGCGAATGCCATCGTCATGGGGACGGTCGGCACCGTACTCTACTACCTGCTCATAAGCACGGCCCCCGAGAGCCTCTTCGCGGTTATTCTTCTCGTGACGCTAATCGTGGTCGTGGTAACCGCGCCGTGGGGCCTGACGACCACCTACATCAACGAGCGCTTCCGGACCGGTGTCCGGGCCTCCGGCTTCGGGCTCGGCTACAGCCTGGCGGTTATCCCCCCGGCGTTCTACGCCTTCTACCAGGCGGGCCTGGCCAGCTTTATGCCCTTCAAGTACACGCCCCTGCCCCTGCTGGTGATAGGAGCCCTGCTCATGCTTATCGGGGCGTTATGGGGTCCGGAGACGAGGGACGTGGACTTCCACGAGGAGGTAGGCGCCGCGTCGGAGGCTGGAACCAGAGGCGAGGATGGTCTCGCGAGAGGTGCCGAGGCCGCCCCCGAAACCGAGCGCAATCCCAGCAGGTAATCGGGAGAAGACTGGAAGCGGGCCGACCTTGACGCCAGCCGGCATGATGGTTGCGCTTGGTCACCGCGAGCGTGATCGGCCCGCTTCCGATCTCCAACTTCCGCGCTTATGAAGCCCTGCCATTGCGCGAGAAGCCTCCATAACCGTCGGCAAGACGATTCGGATGGAGGAGGGCTCGTATGACGCCCAAGCTGGGGTTTATCGGTCTGGGCAACATGGGCGAGCCCATGTGCCGCCACCTCATAAAGGAAGGCTACGAAGTCTTCGTCTACGATGTCGGTCGCGAGGCCATGGCCCAACTGGAAGACACCACTGCCGAACCGGCGAAGAATCAGAAGGCGCTGGCCTCCGCCGCGGACGTGGTGCTCTTGTCTCTGCCCAACTCGGCGGTGGTCGAGGAGATCGTCCTCGGAGAGGACGGACTGCTCGAGAGTCTGTCGCCCGGCAAGGTCTTGATCGATACGTCGAGTTCCAAGCCTTCTTCGACCCGGATGATCTCGGGAAAGCTCGAAGAGGTCGGGATCGATATGCTCGACGCGCCGGTTAGCGGCGGGGTGACGAAAGCCCGGGAGGGAACCCTGGCGGTGATGGTGGGCGGCAAGCGGGAGGTCTTCGAGAGGTGCTCTCCGATCCTTCGGGCGTTCGGTGGCCAGGTCTTCTTCGTGGGAGACCACGGCACAGGCCACCTGGCCAAGGCTCTAAACAACCTGATCTCCGCGACGACCCTCGCGAGCGCGGCGGAGGCCGTGATCCTCGCTGAAAAAGCCGGGCTCTCTCCAGATCTGTTCGTCGAGGTCATCAACGCCAGCAACGGAAGGAGCTACTCGACAGAGGTCAAGTTCCCAAAATACATCCTCGATCGGTCCTTCGAAGACGGGTTCGCAACAGCCTTGATGAACAAGGACCTGAAGATCGCCCTCGAAGCAGCCGCGGAGATGGACTTCCCCATGCTCATCGGCTCGACCGTCGCCCAGGTCTGGCAGGCTGCGGTAGCACAGGGAAACGGCGCCCGGAACCACACGGAGATCTACGCTTTCCTGGAGAACATGACCGGGAGCCGGGACGCGGAGTCGAAGACACCATGAGCGTGTCGACGGGCGCGTCGATGATCGGTTGCGCGACGTGCCACAATCTTCGCTGCTCGGGAGGGATCTCCGGCAGCGTAGGACTAGATGGAGGAGCGTTTCCGCGTATTCTTACTGCTGGTCTATACAGGGATGGGAGATGGACCGGGTGACGACTCCCCGGCAGCCCTTCCCCGAGAGAGGATGGTTCGAGTCGTTGCAGGAGGTGGTCGCCGCGGACGCGGAGATGGAGGTTATCGGATGTTGGTGCGACGTGGATGTGGCCCTCATGATAGACGACGAACTCGTCTTGCTCCTCATCCGGGCGGGAAAGATAGCAGACGTCGTATTTAACCCCGACGTCGGTGCTTCATGGAGCGTCACTCTGCGCGGAAAGCTCGAAGATTGGAGGACCTTCTTGCAGCCGACGCCGCCACCCTTCTATTCCGATCTGCTCGCCATGAACAGCCGCGTGCCATCGTTCAGCATAGAGGGGGACCGCAGGACTTTCGTTCGCCATCTGCGTGCCCTCGGAGTGATCTTCGCTCTCGCCCAGCGCCTTGGGGCTGGTCATGCCTGAGTTCGACCCGACAACCGGCAGATACGTCTACGTGGATACCGCGAGCGTTCGCTCCCGCGTCTACTTCGAGGAATCCGGGAGCGGTCGGCCACTCCTGTGTCTGCACACTGCGGGATCCGATTCGCGCCAGTACCGGCACCTGCTGTGCGATTCGGAGGTGACCTCCAGGTGGCGCATCCTCGCCTTCGATCTGCCCTACCACGGACGCTCACTACCTCCCGAGGGCTGGTGGGAGAAGGAGTACCTGCTCACCCGCGAAGCCTACGTCGGCACGATTATGGCCTTCGTCAGGACGATGGAGCTGACACAGCCCGTGGTTCTCGGCTGCTCGATGGGCGGAGCCGTCGTGCTCGAGTTGGCCCGCCTCTATGGGACGGAGATCGGCGCGGTGATCGGCCTCGAAGGGGCGAGCAAAATAGAGGGCCGTTTCCTCGACTGGTCCGTGATGCCGGATGTCGACGGTTCGGTGGTGGCGGCGTCGTGGACCTATGGTCTCATGGCGCCCCAGAGCCCCGAGCCTTCCCGCCGCGAGGTGTGGTGGACGTACAGCCAGGGCGGCCCCGGCATCTACCGGGGGGACACGTACTTTTACAGCGTGGATTGGGACCTTCGCGGACGCGAAGGCGAGATCGACACTCGCCGGTGTCCGGTCTACCTCTTGACCGGTGAGTACGACTACGCGTGCACCGTGCAGGAGTCGGCCGCGACCGCCGCCGCCATACCGGGGGCGAACTTCCGCAAGATGGAGGGTATCGGACACTTTCCGATGGCGGAGAACTACCCCAGGTTCCGGGATTACCTGATCCCGGTGCTTCGGGAGCTCGAGCAGGAGTAAACCCGGGTTTCGCAACGCATAGAACCCCAAAGGAAGGAGAAATATGGCAACGCAGGAGGAGAAGCAAGCCTACATCGACGGGATGGTCGAGAAGCGTGGCTACGTGCTCGACTACCACAAGGTGATGGCCGCCCAGGATTACGATGTCTTGCAGGCCGCCAACGGTCTCGTCGAGGCGGCGTACCTCAAGGAGCGCACGCTCGACCGCAAGACCAAGGAGCTGCTATTTATCCTTAGCTTGACGGTAATGCGGGCAAGCAAGGGCCACATCCAGAGCCACATCAGGGTCGCTCTCGACCTCGGCGTCTCGAAGGAGGAGATACTGGAGGCCATAGAGATCTCCCTGCCCGAGGCCGGTATTGTGGCCTTCCAGGAAGGCTTCGAGGCCTGGCGGGAGGTCACGGAAGCCGAGGGCATCGAGCCGACCATCGAGGCTCATTCGGGAGTTGCCGGGTCCAGATAGGTTCTACGGTCTGGATCTGCCTGTGCGCGGTCCTGATCCGCGCCGTGGATGCCGCATGCGGATCGTACAGTGGGGCTCAGACGATTCTCGCAGCGGACCGCCGAGCCGCGTCGGCTAGATTTCGTACTCAGAGTGAACGCGGTCGGTAACGAACATGTGGCCCGGACTGTGGGTGATCATCATCGGAGGTCTTGCCTTCATGGCCACCGCCTGCGGCGTGACCCCGCAGGCCCAGAACACAGGCAACTGGTCCTCCGCGATGTTGATGGCATCTCCGAACTCCGGGTTTGTCAGGTCGGAGATCCCCAGCGCTGCTGGATCCCCGATATGCACAGGAGCGCCGTGCATCGAGGGGTAGCGTCCGGACACGCTCACGACAAGGGGCAAGTCATCGGCGCGGTAGGGGCGCATGCTTACCACCATAGGTCCGGCAAAGGGACCGGAGGGTACACAATCCTTGCCGGTGACGTACATGGGGACGTTTCGGCCCTGGTCCACGTGCGCCACCCGCAAGCCCGCAACCAGCAGCGCCGCCTCGAACGTAAAGCTGCACCCGATAAGGAACGCGACCAGGTCGTCCCTCCAGAGATGTTCGATATTCTGGGGCTCCTCGACCAACTCGCCATTCTCGTACACGCGGTAATTGGGGACGTCTGTTCGAAGGTCCGCGTCCTGGGCTGTGACCACGGGCTCAGGGTCTCCGGCCTCGGTGACCTCGAGGATGGGGCACGGTTTCGGGTTCCTCACGCAGAACTTGAGGAAATCGAAGGCGTATTCACCGGGCAGAATGACGAGGTTCGCCTGCACGAAGCCGGAGGCGAGCCCGCTCGTCGCCCCACCGTACTCGTTGTTACGGATCAGCTCCCGCACCTCGCTTGCGGTGAACTCTTGCTGGCGCAAACCTTGTCTCATCGTGAGGAAGTCCTTTTCATTGTTGTCTAGTACAGCACATATATGATAGTTGCTGACTCTGGTCTTTTCTCACCGTCCTTCGCCCAGGGAACAACTCCTGCGTTGAGAGGCGGCTTACGGTGTCCCTCTGGCTAGGCGATGCGGACCGCTATACCTTCTAATCTTTCTTTCGCTGATGGGAATCGTTCCATTACCAGAGGATCGTGGCCCGGCACCACGTGCGCCGGGGAGTCAGCAAGGGAGCGTACGAGGTCGAAGGCACCGTACATCTGAGCTAGATCCGCGACTATACCAAACGGGCGGTCCTGCTCTATATTCGCGTAGAAGTGCGTGGCGTCGGAGGCGAGTACCACGCTGCCACGGAGCGTCCTGACCCTGACGATCTGCAGCCCACGTGAATGGCCTCCGGTCCGATGCACCTCTACTCCCGGCACCACCTCCTCACTACCGGCGACGAAGCGCAGCCGGCCCGCGAAGTTCTCGCGCACGAGATGGAGCACGTCTTCCGGCTCGACCGTCCCGCGAAAGTGCGGCCTGCCGGCGTATCGACCCGTCCAGAACCTCATCTCCTCTTCCTGCACCACGAAGGTGGCAGCGGGGAACTTCTCCAGGTTGCCGACGTGATCGTAGTGGAGGTGCGTGAGGATCACGAGCGGGACCTCCTCGCTCTCTATGCCCAGTTCCCTGAGACCCTCCGTAGGACAGCGAAGGTACTCTCGACCACGCCGGTCGGCCACCTCGGATTTGAAGCCAACGTCGATCACAACGGTATGCTCTTCGGACACGGCCGCCCAGACGAAGTAGTCCATGGGCATAGGAGCGTCGTGCGGATCGTTGCCGTAGAAGTGCTCGCCGCTGTGCGCCTCGCGGGTAGCGTACCTGACGGTGTAAACCTCGAAGTATGATCCCTCGTGCGTCATCGAGCTCATAGTGGCCCCATTCTGATATCAGCGCGTACCGGCCGAGTTGGTCACCTTTCGAAGGGAATTTTACGGGGTGGTCTTCACACGCGCTTACGCTGGTAAGTAGGGCGCGAAGAGACAGGCTCGGCATTGTCCCAGCTTGCGCGGCGTGGAGCGCTTCGGCAGCTCGTTGGACTCATAAGCCGGATCAACAGCCGGATCTAGAAAGGGTCTCTTCTAGTGCAGCTTTCACGGAGTCTTGCATGCTGTCTGTGGCGCGGGTGTAGATGGCGAGGGGCATCGCGGTTCAGGCGGCTGGTGAAGGATTATGAGAGGCTGCCCGACACTGTGGTGGGGTTGCACTTCGTCGCGTTTGCTTGCCTCTTCCTCCAGCAGGCAGCCGGGATTCTCAGTGCGGGTTCATAACATGCACTAAGGCACCTTCGCTTCCAGGTCTGGCCGCAACACCACACTCTCCTGCTCGTTCGGGTCAGTCCGCGCCGCGATGAAAGCCGCCGGCGTCTCGCTGCGATTGACGGCTACATGGGGAACTCCCGCCGGGATGTACAAGTAATCGCCGGGGTGGGCGACCTCCCTATGCTCTAGCTGCTCGCCCGTCCACAGTTCTACCTCATCGCCGCTTAGCAAGTAGATTGCACTCTCGTGGTTCTCGTGCAGATGGGCCTTGGTCCGCCCGCCATGTGCAGGTAGCGTCCCCGAGCCGAGCCAGATCGCCTGAGAGCCCGCGCTCTGCGCGCTGATTCCAGGGGTGTAGTTTGGTCCCTGCTTGCCCTGGTAGCCCTCCCCCGCTCGCACCACGCACCCAAGATTTGCCCTTGCCGAGCTGGTCATAGCCGTTCCTCCGATCGTCGGCCGCCAGTCCTTTCTGTTGTAACCGCTCGGTTCTCCTCGAGCACGCCACTTACATCCTTCATCAGTGCTTCGAGCTGCCGCATCCTTTCCTCACCCATCCGTCTTCTCATGTCAGTACTCCTTGCTCTCCACCGTCTCCTTGATCCGCGTCTGTGGATCTCCTATCAGGCCTGGCGCTGCGTCCAGCGATGACCACACGTCGCGCTGCAGAAAGGTGAGAAAGGCCTCCGCCTCGCTTGCTCTATCGAACTCAAGGTCGATCATGACGTAATTCCGATCGTCGGTAGGTTGAAGGATTCGCGGTAGCCGCGCACGCCCACGTACGCCCAACTGCTGCCTCCGTCCGTCTACACGGTCGAAGGCCATCTTCCAGGTCTTGAAGTCGCGGATAGATGTTCGATCTGCAGGATGTGCATGTTGGCTCCTCTACTTATTTGTTCGGTATGACTCTCTACTCCGCCACTCGCTTATCTCACAGATATCCGCTTCAGCTCCTCTCCCACAATAAAGAGAAGAAGCAGTAGGCCAGAATGAGAGCGGCGACCATCGAGGGCAGGTGGAAGAGGTAGTCGATAAAGATCAGACCTTGCAGGTTATCAGGGCCGTTGTGGACGTGCATGTTGATGTGCGGCCACCAGGATAGCATCAGGTAGCCGATAGAGAGGTACATGGCCCACGCCCTGACCTTCGAGTCAGGGGAGATCCTCCGCATCACGGAGAGCCCGAAGGCAAGGAAGGCGACTCCCAACCCAAGAACCGTAGCCTGCACCAGATTGAGGAAGAGCAGGAAGGGGAGTTGGGTGGCGGTGGGCGATGGACTACCCTCGGCGGGGGGCCAGATGATGGGGCCCAGCATGAAGGCCGGGATCGCGACGAGGACGGTAACCAACAACACCTTCACCCAGGTCTTCCGAGCATAAGTTTCGCTCATCGCTCTGGCCGACATAGGTGTTCTCCTTTCTTCTGACTGCTCTGTTTCTACGTTAGCTCCCTTTTCGGGAGTTGTGTATTCCAGAAATCTGTAATTCTCGCGTTTGAGCGGATCGAAAAAGCGATGTACGATACAAGGTCAGATGAGTGTGTTAACTCCACTTGGAAGCGTAGAGCCGTGAGTCCAAGCGCTTTTGTTGAGGAGCGGGTCTTCAGCGAGATCAAGCGTCTGTGCCTTTCTGGTCTCGACGAAGCGACCTTGCTCAGGGAGGTAGTCGCGCGACTACGGCACGCGGTACCAATCGATACCTATCGGGCTCTAAAGATCGATCCTTTGAGTGGACTGCCCACGGGTTCTTACACGGAAGAGCCGGATCAGCCGACTAGAGCACGTTTCTTCTTTGAGCACATCTACTTCGAGGACGACGTGCTCGAGTTCAACTGGATGGCGCGGAATAGCCATACGGTGGCCCTGCTCTCCGATGCCACCGAGGGCAGTCTCGAGCGCTCCCTGCATTGGCGGGAGTTGCTAGGTCCCGAGGGCTTCGGGCACGAGGCGCGCGGCGTCTTTACCGTAAGCAGGGACCTTTGGGGCGGCATCTGCGCGATACGGGAGAGGGGTCGCCCCGACTTTAGCCCCCACGAGGTGACACTCCTGCGCCGAATTGCTCCGCACCTGGGCGCCGGTCTCAAAACAATGGCGCTTCGCTCTCGGGCGTCTACCGAGGACAACGGCGACCGAGCCCCGGGGGTACTGGTCCTCGACCAGCAGGGTTGGGTCTTGCACTACACGGTGGCCGCCGAACGCTGGTTAAGGAATCTGGGAGACCTGGGCCCAGGGTGGCGGGAAGGCGAGGGCCTCCCGGTGGCGATGTGGTCGGCGGTAGGGGCGCTGCGACGGGCGCTAAACCCGCAGACGGAGCGAGATCGAGGAAGCGTCCCGCGCGTTTGCGTGCGGACGAGATCCGGCCGGTGGCTAACGCTTAGCGCTTCTATGAGCGAGGCGCAGCAATTGGGTAGCCCGGGCGAGATAGTAATCGTCATCGAGCCGGCCGGGTTCAAGGAGATGGCCTGGCTGCACACGGCTACCTACGGCCTGAGTCCCCGCGAAGTGGAGGTAGTCGAGCTCGTGGTGCGTGGCGCCTCGACCCGCCAGATCTCACAAGCACTCTACGTCACCGAGGACACCGTCCAAAAACACCTCCAGAACGTCTTCGAGAAGGTCGGAGTCAGGAGCCGCCAAGCGCTCGTCAAGCGGCTCTATCTCAATACCATCTTCCCGTAGTACTTCGATATACGTCGCGAGAGAGGGGGAGCGAACGGGTGGGCTTCCCTCGACCTCCTTACACGACTTCCGCTTAAGCCGAGCCTCTCGAGTGTGGTATGCTCAAGGGACACTAGAGTTTGGGTTTTGTTTTGATGGAAGCGCCGCCCTCAACGAGAGGAGCGGCTTTTTGTTTCAGTGGGGCCCCAGAGAAGAAAGGTGGGCTCCAGATATGGCCCAGGGAACGGTAAAGTGGTTCAACGACGACAAAGGCTACGGCTTCATCACCCCCAACGAGGGCGGTGAGGATCTCTTCGTGCACCATTCGGGAATAGCCGGCAACGGCTTCAAGAGCCTCGATGAGGGTGCCAAGGTCTCCTACGCGGCGAGCCAAGGCCAGAAGGGCATGCAGGCGGACAACGTCTCCGCCGTCTAGCCGATCGGGAAACCGACAGGCAACCGCATGAGTGGCTAGAGGGCCGGGATCCCACGGGGTTCGGGCCCTTTGTCGTTGATAGAAACATCTGTAACTTTTGTGTGGTATGGTGTGGTTGCGAGCGAAGGTCTTAGGTCGGTTGGGGCGGACGGAGAACTCCCCATCCAGCAGCGTGTGCTTTATCCTGCCCCTCGCTCGCCATTTCCGGGCCGGGAGACCCCAGCGAAGTTAGGATACCCTGCCCTTGGCTGAGAGGAGAGAGACTTTGGATGTTGAGTTGGGCACTAACATCTTTGGCTTTCCTAAAGCTGCTTATGATGTAGGCATCGACGGTCCCCGGACGGAGATCGTGGTTGATGGGTACGAGGACGATGCCTACGAGGACGTAACGCGGCAGATCTGCCGCGCCCTGGCGGTGCTAGGGTTCCGGGGCGAGGTTAGGCTGTTCTGCGACGGAGGAGCCGAGGAGGAGGAAAAGCGGGAGATCTTCGCTAACGTTGGCCACCTCAAAGGCGTGCTCTGGCTCACCGACGAGTACGCTGGACGCGTGGCCGCAGAGGAGGTAGACCAGGCCGAAAAGGAGTCTACCGATTTCGGCAGGATCACGCGGTTCATGCAGGAGGAGGGGCTTAGGCGCGGCCTCAACAAGGAGGAGCGGGAGAAGCTGACACTAGGGGAGGCGTTCAAGGATCCCGAGGGCCGGTAGAACACTTGTACCATCCTCCGGGCTCTCACGGGTTCCGGCCTTCGCTATGCCACGGCCTAACGCCCTATGCTCGCCGGCGGTCCTAGTCCGTTAGCTCGAGCTGCTTTTGGTGCCCGCGACCCTAAGGAAGGCTCGGAGCACGGCACGGGGGTTCTCTGTACCCCAGGGGCAAAAGTATTCAGGCCGGCGAAGCCGCTCCTGTGGGGAGTCGGCGATCGCCAGCCCGTGCGACAAACGCTGATCGTGCCACAACGGCAGCGTTTGGGGCTAGTTGTAGACCTTCCTCTTCATCGCGTTCATTACCTCCTGGTCGAGGTACAACGACACGAACCGCATTGTAGCACACGTTACTTAAACTGGCCCGCACTCTTGGTGGGGCGTACTCTCATGGCCTGTAGAGTTGCCGTTCAGGAATAGGTCGGGAGATTCGCCAGGCAGTCGTGGTGTCCTTGTTTTCTCGACCTTCGTGGCATATAATAGTAACATTACATACAAAATGTTAGGAACAGAAATCTAGTCTGGCATTGGTGAAACAGTCAGGGCCGAAGGAAGGAACGAAAATGCAAACTCGTACCTACACGACCGAGGAAGCAGCCAAGAAGGCGGCGGCGAGAGCGTACGGGCCTGCCATCGTACGCTTGCCGAATGGCCGCTATGCCTGTTTCCAGGCTGGAGATGCCCTTCCGCAGGGTGCGCGCGCGGTTAGTCGCTGGGGCACTGACCGGTGGCGTGCGTATAACTAGTAGGGGTTCCCGTGTTCGTAGGATCTTAGGAGGAAGGTTCTCTTTATCGATGCAGTGACGCAGCAGCGATCTTGCCAGGTGCGATGCAGGACGCAGAGCCCATGTCTCCATCAGGCGGTGGTGGAGATCCGGGGTATACCCTTCTGTGAAGCGTGCGCCCGCGAGCAGGAGGCGTACTTCGCCATTGGCGAGCTTACGCAGGAGGAGACGCGGAACCTCCGCGGGGAGCCACTTAGCAAATCGCTCGGCGAAACCCTTGGCGAGATGCTGGACGGGATGCGCCGCCAGCGCAAAGATGAACTTGCCGCGGCGAGGCGTCTAGATCTCCCCAGAGTGGACAAACCTCGCAGCTTGCGCCTACGAAAGGCTAGGCGGAGCCAGCCAGAGAATCGCCAGAACCGCGGTACGAGGCAAAACGGAGTGGAGCATATGCATGAAGATGCACAGGTATTGATCCGTGCCGCCCGAGAGGTACACGTCGAACGCCACGGGGCACAGACATTCCTACCAGGAACCTGCCTCTCCTTTCTAGAAGCGGCTAAACGCACCGGTATCAGATCGGACCGTCAGCGCTACCACGACGCCATAGAGGATCTGGAGTACGAGGGCACAATCGAGTGGGACAAGAGTGCGCGATACGCCAGGGGGGATAAGCATTACCTCATCACCCAGCGTGGCCTGCATGATCTAGGTAGTGCCTGAATAGAGCCATCCAAGATAAGCAGAAGTTGTTTGAGGGTTAGAGAGAAGGGGTGCGGAGCTGCGCGCCGAGCGGGTCCGGTACCGAACAAACCGTCAGCGAGATAGCTCAAGAGACACTCTTGAGGCAGGCGAGGGACCTGGCCCAGCGAAATGGAGAACCGCTCCTGCAGACGCTGGAGGCCGTGGTAGAGACTCCGGCGGGTATGCAGCTTGAAGAGTTGAGAGGCGGATCGCACCAAGAGGAGGAGGACGCGCTACTGGCAGGCTAATCTCCTGTTCTGCGCGCGTGAGCAGGCTGGACACCCTCCTCCTGCATAGCTTGGGCTAGCCTGGGCGCATGCGAGCGGGCCCGCGATGTTTGCCCAAGCCATCGCGCTGGCTCTTTTTCCTTGCCTCTATTCACCCGAGTGCGTGCAGGGAATTAGACTGGTGGCATGAGGCGGACCTTGGCATGTTCTTATGGGCAACGCGAGTAGTCTCGGAGGGTGAGCGCTTAGGTGCACGAGATCGAGTCGCTCATCTTCCTGCTCGCTGCCGCAGCACTGCTCGCCCAACTCGCCCGCATGCTGAAGGTGCCCTACCCGATCTTGCTGGTCCTTGGTGGCCTCCTGATGGGCTTCGTGCCAGGCCTGCCCAACATCGAGATCCCCCCGGAGGTGATCTTCGTCGCTTTCCTGCCGCCCCTGCTGAACTCGGCGGCCTTCTCCTCTTCGCCGCTCGATCTGCGCGCCCAACTCAGGCCGATAGTGCTGCTGGCCGTGGGACTCGTGCTCGCCACGATGGGAGCCGTCGCTGTGATCGCGCACGCCCTGATCGGCCTGCCGTGGGCCGCGGCCTTCGTACTCGGGGCCATCCTCGCCCCCACCGATCCCGTGGCGGCCGAGGCGATCTTCGGCAGGTTGGGCGTGCCAGAGCGCGTTGGCACTCTCGTGAGCGGCGAGAGCCTCGTCAACGACGGCACGGGCCTCGTCGCCTTCAGGGTCGCCGTCGCCGCGGTGGTCAGCGGCGCGTTCTCGGTATGGGAGGCGGGCCTGAGCTTCTTGCTTATCGGCGGGGGCGGAATGCTCGTCGGTCTCGCCCTCGCTCGCATCGTTCTGCCGCTGTGGGCCCGGCTTAGGGAGCCCACGGTCGTGATCACCTTCTCCGTCCTGATCCCCTACGCTGTCTACATCCTCACGGAGGAGGTCCTGCACGTCTCGGGCATCCTGGCCGTGGTCACCTACGGCCTCTACCAGGGGTGGAACTCTCCGAGGCTCTTCCCGAATGCCTCGATGAGGTTGCAGACCATCGCGTTCTGGGGCGTGCTGGTCTTCTTGCTGGAGGCACTGCTCTTCGTTCTGCTCGGCCAGCAGCTCCCCTCGATCCTAGCTGACATCGAAGAGTACCCTGTGTGGGTGGTCCTCCTCTACGCCGCTCTGGTCTACGCGGCGGTCGTCGTGGTGCGTTTCGCCTGGTTTTTCACCACGCCCTACTTTCACCCGGTCTTCGACAGGCTCCTGCACAGCAGGTACCTGAGAGCCCCCTGGCAGGAGCGCTTGGTGATGAGCTGGAGCGGCATGCGCGGGGCGGTCTCGCTGGCTGCGGCCCTCGCCATGCCCCTGAGTACCGACGCCGGGGATCCGTTCCCCGAACGCGACCTGATCGTGTTCCTCACCTTCTCAGTGATCCTCGCTACTCTCGTCCTGCAGGGACTCACCTTGGGTCCGCTGATAGCGGCGCTGCGCCTGAGGGGCGAAGGCGAGGCCGATAAGCTCGCGGAGCTCCGGGCCCGCCTCGCCGCCGCCCGCGTGGCCCTCGATAAACTGGAGCGCCTCGGCGACGACGGGCGAGTTTCACCGGAGAGTCAGGAGAGTATGCGTGAGTACTACGAGGGGAACATCCAGCGCTACACTGCGGGTCTCGAAGCTGGCGGCACGACCGAGGAATATGCGGATAGCTCCGCGGCCTGGCGCGACTGGCGGCGCGAGCTGCTCGCGGCCGAGCGGGAAGTAGTTTTGTCCTTGCGCGATGAAGGCAAGATCAGCCCGGTAGTGATGCGTCGCATCGAGAGGGACCTTGATCTTCAGGAGGCGCGTCTCGGGGGCTAGTTGTCCCACGGATGGATCGGGGCTGCGCAGTAGCATCATTATTCACCCAAGTGCCCAGAAGAGATGTACTCGGAAGTCAGCGACCCTCGCGGGGCTTGGTCAGGCGCAGAAGCCCTGACTCAGTGTGGCGGAACCCGCACAAGTGCGGCTCGAAGACTACTTGGCGGAGAGCGGGAGTAACTAATAGACGAGTGAGGCGAGCAGACTCACGCGTTCTGCTTCCGATGCTTGGAAGAGTGAGGAAGCCGTGTCAACAGTGGCGCAACAGTAGGAACAGAACCAGCCGGTACGAAGCGGTACTCCCTGGACATAAATCCGCTTAGGTATGCGAGTTTTCCGCATACCTAAGGGCTTCTGAATATGACTGAAAATCATGGTGTCCCCGGTTCGAATCCGGGTCCCGCCACTTCTAAAAGTCCTGCAAATACCACATATTTTTGGTCAGACTTCTAGGGCGCTTGGAGCGACTACCACAGCCGCTACCACAACATCGCTCCACGGATCGCTTCTCGCTCGCATACTCACCGGGGTTTCTCGAAAGGGGTGGACGTGCTTTGAGGGACGCTTTCCCAGGTCGCTACCGGCCGACTCAAGACGACTTCGAGCGATTTGTGGGGCGAGGGCTCGATCGTGCCCGACTCAGACGTCTTATTTGGCCTGTACCGACGGTACTACTCCAAGTACCGCAAAGTACTCGTGAACGTGCTCCGGGGTGCAGAGGATCAGTTTTGGCTGCCGCACCAGGTCGCGCACAAGTTCTTGAACGGCGCCCTAAAGTTATCGGCGAGTTGCGGATGACCTGTGAGTAGACGTCCGTCCTACCGCGTGACACACCAGCGCTCAGGTTAGTAGCGACGGCTGTCAAGTAAAGTGAAGCAGAGAATCGTCCAGTAGGAACAGTTCGCTCGTAAAGTGATAAGGTCAGCGGTTCGAGTCCGCTCGTCGGCTCTCTTTTTTCCCATAGATATGCCGAATACTCGGAATAGGGGAGACCCTCGGCGACGTATCGAAGGCCTCGCTACATCACCTCTACATCACTGAGTCGGGATCGCTACCGTGGCATGCTGCGAGTAGTCGCGGGGTACAGCAGGCGGTGTAGGCGAATCCTCTTGGATTAACGGTCAGGTCAATGCGCCTAGGTTTCGGATGATACGCCCTGACAAGTCGGCTCCTCTTTGTCAAGCGGCGCTGCGCGAGCGCGCCTGCGAGTCCGCCACTAGGCTCCTGAAGACGGCATCGCAGACGCGCCTCTTGAGGCACCGCAGCGCCTCCTTGCGGGATTTGCCCTCCGCGATCTTCTTGCGGTAGTAGGCTCCGCCTCGGGCATCCGACCTGGCCTGGCATACCGCGACCATGTGAAGGGCGTAATTGAGTTTGCGGTTGTCGCCCAGCGAGAGCCTGTGGCACACCGCCTCGCCGCTGGAGGTCTCCACCGGCACCGTACCAGAGTAAGAGGCGAAGTACTCCTTGGTCGGGAAGCGCCCCACGTCTCAGACCGTCCCTACGATCTTGGCGGCCAGGATGGGTCCTATGCCGAAGATCTCTATGTGAGGGTGGTGCCTGAGGCTTCCACCTCGGCTTCGATGCGCCCGCCCAGGTCAGCGATCTTCCTGTCCAGCGTTCTTACGTCGCGCAAGACCTCCGAAGCCAGCCGCCGGCGGAGGCGAGCCGAGGACCCCTTCGGTCGTATGGCGCGCAGGATGCGCGCTGCCCTCTCGGCCGAAAGCGTTCTCGCCACCCCGCCGGGGACTAGATCCCGCAAGAGCGCGTGGAGGCTGCCTTGAGCGCCCTGGTACGCTCGGCCACCAGGTCAATAGGCGCCTCTCGGAGAGCAGGCGCAGCACCTCGGAGCCAATCTCGGGATCTACGGCCGCCAGGCGCTCGTTGCGCGAGGCGGCCAAGGCGGTGGCCAGGGCATCGAGCCCGTCGTTCTTGCGGGCGTTGCCAGCGAGGCTAGAGAGCACCCTCACCCTTGCCGAAAGCTTGGGCGGCACGTCCACCACTCACCCGCCGGCCGCCGCAAGCCTCCCCGCCAGATGACGACCGGGCCCGCCGGCGTTCTCCACTGCCCAACGGCGCTCGGGGAACCTTCTCGCCCAGCGCTCGAGGGACCTAAGGCCTGTGCGGTCCTGCGGGAAGGAAGCACGCTCGAGGAGCTCGCCTGTGGCTTCGTCGATCGCGGCGACGGCTAAGGACGCTTTGCGGGGATCGACCCCGATCAAGACCTTCATGAGCGTGCGCACCTCCGTTTCGGTAGGACCTCCACCACCATCGGTGTGCGCGGAGGACATTCCGACTTCGGGCCCCTGCTCCCATACCTCTTTCGAGCCGCTCCGCGTGCCGTTCTCTACGGCGGGACGCGAGCCCAGAACAAGCCAACCCATCTTACGGGCGACAGGAAGTTGCCGAGCGATCCCTGTATAACCGGCGCCCTAGAAGCCTAGCGGCTGCAGACCGCCAAGCTCCTGGCCGTAGTTAAACAAGTCGGAAGTTGCGCCAGCCCTTCGAATCTCTCACACTGGGAGCGTTGGTCAACACGGCAGGGCCGCCTGGGCCCGACCAGTATGTGAAGGAGGTAGGCCAAAGCCATGTACGTTGCAGTGCGGCGGTTCGAGGGCGTGAGAGACTCGCAAAGGGTGGCGCAGGTTGCCAAGGAGGGCTTCGTGCCCATCATCAGCGAAATGCCGGGGTTCGTGGCTCACTACACGGTCGACGCCGGGGACGGCGTATTGGTTGGGATCAGCGTCTTTGAACATAAGGACGCCGAGGAGCAGTCTACCTTTAGGGCTGGAGAGTTCGTGGCAGAGCATCTAGCTCCCTTGATGCCGAACCCACCGCAAGTCACAGCCGGTGAGGTTGTCGTGTACAAGGCGGGCTAGGCGAGGCACACACAGAGAGGTCGAGAGCTAGCTGAAAGAGCCGGGGCTCCTGACGGTCTCCGCCCTTCTCCATGCCCTTATTCACCCGAGTGCGTGGAGTATAATCTCTGGGAAGTTGGCATACGGGATCTTGCATGAATCGACGCCCGAGAGCCGTTTGGGGGCGCTGTCCGCCTCCGAGGCTCGAAACACTAAATACCATATGTCGTGGTGCCGCATAAAAATGCGAAAACGTGCATGAGACCCGGCGAGGTCTCGTAGCAGAAAGAACACGACTACGAGTAGGCTCCCGGACTCTCATGAATCGCGCTTCGCGCGGTTACCGCACGCACGTCGCGCCACGGGCGGCCGTCAGGCCGCCGCTTCTCTTCGAACAACAGCTCGATGATCATCCACTAGTCCGTCAGGTCCATGTCCGCCCGGTACGGCGGGTCGACCGTAACCGCTTATGAGAAAACTTCCGATCTAACCTTGATCGGTGATACGCTTACGCAATGCGACCCCTTCGGTATTCCATCAACGTCACATTGGACGGATGCTGCGATCATCGCGTGATGATCGCGGACGAAGACATACATCGTCACGCGATTGAGAACATTTCCCAGGCCGATGCCCTCCTTTTTGGCCGGGTGACCTACGAAATGATGGAGGCAGGGTGGCGGTGGCCGGCGGGCGTGCGGCCTGATTGGATGGCTGAATGGACGGAACCCTTCGCTCGGACCATCGATGCCGCAAAGAAATACGTCGTATCGAGCACCCTGGACCGGGTCGATTGGAACGCGGAGCTCGTGCGCGGGGATTTGGGAAGCGCCGTTCAGCGGCTCAAGCAGGAGCCGGGTAAGGGACTGTTCACGGGAGGCTTGATACTTCCACTGGCGCTGGCGGAGCTGGGATTGATCGATGAGTACGAGTTCGTTGTGCACCCCAGGATAGCGGGCCATGGGCCGACGTTGTTCGCGGGGCTATCGCAACTTGTCGACTTGAAACTCGTGAGCAGGCTGGAGTTCAGCTCGGGGGCAGTGGCGATGCGGTATGAGCCGAGAAGGTAGCCATTGAGCTTGTTAGCCCGAGTCGTCCGAATCATGGAGCAACTCGGGCCAGGTCTGCGAATCCGCTAAATGACGACACGCCCTAGTACGCAGGGGCCATATTGAATCTCACGCCGCACAAGCTACCTGCAAATGTTGTCTTACTAGCTTGGTTGTTTGGGCTAGATAAGGTACAAGCTCGGATGAGGGTTCTGGTTGCTTACGAATCCGCGTACCGCTTCTACCGAGAGAAGTTCGTCGCCAAACTAAAGCAATACGACTTCGGGATCATCTGGACCAACCTGCCCGAGGAGCAGCTACAGAAGGTGCTCGAGGCCTTCGCCGACTAGCGGGCGCGAGGTTGATCCGGTGGCAAGGCAGGTGCGCCGGGTTCAGGTGAATGGCATCATGTTAGGTATGCGGAGGGTTTGCATATGAGCTTAGCCATCCTCGTCGACGTTGGCGAGTACGTCGAGTGTCAGCAAGGTAGGATCAGGTGAACGCTCACAACCCGCATCAAGCAGTACCGACCCGTTCACGAGGCCCTAAACGATCAGATCGTCACGGCCGGGGGCTGCACAAAAACATGGTCTGGGTGCCCGGCGGCACCTTCCTTATGGGCTCGAACGACTTCTACCCTGAGGAGCGCCCCGTTCACCGCGTTACTGTAGACGGCATCTGGATGGACGAGCACACTGTCACCAACGCCGAGTTCAGACGCTTCGTGAAGGCAACTGGACACATCACGGTGGCCGAGCGACCGGCCGATCCCGCCGACTACCCGGGAGCGCGGCCGGAAATGCTCGTGCCCAGTTCCGTGGTGTTCCGACAACCTCCCCACCGCGTTGACCTGCGCAACCACTACAACTGGTGGGCTTATGTGCCGGGAGCGAACTGGCGCCACCCCGATGGCCCCAGAAGCACCCTCCACGGCCGGGAGCGGCATCCGGTGGTACATGTCGCCTACGAGGACGTCGCGGCCTACGCGAGCTGGGTGGGCAAAGAGCTTCCCACCGAGGCCGAGTGGGTGTCCGCCGCTTGCGGCGGGCTGGAGGGCGCTACCTACGCTTGGGGGAACGAGTTCTCGCCGAAGGGCAAGACGATGGCGAACACCTGGCAGGGTGAGTTCCCCATAGAGAACTTGCGGACCGACAGGTTCGAGCGGACAGCGCCTATCGGGTCGTTCCCACCGAACGGCTACGGGCTGTTCGATGTGACGGGGAACGTCTGGGAATGGACTACGGATTGGTATCGGGATCATCACGAGCCCGAAAGTGCCTGCTGTGGCAGTATCAACCCTACCACCGGCGACCGGGAGCAGAGTTACGACCCGCAGATGCCCGATGTCCCCATCCCGCGCAAGGTGATCAAGGGCGGTTCGTTCCTGTGCGCGCCCAACTACTGTCAGCGCTACCGACCGGCGGCGCGCATGCCCAACCCGGTCGATACAGGCACGTGCCACATAGGGTTTCGCTGCATCGTTCGCCCCGGAAACCCCGAGCAAGCGACCTGGGCATCGCGAGAAGGGAGAGCACCATGGCTGACGGGCAGCAGAACCAGCCGAACATCATCGTCATCTGGGGCGACGACATCGGCATCACGAACCTCAGCGCCTACTCGAACGGCCTGATGGGCTACAGGACGCCCAACATCGATCGAATCGCCGACGAGGGGATGCGCTTCACGGACTGCTACGGTGAGCAGAGCTGCACGGCCGGTCGCTCCGCCTTCATTACCGGGCAATCCGTCTTCCGCACCGGGCTGAGCAAGGTGGGCCTACCGGGGGCCGACATGGGACTACGCGACGAGGATCCGACGATCGCCGAGCTACTGAAGCCGCTCGGCTACGCCACCGGCCAGTTCGGCAAGAACCACCTCGGCGACAAGGACGAGTTCCTGCCGACCAACCACGGGTTCGACGAGTTCTTCGGCAACCTCTACCACCTGAACGCCGAGGAGGAGCCGGAGCTGCCAGACTACCCACTGGCCGCGGCCAGCAGGAGAGCGGGATAACGGACTCGAGGAGGACACAAAGATGAGCAACGAAAGCCGCTACCGGCAGAGGTTGAGCACGTTCGCCGCCAACTGGCGAGCCCTGGCGCTACGCGGCCTCGTCGCCCTGTTGTTCGGGCTTGTGGTTCTCTTCTGGCCGGGTCTCGTCCTGACCGTGCTGGCCGTCCTTTTCGGCCTCTACGCGGCGGTTGACGGGGCGATCACCTTCGTACCCGCGCTCAGATCCCCAGACCGGGGCGCGCAGAGGTCACTTCCGTTGGCTGAAGGGGCCGTGGGTATCATCGCCGGGTTGGTCGCCCTCCTCTGGCCCGGGTTGACCGCAAGCGGGTTGGTCTACGTAATCGTGGTGTGGGCGGTGGCAACCGGTACGCTTAAGATACTCACTGCGATACTGCTGCGCGCCGAGGTCGAAAACGGGTGGCTGCTGGCCGGAAGCGGCGCCCTGTCGGTGCTTTTCGGCACGATCCTTGTGATCCTGGCCGGCTCCGACGTGCCATTTCTAGCGCCGTTTATCGGTGCCTTCGCTGTGGTGGTTGGCCTGGCCTTGATCGTATTCGCCTTCCGATTGCGGGAGCGGAGCATGAGAAGAGGCTAGGGGAGCCACTGCGGAGACGCCGAAGGTTGACCCGAGCTACCTTGGTTCATTCCGCATCTTTGGGCATGGGGGTGTTGCGGGGAAGAAGGGAGAAGGTCATCCTCTTCGACCTCGCGGCCTATGAGCTGTATTTAGCCGGAGAACTCGTCGACCTCGAGAACTCCGAGGAGGAGATAGAGAGGGCCGCCGCAAATGGCCGGAAAGTACGGCACCTGGTAGGACCGACGAGGGCCGAAAGAGGATTCGCGATGTGCGTGATCGCTGCGTCCGCTAATATTCATGAGGTACTTCAACGTCAAGGAGGGCAAAGTGGGGAGAACGCTTCCGCTCGTGCTCGTTTCGTGCGCGTTACTTCTGGCTGGTTACGTCGGCACGGTCGGTGCAGATCCGCTCAACAACAATCGTCTGCTGATTCCGGCCTCCTGCGAGGAGGACGGCGAACAATTCACATTCGTTATAAATGGAGAAGGGGTCGCTGGCCACATAATCGGGAGCACGAGCAACATCAAACCCGTGGAGGATACGGTTACGTACACGTATAAGGACCCGACGACCGGAAAGCGAGTGGAAGAAACGGTAATCGACTCCCTCGGCAGTGGTAATAAGACGGGACTTCAGAGCGATCTGAAGCGGTGCAGCGGAGCGGTTACTTACGAGGACCCCGAATTGGGGCCGGTCACAGCCGATTTCGACATACTGGCATACTTTACACCTCGTGGTGGAAGCTAACGCCACTGAAGCCGTTCCGTCGGGTCTCAACGCTCTGTCGGCTGCTGCGCCGGCAGGTATTGCTCGGCGCGGCCCAGGGCCGTGAAGGAAAAGAGAAGGCCGATAAGAAAGATCGCCGCGCCGATCACCCCGTACACCAAAGCCACCTGCTGCGTCTGCTCGATCGCCACGCCGCCGATGAAGGCACCCAGAGGTATAGCCGACCACGACAACACCGAGATCACGCCCTGCACCCTTCCCAGTAACCGATCCGGTACGATCGCCTGCCAGAGGCTGTTGCTGTTTATCTGGACCAGGATCACGAGCCCCCAGATCAACGCCCAGAGCACCAAGGCGCCCCAGTACCACCGCGTCGACGCGAGCGCAACGATAGCAACCCCCCCGAGCATCAGGGTACCCAACGCCACCTTGCTGAACGGCAGTCGCCTGCGCAGCGGGTCTGCCGCAAGGGCCAGCGCGATCATCCCCACGCTCCCGGCCGCGTAGAGGAAGCCTACCTGGCTGTCCGTGGCTCCCAAACGCTCTTTAGCGAAGAGAACGAGTTGGGCGTAGACGGTGAACCCCACGCAGTTCACCAGGGCCAACATGATGGCTACGCTGCGCAGTACCGGATGACCCAGTACGTAGCCCAGTCCCTCGCCAATATCCCGTCGCAGGCTCCCGGATTCCCGCTGCCCCTGGCCGTCGGCGTTGAAACGCGACCTGATGAGCGTCAAGCACAGGACAGAGACCAGGAATGAGAAGGCGTCGAGGACCAGCACCGTATACACCGGCACCAGAGCCATCAGCAGGCCCGCCAGCAACGGGCCCGCCACCGTCGCCGCAGAGTAGCTTGCCTGGAGGCGCCCGTTGGCCGCCACGAGGTCATCCTTGCTGACCAGGCTTGGCAAGGCCGCGAACTCGGCGGTGTTGAAACAGACCCACAGCGTCGAGCTGACGAACCCCACCACGTACACCCACCACAAAGGCAGCAGATCCAGCACGGCCAGCAATGGAATAGTGAAGATGACGATGGCCTGAACGGTGTCGGCGAAGATCATAAGCCGTCTGCGATCCACCCGGTCGACGCCCGCGCCTATGATGAGACCGAATAACAGGTATGGCAAGTATTCAGCGGCGGTGACGTACGCCAGGCTCAAGGCAGAGCCAGTAAGCTTGAAGACCAGCAATGGTAGGGCGAACATGGTGAAGGAGCTACCGAGGCTCGAAACCGACTGCCCCACGAGGAACTTCCAGAAATCCGGGGCGAGTCTGCCCGCGCGGCGAGTATCTCCCGGATCAGGTGCCGTGGACTCCCGCATAGCCGACCTTTAGGCCCTTACGGGATAGATGCTGTGCTGCCCGGCGGCGAGCAGGAAGCACCAGCCAAGCGGTCTTCGTGCGGGTTCATCTTTACGCGTGATCCTCCTTAGAGGGCCGAAAGTCTATGGCAAAGATCACGATTCGGGTAAGCGCCTGGCGTCGAGAAACGAGCCGGGCTGCCCACGGTCCAGCAGATCACGCCGACGAACCAACCATTGTGGATAGTCGGCGAAAAGGGCCGTTGCCGCCTCGACCGCGAGAGGTTTCGCGAAGTAGTATCCCTGGGCCAGGTCGCATCCCATCTGCTCGAGCAGGATGCGTTGCTGGGCGCTCTCTACTCCCTCAGCAGTAGCCTCCATGTCCAGGCTGTGAGCCAGGTCTATAACCAGTTGCACGATAGAGGTGTCCTGGGCGTTCGTCCCCAATCCCGCAACGAAGGACTTGTCGATCTTGAGGTTATCGAGCGGGAACGTCTTGAGTGCGCCAAGCGAGGAATAGCCCTGACCGAAGTCGTCGATAGCCAACTGCACACCGAGTCGCTTGAGATCCGTGAGCAGCCCCACCGCATGCTCCAGGTTCTCGGTAACCACGGTCTCCGTGATTTCCAGCTGGAGGCGGGACAGCTCCAGACCCGTGTCCCGCAAGATCTTCTCGACAGCACCCACGAAGTCTGGATGCTGGAACTGCTTCACGGACACGTTGACGCTGACAACCAGAGGAGAGCCGTCCGAGTCGAGCTGCGTCCATTCGTGTGCCTGGCGACAGGCACTCTGCATAACCCATTGTCCCAGAGGTATGATCAGGTCCGTCTCCTCGGCGAGTGGTATGAACTCTTCCGGATAGATCAAGCCGCGTTCGGGATGCTCCCAGCGCAACAGGGCTTCCATGCACGCTACCTTGCCCGTGCTCAAGCGCACCATGGGCTGGTAATAGAGATTGAACTCTTCCCTTTCTATGGCCAGTCGAAGCTCGTTCTCCAGTTCCAGCCGCTTCCTCGCTCGGGAATACATGCTCCAGTCGAACACCCTGGAGCGCCCTTTGCCTTCCTTCTTGGCTTCGTACAGTGCCACATCCGCGTTGCGCAGGAGCGTGGTCGGGTCGGCTTCATTGGCCTTGCCGAGAGCGATACCAATGCTCGTGCTGATATAGACCTGACGAACTCCCAACTGCACGGGAGCCTGCACCACTTTGTGGATCCGGTCGGAGACTTTTATCACGTCGTCGATATCCGCGATGCCGTCCAGGACGACGGCGAACTCGTCCCCGCTGAGCCGGGCCGGGGTATCGGCGGGACGCAGACAGGATAGCAAGCGCCGGGCGATCACAACCAGCAACTCGTCGCCAGCCGTGTGGCCGAGACTGTCGTTTATGACCTTGAAGTTGTCGAGGTCTATGAACAACACTCCATAGCTGACGCTTTGCTTCGATGAGCGCTCTACGGCTTCCGCGAGCCGGTTCGTGAACAGCGAGCGATTGGGCAGGTCGGTCAAGGAATCGTGGAGCGCCCGGTAACGATTCTCCCGATAGGCGCTGTCGACGGTATTGGCCAGGAAGGTTACGATCACGCTTACGGTCGCAAAGACGAACAACGAGACATAGGTGACGGAAGCGCCGCCCAAGACCAGGGTGCCAAGCACAACTACGGCGCCCACCGCCACCCCGGCCCAGGGCACGATCAGGAAACTCGCCACGAAGACGGGCACACACATGACGATGTAGGTTTCGGCCAGGTCCTGCTGCGAGAGGAAGACGACCGGACCAACCGTCATCGTCGTCGTGGTGAGGATGGCGGCGATGCCTACATACCCGAGGCGGTTTAGCATGAACAGGCCTACGATGAGGGACAGGAATACACCATTGGGGATGGTCTGCTCTTGATGTCCCTGTACCAGGTTGAACCCGGCTAGACCGATTCCGCTCCCAAGGATCCCGAGGATAAAGACGGCGAGGATACGCCCCTTGCGCCGGACCTCGGAATCTCGGGTGTTGATCTTGAGCAAGACTACCGGACCATCGGATCTGTAAAGCCTGGACATTCGATCGGCGAGCCTGTCACTCTCGCAACCGCGCAGACACTCTGTCGGCCAGCGCCTGCCGCTCTCGAGCCGGGGGTTTGCTCCGACCACGCCTGGACATCGGGTGCCCGGCACGTCACCTTTCTTCGTTTCGGTCCCACCTATAGCCCCTTGTCACCGAACGTGTCCAGATACAGGCCCAGGGCGGCCAACACGATGCTACGGATCACGAAGGTAGGTGCGTACAACACTTTCGCGATCCACAACTCCGGGTAGTCATCCTTGAACGGCATCTCGTTCGCTATGAGGTAACGGGCGGCGAGGCGCAAACGTTCTTGCGCGACGCAGCGGTTGGCGCGATAGTAGCTCAGGAGGGCGAGCAAGGACAGCGCGGTTTCCTCTACCGTGGGTCCGTACTGACCCCACGAGCCGTCCGTGTGCTGGGTCGAGAGGAGCCAATCCAGGGTGACCTCCATCCGGCCCGGCGCATGGGGGAGCAAAGCTATCACGGCCTGGCTCGTCGGATAGTACGCCGAAGCATGCCACTTGTCCTCCCAATAACCGCCGGGCTGACGCGCGTCTAGCACGTAGTCTATAACCTTCTCGCGAGTCCGCTGCCGCGCTACAGCTGGAAGCGTCTCCAGGGCCTCGAGAATATGGAGGTTCGCGCTTATTGACGGGTCGAGCTCGCCCGGGTAAACAGCGAAATGGTAGTCGCGCTCGTACTGGAGCAGGCACGACCCGTCGACGTCGTAGCCGGCGTTATGCAGCACGAAGAGAGTCACGGCGGTATCGTCCGCGTCAGGGAACACTTGCGGGGAGAAGCCGACGCCTCCGGCGGCCAGATGCTCTCGAAGGTACCGATAATGCGGGCGCAACAGGCTCTCGTAGCCGGAGAGCAGGCGGCCATGCTGCAAGTAGTGAAGTACCCAAGCCCGGGTGAATATCCCGCATGGAGCCATGGCCGGCAAACCCCCGTCGTACCGTCCCAGGAGGTTCTCCAGGTACCCGGTGCTGCACGGAAAACGAACCCGCCAGTCTGCGGCCTGACCGAGAAGCGCGGCCGTCGCCGAGGGTGAGTTGGCCATCGACCCATCCTGCTGAAGCAGGCTTGTCGCGTCGTTCGGGTCGATGTCGTCCACGAAGGCTTCCAGGGAGAACAGCGCGGTGGTGGGGCTCCGAAAGATTCGCTCGCTCGGTAGCAGGTTGAGCTTCTTTGCGCGGGCGGTCTCGTAGCGCCTCAGGTGGGCGTATGGGAGGTTCGACCCCATCCTCTTGCCCCGCTCAAGGAGGGCCGGGAGAAGAAGCTCGAACCCCACGGTCGCCTGCCCATCGTGGTCCAGCTCACGCGCTACTCTCCAGATGTAGTGTTCGCCCACCGCCTGCCGCTCCTTGTCGCGCCTCCGGTTCCCAAAGCGGGCAAGCAACAACACAACGGCCAGCGTGGTCAGCAGACGGTCATGGCTGTGGGATACTCGGCCGCCCCACCCGCCGTCGGGGTGCTGGCGCTCTAGCAGGGCCGGCAGCACATCAGGGTAGGATGGGCTCCCGTCTTCCTCGACAAGATAGGCGGCCCAGCTGGAATCGTAATCGGTAGGCTGCGTCAGCAGGCTCAGGTCCGTTCGCAGTAGCTCGCTCACGGCAAAAGGCAGGTAACGAGACAGGCGCACTGCGTGGGCGTATCCTTTAATGACCATGCTCGACTTCGACCATCGTGACGCCTCCCCTCCTACATGGGGACGAGGCATAAGAGACGGTAGACGCCATTTTGCCCCGTCTGCCACGACTCGACCGCAAATACTATAGTGTTTCCTTCACTAGTTCGCAACAGAATCCGCTAGGAGGTAAGCAGCGAATCCGGACGTACAACCCGCGCCACCTCCGTTGGCCGAGTGGCTTGGGTGGTCCCGCGAGCGGGTGGCGCGCTGGATCTTGTCCAGGCCGCGCCCGGTCGTGATGGGCTGGCCCTTCAACGGAACCCGTCGCTGGTATCTTCTCCACCGGGGCAGGCACCCGAATACCGACGATTATGTGATAACCCTGATCCGACGTCAGGCAGAACTCCACCGTTTGATCTTTGCCCATGGGATCAGCGTGATAATGGCGCCTGGTTTCGGTAGCGAACTCCTCGCTCGGGGAACGGACTACACGCGCCTTGTCCTCGGTGGCCTGTTACGGCTCGTCGAAGACCCGGTCTACCAGGAGATGTTCTCTTCCGGGACGCGCATCCGGTTTTACGGCGACTTCGAAGAGGTGCTCGATACGCCGACCTTCCGGCCGATTTTGCGGGTGTGCGCGGACCTGACCTCCGCTACGGCGTCCGGGGATGGGCCGCTGCTTCTCATCGGGCTTTTTGCCGACGCCCCCTATCCGACCCTGGCCAGGTTGAGCGTAGAATTCGCGACACGTCGAGGTCGCCCCCCCGACCGCCGAGAACTCATCGAAGCCTACTATGGGCTCGAAGTTCCCGACCTGAGCATCTACCTGGGATTTGCCCAGCCGGGTGTGTTCGACGTGCCGCTGGTCGCGACGGGTTTGGAAGACTTGTACACGACTCTCACCCCTTCCCCGGACCTGACTGAAGCCCAGTTGCGAAAGATTCTCTACGATCACCTCGTAACGCGCCGTACGCCGACCCCTGATTACGGGACGTTGTCAGCCAACGCACGAGCAGCCCTCACCGAGTACAACGAGCGTTACTCTGGTATCACGCTTGGGGTGGGGCGCATAGATCCGCTTACGAGAGTATGGACTCCGTTGCTCCCCGACAACACCACTGACAGGTAAGCTCAACGGCACCGAATGGGTGGGGCTTCCCGGAGGTGGTCCCCTGTTCGAATCCCTGCCTCCCCGCTTAGAGCGGCGGCGCGATAGACTTTGGCCTGAGCTATGGAGTACGACGAGGAAAAAGTCGATGAGATGGTGCTAGCTCTCCTCTACCTGGGAACGTTCCGGGATGGGCCGGTGGTCCGGGCGTGGAAAGGCTTCGACTGGGGCAGCATGAACCGGCTCTACGAGAAAGGGTTCATCCACGATCCCAAGAGGAAAGCCCGGTCCGTGATCCTCACGGAAGAAGGCGAGTTGGCCACGAGAGAACTCTTCGAGCGGCACTTCGGGGGATAACGTGCGAGTCCTGCACGCTCACTGGCGGCCTTCGAGCCCGGGCGGCTGCCTCCTGTTCTGGGCGGAGGTCCAGCCGGACGGGGCCACACCGTCGGTCCTGACCTGCAACCACGAGGGCGAGCCGCTTACGCGCACTGTCGCTCGGACGCTGTCCTCGGTGGTCTACTCCGCCCCGGCGGCGTCTTTGCCATTCGGGTTCGCGCTCGCCGGTTCGGACGACGCCGGTGAGTCGGCCGTCTGTGCGAGCAGTTAGTTGTGGCGGTAGTAAAGGGAACCGTTGACGACCAAGATGAGTGCCAACGCGACGAGTACGACCTTCGACGTGTTCGACATCTCGAGCGACTTCCTGATCGGGCGTCGTCTCCTTTTCTACGATAAACCTTCTGGCGCGGACCGGCTCATCGTCTCAGTCGGCGAAGAATTCGGCCAGCACCGGCACGAGCACCTCGGGGGGCACGACGTGGTCCTGGCCCTCCAGGACACGATGACGCCCATCGGGCACGGCGTCCGCGAGCCGCCTTCCCACCTCGTTCATCCACGGGTAGTCCGCTCCGCCGGTGAGCACGAGGGCGGGGACCGTCACCCTGCCTGCCTTCTCGACCGGGATCGTACCGTCCCTGCCGATATCGCCCATGACCTCCGAGTCGTAGCCGAGCGTGGGAGCCATCGCCTCGAGCTCCGCCCACCTGGGAGTATGGCGCATCCCTTCGACCATCTCCTGCGGCATACCCACCGTCGTCATGAACAGTTCGACCGCGTCGCCACGGTGGTCCTCTGAAAGCATGGCCTTGAGGTTCTCGCCGTACTCCCGCGAGTTCCGTCGCGCCTCGTGGTCGCCATCGGGCGCGTAGGGAGGGTCGTGCAGTACGATCTTGGCGATGGGCAGACCGTGAGCCGCCGCGTGCAAGACGAGGCTCGCCCCGGAGGAATGGCCGTACACCGACGCCACACCCCCGCCCTCGGCGACGAGGGCGCCGATGTCCTCTATCTCGCGCTCGACCGCGTAAGGTGCGGTGTCGCGGCTGTCGCCCCGGCCCCGGCGGTCGTAGTTGAACACGGTGAAATGCTTCGCCAGTTCCTCGGCGGTCGGGCGCATCAAAGCCCGGTCGCACATCGCTCCACACACCACGATGACCGGCGGGCCATCGCCCAGCCGCTCGAAGGCGATGGGGGTGCCGTCGCTCGAAGTCACCTTGTCCATGGACTCTCCTCCCTCGTCTGTCGGGTCGAGTTCGTCTGGTTTCAGCGTACGGAAATAGTCCTAAGACACACCAGTAAGTTCGCAGAATCGACCATAGTTTTCCGTCAGGCTAGGTCCCGCTACAGGTCGCGGGGTTTGTGAGAGGTCTGTACGGGGTGGATATTTCTGCACTTTACACCCGTTGGACCATCGGCGCCCTCGAAACGGATCCCGAAGCGGTGGGGGAGGGGTGGCAGGAGATTGGACCCCCGGTTTGCTAGTAGGGTACGGTCGGCCTGGCATCGATGCGCGTAGAAGCCGTTTTGGAGGCTCGTACAATCCCCTTAAACGCATGGTGTGCGTCTCGAGATTTCCGCCCGCACAAGTCGGCGAGGGCCCATCGCGGGCGACCGAGTTGCCCGTTGAGCCAGGTGCAGAAGTTGTGCGAGGCCACCCTCGCCGCCAAACGCGCCCGAGACCCACTCAGCTCGTGAGGTCGCTCTGGCCAGAGGCCGAAGGTATTGAAGAGTGTGTGTAAGCGCTACCTGCGATCTGGCGGACGCTAGAACCGGGTCTCACCGCTAGGTATCGGGAGGATTACGGTTCGACGCCTGGCGACTACTTCCCGCACTCCGTCAGCGCCTGGTCGATGATGGAGACCCCCTCATCGATCTCGTCGGTGGTCACCGTTAGGGGCGGTGCGAGGCGGAAGACGTTGCCCAGACCCTTGAACTTTACGATGTTCATGTTGAGGCCGAGCTCCAGGCACCGCCGCGTTACCCGGGCGCCGAGCTCCTCATCCGGTGCCCTGCCCTCACGGTCCTTGACGAGCTCGACGCCGAGCATCAGACCGCGTCCCCGCACGTCGCCGATCGGCTCGTGGCGGGCCTGAAGCTCCAGCAGCGCCGAGCGCAGGCGGTCCCCCATCAGGCGAGCCCGCTCGGCCAGACGCTCCTCGGCGAGGACGCGTAGCATAGCCAAGCCGACCTCGGCGGGGAGGGGATCGGAGACGTGGGAGGTGAAGTGCAGGAAGCCCTTCTCGTAGCACTCCTCCTCGATCGCGGCGCTGGTTACCGTCGCGGAGAGCGGGAGTCCACCGCCCAACGTCTTGGAGATGGTCAGGACGTCGGGGACGACGCCCTCGGTCTCGAAGGCGAAGTTGGCGCCGACCCGGCCGAGCGCCGTCTGCGCCTCGTCCAAAATCAGCAACATGCCTCGCTCCTCGCAGACCCGCTTGAGGCGGGCGAGGTAGCCTTCCGGGAGCGGGACGATGCCTCCCACGCTGAGAACGGGCTCTGCGATCACGGCGGCATACGCCCCCACCGACTGGGAGTCCGCAAGCCCGACGCCGACCTCGAGGCAGGTCATATCGCAACGGTCCTGGCAGTGCCGGATCGGGCACCGGTAGCCGTTCGGAGCCGGCAGGACCATAGTACCCGGCATGGCCGGGCCGTACCCTTTGTGGCCGGCCGAGTAGGTGCTGGACGAGGCGCCGGCGGTCATGCCATGCCAGGAGCCCGTGAACCCGAGGACCTCGAACCCCCCGGTCTTCAGCTTGGCGAGGCGCAGCGCCGCCTCGTTCGACTCGCCGCCCGTGCTTAGCAACAGCACCTTCTGCAGCGCGGGCGGCAGCAGCCCGGCCAGCTCCCGCGCCAGGAGGACGACCGGCGGCGAGAGCATGCCGCTAAAGAGGTGAATGACTTCCCGGCAGGCCTTCTCGATCGCCGCCACGATGGCCGGGTGGTTGTGGCCAAGGGTCGCGCACATCTGCCCCGAGGTGAAGTCCAGGATACAGCGACCGTCGACGGTGTAGAGGCGGGAGCCGGATGCGCTGGAGACCAGCTCCGGCACGAAATCACCGCCGTACCTGACGAGGTAGGCGTCGACCGCGTCCAAAAGCTCGCGCGGGTCTATCCCCGTGTACGCCTGCATGCTCCTCGTCGACTCCATGAGTCGACCTCCTCTTGCGTGGTACCGACCGGACGGCACACTGTGGTAGGAGGATAGTGTGTTGCCTCTGAAGCGTCAATAACGTGACGTGCTAATGACATCCAACGTGTAAGTCCCCCCTCGTCGAGGGGCTGCTCCGCACGTACAACGACGTTCAAAGCGGCTTGGAAGACGCGTGAACCGCTGCGGACCCTACTAATACTTCCAGTTCCACGAGGGGGGTAAGCTCAGGTCGCAGGGTGCGTCGTGGCGTGTTCAGTGGCCCACTCGAGGGCGTAGTCGGCGACCTCCTCCCAGCCCTCGCCCCCGATGACGCTGTAGTGGGAGCGTCCCTCGAACTCCTTGTAGTCGGTGGGGCTCTTGGCGTTGCGGTAGTGCTTGACGTTGGACTGGTTTACAGCCGGTGGCATGATGTTGTCCTCGCTGCCCGCTTTGAACAGCAAGGGCGCACGATCTTCATTCCTGAAGTCCACGTAGTTCTCCTGATGGCCGGGCGTGAAGTTGGCGGTGGCCCCGACCCACACCAGCCTGCCCGAGGCGGGGATGTGGTAGCGTTCGTAGACCTCGTCGGATTCCTCCCGCGAGAGGGTGTTGGTGAAGGCGTAGTGGAACTGCTCTTTGGTAAAGCCCATGGCCTTGTGGCGGCTGGAGGGGTGACTGAGGAATGGGAAGAGCGAGCGGATCTGCGAGACCGGAACCACCTTGATGCCCTCAGCGGGCACGGAGTCTATGGCAACTCCTGCGGCACCGTAGCCGTGGTCGAGGAGGATCTGGGTTAGCACTCCGCCTGCGGAGTGTCCGATGATGATCGGAGGGCTATCAAGCTCGTCTATGATGCCTCCAATGTGCTCGACGATGGCGGGGAAGGTCAGCGTCTCAATGGGCGAGGGGTCCTCGCGCAGAGCCTCGACCTCGACCTCGAAGCCGGGGTAGGCCGGGGACAGCACTCGGTAGCCCTTGCCCTCGTAGCGCTCGACCCACTTCTCCCAGCTTCGGGGGGTTACCCAGAAGCCGTGAACCAGGACTATGGTGTTCGGGGCAGTGCGGTTGGGGGCGTCGCTGACGGTCATGGGGTCCTCCTTGTGACGGTATCCGTCGATTCGATATTACCTGCGTGTCTGTCGTATTCAAGCGTGTCTCAGTGCATGGTGCTACTCCAGTTTCTCCGTCGGTTCAGGTGCGGCTGTCACTTGGCCGTTCGCTTGGTTCACCGATCTCGGCTCCTACAGGGCTTCGGGTTCGTCGCACCTCCTTGTGCAGGTCACCGCCCAATGTACAGGCCGACCCGAACCGCAGCATCGGACATCTGACTTAATTGCGTCCTCGGAGTTGACGGGACGGCTATCTGCAGCTGGAGCTACGCCGCTACGTCCGTCGCAACGGGTCAACTCGTGAGCGTGGACCCTACTGGAACTGGAAGTTCCACGAGGGGGTAAGCGTAAGAAGCTCTACCTCGGCAAGACCAGCGACCCGGAGGGCGCTTTGGTCGCCAAGCGGGCTGAACCCTGGGGGAGTAGTTTACTCCCCTGGCCCGTCTCCTCACGAAAGGACAAGAAGCATCAGCTTGGGACCTTTTGGACTTGTGGTAGCGTTGAACAAAGGCGCATCTCTCCGAGAATGGGCTTGCCAAAATAGTCATGGCTCTCAAAGGAGATGCGCCTTTGTTCAAGGTTCATGAAGAATTTCTCGCATAGAATCCAACGGACATTCTGCGAGAAAACGGTCTCCACGACTGGATCGGGTTCCTTAGGCTAGCGCTCGGATTCGCCCCCGTAGAATTCTCTGAGCAGAGGCGCGGCTATATTCTCGACGCTCCTTGCTTGATGGGGAGTGAGGTGCTCCCTCCATCCGCCCGGCTTGGCCTTGCGGTGGAACTTGCCCCTCCCTTTCTTCTCCTCGTAGCGGACCATTACCTTAGGACCTCCGTGGGCCTCGTAGGCCCTGTTGGCGGCCCTGACGTTTTTCATGTACCGGTTCGCCTGGCCTTCGATGAAGGCCTCGGGGTCTCGGCTGGCCCTGTCTCTCACGATTCCTTCGGATTTTCGCCACTCGTAAGCCCTTCCTCCCGGGATGTGCCTGTCCAAGGCGGAGGCCGCTACATCCCTGGGATCCCTGATGAGCAAGTTCTCCAAAAGGCCGCGATTGCGCCTCCGGGCACTTGGATAAACTGAGGGCCCAGGGAAGGGTTCGCTGCTATAGTGTCCTCTCAAGGGAAGCAAGGAGGATATCGAGGTAGTGGCCAGCCCGCCCACAGGCACTCTCACCTTCCTGTTCACCGACATAGAAGGTTCCACCAAGCTCTGGGAGGACAATGTCCCGGCCATGCAAGCTGCGTTGGCCCGCCACGACGAGTTGCTCAGGTTGGCCATAGAGGAGCGTGGTGGCTACGTCTTCAAGACGGTTGGCGACGCCTTCTGTTGTGCCTTCCCAACCGCCCTTGATGCTCTGGAAGCGGCCCTGGAGATCCAGCGTAGGCTCCTGTCCTCCGAATGGGAGGAAAGGGGGGTCCTTAGGGTGAGGATGGCTTTGCACACCGGCGCGGCAGAGGAGCGGGACGGGGACTACTTCGGCCCCCCTGTCAACAGAGTTGCGAGGCTCTTGTCAGCAGCCCATGGCTCTCAGGTGCTGCTCTCGCTGCCTGCTCAGGAGCTGGTACGAGATCGGCTTCCTGCGGGGAGTAGTCTCAGGGACCTCGGCGAGCACCGCCTCAAGGACCTCTTCCGTCCGGAGAGGGTGTACCAGCTCACAGCACCTGGACTACCTTCTGAGTTCCCGCCCTTGAGGACGCTCGACGCTTACCGCAACAACCTCCCCCTACAGCCTACCCCTCTCGTAGGGCGGGAGAAGGAGGTCGCTGAGGTCTGCGAACGGCTTTCGCGCCCCGAGGTCAGGCTCTTGACCCTCACGGGGGTGGGAGGGACGGGAAAGACCCGCTTGGGCTTGCAGGCCGCGGCGGAGCTTACGGAGGAGTTCGAGGATGGGGTCTTCTTCGTCTCGCTGGCAGCCATCAGCGATCCGGAGCTAGTGATCCCTGCGGTGGCGGGGACGCTCGGGGTTAAGGAAGCGGGCGGACAGCCCCTCCTGGAGAACCTCGAGTACTATCTAGGCGAGAAGCGCATCCTCTTGATGGCGGACAACTTTGAGCAGGTCCTTGAGGCAGCGCCTATGGTGAGCGAGATGCTTTCTGGCGCTCCCAACCTGAAAGTGCTCGCCACAAGCCGCATACCCTTGAGGCTCTACGGAGAGCACGAGTATCCGGTACCTCCGCTCGCCCTGCCCGATCCCGAGCGACTACCGTCGGTTGAGCGTCTCACCCAGTACGAGGCGGTGAGGCTCTTCGTGGAGCGGGCCCAGGCCGCCAGGCCCAACTTCTGCGTGACCAACGATAGTGCCCCAGCAGTGGCGGAGATCTGCCACAGGCTCGACGGTTTGCCACTGGCCATAGAGCTTGCTGCTGCGCGCATCAAAGTCCTCTCCCCGCAGAAGATGCTCGGACGCCTTGGTAATCGCTTGAAGCTCCTGACCGGAGGAGCACGCGACCGCCCCGAAAGGCAGCAAACGCTAAGGAGCACCATTGAATGGAGCTATGGGCTGCTCGAAGGGGGCGAGAAGGTACTCTTCGCCAGGCTATCTGTGTTTGCGGGGGGACGCACTCTAGAGGCCATAGAGGCGGTCTGCGACGCCGAGGGCGACTTGCCCGTAGACGTGCTCGACGGGCTGGCCTCCCTGGTGGATGAGAGCCTTCTCAAGCAGGAAGAGGGGGTAGGTGGAGAGCCGCGCTTTGTGATGCTAGAGACTATCCACGAGTTCGCCCGCGAGAAGCTACAGGAGAGCGAGGAGGGTGAGGATACTAGAAGGCTTCACGCTGGCTACTTTCTGGCCCTGGCCGAAGAGGTCGAACCGCAAGTGGAGGGGCCGCAGCAGCAAGTGTGGCTGGTACGGCTCGAGGAAGAGCACGACAACATCAGGGCTGCGCTCTCCTGGTCGCTCGGGCAGGGAGAGGACGCCGAGCTGGCGCTGCGGATGTGCGCGGCGCTCGGAGAGTTCTGGTACTGGCAGGGACACTTCGGCGAAGGGCTCAGGTGGCTCGAGGAGGCGCTTGCGAAGTCCAGTCCAGCACCTAGGGCAGCGCGTGCAAAGGCGCTGTATAGGGTTTCCTGGCTCGCATTGATGCAGGGCGACCTCGACCGGGCGATAGGGGCTGGCGAGGAGGGCCTTGAGCTGGAAGGCGTGGAGCGTTTCCGGACACGAAGCGGGGACAGCTCGGCGTCCAACCTCCGAAGAGCGTTGGCCATGGCGGTGGGCAACCGGGGCGAGCTCGACCGGGCGAAGGAGCTGTTAGAGGAAAGTCTGGCGCTCAGCCGGGAAGCCGGGAGCATCAGAGGGGCCGCGCATTCCCTCTGGGCGCTAGGAGTCACGTACATGATGGGGGGCGAACTCGATCGGGCTACGGAGCTCTTGGAAGAGGCACTGACGCTGTGGCGAGCGTCGGGCGATCCAGCGATCATTGCCGGTATCTTGACCCACCAGGCACACACGTTGTTGCTCCAAGGCGACATCGAGCGAGCGAGAGCAGTCAGCGAAGAAGCCGCCTCGATGCTGCGGGAGCGGACGAACAGAAACTACTACCTTGCCGAGGTCCTCGAGAACCTGGGGTGGGCGGCGTTGCTAGAGGGCAGTTCGGAGCAGGCCAAGTCCCTGTTTGCGGAGAGTCTCGAGTTGCGGCGGAAGCTGGGCGACAAGCTAACGGCTCCCAACACCGTGAAGGCGTTGGCCAGCGCTGCCGCAGCTCAGGGAGAAGCCGAGCGTACCGCCAGGCTATATGGGGTGGTGGAGAAGCTGAACGAGGTGATGGGCACCCCCCAGGACGCCGGAGAAGACGCGCTGACAGGGCCCTACCTCGCGGCCGCACGCTCTCAACTGGATGAGGCAGCGTGGCAGGAGGCTTGGGCCCAGGGACGAGCAATGATGCTGGAGGAGGCCATCTCCTACGCGCTGCAGGAGGAAGAGGCAGGAACCTGATACTCTCTCTGCCCGCGCTTACGAACTTCGGGGAAAACATGCTCCTCTAAGTGAGCAATGACAGCTATGTTGAGCCCGTGTCACCTATGCATGGTGAGGATAGATGACGCCACTGAGGACGCAACAATCAAGAACAGCGGGCAACCGTGAGCAAAGAAACTCGCTTATCTAAGCTGATTCTGCAATGTTGGACAATACGCAGAAACAGGTATCGGCGGATTGTGGCTCCGAAGCTAGCGAGGGCGTGCCATTGGACCCACAGTCAGACTGTATCGTCGCTCGTCCTGATACCGCTCTGATACCACCGAGAACGCAATACGGTGCAACACGGGGCAAGGCGGAGAAAGGAAACCCCTCTAGAAATGCGGGATCTCATGCCCCTGCACACCCCTGCGACGCATGAATTATCACTCGTAATGAGCCGGTCCGTGTTTCGAAGCGGCTCCTTGACTCTCTATTTCCTGTTTCTGCGGGAAGTTGCGTGAGGAAACCGCGGCCTCGATTCGCTAAACGCCTCAGCTGGCAAGGATAGCGAAAGGGACGATGCAGCCCGCACACGTCTCGTTGTGGTTGCGCCCCGATATGCACGTCTCTGAGGGATGAGTGAGGGAGCAAACGTAAGCGTCATGCGTCCAGCGCCTCTCAGAGTAACGCAAGCCAGCAGCGCAGCAGCCGTGTCAACAGTAGCGCAACAGTAGGGAGAGAACCAGCTGGTATCCAACGGTACTCCGTGGACACAAATCCGCTTTTGGCACTTGAAGCTGTACTTTGCGACGTGTCGTGCCCGCCCCACCGGGGGTCGTATGGTCGCACCACGCATGATCGCGCGCAATTCAGAGAGGGTGCAACAACAGGAAGCTCAAGCCCCGGGCGGGAGTTAGCGGGGTATCAAGATGTGCTATCGCCCGGGGCCCAAGTGAAGACTCGAGCGCGTCTGGGAGGACTGGAACCACCGCGCTCGCATGAGAGTAGCCTAGCACTGTGGGACCGGACTGCGGGTTACAGGAGTGAAAACTCTTGGTTAACGATGCGGGTCATCCCCGCCACTATCACTCGATCCCCGCCAGAATACGCCCACTCCGCAAGCGCTCGTGGGTCAGCTGCGTTAGGAGCAGGCCCTAAGTGCTATTCACCTAATCGCCACGACGCGGACCTTCGCATAAGGATAGCGATTCTCTTTGAGGCGATAAGCATCCTGCTCGCACTCACCTTTATGGCTATATGCTCGCCCGGAGTACTCCAGGGTCTCTCCTGTTGCCGGGCTAAGCCTCCACCTGTAGCTATAATTGACAAATATTTTGCGCCAATAATTTGTCATCGTGGTACAGTGGTGGCATGGAGACTTTAGGCACGGCGGGCGAGAGGCCCGCAGAGGATCGGGTAGGGCGCGTGCTCTCGGGGCTTGGGGAAAAGATACGGCGCGCGCGCAGGGACCGGGACATGACGCTCGAGGCTCTAGCCGAGGCGTCGGGCACATCGGTGGCGCACTTATCGCGGCTGGAGTCCGGGGAGAGACGGCCCTCTTTGGACGGGCTGTTGCGGCTGGCCTTCGGCCTGGGCGTCCCCTTCGACGAGCTCTTCGAGGAGCCCGAGGAGCCGGGGCCGGGCACGGTGGTGAGGGGTGCTGAGGCTCCGTTCTACGAAAGTTGGGCGCTGCGCTTCCAGCCGCTGATGCCGGAGGCCGGGCCGGAAGGACTTACGGCGGTGAAGGTCGTTTTCCCGGCCGACCGGGTGGACACCGAGCACCACGACCACGAGCACGGCGGCCAGGAGTGGCTGTACATGCTCAAGGGGAGGCTCAGGCTCACTTTAGGCAACGAGAGAACGGTCCTCGAACCCGGGGATGCGGCCTTCTTCGACGCCAGGCTGCGGCATCGCTTCGACGTTTTCTCCGAGGAGGACGCGGAGGTCCTGATGGTCTCGTGCGTGCCGTGCACTCATGGAGGGGGTTTCCCCGGGCGACCCCACCCTTTCAGCGAGGACCATCGCGGGTTCGGGAGAGTGGACGCGGGCGGCGCGAAACGTGAGGCGTAGCGGGTGGCATTGAGGTGAGGCCGACGAAGAAGTGCAAGTACGCGGCAGGGGCCCAGATCTGCAAGTAGCGCACCGCCCGCCCGGGCTACGTCCCGTTCGGGAAGCGCGTCGAGTGGCAACTATGGAACCGGAATTTCTGGAAGAAGGAGAACAAGATGCAGGTGACCGATGCCCAAGATCTCGTAACCTACGACGTCGTGGTGGTCGGTGGTGGCGCCGCCGGCCTCGGCGGCGCCCTGATCCTTGGTAGATCCCGGCGCTCGGTGCTGGTCATAGATGCCGGCGAGCCGCGTAACGCGCCCGCCTCCGGCGTCCACGGGTTCCTAACCCGGGACGGCACGGACCCGGCCGCGCTGCTGCAGGTCGGGCTGGAGGAGGTCCGCGGCTACGGCGCGCGGGTGCTCGACGGACGCGTCGCCTCGGCTGAGTCTGTCGACGGCGGCTTCACCGTGACGCTGGAGGACGGCCGCCGGGTCGGCGCAAGGCGGCTGCTGGTTGCCACGGGGCTGGTTGACGAGCTGCCGGACGTTCCGGGGGTCCGGGAGCGCTGGGGACGCGACGTGCTGCATTGCCCGTACTGCCACGGGTGGGAGGTCCGGGATCAGGCGATCGGCGTCCTGGCATCGGGCCCCATGGCCGTGCATCAGGCGCTATTGTTCCGGCAGTTGACGGCGGACCTGACGCTTTTCCTGCACACCGCGCCCCGTCCCATCGACGAAGAGGCCGAGCAGCTCGCGGCACGCGGCATCACGGTCGTTGAAGGTGAGGTCGCTTCGCTCGAAGTCCACGAAGACCGGATCACGGGTGTACGGCTGCAAAACGGCGAGGTCATCTCACGTAGTGCCTTGGCGGTCGGGCCGCGCTTCGCCGCCCGTGCCGGGATGCTCGCCGGCCTCGGACTGGAGACGACCAACCATCCCTCCGGCATGGGCGAACATATCGAGGCCGACGCTATGGGCCTCACCGCCGTGCCCGGGGTGTGGGTGGCCGGGAACGTAACCGACCCCACCGCGCAGGTCCTCGCCTCCGCCAATGGCGGCGCGATGGCCGGAGCACACATCAACGCGGATCTAATGGCCGAGGACACGCGGGAGGCCGTCGCCTCCCGCCGGGATCGTCTGTCGTCCACCGCGAGAACGAGGCGATCTTGATAGATCCCTTTGGCCAAATCGACCTGGACCTCGCCTTCGTGCGCTCCGCGGCTACCCAACTCGGCGGACGAGCCGTACAAAGGAAGCAAGATGTTCCTGCAGTCGCCGGTCGAGTTCCCGCGCACACGCGTCTTGCGGGCCGCGGCGCGGGCCGTGACCCCAGGAGGTCTACTTCTGATCGTCGAGCATGCCTCGGCCGCGCCGTGGTCGTGGGCCGACCCTGACACGGCCTTCCCGACCCCGGAGCAATCACTGGAGACGCTCGACCTGGACCCTTCTCGGTGGCACAGCGAATTCGTGGGCGCCCCGAGCGACTGGCCACCGGCCCGAACGGGCAGTCCGTCACCGACAACGTCATCGCGCTCAGACGCCTCGCCTCTTCGCCGCACGACGCGCCTCTAGGGGGGCGGGCGCCCTTCAGGGTTCGGGGCTGACCCTTGCGGAACGCAAGAAACACGGGCGGATGCACACGCGGAGTTCGGGGAGTTGAGGGAGCGCTGGACCCGTCTACACGCTGCCCGCAACGTCCTGAACGTCGCCGGCTTCATCTTCACGGCCCTGGGCACCCTGTCGGAAACTCGGTCGAAGAGGGCCCCGTAAGCCCAGAGGCCATCCCACCTCTCGGAGAGGCCGAAAGTCTCACTCCGAACACATATTGACGACTACGCATTTACTGCAACCGTACTGCAACCGGGCTGATACACGCTAGTACGCCACGGACACAAGATTCTCTCTAATGTGCCGATAACCCTTTAGGTATGCTGATCTACCAGACGCAGGAGGATACGTTAGAACGTACTCAAGCAAACTCGTAGCTGGAGCAGGGGTAAGCGGTTCGAGTCCGCTCGTCGGCTCTTTTTTGCGCCGATTTGCAGGTAAAACGTAGAGGCGGCGTGGTGGAGGAGGTACATCTCCACGCCCGGCCTACCCTCAGGCACGCTTCTCCAACTTCTTCCTAAGGTTCCTCCACGGCTTGCCGCGCTTCAGGTTACGGAGGGGCTTGGATTCGAGAAAGACCGCCCTTATCTCCGCCGCCTCGCGGCCGTAGCGCTCGGCCATCGAGCCCATCGAGAAGGCGGCCTCCGGCGCGCGATCCCCGGCGACACCCAACTCCTCCATGAGCCTGGTGGCGACGATAAGGTCTTGGTGATCGCCGAGATCGTCCTGGATCTTCTTGAGGAGTTTCACCATCTTCTGAGCGGGCTTGCCGTAGATCTCCTGCAGGGGCTCCAAGGCGTAGCGTAGTCGCTTCCCCTTTTTTCGCAGGTCGTGGAAGTGCTCTGAGGGCGAGTCCTCGCTTAGTTTTTTCGCGGCCTTGCGGACCTTCTTGTGGCGGTCCCTGAGGAGGTCCCGCGCAGCCTCCAGGACGGGACCGGTAGGGTCGGGCTACGGCCGCGACGCAGTGTTCCCGAAAAGCTTGCGACCAGGCGTTCGTACCGGTTGGAGTCGAGCGCCTCCAGCATACGCCTGTGGGCTTCGACCCGCCGCTCCCTCAGGAGTGCGACGACCTCTTCTAGGACCTCCCCGTTCTTAGAGGTCTCTTCATGGAGCCGTTCAAGATGTACGTCCAGGTCCCGAACGGTAGTACGTCTAACTAGCACTGGCCGCTGCGGTACCGTTACTCTTCGTCGCCGTGTCCGTTATGGTCGCCGTTACCATTGTCGTTGTGGTCGTCCTCGCAGTATTGGTTCCCTACTACCTTGTCACCAGGATGCAGATCTTCCACGTCCCAGACCCAGTGGTAGTCCTTACCATTGTCCTCGTCGCGCAGGACGCAGACCTTATCGCTATTGTTGCCATTATCGCCGTTGCCCGAGGCGATCGCCGGCGCGGCAAACAGCGTCACAGCCACGAACAGCGCTGCCAATAGCAGCGAAAGACGCTTCATCATCTCTAGTGGATTCCTTCCTCATAGCCTGAGGTGTTATCTTCCTTTATCGACGTCCTCCCTTTGTAGGAGAGGACGCCTCTAGAGCTTCTCATCGTCCGATGATCCTTGTGAATGCCTCCTTTGGTCAATTGCACAAGTGAATGCCACCATGGCCGGGGTGGAGAGATCTCCTCCAGGTCCTCCGGCCAGAACAGCCAACGCAGTCGATCCGAGAGGCGCACGTCTACGACCATGTAGCCATCTCCCCCGTAGTGGTCGGCTATCCTACCCACCATGCCGCGTCGGTCGGCGATCCTATAGTGCTCGCCCACCCTTACGGTCGTACCGACTTGGATTCTTTCCGGCTTCATGAGGCGCCTCCTGCGGCTGGGCGACATTACAGGGGATCAGTAGGGTTCGAAGGCGAACTCTTCCTCCTCTTGAGCGTGTTCCTCGGCGTACTCGATGTCGTAAGCGCGGGTAGAGACGATCTGCTGCACCTGTCCTTCGGACGGCTCGAGGGAGGGGTGCCACCAGATCAAGTGCTCTCGCACCACGACGCACAACGCATCGTCGTCTTCGGCTTCCAGGTGACGGTGGCAGTGGCAAAGCAATGCACGCATCAGTTGTGCTCCTTTCTCAGCACTGGGAGTAGGACCTCCGGACGAAACACAAACCCAACGGCGGGGACGGGAGGAGACACTGCCGCTGGGCAGAAGGACCCGGCGAGCCAGAGAGGGGACCGCAAGAACGTGTGTAGCAGAAATGATGCGGTTGGGCTCCGGGCCCACAAAGTGGGGGGTGTGGGCGGGATGCGACCAAGTAAGTACGAGACGAATACGAGCTCGCTCCATACTTTGAGATACTACAGAGTTGCTCTGAGCTTGGGGTAAAATAGGAGCAAACTCTGGGTTAAAGGTTTGTTGCCCTTGGAGAGAGCTTTACCGTCTCTATACGATGGCGACTCTTCTGTATGCCTGAGAGATAGCCCTTCTGCAAAAGTGATGATCCTATGGTCAAGCGGCGTTGCTCTCAGCGGCTTTGAGGAGCCGTAGGGCATCATGACGCTTCCTCGCTACTTCCTGTGTCCTCCCGAAGGCGAAGCGTCCCTTGTGCCTGGCCCCGGCACTCTGTAGGGTGGAGGACGCAAGCTTGAGAAAGGAGGAGGGCGTATGCAGTCCAACGGTGGCCCGATGGCGGCCGTGTTCGCGGCGCCGGGCAAGTACATCCAGGGGAGGGACGCCGTCGGAAGGCTGGGCGAGGTCCTGGAGCAATTGGGTTCCTCCAAGCCCTTGCTGCTGTGCGACCCGATCGTCGAGGGGCTCATGGACGGTAGGTCGTACGGTCCGACTGCACTCTAAGGTCCACCGCGGGTAGGCGCGGAGCCGTCGGGATCGCAAACCCGTAGAGAGGCGCATCATTCTGCCGGCGTCAATGACCAAGGAACCGCCGACCTCTACGTCCGCCGCACGGCGGACGGGGCCACCGCGAGACTCGACATCAACGGCCGTCCGGTGAGCCGCCTCCGCACGCGATGGAATTGAGCGTCGGTGCGGGCGTACTGCTCGCCGGGGCCGGCTTCGTGGCCGGTGCCATAAACGCGGCCGCGGGCGGCGGTTCGCTCCTCACCTTCCCCGCCTTGATAGCCGCCGGGTACCCGCCGCTGATCGCGAACGTCACCAACAACGTTGCCGTCACTCCGGGCTACGTCACGGGCGCCTTCGGATACCGTCGGGAGTTCCGCGGCCAAGGACGACGCGCCTTGCCGCTGGCCGCGGTCAGTGCGTTCGGCAGCATCGTCGGCGTCGGGCTCATCCTGATTAGCTCGCAAGGCACCTTCGAGAGCGTGGTGCCGTTCCTGATCCTCGCCGCCTGCGCGCTGCTAGCGGCCCAGCCGGCGATCGGGGGTCGGCTAGGCGGGCGTTCGGGCCTCCGCGATCGTCCCGGTCCCGTTCCCCTTCTCGCCCAGACGCTCGTGGCCGCCTACGGTGGGTATTTTGGTGCGGCACTGGGCGTGGCCGTGCTCGCCCTCTTGGGCGTGTTCTTCGACGACACGCTGCAGCGACTAAACGCGCTCAAAGCGCTGCTCCAGCTGGTGATCGGTGCCGTGGCAGCGCTCGGTTTCGCGCTGCTGACGCCCGTGGCTTGGGGCGCCGCGGCAATCGTGGGTCCTGCGTCGCTTGCGGGGGGCGTGATCGGGGCGCGCCTGGCCAGGCGGGTGAGCGATCGCGCGCTGCGCGTGGGCATCGTGGCCTACGGGGTGGCCGCCGCCATCTGGCTCTTCCTGCGGTAGGAGCCCGGACCCATCGCCGTCGAGAGGCTCGACGACGTCGGCTGGGCAAGGCTCTTACGAGTCTTCAGAGGCACCTGCAGCTGCTCGCCGCATTGTCCTCTCGCCCCGTACCTGCCTATATGAGAGCCCTATACTCGACCGATACGCATGTAGAGCGGGAAGTGCAGATCCCGCTTCCGTTCGGGTTCTCCCCATGCCCGAGCCAACTCTCCCTTTATCAGGTCCGTCGGGTGGGCGCCGGTCGCCTCACGGTACTTCATCGAAGATGACCACGTCTCGAAATAGCCGAGGAGGTCCTCCATATTCCACCTCATGTCCGTCCGAAATCGTGGTGCGTCGATCGGCTCGAACGGGAAGGGCAGGTCGTGGAACTCGTCGACGACGTAGTGCACGCGCTCGTCCCAATAGTCGGCGAGAACGTCGTGTGCCAGACGCCGTATGATGGCATCGATGGGGCTGTCAAAGACGGGGGTATAGTAGGTCCAGGCTGCGATAACACCCCCCGGCTTGACGACGCGGCGGACCTCCGCGTAGAACTTCCTCAAGTCGAACCAGTGGATAGCAGAAGCTACCGTCACCAAGTCCACAGAGCGAGCCGCGATGCCCGAATCCTCTGCCTCGACAACCCGGTATTCGAGCTTCGGAACGCGGGGGGCTTGGGCGATCATCTCCGCACTCTCGTCGATAGCTATGACCCTACCGAAGTACCCCGCCAAGTGCGTCGCCGCCTGGCCGTTGCCCGTCGCACAATCCCAGGCCACCTCGCGTGAAGCTACGGTCGACGAAAGGAAGATGAACAAGCGCTCGGGATAGGTGGGGCGTAAGTGAGCATACTGGGCCGCCTCGGTGGCGAATAGGTTGGTATGCACTCGGAAAGCTCCTCGCCGCGCTCCTCTTGCCGGAGGGACCAATATAGCAGAGCGCCCAAGACATCATGCATTCGGAGCCCTGTGCGGTACGGTGAAGTCGAAACATTTCCAAGAACCATATCCCCTTCATCCCGTCTGCTTCGCTCCGAGAGCCTGACGCGTTGGAACGAGATCATGAAGCGTCGGTGTGGTGTCGAATACGTTTACATCAGCAGTGACGGAGAGATCCCGGATGGCCCTGAGAAGTTGCGTAACCTCCGTATGTCGTACTCTGCGAAACAGGCCCGGCGCCATGCCTTCTGTGGCGCGGGTGTAGATGGCGAGGGACTACCGGTCGTAGGAATGGGCAGTTGCATCGCTGTGTGGGCACATCCCCTCGAAAAACTGCATCCGAGTTCGCAACGGTTCGCAACGCTCAAGAAACTGCAAAAATCACCCACATGGGTGAGGCGGCATCCCATCGCCCTCGCTACAGTGACTACAACTGCAAAGGCGTGGTGGGCAGCCAAGCCCCGCTGCGCCCCTTGGGAAAGGAGAAAATAGTGAGGACGGTAAGGTTCGACAACCTCAGGGCAGCGCTGCTGGCGGTTGCAGCAGCGGGGCTGCTGGCGGCCGTGGGACTGGTGGTGCTCTACGCCCAGCCTGCGGAGGCCAACTATCCAGGCAAACCAGGCAAGATAGCCTATTCGGGATGGGATGGAAACGACTTAGAGATCTACACCATCAACCCCAACGGGGGGAGCAATCTCAAAGTCACCAACGACCAGTCGGGCAACGAGGCGCCTGCCTACTCACCCAACGCCAAGAAGATAGCCTATTCGGGATGGGACGGAAACGACTGGGAGATCTACACGATCAATCCTGGCGGGGGGAGCAGGAAGAACGTTACCAACAATAATACGAATGACCGCTTCCCTTACTACTCGCCTAACGGCACCAAGATAGCGTATTCGGGCGTCGGCGGAAACGACTGGGACATCTACACGATCAACACCAACGGAGGGGGCAGGAAAAACCTTACCAACAACAATACGGACGACGAAAATCCTGCCTACTCACCCAACGGCAAGAAGATAGCGTATTCGGGCAAGGATGGAAACGACTGGGACATCTATACGATCAACACCAACGGGGGGAGCAAGAAGAACGTCACCAACAACAACAGCACGAATGACTACCAGCCCGACTACGCTCCCGGCGGCACCAAGATAGCCTATGCGGGCAACGACAGAAACGACTGGGATATCTACACGATCAGCATCAACGGAGGGGGCAGGAAAAACGTCACCAACAACAACGCAGATGACATACAGCCTTCCTACTCGCCTTCCGGCAAGAGCATAGCCTATGTCTACGATCCCGGAGCCGGAGACGCAGAGATCTATTACATCAAGCCCGACGGGGGTGGCAGGACCCCAGTCACCGCCAACAATAGGGACGACCTCTATCCTTACTGGGGCAGTAAATAGCGATTGCTCCCTCCGGGTAGCACCGGAGGAGTGAGTTTCGCAAAGGAGAGATCTGGAGCCCGGAGTCGCCATCGCGCGTTCTCCGGGCTCCTCCTTGTTGGAGGTTGCTCTGTCTCCTGCGGCCTTGCTTGTCTATCCTCCGTTTCGGTCGGGATGGCGATCGCAGATTGTCTATCTCGTTGGATCATCTGGGGTTGCCTTACCCGCCGCGCCCCCTCTCGAAGTTCCCCGAAAAACATCGAGGGCGACCAGGGTGCTCCCCAGGATGAACAGCAAAGCCCCAAGGACCACGACCGGGCTCGGTTGCGACCGGACGAAGCTGGAGACGAGAGGGGCGTGGAGGCCAAGGGAGATCGCCGCCCCCTTGCGCAGAACCCCCGAGCGCCAGATGGCTACACAAAAGAGGATGAATCCCGCTCCGTAAGAGACGAAGGTCAGGACGAATATTATTCTCAACGGGTTGTGGAATATGGTGTCGACTATTACCAGGGCGTCTGCTTGGCCGCCCAGGTAGGCACGTCCTAGTATGGGGAGGGCGTACGTGGTGACGCCCAGGGCCGACAGGATCGGCGCGATGCCGGCGATGCTCAGGATCATCGCCGCCAGGGCTAGCCCCCGCACGCGGGTCTCCGACAGAAACGCCGTCAGGGCGAGTATGCCGAAGATCAGGAGCGTCAGGCCGACCACGTTCCCCACGAACTGGCTCGCGAAGTAATAGCTCGAGCTGGCGAACCGGGCGGCCGCCTCGGGATCGGCGCGCGGGTTCGGGACGCCATACCTGCTGAGCAGGCCCACCAACCCCAGCAGGCCGGCGGCGGGCAGGGCCAGTATGCCCAGGCGGATCAGACTACCACTGCGATCTCGAATCTTGTCTCTTGGCGCCTCCACGGCAGAGGGACGCTAGTTACGCGGCCAGACGTCGACCAGGTAGCGATTCGACTCCTTGAGACTGGCCATCCACGACTCGGCATCCTGCTCGCCTGCCCCGGTCTCTTCTCGATACAGCGCGACGAAGCCTTTCTCGACGTCCGGCGCCATCCTGCCGGCATCCCCGCACACGTAGACTGTTGCGCCATCCTGGACGGCGGCCCAGATATCGTCCCCCTGCGCCCTTATGCGGTCCTGCACGTACATCTTCGGCTGCCCGTCGAGTCGCGAGAACGCGCACTCCAGATCGGCGACTCCCTCACTGGCGAACGCTTCGAGCTCCTCCTCGTAGATGTAATCTTGCTCGGGATTGCGGCAGCCGAAGAACAGCGAAGACGGTCCGACCTCTTCCCCCCGCGACTTGACCGCGGCACGCTCCTGGAGGAACCCGCGGAAGGGCGCGAGCCCGGTGCCAGCGGCGACCATGATCATCGGCGTGGACGGGTCCTCAGGCGGCACGAAGGGCGTGCTGGGGGGACGCACGAAGCCCTCCACCACGCTGCCGACGGCCTGCTCCGCGAGGTAAGAGGAGCAGACCCCGTGATACTCGCCCCGACCAGAGCGCGCGGGGCCTTCCACCACCCCGACGGTGATGCTGAGCCTCGCGGGATCTACCATGGGGGAGGAGGAGATCGAGTAGTAGCGGGGCTTGAGCTGCGGCAGCAGCTCGAGGTAGACGTTGAACGGCAGCTCGCAGGAACGGTGTTCTTCGAGGAGGTCGATCAGGGAGACGTTCTTCGAGAGTACCTCCTCCCTGTAGCGGGCGACGCCGTCAGGGTCGTCGCCGCCGAGGGCCAGCAGCTTCTCCTTCTCCGGGGGGCACTCCGTGTATTCGGCGAGCACCTGTATCTCCGAGCGTCGGGCGACGCCCTGCAGGTCCACGTAGGCCGAGAGCAGGGACGATGCCGAGACCGGTTTGTCGACCGGCAAGAACGTCTTGCTCGCGGTGTTGTTCCTGATGCGTATCGGGCTGTCTTCGGGGAGCTCGAAGCGCTCCATGACGCGGCGTACCAGTGCGGCGCTGTTGCGCGGGAGGATCCCGAGGTGGTCTCCCGCCTCGTAGGTCACCCCTTCGTGCACCGCGAGCTCGATGTGGCGGGTCGAGCGCTCCGAGGGGTGCGGCCCTGTCTTGTTCTGCAGCTCCCGGTTCGCCAGGATCTCCATCGGCCTGGCGCCGTACTCCGCGACGAGCGGACTGGCCTCCACGGGTTCCGTGACAAGCTCAACCTCGTAGCGATGCCCCTTGACGATGGCATCGGGCGCCTCCACCGCGGTACCGAGCGCGCCGGCCAGCGAGTTCCACAGGTGGTCGTACCAGCCGCGGAATTCACCGTCGAAGTCGTCGCTAGCATCGCCCTCGCCGCGCTGGTAGACGCGACTTGCCCCGTGCGCCTCCATCTCGGTGTCGATCATCTTGGGCACCCGCTGGTAGGTCGCCGCCCAGTCGCGATCGCCGCACCCGAAGACGGTGTAGCTAACGCCTTCGAGGGCATCAGTATCAAGGGAATCGTTGCACAGCCAATCGAAAAAGCGGGCTGCATCGTCCGGCGGGGTGCCGTTGTAGGACGACGAGACGATCACTACGGCCCCTTCCTTCGGCAACTTCTCCACGTAGTCGTCGAGCGGGGCCACGGTGGTCGTGAAGCCCTGGGTCCTGCCGTCGTCGGCGATCTGGTGCGCTATACCCTCGCCCGTGCCCAGGTTGGAGCCGAAGAGGACCAGTAGCGGTGTGTTGCCCTGCACCGCCGGAGCCGGCTCGGTCTCTGGTTCTTCTTCCTGGGCGGGTGGGGGAGGGGGTGGCGGCGATGCGACCGCTGCCGGGCGGTCGGTGCGCGCCCGAACCTTGATGTGGAAATCGGCCGGCTTGATGGTGAGGGTCTGCCTTATCTTCAGCTCGTAATTCGTGTGGTCGATGAGCTCGAAGCGCTGCAGGATCATCCCCAGGACCAGCGTCGCCTCCAGCATGGCGAACTGGCGTCCGATGCAGGCGCGTTGGCCGGTCCCGAAAGGCTTGTAGGCGTTTGCAGGCCTTGCCTGTTCTGCATCCTGGGTGAACCTCTCGGGATCAAAGGTCTCAGCGTCCTCACCCCAGATCTTCGGGTCACGGTGCAGCATCGGCGTCAGCACCATCAGCGAGTCCTGTTTGCCGACCTGGTACTTCCCGCACAGCGCCGTATCCTCGTATGAGTGCCGCGTGAAGGCGGGGGCTGTGGGCCACAGGCGCAGCGTCTCCTTGAGCACTTGCGAGACGTACCTGAGGTGGTTCACCTGGGCGTTGGTCGGCGGGGAAGACAGGTCGCCGCCGAGGACCCGGTCGACCTCTTCGTAGGCCTTGGCGAGGGCGTCGGGATTGTTGAGCAGGAAGTAGAGGGCGAAGGTGAGCAGACCGCTCGTGGTCTCGTGGCCGGCTATGAGGAAGGTAATGATCTGGTAGCGGATGTTGACGTCGTCGAGCTTTTCGCCGCTCTCCCTGTCCACCCCGGTGAGCATGGAGTTCAACAGATCTTTGGTCTCCGTTTCGTCTCCGCTTGCCTTGCGCTCCGCGATGATCTTGTCGACTAGGGAGTTCATGTACGTGGTGTCTTCTTGGAACTGCCGGTGCTCGCGCACCCTCAATCGGTCCCCGACCGGCAGGCGTGTCTGCTTGTGCATGGACAGATCCAGGCAGCGAATCATGGCCGCGACGAAGGGGTGGGGCTCCTCGCTATAGAAGGAGTTGAACCTGTAGCCGAAGCCGCAGAGTCCTATCGTATCCAGCGTGAGGCGGGTCATGTCCGCGGGGACATCGATCTCGTCTTCGGGGTTGAGCCTCTCCCACTTCCCGACGAGCTGCGTCGCGATATCCGTCATCATCGGGAAGTAGTTCCTGATCGCGCGCATACCGAAGTTGGGGAGCAGTATGTTGTGTGCCTTCTTCCAGTTGGGCTCCTGGGTCCAGGAGGTGAAGAGCCCGTCGCCGACGACGGCGCGCGCGTTGATTTGGCCCGGCCCAAGCATCTTGTCGAAGCGCTCCTCGTCGCACAACTCATCCACCAGGTCGAAGCCTGAGATGACGGTGAGCCTGCGCGGACCCACGTGGAAGCGGAAGATCGGGCCGTACTGGCGCGCGAGCTTCATGAGGGCCTGGGTGGGGGTCGCAGCCCCCCTCAGGTCGAAGAGGTTGCCAAGCACCGGATACCCCGGCGGCTGCGGTATCGGCTCGTAAATGCCTTGGTCGCTCATCGAGATCCTCTCTGGTTGGTCAAATTTTCTGATTCGGTGCGTCATGTGTCACCATGGAGTCATGACACCATTCTCTCATAGAGAGAGTGACCTGCGCCCATAGATTCGAACCACCCCCGGCGCCAAAGTCTCGGCTCCTCCAGGCGGTGCTATCTTCTCTCCGAACCGCAAGGGGGAATACATGGCTCAGAGGGAGCCCAAATCGTATGCCCAAAGTTCGAGCTCTACGCCATACCTTCTCGGAGAGCCCCAACCCCTCGAGCTTCTCCTTCTGGAGGGCGGGGACCTCCTCGGCTCGCCGGGTCGGGACGGACGCCCGCTTCCTCGGACCCCACGCAAGCCCGGGCGAAGAGACGTACGGGCAATTCCCGTGTCTTGTGGGCGCGCTACGGCGCTCCGCTATCTCGAAGTGGGCATCTTTCCAGGACATTGCGCTACACTTCAATACACGGTAGCGACGGATAGGAATCTACGATGACGACGCGGAAGAAGGGCAGACCGCTCTCGATACGGCTCGGGCGAGACTTCGAGGAGTTGTTGGAGTTGGAGGTTGAGAGGGCCGGGATCCCCAAGACGCGGATGCTGGAGAGGTTGGCCGAGGAGGCTCTGAGGATGAGGCGGTTCCCCGGGATAGTTTTCAGGGGTGCTGAGCACCGGAGGCGGGCGTCGGTTGCGGGCACTGGGATGGACGTTTGGGAACTCTTGATGCTCCACGAGGCCGAGGGCCGTGAGACGTTGCTCGGTGCGCACCCGGTGACGGAGCGCCAGCTCGATGTGGCCCTCGCATATTACCGGGAGTATCCCGAGGAGATAGATCGGTTCCTCGAGGAGATCGACCGTTCACCGGAATACTGGCAAGAGCTCTATCCCGGGCTGAACATCGAGGTTCACCACGTAGACGGCGAGTGAGGCTGATGCTCGACGTCCACCTCTCTGGTCCGGTCGTGGGCGGGGCCTTGCGAGAGCGCGGTCACGACTTCCTGGCCGCGGATCAGTCGCCGGAGTTGCGAGAGTTAGAGGACCCGGAACTCTTACGGCTCGCCAAAGAAGAGGGCAGGATCCTGGGAACCTCGCCGAACCAGTAGGAAAGCTTCGCCAGCTCCAGTGAGAGTAGAGTCGTGACAGAAGGGGCAAGAAAGCAGGGTCGAGAGGTCGGTGGGGTAAGCATCCGCTCTGCTTCCTGGCTGGCTTGGCCGCTGTGTACGCTCTCTTTGTCGGTAATGTCCTCAAGAACACCGTCTTCTCCCCTTTAGGAGGGGTGTCGTGGGGCTTGTGGGTTGGCTACTTGCTTGTGGCGGTTGGTGGCTTGGGCGGTCCTACCGCAATAGGGATAGCCATCCTGCGCTATCGCCTCTACGAGATAGACACCCTAATAAACCTCACCCTCGTCTATGGCTCCCTCACAGGCATGCTAGTCGCAATCTACTTTGGTGTGGTGGCTGGGGCACAGGAGATCTTCCGAGTCCTCACCGGCCAGGCGGAAGGATCCCAACTCGCCATCGTCGTCTCGACGCTTGTGATCGCGGCCCTCTTCGCTCCTCTGAGGCTTCGGATCCAGACCTTCATAGATAGGCGCTTCTACAGACGTAAGTACGACGCAAGGAAGACCCTGGAAGCCTTCTCCGCGAGGCTGCGTGACCAGACGGACCTTGATGCGCTGAACGCTGATCTAGTTGGGGTTGTCAGGGAGACTATGCAGCCTGTTTACGTCTCCTTGTGGCTGCGTCCCGACAAGCCTCCGGGGCGAGCAGACGCGCCGGAGTGATCCAATAGTCGCATCGGGTGATCGAATGCATTTACTGCAACCGAGGTTCGGCCCGAGATCTCGTCTATCGCTCCTGCCACCTCATCACCCTGCGCCTGATTCGTCACGCTCGTCAGGGTCCCAGGGACGCAGGCGTGGCCACCAGGCAGGCACAGCGCGCCGGTAGGCCTCGTAGTCCGCGCCGAACCGGCGGGTGAGGGTGGGTTCCTCGTAGAAGCGGACGAACGCCGCGACGACCAACCAGGCGCCCGCAGCGTACAGCAGCAGAACGAGTCGGCCCAAGAGCAACGCCTGACCGACGATAGCCGCCAGCACCGCCACGTACATGGGATTGCGAACGTAGCGATACACCCCGCCGACGACCAGACGCTCGGGAGCGGCGACCGGCGCCGGTGTCCCGAGGCCCTCCACGACGAATCGCACGAACGCACTGAGCAGCGAGATCAGTCCCGCGACCAGCAGAAGCGCACCGAGCGCCCGTATAGGCATCCAGTACGGCAGAGGCTCGCGCACCTGCCAACCCCCTGTCAACCACCACGGGATCAAGCCCACAACCACGCCCGGAGCCAACACGAAGAACACCGCGCTGCCGATTGCGGCTGTTGGTCTGCGCATGCTCAACTCTACCTTTACTTTGCGTGGGTAGGAGGAATCCCGGTCAGGCCGGAGATGCTCCCTAGAGCTTCGTCGTCTGTGGAGCCGCGTCGGAGACGGGGCCGGTTCTCTCGAGCATATCGTCGTAGGCGTCCGTGGTAACGACGAACCCGTTCGGCACGAGAAATCCCGCTTTCACCAATTCGCCGAGGTTCGCGCCCTTGCCGCCCGCCCAGTCGAGATCCTCTCGGCCAAGATGCTCCAACGGGGCGATGAAGATGGTGCCCATGGCCGGCTCCTTGCGCTTTGTGCTCATGGTTCTCCTTCCGTCGCTGCGGTCGTGCGCATACGCTCTCTGCTACGTTCTGGTTTGGCCGTCGAGGACTTGCTTGGCGGCATCTTCGTCGGCGTACGCCGTATCGCGTAGCGGCAGCTCCTTGATAAAGACGCTCGCCGCAAGGGCTAGCCCGACTATCAGGAGTCCCACGAGGAACACCGAGTGCATGGCCGCGGCGAGCCCTTCGCGGATAGCGATCGCGGTGTATGCGGGGAGTTGGCCGAGGGCGCTCGGATCGAGCAACGATTGTAGGCCGTCCCCACCGGAGAGCCGTTTTGCTAATGAAGCGTTCGGGGCCCCGGAGGGCAGGCGCTTGGGGATCTCGGTCTCCATCCTGCTGACCATAACTGTGCCGAAGATGGCGGTGCCGAACGTGGCGCCCATCGAGCGGGTTAGCTGCGTGATGGAGGTGACGATGCCGAGGTCCTCGCGCGAGGTCGCGTTCTGGACGATGAGGATGTAGGTCTGCAATACCGCCCCGAGGCCAACGCCGAGAACGATCATAGTTAGCGTGAGCTCTGTCTGCGTAGAACCGTATCCCAGACGGGTCAGCAGATAGTATCCCACTCCCATTGCGATGAGCCCGGCGAGCACGAACCCTTTGTAGCGGCCGGTGCGGGTGATGAGCCTCCCCACGAAGATGCTCAGTACTACCGCAGAGAGCATCACCGGGATGAGCACGGCCCCCGAGTTCGTTGCGCTTATCCCGATGACGCCCTGCGCATAGAGGGGGATGTAGAAGACGGCTCCGTACATGGCCATGGCGACGGCCATGTTGGAGGCGTTCGAGAGGGTGAAGATGGAATTCTTCCAGAGCCTCAATGGCACAACAGGCTCCACAGCGTAGTTCTCGTTGACGACGAACCCGATCAAGATCACCGCGCTAGCGACGTACAGGGAAATGATCTGCCACGAGCCCCACGGGTACTGCGTGCCGCCCCAGGAGGTCGCGAGCAGCAAGGCGCAGAGCCCGAACCCCAAAGTAATGAAGCCCACGTAATCTACGGAACGCCTTCTGAAGACCTGGGGCGGGTGGAAGAACGCAACGATAAACGCGAGAGCGGTGATGCCGATTGGCAGGTTCACGTAGAAAAGCCAGCGCCACGAAAAAGAGTCGGTGATCCAACCACCCGCCAACGGCCCGGCGATCAAGGCGATACCGAAGACACCGCCCAGATATCCCATGTATTTGCCCCGCTCGCGGGGACTTACGATGTCACCGATTATGGTCTGGGAGAGCGTCTGAAGGGCGCCCATTCCCAGGCCCTGGACGGCACGCGCGCCGACCAGCCACCAGAACCCCTGTGCCATCCCGGCCAGAATCGAGCCGAGCATGAAGACGACGAGCCCCGCTATATAGAAGCTGCGCCGACCGTAGATGTCGGAGAGCTTCCCGACCACGGGCACGCTTACCGCCGAGACCAGAAGGGTCGAGGTCGCGATCCAGCTGTAGTGCTCGATCCCGCCGAGATCGGCCACCATGACCGGCATCGCTGGCGCGACCATCGTCTGGTTTGTGGCCGCGACGAGCATCCCGAGTATGAGCCCGACGAAGATGATGTTTCGATGCCTGCTGGAACCGCCCTTTGCCACGGACCCTCCGTCAGTCCTCCAAGGCCTCGGCAACCTTGCCCAACAGCCTCCTGAGCTCGTCCTCCTCTTCCCGGCTCAGGGCGCGTCGGATCCGGGCCCTCAAAACCTCGCGCTTGGCGGAAGCCCCCTCGAAAATCCGCCGGCCCTCCGCACTCAGGCGCATGCGCACGACCCGGTTGTCATTCGGGTCGCGGTGCCTCTGGATCAACCCGTCTCTCTCCAAAGACTTGGCCACCTGCGTCACGCGTGAAGGGTCGACTCCGGAGAGCTGGCCCACCTGCCCCTGGCTGATGTTCTCCTCGTTGGCCACCATGTGGAGCAGGAAATACCTCGGGGGACTCATCCCGACCTCGCTCTCGAAGGCAAAGAGCAACCTCTTGAAGGCCGACCCGACCGAGGCGTAGATCGGGTTGACCTCATCGGCAGTCTCCTTCAGACGCTCCTCACGCATCCCGTCCAAGGTCACTTACTCCTTTCCTGGGAGCCCTTCGACGGCCAGGATATCAGAAAATACTTTATCTATCAATTATTTATTCATCAAAAGTTGATGAGCAAAGGAGTGTCGAGTAGCGCAGGTGGGTTGCATCTGCGACGACTTCGAGATCCGCGTCTTCTAGATCCGGTGCCCGGGCGCGCTGTATCGGTCGAGTATGTCGCGGTCGATCTCGACTCCGATACCGGGTGCCTGCGGGACTGCCACTGTCCCTTCCGCCATGCGGATCGCACCTCCTATAAGGTCTTCCCGGAAGGGATGCGACGACCGGTCGTACTCGAGCATCGGCTCCTCCGGATTCAGGGATAGTGGCGTGGGAGGAAGCGTGGCCATGAATTGCAAAGAGGCCGCGAGCCCGATGCCCGTGCCCCAGACGTGCGGGACCACCGAGGTGTTCCACGCCTGGGCTATGGCCGCTATCTTCTTGCACTCGGTGAATCCGCCCGAGGAGACCAGATCCGGCTGCAAAATGTCCAGTGCTCCTTCGGACACCCAGCGCCGGAAGCCGATCTTGCCGAACAGGTTCTCCCCGGCGGCGAGGTGGGTGGCGGTCAGGCCCCTCAAGGTCTTGTACCCCTCCAGGTCTTCGGGTGCCAGTGGCTCCTCGAAGAAATGGACCCCGGCATCCTCGCAGCCGAGGAGGATGCGCCTGGCCGCCGGGGCATCGTAGGCGCAGTTGGCGTCCATCATGATGCGTACCTCAGGACCCACGGCTTCGCGGAGGGTGTTGACGTACTCGATGTCGGCTTCGACACCGAAACCCACCTTCAGTTTCATGGCCGAGAAGCCTTCCGAAAGATGCCGCCTGGCCTCCTCCACACCCGTCTCCAGGTACTCTTCCCCTCTACGACGGTAGAAGCCGGTCGCGTACGGGGTCAACTTTGAGCGGAACGCTCCGCCCAGCAGTTTGTGCACCGGTTGGCCCAGGTAGCGACCTATGGCATCCCAAAGGGCCACGTCCACCGCGCTGATGGCGTTGACGGCGGCACCGCCTCCGAACGGACGCGTGCGGTTGTACATCTCCTCCCAGAGCACCTCGACGTCGAAGGGATCACGGCCGATCAGCATCGGTTTGAAGCAGTGCTCGAGGAAGGAGGCCGAAATCTCCGGTGGCTGTAGTCCGTGGCAGAGAGACTCTCCCCAGCCCGTCACTCCTTCGTCGGTCAAGAGCTCTACTACCATCGCATTTCGCCCCTCGACCCAACCCTGCGAGAACGCGAAGGGTTCCTCCAGCGGCGAGGAAAGGACGTGGGCGACGATATCGACTACCTTCATACAAGACCCTCCTGCAATTGATCACTCGGGTAGTGTCCCCATTTGCTGGTGACTCCGCAATCGCAATGCCCCTGGAGTCGTGATCCAGGCTTCGAAGCGATCCGCGCTGCTCGGTATACAGCGGTCATCGGAAAGGGCCACCCTTTCCGATGACCTTAGGGAGTCGCTCGCTTAGTGAGTAGGGAGTAGTATTTCCTTTCTCTACTCCCTACTCCCTATCTCCCTACTCCCCATCAAGAGAGGATCGGGCTATCCGCAAATTACCGCTAGGCCGCTTACGAGATCGTCAGGGCCAGCGTCGTATACGCATAACTCCTCCCTTCCTGGTGGCCGCTCTAAACGTCTTCCTCAACGATGAAGTTGCCCTCCAGGACGGCCAGGTTCGGGTTCTCGCCGTTGCATGAGGTGAACGTCTTCTCGCCCGGTGAGAAGTTGGCCTTGTCGTTCTCGCCGGCGTCCAGTATGCCTATGCGCACGTATTCGCCCTTCTCGAAGGTCCCTTGCTCGGCCCTCGGACCGCTCGCCGACCCGATCTGACCTACCAGCCGAGCCTCGTTGCCGCTTACGGCCAGGCAAAGGATGGGCCCCCGGACATAGGTGTTATCGCCCGCGACGTCCGGATCGCCGGGATAGGTGATGGAGAACGTGCCCTGCGCGTCGTCTGGGTCAGTCCCAGCCGACTCGGCGCTTACCCGCAAACGCGGAGAGCCGTAGGCGCTCCCCAGCTCCCCCTTGCCGGAGACCTTGTCTACGCCCGGATCTGGCCCCTGGCCGCCGCCGGGGACGAAGACGTTCTCGCAGTTCTCGTTGACGCGGTCGCGCTTGTCGACGTAGGCTGAGTCGGTGCCCGGGCCGCAGTTGACGTCGTCTTTGTAACCGTCGCGGGCGTTCATCGTGTCGTTGCCCCTGCCGCCGTAGAGCTGGTCCCTGCCCCGGCCGCCGAACACGCGGTCCCTGCCGTTGCCGGCGCGCACCTCGTCCTGGCCCCGGTTGCCGTAGAGTTCGTCGGCCTTTGGCTTACCGGTGATGTAGTCAGCACCACGCAGCCCGCGGATCTCGTTCTTGGTGGGGGTGCCTTTGAGCTTATCGGCCCCGTTGGTGCCCACGCAGGGGTTGTTAGAGCAGGTCTTGGTCTGGGCCAGCGCCGCCCCGCTTAGCGCTATCACCCCCAGCAACGTCGCCGCCAGGATCAGTAGTGCACGTATCCTCATGAAGATACCCCTCCTTCTTGGTAGTGTGGTGGGCGGGATAGAGGTAAGTTACTCTAGCCTTCCCGTCGAGTCATCCCCTTGGATCTACGACATGCAACCCCAAGAGCGACCCTACACGCTAGCCAGGGGCGGCCCCCGGTTGTTGTAGGTATCCGAGCTAAGGGGTCGTTGGCGCATCGAACTCGAACCTCCGGGGACTGGGAACGTCCTGTCTCCGATTCTATCGTGGGATGCCTTGGCCGCCTCGAAGTTCTTGCAAGGACGACCCGGTATGTCCTCGAATGCGGCCATTTCTACCAACGTGCGATCCTTCAGGTGACTTTTCAACAGCAATGCCCTTCGGTCAGCGTGGGTCTTATCATCACTCTCTTCGCCGACGGATAGCATGCTATCCGGTACTACGAATAGAAGCCCCCGAACATTCACCGTGGCGGGCACCCCGCGACGATCTCAACGATACGTGGGAAAGAGTCTGTTCGGATCCGACCTCGGGCTTCCGGGAGCGTGGTCCCGCAAGAGAGACCCGCCGTAGATCGGCCGCTCACTGTTGATCACAGGAGTACTGGTCGCATACCGGCGATTGCCCATAGGGACCACGACGGGGGTCGCCTTCTTCCGGTGTTGCCCTAGGCGAGGCCGTCCCAGGCGGGGCCGTCCCGGACGACGCTGGCCCAGGCGAGGCTGTTCCAGGCGAGGCCGTTCCAGGCGACGTTGCTCCAGGCTTCTCGCTGTCGGGGGATGACAACATGTCGCCGCTCTCGGGCGCGCTCCCCTTGGGGGGTGTCCCGCCCCCAGAATCGGCGGGCTTTGGTTCCTCCTTCTGCGCATCAGCCGGAGCAGGTTTACTCTTGGTGCTCGGTCCTTCCGGCCCCTCAGAATCCCCGACTCTGAGCATTTCGGGAAGGTTGGCGAAGAACACCAGCTCGCCGTCGCTTGTGCGGATCTCCAGCCTGACCGCGTCCTTGCGCAACTCCAGAGAGACTGCGGGCACCAGAAACCAGGTGAACCCGGCAAGGCTAAATACGACGACGCAGATCGCCGCCGCGGCCAGCGCCGACCAGACGGTCCGCTGTCTAGGACGCCGCTCACGATGCATCTTCCCCAAGATCGGCGCGAGGGTCGACTCCTCGAGGTCCTCGGGAGGCAGAGGGGCCTCATCGATCCGGTCGGGAGCGGCGTACGAGAGGGCCGCGACCACGGGTTCCAGCTCCCTCTCCTCCGCCTGGCAGACAGGACAGGTATTCAGGTGTCTCTGCAGGGCCGTCTGCTCCCCCTCATCGAGCTTGCCGAGCAGGAACGCGCCGATCTGCTCCCGGTAGCGGTAATGGTCTTCGGATAGCGTCATCCGGTCCACTCCCTCTCCTCCAGCACCGAGCGCAGCGCTTTCAGACCGTAGTAGAGGCGGCTACGCATGGTGCCAACCGGGACACCGGCCTCGGCGGCGACCTCCGCGCAGGGCCTGTCGCGATAGTAGGTCTGCACTATGGCATGACGGTGGTGTGGTCTTAAGTGCCGCAGTGCCTCCTCCATCTCCCACGAGCGAAGGGACTCCTCGGTGGTGTCTTTAGCCTGGTGCGTATGAGCCACCTCAAGCCCCGTCCGCTGCGGGCGCGCCGAACGTGCCCTGGCAAGGTCTATGGTGACGTTGCGGGCTATAGCGAACATCCAGGTCCGCAGGGAGCTTCTCTGCGGATCGTAGCGGTCTGAGGCGCGCCACGCCCGCAGGAAGGTCTCCTGCACCGCCTCTTCTGCCAGACCACCATCGTTCAAAGCTCTGTGGGCCATCCTGTAAAGTTCGCCGCCGAGCAAGTCGTAGGCGGCCCGCAGTCCCGCTTCGCTGTCGAGCGAAGGTGCGTCCGCCCGCCCTCTTATGCCGCCTGAGTTGCCCAGTTGGTCGGTACGCCCCCCCTGCTAAGAGTCGCTTCATTTTACGCCGCGTTACCGTCTACCACCGCCGGAGCTACCGCCATCACAGCCGCCGCGATAGTAATGGCCACTGCTCTCAAAGCCGAAGTTGAAGCCGCCGAACCGAACTCGGAAGTCGGACTTCGCTCCGCCGTCCTGTCGCGGACGGCCGGCGGCTCCACGGCCCGGATCCGCTTCGTCAGAGTTCATCTTTCTTCCGGTAAGTGTGGGTCTGCTCATTGCTCTCTTCGCCGGCGGATAACATGCTATCCGGTATTACGTGCGGGCACCACCGAATGTTCACCAGGGCACGCACCACGCGACGATCTTAGCGGTTCTTTGTGACGGTTATGTCGAGAGTGGGGGGTAGTAGGAGTCTGGCTAGCCCAAGCGACTGTACGCCGCGGAACTAATCATGCGGATTCCGTGTGAGCCTGGACGAGCTCCCAATAATCCTCCCTGGCGGCTTCGACGAAGCCCTCTCTGGTGGCACCCCGAGCGCTGAAGGCCGCCACGAACGAGCCGTCCTGGCGGCGCAGGATCACTATGTCTGGGTCCGACTCGTCGAGGTAGTAGTCGAACTTGGGGAACATGAGCTCTTCCATCCCTAGCGCCTGCTCTCGCCGCTCACAAGAGAGCGCCACCAGGGCCTTGAGGTGGAGACCTCCTCCAGATCCTCCGGCCAGAACAGCCGATACCGTCGGTCCGGAAAGCGCACGTCGACGGCTACGTACTCTTCTCCCCCGTAGCGGCCCACGATCCTACCGACCATGCCCCGCCGCTCCGGGATCCTATGGTGCTCACACACCCTTACTCTAGTTCCGACGCGCGTTTCTTCTGGTCTCATGGTGCGTTCATCCCCACGACGCTCAAGGAAGGCTCAAGGGCAAGCTCTTTGCTGGCGGGCACCTCCATGTTGCCCACTCCTGCCTGGCAGGATCGGCATGTAGGAAGAGCCCCTCGACCCGCAGTTCCGCCATCCACCAGTTTTTCTCCCTACCTTCTCACGATCACCTTAAAGGTGGAGAGTCCCACTGTCATGGGACCAGGGTCCTAACTTGGCCGGGCAATCATGTCCCAACGGCGGGTCCGCAAACCGCCACGCCATGTGTGGCGCGGCACGTTGGCAGCGAGCTAGACAGCGCCCTCCCGGCCCAGCCCGGCTTCGCGGGCGCGCACTATGGCCTGCGCCCGGTCGGCCACTTGCAGCTTGGTGAAGATGCTGGAGATGTGGTTGCGCACCGTCTTGGGGCTCACGTATAGTTGCATCGCTATCTCGGTGTTGGAGCGACCTCGGGCGATGAGGTCAAGGACCTCCACCTCGCGGGAGGTGAGCTCCGGGAAATCCTTCGAAGGAGGGGCCGCCCTGGGGGGGGCGGTGAAGTAGCTCATCAAGCGCTCGGCGATCTCCGGCCCGAAGTGGGCCTCCCCTCCTGCCACTGCCCCCACGACCTTCAGAACTTCCTCTGCGTCGGCGCCTTTCAAGACATATCCTCTAGCTCCGGCGCGCATCGCGGCGAATACGGAGTCGTTGTCTCCGAACATGGTGAGCATCACCACCCTCGTGCGGGGGTTGGCTTCGACGATCCTACGGGTGGCCTCGATGCCGTTCATCTGCGGCATCTGTATGTCCATAAGCACGATCTCCGGTTGCGCCTTGGCGGCCTTCTCTACTGCTTCCTCTCCCGTGGCCGCCTCGCCCACGACCTCGTATTCGGCGATTGAGGCGAGCATGGCCTTGAGCCCGTGGCGAAACAGGGCGTGGTCGTCGGCCAGGAGGACCCGAGTGGGCGCTTCTTGCGCGGATGACTCCGGCGGGTTCATCTTCGTGGCTACTCCTCTGCTCTCTGAGAGAGCGGCAAACGGGACAGGACACGCGTGCCGCCCTCCGTGAGGGTTTCGACAATCAGGGTGCCGCCGAGCTCCTCGGCGCGCTCGAGCATCGAGCTCATCCCCACCCCGGCCTTGCGGTCTTCCGCCACCCCTACCCCATCGTCTACGACCTCGAGCTCCAGGCTACCGTTTGCCTCGTCCAGAGAAAGGCTAACGTGGCAGGTACCGGCGCCGGAATGGCGCGTGGCGTTGGCGATGGCCTCCTGGGCGATGCGGTAGCAGGCAACTTCGACCGCCGCGGGGAGCAGGGGTAGGTCCTCCGAGGCCTCCACCGAGAAGACGAGTCCGTTCTTATTCCATCTCGATCCCTTGCTGACGAGGAGGTCCTCGGCCAGGGTGCCGTTGTTGGCGGCTTGCTGTCGGATAGCCGCAATCAATCCCAGGTCGTCCAGAGCGGGGGGCCTGAGGCCGTAGACCAGACGCCTTACCTCCGCGATGGCCTCCTGTGTCTGAGCCTTGAGCTCTCGGAGCAGCGCCTCGGCGCCTTTCGGATCCTGGGCGAATAACCTGCATGCGGTGTCGAGGCCGAGGGTGAGGTAACCGAGGGTGGGCCCCAGCCCGTCGTGCAAATCTCGGCGCAACCGACGCCGCTCCTCCTCGCGAGTCGTGACCAGTCTCTCCCTGGAGTGTTGCAGGTCCTGGGTGAGCCTGACGGCGTGCACCGCCACCTCGACCTGGCGGGCCAAGTCTTCCAGCAGGCGCACGTCTGCCGGGGAGAAGTTCTCCCCCGGTGCGCGGGAAGCCAATATGAGATGCCCCACGGTCTCCCTCTGGTAGACCAGCGGCAAGATAAGGGGCTCTCCCTTCGGGGTGCCGTACTCTGCGGCCGTCGCGAACTGCGCGCCGTCTTGCCTGAGGCTGATGGCCGCGTAGGGCACCTTGAGCGCTTGTGCGATCGTCTCCACGATGGTCTCGAGAGCCGCTTTGGGGGCTATGGTGACCTCCAGGCGTCGTCCCAAACGAGAGAGCACCGCATAAGGGTCGTCGCGCTCGCCGTACATCAGACGATTCACACCGCGCTGAAGCCTCTCGCGCAAGGGAGCGAATAGGACGGCCACCACTCCCGTCGCCAGGAGCGAGACCGCGAGATCCGCACGTGCCTGGAAGACCTCGCCCAACGCTACCACGATCAGGGTGTAGAGCGCGATCACTATGGCGCTAAGGGCACCGTAGACGAGCGTCCGGTTGATGATGACGTCTATGTCCCACAATCGATCGTATACGATCGCAATGCCGATCGACACTGGGAGCAGGAGTTGAGAACCGAACAGACCCGCTTGAATGGCAAGTGCTTGCAGCGGGCCGAACTGGCCGAGCGGAGAGCCAGAAACGGGTACCTCGAATGCTAGCGCCCCTAACGCGGACGTCACCACGCCGAAGACCACCCATTTGGTCTGCTGACGCTCTGCCGGAGTCGACACGTACCTATAGCGGTAAAGCTGCGAGAGTATGGGGATGCAAATGACTATCGATAACACCACCGCATCGAGTAGGTAGAATGACCTGGCGATGTTGAAGATAGAACCGGGGAATAGATAGAAGAACACGTCATGCACGGCAAAAAAGAGGACCGCCCAGCGGGTCCAGCGTGGGACAAATCGTCCGTTAGGAAAGATGAGTACGAATGTATAGATCGACATCGTGGCGAGGAGCGCCAATAGGCGAACCGGCAGCCACGCAGCAGAGTACTGATTCGCCAGCGCATCTGCAGGACCCGTATCCAGGCCGAAGGTGCCCATCGTGATGAGGCACATCGAAGCGAAGAGGGCTATCCAGTTGTCTGACCTGCGCCAGAAGATGACCGTACCGACCACGAAGAACACCATCGTATAAGCGACACTGATCGGAACCAGGTACCTGGCGTAGAAGTCCATGGAGACGCCGGCTGCTTCCAAGCTGGCGCGAGCGGCCGCAGCGTCAAGCTCGGGATCGGAGAAGCTGACGAGGGAATCATAGTACGCTGGGATACTGGCAGCGAACAGCCCTAGGGTCAGCGCGAACACCGCTATCCACCCTAGCCGAGCCAAGAACAGCCGACGTCCGCTCAAAATGCGAAACGGTTGAGCATCGGGGCTGCTGGCGGCATGGCGGTTCATCCAAACCACCCTTCCTCCCTGGCATCTTCAAGTCCGGTAGGTGCCTCTAACGAAGGCCACGAGCGAGGCAGCAGCCAGGCCTTCTGGGCTACGGTCGCAAGTCCTTTGCTCATCGTGTCAAGGCCCGTCTCATGGCCTAACGAACTCTGAGATGCCAGGCCGAGCTTCGGCTTTCAGACGACATTTCCATCTTCCATTAGTCGCTGCTCCTTACCTTCTACCAAGTAAATAGTGGCACATGACGGAAGCCGGTGCATCCACCTTACAGGAGCCATTCCGAAAAGAGCGGGACAATCGTCGAGGTGCGTACTCCCTTGGCGATGAGAAATCCGATGCGGGCCCTGGCTCGTTCACCCTCATACCCTTCTCGATCAGAATGACGTTGCTCACCCCTGCTCGGGCAGGATCGGCATCCAGGGACAGCCCACGACCTGCACTCCCAACTATTCTGATCTCCTGCCTTATCGTAGTCACCCTAAAGGGGGGTAGTCCCGCTGTCATGGGACCAGGGTCCCAACTTGGTCGGGTATAGTCCGGCTGCACACGATGTTTATTGGTCGAACCGGAGTTTGGGTCGAACCGGAGTTTGGCTAGGCGAAGAGTTCGCGATCACGAATCTTCAGAGCATCCCTGTAGTACTCAGCCCACCAGGGTTCATCTTCCGGATCTCGCGGAGGTCTGGCGAGCACGAGCGTCCTTCTGGCGCTCTCGGCCTGCTGCTGGGCCACCCTGAAGTGATAGTGGTCGAAGATTCGCAGCGCTTCGATGACGTAGGAGACGGCGATCCGCCGGTCCCGGAAGAGAAGCAGGTTTTCCCCGTTCTTAGTGTCAGCCGTCGCGGAGAAGTTGTAGGAGCCGAGGTAGACGCGAGCGGTCGGTTTGTCGAAGTCGATGACGACGAACTTGTGGTGCATGCGGTTGCCACTGCCTCCCGCCGGCTCCGACTTGAAGGGCTCGGGGACGTTCTCCCCGAGTGCCGCGGGTCTCACCGGCGCGACATTGCCGTTGGGTTTCTGCAGATCGAGGCCTCCGACCGTCCTGTCGGAGGCACCGTAGACAAAGATCCCTTGGTCTTGAGTGACCTTCTTGATCGCGTCCCGGATCGGACCCGAGGTCTGGTAGAGGAAGGCCAGCGAGTAGAACAGGCTCGACGTAGTGTGATTGCCCATGTCATCGGCGATCTCTGCCAAGAGGGCGTTCTCCGAAGCGTGCGGCGAGAACGCCACCCGCGCGTCGATCCCGCCCAATTCGAGATCCTTCCATTGTGCGGAGGCCGTTCTGCCGAATCCGGTAGCGCCGTCGTTCTGCCAGTAATCTTCGAACGCCGCGAGGAACGGCTCGACCGCGTTCTCAGCCCGCAGAACCATGGCGTTGTTCGACTGCACGAAGAACCCGCGCCAGGAGAAGTTGGTCGAGCCGCACACTACCGCCTGCACCTGCGGGCCGTCGACCACGATGGTCTTGTTGTGCTGAAGCTTGCCCATGTGCTGCCGCTTCACGTTGTCCCTGCCGGCCGAGGCGACCAACCGCTCCTCCGCCTGCGTCTCGCCCGAATGGGCCTCGCCATGGGGGCCCTCGTCATCGATGATCACCTTCAGCCGGTCGCCGAGCTTTTCGAGGCGCGACACGACATCGGGTTCGTTCAGGTCGTAGGCCACCACGCGGACCCGAGCCTCCTCGTCGGCGATGGCCTCGTCGAGCACCTCGAGAATGGCATGCCGCGCCTCGAAGCCCATCCACGACAGGGCCTCCTCGGCCTTGGAATGGGTCGGAACGAAGGTCAACCCGTCGTCCGCATCGCTGGGGAGCAGTTGCGAGATCGGCCCCGCGGACGCGTATCGATCCACGAACGCCTGCGACGAGACGAATCCGCGGGTGTAGGTGACGTTGAGCTTCCCCGGATAGGTCTCGCGCCGGAGCTCGATCGCGGCCTCCTGAGCCTCGCCGTAGCTCAGCTCGCCTATGTCGTTCATGAAGACCGGTGAAACCTTGTAGACGAATTCGCCGGGGAGCTCGGCATCGCGTGGGAAGTGCACCCAACGAAATTTCTGGATCGGAGAGAGCCGGGTCGACAGAGCATTTGGGTTGATCTCACCTGAGGCACCGGGGAAACCGAGGCGGTTCTTCAAAGGGAAGAACTCGGCGCAGCCGGGCTCCTTGTACTCTATCGCGAAGCCCACGAAGTCTTGGGGTGGCTCCTCGTCCTTCCAATTCATCGCGATGAGGGCCATACCGTCGCCGCGGTGAATTTTTAGCGTGAATGGTGCCGCACTATTCTCACCACTGACCTGGAATTCTTCACTAGTCACCTCATACCTCCATATGGTCGTTCGACAATCCGTCCGCATAACAAGCTAACGGTCAGCGATGAATCCGCGATGAATCATGCTGCCTCGGTGGGGTGTGTCAGTAGTGCCCACCCTGAGATCCCCTGCGTAGAGTTGGCGCACCAACTCGCGCACGAAAGAGGAATCAATGCTCGGTTCCGGACGCCGGTAGAAGTGGTCGGATCTCTCGCCTTCGAAGCCCGCGTAATCGGAGACGCTTCTGGTCTCCCTTCGATCAACTTTTCATACGCCGGTCAGGTCAACTTCGACTAAACCATCGGAGCGTGTTTCACCGGCAATTACCCGGATACTGAGAGCAGTAAGGCTTATCGCCTGGCAATCTGCGGCGGTTGGCAGCGATCCAACCGTAAGCGAGGTCCTGCAGATTCCCTACGAGCGGGAGTTTGTAAAGGGCGTGCGGAATCCGGGTGCCAATGACACCGGAAACGGCCACGCTGATGGCTTCGGCACCCCGGTAACGTTCTCCGTCGGACGAGACCGCCCAAGCGGATGCCCTGCAATCTTCCAAACTAAGGCCGGTGCTCCGGGTGACCCCAGGCATCTGGTAAGGGACCATCAGTACGCGGCTGCCGCGGTTGCGGCCGTGGAGCGGCCGCGTTAACGACTCGAGGCCTCTCAATATCCGTACGAACCTCGTGCAGACCCCACACCGTCCGTCGAATATGAACAGTACAGGGTAGGCTACTCTCACGCTTCGTTCACCGGAGTTGCTCCGAGGAAGCCTCCCTCTTTAGGGGAGAGGAGGAATCGGAGCCGTGCAAAAGATAGTTCATGAGAACACCCTCGTGGTCGGGTAGACGTCAACCCGACAGGGTTCGTAAGGGTAGGCGGTGGCCCACCCGCTCTCCTCGTGGCAGATGGATCGACGAGTGACTGCGGATTGTCGCCTCCTGCGGCCCCGCTGCCCTCGCCGGTTTCCAGTGTATTCAGTCCTGCAGGATCTCCCCTGGCGTCCATACTGGTGTTCCTTTCGGTCTACTACCCGTGTAGACGAATGAGCGGGCGCGGATGTGACAGGGGTGGGGGAGGGGAGCCGGGCCCATGTCACGCGTGGGTGGGGGTCTCGCGTCATGGTGGTGCCCACACAGATCCAACCGTACCCAACCTTCGTCCGCGGAGGGAAGGAGCACACGGGAATGGAACCGAGCCTAACGCAGACGGACGTCGTGGTGGTCGGGGGCGGGGTGGCCGGCCTGACCGCCGCCTGCTTCCTGGCCCGCGAGGGCGTAGGGGTGATCCTCTTCGAGAAGTCGCCGATCCTGGGGGGGCGCGCGGCCACCCTGGAGACCAACGGCTTCCTGTTCAACCGTGGTGGGCATGCCCTGTACACCGGAGGCGCGGCTTCGCGAGTCTTCGAAGAACTGGGCGTGTCCTACGGCCACGGCACCCCGAAGGACACCTTCGTGCTGCACGACGGTAAACTGAGCGCGTTTCCGGCGGACCCTATGGGGCTCTTGCGCCTCGACTTTCTGGATGCTCGGGACAAGCTGGCGCTGTTCCGCTTCTTCGCCGCGCTAGGGAAGGTGGAACCGAGCGGTTTGGCGACGACGAGCGTCCAGGATTGGCTCGAACGCAAGATCCGCCGAAAGCGGCGGTTTCGCGGGCCGCCCGGACTCCCTGGTACCGGGCATCGACGGCCTCTACGTAGCAGGGGACTGGGTCGGACCGGAGGGCTTCCTGGTGGACGCGAGCGCTGCGAGCGCGCAGAGGGCGGCCGAACTGGCGCTGGAGGACGGCGCCGTCGAAAGGGCGGAGATGTCAGCCGACGCCGCGCGCTAGCGGTCCGCCCTTCGCGCACCACTTCGCCGCACACCCTACCGCTTACGGCTCTACCGTACATCCAGCCAGCAATCCCGATGCAACAGCCTGAGCCGCTAACGGCCTGTCTTTCGCGCAGTATGATAGTGTACGCATCCGGTAGGCCGCCGCCCTCAGGTGGGGTGGTCCATCTGGAATTGATGTACCAGTCAATCGTGTTCGTCCATATGTCACATTCCCTCCTCGCGGTTCGTCTTTGTCGTAGTTACGAACGAAACCCGGCCGAAGCGAGGAGAGATCGACTTTCTGTATGGTTACGGGGAGTCATGAGGATAGGAGGAACCATGACATCACCCATCCTGGTTACCGGCGGCACCGGTACGCTCGGACGACTCGTCGTCCGGCGCCTTAGGGACGCCGGTTGAGATGTTCGGGTGCTCAGCCGCCGCGGCCATGAGGCAGAGGACGGCATCACCAGGGCGAGAGGAGAGCAAGGTGATCGACCACACACAGGACGCGGACCCGTCGGAAGCGGCCCGCGTTTTTGATGAGCACCGGGGTCTGCTGGTCTCGGTGGCATACCGCGTCCTCGGCAGCGTCACCGACGCCGAAGACGCCGTGCAGGAGGCCTGGCTTCGCTGGTCGAACGTGGACCACTCGCAGATCGCCGACCCCAAGGCCTTCCTCGTGCGTGTCACCACCCGCCTGGCCATAGACCGCCTTCGCCGGGCCAAGGCCCGCCGCGAATCCTACGTGGGTCCCTGGCTACCCGAGCCAATCCTCACCAGGCAAGACCCCGCTGAGGACGCGGCGATGGCCGAGTCCGTCTCGATGGCCATGCTGGTGGTGCTGGAGACACTCTCGCCGCTGGAGAGGGCCGTGTTCGTCCTGAGGGAGGCCTTCGGGATGCCCCACGCCGAGATCGCCGATGTTCTAGGACGCAAGGAAGAGGCGGTCCGCCAGCTCGCCCACCGCGCCCGCGAGCACGTCCGCGAGCGCCGGACCCGCTTCGACGCCGACAGGACCGAGCAGCGCCGGGTGACCGAGCGATTCCTCGAGGCGGCCGAGGGCGGCGATTTCGAAGCCCTCATGGAGGTTCTCTCGCCCGGCGCGACGCTGGTGGCCGACGGCGGCGGACGCGCGCTTGCTCCGCGCCGCCCCGTGCGGGGGGCGGAGAAGGTGGCCCGGTTCCTGGTCGCGACCGTGGGCGAGAAGCAAACGGCCAGGTTCTTGGAATCCGTCGGGTTGGCACCGTCGGGCGAGATAAGCGTCCACCTGGCGCAGGTCAACGGCGAGACCGGCGTCGTCATCACCGTTGCGGCCGAGCCGATCTCGGCGCTCGTCATGGACGTATCGGACGGTCTGGTGCGGACCATTCGCATGGTGGTGAACCCCGAGAAGCTGGCCGGAGTCCGTGGATTCGAGCCGGCTCGGTGAAGAGATCATGTGTACTCAAGGCCCGGCGCACGAGGCCATCGACGCCGAACGGGATGATCGGTGTCCAGTGACTTTCACCGTCGGGTTTGCTGATGGTCACTTCTCGTCGATCGGGTGGACGACCTTGGTGTAGGGCTCTTCTTTGCCCTCTACGTACCACTTCGCCCAGACGCGGTCTTCCTCGTCCAGCTCCAGACTGAGCCAATTACGCTTCGCCATGAAGTGCTGGGTAATGGAGGGAAAACTCATCATCCGGGCGGTGATGCCCCGGTCGACCTCCTCCACGTTGTCGGCCATCACCAGCTCCATCGCGTAGACGATGAGTCCTGGCGGCGGGGGGTGCACGATCGCCGAGGAGATTAGCTGGTTGATGACGTTGGGCTCCTCGTTGGCAAAGCCGTTCCTTGCCGACTGCACGTAACCGAGCGCCGCGACGTGCACGTCTCCCGAGACGATCGTCACGCGGCAGCCCGACTTCTCCGAAAACCTCAGCAGACGGTGGATGAGGCGCAGCCGTTCCTCCTTGTGCGTACGACTGAGCCACTGGTCCTTGAAGTCGTCCTCCAGATCCTGCTGTCCTGGCAAGAACCCGAACGCCGCCTCGACCAGGTTGGAGTTGACGTAAACGACCGGGATGCTGGATACGACGAACAGGTGCCTGCAGCCTTCGAGCTCCTCGTCCATCCACTCCTGCAAGACGTTCCACGTCTCCAGGCTCATCACCCGCTTCTGGGTACGCTCGGATCGCATGTCGAGCACCGCGAGGGCGAGATCCCCGATACTGTAAGCGTAGGTGAAGTTCGGCTGTTCGTCGTGCTCGTCGGGCTCGCACAACATCCCGGAAGGAAGGCCCCGATCGTCCGCCGCCTGCAGCTGGAACAGGCGGAAGTGTTCGCGGGCCTGCTCCCAGATACCCCGGTAGACCGGACTATTCTGTTGCTCTTCAGGGTAGGAGCCCCACCCGTCGAAGATGTCGTGGTCATCCCACATCATCAAGGATGGTACCCGCGCCAGCAGTGCTGAGGGCTCGGCCTGAGACCACCTCTGGAGGTACAGGTCGAAGTAAAACTCCGCGACCGCCGTCCTGATGTCTTCGGTGAATTCGGCGTGGTGCCAATCCCGCGCGCCGCCCAACCCGGCGAGCCGATTCCTGAGCGGCGCCACCGTGTCCCACACGAGGTCCGCGTATACCTGATCCCCACCCAGCAGCATCAGGTGGTAAGGCTCTTCCCGGTTTTGCTGCGCGAGCACGTCCCACATGGCGTTCTTGTCTCCCACCTTCTTCATCTCTCCAAGGCTGGAGAAGCCGGCGCAGGAACCGTAGGCGACGCGAAGCGGCTGGTCCGTGGCAGGTACGCTGAAACGATACTCCGCGCCGTCGCCCAGTGTGTAGACGATGGTCTGCTCCGCATCACTCTGCTTCACGCTCCAATCGAAGCGCCAGACCTCAAAACCCCTGAATGACCTCAGGTGAGTTCGCTCGGAAGCGTTCCCGCCCTCGTTCCTACGGCCCTCGTTGTCGATAAACCAGGCCAACTCTGGAGGAGTGACGGTCCCCTCGCTTACCACAAGGGCGCAGGTGCGCCATTCGCCATCCCCCAAACCCCTGAAGCCCAAAATCGGTCCGAGAATCACAGCCACTACCCTTATTCCTCCTCCGTAACAGGACCCACCTTCCAACGTCCATCATGCCGTACGTTCCCGGCCGCCGCAATGCACCGGTAGTGTTGCGTCCGAATACCACGGGGTCCCCTAACCTTCCGCTCCACCTTTCGATGGCCCGACACGGATCGGATACTGGAACCTGCTCTTTGGGCGTCGTGGGAAATCGGCGTCCAGGTGTGTCGAGGCTTGTGGGCTTACGACAATCCCTCGCCTGAATGCCTACAGTAATCGTTGTGGTGGAGTGATGGACGGCGTGGCTCAACCGCCCGCTAGACGGTACGAGGATGCCATAGAAGTCGATCTTTATGAGGTTCACTGGCGGTCTATGATCGTATGTACTAATGTAGCGGCAGTAAGAAGGTGGAGGGCAACGTGAGTCTAACGGACGCCGGATACGGTATCAGGACCGAGAGGTCGCGTGAGATCTTTGGGCGGCTCGAGCGTTCGATCCCCGGCGGCAATACCCGTTCTCTCGCCTATTTTCCTCCTTATCCGTTGGTTATCTCCTCCGGCTCCGGCTGCCGCATCCGGGACGCGGACGGCAACGAGTTCATCGACCTCCTGAACAACTACACCGCCTCGGTCCACGGCCACGCCCTGCCGGCCGTAAACGAGGCCATGAAGGAGCAGGCGGCGATGGGGACCGTTTTCCCTGCCCCCAGCGGGCTGCAGGCCGAGCTCGCGGAACGGATCGTCGACCGGGTGGCGTCCGTGGAGAAGGTGCGCTTCGCGAACTCGGGCACCGAGGCCATCATGATGGCCGTGCGCGGTGCCAGGGCCTTTACCGGAAGGGAGAAGATAGTCAAGGCCGAAGGCGGCTACAACGGCATGTGGGAGCAGGTGCCCATCTCCTGGCTACAGGACTCCTACAGAGCCGCAATGCCCGAGGGGGTCCGCAAGCTGGTGCGCATGGTCGACTATAACGACGTCGGTCAGCTCGAGGCCGCGATGGAAGAGGAAGGCGACGAGGTGGCCGCGGTAATCCTCGAGCCCGTAACGGGGACGGGCGTCTTCGTCGGGACCCCCGAATACTTCGCGGCGGCGCGACGACTGGCCGACGAGCACGGGGCACTCCTCATCTGCGACGAGGTCATAACCCTCAGGCTCGGCGTCGGCGGCTTCCAGGAGGCCTTGGGCGTTCGTCCCGACCTGACGACGATGGGAAAGATCATCGGCGGCGGCCTCCCTGTCGGCGCTTTCGGCGGACGCGCGGACGTGATGGAGGTCTTCGACCCCCGCTCTCCACGCCACCTCCACCATTCCGGAACCTTCAACGGCAACCTCATGACCATGGCCGCGGGCTGCGTCACGCTCGACCTCCTTACGCACTCTGAGATAGAGCGCATCAACGCCCTGGGCGGGCGGCTCGCCGGGGGGATACGCCGCTCTTTGGCCGAGAGGCCGGATCTCCGCGGCGTCGTGAACGACTGCGGGTCTCTGGTGCACGTGAACTTCGGAACAGAAGGCGAGGTTCGCAAGTTTTCCGACTTGAGACCGGAGAACCCCGTGACGGCCGCCTTCCATCTCGCGGCGCTGGATGAAGGGGTCTACTTCGCGCCGCGCGGCTTCATGAACACGTCAACGGCTATGGACGAGCAGGTAGTAGACGAAGCGCTCGAAGCCTGCTCCCGGGCATTAGACCGTTGCTACCCCAAGCCCGATCCCTGAAGTCGCTACCTTCGGCCCGATTCGGTCTCGCGCGCTGCTTCTTCTACGTTTGTCTCGTCCGGGACGTCGGCCGGCCTTACCCCGCAAACGTCGCACATCCTCGTGGCCATGGTTCTTTCCCTCCTTCTCTACCTCCAACCGCCCCCATTTTCGCGGATACGTCAGGCCTCCGTGGTTTCGGGAGGCGGCAGCCGGCCGCGCTGGCTACAATGAAAATCCGCAGACCGGTCTGTAGGAGAGGCGTAGAGGGGAACCCTTCATGACAGAATCGTCTATCGGCGAGCCGCATCCCGCACCGTGGACTCGGGCCTGGGAGCAAATCGACAAGGACTTCGACGAGCATCTGGAGGAGATCCGTAACTTCCTGCGGTGCCCCACCGTCTCCGCTTCGGACGACGACATGCTCGCCGGCGCCGAGTACGTGGCGGCCCTGATCGAGGACGCCGGAGGGAGCGCCGAGATAATACCCACGGCCGGACACCCCGCGGTCCTCGGCCGCATCGAAGGCGACGGCCCGAGGCTCCTGCGCTACGGGATGTACGACGTGCAGCCGGCCGATGAGCCTGGATGGTCCTCGCCTCCTTTTGCGGCGGCTACGGCCGATTTGCCAGGAGCGGGCTCCAGCATCGTGGCGCGGGGCGCCGCGAATTCAAAGGGTTCGCTCGCCTCCTTCTTGCTGGGGTTGGCTTCGGCCCGCCGGGTCTCGGAGTTGCCCGCGGAGATCGTCTTTCTCATGGACGGCGAGGAGGAGCTGGGAAGCCCGAGCCTGCCAGGGGTGATGTCCGACCGACGCACCGACCTCGCGGCCGAGGCCGCCTTCGACATGGATCTTACCGCCGACAGGCGGGACGTCGCTGAGGTGTACCTCGGGTGCAAGGGTATCGTGTCCTTCGTACTGAGCTGCTCGGGTGGCGAGTGGGGCGGTCCCGTGGGGAGGGCGCTCCACTCCAGTGAGGGGGTGGTGATCTCATCCCCAGCCTGGTCCCTGGTGCGTGCCCTGTCCGCTCTACGGGACGCCGCGGAGCGGGATTCTCTCGACGGCCTCCTGCCCGCGGCGGTTCCTCCTGAGGATGAGAGACTGCTCGACGCCCTGGCGCGAGACTTCGACCCTGCCGCGCACCTGGAAGAATCGGGCGCGCTGGCTTACCGGGGACTGGACGACGCGCGTTCGCTTCTGACCGCGCTTATGTACGGCCCGGTACTCAACCTCAACGGGTTCTCGGCTGGCAGCATCACGGGGAAGACTATTGTTCCGCACGAGGCCACGTCCGCGCTCGATGTACGGATTCCCTACGGGACGGATGCCGAGGCGGTGTTGGGCGGGATCGAGCGCATCGTCGCGCTGGCGGCTCCCGAGGTACTTGTGGAGGAGGTGCAAGTCTGCCCGCCGTCCAGGACAACTGCGGCTTCGCCGGTGGCGCGCGCCATGGTCGAGTCCCAACGCGACGTGGGACCGCCGCCTCTGGTGTGGCCTTCGGCGCCCTGGTGGGCGCCCTTCTTCCTCTTCGAGCAGGTGCTCGGGGTCCCCTTCGCTTCGGGCGGGGCGGGGCACTCGGGCCGCGCGCACGCCGCCGACGAATACGCCACCATCGACGGCCTGAGGGCAAACATGCGGCAATCAATAGCCTTCCTGCACCGCTTCGCCAGTGCCGCCGGAGAAGACCGGTGAAGCACCGGGAGGAGCCCACGCCGGAGAGCAATCGGATCGAGGAGGTACACGTTGTGGACTGAACCCCTGGAGTTTGGGAAGCTGACGTGGCCCGAGGTGGCGCGGGCCGCCGGAGAAGGGCGCATCCCCATAGTGCCCATAGGAACGCTGGAGGACCACGGGTACCATCTGCCCATCGACACGGACGTCACGCTGGTCGAGGCGGTGTGCCGGGGTGCCGCAGAGCGTGTGCCCGCACAGACGGTGCTCCTGCCGCCGATAGTGCACGGTTATTCGCCGCACCACATGGATTTCCCTGGCACGGTCTCGATCCGCTGGGACACCTTCTGCCGCTACTGCACCGACGTCGCCCTGTCGCTGGTGCGCCACGGCTTTCAGCGGGTCCTGATGGTCAACGGCCACGGGTCCAACCAGAACCTGGTGGAGACCGCGGCCCGCCTTGCGATGGTCGAGGAGCCGGAATCGCTCGTCGCCGCCAGCTTCTACCTCGTCTCGGAGCGGAGCGCGAGGGTGATCGAGGAGGTCCGCGACTCCGGCCGGGGTGGAATGGCCCACGCCTGCGAACTGGAGACCTCCCTTTACCTGCACCTGCATCCCGAAGCCGTGGACATGTCCCAGGCGGTCGACGAGCGTGGCTACGCCGAGACCGAGCATGCCTGGATGGACTGGTCGGATGGGCCGTTGAAGATCATGCCTTGGTGGTCGTCGTTCTCCGAATCCGGCGTGCAGGGTGATGCCAGCAAGGCTACCGCCGCCAAGGGCGAAGTCCTGTTCGAGGCCGCAACGCAGGAGATAGCCGCCTTCGTGACCGAGCTCAGGAGCCTGCCGATGCCCAAGAGGAAGGACCAGCATTGAAGATCAAGGGCCGAGTACTCCGTCCCGGCGGCACGATCGGGGTGCCCGCCCCGGCCAGCCCCTACCACAACCGCAGCGAGGTACTGCGCGGTGTCGAGTGGTGGGAGGGCAAGGGCTACAAGGTAAGACTCGGCCGCAATATCTTCGCCCGCGACGCCTACGTGGCCGGGTCCCCGGAAGGCCGCGCCAGGGACCTGATGGACATGTTCACCGACGACGAGGTGGACGTCGTCCACTGCTTCCAGGGCGGCTACGGCTCCGCCCAGACCATCGATTACCTGGACTTCGACGCCATAAGGGCCAACCCCAAACCGCTCATCGGCTACTCGGACATAACCGCGCTGCACACCGTGCTCAGGCACTACACGGGGCTGGTGACGTTCTACGGGCCGGGCCTGGCCGGCGTCAACGACAAGGAGACCAAAAAGTTCACCCAGGAGCGATTGCTCGAGGCGCTCACCTCGACCGGACCGCTCGGCGAGGTGCCCCGCGACCCGGAGAACGATTACATAAGGTCCTTCGGGGGCGGGTCGGTAACCGCACCCATGGTGGGCGGTTGCCTGTGGCTGTTGTGCCAGGCGATCGGGACGCCGTGGCAGCCGGACCTCGCCGGCAAGGTCTTCTTCTTCGAGGACGTGTACGCGCCACCGTACTACATAGACGGCTTTCTCAACCAAATGCGCCAGGCAGGGATGCTCGACGAGGTGGCCGGGGTGGTCGTCGGGGAGCTGGAGAAGTGCGACTGGAGCGAGGAGCGTCCGGAGTTCCCGCAGACGCTCTCCATCGAGGACGTACTGGAACGCTACATCGAGCCTTTAGGCGTCCCCGCCCTCTACGGCTACCCCCTGGGCCACGGCGAGCGCCTGTGCACCGTACCGCTGGGCGTCTCCGTTGTGTTGAACGGGGATGACAGAACCCTTACAATCGAGGAACCAGCGTTACTGGAATAGGCCAGCGTTGCTGGAATCGAGGGGTAAAGGGGAAAGGAATATGCGAAGGATCTCTGCGGTCGCGGTGTTGGTGGCCCTGATCTCGGCCCTGGTCGGTGTCACGGGCGTGGTGGGCCAGGATTCTTCTGGGGAAGGCGAGAAGGTCACCTTACGCATGGGGAGCACGAACGACATCGACGGGTTCAACCCCTTCAAGATCGTCGAGATCCCCTCCTACGAGCTCATGGGCCTCACCTACGACCTGCTGGTAGAGAACAGCCCCAAAGACTCGGGCCCGGTGCCCGGCCTGGCCGACTCTTGGGAGACCTCGGATGACGGCCTCACCTGGACCTTTCACCTCAACAAAGACGCCAAGTGGCACGACGGCAAACCCGTCACCTCCGAGGACGTCGCCTACTCCTACCAGCGTATCTTGGACGAGGAGCAAGGGCTGTACATAGACGCCGTCAAGCAGATAGAGAGCATCGAGACACCAGACGAGCACACGGTGGTGTTCAAGACCGAGGAACCCTCGGTCCAGATGCTGAACACGTACGTCTACATCCTGCCCAAGCACATCTGGGAGGATGTTCCTGCGGACGAGACCAAGAGCTTCAAGAACGAGCCGGTGATTGGGTCCGGTCCCTTCCAGGCCGTGGAGTGGAGCGAGGGGCAGTTCGCGCGCCTTGAGACCAACCCCGACTATTTCCGGGGCGCTCCCAAGATAGACGAGATCATCTTCCAGTTCTATGACAACGACGACACCATGGTGCAGGCGCTCAAAAACGGCGAGGTGGACTACATCTACAACATGCCCATCAACCTCTTCAAGTCGCTCGAGAACCAGGAAGGTATCGAGACCAACTCGGCCCCCGACCCCGGCTTCACCGAGCTCGGCTTCAACCTCTACGAGCCCACGCCGGAGGCGATAGAAGAGTTCGGCGCGCCCAAAAAGACCACTGGGAACCCCGCCCTGCTCGACCCGGTGGTGCGCGAGGCGATCAACTGGGCTATCGACGAGGAGGCGCTTACCGAGAGGATCCTGCAGGGCGAGGGTGTGGCCGGCACCACGGTGGTCCCGCCGGCGCTGGCCAACTACCATCTGGAGATCCCCGAATCCGAGATCCAGGGCTTCGATATCGAGCGCTCCAAGGAGCTGCTCAAGCAGGCCGGGTGGGAGGACACCAACGGCGACGGGACCGTGGACAAAAACGGCAAAGAACTCGAGCTGCGCCTGTTCGTGCGCACGGAGGACGCTGACGCGGAGACCCAGGGCGAGTTCCTCGAGGACTGGTTCACGGAGGCCGGCATCGGCCTGAAGACCAAGGCCATGGGCGACACCGCCCTTACCGACGCCATCTACGCCGCCGACTACGACATGTTCATCTGGGGCTGGGGCTCGGAAGCGGATCCCGACTTCATCCTCTCGGTGCTCACCTGCGACCAGTTCATGGGCTGGTCCGACACGTTCTGGTGCAACGACGAGTACTCCGACATGTACCTGGAGCAGAAGCAGCAGCTCGACCTCGACGAGCGGGCCGCCACCATAAAGGAGATGCAGCGGATCGCCTACGAGGACAACCCCTACGTGATCCTCTACTACGACAACCAGCTCGAAGCGTGGCGGACGGACAAGTTCGAGGGTTGGACCAAGACCCCCAAGGAAGTTGATCCCGGCCAGGTAGCCTTCACGTTCTCGACCGCGACCTACACTAACCTGGAGCCCCTCAGCGCGGGCGGCGCGGGGGATGAAGGAGGCGGCACCTCCCCGCTGCTGTTTGTCGGGATCGGCATCGTCGCGATAGCGGTCATCGCCGGGATCGTCTACTTTGTCAGGCGGGGGAGCGCGGAGGACAGGGCCTGAGCCGGGCGCGCTACGTCGGCGGGAAGCTGCTTCAGGCCGCAGGCACGCTGCTGTTCGTGCTCGTGCTGAACTTCTTACTTTTCCGCATCTTGCCGGGGGATCCCGAGCGCACGTTCATCCGGTTGCAGCGCATCTCGCCATCACAGATAGAAGAGGTCAAGAGGGAGTTCGGGCTAGACCGCCCGCTCTGGGTACAGTTCTTCGACTACCTCGGCGACACCGCGCGGGGCGAGCTAGGCGTCTCCTACGTCTTCTCCCGGCCGGTCTCCGAGGTGATCGCGACCGCGCTGTGGCCCACGATCCTGCTCGTGGGCGTGGCCACGTTGGCCGCGACGGTTATCGGGACGCTCATGGGCATCTGGGGCGCGTGGCGCCGCGGAAGCCCCATCGACACCTCCCTGCTCGGCTTCGGGCTCGTCACCTGGGCGATGCCGGAGTTCTGGCTCGGGATGCTCCTGATCCTGGCCTTCGCCGTGGCCCTCGGCTGGTTCCCGACCTCGTTTATGACCACCCCGGGGCTCGTCGACGCCTCGGCCGGCGCGCAGTTCGTGGACACGATGGAGCACCTCTTCTTACCCGCGCTCACTCTGACCCTGGCCCTGATCGGGGAGTACGCCCTGATCATGCGCTCCAGCGTCATGGAGGTGATGAACGAGGAGTACGTGACGACGGCCCGCGCCAAGGGGATGCGCGAAGCTGTGGTCTTGCGAAAACACATCGTTCCCAACGCCCTCTTGCCCTTCGTGACGCTCGCCGCCCTGAACATCGGTTTCATCGTCGGCGGCGCCATCGCGGTCGAGACCGTCTTCTCGTGGCCCGGCCTCGGCCTGCTCACCTTCCGCGCTATCAACGGCGGCCCGGACTACCCGCTGCTGCAGGGCCTCTTCCTGCTGGTCTCGGTGGCGGTGATCCTGGCCAACCTCCTGGCGGATCTGCTGCTCGGCCTGCTCGACCCCAGGATCGGGCGCGCGTGAGTACCCAGGCCACGCCAAGCGCCCGCTCGGTGGGACGCGCGCGCCGGATCCGGGCTTTCAAATCCTCGGCCAGGCTGTTTATGAGGAACAAGATGGGCGTGGCGGGGCTCGCTATCCTTACCGTCTTCGTCCTGCTCGCCATCCTCGCCGACGTACTGGTGCCCGAAGCGAAACTCTCCGTAACCAACGCGCCAGGCACTCCCCTGCAGCCACCATCGACCCAGTTCTGGCTCGGCACCGACGAGCATGGACGCTCGGTTCTCGACCTCGTCATCCAGGGGTCCCAGATCTCCTTGCTCGTCGGGTTTCTCGCCACCGCGGTCTCGATGCTCATCGGCTCCCTGGTAGGGATCGTCGCAGGGTACGTCGGGGGTTGGATCGAGGTCGTCCTCATGCGCTTCACCGACTGGTTCCTGGTGATCCCCTTCCTCCCCCTGGCCATAGTCTTCTTGGCCATACTGGGCAGGGGCCTGTTCGTAATAGCGTTCGTCATCGGGATCACCACCTGGCCCGGGACCGCGCGCGTCGTGCGCGCCCAGGTACTGACGCTAAAGGAGCGTCCCTACGTCGAGAGGGCCAGGGCCCTCGGTGCAAGCAACAGCCAGATCGTAACCCGACACATCCTGCCCAACGTGTTTCCCCTGATCTTCGCCAACACCACCCTGGTCGTCGCGAGCGCGATCTACACCGAGGCTTTCCTTTCCTTCCTTGGTCTAGGTGATCCCTTCAGCATCTCCTGGGGCAGCATCCTCGAGTCTGCCTTCGCGGAGGGTGCGATCTCGCTCGGCGCCTGGTGGTACCTGATCCCACCCGGCCTCTGCATCGTCCTGGTGGTGCTGGCATTCACCATGTGCGGCTACGCCTTCGACGAGATCCTGGACCCGAGATTGCGAGACAGATGAGCGAGACCACCACACCCACCGGAACCCTGCTGGAAATAGAGAACCTGCGCGTCCTGTACGAGGTGCGGGGCGCGAAAGCTCCCGCGGTGGACGGCGTGAACCTCTCACTGAGGCCCGGAGACGCGCTTGGGCTCGCGGGCGAATCCGGCTGCGGCAAGAGCACGCTCGCGCTGGCGTGCCTCGGTCTGCTTCCCCGCAACGCGACGGTCGAGGGGTCCATACGATTCGAGGGCAACGAGGTGGTCGGCGCGAAACCGGGGCGGTTGCGTGCGCTGCGCTGGGCCGGGATCTCCATGGTCTTCCAGGGGGCGATGAGCGCGTTCAACCCGGTCAAGAGGGTTGGAGACCAGGTGGTCGAGGCGATCCTGCTGCACGAGGACGTTTCGAAGGGCGAAGCGCGCAGCCGCACGCGCGAGCTCTTCGAACACGTAGGCATCGCCCCGCGTCGGGCCGCAGATTACCCGCACGAGTTCTCCGGCGGGATGCGCCAGCGCGTCATGATCGCCATGGCCCTGGCGTGCAACCCGCCGCTGGTCATAGCCGATGAGCCCACCACGGCGCTCGACGTAATGACCCAGGCCCAGATCCTGAATCTCCTGGCACAGCTCCGTGAGGAGAGAAACCTCGCCCTGATCGTCATCACCCACGACCTCTCGGTCCTCGCCCAGGTCACCGACCGGGTGGCCGTAATGTACGCCGGCCGCATCGTCGAGGAAGGCTCCGCCGCAGAACTCTTGACGGCTCCCCGCCACCCCTACACCAAATCCCTGGTCGGCGCCTTCCCCGTGGTAGGGGACCCCGCCTCCCGCGGCGTCCCTGCGAGCCTGCCCGGCGACCCGCCCCACCCCGAGGCCAGGCCCCCGGGCTGCGCTTTTCATCCCCGATGTCCCTCCGCATTCGAGCCCTGCGACAGGATAGATCCGGCCCTAGAAAGGCACGGCTCGCGCCTGGCCGCCTGCCACCTGGTAGAGAGGGAGGAGGCGGAGGTTTGACAGAGGGCAGGGCAAAAGGAGACGCGCGCAGACACGCCGCCGCGATCGAGGTAGAGGACCTCGAGGTCCGCTTCGCCTCCCGGCGCCTGATCGGGGGCCCAGGCGGCGAGGTGCGGGCGGTCGACGGCCTCTCCTTGCGCGTCGATCCCGGCGAGGTCTTCTGCGTCGCCGGGGAGTCCGGCTGCGGCAAGACCACCCTCGGCCGCGCGCTGGTCGGCCTGGTAAAGCCTACCTCGGGGACCGTGTCCGTCTCGGGGCTCGACCCCGCGCGCCTCAAGGGCGAGGATCTGAGGATCTTTCGCCGCCGGGTGCAGGTCGTCTTCCAGGACCCGATGGGCTCGCTCAACCCCCGCCAGAGCATCTACGAGGCGGTCGCCGAGGGCGTGCGCATACACGCGCTGGAAGGCGACGAGACGGAGATCGTAGGACGCGCCCTCTCGCGGGCTGGCCTAAGGCCGCCCGAGCGCTTTTTCCTCAACTACCCGCACGAGCTCTCCGGCGGACAGCGCCAGCGGGTGGCCATAGCGGCCGCCATCGCCCTGGAGCCCAGGGTGCTCGTCGCCGACGAGCCCGTTTCCATGCTCGACGCCTCGGTGCGGGGCGAGATCCTCGACCTCCTCGTCCGGCTCAAGGACGAGGTCGGGATGACCCTGGTCCTCATCACCCACGACCTAGCCTTCGCCTGGGCGCTCGCCGACCGGGTCGCGATCATGTACCTTGGCAAGATCGTCGAGCTCGGACCGGCGCAGACGGTGCTCACCGAGCCTTTACACCCGTACACGAAATCCCTGCTCGCCGTAACCCCGGAGGTCGGTCGCCGCCGGACCCACAAGGTTTTGACGGGCGAGCCTCCGGATCCGGCCGACATCCCCCCTGGCTGCCGCTTCCATCCCCGCTGTCCGGTGCTGCGCTCGGGAGAGGCGGGCCCCCAAGAACCCCTCTGCCTGGGAGAGATCCCTGCTCTCGAAGAGCCGGTGCCCGGCCATAGCGCAGCCTGCCATGTGGCCGCCGCCAGAGGCGCCCGAACCCTCTGATCCCCGCCACGGCGTTACAGTCCCACTCGGGCCGTTTCGCGCGCCCTTGGGTGCTCCAGGTACCCTGAGTGCTCGGCCGGATCTGACTATTTCTCTCACATCCCATCGCGTCCCATCCCGGCGTCGCGAGCGCGGATGACAGCCTGCGCCCTGTCGGCCACCTGCAGCTTGAGCAGGATGTTAGAGACGTGGTTTCTAACCGTCTTCAGGCTCACGAACAGCTGCCGGGCTATTTGCTGGTTGCTCTTGCCCTGCGCAACCAGGGAGAGGACTTCCTCTTCGCGCTCCGTGAGTTCCGGAAAGGCGCGCTGAGGTGCCGCTGCCCTGGGGGCGGAGAAGAAGCCTATGATGCGCTCGGCCACCCCGGGCCCGAAGACGGCTTCGCCGCTTGCCACCGCTCTGATGGCATGCACTACCCCTTCGCCGCCGGAGTCCTTCAAGAGGTAGCCTTTGGCTCCGGCGCGCATCGCGGCGAAGACCGAATCGTCGTCCTCGAACATGGTGAGCACCAACACGCCTATCTGCGGGCTTGCCTGCTGGATCTCGCGGGTGGCCTCTATACCGTTCAGGCCTGGCATCTTGATATCCATGAGGATGACGTGGGGATCTAGCTTGTGGGCCAACTCTACCGCTTCGTCGCCGCTCGCGGCCTCCCCCACGACCGCGACGTCGGCCACCCGATCCAGGCGACCGCGCATACCCTCGCGAAAGAGAGGGTGGTCGTCGGCTATCAGCACCCGAACGCTATCCTCCATGCTCACTCCTCTCTACGGCTTACGCCTTCCGCGCCACGGAAGGGCAGAAGCGCCCTGACCAGGGTGCCGCCCCCAGCCAGGGGCTGCACAGTACACCAGCCTCCAAGTTCCTCGGTCCGCTCGCGCATCGAGAGCATGCCCACCCCGGCGTTATCGTCGTCCCTGATGCTCCTCCCGTCGTCTTCGACCTCGACGCTCAGGGCTCCCGCGCCTTCGTCCAGCCGTATGCGGATAGAACAGTGGCTCGCTCTCGCGTGGCGCACTACGTTGGCCAGGGCCTCCTGGGCTATCCTGTAACATGCAACCTCCACCGCCGCAGGCAAGTGCGACAGCTCCTGCGGATTTTCCACCGACACACGCAAGCCCGCCGGACTGTACTGCAGCGCTCCTTCCTTCAGGGCGCCGACCAGGCCGAGTTCATCGAGGGCGGGCGGCCTCAGGGCGTGAACCGAGCGCCGGACGTCCGAGACGATCTCGCTGGCGCGCTCGGAGAGTTTCGCCATCAAGGCCGAGGCTTCATGGTTGTCTGAGACGAGGTCGCTCGCCGTTTCTAGCTCGAGCATGAGCGCGGCTAACTGGGGACCCACCCCATCGTGCAGGTCCCGTCTCAGCCGCCGCCTCTCTTCCTCTCTGGCGCTGACCAGGCCCTCTCTCGATTTCTGCAGCTCGGTATTTGCCTGCTCCAGATCTCGGTTGGCTTCCTTGAGGTCCGCGCTCGCGCGGAAGGCTTCCGTACGGCTGCGCACGAGCATCCATGTGATGGCGAAGAGCAAGAGACTCACGGTGACGCCGCTCGCGAGCACCAGGGCGGGCAGGTTGCTCCTGGCACCCCTCTCGAATTTGGGCAGCGTGGCGAAGTACAGGGCCCACTCGCGTGTCCCGGATCGTGTATCGGCTACCTTGATTCGTCTCACCTTGGAGAAGAGAGCCGCATCCCCCTTCTCCCCAGCGCTCCTCACGCCATTGTTGTCGTAGAGCAGCGAGCTCGATGCCGCATCCTCGCCGTCGTAGACCTCGAAGTCTATGGCGGGGTGGAATGTTCTACCGAAGGTGTGGGCGAAGAGTTCATCCGCTTTGAAAGTACCGACGACGAATCCTCTTAGGGCGCGTCGCCGTTCGGCGACGGTGTCCTTGGGCTCGCCCTCCTGGTAAACCGGCAGATACACCACATAGCCTTTCCTCAAGACCAGGTCCGCCTCAGAGTGTGAAGGGGCATTGGCCAATACGTAGTCCATCCCCGTCGCCTGCGGCTCTCCGATGTCTCGTGCCTGCTCCATTGCGGACCGATTGGCGGGATCTGAATACGCATCGTAGTTGATCATCTTCCGGTTGGCCTCGTAGGAGGGCCCCACAAACTTCAGGGGGAAGCAAGCCGAGCGTTCGCCATCCGGGACTGGCCACAGATCTCGTACACCCTCTTTCCGAGCCTCTCGGGAATACGCCTTTCTCTCCTCAGGACTTACATACGTCGCAAAGCCTAAGGACTGAAGCCCCTCAAGCCTTCGGGACTTACGAAGTGGACTCCCCGGTTCTATGCCCCTGACGTAGCCATCCCACTCGTTGCGCTCGACCGAACCACTCACGCGCAATAAAGCCCGGGCGCCGAACATCGCAGCGAGATTCGCGTTCAGACGACGGTAGATGGCTGCCTTCGTCGCCTGGGTAGTCTCGTCGAACCTGGTGCGTGCCTCTGCCTCGACGTTCTGGCTGACGTAGTAGAAGGCCAGGAGCGTAAGGAGGAGCGCTATCGACAGCACCCCGTATGCCGCCGCTCCACGGCGCAGGTGACGTCCGAGGCGGACGAGTCCCGGCGCCATCCGGTCGGCGTTCGATCTACCCACACCAAACACCACCTGCGACCGAGGAGGTCCTGGCGGTGGACGACCACGCGTCCCTACTCTCGCAAGACCCCGCCGCATCGGGCTGTGACCTCATCGGTGGTTCGCCTTCCTACTCAAGCCCTTTCCCGGACTGTAATGATGGCACCGGACGCAGTCCGGTGCATCTCTCAAGCGGCCGACCTTCGAGGGCCGGTCGGTGCGGTGGGTAGCAGCGCCGACTCACGTGCGGCCTCTGCCGCAAGCCTAGATGGGAAGGTGTCCCACTGTCATGGGCACGATTCCCGAGTTGCTCGGGAAGATATTCCCGACCAGCTCAGGATGGATACCCGAAGAGAGGACCGCTACCAAAGCGTCCGGATCAGGCGGGAAGGCGTCCCGCCGCCCTCGACGCAGTTCCCGCGTCGGATGGGATCATCTTCCCGAGCACTTTGGGACGGGTGCTCATGACGGCGGGATATCCCCCTCCTTAGGCTTCTCTTCGTAATCGCAAAGCGCTCTGGTGAGGGATCTCGTCTCCACCGGAGAAGCGAAAGAAAGGAGAGGCCATGAACGACCCGACCTCCATTCTCGAGCAGGCCAAACGGCGAATCGGGGCCGCGGGAGAGGGCGGAGCAGTGGTAAGGAGGATCAGGGGCAAGGTGGCGTGCGTCCTGGTCCTGGTCGTGCTGTCCTTGGCCGCCACCGCAACGCTCTCGCCTCACCCGACCGCGGACGGAGGGAACGAAGACGTGGCGCAGGTGACCTCGAGCGCACGTTTCAAAACACATTGAACTTCCCGGTCTTCCCTGGTGACGCCCTCCTCCTGGCAGCCTTCAGTACGAAGAGCTCTGCCAGGAGGAGGGCGTCATTCTGACGATTCAGGTTCGAGGTTTGGGCGGTCCGACTTCTCGAGTGTGCGCTTCAATAAGGGCAGCTGGTGCCCTTGCCTTGCCTCTGCAAAGCTAAGTTTCGCATCGCCCGAACCACGAGGTATGCTCTCGCGAGGCGAACGACGAACGCTCCCAGAGCACGAGCGCATTGCCGTCAGGGTCGCGGAACATAGCTTGCGTTCCGTTGAGCGACTCCGTGGGCGGCAACTCGAAGAAGACGCCTTTGGCGACGAGGTCTTCGTGGAACGCCAGGATGTCTTCGGTGGCTACGACGATGACCCGGTACATACCGGGAAGCAAGGAATCTTCCCAGCTCACCAGCATCAGCGAGGTCGCCGAGCCCACGGGGGCTACCTCGATCCAACACATACCCTCTCTGCCTGAATTGTCCACCAGTAGTTCGAAGCCCAGGGCGTCCACATAGAACTCTCTGGCCTGGTCCTGGTCGCTAACCGGCACGGACACCGAAACTACTTGCGCGCCTTCGGCTAGTGACGGCGAGCGACGCTGAGGTAGTGGTTGCCGGCGAGTACGATTGTGACCCCGCGCGTCACGTACCACCTCATCGCCGCCGCTCCTCGGCTCGCCGTAGCGTGTGTCCCTGGAGTAAGTCATACGAAAAGTATAGGGGGCGGCCGTTAATCGACCATTACTAGGAAGCCCTATAGCATACTTAGAATTAAGTAATCTTGGATCCAGTTCGGCCTGATAACTTACCGCGCAGACGCCCGGGGCGTGTATTCCTCGACCTTACCCCGATGGAGGAAGCCCTCGTTCGGCAACCCAGGCGGAGAGCCGTGAGCGGGAACGCAAAGCCAGTCTCTTCAAGATCCTGGTAATGTGGGTGGCGACCGTGTGCTCGGAGATGAAGAGTTCCAAGGCGATCTGGCGGTTGGTGAGCCCACGGGAGACTAGAATCGCAACCTCCTCCTCGCGAGGAGTAAGGGGGGCGGAGCTCCTACCTGGGCGAAGGGCGGCCGGTGGAGGCAAGACAGGATACTCTGCGGTGAGGGAGTACACTATAGCCTGCTCGGGCATCATCGCTCGCCCGTCTGCCAGGGTCGTTTGCCATGCCACTTCACCCAGGCTGGAACGTGCCGTGGCCAGATAAGGGTCTAGTAGCCTACGATTTTCGGGCTGCAAGGGCACACCGATGGCTTCACGCATGGCCTCCGCCGCTCCCCACAGCCGCGCCGCTCTTCGCGCCAGGCCCTGCGCTCCGGCTCCGCCGGCCATTATCTCCAGGCAGTCGGGGATGTGCTGCCTGTCTTCGGCCCTCTGGAGCAAATCCAGGCTCTCTTCGCTCAGCGCCTTTACCCGTTCATGGTCACCTTTGGTCAACGCGGCAAGGGCTGAATACATGAGGCCGATGGCGATATTTGCGCCATCACCAATCTCCCTAAACAGTGCCAGACTCTCCTCGAGCAACACCGTCGCCTGTTCAAGTTCGCCATGCACCAGCATCGTGATCGCCAGGTTACCCAGGGAGGTGGCGTTCCTGCGAACGTTTCCAGTCCCCCGACTCAAGGCCAAAGCCTCGCCGAAAAACGAAACGGACCGCTCTCGATCTCCTTTGGCTGATGCTAACACCCCGAGGCTATCGAGTATGCCAATAACATCTTCTCTGCTTCCCAACTCTCTGTGTAACGCCAAGCTCTCTTCCAGCAGCGAAGTTGCCTCCTCGTAGTCTCCTCGATCCAGCGCCAGGGATCCCAGATCGCCGAGCGTGTTCGCGACGCCCCTTTTGTCACTGGAACTGCGGTACAACTTCAGGCTCTCTTCGTAAGCTACTCGCGCTCGCTCGTAATCGCCTTGCGGCTCCGCTATCCAACCCAACCCGTTGAGCGCCTTGGCGCGTAAGGTCGTCGGTACCGCTGCGCTGCCTGCAACCTCTTCCAGGTACCTTCTCCCCTCGCTCAAATAACCTCGCGTGTACCAGAAAAGGCACAAGGCACCCGCTATCCGAAATCCCGAATCGATCTCCCGCCCGAGCGCCCAGGAGAGCGCGGACCTGAGGTTGTCGTGCTCGGTCTCCAGGCGACCCAGCCACTCAGCTTGTTGCGATTTGGACAACTCCGGCTCGGCTTCCTCGGCCAGGTCGCGGAAGAACTCGGCGTGCCTGCGCCCAACGTCCTCAGCTTCCCCGCTCACCCTCAGCTTCTCGCTGGCGTACTGCCTGACGGGTTCGAGCAGCCTGTAGCGCGCCCCCCTCTCCCAGCTCTCTTCGGCCACGGCCAGCGACTTATCTACAAGCACGGAGAGCAACTCCAGGACGTCATCTTCTTCGATATCTTCTTCCCCACCGACGCTCTCTGCTGCGTCCAGGGTGAAGCCGCCAGCGAACACAGAGAGCCTCCGGAACAGCACTTGCTCTGGCTCTCCAAGCAACTCGAAGCTCCACTCCAACGCCGCCCTCAAGGTATGGTGGCGGTGGTCCGTTGACCGATCATCACTCTTGAGCAGTTTGAGGGAATGCCCGAGCCTATCGGAGATTTGCTCGGCGGAGAGCATCCCGATCCTCGCCGCGGCGAGCTCTATGGCGAGCGGTATGCCCTCCAGCCTTGCGCACACCTGTGCCACCGCCTGGGCATTCTCAGGCGTTAGTTCGAAGTCAGGATGTCTATTGGAGGCACGATCGGCGAACAGCCGCGCGGACTCGTAGCCCCCGAGCTCCTCCATGGTAGGGGACTGTTGCATGTCGGGCGCCGAGAGTGGGGGCACGGGCCAGCCCAGCTCGTCAGGCACGCCCAGGGGCTCCCTGCTGGTGGCGAGCACCCGCAGACGCGGGCAAGAGTCGAGGAGGGCCACCGTAAGGAGCGCTGCGGCATCGATAAGGTGCTCGCAATTGTCCAGGACGAGGAGCATCTCTTTGTCGCCCAAGGCGTCGAGTAGGCTCTCTACGAGAGGACGGCCCGGTTGCTCTTGGACCCCCAGGGTGCCGGCCGTCACCTGTGGTACCAGCGCCCCATCGGACAACGGCGCCAGCTCCACGAGCCACACCCCGTCCCGGTATGTCCCAAACAGGTGCCTGGCCACCTCCAGGGCGAGCCGCGTCTTGCCACAGCCTCCGGTACCGGTGAGCGTCAAGAGCCCCGTCATAGCGAGCATTCCCTTGACCTCGACTATCTCGCGTTCGCGCCCAACGAAGTTCGTCCCTGGCTCGGGCAGGTTGTGCTTGCCTGCGTGCGATGGTTCTCTCCGTGGGGGAGGGGCGGGCTGGAGACTACCGGCTGCTATCTTGTCGCGCAAGGCTCGGGTCGTTGCACCTGGCTCCGTACCAAGCCGCTTGGCGAGGGTCTCCCTGAGCCGTTCGTATTGCGTGAGCGACTCTCCCTGCCTCCCGGAGAGGGCGTGAAGACGCATCAGGCCGGCGTGTGCCTCCTCGTTGGTGGGTTCTTCCGATAAGGCCCTCTGTAAGGTCTCGGCAGCCTGCCCGTACTCTCCGCGTTCTTCGAACAGTCCGGCCAACTCGACCAACAGCTCGAAGTGTAGTCGCCGCAGTTGCCCCCGCCTGTTCTCCGCCCACGCCTCGTAGCGGTCGTCGGGCAGGAGCTCTCCAGCGTACAGTTCGATGGCCGCCCGGTAGGCAGCAGGGTTTCGTGATCGGCGGGCACTGAACGCGAACTCCGCAAAGGCTACGGCGTCCACCCACAGCTGTCCTCCCGGAGACAACACCAAGGACTCGTCCTCGGATGCCAGGTAGATGGAACCCGTCGCCGGGTCCAGTACCTTGCGGGCGGCGTGGAGTACCACCCGGAGGTTGTTCGACGCGGCCTTTCTCCCGAGTTCCGGCCACAGCAGGGTCATCACCTGCTCCCGGTGAAGGCGATGACCTGGCGCGATGGAGAGAAGTTTGAGCAGGCTGGCCGCCTTTCGGAGCGGCCACTGGTCTTGTTCTATGTTACGAGACCCTACCGAAACCCTGAAGCCGTCGAGCAACCAGACGCGTACCGCCTCAGGTGCCGAGTCCTGGCGGCCTCTTGAAGGACGATCCAAGCGCTCTGCTTTCCCCGTAGACATCTCCCATCCGGCGGTCCGACCGCTTCTCCCTACGGAGCGAGAAGCCCGGGGCTTCGCACTCTCCCTCAATGCAGCGGGGTCCTGCCGTAGGACTTGCTACACTCCTCACCTTCCGTCCGCACCATACATCAGACGGGGTAGATCTACATCACTCATTTGAGTGATTTCCTGGAGACGAACGCTTTCGGTGCGCGCTACTCTGAGGAAATTTCCTCCAGCTCGAGTAGCCCTTCTCAGGTGTTCTGATACGTGTCTTCATTCTCCCCCGCTGAAGTTACGCACGACAAACTCTACGATCGGCAAATTGGGCAAGCCCGTCTCGACGATGACTTGCGGTCACCCGCCGGAGAGTCGTGCCTCGCGCATCTACCTCAAAGTCTGGCTGTTCCCCCTTATCAGAAGTTAATACCCGATCGCGAAGACCGCGGCATAGAACACGGTGGTTACTGCGGTAACTACCTGAGCAATGGCCACGCCTTCAGTCATGCCACACCTCTTTCGACCCCATAGTTCGCCTCCCATCGCCGCCGACCAACTCAGCTCCCCAGCTAGTGATAGGCATATTGTAGATCTGGCGTAGATCCCGTGCCCTGCCGACGATCGGACGGCCCGTATCGACGGAATGTGCTACGGTGGCGAATACGCATGTTCGCGCCGCACAGCAAGAACGAGATCGAGGGGACGACGAAAGCAGCGTGACCCTCCTCCTATTCGCCCTGGTCGTCTCCATGTGTGCCACCGCCGTTGCGGTCCTCTTCGTAATCATGTGGCGCGATGGGGATCCCGTGGGGGCAGCGGCGTTGGCTTTCGCACTCCTGCCCGTGCTCGTACTTGCCATAGTGGCCTGGCGAGCGGCGCTATGAGAAGCCGCACCGTAAATTCGGACGGCTACCTAGTGTCGACCCGGTAGTCTACCGTCACCTCTTCGACGAACCAATCGGGAAGCACCGGCGGGAGGAAGCGGAATGTCCTCGGGGCAACGGAAGGATCCAGAAGACGAAGGCGGCGGTCCGCACCGCCTACTACTGTCCAGTCTGCCAGCAAAGAATCCAACTTCTGTCCCTGGCAGGTCTCGGCGCTCCGGAGTAGCGCATAAAGAGTCTCTTGGAGTAGGATGGACGCTGTGCTCTAATGGTGGTATGAGACGGTGCCAGATCACTACCCGTAGCTCTGTCCAGTGACCTTTGCTCATGAAGGATTGGCGATCTGCTCCGTAGGGAAATGGGACTTCGGTAAGGAGGAGTGGCGCATCACTTACAAGAGCATCACGGGCACTTTCCTGGATGAGATCACGCACGATATCGCCTCCCAGAACTGGGGCGAAAGGGAGTGGACGACCGAGTTCGACACCATGGCCGAAGTCGGCATCGACACCGTCGTCCTTATCCGGGCCGGCTATCGGGAGAGGCTTGCGTATCCCTCGGTCGTCGTTCCGGAGCACGTAAGGACTCTGCCCGTCTATGAAGACCTGGTCGATCTCTTCCTGCGCCTGTGCGAGCCCCGCAATATGAGGTTCTTTTTCGGGACCTACGACTCAGGACGCTTCTGGCACAGGTACGAGTGGCGCAGGGAGGTCGAGGTCAATCGGGGGTTGATCAGGGAGGCGTGGGCACGTTACGGTGGATATGAAGCCTTTGGCGGTTGGTATCTCTCCCACGAGACGCCCGACACTTCCAAGCGGATACTGGACATCCACGCCTCCCTCGCCGAGGAGATACGCGGGGTCTCCGACCTGCCCATCCTGATCTCGCCTTTCTTCGACGGCCGCCTCGACTTCGGCCGGCGTCGCAGCGTCGAGGAGCATGTCGAACAGTGGGACGAATACTTCTCACGGCTCGGCGGCCTTATCGATTACTGCGCATTCCAGGACGGCACGGTGGAGATGCTCGACCTCGAAGAGTACGTGGAGGCATCGGCCAAACTAGCAGGCAGCCACGGCGTCGAGTCCTGGTCCAACCTGGAGGCCTTCGATCGGGACGTGCCGATGAAGTTCCCTCCTATAGACTCGCGGAAGCTCCTCTACAAGCTCGAGACCGTCCAGCCTTACGTCAGCAAGACAATCACCTTCGAGTTCTCCCACTTTATGAGCCCGAACTCCGTGTGGCCTTCGGCACGCATGCTTTACCGGCGCTACCGAGATTTCGTCGCATCCAGAGGAATGCGGGGTCGAACAGGGACAGAGACGAAAACCGAAAGTAAAGACCTGGACCCAGGGTCTTCCCTGGGTCCAGGTTAGAGGCAGAGATTCTCGCCTGTTCTCTACCGATTACCTCGCACCGTCTCCAATACCTCTTCAGCGTTATTGAAGGAGTCGGTGCTCGAGTTCTTTAGCTGGTCGATCACCTCTTGCGGCGCGTTATTGTTCTGGAATTCCGAAACGACATCATCCTTGCTGGCCGGAAAGTCAAGGTTCGGCAGGTACTGCGTTAGCTGTCCCAGATCCAGATTGCTAAGGGAATCGCCCAAGTTGCCTAGGCCCATGTTCGTGTTCCTCCCAACTCACTCTTTGTCTACTCCAAGAGCCTTTCTACCCACTTTGCCCTCTGCCAAACCAACGCCTCTACCATCCGAGAGGGCCCGGCGCGCCTGCCCGACCTAGACCAGCATGTTTGATCTCCGAGTTATTTGGTTACATATCAGACAATCACAAGCGACTTGAGGAGGAGCACATGGCCACCGACAAGGACAAGGGGATCTTGGGCTCGGCTACGGACCGCCTGAGGGAGACTACCGGTTCCTTAAAAGGCGAGGGCCCATGGCACTCGGCCAACTCGGAGGTCTACCACAACAACCGCAACTGCCAGACCGGCAACAGCATCGCGCCTGAGAACGTCCAACAAGGGACCGGCGGCAAGCCACTCTGCGAGGAGTGCGAACGGCTCAACAACGCGGGTGGCCCCGTAGGCAACCTCACCAACCTGTAGGACTAGCTTGCAAAGTGGTTCAAAACCACTTTGCAAGCTAGTCATCACTTCAGCACGGCGGCTGCGCCGCCTTGTCAGCACGCTTCGGGCCTTGCAGGCCTTCGCTTGTCAGCATGTCAGCAAGGGCTTACTAATGCGAAGGCTGAAATGCTGACAAGGCGCCTGGAACAGGCGACGTGCCGACAAGCGACAGCCGAAGGCTGGAGCGTGCTGAAATGCTTCTCTAAGCGCCGAAGGTTTCTTGCACGAGCCGGAGCGTCTCTTCGGCGCAGCCCCAGGAGAGGGTGATGCCCGATCCCCCGTGGCCGTAGTTGTGGATGCGCGGGATCGGGCCGTCCTCCCGTTCCAGGCGTATCTCGGGTCGGCCCGGCCTGAGTCCTACTCTGTGCTCCAGCACCTCGGCGTCCGTCAGGCGCGGCTCCAGGCGCGTGCAGCGGCGCAGGATGCCGGCCGCGGTCGCCGGGTCGGGTTCGAGGTCCCACGCGCCCTCTTCGGCCGTACCGCCAAGGATGCAGTCACCCGAGCGGGGAACGATGTACGTGACGCCCTCCGGATTATCTTTGTCCAGCACGAAACGCTCTATGCTGGGGTTGCGCACGCGCACGATCTGGCCCCGGATCGGCTCCATAGAAACGTCGTCTACCAGGTCCCTGGCTCCGAGCCCGACGCAGTTGACGACAACGTTCGCGTCTACCTCGTCGAGCGAGGAGAGGGTGCGCCTCTGCACGCTCCCCCCGGCGGCGCCGAAGCGGTCCATCAGGTAAGCGAGGTAGATGGGCATCTCAACTATGGGAGCGCCGAAAGCGTGGCCATCCAGGTAGCCGGGGGGTAGTTCGTCCTCTTTGCATCGGCGGACACCGGGTACCGAGCCGGCCCACCAGGGATCGGGGACCGGTTGGCGCCAGATCTCCACGCCTTCACGCATGAGGACGCCGCTCTCGGGAGTACCGGAGAGTTCCTCGAAGACCTCGAAGGTACTGCTGCCCCAGGAGAGCACACGGTCTTCGGGGTAGGCTTTGTACGGGTACCAGACAGCAGCGGCCACACTGGACGTCGTGCCCGGCGGCAACTCGGCGGCCACGATCCCCGCGTCCAGGCCGGCCTCCTGCAGACAGATCGCCGTCGTCAGCCCGATCACACCGCATCCCACGACCACAGCATCCGCGCCGCCCAGAATTCTCTCCTCTCTTCGTCAGGCACACTATATGCTCTGGCGGGTCCTTCCGCGACCTCCCCTGGGAGCGAGCGTGTAGGATGTACGGGTAGTCAGGGATGTGGTCCCGGTGGGCCGCGATCTTTCGGAGGACGGGAGACCAATGGTGGATAGCACGAAGAACATGGCCGGGTACGTCGCGGCCGAGGTTATGGCGCGCGCCGGTGTAAAGCGCCTGTACACCGTGCCCGGCGAGAGCTTTCTGGAGATTCTGGACGCCGCCGAGGAGCACCCCGACCTCTCCCTCGTCTCGACGCGCCACGAGTCCGGCGCCTCCTTTATGGCCGAGGCTGAGGGCAAGCTGACGGGGAGACCGGCGGTGGCGATGGCCACGAGGGGCGTGGGCGCATCCAACCTCGCCATCGGGGTGCACACGGCGAGGCAGGACTCGACGCCGATGCTCGTCTTGCTCGGGCAAGTCGAGACGGACTTCCTCGGGAGAGAAGCCTTTCAGGAGGTGGATCTCGGCGCCTTCTACGCCCCGATCACGAAGTGGGCCGCAACGGTTCACCGCCCCAACCGCCTCGCCGAGTTCGTCACCAGAGGCCTCAGGATCGCCACTTCGGGCCGCCCTGGCCCCGTCATGCTCGCGCTGCCAGCGGACGTGCTCGGCGAGGCGGTCCAGGATGGCCCAGAGGTCCGCGTGCCGTCCCCGCCACGCTCCGCGCTAGCACCCGAGGATGTCAGGACCGTCGCAGGCCGGCTCGCCGCCGCCCGGCGTCCCGTCGTGATCGCGGGCGGTGGGGCGCAAGGCGCCCGAGAGGCTTTGGTCTCCTTTTCTGAGGCGTGGGGTGCCGGCGTGTACGCGGCCTTCCGCAGGCAGGACGTGTTCCCCAACGAGCATCCGAACTACCTTGGGCATCTCACGCTCGGTACGCCGCAGGAGATCCTGACGTCCCTGAAGGAGGCAGACCTGGTCCTGGTCGTCGGTTGCCGTCTTAGCGAGGTTACCACCCAGAGCTACTCGCTTCCGCGTGGGGATCAGGCAGTGATCCAGATAGACGTAGACCCGGACGAAGTCGGCGCGACGGTCCCCGCCGAAGTCGGCCTGATCTCGGACGCGGGTAAGGCCCTGGCCGCGGTGGCCGAACAGGCGCCCTCCTCACCCCCGGCTCGGGATTGGGCCGAGGGCCACAGGGCCTATCTCGACTCCAGCACGATACCCCCGGATCGCGCCAGGGAAGGCATCCACCCCGCGCGGGTAGTCGGCGCCATGCGCGAAGCCCTGCCCGAGGACGCTCTATTGACCAACGACGCGGGCAACTTCTCGGTCTTCATCCACCGTTACTGGCGCTACAACCACCCCGGTACGCAGCTGGCCTCAACGAACGGGGCGATGGGCTACGGTGTTCCTGCTGCGGTGGCGGCGAAGCTCGCCGCTCCTGAGCGGACCGTCGTGGCCTGCTGCGGCGACGGCGGGTTCCTGATGACGGGCCAGGAGATCGAGACCGCGGTCCGCTACGGCGCCGCCATCACGGTGGTCGTCTTCCGCAATCGACTACACGGCACCATAGCGATGCACCAAGAGCAGGTACTCGGCCGCACGGCCGGCGTCGAGATAGGGGAGGTGGACCTTGCCGGTTACGCCAGGAGCTTCGGCGCCGAAGGCCACACCGTGCGCGACCCCGACGCACTGGCGCCCGCGATGGAGGCCGCTCTAGCTTCCGACACCGTCACCCTGCTCGACGTCGTCACCGACCCCGACATTATCAGCCCTTCGACGACGCTCTCCGAGATCGCCAGAGAGGGCACCTGACGGCGCGCCCTACCACGAGCGCTATACGCTTCTTCAGGGGCCAGCATGATGTTCGGCTATTCGGGTTCAGGGGCAGCGCGGTACAATGACGCCAGCGATCCGCCAGGAGGAGGCGATGGCCCGTGGATTTCTTGAGGAAGCGACTACCCGCCCAGGTGGGTAGGTACCTGGAGGGTGTGAAGTTCCCCGCCCGCAAGGAGGAGCTACTCGGAAGGCTCGAGCGCAACGGTGTGCCCGGACCGGTCGTCGGCCAGCTGCGCAAGAGGCTCCCGGAAGGCGAGTACCGCGGCCCCCAGGACGTCTTGTCTGCCCTGCGACGGGGGCGTTAGCCGAGCATTCCACGGGCGGAACTTCCGAGAGCCCGACGTTCGTACGATGGGTAGCGAGCACGACGAGTCGTTTACGCGTAACCTGTCGGAAGCGAGCGATACTAGGAGGTACGAGTCTTGGCGAGCGAGTCACCAGAGAGGCTGGAAGAATTGCGCGAGAGGTTCCTACGCGCGCTCAGCGACCTGGGCGGCGGGGCCGAGGAGTGGAGGCCGGCGATGGTCTCCGAGGTCGCCGAAGGCGCGGGCCTGGACCCGGAAGGGAATCCGGAGGAGCGCGCATTGAGCGAGAGGCTGGCCGCGGAGTTGGTAGACGTGGGATATGCCTCGGCGGAGGCGGGTTCGAGCGGCTTTTTGGCCATAACACCCGAAGGAGAGCAGGCGCTCAGGGGCGGTACCAGCTAAACCGGCACGCCGCGGGTGCGATGGCACCGCGCTGCAGTGATTTAGGGCAATAGGAAGGGCCAGGGAATCCTCTCCCTGGCCGCGTCCATGCACGAGGGGCGTTCGAGTACGGGCCGTGGCGGCCCTATCGTTGGCCGACAGAGAGCCTCCTCAATCGGTGTCTTCCTTGTCCCCCGACCCATCATCGGCGTCATCTTTGTCGTCTGGGCCATTATCAGCGGCTTCGGTGTCGCCACGTCCGTCCGACTCGTCGGCTTCATCATCGAGTTCCTGGTGGAGTACCTTGCCGTCGCCGGCGTCCACGGTCACTTCGTGCTCCTTGCCGTCCTTGCCCGCGATCTCGATGTCATAGACCAGGTAGCCGTTATCGCTCGTTTCTAGCTCCGTCTCGTGGACCGTTCCTGGCGCAGCGTCGAGCGCGGCTTGCTCGGCGGCGGCTTCGTCTATCTTGGCCAGCTTCTGAGCAGAAGACTCGTTCTTGCCTGCAACGGAGACGCTGCCCTTGTAGGACTCATCTGCGTCCTCCTCCGAGGAGTTGTTGTTGGCGGCATAGGCTACGCCGGCACCGACGAGCACCACCAGGGCGAGCGTCACCGCCACAAGCACCTTCTTCACGTACACCTTCCGTATCTCCTTTTCTTTGGTTGGCTCTCGGGCGGAGTGTAGTGGGTGAACATGTGAATTGGATGTGAACGGGATGAGAAATCCGACAACTTCCGAGGGTTTTCAGAGCGGCGAATAGCCGAGAGTATCTTCCACGCCCTCGGGTGAATAGGAAAGGAGGACTGGACATCACTCTCCAGTCCTCCTTCTTATGGTGTTACGTGGCCGAACGGCATTCTCTTGGGGCTCGAGCTAGTGCCTAGCCCTGCGGTTGCGGCATCTCACTCAGCTTCCTCTCGCACCTGTGCAACACGTCGATGCGGTCGACGTGGACGCGATCGAAGTCGCTGCCGCAGTATATCTGGTCTTTGAAGCCGTCCTTCGCCGCAACCACGTCATCGCCAGAACCCGTGCCCATGTAGTCGCTCTTGATGCCGCCTTGAATGTAGTCGTCGTTGCCTCCGCCGTAGAGTTTATCCTCACCGTTGCCGCCGTAAATGGCGTCCCCCCCAAGATTGCCGTTGAGGGTGTCTTTGGCACCGTTCCCTTCAATTTGGTCGGCACCGTCTCGGCCCTCTATGGCATTGGGGTTGGACGTACCGGTTAGTTGATCGTCGCGGTCGGTGCCGCTGCAGTTGGTGTTGCAGATCTTACTCACCCCGTCCTGGGCCAGGGCCACCCCTGCGACTAGCAGCAGAGCTAGCATCATCGACGCTATCAACAGCACAATTCTCTTCATACCTGCCTCCTGTCCGGACGCGAGAGCCTCTCCCGCCTTCGATGCACCTTCCAAGGTAGACAGCTTACCTTCTTTAGAGTGATTGAGGCAACTCCTTACGGAGTAGTTTCGGGACCTCTTGACGAGCTCTCGTGGGAAGACACCTTCCGAAGCTCCCCGAAAAGGGTTCGAGCAACGTTCCGATCGTAGATTTGATGAGTGGTTGGTAGGAATCCCCCGGATCTGGTGCGTGATCGGGATCATAGCCATCCATGGATCCCTCGGGTACCTTATCCTAGTGGGTGACGGGCAGCTGATCAGAAGCGGCGGAGCCAGCAGGAGGATCGCGACGGGCGTCACCGTCACGGTCCTTCTCATCGCGGGGGGCTGCACTACGGAACCGGACCCCACCCCGGAGGAGGTCGTCGCGGCGGGCGACATAGCCAGCTGCCGCACCGGGGCCGACGAGGCTACCGCCGAGCTGGTCGAGGGTATCGAGGGGACGGTCCTGGCCCTGGGCGATGTGGCGTACCCCCGAGGTTCGCCAGCGAACTTCGAGGAATGCTACGGGCCGTCGTGGGGACGGTTCAAGGAGCGCACCAGGCCCGTCCCCGGCAACCACGAGTACTTCACCGAAGGGGCCAGAGGCTACTTCGAGTATTTCGGTGAGGCCGCAGGCGACCCCGAGGAGGGCTACTACTCCTACGAGCTCGGGTCCTGGCACGTGGTGGCCCTCAACAGCAACTGCGAGGAGGTTCGCTGCGGCCCGGGTTCTCCCCAGACGAGGTGGCTCGAGGAGGACCTCGCCGCCAACGACGAGGCGCGGTGCACCCTCGCTTACATGCACCATCCACGCTTCAGCTCCGGGGAGAAACATGGCTCCTCTGACGGGGGGGTGGAGAACCTGTGGGAGGCGCTCTACGAGGCGGATGCCGACGTGGTCTTCTCCGGCCACGAGCACAACTACGAGCGCTTCTCCCCACAGGACCCGCAGGGGAAGGTAGACTCCGAGAGGGGCATCCGCCAGTTCGTAGTGGGCACCGGCGGTGGCGGCGGCGAGGGGCCGATCTCGGACCCTATCGCCAACAGCGAGGTGCGCATCGACGGCATCGACGGCGTCCTCAAGCTCACCCTGCGTCCGAAGAGCTACGAGTGGGAGTTTGTCCCCGTGGAGGGTGAGAGCTTTACCGACTCCGGCGCTGCCCAGTGCCACTGACGGCACTTTGCGGAAAGAGCGATCCTCGGTGGAATGGGGAGTAGGGAGATGGGGAATGGGGAGTAGGGAAAGGAAATGCTACTCCCTATCTCCCCAAGCGAGCGAAAGCGAGCGACTCCCTACTCCCTAAGGTTTTCGGAAAGGTTGACCCTTTCCGAAAACCGCTGTAGTCCCTGAGACTAGCCGACTTTACTGCCGATCCTTCTGACTCTCTCGCATCCCCCAGAGACGTTGTCCCCCGGGTTCGCCTTGACGCGATCTGAACCAGGGCCGCAGGAGATGTCGTCCTTGCTCCCGTCCACCGCACGGATCTGGTCGTTGCCACGCCCCCCGCGCCCTTTGTCCGAGCCGCCGCCGAGGCGCAAGGCGTCGCCGCCGCCCCGTGAGTCGACGCGGTCGGCGCCACCGTAGCCGTAGATAGCGTCACCATTAGGGGTACCTGCCAGGGTGTTCGGTCTCTCGTCGCCCTTGATGGAAGCCCGCGAGAAGCGCGCGTAGTAGGTCTGGGTTACACCGCTGACCGTCTTGAACTCTCCCCCGGTGTGCAGCCTCCCGCCTTCCACGTGCAACGCCCACACCAGGCTGTACCTGCCAGCGTACGTCGGGCTCCAGTTGGTGTCTAGCCGTCCGTTAAACGAGTAGGCGGCTATGCCCTTTCTGGTCTGGCACTCATCTTTGGGGTCCTGGACCCCCAGGCGGCGTCCGCAATCGTCGTTCGGGTGGTCGGCGACCTCCAGGAAGTGCCCGCCTACCACCAGCTGCTCGCCCATCACCGTCACCGCCTGCGCCGAACCCATGGTGTCGCGCACCCAACCGCGCTTGCCGCCGGCTCCCTTGTTCAACTCGGCCAGAAAGTCGCTGCCCCCGGCCGCCAGGTAGAGCTTCCCATCGTGTTCGACCACCTCGTGGCCGTACGAATCCGTGGCCGCTTTGGTTACCCAAGAGGTGTCGTGAACGCCCTCGGTGTCGAGCTTGACCAGTGCCTTGGCCGGCTTGCCGTTTACCGCGTCGCACACGCACGCCGCCCAGATCGTCTTGCCGTCGCGCTCCAGGTCGCGGTAGGCCGCCTCGTGGACGCGGTCGTGCAGGCTCTTGTTCAAGGTGATCCTCGCCCGGCTCCAAAGTGGGCGCTTCTTGCTACCGGCAGACTCAAAAGCCGAGAGTCGATCCCCCCCGCCGTATACCCTGCCCAGATCGGGCGCGCCCAGAACAGACTTCAGCGGAGGCGCCTCGAACCACTTGATCACCCTTCCGGTCTTGCCGTCGACCCGCACGAGGTTGTTTCCCTTGCCGCTCGGCCCGGAGAAGCTGCCCGCTATCAGCACGTCCTCGCCGTAGAGTGCCATGTCCCACACCTCGGAATCCTTGCCTCCAAGCTTGGGTGCGATGTTCTTGTACTGCTTTGACTTCGAGTCGACGACGGCCAGGTTCGAGACTCTGGCCAACACTGACCCCTTGTGCTTCTTGACCTTGGTGAACGTTCCGCCCAGCCAGGTGTTGGTTCCGACCTGCTCGATAGCCCTGACGCGTCCGTCTACCATCGGGGTCTTGTCGGGTTTCTCCGACGGTAACGCCAGTATGGCTCCGCTGGCAAAAAGTAGGGCGACCGCCGTCGACGATAGCAACAATACGGCCCTCCTCATCCCTGACGCCTTCTCTATCAAGGAGGAAGGATGGATGAGGAGCCCAACCCCGTTGCGCAGCCAGCGGAGAACATCGGTCCATCTCTGCGACAGGCGCATCGGCTAGAGCCCCCCACCCTACCTCCGTGCCTTACTGATACTGCGACTTAGCAGGAGATGCCTCAGGAGGCGGGGACGCCTCGGGTGGCGGAGACGACGCCTCGGGTGGCGGAGACGACGCCTCGGGTGGCGGAGACGATACCTCGGTAGGCGGGGACGACTCAGGGGGAGAAGACGCTTCAGGAGGAGGTGGTGGTGCCGATTGCTGAGACGAAGACGCCTCAGGAGGCGAGGACGCAGCGGGTGAGCCGGAAGATGAGTCTTGAGCTGGAGCCGAGGATGAGGCGGATGATAGTGCCGAGGATGAGGTGGATGATGAAGCCGAGGATGAAGCCGAAGACGAGGCTGGAGACAGGTCGGAAACCGACTCGAGAGTTCCGTCAGGAACGGTCTCGCCACTGGCCTCGGAACCTGATGTACCACCGGCCTCGGGGTCCGACTTACTATCTGCCTCGGAACCCGAGTTACTACCAGTCCCTGAGTCCGACTTACTGCCAGTCTCGGGAATCGCGTTACTAATGGCCTCGGGAAGGGAGATGCCGATAGGGTTTATGTGCGCGATGAGCGGCGTCATGTTGGGCAGGAAGTAACCGAAGTACAACAAAATGTTCAGGGCAACCGCGACTACCCCTACGACCAGCACCACGATCGGCTTGTTAAGCTTTTGCTCTAGCCTACTCATTTGAGTTGGCACCCCCCTTCATTAGTCTCCAAATGTGTAGGATAACGCAACTAACGAAACTTCGCTACAGAAACGCCGCTATTGTGACATTTTCCCTGAAGAATGTATCCACGCCCCCAGGCGAATAGGTGCAAAAGATGCGATCAAGGCCGCCAGAACCTGGCCGGTTGCGCTCTGCTAGCGCGAACTCCATCCTGAATGCTCCCTCGTATGCGCTTCCCCAGGATCCGTCTTTCGCATCTCGACAGCAATTGGTACCATAGAGTAGTCGCTTTGCCCCATTCGTACCTGGGCGAATTAGACCACTACAAAATGGTCGTTTTGTCCGATTCCTTCTTCCCTACCCTACCCTAGGATCTCGACAAGCGAGTGCGGCAACCCCGAAGGAGGCTTACTTCGAGCGATATCCGCAGGTAAGGGCAGCAAGCGTGGCCGCCGTGGCGGCCAGCAGTCGATAAAAGGAGGAACACCATCACCATGAGGACCATAACCAAGAGCGTATTCGGCTCCCCAGGCCGTTCAGGCATGAGTGCTGCGGCGCTTGTGACGCTCGCGGGCGCGATCGCGGCTCTCGTCGTCCTGGCGCTCTCGGCGACCACCGCCCAGAGCGCCGAGCGGCATGACGGCAAGACAATCCCGCTGAGCGGCGGAAAGACCCTGCTTAAGATAGACAAAGGCACCGCTGCAGCCCTCTCGGATGCGGGCGTCGAAGTCGAGGCGACCGGGGCGGCAGAAGGACCCACCGCCGAGCGCCCTTACTTCACCTTCCCCATAGTGGGGGGCAAGGTGGACAAAGATCCGCCCGGCGGCAAGATCGTGCACTCAGGGGGGCTCTCCTTCAGCGCAGGCTCCGAAGAGGTGGTGGTAAAGCGCTTCGTGATCGAACTGGACCGAGGTGTCCTTACCGCCAAGGTGGCCGGAACGGGGCAGCGCATAGCGTTGCTCAGGCTGGGCACTCTCGATGGCGTGAAGGTCGGCGACGGGCGGATCGTGCTTAAGGGCGTCAACGTCAGGCTGACCAACCAGGCTGCCGAAGCACTGAACGAGGCGCTCGACACCGACCTGTTCGCGGGTGGTCTTCTCATAGGAGAGGCCACGGTCATCGCCAAGTACGGAGGCGACGACAAAGGTGAGGACGGGCACGACGACGACTAGAGGATAGCTCCAGGTAGGTCTTGCGTGGCCATAGCGCCACGGAGATCGGCCGGCGACTAAAAGGGCGGGGCTCTTCCCTCCGGGGATAGCCCCGCCCTCGTACGTAAAGGCTCCAAGAGCACTGGCGAATGGAGCCTCTTTGTGGGAATAGAACCGTAGCGAGCTACCCAGAGAAGGTTGCCGTATGGCCGGCCTCGTGCCTATACTGTGATCCAGGAGCTAAGGAAAGGGGAGCATAGGATGGCAGGCGAACGGCACGGCCGCTACCACGCTCAAGAGCTTGCGGTGGACAAGAACACGAATGTCATGGACCAGATTCAGAGCGCCCTCGACGAGGGCGACCACCACGATTGGCATCTCGTCGGGGTGTCGGACGTGATGGGGGAGCACGGCGTAATCCTGTTCTGGGACACCGAGAGACCCAGCTTCGGTATCAGCCACAGACAGTAGCCGAAGCGCATCCAGATCGGGGCCGTTGACGAAGGCACCGGCGAGGGTACCTTAGGCGGTTGGGCGACCGCAGGGAGCAAGGGTGAACCGGGGCCTTGATCGGCCCCGGTTATTCGTGGGTCGGCAGCCAGGTGTGGGGGACGTGGAGCGACGGATAGAAAGAGAGCGTGCCAGGATCGAGGCCGAGTACAGGCAGGTCCTCGAGAGCTCGGTCCTCTTCGAGAAGAGGATCAGGGACCGTTGGCGGGAGAAATGCCTGGAGAAGAACCGGCGAATCGCCGCGTTGGAGGCGCGCGTCGCCGTTCTGGAGCGGCGCCTCGGAGAGGGGGAAGAACTCTAGAACCCGGACTACTCTTCGGGGAGGTGCGACGTGATCATGCCGGCGTAGATCCGCTGGCCCGCGGGGCGGAGATGGTAGCCGTCCTTGTAGAAGAGCTCGGGCCGATCTGCGCTCGCCGAGTGCCAGTCGACGAGCACGGCGTTGGGGTATCTCTCCACCCCTTCTGCGATCACCTGGTTGTTAGGATCCTCCCAGGCGCGGGGGACCGACACGTTGACGAATACGACCCTATCTACGCCGGAGAGCGTCCGCATGATCCGGTCGAACTGCCCCTTGGTGAACGTACCGTTGTTACCGAGGTGTACGATCACCACGTCTCCGAGTTGCCCCGCGGCGCGACGATATCTGAGAGTATCGGTAGCGGCATAGATCTGTAGGCCTACCTCCGCGTCGATGACCGTGAGCCCATAAATATCCTTCTGCAGTCTTCTGACGGCGCCGAGCATTACCGAGTCGCCGATGGCGCTCACGGAGCCGGTAAACTCGGAAGGACCGGTTCGTCCGTTGTACAAGGTCCTCTGTGCCTGGGTCATCGAAGCATCGCCGTTTTCCCTGGAGCTCTGGTGGACTGCTCTTTCGTCCTTCCAGTGACCCTCTGTCCCGGCGGTGGAGGACTTGGGGTGCGTTTGTTCCACGGTATGTACGGACTTCATGGAGGCGAGGTAGGAGGGTTTCTCCGGCGGTTCGGCCCGGGCCACGGCTACGCCCAGCAGCGCGCAGGAGGCCAGAATGGGCACGAGGGCGCCGGCCCACTGGAGGCGGAGCCGCCGGCGCAGCGGTCCCCGCGCCTCGCGGAGCGTCCTCCAGGCCCGTCCGATGGCGCCGCGGCGTATCGGCGTCTCGATGTAGCGGTAGGAGAGGTCCGCCAGGATGACCGTCGCGGCCAGGCGCAGTGCGAGCAGGGGCAACCCGTCGAACGGCACGTCCAGTTCGGGGCGGGTCACCATGAACACCGGCCAGTGCCAGAGGTAGATGCCGTAAGAGCGCACCCCTATCCAGCGCAGCGGAGCCGACCCTAAAAGGCGCGCGCCTACGAGCGTGTACGGGTGGACGACGGCCATGATCGTCGCCGTCGTCGCGAGCCCGACCAGCGCGAAGCCGCCCCTGTAGAGGAAGGGTTGGAACTCACCGAGATGGAGACAGAACCAGACAAGGCCCCCCAGCGCGGCGAAGCCGAGGATGTCGAGAAGGAGTGGGGCGGTCCATCCCCAGCGGCGCTTGAACCGTCCCCGTCCGGCGCGGGCCCCCGAAGGACGGTACCTGACTCCGGGAGACCACAGAAAGGCGAGCGCGGCTCCGCAGAGCAATCCCGTAGCGCGCGTGTCCGTACCGTAGTAGATCCTGGACGGGTCCACGCCGGGCGTGTAGAAGAGCGCCATAGCCGCCGCCGAGGCCACGGCGCCAAAGATCACGACGGTCAGCGAGCGCCGTTGCCTGAGGCGCGTCGCCCCGAAACAGAGCCCGATGGCGAGTATCGGAGGCCAGATCAGGTAGAATTGCTCTTCCACGGCGAGCGACCACAGATGTTGTAGCAGCGAAGGACGCCCGACGGCCTCGAAGTAAGACTCCTGCCCGAAGATCAGATACCAGTTGGTCACGTACCCGAAAGCGGCCAGCACGTCGCTGCGCAGCCCCGCTACCTCACCGGGCAGGAAGACCACGGCGAAGGCCAGGCTGACGACGAGCAACACGTAGAGTGCGGGGAGGAGTCTCCTCGCGCGCCGCAGCCAGAAGGTCTTCAAGTCGATGCGACCCCTCTGACGCCACTCCGCGAGCAGGAGCGCCGTTATGAGGTAGCCGCTGATCACGAAGAAGACCTCGACCCCCAGGAAGCCGCCGGGGATCCAGGCCAGGTTCGCGTGGTAGAGGAGCACGGCGATGACGGCGAGTGCGCGCAGGCCGTCCACGCCCGGACTGTAAGGCAGCCTTACGTCAGGGGTGCCCGGCGTTGCGCCGACAGGTCTGTGTGGTCCCTTGCCGCCGGTCGCGGGGTCGGCCGTCTGCGGTTGTCGCAGCGTATGTTCCGTAGGCTCCCGTCCTCCTAAGGTAGGAACGTGGATCCTAGCACAGTCTCAAAGTGCCATGCACGGCCAGGCGGATAAAAAGTCCTGTAAGTAGTGCTATTTGCTCGGACCTTCGCGCTCTTCGGGCCGCGGCTCGTGGCTGATGTGGGGGAGAGCTTCCGACGTCCGAGTCTACAACGGATTCTCGGTGCCGTGCTACGGGGTGACGCTTAGGGGGATGTCTTCGGCCCGACCCCGGGGGCGGAGATCTCATCTTTCAGAGCACGGGTCTCCGTGTCGAGGGCTCCGAGGTCTTCTCCGGCGCCGGTCATGCGGGCGTGCTCGGACCGGACGAAACGGGTGTAGGGGGCTATGGCCTCCCGCATACGCTCGACGGAGCGGTTCGACTCGGTCTCGAACTGGCGTCTGACTACCTCGCCCAGGCGTTCGCGTAGGGAGTCCGTCTTCTCACGGAACTCTTCGCGGGCCTTGCGCCTGCGGTTCGGGAGGATGAACAGGCCGTAGCCGGCGATTATCGCGGCGGCGATGATCCCCGTAACGTCGAGCAAGCGGGTCGTTGCGAGCGCGACCACGACGCCCCCGATACCGACGGCACCGACCTCGAGCGCGGCGGCCTGGGTAACGGCGCCCTGGATAGAGAGCGCCAGCTTCTCGGACTCGCGTTCCCTGTCGTAGCGCTGCACCACGTCCAGGGCGTTCTTGCCGACGGACTGTATGAGCCGGGCGCGGTTGTACTCGAAGCCGTCGCCGACCTCCCCGATCAGGCGCTCGTCGTACTCGGCCTGGCGGCGGCGGTTGACGTACTCCACGACCATGCGCCACTGCTTGAGGTTCCTGTCGACCATCCAGTCTATGAGCTCGTCCACCCGCTCGTCGACGAGCTCCTCGGTGTCCGCGACGACCTCCCGCCCGAAGCGCTCGCTCACCTTCTGCTGGCGGAAGAGCTCGGGGATGTTGGCGAAGCGGATGTTCTCCTCCAGCCAGGCGTCGCCCCGCTCGTTCATCTTCAAGACTATGTTCTCGATCTCGGCCATCCGCGCCTCGAAGTCCCTGCCCAGGTCCACTTTGTACAGCTCGAGCTGCGACTCGACGTTCTCCGCGGTCTTGAAGTCCTCCTTGAGGAGGGCCAGACGCTCGTCCACCGCCCCCCTGTAGCGCCGGTTCAGCTCGTCGACCACCCCGAGCGGGCTCTCCATCTTCAGCCGGACTCTTCCACCTTCGTCGAGCAACCCCGTGACGTAGCTTTCGAGCTCTGCGAAGCCGCTCGCCTTCATTAGGGCGTCACGCTCTATGGCGTTCGTCGCAGCCTTGGCCTTGCGAGCGAGGAGGGCCGAGACGAAGAAGATCGGGGGCGTCAGGCCGAGGGCCGAACGTATGCCGCCGTCCACAAAGGAGCGAACCTCCTCGACCTTCGACTCGTCGGCCAGAAGGTCGGCCTTGTTGATGACGAGCAGGATCTTCTTCCCCCAGTCGCGGATGAGCTCGAGGTACCCGCGCTCGCTCTCGGTGAGAGGCCGCTCGGCGGAGGTGACGAACAACACCAGGTCGCTCCTCGGCACGAAGCCCCTGGAGAGTTCCTCGTGATGCCGGATGATCGCGTTGGTCCCCGGCGTATCGACGATGGCGATCTCACGCAGGAACTCGTTGGGAAACCCCTTCTCCCTTACCCCGTCAGGTCGCCCTTTCTCCACGGGCTCGTCGGCATAACACAATAAGGTGATGCGGTCCGTCGTCGGTGTGACGCCCTCCTCGGCGATGTCTGCCCCGAGCAACGCGTTGACGAACGCGGACTTGCCCGAGTTGAACTCCCCCACGATGACGAGCAAGAACAACTCTTCGAGGTCCTGGTGCGCCCGCCTGACGAGGCCGACGTCCTCCTGCGGCGCCCCGAAGTCCTCGAGGAAGACCATCAGCCTCTCCAGTAGCGCCCGCTCCCGCTCTACCAGCGCCTCGCGGCGCTCGTCGAGTATCCGCACCCTTATGCCTCCCTCTGCATGCAAGCATTATATACGCCTCACTGTTTCGCGATGACCCGCTCGTGGTAACTAGAAGAGGACTTTCCGGCAAGCGCTACACATGGAGGCTGCGTGAACTACAGAACGCTCGGCAGGACGGGCCTGGAAGTATCTGAGGTAGGCTACGGGGCCTGGGGCATAGCCGGCGACGCCTGGCTCGGCGCGAAGGACGAGGAATCGCTTATGGCCCTGAACAGGGCGGTGGACCTCGGTCTCAACTTTATAGACACGGCCCTGGCATACGGGGAGGGACACAGCGAGCGGCTCGTAGGGAAACTGGTCGAACAGCGAGACGAGGCCATCCACGTCGCCACCAAGGTCCCGCCGAAGAACAGGGTCTGGCCCGCTCCCGAAGGCATCGCTCCCGAGGAAGCGTTCCCCGGAGACTACATCAGGGAGTGCACGGAGCAGAGCCTCTCCAACCTCGGGTTGGACGCCATCGACGTGCAGCAGTTCCATGTCTGGCAGGACGACTGGGTCGGTAATGGGGATTGGCTGGAGGCAGTAGAGGACCTCAAGAGGGAAGGCAAGATCCGCGCTTTCGGCGTCTCCATAAACGACCACCAGGCGGCGAACGCGGTGAGGCTAATCGAGACGGGCGCCGTGGATACGGTGCAGGTGATCTACAACGTCTTCGACCAGAGCCCGGAGGACCGGCTCCTTCCGGCCTGCCAGGAGCACGACATCGGCGTGATAGTAAGGGTACCCTTCGACGAGGGCTCATTGACCGGCAGGATCACCCCCGATACCATCTTCGAAGAGGGCGACTTCCGCAACCACTACTTCCGCGGCGAACGCAAACAGGAGGTCTACGACCGCGTGCGGGCCATCGTCTCCGAGCTCGGCGCGAGCGAGGACGAGATAGCCGAAATAGCGCTCCGTTACATCCTGAGCCATCCTGCCATCTCGACCGTCATCCCGGGCATGCGCTCCGTCCGCAACGTCGAGCGCAACATGGCCGTCGGCGACGGCGAAGGACTCCCCGAAGATCAGGCGCAGGTACTCAAGAACCACCGCTGGGACCGGAACTTCTACGCGTAGAGCGAAATGCCGAAGGTCGAGAACCTTCGGCATTTCGCGGCTTCAGGCTTCAGGGGTTCTCAGGGAATACACCTGGGGATCAGGCGCGACGCCTCCGTTGGCGATCACAATGCAGACGAGTCCGAGCGGCGCATCTTCTAGCGGCCTTCCTGCTAGACTCCGTGGGGTATGTTCGGGACCGAGGGGAGAGCTATGGTAGACCATCTCGTGTTTTTCGCCGTTCGGGAGGGGGCCTCGCAAGGAGAGATCGAAGACCTCGTCTCGTCTATCCGTGCTTTGAGAGACGATGTGCCGAGCACTGTCGACCTCTCTGTGGGCGAGGATTTCTCGGGGCGCTCCGGAGGATACACCCACGCCCTTCTCGCCAGGTTCGAGAATACTGCCGGCCTTCAGGAGTACATGGAGCATCCCGCGCACCTGGCCGTCGTCGAGAAGCTCGAGGCCACAACGACGGGCCGCATCGTCGTCGACTACGAATTCTAGAGACTTGGAGACCTCCGGCTACGAAAACATTACGCCCCACGCTCTGAAGAGCAGGCTCGATGCTGGAGAACGTCCCGTGCTGCTCGATGTGCGCGAGCCCTGGGAGTTCGAGCTCGCACGCCTAGAGGGCTCAGAGCTCATTCCCATGTCCCAGCTGGAGGAACGTTTCACCGAGCTGGATCCTGGCGCTGAGACCGTCGTGATCTGCCACCACGGCAACCGCAGCTCCTACGTGGCCACGGCCCTCCAGCGGGTCGGCTTCGAGAGAGTCCTCAACCTGGAAGGTGGCCTCGACGCCTACTCCTCCGTGGACGAGTCCGTCCCCAGGTATTGACCCCTACCCGTTACTGGCAATCTCCTCGATTCGACGGTAGAGGCCTGAGGCGAGGCCCTCAGGTTCTGAGGAACGTTCGGCCAGCATCTCGGCGACGCGACGGGTCTCGGTCTCACCCGCAACCTCGAAGGTGAGGACCACGGGCTCGGAGTCTTCGAGGCCGAGTTCCTCGGCGATGATCCGGCGGACTTCGGAGACTTCGCAGCCCGTCTTCGCCGAGATCTCACGGCTTGCGGCTTCGGGGTCGAATTCCTGACAGACCTCGATGCCTCCTCCCAGGCGCCGCTCCCACCACCACGGGGCGCTTACACCCGTAAAGCTCTCGTGCACCAGCGCCGTCGCGCTGTCGGCGAGAAGTCCTTGGAGATATTCGGGCATGGGTGATTTATACCAGTCCCACGCTCGCCCGCGACGATCCGCTACTATACAGTGCGATAAGGGAAGGAGTTATCCGATGCTACTCGTAAAAGACTCGATGACCCGTGACATCGTGACGCTCGCGCCGGATGAGACGGTGGGGACTGCGCTCGCCCTGTGCAGGGAGAGGCGCATCAGGCACCTACCTATCCTTTCGGAAGGGAGGCTCGTCGGGATCGTTTCGGACAGGGACCTGCGCTCGGCAACCCCCGCTTTCGGGGACCACGAAAGGGCCGCCGCGCTGCAGGAGATCGTGGTAGATGATGTGATGGCCAGGGAAGTTACAAGCGTTCTCCCCGATGATCCCATAGAGCAGGCCGCGAACACGATGCGAGAGCGCAGGATCGGCTGCCTACCAGTCGTCGAGAGCGGAGAACTGGTCGGCATCATCACCTCCTCCGACGTGATGAGCGCGCTCGTCTACCTGGTCGGCGCCAACGAGCCGGGGAGCCGCATGGAGATCTCGGTCCCCGACAGGCCAGGATCCCTGGCCGGCGCGGCTGGCGTCTTCGGGATGTGTGGCATAAACATCGTCAGCGCGGCGATGGGGCCGACGAGGGAGCCCAGGGAAGAAGGAGCGATCAGGGAACGCGTCGTCGTTTTCAGGGTGGACACCATCGACACCACCGAGGCGGTCGGATACCTCGAGGAGGCAGGCTACTCGGTCCTGTGGCCGCCCAGGCCTTGAGCGGCATGGCCGCGATAGTCCACGACCTGGCACTGGAGAACTACGGCTTTGGCGGCGACCATCCTTTCGACCCCCTGCGCGTGCGGCTCGCACTCGAACTCTGCGAGGCCCTCGGGCTGCTGGAGGACTACCCTTTCGTCTCCCCCGGATCGGCGACCGACGAGGACCTAACGACCGTCCACAGCCTCACCTACGTACGTCTGGTCCAGGAGGCCGGACGGGGAGCGGCCGAGCTCTCCGACCTGCTGGACTACGGTCTCGGAACCCCGGACAATCCCATCTTCCCCGGTATGCACGAGGCCTGCGCCCGCGTGGTAGGGGGTGTGCTCGGCGCGTGCCGGCTCGTGATGGCGGGGGAGGCGGACCACGCCATGTGCATCTCGGGCGGGCTGCACCACGCCATGAGATCCAGGGCCAGCGGCTTCTGCGTCTACAACGACGCCGGGGTCGCGATCTCTCGCCTCAAAGAGGAGCATCCCAACGTCCGCATCGCCTACGTCGACACCGACGCCCATCACGGCGACGGCGTGCAATGGATGTTCTACAGCGATCCCGAAGTTCTGACTGTCTCGATGCACGAGTCGGGACGCTACCTCTTCCCAGGTACCGGCGGGGTCGATGAGAATGGCAGCAACGGCGGCGTCGGCTACTCCGTGAACGTGCCGCTCGAACCCTTTACCGACGATGAGTCCTGGATCTCCTGCTTCGAGGCCGTCGTCCCAGAGGCCCTTCGCACCTTCGACCCCGACCTGATCCTCTCTCAAAACGGCTGCGACGGACATGCCCTCGACCCCCTGACACACCTCTCCGCAACGACCCGCTTCTACGAGCACGTGCCCCGTCGGATACACGACCTTGCCCACGAACTCTGCGGAGGCCGCTGGGTCGCAACCGGCGGCGGGGGCTACGACATCTGGCGCGTCGTCCCGCGCGCCTGGACCTCGCTCTGGGCAGCCGTTTCCCACCAGGAACTGCCCGAGAGGGTACCAGAACCCTGGCTCTCGAAGTGGAGCGCAAAGAGTCCCGTCAGGCTACCGCCTCTCATGCGCGACGATGCCGAGGATTATCCGCAAGGGCCACGCGTCGCGAAGATAGCGGAACGCAACCTTCGCACCGTCGAGGAGGTCATGGAAGAAGTGTTGCCCAGGATTAAGTAGAACGAGCGGGGTTGCGCATTCGTCGTCGTCGCGGTATTTTGCCCCTTGGACCAGTTCGGCGATCCGGAGATGAAAGTGCAAAGCATACCAACGTTGCATAGCGTAGCGATACCTTTCGCGTCTTCGACCGAGACGAAGCCGGGGATAGAGATAGAGCGTCGCGTTACCGAGGAACCTCCCTACAAGGTCATACTGCACAACGACGACTACACGCCGATGGAGCACGTCGTCGCCGCGTTGCAAAAAGTCATCCCGCGCATGTCCGTGAAGAGGGCCGTAGATATCATGATGGAGGCCCACACCAAGGGCAAAGCCGTCGCCACCAAGTGCCACAAAGAGCTGGCCGAACTCTACCAGGACGGACTCAACAACGAGGGGCTCATCGCCTCGATAGAGCCTGACTGAAGCGGTCTGCAAAGAGGTTTGGACATCTTTGCAAGCATTTCAGCCAGTCAGCATTTCAGTTTGTAGTTTTCGCTGTCCGGACACCGTGAGGTGGGGACCGATCTATTTCGCATGCCACGACGCACCCGTAATCCTGTACCAGGCCGACTCGCTGGAACACTTTCTGGATGAGCTGTTCCGGATGTTCGAGCCGCCGCGCCGGAGCCTTATCGACGATGTTCATGGGGACCGGCTGGCCCACGTGTGGCAGACGAACCCAGGGGTTCTTTCCTGCGAACAATGTCTCCGGTCCGAGGACCCCGTCCTCACGGACTTCGCGCGCGAGCTCGACGAAAGCTTTCAGATAATCGATCTGCGCCGGGCGAAACCTGGCGATGGTTTCTCCTGGGGCCGCTACGGCCCAAAGACGCAGATCAAACGCTTCCGTACGCATGCCGTATTCGCCTATCAGAAACCGAAAAGCATTATCTCTAGGCTCCTCGGACGCGCGCATGGGTGACGCTTGATACAATCCGCTTCTGATGAGTACCAATCTCGTCTTGACGACCCCCGAAGAAGCCGAAGCGATCCTGGAATATTTCAACGGCTTCCACGATGGGTTCATCAAGAAACTCACCCTGAGCTCGCACGACTATTTCAAGCGGCGGGGGGTGCAAGCTTGCTCGGGTCGGCTAGATCTCGACTTGGTGATCGCCCACTACAACTACCGCAATGGGGAGCCTCCAGCGGACCAGATCGTCCACGCGCGCTTTACACACGTCCGCCATCTGCACGCCGATATGCCCGGCGGAGCCGCCGAGTGGTCGATCGTGAACGTGTTTTTCGGGCGTGGGGTTCGCCCGACGGTTCGGGCCGAAGAACCGTGCTTCTATGCGCGGTTACTTCAGAATCGACTCTACCAGGACCAGTGGATACATCATCAGGCGCTCAGCTTCTCGTTCCGGGTAGCCGAATTCTATGAGTCCCGAGCGGCCTGAGCCACGCGGTCCGTTAGCCCCCGATCTGGCTCATGGTGCGGTGGCGAGACTCCTCGGGCAGGGTGAGGCCCGCTGCCGGCTTTATTCGCGCCGTCTCCCACAGTACTTTGTGGATCGCCGGTATCGGGTCTTCCGAGCGTATAGCGTCCTTTACGGGGACGTCGAGGTCGGTGAGGAGGCAAGGGTGGATCTTGCCGTCCGCCGTGAGCCTGAGCCTGCTGCACCTGGCGCAGAAGGGTTCAGAGACCGGGGTTATGACGCCGAAGGTGCCCGGGGCGCCTTCGAAGCGGAACTCGTCTGCGGGGGCTGCGGGGTCGTCTTTCTCGATGGGTTCTAAGTCCCCTAGCTCCTCCGTGGCGCGGTCCAGTATCTCACGCCCAGGGATGAAGAGCGACCTGAAGCGCGAGCCGTCGGTGTCGCCGTTCAGGGGCATGAGCTCGATGAACCTGACGTGCATGGGATATTCGAGCGTCAGCCTCGCCATGTCTGCGATCTCATCGTCGTTCACGCCGCGCATCGCAACGGCGTTGATCTTGACCGGCGAGAGTGGCGTCTCGAGTGCCGCCATCACAGCTCTCCAGACCTTCTCGAAGTGGTTGCGCCGCGTTATGAAGGCGAATTTCTCGGGCTGAAGGGTGTCGAGGGAGATGTTGACGCGGTCGAGGCCGGCATCGATGAGGCCCTCCAGGTTGTCCTCGAGTAGGAAGCCGTTGGTCGTCATGGTTACGTCCTCGAAGCCCAGGTCCTTGAGCCACCCGATGAACATGACGACCCCACGCCTGACGAGCGGCTCGCCGCCCGTTACCCGGACCTTGGTGACGCCTAACTCGAGGCACGCTTCGGCGAAGGTGAGCATCTCCTCCAGGGTCAGGATGTGGCTCTTGTCCTGGAACTGGATATCTTCCGGCATGCAATACTGGCAGCGGAAGTTGCAGCGGTCCGTGACCGAGATCCTGAGGTAGTCCATCTTGCGGTTGTAGCTGTCGGTGAGCTGCGTCAAAGCATCCTTTCGGGTTTGCGCCCATCACTGGCTCTAAGTGGATTGTATCTTCTTTCGGAGACGAGAGTAACGGCCGAATCGCCCGCGGGTATACTGCCCAGGGTCCGGCTGGCATTTGGCGACGGAGATTCGGAGAGGGTGTTGTTCAGGCGGCTTTCGGCCTCACGCCTCATAGTCTACGGATTCCTCGCGCTAGTGGCGGGAGGGACCGCGTTTCTCAAGCTGCCATGGGCCACCACGGACGGGATCTCCCTCCTCAATGCATTCTTCGTCGCCGTCAGCTGCGGCACCGTTACGGGCCTCTCGACGGTCTCTATCCCCGGCACGTTTACCCACTTCGGGGAGGTAGTGATGATGGTCATTATGCAGTTGGGTGGACTCGGGATCATGACCGTCACGACCCTTGGAACCCTACTCATCGGACAGCGGATTGGGTTCAGACGCCTGCTCACCGTTGGCGAGGAGACGGAGAACGCCGGTTCGCCCCGCAACACCCTCAGGCTGCTCTTCCAGATAGCCAGGATCACCTTCGCCGTGGAGCTAGTCGGGGCCGTGATCTTGAGCGTTGGGTTTATACGGGCGGGGCTTGGCGTCGGTGAAGGGATCTTTCAGGGCGTCTTCCACGCGATCATGGCCTTCTGCAACGCAGGCTTTGCGACCCTTCCCGGTGACGACCTGCTCCCCTACGCCGGGAACTGGCTCATAGTCGGGTCCCTGGTCTGCGTGATCACGCTAGGAGGACTCGGTTATCCAGTGCTGGTCGATCTCTACCACTACAGGGGTACCCACCGGCTCTCCATCCACTCCAGGGTCGTCCTGATCACATCCACAGTCCTGGTCGTGGTCGGTGTCCTGAGCGTGGCCCTGCTGGAGTGGACGAACCCACACACGCTCGGCGGCGAGTCGGTTAGTACGAAGAGTGCCATGGCGCTCTTCCAGGGCGTGACGCCGAGGACTGCAGGATTTCAGACCGTAAGCTACCCCGAGATGCGGGAGCCGACGCTCGTGGTGCAGACCGTACTCATGTTTATCGGCACTGCCCCGACCTCGACCGGCGGGGGTATCAAGGTGACGACCCTCGCGCTCGTCGCCCTCCTCGTTGTGGCCCAGATAAGGGGACAGGACAGGATCACACTCTTCTGGCGCACGCTACCCAGTCCCCTGATCTCAAGGGCACTCTCCGTGCTGGCCCTGGCCGCCTTGGTCGTCTTCCTTTGCACCGTTGCGCTGATGATCTCGGATGGACTCGCGCTCTTGCCCGCCCTCTTCGAAGTAACTTCAGCGTTCGGTACCGTGGGACTCTCGCTCGACGTAACGCCGGACCTCAGTATGTTCGGCAAGATCCTGATCTCAGTTCTCATGTTCCTGGGTAGGGTTGGCCCCATCACCTTCATCGTGGCCCTGGCGGCCAGGCAACGTACCCCACACTACAAGTATCCCGAGGAAGAGATAGCTATAGGTTGACAAGGCGCTTCGCGGCTTGTCAGCGCGCGTGCTTCGCAGGCTTGCTAGGAATCTAACAGGCCGAGACGGCGGGCTGCGTAGCCGGCCGTCGTCGCTTGCAGGAGGAGAGTGACGCAGACGGCGAGGGCGACCATGGAGACGGCTATCTCCGCGCCCTCGACCCCACGTGCGAGGAGCAGGCTCGCGACGGCGGCGGGGATCACCCCCGTCTCCCTACACCAGCTGATAAAGGCGATCTCTCTGCCCGTCCATCCGCTGCGCCGGTCGGGCAGGAGGCACGCGAGAACGGTTATGGGACGGGCCACGAAGATGAACACGAACATCACCAGGAGCCCGCCCAAGAAGTACTGGCCGAGCGCCTCGAAGGGCAGGTTGAGCCCGAGGGTGACGAAGACGAGCAAGGTGGCGATCTCCGCGACCTGTCCGAGGAACCCTTCTAGGAGCGTGGAGTGCTCGTCGTGGTGGCCGAGCCCCAGCATCTCCATGTTCCCGACCATCAGCCCCATGACGAAGGCCGCGAGGTAGGCCGACCCGCCAAGAGACTCGGTCGAGAAGTAAGCGAGCGCGACGACGGCGAGGACGGCCACCCCTGGCGACTCGTCCCAGATTCCGGCCCGTGCCGTCGAGGCGACGGCGTAGCAGAGGACCGCTCCGGCGAGGACTCCGACCAGGGTCCCGAGCGCGAGCTCTTGGGTGAACTCCAACGCCGGACCGGAGAACGTGAACCCGCCGGCCTCAACGATGCCGACGAGCGTCAGGGTCAGTACCGTGCCCGTAACGTCGTTGAACGCAGACTCGGCGATTACTGTCTGGGACACTTTGGGGCGGAGTTTCAGGCGATCGAACAGGGGGATGAGGATGGCGGGATCCGTCGCGGACAGGACCGCACCCACGAGTAAGGCCACAGGGAAAGCGACGCCGAACACGGGGGAGACCACGAGCGCGACGATGACGGCCGTAAGGAGTACGCCTGGCAAGACGAGCAGGCCGAGGCCTACGGCGGTACCCGAGATCACACGCAGCGAGATGCCGGTACCTCCGTGGAACAGGATGAGGGCCACCCCTATGTTGAACAGGAGCTGGGCGCCTACCCCGTTCAAGGGGTTCGAGACGAGTCCGAGCACAGAAGGCCCGATAAGGGCGCCCGCCGCGACCAGCACGACCATCTGGGGGAGCCTTGTGACTGTCGCTATGAGCTGCGAGACCAGCCCGGCACCCAGTATGAGGCCGAAGTCGCGGAGGATGTGCTCTATCTCCTCCATCCTCTAGCCGACCAGGGCTACGAGCTTCTCCGCCAGCGTCCCCCAGCTCAGGTGCTCCACGCAATTCCGGCGCACGACCTCCTCGCACCGCCGCCTCTCTTCTTCGGGCAGCTTCAGGTAGTCGCTTAGCGCATTTGCGAAGTTCTGCTCGAAGCCATCCATGCCGACTCGGAGGTCGAAGGACAGACCGCGGCCCACGATCTCGCCCGCCTCCCTGAGGCCGGAGTGGTCCGACACGAAAGGGACTACGCCGCTCGCCGCGAACTCCGCGGCCACGAGCCCGAAGGTCTCGGGGAAGATTGAGGGTACCGCGGCGGCGTCCGCTGCAGGAATTACCTTCGTCAGGTCGCCGTGGTAGAGAGGTCCGACGAACAGTACGTCATCCTGCATGCCTTCGGCGTCGACGAGCATCTCGTCGGCGAGCTCGAAGTGCTCCAGCGGACCGGCCGGCCCGCCTTCTAGTAGCTTTCCCATCTCGGCCAGCCGTTCTACGGTTGCCTCGTCGCCGGCGCTGAGGGAGCGGGTCAGGGCCTCGAGGCCCTCGCGGAAGGTGCCGAAGCCGATGACCAGCAGGCGGGCACCCGTCTCCTTGCGCACCCTGGAGAAGGCAGAGATCAGGCTGTGTACGCCCTTGGAGTGGATCAATTTTCCGACGTAGACCACGAGCGGACCCTCGAGGTCGAGAAAATCCCGCAGCCTCTCGCCCGCGTCCGTGTCGTGCGAGCGGGCGTCGTAGGAGGCCGCGATCACCCGCAGCGCACTGGCCAGCTCTCCCGTGTGTCCCGAACTCTCCAGGGCTTCTCGCAAAGAAGTCCGTTGCGCCCGGCCACGACCCGGACCGCCTTTGAGATGGTCGAAGACCCCGCGGTCGAACGCATCGGGTCGGAAGAGGTCAGTGTCGACCCCGCCCGGGAGGGAGTGGGTTCTGTCTGCCAGGTCAGGAAAGTCCTCGGCTATGGTGCCAGCGCTGTGCGAGGAGAGGGCCAGGATCTCCCGTGCATCCTCCAGGCCCTCGCGGGTGAGACCCATGTACATCTCGCTCTTGCGGGAGACGTATTGGAGGCAACTTCCGTGAACGATGCTCATGTAGGGGAGGTCGCCCTCCAGGGCGCGGCGTGCGATCAGGGGGCCAGGCACGGAATGGTTGGTGATCACTGCCTCAGCGCCAGACACTCCGAGCACGGCCTTCAAGGCTTCGACGTTGCGCCCGAGGTAGTAGTCAAGTTCCTCCTGCGTCAGGTCCAGGAAGGTCTTCACGCGCCATCCCGGGTAGTCGTCGTAGACGTAGACCGGCAGGAGGTCCCCGATCTCGGGCCGGTAGAGCGTGCAGTGCCCGGTGTAGGGTGTCTCCTGCTCGCCCAGATCCTCTATGCCCCCCGCATCCGCCGTCGCGCTCTTGTCGACGAAATCGTAGGCGAGTGGGTCCGGCTCCTGGCAGAGCAGATGCAAGTCGTGCCCCTCGCCCACGAGTGCGCGACACAGGCTCTGGACGTAGATGTTACTCCCCGTACCGGAGAGTATGTACCCGTGGGTCATGATGATCTTCATGGTGCTCCTTCTGGCCCCTGTAGAGGTTGCATCTCCAAGCTCGCATAGCGGAAGGTATCACAGAGTCGCGCCACAGACCCGCGACGATGGATCGACCGCGAGGGGTGGCCACAACCCGCGTGCGGCACGCGCCAAGAGCCTCCATAGGCTGTAGTATTCGCGTGTACGATTCTTCATACTTGCGAGGAGGACGGCATGTTTACACGCGCGAAGACCGAGCCGGTGCCCGAGGTCGGGGCCGAGGCCCCCGAGTTCAACCTGCCCAGCGCCCAGGGAGGCCAGCTCAGGCTGAGCATGAGGACCCCGCGGGGGCCGGTCGTGGTCGCCTTCTACAGGCCGGCGGACGAAGAGGACGTCGAGTACTTCAAGGCGCTGGCCACGAAGGAGGATGAGATCAACCTCGCCGCCGGCTCGGTGGTCGCCATCGGGGTCGCCGAACCCACCGAGGCCCTCAACTTCGCCCGGGCGTCGGGACTGAAGTCCTACGTGCTCTACGACTACGCCAGGGTTACGAGTCGCCAGTGGGGCCTCCTGGAGAAGGATAGGAGACAGGGCGACTACGCTCGCCGGGCCGTCTTCGTCGTCGGGCCGGACCATAAAGTCGCCCACGCCTGGGTCGGCGAAAGGCCGGAACCAGAGGAGCTTCTGGCGAAGGTCAGCGAGATCTCAGGCCTCCCCAAACCACCAGAGGAACCGAAACAGGATGGGAAAGAAGGCGAAACGGAGGGAGGCGGCGAGAAGCCGAAGAAGATGTCGGCAGAGGAACGGGAGAAGATCAAGGCCGAACGTCGGGCGGCGAGAGAAGCGGGCAAGTCTGTGAAGTCCGGCACGTCCGAAGAAGGCGGGGGTGAGGATAAGCCCGAGAAGATGTCCGCGGAGGAGCGGCAGAGGATAAAGGCCGAGCGCCGGGCCGCGCGGGAGGCCGGCAAGTCCCTCAAGAAGCCGGCGTCAGCGGAGTCGAAGGAGCCGCCTGAGGCTGAATCGGAGGGCGAGGCGAAGAACGAGGGGTAGGGAACCGTGGAGAGGCAGGAGGAGCACGAGGCGGACGGCGGGCATCGGCCGGAGGGAGAAGAGGCCCCAGGCGCCACCGAGATCGCTCGCGGGGGGATCTCGGACCCCAAAGAATTGATGGCCCGGCTCGAGATGAGGGACAACCGCATAAGGGAGCTCTACGAGGAGATCGCGGCCTTCCGCCTCGCCGCGGACGAGGCCCGAGCTTCGAAGGAGGTTGGGGAGGAGCACATCGAGGCCCTGGAGCGCGAGCGCGCCGACCTGAAGGAGCGACTCAGGGACCTCGAAGAGGCGACGCGCGGCCGCAGGCGCCGCAGGGAGGGCTCGGACCGCCAAATAGCGCGACTGGAGCGCGAACTCGAACGCAAACTAGGGGAGATCTCACACCGCGACTACCTTCTGGAGCGCCGGACCGAGCAGATGGAGGCCGCAAGTCAGCGGGCCGAGGAGCTGGCCTCGCGCAAAGACCTCGCGCTCCAGGACGCCCTCCGCCGGGTCGATGGATTGGAGCGGGACCTGGAGCAGAGGGAGGAGGAGATCTCCGATCTGAACACCACCATAGAGGTTCTACGGGGAGATCTGGAGGCCGAGCTGGAGCTACGCGGCCGCCTCGCGGATCCCGCGAACCGGCTGCGAGCCAGTATAGACCTGTTCAACGAGTCCTCGCAACGAAACTCGATTACCTCCCTCTCCAGGACCATGGGCCAGCCCGAAGTACACGCGGAGTTGGATGCAGGGGACGAGCCACCAGCCCTCCTCACCTTCACCTGGCAGGGCGTTACCTGGCAGACTTACGTCTCGGACCCCGGTCCCGGCGTCGAAGAGCCCCGCGTATACCTCAAGAGCGCCGGTGAGGACCTCTCCGGCGTAGACCGCAAACCACCGAACGCCCGCGTCGGGCCAGGCGATAGGGTGGTACTCGGCCTGTAGGCTTCAGCTCTTGGGCTCGTGTTCGTCATCTTTCTCGGGGAGCTCTGCCTTGTCATTGCCTTTGCCCAGGGTCTCTATGAAGTCGTGGACGCCGGTGCCGAGGGAGCGGAAGAGGTCTACGATGCGGCGTGGACCTAGTATCAGGAACACCATGAAGATCAGGAGTATCTCGATTAGTCCGGCAGGCATCAGTAGCGCCTGGCTTCCATCAGGTATTTCAAGCGCGAGAGGGAGCGCTCTCCGTTGGTGCGGGCGAACTTTTCCGCGCCGACCAGGCGTGCTGCGCGGTCCAAAAGCTTGCGCTTGAGGTGGAACTCGCCGGTGTAGGAGACGACGCAGCCGCCCACGGCGTCGGGTGAGACTTCCATCCGGCCGCCGCCATCGATTGTCGAGGTATAGACCCAGCTGATGCTCTCCGGGCCTTGCTCGATTATCCGCACCTCGGGTCTTACCTTGCCGATCGGGCTCTCCAGCGCGAGGCGGTAGGTGTCTTCCCCCAGCTGCTCGACGCTCTCCACGCCAACCATCCACTCCCTGGCGTTGCGGAAGTCAGAAATGTAGCCGGAGACCTTCTCGGCGGGGGCGTCCATTCGCTGCTCGATGTTCACGCTGCCGCCGTGGCCAGACTTCATCCCCACCCCAACTCCTCCAGGCGCTCCTCGTCGAAGCCGAAATAGTGCGCGATCTCGTGTACGACCGTGATCCTGACCTGCTCCTCCAGATCCCGCGTGGCGAAATCCCGCTCCAGCGGACCGCGGAAGATCGTGATCCTATCCGGCAAGAACCCGTAGTATCCCGCGCCTCTCTCCGTCAGAGGCACACCCTCGTACAGCCCGTAGAGTGTCTCTTCCGGCCCGCCTGCCATTAGTGGAGTCGAGTACTCGGGCCAGTCGTCGACCACGATAGCCACGTTGTCGAGAAGCTTCGAGAGCTCGGGCGGCAACCCTTCGAGCGCTTGCTCCACGAGCTTGTAGAAATCCAGGTTCTCCTCTTTCACGGGACTCATTGTACTTCAGAGCCGAAACGTCGCCAGGAATTTCAAGGGTGCCCCGGCCACCTCCGGCAGAAGGTAGAGGGTGGGGAGGGAGTCGACTACACTTGGACCGTGCCGGTCACACAGGATACTGAGATCGAAGCTCTGCTGGGTCGTTTGACCGGCGAGATCCGGCGGAGCTCGAACGGTTCGCTCGTCGGCCTGTACGTCTACGGCTCGCTCGTTACCGGGGACTTCGACAAAGGCAGGAGCGATATCGATCTGCTCGCGGTCGTCGACTCCGATATCGAGGATGAAACGTTCGACCGTTTGGACGGGATGCACGCACGCTTTGTGGAGGACCATCCTGTGTGGGAAGACCGCATCGAAGTGGCGTACGTGCCTGCACCAGCGCTCTGGAACTTCAGGACCCGGACAGCCCGGATCGTGGTCATCAGCCCTGGCGAACCGTTCCACCGCAAGGCAGCCGGAAGAGATTGGCTCATCAACTGGTACATGGTCCGCCAAGTCGGCGTCACGCTCTGCGGCCCACCGCCCCAGACCCTGATACCGGAGATCTCGCAGCCCGAGTTCGTCGACGCGGTGCGAGAACAGACAGGAACATGGAAAGATTGGGTATACAGGATGCGTACGCCGGGCGCGCAGTCCTACGCCGTGCTCACCCTGTGCAGGGCGCTCTACACGTATACGCATGGCAGGCAAGCATCGAAAAAACAGGCTGCGTTGTGGGCAAAGTCCTACCTGCCGCAGTGGGCCCCGCTGATACAGCAGAGTTTGGACTGGCTGAGCAAGGACCATGATGAGGAAACGGACGACGAGGCTGGCCTCCCGGAAACGGTGCGTTTCGTGCACGACGTTGCCGGCCACATCACTCGTACTGGGGATAGCACCCCTGAGGCCTCCGGGTGATGCGGGCGCGATGGCTACCGCAAACACGGAGCCAGAGCCTACCCTCGCTTTCGCGCTAGAATAACCGCTCCAATAGACATCCTGCGGGAGGTAGGCACTTGAGCTTCATGTCCGGTTCGCGTCCTGGCCGGTGGGTAGTCTGGATCTTCTATCGCACCCTCAACAGACCATTGCCAGTCCCGCATGCGGCTGAGTGGATGATGATCCCTGAGCACTCGGTGGATCAGGTCCTCGAAACCGGAGCCCTCCGCAGCCTTTATCCGCAAGACGTCCTCGAAGCCGCCCGCCGCATGGACCGTCAACGTCGCGAGCACGACGAACGTTACGCCAAGGACTAGTAGCTCTCACTTTTCAGCAGGCAAGTGGGGCGCTATTGAACTGCCCTAGCTTGTCGGCTAGTTCTTCGGTGTAATGTCGGGCGAAGCCACAGCGAGACGTGCTCTGGCTGCATCCTTGACCTCGCGATCTACCGTCCGCAGCCACAGCGGATCGTGCTCTAGCCATATCGTCCGCCAGACTGCGTAGATAGAGTCTTCTTTCGAACCAACCCTTGGCCCAGCTTCCCGGCGGTCATTGACGGGAATCTGACCCGCGCTAAAATAGCCATATAGATAGCCATGAGAGGAGTATGTGATGTCCGGGCGGTATTCCATTGCGGAGGCCAGGCATGATCTGGCGGCGATAGTACACGAGTTGGAGGGCCGCGACCTCATCGAGCTGACCCGCCGGGGGGAGCCTGTGGCGGTCATGCTCTCGCTCAGGGAGTACCGTCGCCTTACGGTGGGAAGGGAGAAATTCTGGGATGCGTACCTGGCGTTCCGTGAGACGGTTGATCTGTCAAGCCTCGGCATCGAGCCAGAGATCTTCGAGGGCGTGAGGGACACCTCGCCTGGGCGCGAGGCGCGCTTGTGAGCCGGTACTTGCTGGATACCAACATCATCTCCGAGCCACTGCGTCTGAAGCCGAACCCGAAAATCCTCGAGCGGCTCAGAGAGCATCAGGACCAGCTCGCCACCGCTTCGGTCGTCTGGCACGAGTTGCTGTTCGGCTGCTACCGGCTTCCCGATTCCGAGAGGCGAACGGCTATCGAGGAGTATCTCCTACGAGTCGTCGCCTCCTCTATAGAGATACTGCCTTACGACGGACATGCTGCCCGGTGGCACGCTTCCGAACGCGCACGCCTGGCTTTGGCTGGGAGGACGCCACCGTTCGCGGACGGGCAGATCGCCGCCGTAGCCAGGACGAACGACCTCGTCCTCGTCACCCTCGATCTGACGGACTACGACGGGTTTCGGTACCTTCGAGTCGAGGACTGGCGAGAGTAGCCCGCTCATTCCGCCGTCACCCCGGCCTCGTTCCCTTGCCGCTTCCATCACGACGCTACAGTACTACCGTCTCCCAGTCGTTACGGAAAGCGTTACGAAGTCCATCTCTGCAATGCCAGAGTAGACCAAGTTATCGAGGGATTCGACGGTACGAAGGATATACTTACCGTGTGGACCTCTTCGACGACTCAGGCTTAAAGAACCTTGCAGGCCGTGCGCCGCTCGCCGAGCGGCTGCGCCCTGCGACGCTCGACGGTGTGATCGGCCAACCTCACTTAACTGATAAGGGCGGACCTCTACGGTCGGTTGTGGAGCGAAGCAGGATCGGCTCTATCGTCCTCTGGGGCCCACCGGGCACGGGTAAGACGACCCTGGCCCGTGTATTAGCGAGTACGGTCGAGGAAGAGTTCGTGCCTCTGAGCGCCGTGACGAGCGGCGTAAAGGATCTCAGGGCCGCGCTGTACGGCGCCCGCGAGCGACTCAAGTACGAGGGACGCGGCACGCTCGTCTTCGTGGACGAGGTCCACCGCTTCAACAAGAACCAGCAAGACGCCCTGCTCCCCGCCCTCGAAGAAGGGCTCGTGGACTTTATAGGGGCGACCACGGAGAACCCGTCCTTCGAGGTCACCGCCCCGCTACTATCCCGCTCGCGCGTGCTCAGACTGCGATCCCTAACGGAAGAAGATCTCGGCCTCCTGCTCGACAGGGGCGCAGGGGAGCTTGGGATAGACGTCTCCGACGAGGCACGCGAGTACCTCTTACGGCTCGCAGGTGGAGATGGACGGCGGATGCTGAACGCCCTGGAGGTCGCGTCCGCGGGCACCAAATGGGTCGAGGTTGCTGATGTGGAGCGGGCTGTGGGGCAGAGGGCGCTCAGGTACGGGCGTGAGGAGCACTACGACGTCATAAGCGCTTTCATCAAGAGCGTGAGGGGCGGCGATCCCGACGCGGCGCTTCACTATTTGGCCAGGATGCTCGAGGCGGGGGAGGACCCCGTATTCGTCGCCAGGAGGCTCGTGATCCTGGCCTCGGAAGACATAGGCAACGCGGACCCGCACGGCCTGCCGCTCGCCGTCTCGGCCGCCGAGGCCGTCAGGCTCATCGGGATGCCGGAGGGAAGAATACCCCTCGCCCAGGCGACGACCTACCTTGCCACGGCCCCGAAATCCAACGCCGCCTACGCCGGCATTAACGCGGCCCTGGCGGACGTGCGCCGCGAGAACACGCCAGAGGTCCCCATGCACCTCCGCAACGCCGTAACTGGTCTCATGAAAGAGGAGGGGTACGGCTCAGGCTACCGCTACGCCCACGACGACGAGCCCGAGGGGATGAACGACACGTATCTGCCACAAGAGCTTGCAGGGCGCGTCTACTACGGGCCGAAGAAGAGTGGAGCCGAGGCGGAGATCAAGGCTCGGCTGCAACGCTGGCGCGAGGAGAGGGAGCGCCGGAAGTAGCGGCCTGATCACAGGGTACGTGTAGGAAACTTCCTCAGGTCGCGTCGCAGACCTTCGGCAGCACCATGTAGACCAAAGCCGCATACCTTGAGGCCGAGCGCCGTAGGGATCTCTAGCTAGTCAGCGGGCCAGGGGTGTTGGACCGGGACTATGCCAAGGCCGGGCGCCTGATGTGATGCTGGAGCGCTCCGGCCTGAGAGAAGACACGGGTCAGGTCCGAGGGGGGAGAAGGACCGTTCCCGATCTTGGGGACACTATGCGCCAAACGGGGGCTAGTCCGCATCAGCCGAAAGGATAACAAAAGTATCATTATTTACTTGGAGCGGCGACCGAAAAGGCTGAGACATCACAACGAAGCTAGGATACCCTGGTCCGGCAAGCCGTTTCGAGACTTTATTCGTTACCGGGTGCGTAGATCCTCCGGAGCACGGGTAGTGTCCGCGTAAGTGTGTAAAAGGCAGAGGCCGTTGACGAAGACGGCCACCGTGTGGTTCCTTCGGAAGAGACCAATCTACCGACAAGGAGGACACGATGGCCGATGAGCTGAGGATAGGACTTCAGGAGTTGTTGCGCAAGGCTCGGGTGGAGCACGACGCGGACTTGCTCAAGGAGGGCGTACGAGTGCTCTCTCAAGCGCTCATGGAGATGGAGGTCCAAGAGCACGTGGGTGCTGCGCCTCACGAGCGCAATCCCAGGCGCACGGGACAGCGCAACGGATACCGCGAGCGATCCTGGGACACGAGGGTGGGGACCGTGGAGCTGAAGGTGCCCAGGGTAAGGGACTCCAGCTACTTCCCCTCGCTCCTTGAGCCCAGAAGGAAGGCCGAGAGGGCATTGGCGGCGGTCGTTCAGGAAGCGTACGTGCACGGAGTATCCACCCGCAAGGTGGACGAGTTAGTGAAAGCTCTGGGGATGGGCGGCATCTCCAAGAGCCGGGTATCGGAGCTGTGCGAGGAGCTCGACGAGGAGGTCGAGCGTTTCAGAAGCCGGCCGCTGGAAGGCCCCTACCCCTACGTCTGGGTCGACGCCACCTACCTGAAGAGCCGCCAGGACGGACGAGTAGCCTCCACGGCGGTGGTCATAGCCGTGGGGGTAAACGGGAACACTGGGGAGCGGGAGGTTTTGGGACTAGACGTGGGTCCGAGCGAGGATGGGGCATTTTGGATCTCCTTTCTGCGCTCTTTGGTTGTCCGCGGACTTCGCGGAGTTAAGCTTGTAACCAGCGACTCCCACCGAGGCCTCAAGGAAGCCATCGAAGCTGTCGTGCAAGGCGCCTCGTGGCAGCGCTGCCGGGTACATTTCATGCGCAACGCCCTTTCTTTGGTACCCAAGGCTGCACAGCAGATGGTGGGAGCGACCATCCGCACGGTTTTCGCTCAGCCCGACTCAGAAAGCGCCCACCACCAATGGCGCAAAGTCTCGGAGGGCTTCCGAACTCGCTTCCCGAAACTCTCACAGCTGATGGATGAAGCAGAGGAGGATGTCCTCTCCTACAGCGCTTTCCCCGGCGAGCACTGGCAGAAGATCTGGTCGAACAACCCGCTCGAGAGAGTCAACAAGGAGGTCAAGAGGAGGACCAACGTGGTGGGGATCTTCCCCAACGAGGCGGCGGTGATTCGGCTGGTAGGCTCGATCCTGAGCGAGCAGCATGACGAGTGGCAGGTCGCAAAGCGCTACTTTAGTGCCGGATCGTTAGCGAAGCTGGAGCGAACGGAGGAGGTGACAGAGCAGCCGCAGTTGATGGCGGGCTAGGAGTGGGGGACCATGCAAGAGGCAATTTACACACTTGACAGGACACATACGGAGCACGCGGCTCTCGAATTCGCTGCTGAGGCAGTCCATGTGGACCTCATCCCACAACTTTCCGCCCATCATGCGGCATTCGCGCCGCCGTCCGATCTCCTTGAAGCCGGCCTTCTGGTAGGCCCTGATGCCCGCCGGATTCCTCATCTGCAAAAACATCCTTCCGGTTCCGTGTGTTTTCGTTCTCTGAAGGCGCCGAGCGGTTGGAATTAGCGAGAGCATAGAGAGCGCTGAGGACGCGTTTGCACCCCGTAGGATACACGGTTGCGTATCCTACAAAATACAAACGGCTCCGAGTTGCGTTTCCGCGCTCGTCTCTCGGAAGGACGCACGCTACGATTAGAAGTAATGATGGTTTAGCGATGGGGCATGAGCTTCCCCATCGTTTTATCCGCAACGCTGACTTGGTCGGAGTTCGCCGACTGTGCTTCCGCCTGCCTTTGTGGCGGTAGTCTTGGTTCTCTCCACGCAAGCGCCAACCCACACTTGTAGGTTCTCCTCGTAGAAACCAAACAGGGCTTTGAGCACAGCAGCTAGCGTTCGCTGCTCATCAACCTACAACAGTCAAAGGCCGATGGCCTACCGCTCTAATACAATGCTGCCCCATCCTCAATGTGGGGCCTACCCAGAAGGGAAGAGGTAGGTCCCCATCGAAGGAACCTACCACCCTTCTTGCTCCTCGCGCACCGATGGCCGGAGCGCGGCTCAACCGGTGGGCAGCTTCGTCACGAAGACGTCATTAGGCCCGTTGAAGGTGCGGTCGAAGACACCGCGAGTAGTGGGGTAGTCGGAGGAGGCGGTTAACCCCGTCACGTATGCTCTGCCGTCTCGGACCGCTATGCCCTCGCCCTGATCATGATTCGCCCCCCCGCCCAGGTAGGTGGAGTAGGCTAGCGCCGAGCCGGAGGCGCTGAGCTTCGTCACGAAGGCGTCCTTGTCGCCGTTGAAGGTGGTATCGAAGGCGCCTGAGGTGGTGGGATAGTCGCCGGAGTCGGTTTCTCCCGTTACGTATGCCCTGCCCTCTTGCACCGCTATATCGGAGCCTCTATCACTATTCGTGCCCCCCAGGTAGGTGGAGTAGGCCAGCGCTGAGCCCAAAGCGTTGAGCTTCGTCACGAACGGGTCCTGGGTGCCGCCGTTGTGGGTGCGGTCGAAGGCACCGGTGGTCGTTGGGTAGTTGAGGGACACGGTTTCCCCCGTCACGTATGCCCTGCCCCTTGCGCCCACCGCGATGGCGGAACCATGCTCTCCACCCAATCCCCCCAGGAACGTAGAGTAGTCCAGCGCCGAGCCCGAGGTGTTGAGCTTCGTCATGAACGCGTCAGAGTCGCCGTTTTGGGTGGTGTCGTAGGCGCCTGGGGTGGTGGGGAAGTCGGCGGAGCCAGTTCCCCCCGTCACGTACGCACTGCTACTGCCGTCCACCGCGATGCCCCTGCTAGCATCTTCATTGGTCCCGCCCAGGAAGGTGGAGTAGTCCAGCGCCGAGCCCGCAGCGTCGAGCTTGGTCACAAACACGTCAAAGGTGCCGCCGTTGAAGGAGGTGTCGTAGGCGCCTGGGGTGGTGGGGAAGTCGGCCGAGGAGGTATCCCCCGTCACGTATGCCCTGCCACCTACGTCCACAGCGATGCCCGAGCCCCCCTCCAAGTTCCCCTCACTACCCGTCCCCCCAAGGAAGGTGGAGTAGACTAGCGCCGAGCCTGACGCATTGAGCTTGGTCACGAAGGCTTCAAAGGGGCCGTTGAAGATGATATCGAAGGCGCCTGACGTGGTGGGATAGTTGGAGGAGGGGGTTATCCCCGTCACGTAGGCACTGCCGTCTCGGACCACTATGTCGCTGGCGTTATCTTCAAGCGTTCCCCCCAGGAAGGTGGAGTAGGCTAGCGCCGAGCCCGAGGCGTTGAGCTTCGTCACGAACGCGTCACCATAGCTGCCGTTGTCGTTGTAGGAGGTGTCGAAGGCACCTGAGGAGGTGGGATAGGCGGCAGACTGGGTTTTCCCCGCCACGTATGCCCTGCCCTCTCCGTCCACCGCAATGGCAAAGCCCTGATCATTACGCGGTCCACCTATGAAGGTGGAGTAGGCCAGCCCTGGGTCGATCACCAGTGGGTAGCGTGGGTCGTATGCTCCCACCGCAAACCCATAGGCACCATCTCCTGTCAGTCTGTAGCGGCTCTTTACCGGTACGCGCTCGCCCCCAATCCTCTGGTAGCTAACCGGTGCCGCGTCCTTCAGTACGCCCAGAGAGGTCTGGATCAGAAGCTCTCCACCGGCCCCAACCTTGAGCCCCTCGATCCCACGGTAGCCCAGCCGCACGTCCTTAACCGATGAGCCTGGCTTGAGGCGGAACTCGTACTTGAGCTTGCCCCCCTCGCCGCGCACGGCCATGTCGATTCCTGGCCACAGTCCCCCGTAGAGGAGCTCACCGTGGGTGGGAAGCCCCTGCTCCCACTTGGCAGGGTCGTCCCCCACCAGATAGTTGACCTCTCCCGAAAGCCGCTTATGGGCTGTGAGCGTTGCGTGGGGGTTGGCCCCTATGAAGTCCAGTGCCAGCGCGTGTCCACGCCCTTTGCCCTTGGCGAAAGAGAGCATAGCCCCATCATTGGTGAAGAAGAATCCGTAGCCTGCACCCTGGGCATAGTAGCGCACCGCCTCATCGGTCTGGCCTTCATTGGGGATGAAGGAGAGCGGGAGCTTCCCGTAAGCGTCGAGGGCCGCTTCGTCGCTCATCTGAGCCGCCGACCCAGGCTCGGAAACCGGCGCCGCGCCTGGCTGAGACTTGGTACTCTCTGCCCAGGAGTGCTCCGCGCTGGGAGCTTGGGAGGCTGGGATCAGGACGGCGAAGACAACAAGGGCAAGCAGAGCCAACGCCATCACCACCAACGTCCACTTCGTCTTGGGAAAGACCGTCGTGGTTGGGCTCGTCCCCGTATACACCTTTGCGGCAGCGGCCTTCGTTACGCCTGCGATAACCGACATTGCTCCGCCCTCCCTTGCTCCTCAGCGCCTCACGACAGGTCTGTCCTTTCTGCAGAGCACACGGATGTGCTTGCAGACCCGCATTAGTACCAACACCCGATGAATTCCCGATGAATTTTGAGAGTGTGAACGTCTCTTTTTCGATCCTTTCTGGAAGCTAACTTCCCAGAAGCCTAATTCTGGAACTTCGCCTTCTCAGGTTTCCTGCGAAATTCGCCCTTATGGAGTTTTCAGAAGTTCGCGTCCGGCAGGTTAGCTACTCCTGGCCCTACGAGACTTAATGTAACGTTCGCCAGTGCTTAACCGTCTGTGGCCATCAGGGTGTTAGTGTCTCGGTAACCGCGGGGTTCAGCTGGGGCTTTCCCCCCTCCGTCCCAGCCGGACCTTCGCGCCGAGGAGAAACGTGTGTACGAGCCAACCACCGTGGAGATCGACAGAGTTTGCGGCGAGGGGACTTACCGTTCGCAGAGCCTCTACTTCGTCGGACGCCTGATTCAGATCGTCGAATCTGGCCACACTACGATGAGGCTCTACGAGTGGGCAGATTTGGGCCGCTTGCTCTACCTGGTCCACGTCGAGGAGGACAAACCAGGATGTCCTCCCCGACGCACCCTCTACCCGTTCATCAACACCCACTCTGGCGGTGGCACGCCCAGGAAGGGTTACACCGCAGAAGAGGTTACTCAAGCTTACCCGGAATTCGCCAACGGGAGATTTCTGGGGCCCACCTGGAATCTAGCGCCAACGAGGTAGGCGCCACACCCGAACGCGGTAACGGCATTGAGTAGCCGCCGGGCGCACTCGTTTAACGTAGGGAGGTGCTCCCGCCGATTCAGCTAAGCGCATATCTATGCAGCACCACAACATCTAGTCTCGACTTCAACGCTTAGGTGTGGGGCTATGGAGCGATTTTGGCCCTATAGAACCGGTGCTATGCAAGATCCTGAATCCGAACTTCTGAGAATAGCCATTTTTCCCCGAAGTTGGGTGAATAGAGAGTTACGCATCCTGTAACTTGCGTTGCGCTTCTTCGATGGTTTTGTTCAGAACGCATTACATCCAGGTAACACCGATCCGACGGCGATACAAAAGGCGAAACCTGTGTGCTAACGTGAACCGTTCTGAAAATGGCGGGCGGAAGACCAATCGATCTCACCCGAGGACTTCCGCTCCGCACCCCGACCCCCGGAAAGGAGGTGTCATGGTAGACCTTAGCATCTTCGTGTTTGCGATGCTAGGCATTTTGGCGTTGCTTGCCGTCCTCATCCAGCAGATCAAGCGCTAAGCCGCAGTCGTCGGGCCGGGGCGATGCGGCTACTCCCCGGCCCGACAGGGCCAGGCCACCCTCGAGGGTGTGATCTCACGCCCGGATTCGTTTCTCGCAAAACATCTGGTGGCGCGCGCACCCGTCTGGATCAGCCGCATTTTCAGGTACCCCCCCGGCCGGCGAGGAGAATCGCCGTCGAGGAGTAGGAGCGCGGCCGGGTGAGGGCATGGGAAAGGCCGGAGCCCGAAGGCCCCGGCCCGGTCGGTACTCGTGGGGGGCGTTAGGCCAGGAGCTCGTCTACGTCGTGGTCGTAGCGGTCCTCCAGGCTAGGGTTGATGCGCCCGGTCCTCGTCGCCCAGAGGCGGTAGCCGATCCTGCCCTCGCGGAAGGATGCTACTCGTGTGGACGATCCGTTGGAGGGATCGCCAGCGTAGAGGGCGTAAGCGAAGTCGAGGTCCTCAACCTCGACCACGTGACCGGCGGCGGCTATCCCCGTGAGGAAATCCCCGTGCTGACTGACGGGGGTGAGTGAGGAATCGTCCTCGATCCTGCACAGCACGTACGCTACACTGGTGGTGTCCATAAGCTATCTCCTTATGGGCCGGGCTCCGGGGAGTTGCACCTCCTGCGGGGCCACTTCTTTATCCGACACCTAGATTGTACATTATCGACTTGCTTTTGTCTATATTTCGGATTAAAATTATCTGTAAATTGGCGAATAAAGAATGGAGGCGTAGGATGCTTACCGACGTGAAGATTGACGGAGGAAAAGTCAGGACCGCCAGAGAGGCCAAGTTCTTCTCCCAGCGGGAACTTGCCGGCCTCGCCGGCGTCAACCACAACACGATCTGGCGGATTGAAGGCGGTAGCTCTGTCGAGGTACACCCGCGAACCATCCGCAAGATAGCGGAAGCTCTCGCCGTAGATCCCACTTCCCTCACCCCGCAGGAGTAACCATGCCTTCAACGCATGGCCACGGCCCCAAGAGGGCCATCCTCTACGCCCGCGTCTCCACGGACGAGCAAGCCCGCTCCGGCTACTCCCTGGCCCAGCAGCTCGAAGCCCTAAGAGCCTACGCCGCCCGAGAAGGGTACGAGGTCCTCGAGGAGGTAGTAGACGCCGGCGAGAGTGGGGCGGCGCTGGAGCGGCCCGGCCTCGACCGTGTGCGGGACCTCGTGGCTGCTGGCGGCGTCTCGGTGGTACTCGCGCAGGATAGGGACCGCTTTAGCCGCGAGCCTGCTTACCTGTATCTCTTGCGCGAGGAGTTCGCCGAACACTCTACGACGCTCAAATGCCTCAATGATCGGGGCGACGATAGCCCGGAGGGGCAGCTCACGGACGGCATACTCGACCAGCTCGCCAAGTACGAACGGGCGAAAACAGCAGAGCGTTCCAGGCGGGGCAAGAAGCAAAAGGCGAAAGGCGGCAAGATACTCTCTTCCAGGGCAGCCTATGGCTTTGGCTGGAACGAGTCTCGGGATGGGTACGTGGTCGATCCCGAACAGGCGGCCGTGCTGCGGCGCATCTTCTACATGGCGGGCGTGGAACACAGGAGCCTGTGCGCCATCAGAGATGAGCTTAGGGCGGACGGCGTGCCGTCACCGACCGGCAAGCCGATCTGGGACATACAGGCCATACGCAAGCTCCTAAAGCGCGACCTCTACAGGCCGCACAGCTTCGAGGAGTTGCGCCGGGCGGGGGTTTCCGAAGAGGTGCTTCGGGGCGTCGGCGCCGAGGCCCGCTGCGGTCTCTACTACTTCGGCGAGCGCCGGGAGAGGCGCAAGAGGATCTCCGAGGCCTCGCGAAGCGAGGCCGGCGGACGGGTGTACCGGTACCGCTATACGTCCGGCACTCGGCCGCTCGAGGAGCGCGTCGCCGTGCCGGTCCCGGATGCGGGCATCCCCCTGGCGTGGGTCGAGGCGGCGAGGGAGGCCCTCGCGAATAACCGGCGCCCCGCCAACGCGGGTAGGAGGTTCTGGGACCTCTCCGGGGGCATTCTGCGCTGCTCGGAGTGTGGGCGGGCGATGAGTGCGCGCACCGCCTTGAAGCAGTATTTCTACTACGCCTGCACCGTGGGGCCGGCTAAAAGAAAGCCTGGCTGTGAGGCCAAGAAGTTTCATAAAGCAGCCGAGCTAGAAGAGTGGGTATGGGGCAAGCTCTGCTCCATCCTCACAGACCCCGAGAAGCTCCGCGCCGGCCTAGAGGAGATGATAGAGCGCGAACGCCAGGCGATGCTCGGAGATCCCGTAAAGGAAGCTTCTCTTCTCCAAAAGAGGCTTGCGAAGATCGCCGAGCGCCGAGGGCGCTATCAGGAGATGGCGGCCCAAGATCTCATAGACTTTGAGGAGCTGCGCGAACGCCTGGCGCACCTCGAAGAGGAGCGCATAGATACCCAGTCGGCATATGAGACCATACCAAGGCCGCAAAGAACGCCTAGAGAGGCTTGAGAGAGGTCGCCGGGATCTCCTCGAGCACTACGCCGCCCTCGTGCCCGAGGAGCTACAGACGCTCCCCCACCAAGAGCGCCACAAGGTGTACAAGATGGTGCGCCTGGTTGCGAAGCTCTCGCCAGAGGGCGATTTAGAGATGTCGGGCGACCTGCTACCAGAACCTCTTAGCAAAAACGGAACTCCGTGCCTGCCGGATTGAATTCGAAGACCGTAAGCATAACGTTGTGGAGGCCGAGGGCGGTAAAGGCGTAGTCGAGCATCAGGCGCGTCGTCTCGGTGCCGTAACCCTTGCCCCGGCACTCGGGCTCGCCGATAAGGATGCCGAAGGTGGCCGAGCGGTTGCAGTTGTCCACGCTGTGCAGTCCGGTGTTGCCGATAGGCCTCAGGGTCTCGAGTTCGTAGATCGTAAACGGCACGTCGTCTTCCGCCTTGGACTGGCGGTCGTACCAGTCCTGCTCCTTCTCGCTCGTCATGGGGAGCGGCGCGAGTCCCAGGGTGCGCATCGTGCCGAGGTCGTTGATCCAACGCTGGTAGAGCGGCAGGAGATCCCGCCTCAACGGACCAAGCCCCACGAGGTCTCCCTCGATAATCAGGATCGGGTCTTTGTTACTCGGGCTCCTTCCCGTCACGGTCAATACCCACCTCCCCTCCTTCCTGTTGCCTGATGCCTGATGCCTGATGCCTCTTATCCAACGCCGTCTTCTCGTTTGTCGCCAGCAGGAGGCTGACGAACACGAACGGCTCGAACCAGATGATGTAGGCGTAGAACCAGTAGTTGACCGTGAGCTGGAAGGCGATGACGAGGGCCGCAGAGAGGGCTGCGAGCCGGCGCAGCGTCTTCTCGCGCGGTACGAAAGCGACGAGTATGGAGAGGAAGATGGCGAACGCCATTAGTGGTCGTTGCAGGAACGCGAGCTCAGGGACCTGGCTGAACAGGGACCACGGGCTGACCCTGTCGCCCTGGAAGGCGAGGGTGTTCTCGTAGAAGAGCCTCGCCGCCTCGATGGGATGCCCGTCGAGCAGGATAACCCAGAACGTGACCAGTACGAGCCCGACTCCGCCGAGCACGAAATCTATGATGGGCTTGCGCTTGCGACCATCGTACATGATCCACAAGGGTCCCAACACGAGCGGATAGAGCTTGATGGCGAAGCCGGCCGCGATGTTCGCCCCCCTCGCTATCGGCGAGGCCGCCGCCGCGAGCCCTATCGCCGAGACGGCGGCGACGATGACGTCGTTGGTGTTGTTGTTGGTCGCGTAAACGGTGTAGGGGAAGGCCGCCCACGCGAAGACGAGGGCGGCGGCCCCCTCCTTGCCCGAGAGCCTGTAGCCCGTGATGAAGAGCGCCATCGCCCCCGCGACGAAGGAGAACAACGTGAGGGCGTGGGCCGCGGGGAGGAAATCCCACTCTCCGGAGTAGCCGAACATGAGGACGAAGGGCACGTAGAGCAGGTAGTTCAGAGGGCCGTAAGTGTCCCCCGTCCCCACGTCCTGGGGCATGGTGCCGTAGGGAGATGTGCCTTCAAGGATACTGTCGGCGCCGACGACCCCGGCGTAGCCCACATCTATGACGCGGGAGTCGACGTTGAGGCCGAGGATGAGGCCACCGGCGAGACCGGCGAGCACCATCAGGAGCCACAGCGGAAGGTTGCTCGTCTTCTCGACCTTTTCGCCTATCCCGAAACCCATAAGAAGGGTCCTGATGAGGAGGTAGACGAGCGGCGGGTACCACAGGACAACGGCTTCGAAGACTACCCCCTCCCTGAAGTAGCCGTGCGAGACGAGGAACCCGAGCAGCGCCAAGATATCCAGGTTCCGTATGGAGAACAGTCTATCCGTGCGCCAGAAAGCGGCGGCGAAGGCTAGCGCCAGTGGTAACCAGACCCACCAGTAGTTGGCCTGCTTGCCGTAGGCGCCGCGCACGCCCCTGGCCAGGTTCCACCCGACTTGATCCCCCGTGTATACGTGGTTTAGTGCCCAGGTCTCGTCGTCCACCCCGACGGTGGCGACCTCTTTGCCCTTCTCCGTCGGCCTGCCACCGATGGCTCCCCTCTCGTCGACGTAGAAGCGGACCGTCCACGCGCCCTCCTCGTACCTGGCTTCCGCGCTGTAAGGTCCGTGCCTGGTGAATTCCTCCCTGACTTCGGGGCTCGCCGCGGCGAGCTTGATCGCCTTCTCTTCCGAGAGCCCGGGGTATTTGATCTCATCCGCTCTGGGCGAGACCTCGACCCCGCTTACCTCTCCGGAATAGTCGGCGACCCTGAAGCGGGCGACCTCCCTCCCCGAAGTCTGCTCCGTGAGTACGACCCACCAAAGGTCCTTGCCTCTTTCGTAGTAGGCCGTCGTCTCGACGGTCGGTTTGGAGTAATACTCTTCCAGCGTCGGAACAAAGCTGGCCTTCTCCAGCACCTCCGCCTCGCCCATCTGGGAACCCCGCGTGAAGCCCATAGTACACAGCAGTAACAGCAGGAGCCCCACCAGGAATGCCGTACGGTACGCACACGCCCGGCCCGGACGCGATGTCTGTGGATCTTCCCGGATTACGGGGAGTCCTCCAGCTCCTGGCCGAAGAGCTCGGCGAGCGGTTCGAGGCCCTCAGGGGCACCCGTAACCAGCAGCGAGTCTCCGCCCTGTAATCTGTAGCTGTCGCGGGGCCTGTAGGTCCAGCGCCCGGACCGGTTCACGGCGAGGGCGTACATACCGGTCTCGGTCTCGATCTTGAGGGAGTCTAGCGTCTTGCCGTCGGCCGGAGAGCCAGGGGAGACGGTGAGCTTCAGGACGATCTCGTCCGACTCGCCTACGGCCGCGGAGAGCACAGGATGGACCTCCTCGCCTTTCTCGACGATCCAGACCATCTCCATGGCGCAGTCTGCGATGGTCTCCGAGGCGGTGGCGAGGTGAAGGAGGCCCCTGAGGCGCGAGGAGTCCTCCACCCTGGGGGCTGCGAGCAGGATCCAGCGCTCCAGCCGGTAACGCATCTCGTCCATAACATCCTCGATGGCGACCACCTCGCGGGCGAGCCCCGCGTCGCCGTAGAGCAGGGCCGAGTACGCGAGCCCGACTGCCACCTCGGATAGGTTCTTCATCTCGATCAGGATATCCACCGCGCGGTCGATCTCCGAGAGCTCGCCAGGGGGCGGCTCGGACTCCGGAGCGTCTCCGAGCGGGCGAGCTCCTGCGAGCTCCCTGACCTCGGCGACACCCTCCGGCGGGCCCTGCAGGAAGAGTACGTCACCGGCCCTGAGGACGTCCTCGGGCTCGGGATCGAAGGTCCACTCATCTTCGGAGCGGAGGGCGATGGGGCTCATACCCGTCTCCACGGGCAGGTCGACTTCGCCCAGAGAACGGCCGTCCAGGGCACTATCCGCATGTATACGGACGCGGGAGGGTATCTCTTCGGCCTCCGGGATGTCGTGCAAGAGCTCGGGCGGGATCCCAAGCCGCTTGACCACGATCTTGGCTATGTCGACGGCGGCGTTGCCGATCTTCTCTATGTCCTGGACGACCTGGAGTATTCCCGCCATCTGTTCAGCATCGGAGGGGCTCCTCGCGGCCAGGATGGTCAGGGTGCGCATGTCGAAGACCAGGTCGTTGAGACGCTCTTCCAGGTGGAAGACCTCCTCCGAGAGGTCCTCGGAGTTGTAGAAGATCGCCGCGTAGGAGAGGTCCACCATTAGCTCCGAGGTGTTCTTCGCCTCGATGAGCATCTCCTTCACGTTCCGTGGTCGCGCCTCGCGCATCTCTTATCCCGCCAATCCGAAGACGATAAGGGCTATTATAAGGCTCATAAAGCCGAGCAGGTCCACGGCCGCCGTGATTATCGGAATGCCGTAGGTGTCCGGGTCCAACCCGAGCCTGTAACTGAGGGTCGAGCCGTAGTAGGCCGCTAAGACCGCCGCCGTGGTGGCGATCAAGCCCGCAAGGGCGCTGATCCCGACCATCGCCAGGAAGCCGGGACTCGCTCCCTCCGGGAAGAGAGCCACGGCTATGAGGTGCGAAGCCCCCCCGATAAACACGTAGACCCCGGCGGCGAAGATGTAGGTGAGCGTGAAGTCTCTCAAGGCAGCGAATTGCGGTACCCCGCGCGGCGCTATAAGGCCGAGATGTACCTTGGAGGAGAGGCGGCTGGAGAGGATGCCGCCAAGGGCGCCACCCTCCTGCAAGAACGCCGGCAGAAGGATGCTCAAGGCCAAGAGCGTCGTGAACTGCTCCTCCCGATCCTGCAACGCCACGCCGACCAGGATGGTCACCGTCCCCGTCATGGCCAGGATGGGGAACGACTCGGCCAGGATGCGACTCAGGTTCTCGACGCCCAACCTGAGGCCGAAGTACGCCGCGGCCGCCGCGGCCAAAACCAGTGTGACGCCGAGGGCCGAAGAGAAGATGGGGATGCCTATAAGGTAGGTGGCCACGACGAGAGAGGGGAGGGTGAGGATATCCCCCGCAGCGGTGAGCATGGGGGCTGCGATGTTATCCATATCCCAGCCGCGGGCGACCGAGACGCGGGCGACGAAGACCGTGATCCCCAGCAGCAGCACGCCGGCGATGATCCCGCCCACCGTGGAAATGATGACGTAATCGATTACCGAGAGCTCCGTCCTGACGCCGAGGATTCCGCACAGGACGCGCGCCAGGAAAGCGAGGAACACCCCGGAGACGAGCGAGAGTACGGCCGCGGCCTGCATGTTCTCGGCGAGCACGCCGCGTCTGAGGCCGAACGTGAAAAGGCCGGTCTGGATGGAGGTCGAGAGCCTGCTTCCCATAGCCCCGAAGATGGCGCCGCGCATCCCTATGGCCGCGGGGATCAGGACAGCGAGACCGACGAGCTCATCGAGCGTGCCCGAGATGCTTGCGAGTACTATGCCGGCGATGAGCTCCCCCGCCGAAGAGAGAAACAGCGCCGCGAACCCCTGACGGAGGGTCTCTTTCTCCTCCGTCAGATAGCCGTAGACCTTTGGGCTCAGGCGGGGACGGTTGCGCAGCCTGTCGCGCACCCCGCCCTCCCGGCCGCCCTCTCGCCACCGGACCCGCCTTTTCTCTCTCTCGGACACGGGGAATGTATAGTCTCTGCAGCCCGCGAAGTAAAGCCGTCCCCTAGGAGAAGATCATTCCTAGAGCGGCCTGAGCGGTGTAGTGGGAAGCCGGTCTTGCTTCTTTGGCGCCGGCAAAAAACGGAAAGGGGGAACCTATGAGCACGATCAAAGCCGTAGTCGTCGACCCCGGCGCCCCGAACCGCCTGGCGTTGGCGGACGTCGAAGAGCCGTCTCCAACTACTTCGGAGGTCCTGGTGCGCGTCTCGGCCGTCTCGCTCAACCGGGGCGAGGTGCGCCTGGCCGAGTCGAGCGAGCCGGGATTCCGGCCCGGCTGGGACCTGGCAGGCACCGTCGAACGAGCGGCCGCTGACGGCTCGGGCCCGCAGGAAGGCTCGCGGGTCGTTGGCTTCCTCCCCTCAGGCGCTTGGGCAGAGCTTGCCGCTGTGCCGACGAACGCGCTGGCCGAGTTACCCGAGGGCGTGTCGTTCGAGGAGGCTTCGACGCTACCCGTCGCCGGCCTCACGGCCCTCTACGCGCTGGAGGAGGGGGGCGATCTGCTCGGAAGGACCGTCCTGGTTACGGGCGCCTCGGGCGGGGCCGGGCTGTTCGGGTTGCAGCTCGCCCGCGCGGCCGGGGCGCGGGTGGTCGGGCTCGTGCGCCGGGAGGAGCATGTGAGTCTTGTGGAGGAGGCCGGCGCCCACGAGGTCGTCGTGGACGAGAGCGGCGGGGCGGCCGGGGAGCTGGGTCCTTACCACCTTGTCCTCGAATCGGTAGGAGGGGAGGTGCTCGGGAACGCGCTCTCGATGCTGGCGCCGGGCGGGACGTGCGTAAGCTTCGGAACATCGGCTTCGGCCGACATAAAATTCGACGCCAGGACGTTCTACCTGACGGGCGGGGCGAGGCTCTACGGTTTTATCCTGTTCCATGAGGTGTTGGCGAGACCGGCCTCGCAAGGTCTCGATAGGCTGGCGCGGATGGTCGCGGATGGAAGGCTGAAGCCACACATCGCGGTGGAGGCGCCGTGGACGGAGCTGGGAGAAATCGCCGCGCAGCTCCTACAGCGGGGGTATACGGGGAAGGCGGTGCTGAGCGTCAGCGGCGCCTAGAGCGGCATGCGTAAGGTCAATCCTTACGCATGCCGCGGCATCAGGCTTCAGGTTTATCTGGAGTAGCTGAGTACGCAGTTACTCTTGGGCTATCGGGCTTGGTGCTCCCGCAGAATGAGCTTTCAGGCTCTCTTCGGCGACGCCCAAAGCCTCCTCGTCCAACTTGGCCTCTTGGGCCATGTTCCATACCTGGGAGATTATCACCGGCCAGAAAACCAGCGCGGTGATCATCGTAGGGATCGCCTGCTGACCCCAGATGCCTACGCCTGCGTCCACCTGAGTCCCGCCTTCGACGGGCTCTACTTTGATGTTCAGGGCGGTCTTCATGCCTATGATGGCCTTGAAGGTGCCACCCCTGCGGATGCTGACCTGCACCCCTCCCGCAGGGAGGTTCGTTTCGGTAGTCTCGAAGTCCTGGCCTTCGAAGTAGCGCACCAAATCCTGGGCAACAGGGCCGAGGTCGTCAACTACGTAGGGTACGGTCTTAGTGGAATTGAAAGTTCCCACCTAGAGTCTCTCCTTTCAGAACAGGGTCAGTGCCATGCCGGTATCTTCTCCTTAGTCCCCCTTTAGGACCTCCTTCTCCACGTTAGCCTTCTCCTGCTCCCACATTAGCATGAGCCTGGGCTAGAGACAAACCCATCGGAGATCCGCCTTCAGCAGGTCCTGGGCGTTGGAGGCAGGCGCTGCGCAGAAGCGGAGCTTTGGACGCGTTGCATTTGGAACGCGTGGGATCGTTAGCGGCACACGAATTTGCGGTACGAGCGCTAGTCGAAGTCGGGGGGTAAGTTCGGGTTGCGGTGGTGCTCGAAGAAGCGTGATACCTGGGGCGGGGTAATGCGGGTGACCGAGAGCTCAGGAAGCTCATTCTCGCCGAAGAAGCGCACCCCGTCGGTATCCACGTCGGATGAAGGCAACTCGTCCAGGATCTCGCACAAGTACACCAGCTTGTAGACGTGGTAGGGGATGGGCGGATGGCCGTGCCTGTCGCGGTCGTAGGCCGCGAGAAGCCTGACAGGCCGTACCCTGTAGCCCGACTCCTCCACTGTCTCGCGGGCCGCGGCTTCCGACGGGGATTCGCCCACGTCCGCCCAACCTCCCGGCAAGGACCAACCCACTTCGCCCGTTTCTTTCACCAGCAGGATCCGGTCCTCCCTGAACACCGCTGCCCGAACGTCCACCTTCGGGGTTGCAGGACCGGTTTCGAGCGCGAGCAGATCTCTGGCCTCTTCCAGGGTTCCCGTGGAGTGGCCCGCGAGTATCTCGGCCGCCAACTCCCTGAGCTGCTCGTAGCGCCCGAAGTCGTAGTCGTCCTTCGTATAGGTCAGGCCGTCTTGGGCAATAGCTTGCAGGCGCCTGGCCCACCGAAGCCACTGCGGGTCGGGGTACTTATCGCTGTCTCTGGACGCTATGCTTCCTGGCTTTCTTTTGCGGGATCTAGCCTTGGTTCAACGTCGTTCTGTCCCGCCTTCCACGGCTATGGGATCCAACCCCGCCTCTATCTCCTCCCTGCGCTCTTCCAGGAAGGGGGGAAGAGAGAGTCTCTCGCCGAGGTGCGCCGCGTCTTCGTCGGTCGCGAAGCCGGGGCCGTCGGTGGCGATCTCGAAGAGCACCCCGCCAGGCTCCCGAAAGTAGATCGAACGGAAGTAGAAGCGGTCTATCTGCGGCGTTACCCCGAGTCCGGAACGCCGGATCTTCTCCCTCCACGCCGCGTGCTCCTCGTCGTCAGGCGTCCTGAATGCGATATGATGCACACCCCCACGTCCTAGATGGGTCCACGGCGCCTCGGGACGTTCTATAACCCGCACCGTCGCCCCCGGACCTCCGCCGCCGACCTCGAAGGTCACCGTCTGGCCTCCATTCTGTACGACCTCGCCCACCTTTCGGAAGCCGAGGACTTCGGTCAGGACCCACGCCGTGGGATCTAGCTCCCGAACCGTCAGATCGACGGCCCCGAGACCCCGGATCCCCATCTCGCGCGGAACAGGGCTCTCCTCCCACGGAACACCGCCTTGCACTCCTTCGCCCTCATCGGCGGAGAGGCGAAGTCGCTGCCCTTCAGGATCGGTGAAGTCGAGGTAGGAGCGCTCTTCAGTCTCTTCGATCTCGTTGTTATCCGCGCCGAGATCCTGGAAGCGCGCGGCCCACCAGTCGAGCGCGGCGCGATCGGGCACGCGCAACTCGGTAGTCGAGACCTCGCCAGCACCAGGATGGTTGGGGGCCACGCGCAGATGAGGCCAGTCGAAGAAGGTGATCTCGGTCCCAGGATTGCCAACCTCGTCTCCGTAGAAGAGGTGGTAGGCGGAGACGTCGTCCTGATTTACCGTCTTCTTGACGAGCCTCAGCCCGAGCACATCCGTGTAGAACGCCACGTTCTCCGAGGCGTTCGTCGTGACCGCCGTCATGTGGTGCAGGCCGCCCAGTTCCATCTCTATTCTCCTATCGGTCGTTATCACGTCTGATCAAGCTCGGGGCACGAGGTCACGCACACCGCTGCTAATCCGCCAGGACGGAAGCCCCTGTACCCTGTGTTGGTAGTAAAACAGGTCCACATCGAGCGGCGCGAGCATCGCCGTAGCGAGGTACTCAAGGTCTAAACTACCGTCCACCTCTCCCTCGTTGGCCGCGGTCCGCAAGAGCCCGAGGACGGTGGAGCGGCGCCAGTCGTACGCGGGATGCGAGAAGCGCTCCAGACGGTCGGCACCGCACAATGGTTCGTTGCCGCCGTAGAGCAGATCCAGGTTCTCCGCCGTAAAGACCACGAGCCGGTCCAGCAACGCGTCGAGCTTCTCCAGGGCCGCCGTTCCGGGTTCCCGTAAGATATCTAGCGTCTGCTCCTGGAGATGCCTGGTTGGCTCGTCGAGAAGCGCCTGGCACAGAAAGCCTTTGTGTGGAAAGCGCCGGTAGAGCGTACCCTTCCCGACTCCCGAGGCCCTGGCTATCTCCTCCATCGTGACGCACGTAACGCCGCGCTCCTCGAACAACGTCCGCGCCGTACGCAGGATCACCCGCCGGTTGCGCGCCGCATCGCTGCGCTCAGGTACGCAACCAGACGGACGCCCCAGGTGATCCAGACTCCACTCTATCCCCCGTATCCGTCCACGTCCCACGACTACCACTCTCCACTAAAACCTTGACACCGGCAGTCTACCGCGCTACCCTCGCACTTTAAAGCGGACGTGCGTCCGTTTTAATCGATATAGGCGGTCGAACGACGAGAGTGAAGGAGGAAGTATGGAAACCGGTCGCAACGGGGGGCGTTTGATCCTGGTCAGCGGGGCCACTGGCCAGCAGGGTGGGGCGGTGGCGCGGAGCCTACTCGGGCGCGGAATCGGGGTGCGTGCGCTCACCAGAGATCCCGAGAAGCCCGAGGCGAGGGAGCTCGCCGAGTTGGGGGCTGAGGTGGCGAGCGGGGACCTCGAGGACAGCTCCTCCATCGAGCGGGTGCTCGATGGCGTCCATGGGGTGTTCTCCGTCCAGCAGTTCTGGGAGAGTGGTGTCGAGGGCGAGGTCAGGCAGGGTGTGCTGCTCGCTGATGCCGCGAAGGGGGCTGGCGTCGACCACTATGTCTACAGCTCGGTTGGCAGTGCGCACAGGGAGACTGGAATTCCGCACTTCGAGAGCAAGTGGGAGGTGGAGGAGCATGTACGCGGGAGCGGCGTACCTTACACCGTCTTACGTCCGGTCTTCTTTATGCAGAACTGGGAATTCATGAGGGAGCCGATCCTCGGCGGCACGCTTCCCCAGCCGATCGATCCCGACAAGCCCTTCCAGATGGTCGACGCCAACGACATCGGCGTCTTCGCCGCAATGACCTTCGAGGACCCTGACCGGTGGATCGGGCGCGAGGTAGACCTGGCGGGGGACGAGATGACCATGCCCGCGATAGCCGATACGTTTTCGCGCGTGATCGGACGCCAGGTCGACTATGTTCAGGTGCCCTGGGAAGGGTTCGAGGAGCAGATGGGCGAGGAGTACACTGTGATGTACCGGTGGTTCAACGATTACGGCTACGAGGCCGACATCGCTGCCCTGAGAGAGGAGAACCCAGGTCTCATCTCCTTCGAGCAGTACCTCCGCGCCAACGGTTGGGAGAACGCCGGGTCTTCAGAGGGCCGATAGGTGATCGGGTAAATCGCTTCCGCTGGAAGGAGCGCATCTTCTGCTGCAGTGGATTCCCGCTTTCGCGGGAATGACGCTCACGGTAAGGGCAGAGAGTAGTGCTCGCTACACCGCGGTCGCCCGGAGCCGCGCGTAGCTGTACGATGGGAGCGTGAGAAGCGGCACCCACACCTTCCTACAGACCACACGCGTTCATTTCGGCGCTGATGCTCTGGAGAAGCTGGGAGAAGAGGCGCGGTCGTACGACCGCGCCTTCGTCATCACCGGGCGAAGCCTGAACGAGAAGACGAACCTCGTACGCCGCGTCGAAGCATTGCTCGGTGGCAGGCACGTAGGGACCTTCGGTGGTATCGGGCAGCATACCCCTGGTGGGGCGGTCGAGCAGGCCGCCATCGAGGCGGAGTCGGCGGCGGCGGATCTCCTCGTCAGCATCGGCGGGGGAAGCGTCATAGACGGCACCAAGGCCGTGGCGCGGGAGCTAGGATACCCTCAGCAGGTGGCGATCCCGACCACCCTCTCCGGCGCTGAGTGGGCCAACAGAGCGGGGGTTACGGACGAGAGATCCGGTCGGAAGAGAGGTTTCGCCGACCCGAAGACCGTTCCTGGGGTCGTTGTGCTCGACCCTGAGGCCACGGTCCTCACACCGGAGAAGCTCTGGCTCTCGACCGGGATAAGGGCCCTCGATCACGCGGTCGAAGGCTTTCTCTTCGGAGGCGACCATCCAATCACCGACGTAACCGGTCTCGAAGGGACTCGGCGCCTGACGGAGTATCTGCCGCTTTCCAATCGCGAGCCCGAAGACCTGGAGATGCGCCTGGAGCTACAGCTCGCGGCCTGGCTCTCGTACTTCGGGCCGGCGAACACACCTATGGGTCTCTCACACGAGCTGGGGCGCAGGATCGGGGCCAGCTACGAAGTCCCGCACGGCATTACCTCCTGCGTAATCCTCGCTCCGAGCCTGAAGGTCGTGAGAGAGCGCGTACAGGACGACCGCTGGAACATTCTCTCCCAGGCGCTAGGCGGAGAGCCGCCGGAGCGTGTCTCGTCGCTGGTCGAGGAGCTCGGATTGCCCGGTCGGCTTCGCGAGGTCGGGGTGCCCGAGGAGGATCTGGAAGTCATAGCTGGGGAGTTTGGCGACGGGGAAGCGCTGGCGATACTGAAGGCCGCGTACTAGTATGCGCGAGCAATGATCGCCGCGAGACTCCAGGGTGGTGATGGGGTAAGGGTCGTCTCACCGGCCGTCAGCCTCGGGTTCATACCAGAAGATCAGCGGCTGACGGCCAGGGAAAGGCTCGAAGACCTCGGCTTCCGTCTCTCGTTCTCCACGAACGCCGAGGTGATGGATCGCTTCGATTCCTCCCCCGTAGAAGCGCGGGTCTCCGATCTGCACGAGGCTTTCGCCGACCCTGAGGTCAAAGGCATTCTAACCACCCTCGGCGGTTACAACAGCAACGGGCTACTCCGGTATCTGGACTACGATCTGATCCGTGCTAACCCCAAGATCTTCTGCGGTTTCTCTGACATTACGGCGCTTGCAACGGCGATACACGCCAGGACCGGGCTCGTCACCTACTCGGGGCCACATTTCACGACCTTCGGCATGAAACGCGGCATCGATTACACAAAGGAATACTTCGAGCGGTGCCTGATGAGTGGGCAGCCCTTCGAAGTCCTTCCCGCTGACCACTGGAGCGATGACCTCTGGTACGAGGACCAGGAAAATCGTGACTTCGTATCCAACCCCGGCTACGAGGTAATCCGCGAAGGCGAAAGAGAGGGCAAGCTGCTAGGGGGAAATCTCGGTACCCTGTGTCTGCTCTTCGGCACACCGTACATGCCGGACCTGGAGGGCTCTATCCTCCTCCTCGAGGACGACGAGGAGGTCAATGCCGTCCACTTCGACAGGGAGCTGCAATCCCTAATCCACCAACCTGGCTTCGAGGGCGTGCAGGGCATAGTGTTCGGCAAGTTCCAGAGGGCTTCCAACATGGACCAGGACACCCTGACGGCCATAGTCGAGAGCAAACGGGAGCTCGACCGAATGCCCGTCGTCGCCGGCGCCAGCTTCGGCCACACCACACCGCAGTTCACGTTCCCGATCGGTGGTTACGGCAGTCTTCGTGCCGGAGACGGCGTGACCAGGCTATCCATCGACGTCCACTGAATGAGGGTCGTCTGTGGGCGGTTCGCGAACCTATCATGGGCGGTTCACGAACCGCCCCTACTCCAGGCGCGATTCTTCCAGGTCGAGGTCGCGCTCTATGCGGTGCATGACCTCGTCCCCTATGCTGCCCTCGTCGCGCATCGTGACGAGCCTCAGGCGCTGCGCCGCGAGCAGCTCGACCATGAGGCGCTGGTAGGCGGCAGAGCGTTCTTCTACGCCTTCGAGATCGCCGTCGAAGCGGGAGGCGAAGCGGTTGCGGCGGTAGGTGTACATGCCGCGAACGCGCTCAGTCGTGTCCTCGCGCACCCAGCCCTCGTCGGCCAGCTCGTCCAGGCGTTGTAGGGCGGCCTCAGCGACCTGGATGCGGCCGTGGGTCTCTTCCTTTTCCCCGATGTGGTCGTCCTCGAGGCCGAGGACCCGGATAAGAACCGGCAGGGAGAGACCCTGGATCACGAGCGTCGCCAGGATCACGCTGAACGTCAGGAAGATGATGAGGTCGCGGTCGGGGAACGATGCCCCCGCGGCCGTCTGGAGCGGGAGCGCAAGGGCAGCTGCGAGCGAGATTACGCCCCGCATCCCGGTCCACGCTACGACCGAGACGCTGCGCCAGGGTGGTGAGGGGTCTCGCTCCCTGATGCGGCGGATGGCCCATCTCGGGACGTACGTAGCCGGGAAAACCCAGATAATGCGCACGAGGATGACGGTCAGACTCACGATAACCGCATAGGAGATGATCTGGCCCGCCGTGTAATCGTCGAGGCCCTCGACCACGCTCCTGAGCTGGAGCCCGATCAGGATGAAGATCAGACCGTTCAAGAGAAACGTTATCAGCTCCCACGTCGCGTACCCCTGAAGGCGCGTCCCCGATGAGATTATGTAAGGTCCTTTGCGCCCGAGATACAGCCCTGTCGTAACCACGGCGAGAACTCCGGAGAAGTGGAGATCCCCAGGGACACCGTACAGTTCGTGGAGCACCTCCCAGAGGCTGTGTGGGAACTCTTCCGCCGCCAGGTAGGCGACGAAGGGCGTGAGCAGCGAGGCTATGTTCTGTACGGAGGGATCTTCTGAGAGGTGGCGTCGCGCCCAGACGACGAGCCAACCGACCGCGAAACCGACGGCGATCCCGCCCGCCGCGCCGACGACGAACTGCAGGCCTGCTTCCCAGACCGAGAAGGCGCCGGTGACCACCGCGGCGACGGCGACACGGTAAGCGACGATGCCCGTGGCGTCGTTGACCAGGCTCTCGCCTTCCAGGATCGTTACGATGCGGCGGGGCACCCCGAGACGCTGGGCTACCGCGGTGGCGGCGATGGCGTCGGTGGGGGAGACGATCGCTCCCAGGACGAAGGCCGCCGCCCACGGTATCCCGGTGATGATGTGGACGACAGCGCCGACCACGAAGGTCGTCATCAGTACGAGTCCTACGGCGAGCAACGAGATCGCCCTGATGTTGGCCCGAAAGTCGCGCCACGAAGTAAAGATCGCCGAGACGTACAAGAGCGGCGGCAAGAACAACAAGAACACGAGCTCGGGGTCCAACTCCACCGGCGGCAGTCCCGGAACGAACCCGAGCGCCGATCCGCCGAGAACCAGCAGGATCGGGTAAGGTATCTTCAGCCGCGCGGCGAGCGTGGCCAGCGCCGCCACCGCAAGGAGTAGACCGAGGATTATCTCAATCTGTTGCAACGCTCACTTCCACATCGTAAGGCTCAGACAAAGCGCTCGGTCATGAGCTGCGTAACATCGGCATACCGGCCGAGCTCGCCCAGGAGCCGTTGCACCTGTTCGCTCTCCATATCCTTGCCCAACTGTTCCGGGTCGTTGATCTCGACCGAAACGACGTACCGGTAAGGCGCGTCGCCTCCCGATTCCGGAAGACCGCCCACCCTGTAGCCGCGCCACTCGTCAACCGAGTCTAGACCCAGGATTGCGGGGACGTACTGATCCTGGAGCCAGCGCTCGTATTCTTCGGGGGCCACATCTTCCTTGAGATTGACCAGCACTATCATCGTAGGCACCGGTGCTCCTCTCTCCGAAATCTTTGGGTCAGACCAACACCTCGTCCACGTAGCACCATCGCCAGTCTTCGCCCGGCTCGAAGGACCTCATTATGGGATGCTCGGTCGCTTGGAAGTGGGCTGTGGCGTGACGGTTGGGGCTCTGATCGCAACAGCCCACGTGCCCACAGACCAGGCACTTTCTGAGGTGTACCCACGCATCGCCCGTCTTCAGGCACTCCTCACAACCTTGCGTCGATGGCTCCACGTCCCTTATCTGGTCTGTGTGGTCGCATTGCTGCTGGAACATTTGCGTTAACCTCCGCACGGGTGTCCTCCTCAGGCTGCCGCCGTTTCGCCCTCGGGTCGGCCTGCCTTCTCTCCCGGGGCGGTGCTCCCCTTGCCCTCGATTATCACAGCGGCCGCGACCGCGCTCGCGACGGCCAGGCCCGCGGCTATGAACATCGCGAGCCTGAAGCCGGCCAGAAACGACTCCTGGATGGCGCGTTCGATCTCTACCGCCGTCCCTTCGCTTACTTCGGCCGGTACCTGCGCCCCGCCGAGGTTTATTTTCTCGGCCTCGAGCTGCTCTTGGGTTTGCGGTGAGAGATCCAGGCTCTGCACCCTGGCGTCGAGGCCGCTGGAGAAGACCAGGAAGACGAAGATGCCGAGCACGGGGATCGCGAGTAGCCCCGCGGTTCTGGAGACGGCGTTGTTGACGCCGGAGGCCAGGCCGGAGTGGCTGCCCGAGACCGAGTTCATCGCGGTCGTCGTCAGCGGCGCTATCACGAGGGCCATCCCGAGGCCGAGCACCACGATCGCCGGGAAGAACGTCGTCCAGTAAGAACCTCCTATCCCGGGCAGGGCGAAGAGCACGAAGCCTGCGGCGGCTATGACGGGGCCGATCATCAAAGGCAGCCGCGCCCCGAAACGGATGACCAGACCACCCGCCCACCGGGACATCACGAACGTTATGATCGTGAAGGGCAAGAACGAACTCCCCGCCGCCGTGGCCGAGTAGCCGTGGACCTGGATCAGGAGAAAGGGCAGGAAGTACAGTGCCCCGCCGAGCCCCGCGTACAACAGCAGCGTAAGGATATTGGCCCCCGAGAAGTTCCTGGACCGGAACAGGCTCAAAGGCAACATGGGCTCCTCCGTCCGACGCTCCCTTACGACGAAGGCCACGAGCGCGCCGACCCCCAGCACGAGCGGGAGTATCACCCCGAGGTCTGTGAAACCCGCCTCGGCAGAGGAGATCAGGCCGTACACCACACCGCCGAGACCGATCGTCGCAAACGCCGCGCCAGGGATGTCGAGCTCTCTCGCGTCGGGGTCGCGGCTCTCGGGGACGTACCTGGCGGTGATGAGCAGCACCGCTATGGCGAGCGGGACGTTTATCAGAAACGCGGCCCGCCACGAGACGTTCTCGACCAGGAACCCGCCGAGGACGGGACCAAGGGCCGTCGTCACCCCCGAGAGACCCGACCACGTGCCAATGGCCTTCCCGCGGTCCTCTTCATCGAAAGAGGCGCTGATGATTGCCAGCGAACCAGGAACGAGCATCGCGCCTCCCACGCCCTGCGCGGCGCGGGCCACGATCAGCATCTCGGGGCTGGTGGAGAGCCCGCACCACACCGAGGCGAGCGTGAAGATGATCACGCCCAAAGAGAAGATGCGACGACGTCCGAAATGGTCCCCTAGGGAACCGCCGACCAGGATCAGGGCCGACAAGAACAGGGCGTAGGACGCGACGATCCACTGCGCGTCGGTCGCCGTCGCCCCCAGGCGGTCCTGTATCTGCGGGAGCGCGACGTTCGTGACTGTGCTGTCGATAAAGGCCATCGCCGACCCGATAATCGTCGCCGCAAGCACCCAGGGACGCGACGTCTGCTCGCACGGCGCATCGGCCATATGAGAGCGTATGACCCCTACGTCGCATGGAGGATTACCTATGTTCGACAAGCTGAACCTCTCTCTGGCTGGCGGCCGTTCAGCTCAGAACGAAGAGCCCTCGGTCTTCAGGAACTCGGCCTCCTCGGGCGTAGTCTCCCTGCCCAGGATCCCATTCCTGTGCGGGAACCGCCCGAACCGCTCGACGATGTCTCTGTGCGCGACGGCGTAGGAGGTTACGTCGGGCCCGCCCGGCTCGCCCGCGAGTAGCCCGAAAAGCTCGACGGAGCGGCGTTGATCCTCCCTGTCCTCGCTGTGCATGAACGGCATATACAAGAACATCCTCTGAAAGGCGGGGAGCTCCCTGTCCAGCGCATGCTCGACGGCGTACCTGGAGGATGCGAGCGCCGCCTCGTCTGCGGCGTGGGTGCGTCCGTCGCCACGGAACATGTTGCGGGGGAACTGGTCGAGCACGATGACGAGCGCCAGGCAGCTCCTTGCATCGTCGAGCCAGCCGTCGAGGTCGCCGGCCGCGGCCTCCTCGTAGAGACCGGCGAACCGGTTCGTGACCCCGGCGTCGAACTCGGGGTCTTTGCGAAACCACACGTCACGGAACTCGCCGTAGCCGGATTCGCCTTCGTGGCCGAACCAGAAGTCGAGAACCTCCTCGGCCCTACTCGGCACGGCCTATCACCGTTACGTCTTCGTCCCGGCGGGTGAAGATGCGGCCTTCCATCCGGCTCGTGTAGCCGTCTATCATCCAGAGCTCGGGCACGATCTCGGAGACAAGCTCGCCGTCGTCGAACATCCTGACCATCGAGCTCTCCGAGACCACGACGGCCACGGCCCTCGTCTGGCGGGAGATAGATGCGCCCGCCACGTGACGGCTGCCCAACCCGAGCGGCAGGTCCAGGTTGTCCGAGGCGGCGTCTATGTAACGGGCCGCCGAGAGCACGACGCCAGCGTTCGAGACCAGGAAGGCGCCGTCGAGCTGGGCCAGTTCCTTTATGGTCTCCCGCATATCCGGATTCTCTATCTGCTTGCTCTCCTCCGGGTGCCCGTGCAAAGGGTCGAGGATCAAGGGTTTGGATCTCTTTATCACCTCGCCCGAGTCGCCGACGACGAAGAGCGTCCCGATCTTGCGCCCCTCGCGGCCCTCGCGCGCGATCTCGACCGCGAGCGAGACGGTCTGCTCTAGCACCCGCCTGTCTACCTCGCGCTTCTCCGTGCAGATCTCCTCATAGACCTGTGTCTTTCCCATCGAGATCAACCCCCGTTCTGTCTGATATCTCTAGGTAACCTTACCGTGAAGCATGTCTCCCCGGGCTCCGACTGCACGAAGATCTCGCCTCCGTGATCGGTGACGATGCGCCGCACGATAGCCAGCCCGAGTCCGGTCCCTGACCCGATATCTTTGGTCGTGTAGAAAGGCTCGAAGACATGGACCTGCGCCGCGCGCGGTATCCCCGGCCCGTCGTCGACGACCTCGACGACCACACGCGCACCTTCCGCGTACGCCCTCGCGGTGATACTTCCGCGTCCGTCAACGGCGTCTATGGCGTTGTCGAGCAGGTTCGTCCATACCTGGTTCAGTTCGCCGCCGCGCCCCGGTATCGCTGGAAGGTTCTTCTCATACTCCCTCGACAACGAGACGTTCTTCAGCCTGGGACCGAGGATGGTGAGGGTGTTCTGGAGGCCGGAGATCACATCTACCTCTCCTGCAGCCGCCTTGCCCATGTAGGTATACTCCTTCATCGCCCCGACCAGCTCGGAGATACGCCCCGCGCTCGTCTCGATCTCACCTGCCAGGCCGACCAGATCCAGCGTCCCGGCGAGCCACTCCAGACCACAGGCGAGCGAGCCGTCACCGAATGCTTCGGCCATCGCCTCCAGACGGTCCTTGTCCACGCCCGCCTCCGCCAACGCCGGCGCCAGATCCCACGGCTCCTCACAGCCATGGTCTTCCAGCCAATCGGCGAGCTCATCCTCGGCATCGCCGAGAGTGAGCGGGTCTAGTGCGTCGGCTTTACCCGTGGCCGTTTCGCGGTGCAGCGCCACGAGCGCTTCGCGTTCTTCGGCAGAGAAGCGCTCGTCGTGCCCGATGGCGGAGAGTTGGGCCCCCAGGATCGCCCCGCTGAGATCTTCTGAGGCCCGCCTCGCCGCGGCTGCGGGATTGTTCAATTCGTGGGTAAGGCCGGCCGAGAGCTTGCCCAGGGCCGCGAACTTCTCCTGCTGGCGGTAGGCCCGCTGGGTGTAGCGCATGCGCCTGGCCAGGCCCGAGATGAACATGTCGGCCACGTCAGGGACCTCGACGGGCAGGCGCCTGAACGTCTCCGAGTCGATCTCCAGTACGCGTCCGGGCGCGGCCGCCCGCGCCCTGTGGATCGAGGTTCTCCCCGTCAGCACCGCGAGCCCGCCGGTGAACTCACCGGGTCCGTGGTTCAGAACTGGGGTCTCCCCGGCTCCGTCGAGGCGAGAGATCTCGACCTCCCCTTCGAGCACGACGAAGAAACTGTCGACCACGGACTTCTCGTCGAAGAGAAGGTCCCCTGGCTGCAGGCCGAACTCCCTGCCGTAGGGCATCAGCGCCTCGATCTGCTGGGGCGTGAAACCCTGCTCCTCCCAGGCATCGCGCATCATGCGTCCGACCCCGTCGACTCGTCCCCTTCGGCGGTCGCCCGCGCCTCACCCGGTCCATCTACCGGCAGCCGCACCTGGAAGCGGGTGTCGCCGGGTTCGGAGAAGACGCGGATATCGCCCTTATGGTCCTCCACGACAACGCGGTAGGAGATATCCAGGCCGAGCCCCGTGCCCTCGCCAACGTCCTTCGTGGTGTAGAAGGGCTCGAAGATCCTCTCGCGCACCTCCTCTGGGATGCCCGGGCCGTCGTCGGAGACCTCGACGAGAACCCTCCCGTTCTCGCTGGCGGTCCTGACCGTGATGCGCCCCCGGCCGTCAACCGCGTCTATGGCGTTGTCGAGCAGGTTCGTCCACACCTGGTTCAGTTCACCGGCGTGTCCGCAGACGTGGGGGAGGTCCTTCTCGTAGTCGCGGACGACTTCGACGTCGCCCTTCTTCAGCTTGTGACCGAGCATGATCAGGGTGCTGTTCAACCCTTCGTGCACGTCGACTTTCTTGGAGGCCGCCTTGTCCATGTGCGTGTACGTCTTGATCGCCCCGACCAGCTCCGAGATGCGCGCGGACCCGCCCTCGATCTCCCGCAGTAACTCACCACCGGCCATCGTCGCCTTTAGCCAGCCGAGAACGCCGCCGAGGGCCTCTTCCGGCATCCTCTCTGCGAGTCCTTCGAGCCAGACCGTGTCCAGCCCGGCGCCGGCGAGGGTGGGGGAGATCTCCCACCCCTCCTCGACGCCGTGGTCATCCATCCACGTGGCGAGCTCATCCTCGAGGTCGCTCACTTCCAGCGAGTCGAGCATGATCCCGGACTTCTGGCCCACCTCTTGTGGCAGCCCGGCGACGAAAGTGCGCTGTTCTTCGGTGAGGGCCAGGCCCCCTAGCTCCGCGGCCTTCTTCGAGGCTTCCTGGAAAGCCTCTCGGGCCTCGGCGGCGCTGCGGCCTATGGCGGCGGCGGGGTTGTTGAGCTCGTGGGCGAGTCCTGCGGCCATGGTGCCGAGCGAGATCAACTTGCCGTGTTGCTGCGAGACGGACTCATGGAGTTCGGCGCGTTCGACGGAGGTTGCGAGGATGTCGCGGAGGACCTCGGGGCAGATCCTCAGCATCTCCCAGAAGGATGGTACGTCGAGCTTGAGCAGGCCGACATCGGTTATGGCGTGTCCTGTCGTGGGATAAGGGGCGTCGAGCACCATTATGAGCTCGGCGAAGATCGTACCCTCCCCGAGCGTGACGACGAAGACGTCCTCCTGGCCGACCCTGCGGGTCCACTCGGTCTCGCCTTCCATGACCACGTAGAAGCCATCAGGCGGGTCTCCCTGGCGTGCGATCATGGTCCCTGCATCCAGCCTGACCTCCTCTGAGTGGTCGTGGATCCAGGCCAGCTTCTCATCGGACAGTTGCCTGAAGAGCGGCACCGAGCGCAGGCAATCGAGGACCCGCTCGTCCAACACCTCAGACCTCCCTCAGGTACTGGTGGACGAACTGGATGGCGATGGAGCCCTCGCCGACGGCCGAGGCGCAGCGCTTGACCGAGCCGTGACGCACGTCTCCTGCGACGAAGATGCCAGGCACGCTCGTCTCCAGCAAGAACGGGTCCCTATCCGGCCGCCAGCCCTTGGGACGCTTACCTTCGTGCATCACATCCGGCCCCGAGAGGATAAAGCCTCGTTCGTCGCGCTCTACGACGCCATCGAGCCACTCCGTCTTAGGCGCCGCCCCGATAAAGATGAAGAGCGAATGGGCCGCCGTGGTCTCGGTCTCGCCCGTTACCGTATTCTTCGCGGTTATCCGCTCTAGATGATCCTCACCCTCGACGGAGACCACGTTGGTGTCGAGAAGCACCTGGATATTGTCTCTGTCTTCGATCTGGCGCACCAGGTAATCCGACATGCTCTTCCTGAGGTCTCCGCCCCTGTATAGGATAAAGACCCTACTCGCCCGGTTGGAGAAGAACATCGCGGCCTGGCCGGCCGAGTTCGCACCTCCGACGATGAACACGTCCTCGCCTACGCAGGAGAGAGCTTCCGTCTGGGCGGCGCCGTAGTAGATGCCGCGTCCCGTGAGACGATCAACGCCAGGCACATCCAGTTTCCGGTAGGAGACGCCGGTAGTGATGATGAGGGCGTAGCACGAGATCTCCGTCCCATCACCGAGGGTAACGATGCGGTAAGGGTCTTCCACGCGCACCGCGCTGACCTCCTGGGGGGTCAGGATCTCCACCTCGAAGCGCTTCGCCTGGTCCACGGCCCTCCGCGCCAGATCGCCACCCGAAAGCCCGGCGGGGAAACCCAGATAGTTCTCGATGCGGCTGCTCGTTCCGGCCTGTCCGCCGGGCGCCTCGCGCTCTATGAGGACGGTCTTCAGGCCTTCTGAGGCTCCATAGACTGCGGCCGCGAGGCCGGATGGTCCTCCGCCGACGATCACCAGGTCGTAGAATTGCTGCCCGGCGCGGGTCTGAAGCCCGATCTTCTCGGCTATTTCCCTGTTCTGCGGCGCCTCCGCGTAAGAGCCGTCCTCGTAGACGACTAGCGGCAGCTTCGGCGCTCCCGAATCGGCGTTCGCAACGATCTCTCGTGCCTCTTCTGACCCCTCTATGTCCAGCCAGCGGTAAGGTACGCGGTTGAGGGCCAGGAACTCCCGCGTGCGGTGCGACTCGGGCGACCAGCGGTCCCCGACGACCCGCAATCCCGTGAAAGGCGGCCTGTAGTCGGCCTGCCAGTCGGCGAGCATGTCGTCGAGGTTGGGGTAGAGGTTCACATCCGGCGGGTCCCACGGTTTCTGCAGGTAGTAATCGAGGCCTACCTCGTTGATCGCACGAATAGCAGCCTCGGTATCCGAGTAGGCCGTGAGCAGGGCGCGCTTAGCCTCGGGATAACGCTCGATGGCGTGCTCCAGGAACTCCACGCCCGTCATCTTCGGCATCCGCTGGTCGACCAGAAACAGCGCCACAGGGTCGCCCCGCAGCTTGAGCTTGCCCAGGGTGTCGAGCGCGGACTCCCCAGAGTCCGCCCGAAGTATCCTGTACTCGCGCGCGTACCGGCGCCTGAGGTCCCGCTCCACGGCCCGCAGCACCTGAGGGTCGTCGTCTACCGCCAGGATCACCGGCTTCGCCATACCGCCCGCCCTTCAAATACGATCGTCAAATGGTTGTTCCGCCCCGCAAATCGCGCCCGCGTATCCTCCAGACGCTCTCAAAAATTCTAACACCCCCGGCAACCTGGCCGTTTGGGTAGGTGATTACCCCCTGCCGTTTTGGGGTCCGGAGAGCCTTGGTAGGACGTCCGAGAGCCACGCCTTCGCCTCGGCGACATCTTCGTAGGTCAGGGGGTGGCCGGTGTCGCGCCAGCGGAGGTCTACGTCGGCTCCTGCTTCGGTTAGGATGTCAGCGAGGCGCTGGGTGTTGTCCGGTGGGATCATGCGGTCCATCCGACCGGCAGCTATGAAGACGGGCATCCCTGAGAGATCGGGCGTCACCTCGGGCTCGAACGGTACCATCGCCCTGAACAGGACCGCGGCCCGTAACAGACCGGGGTATAAAAGGATCGTGCTCGCCGCCACGTTGGCACCGTTGGAGTAGCCTGCGGCGACGACCTTCGATGGATCGAAGCCGTACTCTTTGGCGGCGGCTTGCACGAACTCGGCCAGCTCGTGCGTGCGGAACAGGAGGTCTTCGTGGTCGAAGACTCCTTCTGCCAGGCGCCGGAAGAAACGCGGGGCGCCGTACTCCGAGACCTTGCCGCGGGGTGAGAGGATGGCAGCGCCCGGGGCGAGTGTTTCTCCGAGCTGTACGAGATCTTCTTCGTTACCGCCCGTGCCGTGCAGCAAGAGGAGTGTCGGGCCGGATCCATCTTCGCCTGGCACAAAACGGTGGACGAAGCCGAGGTCGGCGCTCATGCGCTCTCTCCTACCGGGACGCGCAGCGGCGGGAGGACCTCTTCGAGCCTGTCGCGGCGGGTCTCGAGCCAGGGCGGCAGCTTGAGGTCTTCGCCGAGGTGTTCGGGGTCCTCGTCTACCGCGAAACCCGGGGGATCGGTGGCTATCTCGAATAGCACCCCGCCAGGCTCGCGGAAGTAGATCGAACGGAAGTAGTTGCGGTCAAGCACGGGCGTAACGCTGTAGCCGAGCGCCGAAACCTCTGCGCGCACCGCGAGCTGGGTCTCCTCGTTGGAGACCCTGAAGGCGACGTGATGCACGGTGCCTACGCCCATACTTCCTCGAGGGAAGCCGTCAGCGTTCACCACGTCGACCAGGGTGCCTGCAGTGCCCTCGCCCGCTGAGAGCCTGATCCTACCCTCCGCCTCGTCGACCCGCCGGAAGCCTAGAGAATCCGTCATCAGCCCGGCGGTACGGTCTGGCGCCTCGACGGCGAGGGCGACGTGGTGGAAGCCCCTGACGGAGTGCTCGGCCTGGACGGGACTGCCGGACCATCCCGGGCGCCCGTCTTCCGCGGCCACGAGCTCGATGCGCAGACGGTCCGGGTCCTCGAAAGTGAGGACCGTTTCGCCGAAGCGGTCGCGGGGTCTCTCGAAGCGGACTCCCTTCTCCACCAGGCGCTCCGCCCAGTAGCCCAGAGAGGCGGTCGGGACGGAGAAGGAGGTAACGACGAGCTGGCCTCCACCTATGCGTCCCCCCGGCGCGTGCGCCCACGGGAAGAACGTCATGATGGTGCCAGGGCTCCCCGCGCCGTCCCCATAGTAGAGGTGGTAGGTCTCGGGATCGTCGAAGTTGACGGTCTTCTTGACCAGCCTGAGGCCCAGAGTGCCGGCGTAGAAGTCCACGTTGCGCTGCGGTGCGCCCGAGATGGCGGTTACGTGGTGGACTCCTGTAGTCTGCGCCATAATGCTCCTCTCCGAGATTACATCCGACGCAGGATCATACTAGCACCGACGTACCCGGCGGCGATTTGGCTGCGAAGGGTTGAGAAATTCCCCTGCCCATAGGATTGGGCGGCAGGTGTTTCTTCGAGCGGCCCGTCTGCAAAAACCTGATGCCCGTAGCCTGAAACCTGTAGCCTCAATCGACGTGCGGATAGACCAGGACGGGTCCTCTCGCGGCGGTCACGACCTTGGTCGAGACGCTCCCTAGCCTGGTCCGGATCAGTCCGGCCAGGCCCCTGCTGCCGACGGCCACGAGCGAGGGTTGCATCTCCTGGGAGGCTTCGAGGAGGACGTTGGCCGGGTAGCCGCCGGAGATCCTGGTCTCAGGCCTACTTCCGAGCATCTCCTCCAACGCGCCGGCACGCTCTTCGAGCATCCCTCGGTCCCGCTCTCGCATATCTACGAGGTTCTGGACCGTGGACCTCGTCTCACCGGGAGGAACCTCGGGCAGGTCGGGATGAGAGTAGACGAGCAGACCCTCGGCATCGTAGAGCTTGCCGATACCGGCGGCGAGCTCCCCGGCCTTGCGCGCGTCGTCGGAGAAGTCCTCGCCGACGACGATCCGAGCCGGAGGCCAGAAATCGTGGGCGCCCGTAAGTACGAGCACGGGGACCTGGGCGTGGTGCACGATCTCCTCGGACTGGCTGCCCATCAGGATGCGCCGCACCGTGCCCAGCCCGCGGCTGCCGACTACCAGGAGCCCGGCGTCGATCTCCTTGCAGAGCGCGATGACCTCATTGGAGGTGCGCCCACTCCTGAGATACGCCTTCGCGACTTCCCCACCGGAGGCCTTGATCCTCTCTACCTGCTCGTCCAGGATCTCCTGGCCCTGGCGCCTCAATTCCCTCTTGACGAAGTCGTGGGCGAACCCCCGCACGTCGTGCCATACATGAACGACGTGTAGCTCGGCCCCGCTCCTTCTGGCCAGGTCCGAGGCCGCCTCCGTCGCCCTGATAGCGTCCTCCGAGCCATCGGTAGGCAACAGTATCCTCTCTGGAAGCACGCTCATTCCAAGCTCCTCTCATCCTCCATAACATTCAACGCCAGCCCGAATAATACCGCCAGCCACGGTTTCGGGCTGGATCAGGATCTTCCGCCAGACGGTACGGGATCGCGGAACTGGCGACGGTAGAGGTCGGCATACAGGCCGTTCTTCCCCAGGAGTGTCGAATGGTCGCCGCGCTCCGCGATGCTTCCGTCCTCTATGACGAGGATGAGGTCGGCGTTCCTGATGGTGCTAAGCCGATGGGCGATAACGATGCTCGTCCTGCCCTCCAGCAGCGTGGCCAGGGCCTTCTGGATGATCGCCTCCGTGCGCGTATCTATGTTGCTCGTCGCCTCGTCCAGGATGAGGATGTGCGGGTCTGTCAGGACCGCCCTGGCGAAAGAGAGTAGTTGGCGTTGGCCCTGGCTCAATGCCCCGCCTCCCTCGCCGAGGACCGTGTCGTAGCCCTCGGGAAGGGCTGTGATGAAGTCGTTCGCGTTGACCACTCGGGCAGCGGCCTCCACTTCTTCGCGCGTTGCCTCCGAAGGGTCGCCGGAACGGCCGTAGCCGATGTTCTGGGCGATGGTGCCCGAGAACAGGAAAGGCTCCTGGAGTACGATTCCGATGTTGGCCCTGAGGTCCTTGCGGGCGATCTCCCTGACGTCCCTACCGTCGATAAGGACCCTACCCTCCGTGGCGTCGTAGAAGCGTGGTATCAGGCTCGCTATGGTCGTCTTGCCGGCCCCCGTCGGACCGACGAGGGCGACCGTCATCCCAGGCTCGACCCGGAAGTCCACGTCGTGGAGGACAGGATTGCCGGGGTCGTAGGCGAAGGTCACGTGCTCGAAGGTGATGCGGCCCGTGGCTTGACCGAGTTTCGGGGTGTCCTGCGGGTCCCCGGGTTCGGGCTCTTCGTCGAGGATGTTGTAGATGCGCTCGGCACCTGCGACCGCGGCCTGGGCCTGGGTGTAGACCTGGGAGGCGAGCTGTATCGGGCGGAAGAACTGCTGGACGTAGATCAAGAACGCGGTAAGGATTCCGACGGAGAGCGAGCCGGCGAAGACGAGATAGCCGCCGTAGCCTATGACGAGCGCGGTAGCCAGGGTCGAGAGCATGTCTATCGTGGGGGCGAAGGCCGAGGTGATCGCCACGGCCTGCACGTTGGCGTCGCGGTTTGCGGCGTTGCGCCGCCTGAAGCGGGCGATGTTCTCCTCGGTCCTGTTGAAGGCCTGCGCCTCACGCACCCCGACGATGTCCTCTTGAACTCCCGCCGTAACGTCCCCGACGGTCTCGCGCGTAAGGCGGAATGCGCGCCTCGCGCGACGGGCGAAAAAGGAGGTCAAGACGAGCATGATGGGGATGATCGTGAAGCAAGCCAAGGCGAGGTTCCAGTCGAGGAAGAGCATCGCCACGACGATCCCGATTAGGCTGAACAGAGACCCGAGTAGCTGGGTGAGCCCCTGCGAGAAGAGCTGGTTGAGGGTGTCGACGTCGTTGGTCACGCGGCTCATCAGGTCCCCGACAGGCCTCTTGTCGAAGTACCCAAGTGGCAGGTGCTGGAGCCGGTCGAAGATCCTGGCCCGCATGGAGGCCAGCAGGCGCTGCCCGATGGACCCAACCTGATAGACCTGACCCCGCGAGGCGATGGCCCCCACGACGTAGACCCCGAGGAGCACCAGCATTATCCTGGAGAGTCCGGCCAGGTCGCCGGGTATGATGTAGCGGTCTATGGCGCGCCCTATCAACCAGGGCCCTCCGGCCTGCGCCGCCGCCCCGAGCACGACGAGCCCGAGTACGAGAACCAGCTTGCTCGAATAGGGAAGCAACTCTCCCAAGAGGCGCCTTGCGGTGGCGCCCCGGTCGCCGGCGCGCTCCTGCGGCACGCGCGCGATGGATTCGATGCCCCTGATCTATCCTCCTCGGACTGCTCTATGTGTTGTACGAACCAGCTCTAGGCTGGCGAAAGCTCGAGGGTCGTGGGCAGGGTCTCGGGACGCACCATGGCCTCTGTGGAGGATGGCGAAGACTGCTGGTACTTGCTCCTGAAGGCGCCGCTTACCGCATCCACGGTCGCCTCTTCGGTGGCTGGCGCTGCCTTCACGGGGATGCGGTCGTCCTCCACGTGCAGCGCGCCTTTGGGGTTGGACGAGATCTCACGGTACCAGCGGCCCTTGGCGCCGCGCACAGAGCGCACGAAGACCCCGCCTTCGACGACCACGACCCAGATGATCGTGCGGTGCTCTGGGTAGTCATCGTCCCTGCGGGTCTCGATGCGCACCTCCTTGGTCTCGTCGAGGAGCCTGAGGGTTTCGGTGTCAAAGGAATCGTTCATGGGCTCTCCTAAGCGTAGCGTTCTGTGTGGACGATCTCGGCGAGGGGTTTACGCGCCTGCCCGCGGCCGGCGCGGGATCTGCGGGCCCCTTCAGCGGGGTAGCCGAGGGAGATCGCGGTCCGCACCACCTTCTCCTTCGGTATGCCTAGCAGCTCCCTGGCCGCGTCCCTACCCGAGCCGGCAAACCAACCTATGCACGAGCCGACGCCGTGCGCGTGGGCGGCCAGCATTATCCGCTCGGTGAGCTTCCCCTCGTCGTAGGTCTCCTGCTCGGCCCGCTCGCCGGCCATGACGAGCACTATCCCGAGCGGCGCCTCGGCCAGATGACCTGCGTAGCCCTCAACCGAAGCGAGGGAGCGCAGCGTGTCCCGCCCACGGACCAGCAAGATCTCCCAGGGCTGTTTGTTGATCGCGCTCCCCGACCAGCGGGCTACCTCCAGGACGTCGTCGACGACCTCCTGCGGTAATGGCTCGGATCTGAACGAGCGGACGGACCGCAAGGTGCGCAGGAAGGAGATGCGGTCTTTCACTATTCTCTCATCTGCTGTCTCGCTCATGGTTCTCTCCTCTCAGCAACACTCGCGCCGATTATCCCTGTCTCCACGTCAACTCCTTTCGTCAAGATAAGACTGGCCCACGGTGTGCCGAGCTCTCCATTCACGCGGCCGTCTCCGAGGGGGAGAGCAATTGGGAGCCGAGGATCTCGTTGTAGAGTTCGCTCTCGCGCAGGAGCTCCTCGTGGGTGCCTCTGGCCGCGATACTGCCTTCGTCGAGGACCAGGATCAGGTCTGCGTCCCGCACGGTGGAGACCCTCTGGGCGATGACGAAGACGGTGCGGTGCTTCTCGCGCATGAGCCTGTCCAACGTCTCCTGGATCGCAGCCTCCGTCTCGGCGTCCACGGCCGAGGTGCTGTCGTCCAGGATAAGGAGCCGCGGGTCGATAAGGAGCGCCCGCGCGATCGCGATCCGCTGTCGCTGTCCACCCGAGAGCCCGATGCCCCGCTCGCCGATAACGGTGTCGTAGCCTTCTGCGAGCCCTCTTATGAACTCACCGGCCTGGGCCGCCTCGGCCGCCGCCACGACCTCCTCATCAGTCGCGTCCGGTTTTCCGAAGGCCACGTTATCGCGGACGGTGCCCGAGAAGAGGCGCGTCTCCTGCAGGACAATCCCGATCTGGGACCTTAGCGACGATAGGGTCACGTCGCGTACGTCGTTACCATCGAGCCTGACGGCCCCTCCCGTCACGTCGTAGAAGCGCGGTATGAGGTTGACGAGAGTGGACTTCCCCGAACCCGTAGTCCCCAGAATGGCGACGGTCTGTCCGGGTCTTGCCGTAAAGGATACGTCGGCCAGGATGTCGCGCGCGCTGCCAGGGTACCGAAACGTGACGTTGTCGAAGTCGACCCTGCACGAGAGCGGGAGGAGGGTGGAGGCGTCGGGGGCGTCCTCCACGTCGAGGGGGGCGTCGAGGACATCGAAGACCCTCTGGGATGAGGCTCCCGCGCGGGAGATGCTAGCCGAGAGGAAACCTATCGTGAGGATCGGGAAGAGCATAAAGCCGAGCAGGGTGTTGAAGGCGACGAGATCCCCGATGGAGAGCCTGCCCCCGATAATCTGCCAGCCCCCAAACCAGATGATCGCGAGCGTCCCCAGGTTGGCGAACAGAAAGACGAAAGGGAAGTTGTTGGAGAACACCCGCACGGCGGTCAGGTTCTTCTGAAGGAGCTCTTCGTTGACCGCCGTGTAGCGGGCGGTCTCGTAGTCCTCACGGGCGAAGGCCCGGATCACACGCACCCCCAGAAGGTCCTCCTGCAGCACGGTGTTGAGCCTTCCCAGCGTCTGCTGGACCTCCCCGAAAAGGGGCCGGATCCTACCGACGAAGCGGACCAGTATTACGGCGATAATAGGGACTACGGCGAGCGCGACGAGGGCGAGTTGCCAGTCGAGATAGAGGAGCAAGACCGTCGTGCCCACGAGCATGACGACGGCGTTGGCGAGTTGGACGACGCCGGAGCCGGCGAAGGTGCGGATCTGCTCCACGTCGCTGGTCAGGCGGGTGACGAGCTGTCCCGTCTGGACCCTATCGTAGTACGAAAAGGAGAGCCGCTCTATCCTCTCGAACAAGGCATCCCGCAAGTCGTATGCGACGCCCTGCGAAGCCCTCTCGGCCAGATACCCCTGCAAGAACGTGAACAGGGCCCGTGCCAGCGCGAGCCCGACCAGCCATCCGACCACGACGAAGATGACCCCGAGCCGCCGCGGACCGATACCTTCGTCGATTGCACGCCCGATGAGTAGCGGCGTCGCCAGGTTGGCCCCTGAGACCAAGAGCAGCGAAAGGACAGCGACCGCGCTCTGCCACCTGTACGAGCGGAGGTACGCTAGCGCCCTGCGGAGCTCCCCTGCTCCCGAAGATGTCTCCCTGACGGCCAGAGGAGATCCCCTACGCGCCCATCCTGGTCACCCGCTTACCGTATCCTTCAGCTACCCCGCCGCGATGGTTCTCTGTTGGCATCCCTTCTTATGGTATCCGATCTAGGCGAGGGGGCCTACGGCCTGTGCGGCCGCTTCTACGAGCGCTCCTGAGCGCACCAGACGTTCTGCTGCTTCGAGGTGCGGGGTCATGAAGGTGTCGCCCTCGATGAACGGGATGTCTCGCCTGATCCGCCCGAGGACGGCGCCGGTCGCATGACCTGGTTGCAGGGGAGAGCGGAGGTCGAGGGCCTGGGCAGCGCAGGCCGCTTCGACGGCGAGGATGCTTGCGACGTTACAGAGGAGCCGTCGCAGCTTGCGGCCCGCGCTCCATCCCATCGAGTTGTGGTCTTCTTGCATGGCCGATGTCGGGAGGGAGCCCGTGCTCGCCGGGTTCGCGAGGCGGCGGTTCTCTTCGGCGAGTGATGCGGCCGTGTAGTGGGGGATCATGAACCCCGAGTTGACGCCGGCTCGCGGGCTGAGGAAGGCGGGCAGGCCTTCTGAACGACTCGGGTCGAGTATACGGTCGATCCTGCGCTCCGTGATGGCACCGACCTCCGAGGCCGCGATGGCCAGGAAGTCGAGGACGAGGGCCAGCGGCTCCCCGTGGAAGTTGCCGACGCTCTCGACCCGTCCGTCGGGCAGCACGACCGGGTTGTCCGTTACAGAGGACAGCTCGCGGCCGGCTACGAGGGAGGCGTGATCCAGCGTGTCGCGCGCCGCGCCGAAGACCTGGGGAGCACAGCGCAACGAATATGCGTCCTGGACCAGGTGGGGCGAGTCGCGGTGGGAGGCTACGATGGGACTGCCCGAGAGCAGTTTCGAGATATTGCCCGCGCTCGCGAGTTGTCCCGGATGGGCCCGCAGGGAGTGGAGGTCCTCACGGAAGACCCTGTCGGTGCCGAGCAGGGCCTCGACGGACATCGCCACCGTCACATCGGCGGTCTTCAGAAGCACCTTCAGGTCTTCGAGCGAGAGCAGCAGCATGGCGAGCATACCGTCCGTGCCGTTGATCAGGGCGAGACCTTCTTTTGTGGCGAGCCGGAAGGGTCGGATGCCGGCTCGCTCCAGGGCTTCGCTGGTCTCGACCGGTTCTCCCCGGTCCAGCAGCCGACCTTCCCCGATGAGGCAGAGGCCGATGTGGGCGAGGGGCGCGAGATCTCCGCTCGCGCCCATAGAGCCGTACTCGGGGACGGCGGGGGTGAGATCCGCGTTGAGAAACGCTACGAGAGCGTCGATGAGTTCGGGGCGGACACCAGAGTAGCCCGCGGATAGGGTCTTCGCCCTGATCGCCATCATGGCCCGCACGACCTCAGGCTCGACGAAAGGTCCCACTCCGGCGGCGTGGCTGCGGAGGAGAGAATGCTGGAGTTCGAGGCGCTTCTCTGCGGAGATCCTGGTGTTCGCGAGCGCCCCGAAGCCCGTGGTCACCCCGTAGATCGGACGGGAGCCTTCGATCATGACCTCCACACGCCCGCGGGCAGACCTCACACGCCCGCGCGCCTCCTCACCCATCGCCACCCGCGCCCCACGCCTGGCCACGGCGACGACGGAGGCCGGGTCGAGGTTCTCTACGTAGAACTCCGCGGCCACCATATCTGACGCTACATGATCAGGGTGGGTTCGTATTCGGGGTCCGTGAGCGCCTGGCGGTCGGGGCGGAAGGCCTCTATCTGGTAGCGCGTGCGGCCTTCGAGTGCTATCTCGCTCAAGATCCTGCCGACGAGGCCGGCGAACTTGAACGCGTGTCCGGCGCCGCAGAAGAAGGCGACCTGGGGTATTCCTGGCACGGTGCCTAGCACGAACTCGCGATCTGGCGGCATGTCGTAGAGACAGGTCTTGGTGTAGAGCTCGGGCCCGAGCGAGCGTGGGATGTAGCGCTGTAGAAAGTCGCGTAGGGTGACGAGGACTCGTGGATTAGGGTCGAAGGTGCGGGTGTCTACGGTCACGACGTCACCGCCGGTATCCTGGCCGGCTTTGGTGCCTACCGCGCCATAGACGGGGAGACCGTAGAACGTGTAGTCGGGGCCGCCGTGCCAGATCCAGACCGGAAACTTCTCAGGCGCGAACTCCCACAAATGGGGCGTCTGGAAGTACGTCACCTGTTCCTGGGTGCACGTGACGGGGATCGTGTACCCGAGATGGCCGAGTACGCTGTTGGTCCACGCTCCGGCCGCGACGACGAGATTTCTGGCGGAGAATGTCCCTGCCGCCGTCTCGACCTCGACGCCGTTACCGTCCGTACGCACACCGTACACCGGCGCCTCGTCCAGGACCGTAGCCCCCCTGGCCTTTGCCAGCGCAACGTGTACGGCGTTGGCCTGGCCCGCGTCCACGAAACCGGCCTCCTTTTGGTAGATGCCTCGCACGCTCCCATCGAGCGTGAACTGCGGGAATCGGTCCATCACCTCGGGTGCGGAGAGTTCCTCATAAGGGATGCTAGCAGCCGCCATCGCACGGGCATAGTGGTTGATGTAAGCGGGCTCATCCTCCACGGATTCCAGGTCGAGGCCGCCCGTCTCGAAGACCAGCTGAATACCGGACTCGTCCTCGATCTCGGACCAGGCCTCGTAGGTGTGCGGTGTCAGGGTGGTGTAGGCCCGGTCGTGGTAGGAGAGGCGGATGATCCGCGAGTGGTCTTCCGAGCCGCCCCTGTCGTGGCCGAGGTGGAATTGTTCGAGGCCGAGAACCTCAGAGCCAGCCTCCCGGGCTAGCCAGTACACGGCGGCGCTCCCGATGCCACCGCAACCCACGACGATATACTCGAACGCCTTCTTTCCTGTTCCGTTCATGCCCGTGTCCCGCCCAGGCTCATATGTTGGGCTTCCAAGTGGTCTCGACGCCGCACTTCGCGATCCTAGTCGTCCTTTATCCGGTGTAGCTCGTAGCCGGACTGCGCTATGCCCGTCCTCGTGCGCCACTCGCGTTCGTCGGAGGACGTCTTGCCGAGCGCCCTCGCCATCTCCCTGACGTGGGCCGCGACCGAGCCGCAGCAAGAGCCAATATAGTTGTAGCCGAGGTCGCGAGCCCTCTGTGCGAACTCTCCCATCGCGGCACGGGGGAGCGTTATCTTCTCCAGCTCGTAAGGGAACTCGGGTAGCGAGACGAAGTTGGGCCGCTCGTCTGTCCCGTGGAACGCTACGGGTTGGGCCGCCATGTGGACGGAATCGGGGACGGCGGCGCGCATCTCTTCCATGATGGGGAGCATGTACTCAGGAGAGCGAAAGCAGTTGGCCCCTACGATGTCCACGCCTGCGTCGGCCAGGCGCCTTACCTGCTCTCCCGGCGAATAGCCTTCGAAGGAGTTGGGATCGTTGTCAGGGCCCATGGTTATCATCGCGGGCAACCCCGTAGCCTTGATGGCTTCGGCGGCGATCATGGCTTCGCCGAGCCAGTTGAAAGTCTCCGCGATGACGAAGTCAACGCCCTCCCCGGTCATCACGTCGAGCTGGCGGTCGAAGAGCTCGCGGCTGCGGCGGTGGGTCTCGGGGTCTTCGGGCCTGTAGACCCAGGCGCAACTCAGGTTGCCTGCTACGAGCACGTCCCTCTCGGCCTCGCCCGCGACCCTACGTGCGATCCTGGTAGCCTCGCGGTTCATGTCGTCGACCCTGCCCTCTAGCCCGACCGTCGCCAGCTTGTCCTCGCTGGCATAGAAAGTGAGCGTCTGGAGCACATCGACCCCGGCGTCGACGAACTCCCTGTGCAGATTCGCCAGAGCCTCGGGATTCGTGATGCTGGGTTCTGGCACGAACGGACCTGCCTGCACGTAGCCCCGACGCTCCAGCTCTAGCAAATACCCCCCGTCACCGAGGACGACATCCTCAGATAACCGCTGCAGAATTCCCTCGCCCATGGCCGCCCTCCTACTCCAAGTAGTCCGTGTTGCTTACCGCGCAGCCTAGCAGAGGCACTTCGAACGATGCAATCTTTTCAGCACGCGCCCTATCGGGCGCTGGTCAGCACTTCAGCACGCTCCAGCCTACGGCTGTCGCTTATCAGCACTTCAGCTTGCTCACGCGAAAGCTCTTGCTGACGAGCGAAGGCGAAAGCCTGAGCGTGCTGAAGTGCTAATCTTCCTGGTCCTCTCGTTTTCGGGAGGGACTGTATCCGGCGCTGCCCAGGCCGAGGATGGAGCCCGCGCTCCCGATGCTCAGGATCGAACCCGTACTGCCGATGCTGAGGATGCTGCCTGAGCTACCGATGCTCAACACGGATCCCACGCTCCCGATGCTCAGGATGGAGCCCGCGCTGAGGATGCTCCCCACGCTCAGGAAGCTCATGATGCTGTGTGGGCTCCGCACACTTAGCAGGGCAGCTCCGGCCCTGCGGACATGATGCCGCGCTGACTTCAGGTACGCTTTCTTGTCCAACGTGCCTCCCCGAGAGTATCGCCTGGTGGAAGTCTATCATCGCGCCTCACGAGCGCCCCGACCTGACGGCCTCCTTTACGGCGGGCGCTACCTCGGTTGCGAAGACCTCGACCTGCCACTTGTGGTCCCCGGAGGGCCAGAAGATGAAGGTGTCCATACCGTATTCCAGGGCGAACTCCGTGAGCGTCTCGACCCACCTCGATGGCGGCCCTTCGAGGGGACCTTCGTCCGCGGCGCCGATGCTTCCCGAGAGATTGTACGTCCGGCGGATCTCCCGTGGCTCCCTTCCTGCTCTTTCGGCGCCTTCGTCGATCCTGCGGTGCATCTCGGGGAGCCGCCCCGGCGGCGAGTAGCCGTAGGAGGGCACCCAGCCGTCAGCGAGCCTCCCAATAAGGTCTAGCATCTTCGGCCCGTAGGCCCCGACCCAGATCCCTATTTCATGCACCGGTTGCGGCCCTGGCCGCATGCCCTTCAAGGAATAGAACTCTCCGTCGAAGCGCAGCGAACGCTCTTCGCTCCAGACCAGCCGCATGACCTTTATGGCTTCTTCGACGGATCGGACGGCTTCGCCCGGGCTCCTGCGCGGCCCGCCCATGCCGGCCACGGCGTCCCAGAAAGCCCCTGCGCCGAGCCCCATCTCCACCCTCCCCCCCGAGAGTACGTCGAGGCTCGCGGCCGCTTTCGCCAGCATAACCGGCGGACGGAGTGGGAGGTTGACGACGTCGGGGAAAAAGCGGATGTGTTCGGTCACAGGCACGAGCGTCGAGATGAGCGTCCAGGTGTCCAGAAAGCGTCGCTGGTAGGGGTGATCCTGAATACCCACCAGGTCAAGCCCGACCCTATCGGCGGCCTTCGCGACGCGCGCTGCCAACTCAGGTGGGTCCGCGAGCGGCTCCACGCTCACGCCGAACTCGAGTTCCCTGCCGTAGTCGCTCACGGAGTCTCCTTTGCGGTCGTGCTCCTCAACCCCACTGCCGCAACCAGCGAAATGAGGAGAGCGAGCGTAAGGACGAGGAATGCGTCGGAGAATGCGGCCGTGTCGAGCGCATAGAGTGGGTTGAGCGCGCCGGTCCCAGCCTCCTTGCGGGCCGCGAGGAACGCCCCGATCACGGCCGGTCCCGTCCCACCGCCGAGGAAGAACGCGCCGTTGAAGATCCCCAGACCCGCTCCCACCTCGGCGGGTTCTAGGGAAGAGGCGGCCGCGTTGACGTTGGGGGAGTTTGCGAGGGCGAACCCGGCGCCAATGCCTAGCATGCCGAGCGAGACGACCACGGGCGTCGCCCCGGCACCGAAAGTGGAGATAGAGAGCACAGAGAGCAGCATAATCGCCAGCCCGGCGAATATGAGCGGACGTACCCCGATCCTGTCCGACCAACGTCCGGCCATCGGCGAGATTATGGCGAGCGCCACCGCTCCCGGCGTGAGCACGAGCCCGGCCTGTCCCGGCGAGAGCCCGTTGGCCTCGGAGACGAGCAGCGGCACGAAGACTAGCGCCGACACGTTGGCTAGCATACTGAAGTACCCGACGACCACGGCGGCGACATAAGCCCTGTTCCTGAAGAGCGCAGGGGAGACGAAAGGCTCGGCGACGCTCCTTATGCGCCAGCCGAAGCCGAAGGCGGCCAGGGCCGCACCGGCGAAGCAGCCCCAGGAGCCCGCCGAGCCGAATCCGGAGATCTGCCCGCGGGTGATCCCAAACAGGAACAGTCCGGCTGCGAGCCCGAGCAATATACCGCCAGGCAGGTCGAAGCCGCGCGCTTCCTCCGGCCTGTCGCCGGGTAGGACGTAGAGCGCAGCAGGAATAAGTACGGCGGTCAAAATGAGGGTGCCGATGAACAGATAGTGCCAGCCTGCCAGCGCTCCCACGGCGCCGCCGAGAATGGGACCTATGGCGGCCCCGATGCCCACGCTGGAGACGATGAGGCCCAGCGCCGCCCCCCGCTCGCCCGCAGGGAGTATCTTCGTAACGGAGACGCTCGCGAGCGCCGGTATAGCTGCCCCGCCAACGCCCTGCACGATCCGCCCAAAGACGAGCGCGACGAGACTCGGAGCCCACGCGCAGAGGAGGCTCCCAGCGGCGAAAGCGAGGAGTCCTACTATGAAAGTGCGCCGGATGCCGAACACGTCCGCAGCCCGCCCGTAGAGCGGGATGCCCACGGCGTAGGTCAGCAGGTAGCCGGTGATCACCCACCCGACCTGCGCCTCCGTGACACCGTAGTCGCTCCCTATTACAGGGATCACGACGTTGACCATTGAGCTGTTGAGCACAGAGACAAACACGGCCGAGACCAGGACCCCGATCAGGAGCCGCCTGGAGACCTCGACCTTCTCTGGCACTACTCGATCGGCGCTCAAGCCGAAGCTCCCATGGGCGCTTCGGATCGGAGCTTCTCCACGAATTCCACCTCGAGCCCACCGAGGCTCGTCGAGCCTTCCCGCAGCGTGCCGCCCATACCTGCAATACTCAAACGCCTGTCTTCGAATGCCATGCTCTCATCATCTCCAAAATGTGGTGTCTAGAAAAGCTTACTGCTCCGCATCGATCGTCATGTTGCCTCCTCTCACCGACATTACTTCTGAAGCGGTCGATGTCAAGGGGCGAATCGCCTACGCGACACGCGCCTCCTAGATAGTATGAGGCCGGGGCCATTGGTGCATCGAACGAAGTGTGGGATCCCACCTGGACCTTGGTACGGTTTTCCGCCCTAGTGCAAGACCAGCAATAACGCCGAGACGGAGATCATAGAGACCGCCGTGGAGACCAGGATCGCGCTGGAGGTACGGGCGACGTAGACGTCGTACTGGCGGGCGACGATAAAGACGTTCGCGGCGATCGGGAGCGCCGCGCCGAGCAGGGCTGCGGTGGCCCAGAGGGGGTCGACGGTGAAGATTACGGTGGTCGTGACAAAGAGCGCCGCCGGGTGTACCACGAGCTTCATGAACGTCATGTAGGAGACTTCCGCCGTGCCGCCAGCAACGGTGCGTCCTGCGAGGGTTGCGCCGAGCGCAAACAGGGCACAGGGGCCTGCCGTTCCGCCGAGCAGTTCGAGGAAGTTGGTCACGGGCGTTGGGGGATCGAGTCCTGCGGTCGAGACGGCCAGGCCGGCGAAGATAGAGAGGATCAGGGGGTTTCGGGCGAGGGCGGAGATGGTGGTGAGCGCCGTGTGGGCGGGGCCTTCTGCGCGGCCTTTGGAGGACTCGATGATCATGATACCGAGCGGGATCATCAGCACCCCGTCGAGGGTAAGGCCGACGACGACGGGCACGGCGGCCTCTCTGCCGAAGACGGCGGAGACCAAGGGTATGCCCATGTAGCCCGTGTTCGCCAGGACCGCCGCGAGTCCCTGCACCGCCGCCTCGGCGCGTCCTATCTCGAAGAGCCGGAGTCCGACGAGCGCGGTCAGCGCGAAGATGACGACGCTCGCCGTCACGTAAGCACCTATAAACGGCACGTTGACGACTTCTCCTATCGGCGAGGATGACATCAGGCCGAACAAGAAGGCCGGCAGGGCGAAGTAGAAGACGAACGTATTCACCCCTGCCGCCGCCGTCTCGTCCAGGAGCCTCAGGCGTCCCGCGCCGTAGCCGCAGAAGATCAGGGCGAAGAAAGGCAGCGCGGAGTTGAGTATGGACTGCATTCGAGCTGTCAGATATCAGCGGTCAGCTTTGGTACACCTTTGGGTACTGCGAACGATCGGGGGCTTCGTCACCGGGCCAGCGGTTACGTTACCAGACCGCAGCCGTGAGGTCTGGCGGCTACCTGATAACCCTGACCCCCGGCTGCTCGACCACCTCGCCGACGTCTGCTCCCATTACGTCGCGCTCCCGGAGCGCGCTGACCAGCGCGGAGGCGCGAGCCCCTGGCACAGCGACGAGCAACCCTCCGCTCGTCTGAGGGTCGTAGAGTGGGAGCAGGTCATCCTGGCTTGCGCCGTCCGCCGATACACGGTTCTCCAGGTACTCCCTGTTACTTTTGAGTCCGCCGGGGTAGACGCCGTCGTTGGCGAGTGGCACGGCCCGCTCCCAGACCGGAACCTCGTCTCTACGTACGACGGCTCCGACGCCGCTCGCATCCAGCATCTCCGTCAGGTGGCCGAGGAAGCCGTAGCCCGTTACGTCTGTGGCCGCAGAGACGCCGACCTCGCGCAACGCGTCGCTGGCAGCCTTGTTGAGGAGAGAAGCCGACCGTACGGCCTCTTCTATCTCCTCCTCAGAGACGATGTCTCTCTTGAGCGCAGTCGTCAGGATACCGAGACCGAGCGGTTTGGTCAGAACCAGGGCGTCCCCGGCTCTGGCTCCCGCGTTGCGCACGACCCGGTCTTCCTCGACGAAGCCCGTTACTGAGAGGCCGTACTTCGGCTCCTCGTCTTGGACCGAGTGACCACCGCAGAGCCTGGCGCCTGCTTCTTCTATCTTCGATTGGCCTCCGGCCAGGATCTCCCGCAGAACTCCGAGGTCGAGCGAGCAGGGGAAGGCGACCAGGTTCATCGCCGTCAAGGGCTCTCCTCCCATCGCGTAGACGTCCGAGAAAGCGTTGGCGGCGGCGATCTGGCCGAACGTGTATGGGTCGTCCACGATGGGCGTGAAAAAGTCGGCCGTCTGAAGGAGCAGGCCCCCGCCGAACGGTATGAACCCAGCATCATCACGGGTCTCCATACCGCTCACGTAGCCGTCGACAGATCCGGGCGTGAGTCCTCTGAGTACCTGCTCCAGGTCCCCTGGAGCGAACTTGGAGGCTCAGCCTGCCTTGGTCGAGTACTTCGTCAGCCTTATGCGCGTACGCTCGTCCATCGCGGCAGAGTATACCCCCGCTCTCCCACGCGGCCTGATGGCTGGAGATTCTCGACGCACGTACCTTAGTTGTAGAGCGAGGTTGTTCTCACCGGCGCTGAGGCGACGGGTAGGGATCAAGGTTCGCCAGTACCTCTGCTCCTTGACTCGGGTGTTGGGCTCCGTTACGCTCGAAATGGAAAATGCTAGTAAAGGTGCATGGTCGGGGTGTGAAAGGTCTTGGCTGCGCATGCTTGGAGAAAGCCAGGATAGGAGGTGGGGTGTGTTGTAGGGGAGATATTGCTCGGATGTTCGGGGTTCCGTATCGGAAGGAGAATACGTGATGGCGGGAGATTTTGTACTGGCGATAGACCAGGGGACAACGTCGAGCAGGGCGATAGTCTTCAACCACGATAGCGCCACCGTGGGTGAAGCCCAAAGAGAGTTCACCCAGCACTATCCGAGACCTGGATGGGTCGAGCATGACGCCAATGAGATCTGGGACGTAACCCTGGGGGTGATACGGGAAGCGCTAGAGGACGCCGGGGTGTCATCCGGGGACATCGCGGCCATCGGTATTACCAACCAGCGTGAGACCGTCGTCATGTGGGACAAGGAGACCGGCGAGCCTGTCCACAACGCCATCGTGTGGCAAGACAGGCGGGGGGCCCAGATCTGCAGCGACCTCTCCGAGCAGGGCTACGACGAGATGGTCGCCAACAAGACAGGACTCGTCATAGACGCTTACTTCTCGGGGTCGAAAGTAAAGTGGCTTCTTGAGAACGTGGACGGGGTCAAAGAGCGGGCGCAGAACGGCGAGGTTCTATTCGGCACCATAGATACGTGGGTGATCTACAAGCTGACCGGTGGCCGCGCCCATGTCACCGACTACTCGAACGCCTCACGCACCCTGATGTACAACATCTTCGATTTGCAGTGGGACGACGAGCTCCTGGAGATGCTAGGCGGCGTGCCGCGTGCGGCGCTCCCCGACGTAAAGCCGAGTTCGTACGTCTATGGCGACACAGACGCCGAGGTCTTCGGGGCTGAGGTCCCCGTCGCCGGGGTCGCAGGCGACCAGCAGGCCGCCCTCTTCGGCGAGGTCGCCTTCGAGAAAGGCCTGACAAAGAATACGTACGGCACAGGTTCTTTCGCCCTCATGATGACGGGCACGGAGCCCATAAAGAGTGAGCGCCAGCTGCTCACCACCATTGCGTGGGGTCTCGGTGACGAACCCGTCGAGTACGCGCTGGAGGGCGCAATCTTCATCACCGGCGCAGCCGTGCAGTGGCTCAGGGATGGACTCGGCATCATCGAGAGCGCCGAGGAGACCGAGGAGCTCGCAGCGAGCCTGGACTCGAACGACGATGTGTACTTTGTGCCCGCGCTCGTTGGCCTCGGCGCGCCACACTGGGACTCTTACGCCAGGGGAACCATCGTCGGGCTCACGCGCGGCAGCAGCGGGGCGCACCTGGCGAGGGCGGCCCTGGAGAGCATGTGCTACCAGACCCGCGACGTCGTCGAGGCGATGGAGGCCGACTCGGGTATTGACATCCCCACCTTCAAGGCCGACGGTGGAGCCGCCGCTAACCGCTGGATGATGCAGTTCCAGGCCGACATCCTGGGGACGCCCGTGGAGGTGCCCGAGACGCTGGAGACCACGGCGCTTGGCGCCGCGTATCTGGCCGGTCTCGCCGTCGGGTTCTGGCAGGACAAGGAAGAGCTCAAGAGCAGGTGGCGGCTGAGGCGCCGCTACGAGCCACAGATGGATGAGGAGGAGCGTGAGCGGCTCTACGGCCGGTGGAAAGAGGCCGTAGCAAGGGCCAAGGAGTGGGCGCAGGAAGCGGTCGAGTCCCCGCTCGCTTAAGGAGGAAAAGAGCAGATGAAGAAGCTCATCAACGCGCCCGAGAGGGTCGTCGAGGACATGCTCAGGGGGATGGAGCTGGCCCACGGCGGCCTGATCCGGGTCATCCCCGAAGCCAACGTAGTCGTGCGGGCCGACGCCCCCGTAGCAGGCAAAGTAGCCCTCGTCTCGGGCGGCGGCTCGGGCCACGAGCCGACCCACGGCGGTTTCGTCGGACCGGGTATGCTCGACGCCGCCTGCGCCGGCGCCGTTTTCACGAGCCCAACCCCAGACCAGATGTTCGAGGCGAGCAAGGCCGTCGACGGCGGGGCCGGGGTCTTCTACGTCGTCAAGAACTACACGGGCGACGTGCTCAACTTCGAGATGGCAGGCGAGCTCGGCGAGGCCGAAGGGATAGAGACCGACTACGTCGTCACCAACGACGATGTGGCCGTCGAGGACTCCACCTACACGAGCGGGCGGCGCGGCATCGCCGGCACCATCTTCGTGCACAAGATCTGCGGCGCAGCGGCCGACGACGGCAAGGACCTCGCAGGGATAAAAGAGCTTGCGGAGCGCGTCAACTCCAACGTGCGTTCAATGGGGATGGCCTTGACTAGCTGCACCCCGCCCGAGAGTGGGGAGCCCATCTTCGACATCGGCGATGACGAGATGGAGATCGGCATGGGCATCCACGGCGAGCCTGGCGTCGAGCGCAAGAACATCGAGCCGGCGGACCAGATCGTCGATGAAATGCTGGCCAGGATCCTCGGCGACTCCGTCGACTTCTCGGGCTCCGAGGTCGCCGTGATGGTCAACGGCATGGGCGGCACGCCCCTTATGGAGCTCTACGTCGCCTACGCCCACGTCGCCGATGTGCTCGAGCGCGAGGGTATCCGGGTCTTCAGGATGCCTTATGTCGGGGATTACATGACCTCGTTGGAGATGGCGGGGTTCTCCATAACGCTCCTGAAGCTCGACGACGAGATGAAGCCCTACCTTACCGCGCCGTGCGACGTGGCGGCCGGACGGCCTTTCTAGAAGGGAGTGATAGATGCAAGCATACATCGGTGAGTTTATCGGGACTATGATCCTGATCATCCTGGGCGACGGCGTCGTCGCCGGGGTGCTGCTAAGGAACTCCAAGGCAGAGAACTCGGGCTGGATCGTGATCACCTTCGGATGGGCCATGGCCGTCGCCGTGGCCGTCTACTGCGTGGGCCAGTTCTCAGGCGCCCACATCAACCCCGCCGTGACCATCGCCTTTGCCGCAACTGGCCAGTTCGAATGGGCTCTGGTGCCCGGCTACATCATCGCCCAGTTTCTGGGTGCCTTCGTCGGGGCCGTCATAGTGTGGCTGGCCTACCTGCCGCACTGGGCAGAGACCGAGGATGCTGGGCTCAAGCTCGGCGTGTACTGCACCGCGCCCGCCATCTACAACACCCCGGCTAACGTCATCACCGAGATCATCGGCACCTTCGTGCTGGTCTTCGGCGTCTCTGGCATCGTTGCGAACGCTGGGGCGGTCGGCGGCGAGGCCGCGACGGTCATAGGGAGCGGTATCAATCCTTTGCTCGTGGGCCTGCTCGTCCTGGGCATCGGACTCTCCCTCGGCGGGCCGACCGGGTACGCCATCAACCCGGCGCGCGACCTCGGCCCACGGATCGCCCACGCCGTGCTGCCGATAGCGGGTAAAGGCGGCAACGACTGGGGGTACGCGTGGATACCCGTCGTAGCACCCATCATAGGCGGTATCCTCGGCGCCGCGACGTGGGTAATTCTGTTCTGATAGAGGGGAGATCCAGAGTGGGGAGCCCAGTGCGGGCTCCCCACAGACCGTTTGGGTAGAGCAGAGGAGGCTTGGTGGCCGTTCTGGAGGCCTTCGACCTTACGGGCAAGACGGCAGTCGTCACCGGCGGCAACACGGGTCTGGGCGAAGCTTTCGCGAAGGCGCTCGTGGAGGCCGGCGCAGGCATCGCCCTGGCCGCCCGTAGCCGCGAGCGCTCCGAGGCGGTTGCCGAGGAGATTCAGGCTTCGGGCGGCAACGCCATCGCCGTGGACCTCGACGTCACCGACCCCGCGCGGGTGGACGGTATGCTCGAGTCGGTGACGGAGCGTCTCGGGCCCGTAGATATCCTGGTCAACAATGCTGGCGTCTGTTATCACAGGCCGGCCGCAGAGGTGCCGTTAGAAGAGTGGCACGACGTCTTCGACGTAAACGTTCACGGGCTCTGGCACTGCGCCCAGGTCGTGGGGAGACGCATGATCCAGAACGGCGGCGGGACCATCATCAACATCGGTTCGATCTCCGCAATGATCATCAACCGCCCGCAGTGGCAGCCCGCCTACAACGCATCCAAAGCCGCCGTCCACCAGTTGACCAAATCTCTGGCTGCTGAGTGGGCGCCGCACAACGTGCGCGTCAACGCCCTCGCACCCGGTTACGTCAAGACGGCCATGGCACCTGTGGACGAGCCACAGTTCCGGCGATACTGGATCGAAGACGCCCCCATGCAGCGCTACGCCACGCCAGAAGAGCTGGGGCCGAGCATCGTCTACCTGGCGAGCGACGCATCGAGCTTCATGACCGGATCCATCCTCGTCGTGGACGGGGGATACACGCTATTTTGATGCGCAGAACGGAGGGGTGAGATGGAAGAGTTCTCCTTGCGTGACAAGGTCGCTGTCGTCACCGGTGGCGGCCAGAGCCTGGGGTTGGCGATCTCACGCGCCCTCCGCGGTGCCGGGGCCGAGATGGTCATCGCCGAGGTCAACGACCAGACAGGCCCGGACGTAGCCGAGGAACTCGAAGGCACCTTTGTCCACACCGACGTAACGGATCCCGGCTCCGTGCGGGACATGGTCGAGATGGTGCTCACCGAGCACGGGCGTATAGACGTGCTCGTCAACAACGCCGGAGTAGTCCACAACATCCCGTCCGAAGAGGTACCCGACGAGGAGTGGCTGGCCGTCATCTCCGTGAACCTCACCGGCGTGTTCTGGTGCTGCCGCGAGGTCGGGAAGGCCATGCTCGAACGAGGCTCCGGTTCGATCGTCAACATCGCCTCCATGTCGGGCATCATCTCGAACCACCCCCAGCCCCAGGCCGCATACAACGCCTCCAAAGCAGGCGTTATCACGCTGACCAAGAGCCTTGCAGGGGAATGGGCCTCCCGTGGCATCAGGGTAAACAGCGTCTCGCCAGGCTACATTAGAACGCCGCTGACCGAGCTAGGCATGTCCAAGAGCGAGTGGTCCGAAGTATGGCTCTCTTCGACGCCGCTCGGACGCCTCGCAGAGCCGCACGAGATAGCCCCGGCCGTCCTCTACCTGGCCTCCGACGCTGCGAGCTTCGCCACGGGGACCAACCTCGTCGTCGACGGCGGCTACACGGCGTGGTAGGGGGCGTTCGCGAACGACCCCAGGCGGTTCGCATGTGGGCGGTTCGCGAACCGCCCCTACAGGCGTCATGGGACCGGTATTACCAGCGGCTTGACGTTTGCGGGGTCTTTGCCGCTGGCCTGAAGCGCCTCTTCGGTTTCGGCGAGGTCGTAGTGGCTCGTGACCATGGCGTCCAGGTCGACCTTGCCTTTGGCGGCGAGGTCTATGGCCGTGGGGTAGGTGTTCGCGTAGCGGAACGTGCCCGTCAGGGTGATCTCGCTGGTCTGGATGAATGCTAGCGGCACGCTCGTCTCTTCGTTCGGGCCCATGCCTACCACGACCGCGACGCCTGCAGGCCTTACGCGGCGAATGCCGTCGCCTAGGGCCCGCTCGTTACCCGAGCATTCGATCAGGACGTCGGCCTCCAACCCTGACTCTTCCAGAGAGTCCTCGGCTACGTTCATGGTGCTGCTCGCGCCGAGGCGGCGTGAGATCTCTAGCCGCTCGTCGGCGACGTCGGTGACCGTGACTTCCGTCGCGCCCTGGGCGAACGCGACCTGCATCGCAAGGAGCCCTATCGGTCCCGCACCGGTCACCAGGACGTGGTCGCCCGCCGTCACGTTCCCCTTCTTGCAGGCCCAGATCCCGACCGAAAGTGGCTCCATCAGGGCGCCGGCGTTGTCCGAGAGACCGTCGGGCAAGGAGAAGGCGAAGTCCTCATGGATTGTGATGTAGTTGGTGAAGGCGCCGTCTATAGGTGGTGTGGCGAAGAAGCGTACGTTGGGGCAGAGGTTGTAGCGGCCAGCCCGGCACTCGCGGCAGGTGCCGTCAGGGACGCCGGGTTCCAGTGTTACGCGCTCGCCGACCTCGTGTTTCGTCGCCTCTTCGCCCAGGGCCACGACGGTTCCCATCGATTCGTGGCCGAGGATAAGGGGCTCCCTGACGACGAAGGAGCCGATGCGTCCTTCTTCGTAGTAGTGGACGTCAGAGCCGCAGACGCCGACGGCCCGGATCTCGACCATTACTTCCTTCGGTCCGGGATCGGGGACGGGCACGTCCTCCAGCCTGACGTCGTGCGTACCGTGCATAACCGCCGCTTTGTTCTGCATAGAGATAGTCCTTTCTGGTGCCCCTCTTATTCGCCCGTTACCGCGCCGAGCGTGAGACCCTTTACCAGGTAGCGTCTTACGGCGAGGCCGACGACCATCATGGGGAGCACCACGATCGTACCGATGGCCGAGAGCTGGCCCCAGTTCAGGCCGGTCTGGGTGTTGAGCTGGGCCGCTGCGATAGGGAGGGTCTGGCTGTCGGGTCCGGCGAAGGTCGCCGCGAAAGCGTAGTCGTTCCAGGAGAAGACCAGGCAGAGTATGGCCGTCGTCACTATGCCGGGTGTGACCAGCGGAAGGGCGACGCGGTAGAAGGCCTGGAACCTCGTGGCGCCGTCAACCATCGCCGCCTCTTCAAGAGATGGCGGCAGATCCAGGAAGAAAGCGTTCATGATCCAGATCGCAAAAGGCAGGTTGAACGTCAGGTAAGCGACGATGAGGCCAGGTATGGTGTCGAGCAGGTTTACGTACCGAAAGAGGATGAAGAGCGGAAGTACGATCGCCGCTATCGGGGCCATGCGCGTGGAGATGATCCAGAACGCCACGTGCTGCTTGCCGCGGAAGTGGCTCCTGGCTAGCCCGTAACCCGCGAGACACCCGAGGACCACCGCTATAATCGTCGAGAACCCGGCCGCCAGCACGCTGTTCAGGAAGTAGGCCCCGAGGTTGCCGCCGGTGAAGAGCGCGACGTAGTGTTCTATGGTCGGCTTGAAGACAAAGACCGGTGTCGACGAGAGTTGGGCGACCCCAGGCTTGAACGACGCGAGGACCATCCATACTATCGGAACCAGCGTCCATAGCAGCACGAGGATGAGGATGGCGTAGAGTATTACCTGTTTGCCCGTATTGCGGCCCGTAGTGGAAGTCGTCATCTCGCAAGCCCCCTGCTCTCGAGGATCCGCACGAACACGTTAGCCACCAGGATCGAGAACACCAGCATCCCGAGCCCGATGGCCGCCGCGTATCCGAGGTCGAAAAAGCGGAACGCCGTCTCGTACAACCTTATGGGGATGATCTTGGTGGTGTTTCCTGGTCCTCCGTTGGTCGTTACGGTGATGATGTCGAAGTAGCGGATGGCGTCCATCGAACGGACGAGCAGGGCCACGATCACGACGCCTGCTATGGAGGGGGCCACGATGTAGCGCAGCCGCTCCAGGTAGCCTGCCCCGTCGACTTTGGCGGCTTCGATCACGTACTGGTTAACCGAGGCGAGCCCCGCGAGCACGATCAGGACTATCAAGGGCGTCCACTCCCAGACGTCCATCAGGATCACGGCCGGCAAGGCCGAGGAGGCCGTCCCCAGTATGTCGCTCTCGAAGATGCCGAGCTCGCGCAACACGTAGGCGTAGAGGCCGTAGGACGAGTCCGTGAGGAAACGTCCGAGCAGCCCCACGATGACCGGCGCCATGAACATCGGCAGCAGTATCAGCGAGAGCACCAGGTTCTTGCCCCAGACGAGTTCGTGGACGAGCAAGGCTATGGCTATGCCCAGGATCATCTCCAACCCTACGGTGGCCACGAAGTACAGCGCGGCCCTCGCCCAGGCCGCACCGACGATCTCGTCCGTAAACATGCGGGTCCAGTTGGCGAGGCCGGCGAAGTCGAAGGAGATGCCGTTTATGAGCGAGACGATGTTCAGGCTCATCCAGATGATGTAGAAGAATGGGAAGAGTGAGAGGACCGCGAGCAGCGCGAGCACCGGTACGAGCATCTTCGTCTCCAGCGAGATCCCACCCCCGCCATTGGCACCCTTCGTGGCGCTGGAACTGCGTTCTTGTGTGGCGGCCATTACGCGACCCCCGTTGGCCTGGAGGCGAGGTTCTCGACCCTCGCTTGCGCCTCGTCGAAGTACTTTTTGGCCGTCATCATGGCCTGCTCGGGCGTCTTCTGGCCCGCCAGCATCTTGGAGACTTCGGTGTAGATGGCCGTGTCGCACTCGTTCCACGATTGGATCTTGGGCCTGAGCCCGATGTTCTCGGGCCTCCACGCCTCGGAGACGGCGTCGTAGGTGAGCAGGTTCGGCAGGTTCGACGGTGGTTCCATGGCCTTCTTCACCTCCGGAAGTTCGTAGAGGGAGCCCCGCGTCGGGGTCCCGCCCCCGACGTCGCTCTTCAAGCCCATCAGCATGGTGTCGGGCGACGTGGCCCAGACCAAAAACAGCCAGGCCGCCTTCTGCTCGTTGATCGGCGAGGCGCCGTTTATACCGACGCCCGTCCCGCCCCACATGTTCGCGTTTCTAACCGGGCCTTTGGGGAGCGGAGAGTAACCGATCTTGCCCACTATCGTCGACTCGGCCGGATCCTGGTCCACGGCGGCGAACTCGTGCCAGTTCGGTACCATCGCAACCTGTTCGGTCCTGAAAGCCTCGTCCGTGGCGTTCCAGTCCCACGAGACGCTGCCGGGGTGGGCGATGGACAGCAATTTCTTGTAGAACTCGGCGGCCTCCACCGCTTTCGGCTCATCGAGCGTGCAAGGGCCAGGGTTGGCCGTCCCCAGGCTCCCGATCTCTGCGCTTTCGAAGTAGTCGCCGCCGTAGGACCACAAGATATTCGAGAAGTCGCACATCAGGGAGTCATATTGCCTCGCCTGATGCCCCGTGCCGTAGGGGACCTCATCCTGGTTCTCATTGAACCAGTCGGCTATCTGATAGTACTGCTCCCAGGTCAACGATGGCGAGGGCTGGGGGTCGAAGCCTAGGTCCTGGCTCATCTGGTCGCCGTACTTGTCGAAGAGGTCTTTACGGTACATCCAGATCATGGTAGGGCAGTCGTAGGGGAGCGCGTAGAGGTTCTGCTCGTTCTCGAAGCGCCCGGCGGCCGCGAGCTGGGTCGGGATAAAATCGCCTGTGCCCTTGGGTATGGAAGGTAGATCGTCGTCGCCTTCGAACTCATTTAGGTCGGCGAGGGCGTCGTGGTAGGGGGCCATGATCTGGTAGGGGTCGGCGTAGACGATCTGGTAGGCCCCCTCTCCCGAGCCGATGTCGAGCGCGATCTTCTGAACGAGCGCGCCAAGCTCCAACTGCAACACGTTGACGTTGATCCCCGTGAGCTCTTTGAAGCTGTTCAAGTTCGCGGCTATGGCGGTGGTCGGTGCCGTGTTCTCCGAGACGAAGTTGAGCGTGGTCCCCGAGAACTGCTTCCACATCTCCGCGCCCGGAGAGTAGGAGGATCCCGACCCGCCGCACCCCGCTGCGCCAAAGAGCGAAGCCCCCGCAAGGCCAGCACCCGTCATCTTGAGAAAGCTGCGACGAGAATACTTCTTCCGCATCGGGAAACCCCTTCCCCGCCGCCCTACTTTGCGAGACCCGGCGAGAGCTTATGTGAGTGACATCAGGGGCGTATACGGCGACGCCAGGCGGCCCTGACCACCAGCCTTCCCTGTCGCCACGATGCCCGGAAGAGCACCCCTGCTGTCGTCGCCGAGAATAGAGCTTCGAACAACTTGTGTCAACAGGTCGGATCAGGTGCTGCTACTCACCGTTTTCCAGTTTTCGTTGCGCGGGATCCGAGCTCGGATGTACCCTACTTTGAGCGTACCGGCCACTAAATGCTGGAGGGAGACTCATGGGAGCGAGTGAGAGGAGCCCGGATTCGATTGCGGAGGCATTCGTAAGAAATGCTGAGGGGGCGCCCGAGAAGCTCTGCGTGCGCTTCGAGGGAGAGGAGATCTCCTACCAGGGCTTGCGCGAACGGGCCGAGGGCTTCGGCGCCGGCCTCGCCGCTTGGGGGCTGCGCCCCGGCGAGCGGGTCGCCCTCTTTCTCGGCAACCACCCGGATCTTCTGGCCGCGTACCTGGGGACGCACCTGGCCGGAGGGGTCGTTGTACCCGTGAACACCCAGTACCGCAGGGGCGAGCTAAGGCACATCTTCGGCGACGCAGGGGTGCGTCTGTGCCTCACCGACGAGGAACGGAGGCCGGAACTCGAACGCACGCGTGAAGATCTGCCCGAGCTGGAGGCGGTGATCGAGGCCGGCCCCGGGTTCGAGGATTTCCTCGGCGAGACGCACAGCTTTCAGATGCCGCGGGGCGAAGACCTGGCCGTGATCGCCTACACCTCGGGGACGACGGGACGCAGCAAGGGGGCCATGCTGCTGCACTGCAACCTCGTAGCAAACGCGCAAGCGGTGTGCGAGGCCTGGCACTGGACGAACGAAGATACGTTGTTCCTGGCCCTGCCGCTGTTCCACACGCACGGCCTGATGGTCGGGGCGCACGGCACGTTCCTTACCGGCTCGGGCGCCGAGCTACACAGGAAATTCGACGCGGCTGCGGCCTACGACGCCCTGCTGGGCGGAAGGGTCACGATGTTCTTCGGCGTCCCGACCATGTACACGCGGCTCATCAGGGAGGCCGGGGCCCGCGATGAGCGCCCGCGCCCGATCCGGCTCTACGTCTCTGGCAGCGCGCCGCTGAGTCCCCAGGCCTTCGACGAGTTCGAGGGACTCTTCGGGGAACGTATTCTGGAGCGTTACGGCATGACGGAGACGACCATGAACCTCACCAACCCCTACGAAGGAGAGCGGAGGCCGGGGACCGTGGGACGGCCCTTTCCCGGCCAGGAGGCGCGGGTCGTCGGTGTAGAGACGCGCGAGCCTCTGGCCGACGGGGAGATCGGAGAGATCGAGGTCCGTGGCCCCAATGTGTTCCCCGGCTATTGGAACAGGCCCGATGCGACCGAGGAGAGCTTCGACAAAGAGGGCTGGTTCGCCACGGGGGACCTCGGTTTCGTCGGAGAGGACGGCTACTTCACCATTAGCGGTCGTGCTAAGGAGCTCATAATCAGCGGCGGCTATAATATCTACCCCCGCGAGGTCGAGGAAGTGATCGAAGGTTGTCCCGGGGTGTCCGAGGTGGCCGTCGTCGGGCTGCCTGACCCCGAGTACGGGGAACGCGTGGTCGCCGTCGTGGTGCCCGAAGACCCGGGTCTTACCGCCGAGAAGGTGACGAGCTTCTGCCGGGAGGACCTGGCCGGTTACAAGAAGCCCCGCGAGGTGGTGTTCGTCGACGACCTGCCGCGCAACGCCCTCGGGAAGGTACTCAAGCACAAGGTAAGGGAAGGATTAAGCGAACCGGAGGAGTAAGACTTGGACGCGACGCAAACCACCAGCGACGTAGTGAGGGAGATGGCCGCCGCCATGGAGGAGAACCGGCGGTACCTGACCAGGCTAGACTCGGAGATCGGGGACGGCGACCACGGCAACAACATGAACCGCGGCTTCAAGGCGGCGCTCGAACGTCTCGAAGCCGCGAATCCTTCGACCCCTGCCGACGTACTGAAAGCCGTCTCTATGGCCCTGATCAGCAAAGTCGGCGGGGCCGCCGGTCCGCTCTACGGCACCGCTTTCCTCCGCGCCTCCTCGGCGCTCGGAGACAGGGAAGAGGTCTCGGCCGAGGATGCTGCCGAGGCTCTGGAAGCCGCCCTCGGCGGCATAAAGCAGCGCGGCAAAGCCGGGGTGGGGGACAAGACGATCGTCGACGCCCTCGAGCCCGCCGTCGAAGCCGCGAAGGAGGCCGCCGGCGGAGGTAGCGTGGCCGGGGTGTTCAGGAGCGCGGCGGATGCCGCGAAGGAGGGGGCCGAGTCGACGGTCCCGCTCACGGCGAAGAGGGGGAGGGCGAGCTATCTGGGGGCCAGGGCTGCCGGACATCAGGACCCTGGAGCGACCTCCACGTACATGCTGTTGGATGCCGCGGCGCGGGTGCTGGAAGGTTCCTCCTGATGGTCGGGATCGTGCTCATCTCGCACAGCAAGGAGATCGCCGATGGCACGGCGGATCTGGTCTTGCAGATGGCAGGAGAGGTCGAGATCTCGGCCGTCGGGGGTGACGCCGATGGGTCTTTCGGCACGGACCCGGAGAGGATCGAAGCCTCCATACGCGGCCTCGAAGCCGACGAGGTCCTCGTGTTCATGGACCTCGGCAGCGCCGTCCTCTCCGCAGAGACCGTCCTCGAGATGCTGCCTCCGGAAAAGAGGGAGAAGGTCACCCTGGTCGACGCCCCCTTTGTCGAAGGGGCGTTCGCGGCCGGGGTCACGGCCTCGACCGGCGCGGACGCCGAGGAGTGCGTGGAGGCGGCGATGGAGGCCCGCACGGAACCGAAGTTGCAAGAGAGCTAAAGGGGTCCCGCATGGGTTGACCCCGGGGTGGACCTCTCCGGGCGCGTCTTCGTGTTTCCCAGTTCACGTTTAACCGGGGGGTGCGAGGGTACATTCTCTGTGTATCTAATGCAATCTTGAAGGAGGTCACAGAGTATGGAGACCAATCGTGGCAGCGAGGGCATTCTCTCCGAAGAGATGTCGGGGAAGCGCGAGGAGATCGTCGAGCTGTTGAAGACGGCTTACTTTATGGAGCTCGAGACCGTAATGAACTACGTAACGAACTCTATAAACCCCGACGGCGTCCGCGCCCAGGAGGTCAAGGAGAGCGTAGAGGAAGACATACAGGAAGAGCTTACCCACGCCCAGCAGTTTGCGGCCCGCATCAAGGAACTCTACGGTGTCGTGCCTGGCTCGATGGATTTCAAAGCTTCGCAGGATATGCTGCAGCCGCCCGAGGACCAGGTAGACGTAGTCCACGTCATAAAGGGTGTCATAGACGCGGAAGACGGCGCCATCAAGCACTACACGCGCATCGTGGAGGAGACCGAGGGAGCCGACCCCGTCACCCAGGACATGGTCATAGATGTCCTGCGCGATGAGCAGGGGCACAGGCGCCTGTTCGAGGGTTTCCTGCGCGAGTACGAAGCGGAGGGCCTCGCGTAGAGATAGCCTTCAATCAACACAACGCAGAGAGGTCCGGCCACTGAGGTCGGGCCTCTGTTCGTGCTGCGGGATTTGTGCGGGCACCCGGCTGCGGTATAATCCGTTCCGTAACGCGATGGATGAACCTCACTCTAGACACCACCGGCGAAAACCCTGCGGCCCAACCGCCGGTGGGCACGCGTAGAAGTGCCGGAACCCCTCTTATCCTCGTTTAACCTCTTTCTGGCCCTCGTCCTCGTTGCCCTGAACGGTTTCTTTGTGGCGGCCGAGTTTGCGCTGGTGCGCGTGCGGGAGTCGCGCATCGTACAGCTAGAACAGGAAGGTAGCAGGCGGGCCTCGGTAGTACGCGAGACGCTGCGCGACCTGGACTCCAATCTCTCTGTCTGCCAGGTCGGGATTACGGTAGCGTCTCTTGCGCTCGGTTGGGTCGGCGAGCCTGCCGTCTCGCACCTGCTCCGTCCGGTATTGGAGGCCGTGGGGATCGCGAACGAGCGGATAGTCTCCATCATCGCCATCGTCCTCGGCTTCGCGGCTATCACGTACGCCCACCTCGTCTTCGGGGAGCAGGCGCCGAAGTATTATTCCATCCAGAAGGCCGAGAGGGTGTCGCTCTGGATCAGCCGTCCGCTGAACCTGTTCAGGGTCCTCTTGAGTCCAGTGGTCTGGGTGGTCAACGCGTCGACCAACTTCGTACTCAAGCCCTGGGGCATAAGGCTCGGGGAGGAGATGGAGGCCCACTCCGAGGAGGAGCTGAGGATCATGATCTCCTCCTCTACCGCCTCTGGCGTGCTCGAGCCCGAGGAGCGCGACTACCTCAACAAGGTCTTCGATTTCGGCGACAGGGTGGCAAGGGAGATCATGGTCCCAAGGCCTGATATCGAGGCGATCGCGATCGACGCCCCGCTCCCCGAGCTGGTCGACGCCGCCGTCTACGGGCGCTATACGCGCTATCCCGTCTACGAAGAAGACCTCGACCACGTCCTCGGCGCAGCCCACGTCAAGGACCTGTTCAGGGCCGCCCGCACGAATGATGAGGACTTCGACATAAGGTCCGTTATCAGGGAGTGCCTGGTCGTACCCGAGACCAAGCGCATCGAGGAGATCCTCAAGGAGTTCCAGACCCGTACGCTGCAGATGGCCATCGTCATAGACGAGTGGGGGAGCGTCGAGGGGCTGATCACGATAGAGGACATCGTCGAAGAGTTAGTCGGTGAGATCCAGGACGAATTCGACGAGGGCGAGCCTGCCATCGAGAAGATCAGTGACCACCTCTACGCCGTCGATGGCCGCATCCCCATAATCGACGTGAACGAACGATTCGAGCTCGACCTCCCCCACGAGGACTTCGACACCATAGGCGGCTACATCCTGGGCTCCCTCGGACGCCCCCCCGAAACCGGCGATACCGTGGAGGCCGACGGCGTCACCATGCAAGTCAAGAGCGTCGACGGTCCCCGCGTCTCCATGCTCACCCTGCAACGCGACTACGCTTCCTAGAATCCGCCAACAGGCTTCTCCAGCGCATATCTGAACCTGACAAAGAACCAACGTCCTCGCTGCGATACGAAAGCTCTGTCCCAACCAAGATGTCACATGCGGGATCGTGATCGCGGCCGGCCACGCACCAGCACCATCCTCCCCTGGCGCCGAGTGCCATCCCGCGCTTGACGCGGAAATTCGGCCCGTATATTGTGGACTGTTGCTTGGGGAAGCGTCGAAGAAGGGAGGCCCCATGACGGAGGTCGCTGGGGTGCGCGAGTTGAGCAAGGAACAGTTGCTCGAGGCCTATCGGATCATGAAGACTATCAGGGAGTTCGAGGAGAGGCTGCACACCGAATTCGCCACGGGTGAGATTCCAGGCTTCGTGCACCTCTACGCCGGCGAAGAGGCCATCGCCGCCGGGTTTATGGCCCACCTCGACGAGAACGACTACGTGGCGAGCACACACCGGGGGCACGGCCACTCCATCGCCAAGGGGTGCGACGTCAAGGGGATGATGCTGGAGATCTACGGCAAGGATGAGGGCATTTGTCGGGGCAAGGGCGGCTCGATGCACATCGCCGACCTCGACAAGGGCATGCTCGGCGCGAACGGCATCGTCGGCGGCGGTCCGCCGTTGGTCTGCGGCGTCGGCCTCTCGGCCAAGATACGTGGCACCAGGCAGGTAGGCGTCTCGTTCACCGGCGACGGAGGCGCTAACCAGGGCACGTTCCTCGAAAGCCTCAACCTGGCGAGCGCGTGGGACCTGCCTTGCATCTTCGTCGTCGAGAACAACGGCTACGCGGAAGCCACGGCGCAGGCGTTCTCCAGCAAGGGTATAGACATCGCCAAGAGGGCCGACGGTTTCTCCATGCCCGGAGTCACCGTGGACGGCCACGACTTCTTCGCTGTCTACGAGGCGGCGGGCGAGGCGATCCGGCGCGCCCGCGAGGGAGGCGGCCCTTCGCTCATCGAGTGCAAGGTCAACCGCTACTACGGCCACTTCGAGGGCGACGCCCAGACCTACCGCGGCGAGAACGAGGTCGAGGAGATCCGCAACGAGAAGGACTGCCTTACCCTGTTTCGCCAGCGAGTGACCTCGGCGGATCTGGTGGACGAGGAAGACCTCGACAAGATAGACGAAGAAGTCCAGCAGCTTATAGACGAGTCGGTGGACAGGGCCAAAGCTGCCGCGGACCCGTCCAGGGATAATCTGCTCACGGACGTTTACGCTTCTTATTAGGTTTCGGCTGCGGGTTACAGGTATCCGGAAAGAACGCCTGATGCCTGAAGCCTGATGCCGCTCGACCGAAGGGAGAGAAATGGCGCGCACGATCAGCTACATGCAAGCGATCAACGAGGCGCTCGCGCAGGAGATGGAGCGCGACGAGACCGTGGTGGTCTTCGGCGAGGACAACGTCGGCGGCGCCGGCTCACCAGGAGAGATGGACGCCTGGGGCGGTGTCATGGGCGTCACCAAGGGGCTCTACGCCAAGTATCCGGATCGTATACTGGACACCCCGATCAGCGAATCCGCCTTTATCGGCGCGGCGGCCGGGGCGGCCTGCTCCGGGCTTCGTCCCGTGGCGGAGCTCATGTTCGTCGACTTCTTCGGCGTCTGCATGGACCAGATCTACAACCAGGCCGCGAAGTTTCGCTACATGTTCGGCGGCAAGGCCAAGACCCCGATGGTCATAAGGACCATGTTCGGGGCCGGCATCCGGGCCGCCAGCCAGCACTCACAATCTTTGTACCCGATCTTCACCCACATCCCCGGCCTCAAGGTCGTGATACCTTCCAACCCGTACGACGCCAAGGGGCTCCTTATAGCTTCCATCCGGGACGACGATCCCGTGATGTTCTTCGAGAACAAGGTTCTCTACGCTGTGGAGGGCGAGGTGCCTGAGGAGCCCTACGCGATACCCCTTGGCGAAGCCGAGTACGTGCGCGAGGGCGACGACGTGACGATAGTCGCCATAGGCCGCATGGTCTCCATGGCCGAGCAGGCCGCCGCGTCGCTCGCGGACGAAGGTATCGAGTGCGAGATCGTGGACCCGAGGACGACCTCTCCGCTGGACGAGGAGACGATCTTCGAGAGCGTCGAGAACACCGGGCGGCTGGTCGTGGTCGACGAGTCGAACCCGCGTTGCAGCATGGCGACCGATATCGTGGCCCGCGTGGCCGAGAACTGCTTCGACGACCTGAAGGCGGCGCCGAAGATGGTGACGGCGCCGCACACACCGCCACCGTTCAGCCCTTCGCTGGAAGACCTGTACGTACCCGATCCCGACCGAATTGTTGAGGCGGCGCGCGAGGTCGCGGGCGCGGGGGCGCGGGCTTGAGCGAGACGCAACGAATCTCCAAGCTGGGAATGCCCAAGTGGGGCCTCTCGATGACCGAAGGAACGGTCGTCGAGTGGCTCATCGAAGAGGGGACCGAGCTCGCCAAGGGCGATGAGGTCGTCGAGGTCGAGAGCGAGAAGATCAATAACGCCATCGAGTCTCCGGCCGAGGGCGTACTGCGCCGCCGGGTCGCCAAGGAGGGCGAGGTCCTGCCCGTGGGCGGTCTACTCGGCGTGATCGCGCCGTCGGACGTCCCCGAGGAGGAGATAGATTCTTACGTCGAGGAGTTCCTGGAGAGCTTCGATCCCGAAGAGGCGGCGGCGCAGGCCGGCGGTCCCGAACCGCAGACGATCGAGATCGGCGGCAGGAACGTCCAGTATCTGAAGATCGGGGAGGAGGAAGGTCCTCCCCTCATCCTTCTGCACGGCTTCGGCGGCGATATCAACATCTGGGTTTTCAACCAGGAGGCTCTCTCCGAGGCGGGACGCACCGTCTACGCCCTCGACCTGCCCGGCCACGGCCAGTCCTCCAAGGACGTAGGCGAGGGTGACCTCGACTCGTTCGTCGAGGTCGTGGCTGGATTCATGGACGAGATTGGTATAGAGAAGGCGCACCTGGTCGGGCACTCGATGGGCGGCGCTGTGGCTGGTTCGATTGCGTTCGCGCACCCTGACCAGGTCGCGTCGCTAGTCCTCATCGCCAGCGTCGGGCATGGGGAGGAGATCAACGTAGATTACATCGAAGGCTTTATCGCGGCGAACCGGCGCAGGGATATGAAGAACGTCCTTGGGCTCCTCTTCGCGAATCCCGACCTCGTCACGCGCAGCCTGGTCAACGACGAACTGCGCTTCAAGCGCATGGACGGGGTGGACGAGGCCCTGCGCGCAGTGGCAGATAGGATGTTCCCTGACGGCAGGCAGGCTGACGTGCCCGATCTCTCCGGCCTAGACGTGTCCATACTCGCGATCTGGGGCCAAGACGACCAGATCATCCCGGTTTCCCACACCGAGAACCTGCCCGACGGCGCCAGAATCGAGATCCTGGAAGACACAGGCCACATGCCGCAGATGGAGTCTGCGGGACGGACGAATCGCCTCATCGGGGGGTTCCTGGACGGCCTTGAGTAAAGATCAAGAACCGGGAGGTAGGAGCCCGGGAATCGCACCTTTCCACCCTACTCCCTACTCCCCACTCCCCACTCCCACCCTATGACGACGGTCGGCATCGTCGCGAATCCTGCTTCGGGCCGTGACATCAGGCGCCTGGTAACGGGGGCTTCGGTCTTCGACAACGCCGAGAAGGGCAACATGGTCTTCCGGCTGATGGTGGGGCTCGCGGCGGTTGGCGTCGAGCGCGTGCTGATGATGCCAGCCGCCTCTGGACTCTTCGACGGGCTGGACCGCAACAGGCGCGCCAACGCCGCCAACGAGCGCAAGCAGGACTTGCCCGAGCTCGAGTTGGTGGAGATGAAGATCCGGCACGGCCCTCGCGACACAGTGTACGCCGTCGGCGAGATGTGCGAGCGGGACGTCTCGGCCATCGTCGTGCTCGGCGGCGACGGGACCAACCGCGTCGTCGCCCGTCACTGTGACCCCAACGTCCCTCTCTGCACACTCTCCACCGGCACCAACAACACCTTCCCCAAGATGCGGGAGGCGACGGTTGCGGGGCTGGCGACCGGGCTCGTCGCGACCGGGCAAGTCGGGGACGAAGCGTTGCGCCGGGAGAAGGTCCTGTACGTCTCCCTCGACGGCGAGCCCGACCGCGACTGCGCCCTCGTGGAAGTAGCCGTGACCTCGGAACGGTTCGTCGGGGCGCGCGCCCTGTGGCGGGCCGCGGACATCTCGGAGATCGTAGTCGCCTCCGCCTCGCCCGAAGCCGTAGGCCTCTCTTCCATAGCGGGTCTCCTGGACCCGGTAGACCGCTCGACACCCCACGGTCTTTATGTCCGGCTCGCCCCTCCAGGGGAGGCCGATACGGTCCTCACTGTACCGCTCGCTCCTGGTCTCATTGCTCCTGTGGGCGTCGTCGGGTCGAGACGCGTCGAGCCGGGCGAGTCGGTCGAGTTGGAGCCGAAAGTCGGGAGCCTGGCGCTCGACGGTGAACGCGAGATAGAGATGGGATCCCAAAACGGGGCGACGGTGCGCCTCGACTCGAACGGCCCGCTAACGATAAACGTGGGCGAAGCCATGTACGAGGCAGCGCGACGGGGGCTGATGAACGGCGTGCCGTAGCGTTTGCAAAGAGGACGAACCTGTTTGCAAGCAAGGCAGCTTGTTGATTCGCTGGTAGCCGGTCGCGCCAGATTTGCCTTCGGCCTCTATCCCACCGCCGGGTTGCCGCCCGCTATGTCGGTCAACTGGGCTGGATCCAGGCCGTACTTCTGGAGTAGGTCGGCGTCTTCTTCGGTGTCCACCTTGTCAGGGAGTTCGCCGTCGGCCTCGTTGGCCTTCTCGGCACCTTGTTGGGCGCGAATGCGCTCCACGATCATGGCTTTGGGTATCTCCACTCTGGCTCCTCTCCTTCCGCCTGGAAAAGGAATGTTAGCAGGGACCGACTCACCAAGCATAAGAAAATGCCCCCTGGTACCATTGCACGGTCGTTGGTCTTAGGACGGCGGTCACATTGAGGATGGAGCACGACATCGAGGCGCTGACTAGCGGGGCAATGGCCTCCATCTGGTCCTGGGTAAAAGCGAAGATTCCGGCCGGTACAGAAGTCTTCGACGCCCACGCCCACATCGGGTCCGACATCGACGGCAGGACGATGACCGGAGACGGTTTGCGGGAGCGCATGGAGGCCGCAGCGGTGCAGAAGAGCATCGTGTTTCCCCTGAACGACCCGAACGCCCGCGACGACTACTCGGGCCCGAACGACGTCGTCTGGAACGCCTACGAGGAGTACCCATCCTCTTTCGTGCCTTTCTTCCGTCTCAACCCGCACCTCGATTACGATAGGGAGTTCTCTCGCTGCGTAGAGCGCGGCTTTATGGGGCTCAAGCTCCATCCCGTCTCGCAGGAGTTCGAACTGGACGACCCGAGGGTCGTGCGCCTGTTCGGGATGGCTGCGGAGATCGATCTTCCGGTCCTGATCCACACCGGCTTCGCCATGCAGCGCATCGTCGAGCCTCTTATTCCCACGGTCGAGGCACACCCCGGGCTGCGACTGATCCTTGGCCACTGCGCAATGGTCGAGGTGCTCTCGGCCACCAGCGCCTTTGCGGGTCACCCGAACGTGCTGTTCGAAACCTCCGTTGTGCAGGCCAAAGACCTGTACGAGCTCTGCTGCTCCGTCGACCCTTCCCGGATCTGCTTTGGGTCGGACATACCCTACGGCGACCTGCCATCGACGTTGCATTCCATCCTCGCGGCGGCCGAGGCTGCCGGGGTGCCTGAGGAGGCTCTGCCGGGAATACTCTCGGAGAACATCAGGCGGTGGTTTCCGTGAAGGCGGGGGAGAGGGCCGACGCGGCGCTGAGGACGGCCCACCTGCTCAGGATCGACAGCTACATGGACATCGCGATCCTCGCGATGTGGACAGCTAGCCCGAGGGTCGACACCATGCTCGGCATGGCCGAAGCGAGCCTGCGGGGTGGGAGTCCCGGCGGCATAGACGACGAACTGATCGAGAAGCTCCGCGCCCTCGTCAGGGAGGGTCGTGCGTACATGGCCGGCGGCGACTTCTCCGTTGCGATGGGCAGGATGCGGGTTGCCCACGACCTGCTTTCCATATACATCATCCGCCTATCAGATGAGTAGCCAGGTCCCAGGCGACGCCGGTCTGCCCGAGGACGCACCGCTCGCAGCCCTCACGCGCGGAGCGCTCGTCGAGAGCGTCCACCGCGGTCGTCTCGTTGTCTGCGACCCCGATGGCAAGGTGCTCGAGGCCGTGGGCGATCCGGAGGCCTACATCTACGCCCGCTCCTCGGCCAAGCCGTTCCAGGCGCTACCGCTCGTCCTTTCGGGCGCCGCCCACGCCTTTGGATTGACAGATAGAGAGCTCGCCGTAGCCTGCGCCTCGCACAACGCCGAGGAGTCTCACCTCGACGCTGTAAGATCCATCCTGCAGAAGGCCGGTCTGACAGAGGACGATCTGCAGAGCGGCGCCCATCTGCCACTATACGAACCAGAGGCGGACGCGATGATCCGCAGCGGCGAAGAACCGCGTCCGATCCACGGCAACTGCTCTGGCAAGCACGCGGGGATGCTCGCCGTCTGCGTCCATGAGGGCTATGAAACAGCCACCTACCGCGACCCTGCTCACCCGCTCCAACGCCGCATACTCGGCCTCATCGCCGAGGTCTGCGGCCTGCGGGAGGACGAGGTGCTCATCGCCGGCGATAACTGCGGTGTCCCCGCCTTCGCCCTGCCGCTGAGGAGCTTCGCGATGGGCCTCGCCAGCATAGCCACGGGAAAAGCCCTCTCCGATGAACTCGCCCTCGCGGCCCTGCGCATCAGGGACGCGATGCGGGAGCATCCCTTTATGGTCGCGGGCACGGGAAGGTTCGACACGGAGCTCATGGACTCGACGGACCTTCTCGTGAAGGGCGGGGCCGAGGCCGTGCTCGCTGTTGGGAGCCAGGACGGCTGGGGGATGGCGCTGAAGATCTCGGACGGCGCGGTCAGGGCAGTGCGTCCTGCGGCGCTCGCCGCGCTCGGTGGTATGGGCGTCGAGGTGCCCGAGGCGGTCTCCAGCGTGCGAGCCCTGCACGGTGAGAAAGTCGGTGAGATCCTGCCTTTGATCCGGGCACATACAGACACCGCGTGATCACATCCGCAGAGTACGGTCTCATTAGAGAGCGCAACTCATCTGGGATGCAAAGACCTATGTGTTCGTCTACTACACACCGTGCGTAGATCACAAAGGAACGGCAAATCCGGAGGAGGACGGCGAGTCGGCGTGAGATAGATTCTTCAGGGAAGTGAATAGAGGCTAACGAAAGTACTTGGAAGCAGACCACACGCCCGACGGCCGTACGAGGCTGGTCTTCATGCTCCGCGAGTTCGGGGTGAAACTGTCTGAAAAGGAGTACGAGCAACGCTCCGGGCGTCAATTAGCCGGTCTACCGAGGCCAAAATGGGCCGAATAGTGCCGCTTCAGCGACTTGAGAGGCCACGTTTCACGCACCTTCGGGACTTTTTTGGACAGTTTCGGTACGCAGTTCTCGGAAGTCGCGCCAGGCTTTGTAACCCCTCATACTTACCTGCGTAGATCAACTCAAGGAGGGGCTAGGGTCCCCTAGTGTCCCGCCCTTCGCGGAGAGGGGGCAACAGGTGAGCCAACAAACTAGCAACCGATCCTTCGACGATCTGGCTAGAGGACTGGCCGAGGGCTCACTCAGCCGGCGTCGGGCGCTTAAGCTCTTTGCTGGCACTGCCATAGCCGCGCTGATCCCCTCTCGGGCCCTAGCCGACGACGACGATGACTGTGTGCGCATCTGCCACGTGCCTTTTGATCGTGATACGGGCCAATGTTTCTTTGGCCGGCGTGAAAACCGTTGCGTGAGCAGGAGCCGGCTGCGAGTCCACCTGGATGAGCACCCTTGCGACTGCAGGGGCAGGTGCCGTAATTGCACGAGACCCACTACGACGACTAGCACAACCTCGACCTCGACGAGCACTACTTCGACCTCGACTTCGACGAGCACTACTTCGACGTCGACGACGCCTATATGCCTACCGAATGGCGATCGGACCTGCACCGCCGACAGTGAGTGCTGCAGCGGAATTTGCATTCCACCCGGCATTTCCCCTACCGGCTTCTGCTCCTTCTGCCGCGAAATTGGCGGCTCCTGCGCCGCCGGCGAAGAGTGCTGTAACGGAGAGCCTTGCGGCAGGAACGGAACCTGTTGCCAAGTGCCTAGCGGGATCTGCGATGTGGACACTGACTGCTGTTCCGGAAGATGCATCAACCGCTTCTGCGAAGGCTTGTGATTGCTTGCCAAATGGCTTTCCCTGCACCCGCAGCGGTCTGAGTGCTTCTGTGGCGGCACCCGGCCCTTCTCTATGCCCTTATGCACCGGAGTGCGTGGAAGATGGCAGCCTGTTGAAAAAGTCGCTATTGGACCAGTCGGTAGTCCTATACCGCATCCGAACACCTAGACAACAAGGCCAAAACACTGCAATGGCGGGTTTCTGAGCCCTTGAAGGAGACCCGGAGGAGGCGTAGAGGGGTTTTTCAACAGGCTGATGCGTTCTCCGAAGTTCAACGGCTCAGCCGAGTCTCCTGAGTATCCCCGACATTTCCTCCTCGCCGTACGCTCTCAGTGTGGTGGTTCGCACGTTGCCCAAAGAGCCGATTTCCAGGAGGTGGGCGCTCAGGGCTTCGTCGTCCGGTGCCTCGAAGACGGCGACCATGTCGTAGGCTCCTACCGTCCAGTAAGCCTGCTCCAACTTCAACCCATGTTTCTCGGCGATCTCCCCTCCGTGGTCGGTCCGCTCTTGGGTCTGCTTGACGTTTCGTATTCCTTGGTCCGTAAAGTTGATCAAGACCACGTAGGTGGGCATACGATCCCTACCTCCTCCTTTTAGGCCTTGGCCTACCGGGCCAAAGCCCTTTCGCCTCCCGCCATGATGCCATCTCAAGACTTCCGGAGCATCTCTAACGAAGGTCTTAGTCGCTACCGCCCTCGCCACGGTGGTGCCGTGGGGCAGATGACGACGACGACAGAGAGTGTAAGGAGCGGGGGCAACGCTGCGGAGGCGGAAGAGGCCGGTGTTGCGGCCGACTGCAGTGCAGGGAAGGCAGATGCCGTAGAGCACGCACTACCACGACGAGCACCTCGACGAGCACAACCTCGACTTCGACGACGCCCGGGTGCATACCCAATGGCGCAACCTGCACCGAGGGCACTCAGTGCTGTAGCGGCAATTGCGTTAACGGCACGTGTTCTGCTTGTCCATCTGGTACCGTCGAGCTCAGCAACGGCACATGCGCGATAACCTGCGGGACTGGTCCCGATGATTGTGCTGCTAGCTGCACCTGTCTTCGTGGCAATTTTACTCCTCCTACTGGAGGCTACTGCGGTAGTACTTTTGGCAGCGCGACTTCCTGTACAACCGACAGCCAGTGTCCTCCCGGGGAGTCTTGTTTCGTGCTCACCTGTCTAACTGCATGCTAGGGGCGATGACTCGCAGGGGCTGCCTCTCTTCCAGCTAGCTTGTGCCAGTAGTTGCTGAGCACAGACGAGCAGCGCAAAAAGTGGTGCTCAGGCTCTGACTGGGTAGCATAGGAGGACCCAGCGCGTTGGCCCCACCTCGCGGAGCTAGAAAAGGGGACTTCTTATAGAAAGCGTTTTGCTCATAGCACGCTTGCTGCTCGCCTTGGTCTTCGCTGTGGCTGGGACGGCAAAGCTCGCGGACCGCGTGGGCTCAGAGCGGGCCATTATCGACTTCGGCGCGCCGGCACGCCTTGCGCCCCCGCTCAGCATCTTGTTGCCCACGTGTGAGTTGGCGGTGGCCGCCGCCCTTATCCCCGCCGCAACGGCTTGGTGGGGCGCACTAGGGGCGCTAGGGCTCTTGCTGCTCTTCGTAGCGGGCATTTCGGTCAACCTCCTCGTGCGGCGTCGCAAGCCCGAGTGCCACTGCTTCGGGCAGCTACACTCCTCCCCGGCAGGGTGGAAGACCCTAGCCCGCAACGGGGTCCTCGCGGCCATCGCGGCCATCGCGGGCTTCGTCCTGTGGGCAGGCTACGAGGGCGGTGTTGGACCCAGCGCTCTCGCCTGGCTGGGGCACTCTCGACGGCCCAGCTTATGGGCTTCCTAGGCGGGGTCCTCGTGCTCTTTCTCTTGGCCGGGCAGTGGTGGTTCCTTCTCCACCTGCCGCGGCAGAACGGCCGGCTTCTGGTGCGCCTGGATGCGTTGGAGGCAAGCCTTGCCACAAGCGGCGCCGTAGCGCCGTCCCAGAACGGCAGCCCCGTCCATCAAGGAGCACAGGGCCTTCCGGTAGGCTCTGCGGCCCCTAACTTCAACCTCTCTGGGCTCGACGGCGAGACCCTCACCCTCGAAGCCCTGCGCTCTTCGGGCAAGACCGTGATGGCGCTCTTTACGGACCCCGGCTTGGGCCCCTGCAACGCGATGCTGCCGGATGTAGGTCGCTGGCAAGAGGAGCACGCCCACAAGCTCACCCTCGCGCTCATAAGTCGTGGCGAGGTGGAGGAGAACAAGACCAAGGCTCAAGAGCACGCCCTTAAGAACGTAGTGCTGCAAAAGGACTGGGAGATCTCCGAAGCCTACGAGGTGAGGGGCACCCCGAGCGCCGTGCTCATTTCGGCCGACGGGAAGGTGGCAAGCCCTGTGGCCGGGGGAGCGGAAGGCATAAGGGACCTCCTCTCCTACGCGGTAGGCGATCGCGTCCAGCTCCCGATGCAGCCCCACCAACCCCAAACCGAAGGGCAGTCTTGCCCCAACTGCGGCAAGATCCACGCCGCCGCTCCCACCATGCCAGCGACCCGCGAGATAGGCGAGCCAGCACCCGAACTGAAGCTGGCTGACCTGGAAGGCAGGACAGTAGAGCTCAAAGACTTCAAGGGCCAACACACCCTTGTTCTGTTCTGGAACCCCGGGTGCGGCTTCTGCCAACAGATGCTCCCTGAGTATAAAGCAGTGGGAGGAGAACCGGCCCGAAGGTGCTCCCAAGCTGCTGTTCGTCTCGGCGGGCACCGAGGAGGCAAACAGGGATATGGAGCTCTCCGCCAGGGTGGTGCTAGACGAGCAGTTCGCCGCGGGTCGTGCGTTCGGGGCTTCTGGGACGCCATCGGCGGTGCTGGTTGATGCCGAAGGCAGGATAGCCTCGGAAGTGGCCGTCGGCGCCCCGGCGGTCCTGGGCTTGGCCGGAGCAAGCCGAGCCGAATCGTAGCGTCACCGGACGGCGAGAAATCGATGAAATACTGCGGCTATTGTTCGATGGATCACCTGCCGTGAGAGGTGCTTTGCATGTGGTTCCTTAGGAAGGTAAGCTGCGCTATGCACTTCGTGAGACTTCGTGAGTACTCAGGGCGGTTCGGGCTACCGGGCAGGGGTTGATGGCGTGGTCGTGTTGACCATCGGGATGGCGACGTATAACGACTTTAGCGGCGTCTATTTCACCCTGCAGTCCCTCCGCTTGTATCAGGATCTGCGCGACACGGAATTGCTGGTCGTCGATAACTACGGCTGCCCGGCAACCAAGCAGCTGGTGGAAGGTTGGGTGCACGGGGCGAGGTACGTACTGGCGACGGAAGTGAGGGGTACAGCAGCGCCGAGGGATCTGGTGTTCCGCGAGGCGCGGGGAGAAGCGGTCCTCTGTTGCGACTCGCTCGTGCTCTTCGCCCCCGGTGCGATTATGAGGTTGAAGGAGTACTACAGGGAGCATCCTGAGTGCCCAGATCTCTTGCAGGGACCCCTTGTCTACGACGATCTCGAGACGATATCCACGCACTTCGAGCCCGTCTGGCGGGCCGAGATGTGGGGGACATGGGCAACCGATCCAAGGGGGCAGGATCCGGAGGGGGAACCGTTCGAGATACCCATGCAAGGGCTGGGGGCCTTCAGTTGCAGGAAGGGGGCCTGGCCCGGCTTCAACCCGATGTTTCGGGGCTTCGGGGGGGAAGAAGGCTACATCCACGAAAAGTTCCGACGGGCGGGCGATGCCTGTGCCTGCCCTGGCTGCGATGGACGCATCGCTTCGGCGGGCCCGCCGGTCCCGCGTATCCACTTACCGTCGAAGAGAAGCTCAAGAATTACCTCATCGGGCACGCCGAGCTCGGGCTAGATCCCACCCCCGTGCTGTCCCACTTCTCCGAGATCTTGCCGGAGGATCGGGTTGAAGCCGTCGCGGCGGAGGCGCTGGAGGGGCCGCCACAGGCTCCCGGACCAACGGCTGCGACGCCTTCCAAGGTCGACGCTGGTGCAGCGGGCGGGGGCCCCGCGCCGGCGACGCTAACGGAAGGGGCAGGCCAGATACTGCAGAGTCCACTACTAGGGCGACTGCCCAGCCCACTACTGGCTCTCTTGTTGATCGTGTTCGGGCCGCAGAGGATCGGCCGGATGGTGCGCAGTGTTGGGAGGTTTGCTTACGGGGCTTCCAACACCGTCGAAGGGTCCGGGGCCGAGCCAACGGCGTCGGTGGCAGCGCGCAGCAGCTCGCATGCTGGCGTCTTAAGCACCTCCGCACGCGCAGGCCTTGGGCCAGAGGCGAGCCTCCCGTTGGTCAGCTGAATCTGCCCCACCTATAACCGTCCCCCGCGCTACCAGCACCTCCTCGAGGAGGCCATCGCGTCCTTTTTGCGACAGGACTATCCGAACAAGGAATTGATCGTCCTGAACGACTGCCCCGGGCAAGAGCTGATCTGCGACGAACCCGGCGTGCGCGTGGTGAACGTCGCCGAGCGGTTCCCATCCATAGGCGACAAACAGAACGCCGCCGCCCGTCTGGCGCGCGGCGAGCTCATCGCCCCGTGGGACGACGATGACATCAGTCTGCCGTGGCGGTTGTCGCTCTCGGTCGAGCGGCTCGGCGATGGAGACTACTTCAACCCCAGGAGCTACTGGTTCTTGGACAACGACGGCCTCCACGCCAATCACCCCATGGGCTACGCGCACAATGCCAGCCTCTTCAGGCGAGCGGCGTTCGACGGGGTCGGCGGCTATCCCTCAGTCAGTTTGGGGGCTGACGCTGCGCTCGATGCGGCCCTCTCCGGGTTGGCGCAAGGGGTCGATCCGCGCAGAGGAGACAAGGAGCTGACGCGGAGCGAGTGGTACTACATCTACCGGTGGGGGGTTAGCCCGGTGCACATGTCGGGCTCAGGTGTTGAGGACTTCTATGGGGAAGTAGGCAAGCTGCCGGTCGTGGAAGCGTGCTTCCAGCTGACTCCACATTGGCGGAGGGACTACGTGGCAGAAACCCGCCGACTGCTGGACTTGCTCGAGGTGCAGCACGCTATGCACGAGGACTAGCTTGGACAAGCGGGCGAGGTCATTGTGGGAGTGTGTGTACAACCCCCATGGACCGGTTCTACCTCGCAAACCTCGACGGCAAACGGGGCGTAACTTACCTCAACGGGGCGTTTCACGACGGCGTGTTCCGTGCCATGAGGGAAGGACGACGCAGTCTAGATCGAACCGGATTGGCGATGGCCGTTCGGGCAGACCTGGCGTGCCTGTAATATGAGTCGATGGAGCTGACAACGGAGATCCTCGAAGCGTGCTACAGGGCGGGGGCCTTCCCGATGGCCGATGCCTACGGGCGCATCGAGTTCTACCGCTCGGACCCACGAAGCGTGCTCGAGTTCGAAGACCTGCACGTTCCCCGCTCGCTTGGGCGCGTGATCCGTAGACAGACCTTCGAAGTCCGCGTGGACGAGGACTTCGAAGGCGTCATAAGAGCGTGTGCCGACAGGGACGAGACCTGGATCAACCCGGAGATAATCGACGCTTACATCAGGCTGCACCACGCAGGCAAGGCCCACAGCGTCGAGGCGTACGCCAAAGGCGAGCTCGCAGGCGGACTCTACGGGGTCACCATTGGCGGGGCCTTCATGGGCGAGTCAATGTTCACCTGCGTGAGGGACGCCTCCAAAGTCTGCCTGGTCTACCTGGTGAATCGGCTGCAAGAGCGGGGTTACGTACTTCTGGACTGCCAGATCCAGAACCCCCACCTCGCCAGGCTGGGGGCGCGCGAGATCCCCGAAGAGGAGTACCTGCGGCGCCTGCAGCACGCTCTGACCCTGGAGTGCTCCTTTGTGTAGAGGGACGCTCTTTCGGATCGGCACCTGCCGCGTGGTAAGCTAGCCCCATGGATATACGACACATCGACATTGATTGGACGCCCGAGCTAGAGCGGCCCGTTCTCATCGCCGGCTTCACGGGCTGGAACGACGCCGCCGACGCGGCGAGCGTCGCCGTCGGGGCCCTGGCCAGCTCGTGGGAGGCACGGCGTTTCGGCGGTTTTGACGGCGAGGAGTTCTTCGATTTCCAGGCTACGCGGCCCCAGGTAAAGCTGGTCGACGGCGTGACGCGCGAGATCCAATGGCCCGAAAACATGCTCTCGGCTACGGAGCCGATGCTGGAGGCCGCCGGCGGCCGGGGAGCCGTCTTGCTAACGGGACCGGAGCCGAACTTCAGGTGGCGGGCTTTCTCCGCAGCAGTCGTCGAGCTGGCCAAAGCGTTAGACGTGGAGCTTGTGGTCACGATGGGAGCCCTGCTCGCCGACGTGCCGCACTCGCGTCCCGTCTCGGTCTCCGCCAACTCCCAGGACGCCTCCCTGGTCGACTCTTTGGGCCTCTCCGCCTCGCGCTACGAGGGGCCGACGGGCATCACCGGCGTACTGCACCGCGAGTGCGCCGACGGCGGTCTGCCCTCGGTGAGCTTCTGGGCCTCCGTCCCGCACTACCTGCCCGCCGTCCCATCCGCCCCTGCGGCCATCGCCCTGCTCGACAAGCTCTCGGCCCTGCTCGGCATGGAGGTAGACACAGCCGAACTCGAAAGCACCGCTGAGACCTACCAGGAACAAGTCTCTGTTGCCGTCTCCCAGGACTCGGACCTCTCCTCCTACGTCAGGATGCTAGAAGACCGCTTCGACTCCCAGGCGGATCAGGGTCCGCGCAACCTGCCCTCCGGCGACGACCTCGCCCAGGAACTCGAAGGTTTCCTCCGCGAACACCGGCGCGACGAAGAGAGCTAGTCAGCACGCTCAGACCTTGCGGCCCTAGCTTGTCAGCTAGTCAGGACCTGCCCGTGCGAAGGCTGACAAGCTGAAATGCTAATACGACACTCCTAGCACGAAGGCAACGATGCTGGCGAGTCCTAGTAGGCCCTGTATGACGGAAGAGGCCAGATAGCCGACGAGCACGCCGCCTGCCGCGTGCGAGGCGCGGCGCCAGTCGGATTGTGTGGAGGTCGGCTCTCGTTGGTCCTGGCGCGTGCGCTTGAGGTATTCGCCGAGAAAGACGCCCGCGATGGTGCCGAGGATGAGGCCGAACAGGGAGCCTATACCGAGGAAGAGGAGCCCGACCAGGGCGCCCGCGATGCCGCCGATGGCACCGCCCAAGGTGCCCCAGTTGCTAGCCCCAAAGCGGCGGGCTCCGTATGAGGTGGCGACGAAGTCGACGACGAGGGCGAGCGCGGCGAATATGAAGAGGGCTACGAGGACTGCGGCACCGACGGTGCGAAAGTCCGTGAGCAAAGCGTATACGAGGGCCGACAGGAAGATGAGTGTAACGCCCGGAAGACCGGGCAAGACGCTTCCTAGCAGGCCCACGACCATCAAGACAAGGGTGAGGGCGAGCAGCGGTCCCTCTACACTGTCCATACTCTACGATGAGATGACGGGAAGGGCCTTCTTGCCCTTCTTCAGGGCTGCGTTCAGGCTTCCCGACTTGTAACCGGCGAGGTCGAGGGTGACGTAGAGGAAGCCTGCCTCGAGGAGTTCAGCGGAGATCTCCTCCCTCATGGCGAAGGCTCTTTCGAGCTCCTCGGGACCGACTTCGAGGCGGGCTATCTCCCCGTGGTGCCTGACGCGGACCTGCGAAAAGCCCTCCGTGCGCATAAACTCCTCGGCGCGGGCGACCTGGGAGAGCTTCTCGGGTGTGATCTCCTGCCCGTAAGGGAAGCGGCTCGACAGGCACGCCAGCGCCGGCTTGTCCCAGGACGGCAGATCCAGATACTTCGCCAGCTCCCGTACCTCGGCCTTGGTCATCCCCGCCTCCGAGAGTACGGAGACGACCCCGAGTTCTCTAGCGGCCTTCCTGCCCGGACGATAGTCGCCCTCGTCGTCCTTGTTCGCCCCGTCTACGACGCAGGCGTAACCTTTCTGCTCTGCGAGGTTCGCCAGGTCGGAGTAGAGCGTGCTCTTGCAGAAATAGCAGCGGTTAGTGGGGTTGCTCGCGTAGTTCGGGTTATCTAGCTCCCGGGTGTTTACGACGAGGTGCTCCACCCCGAGAGACTCGGCGAACTCCCGCGCAAGATCCAACTCCGACGGAAGATAGGTCTCGTTGTTGGACGTGACGGCGAGGACCTTACGTTTGGGTAGCGCCCGCGCCGCGATGGCGAGGGCTAGCGAGGAATCGACCCCTCCGGAGAAGGCGACGAGCGCGCTTCCGTGGGGGGCAAGTATCCGTTCTAGTTCCGTTAGCCTCTTGTGCAAGACGTCGGTCGTGACGGGGTTCATCAGTACGTCCTCTCTAGCTTGCGGTTCGTTCGGAGAGCCAGCGCACGACCTCCTCGGCGTTCCTGCCCGGCGGAAACACCGGGTAGAAGACGTGCTCTATCTTCCCTCTCTCGATAACGACGGTCAGCCGCTTTATGAGGGTCATTCCTTCGGCCTCGAACGTCGGCAGCCCTAGCGCCCTCGCGAACTCCAGCTTCTCGTCACTCAGCAACGGGAAAGGAAGGTGGAGCCGCCCTGCCGCCTCGCGCTGGTAAGCGGTGTCCTGCGTACTGAGACCGAAGACCCTTGCGCCCAGCTCCTTTAGCTCCGCGTGGTGGTCGCGGAAGGCGCACGACTGGGGGGTGCAGCCCCGGGCGCCGGGGATGTCGTCCCACCCCGGGGGCAGATCCTGATCGGGCTTTCCCGTAAGCGGGTAGCAGTAAACAATGGTCGTCCCCTTCAGGGTCGAGAGGTCCACGGGGTCTCCCGCCGTGGACATCAACGATACGGAAGGCATCCTCATGCCCGGCAGGTGGTCGCAGGCACCGTCGTCTTCCGGCTCGGGTAGGTCCTGTGGTACTTCGTAAACGTTCTCTGGACGGTCCATGCGATTCCTCAGGCTCGTTCCACGACGACCGCTGCGTTGTGGCCGCCGACGCCGAGGTTGGCGCAGAGGGCGGCTTTCAGGTCGGGCGCCTCGCGCGGCTCGTCCACGACGTAGTCGAGGTCGGCGCAGCCATCCGCTACTTGCGTAAGGTTCCTCATCGGGGGGATCTTCCTCTCCTTTATGGCCAGGGCGCAGATCGCGGTCTCCACGGCGCCGCTCGCGCCCAAGGAGTGGCCCAGGGTGGATTTAGTGGCCGAGACCTTGACGTCTTTGTTGATCCTGGCCATCGCCTGCGATTCGGGGCCGTCGCCGGCCACCGTTCCCGTGCCGTGCGGGTTTATGTAGCCGATCTGCTCCCCTTCGAGTCCGGCGTCGGCGACGGCAAGCTGCATGGCCCGCATGATGCCCTGGCCTTTCGGATCCGGGTCGGTGAGGTTGTACGCGTCGGTGGTTCGCCCGACGCCGGTGATCTTCGCGTAAGGCTCGGACCCCCGGCGCTCGACGGACTCGGCGCTCTCCAGCACCATCACGGCCGACGCCTCGCCGATCAGGAACCCCGAGTGGTCGACATCGTAGGGCCTGCACGCCCCCTCGGGGTCGTCGTTGCGGCGGCTCATCGCCCGCATGGCTATGAATCCGGCGACGATGACGGGTGCCAGGCTGGCTTCGGAGGCGCCGCAAAGCACGACGTCGGCGTCACCGCGCCGGATCAGGTCGTAGCCCAACCCCATCATATCCGTGCCGCAGGTGCAGGCGAGCGCGCCGGTGATCGAGGGTCCCTGGACGCCGAGCTGTATGCCTACGTGGGCCGCGGCGGAGTTGGGCATGATCTTGGTCACGGCGAAGGGGTTTACGCGGGAGGGTCCTTTGCTATCTATGGTCGCCTGGGTCGTCTCCATGCTGCTCACGCCCCCGATTCCGCTGCCGAGGATGAGGCCGACCCGTTCCGGGTTGTTGTTGAGCACGTCCCAGGCGTCCGCGTCTTCGAGGGCCAGCTTGGCCGAGGCGAGGCCCATCTGCCCGAATCGGTCGGTCCTGGCCGCCACTTTGCGGTCCATAAAGCTTTCGGGGTCGAAGTCCGTGCACTCGGCGGCGATGCGCACGTCGAAGGCCGCGGGATCGAAGAGCGTTATGGGGCCGGCCCCACTCTCGTTGGCCAGGAGCGAACTCCAGAGCTTCTTGCGCCCTACTCCTATGGGGGTAACCACACCGATCCCCGTTATGTAAGCCTCCGGGCGCCTGTTTGCCATCTCGCCCCCTAGCAGAATCCAAGATCCATCGAACTACGAATCTTAGCATTACACGCCTCCGACGTAACTCGCCCTGTGCTATAACCCTGCAGGATGAGTCGGTGGAGTGAGCATTGATCTTCTACATCGCGATGGTCCTTTTTGTTGCGAACTTCGCGCTCGGCATACTCGTGCAGTTTCGTATCGTGGATACGAAACCTTTCCGCTGGCTCCACCACGCCCTGTTTTTCGCGGTCTTCATCTCCGCCGCCGTCGCGGTCGGCTTCGGATTCCTGCAGGGGGCACCCTACCGATGGATCTTGTTGCCCGTCCTCGTCCTCTTCGCCCTCCTGCCGCGGGTACGGGCCGGAACGCCGGGGCACGCCGCGCTGGCCAGCGGGGCCATGATCCTCTACGTCACGGGATTCGTATGGATGCTTTAGGGGGCTGAGATTGGATTTCCTGGAGGTCCTCAAGGGACGCAAGACCACGAATGGCCCCTTCCTGCCGGATCCCGTGAAGCCCGAGCACCAGCGCCTGCTCGTCGAGGTCGCCGCGATGGCGCCTTCGCACTTCAACAGCCAGCCCTGGCGCTTCGTGCTGGTCGACGGCCGTGAGACCATAGATGAGGTTGCGAGGATAAGCGGCGAGAGCATGACGCGCCTTCTGGAGGAAGGAACGTTCTGGAAGCGCTACAGGCCCTACTTCCGTTTCTCTGAGGCCGAGATGGAGGAGAAACGCGACGGCATCCACATCGACCAGATGCCAAGCGTCCTCAAGCCTTTCTCGCGCCAGATCTTCTCCAACACGGGGCAGGCCGTGATGAATCGCTTCGGCGTCCCAAGGACCCTGGGAGAGGACAACAGGAAGCTTGTCGCAGGCTCTCCTCTCCTCATCGCGGTCCTCCTGGATAAGACGGAGTACCGTCCCGGCGAGCTCTCGGGTTTCTACTCCATCTTCGGGATGGGGGCCGCCGTCGAGAACATCTGGCTAACCACGACGGAGCTTGGCATGGGCATCCAGTTCGTCTCGACGCCGATGGAGATACCCGAGAACTGGGAGCGGCTGAAGCGGCTGCTGAAGGTTCCCGACGACCTGGAGCTCATGGCCGTCTACCGGCTCGGGTACCTCCCGGATGGGCAGCGAAGGCCGACGATCGACTGGTCGAGCCGCCAGCGCAAGCGTATCTCGCAGTACGTCTTCCGCGACACCTGCGAGAAGCCCGAGCCCGACTTCACACCGCTGGAAGAACGTTGACGGTGCCCAGGATCCTCTCTGTCGCCAGCGCCCTGCCGCCCCACCGGGTCGGGCAGGAAGAAGCGAAGACGTTCGCCAGGGGCATGTTCTCGCGCGGGCACGGTGATATCGAGCGGCTGCTCCCGATCTTCGACAACGTCCACATAGAGAACCGCTACTTCTGCGTGCCCGCAGAGTGGTTCGAGCGAGACCACTCCTTCCCCGAGAAGAACGCCCTCTACGTCGAGCACGCCCTCGATCTCTCCGAGAAGGCCGCGAGGCGTGCCCTGGACAGGGTTGGGGCGGGGCCCGATGAGGTCGGTGCGATCTACTTCGTCTCGACGACCGGGATCTCGACACCTTCCATCGACTCGAAGCTGCTCTTCCGCCTCGGCCTCTCGGAGCACACGCGGCGCGTCCCGATCTGGGGTCTTGGCTGCTCGGCGGGGGCGGCCGGTCTCGCGCGCGCCGCCGAACACGCCCGCCTCTATCCCGACCAACTGGTTCTCCTCGTCGCCGTCGAGCTCTGTGGCCTGACCTTCCAGCGGGGCGATCGTTCGAAGAGCAACCTTATCTCCACAAGCCTCTTCGCCGACGGCGCTGCCGCCGTGCTTCTCGGGGGCGCCACGGGCCCCGAGGTACTCGGAGCCTACAGCACCACCTGGCCAGGTACCGAGGACGTTATGGGCTGGGATCTCGTCGAGGCGGGCCTGAAAGTGCAGCTCTCCAAGAGCATCCCGAACATCGTGCGCGAGAAGTTCCGCGACAACCTGGAAGAGGCCTGTGATTCTCTGGGCCTCGACTCCGACGAGCTCGAACATTTCGTGCTCCATCCCGGCGGCTCTAAAGTCCTCGATGCCTTCGAAGAGGCGCTCGGACTGCAACCGGGCGGGCTCGCCACGAGCAGGGACGTGCTGCGCGACTGCGGCAACATGTCGAGCGTCACCGTACTCTTTATCCTGGAACGCTTCCTCGATTCGGGCGAGCTCGCGGAGGGCGACCTTGGCGTACTCTCGGCCATGGGCCCCGGATTCTCCGCGGAACACGTGTTTTTCAGATGCTGACGGCCCTCGGCCGTCAGCATCTGAGCGGTCAGCACGCATCGGCCTTCGGCCTCCGCTTGTCAGCATTTCAGCTAGTCAGCTTTTTGTGGCGGGGCTGAGGGTTCGTTGAACGTCGTGTTGCTGGTTGTGGGCGTCGGTCTCGTCGCTAGCCAACGCCTGTTGGAGCTCCTCTACTCGCGCCGGAACGAGAGGAGGCTATTGGCTCGGGGCGCTGTCGAGCGTGGGAGTGGTCACTATCCGGTGATTGTCGCCGTTCATTCTCTGTGGCTGGTCTCGACGCTCGTCGAAGGGCTTCTGCGCGGACCTGAGCCTCCTGCGTGGTGGCCCGTGCCGCTGGCGGCGTTTCTTCTCGTCCAGCCCTTGCGGTACTGGGCGATCCTGTCTCTGGGAGAGAACTGGAATACGAGGGTACTCGTCGTTCCGGGCGGAGAAACTTGTCAGGAGGGGACCATACCGCTACTTCCCTCATCCCAACTACGTCGTCGTCGCCGTGGAGGTTCTGACCTTCCCGCTGATCTTCGGCGCCTGGATAACCGCAGTGGTTTTCTCGCTGCTCAACGCCGCCTTGCTCTACGTCCGCATCCGAACAGAGAACCGGGCGTTGCGAGAGCTGGCAGGATAATATAGAGCTAGTCAGCAAGTCAGCACGCCGCAGGCTTCGCCCGGCGGCTTGTCAGCATTTCAGCCAGGCTGTGGATAGCGACAGGAAAGATCACTTGAGAGGCGATTTCTAGGGACGATCTATCCGCAGTCGCGCGCAAGCAACGAACCGAGATGCTGACAAGCTGAAATGCTGAAGTGCTGACAAGCGAAGGCCGCAAGGCCTGAGCGTGCTGAAATGCTAAGCCGACCGTAGGGAGGCACCATGCTAGATCTCAAATACATCCGCGAGAACGCGAAAGCCGTCGAGGAGAACACGAAAAACCGTGGGGTCGAGGCCGACGTGGGCCTAGTTGTAGAGCTGGCCGACCGGCGCTCGGAGCTCATACAGGAGTCGAACGAGCTCAAGCAACGCCAGAACGAGATGGCCAGGAGCATCGGCAGGGAGCGCGATGACGAGGCCAGGGCGAGGCTCATCGAGGTGTCGCGGGCCGTGAAGGAGCGGTTGCCGTCCAAAGAAAGGGAGCTGCACGAGGTCGAGGAGCGGCTTCGGGACGAGCAGTCGAAGATCCCCAACGTTACACATCCCGACTCGCCCATCGGCAAGGACGACACGGAGAACGTCGAGATCCGGCGTTGGGGCGAGATCCCCGATTTTCCCTTCGAGCCGAAGGACCACGTCGAGTTAGGTGAAGCACTAGGCATCATCGACTTCGATGCGGGGGCGAAGACCACGGGGAGCAAGTGGTACTTTCTGCGCGGCGACGCCGTGCTGTTGGAACTGGGCCTGATCCGCTACACGCTGGACATTATTATGGAGCACGGGTACCAGCCGACCATAACGCCTGACCTGGCGCGGGATCGGATGCTGGTCGGGACAGGGTTTATCCCGCGCGGACCCGAGACCCAGATCTACTCCGTAGAAGGCACGGACCTCTCCATGATCGCGACCGCGGAGATCACCCTCGCAGGCCAGCACGCGGACGAGATAATAGAGGAGGGAGACCTCCCCTTGCGCTACGCAGGCCTCTCCCACTGCTTCCGTACGGAGGCGGGCTCCCACGGCCGCGCCAGCCGCGGCCTCTACAGGGTCCACCAGTTCACCAAGGTCGAGATGTTCGCCTTCACTACGCCGGAAGGATCCGAAGCCATCCACGACGAAATGGTCGAGATAGAAGAACGTATCTTCCAGGGCCTCGGCCTACCCTACCGCGTGGTCGACATCTGTACCGGCGACCTCGGCGGCGCCGCCTACCGCAAGTACGATCTGGAGGCCTGGATGCCTGGCAGAGGCGAATTCGGCGAGGTGACGAGCACGTCGAACACCACCGACTACCAGGCCCGCAGGCTGGCGATCCGCTACCGTAAGGAAGGCGGAAGGCCCCAGCTACTGCACACCCTCAACGGCACGGCCATCGCTATGAGCCGGGCCCTGATCTCCCTCCTCGAGATCTACCAGCAACAGGACGGCTCCGTCTCGCTGCCCGAAGCCCTCGTCCCCTACGTTGGTAAGGCACACCTGACACCCTCGTAACCCTCGCTACTCAAACCCTCCGACCCGTAGACGGAGTTAGCCGCTCTCCCGCTACGAGACCAAAGTACAGGCGGGAACAGTCAGGCTACGTGTGGTGGGCGGCGCCAAGCACTTCGAGACATCGTACCAACGCAATTCGCCGCGGCAGCGGCTCTTCGCGCTCGCGGACCTGGGTGAGGCAGGGTGGCCCTTGGGGCCAGCTTCCGGTCCGAATATGCCGCGAACTTCCGCTTTAACGCAGGTCTCCGAAGTTCGCTACCCGCAAGCAAGACCCAAGCAACACCAAAGATAGTCCATTTGAGTGATACGCCTGCGCCGATGCGGGAGTATGCTACGCATGTTACTGATAAAGGGACGCCGTGAGTCCAACCTTACTATGCTACTCACCCCGCCCCAGTTACAAGGAAGGCGGCTCTGCTTATGAGACGCACCATACTGCTACTGGCCACCATGACCCTATCCCTGTTGGTGGCAAGTGGGGTTGCACTGGCTGTAACCAAGATCGGCACCGATGGCCCCGACATCTTGAGGGGAACCAACGGAGCCGACAACCTCCTTGGCAAAGGTGCTAACGACGTCCTCTACGCCCTGGGAGGTAGGGACAACCTCTTAGGCGATGAGGGCAAGGACTGGCTCCTTACCGGCGAACGCCGCGCTTTAGGAGGCAACAAGGTTTCGGCGGGAGGTCCAGGCAACGACGGGGTTGCGGGCGGCCTAGGCTCGGACAACCTACTGGGTGGTTCGGGCAACGACTTCGTATTTGGTGATGAGGGCTCAGACCCCGCAGTGGTGGGCGGGGAAGGCTGGGACCTCATCGACGGTTGGACTGGCTCGGACAGCTTGGCAGGCGGGGAAGGCAGAGACCTCATCGACGGCGGGACTGGCACCGACCGCATGCTCGGAGGGGGAGGTGGCGACGAGATCGTCGACGGTGAGATAGACGAGGCTTCCAAGGATGACGTCCTCTCTGGCGCGGAAGGCAACGACATCCTCGTCGCCGACAACGTGCCCACAGTAAGGGACATCGTCTCGTGCGGTGGCGGCTTCGACCGGGTCTTGGCTGACAGAAAGGACGTGGTCGCAGACGACTGCGAGAGGGTGCGGGTCGTCCACGGTTCTAGGGCACAAGTCCTGGATCAAGAAGAGGCGTTCTTCGAGTCCCTGCCTCCTTCGGCGGCGCTGGGAGAGGAGTTCTGGGACACCTTCTTCGAAGAGCAACTAGCGCCTTTCCCCAACGGATAGCTTCTAGCCCGTAGACGCGTAAGGAGTTGAGGGTTGGAAGGGCGGGGTCTTGGTGGCTCCGCCCCTTTCTTCATGCCACTATTCACGAACGTCCTAGAAGAAGATTTCTGGGAAGTCGGCATACGGGAACTTGCATGTATCGACGCCCGAGAGCCGTTCGGGCGGGGTTTGCGTCGAGGTTTGCACGCTTCTCTTGACACGCCGGATACACCAGGATATTGTATCGAGTACGGATATATCGTACGCGGAGTGTTCATGGAGAAGGATAACGCTGGTCGAGTCGGGGAGCCGGGGGAACTGTTACCGCTGACGCCTGCTGTGCTGAATATTTTGCTGGCGCTTGCTGATAAGGAGCGGCACGGGTATGGGATCATGCGCGAGGTCGAAGAACGGACGGAGGGGCAGACCAGGCTCGGTCCTGGCACGCTGTACGGTTCGATCAAGCGCATGCTCGCGGATGGGCTGATCGAAGAGTCTGACGAACGTCCCGACCCTGCGATGGACGACCAGCGTCGTCGGTACTACAGGATCACGGACTTCGGCAGAAGGGTTGCCGCGGTGGAGGCAGAGAGACTAGCAGGGCTCGTAGAGACGGCGCGCGCCAGGAAACTGCTTGGCGGCCGTGGGTCTTCCGCCCCCGAGAGTGTCTGATGTCCCGCTCCGAGCGAGTCTACAGGGCGCTGCTCCTGGCGTATCCGAAGGAGTTCAGGCGGGAATACGGCTCGCAGATGAAGCAGGCGTTCGGAGATCTGTACAGGGAAGCGCGCGAACGAGGTGGGAAGAGTGGCATCGCGCGGTTGTGGATGCTGACGATCCCCGACCTGGCAAGGACGGCGGTGGCGCAGAGGATTACGGCCCGCGCAGACCGTGAGGAGGCAACTATGTACGATCGCAAGTTGGCCGTAGTTGGAACCTTACTTCTTCTCGCGCCCCTGTACTTCGTGACAGCGTCGCTCTTGAAATACGGGCCCGGCATAGGGTTTCTGTTCGACCCTCTGGAGACCTTCCTCTCCGGCGCCGGTCGGCGGGTCGTATTCAACGCGGTCTCGCCGTTCGTTTTCTTCGGTGCATTGAGCCTCGCGCTTGCGCTGAACATCTACGCCGTGGCACGGTTGAACGTGAATCGAGAAGACGGAACGATCGTGAGTACCGTCAGGCTCAAGCTGAATTTGTCGAACATCTTGGTCGCCGCCGTGAGCATCCTGTTACTGGCGACGCTCCTAGGCTACGTATTCCTTGAAAACTTCACCCACCGTCCGTAGTCTCCCGGACGCTATACTCTCTTGCTGGTCCTACTTTCATTAGGAAAGGAGTCGCGCATGACCGAGGCGGTCGAGAAGCTGGTTAAGAAGAGCGAGGACCCGAGCAGGTGGTATCTGCAACTCGTGCGCATGGCCAAGCTCGCCGACTACGGGCCCGTGCGGGGGACGTTCGCGATCCGACCCTACGGGTTCGAGATCTGGGAGCGCGTCCAGCGCGACCTCGACGACCGCTTCAAGGCGACGGGCCACAGGAACGCCTACTTCCCGCTGCTCATCCCCGAGAGTTACCTCAAAAAGGAGGCCGAGCACGTCGAGGGCTTCGACCCCGAGCTCGCGTGGGTAACGATAGGGGGTAGGGAAGAGCTGGAGGAGCGGCTCGCGATCCGGCCCACCTCTGAGAGCATCATCTGCGCCTTCTACAAGAACTGGATCCAGAGCTACCGCGACCTGCCCATCCTAATAAACCAGTGGTGCAACGTCTTGCGCTGGGAGAAGGTCACCCGACCTTTCCTCAGGACCGCGGAGTTCCTCTGGCAGGAGGGCCACACCGTCCACGCGACGGCCGATGAGGCGCGCGAGGAGACCCTGCGGATGCTCGGCGTGTACCGCGACTGTTTCTACGAGGCCATGGCCATCCCGGTTCTTACGGGCGCCAAGAGCTCTTCAGAGCGCTTTGCCGGGGCCGTGGAGACCTACACCTGCGAGGGTTTGATGGGCGACGGGCGCGCGCTGCAGGCAGCGACCAGCCACGACCTAGGGCAGAACTTCGCCCGCGCCTTCGATATCACCTTCCTCGACGAGAACCAGGACAGGGTCTATGCGTACCAGACTTCTTGGGGTTTCTCGACCCGGACGATAGGGGGTTTGATCCTGGTCCATGGCGATGACAGGGGTCTCAGGTTGCCGCCGAGGATCGCACCGACTCAGGCCGTTATCGTCCCGATCTGGCGCGGCAAGAACAAGGGAGAGGTGCGCCGCGAGGCCGAGGCTCTGCATGCACAACTAAAGGACTCCGGTATCAGGATGGAGGTCGACCTCGACGAGGAACACTCGCCGGGTTGGAAGTTCAACGAGCACGAGCTAAGAGGCGTGCCCGTGCGGGTGGAACTAGGGCCACGGGACATCGAGAAGGAGCAGGCCGTCCTCGTCCGGCGCGATACAGGGGAGAAGGAGTTCGTGGGCAGAAAGGAATTGCCCGAGCGGCTAGAGACTCTATTGGGTGAGATCCAGGCGAATATGCTGCGTCAGGCAACGGAGTTCCGCGACGCGAACACCCGCAGGGCCGAAAGCTACGAGGAGTTCGAGGCGATCATCGCCAGAGATCGTGGTTTCGTTGTCGCCCCCTGGGACGGCACGGAGGAGACCGAGCAGAAGATCAAGGAAGATACGAGGGCCACGATCCGGCTCCTGCCCTTCGAACGGGAGGATGGTAAGGACCTCGTCTCCGGAAAGCCAGGCCGCACCGCCATCTTCGCCCGTGCATACTGAGAGCGGGGTTTGGAAGGGTCCGGAGCCTTACGCACGGCAACACGTTGACGCCAGGATCGGAAGCAGTTAGCATTTGCGCGTTAAGTGACATAACGTAGGCGCCTGGTTCTGAGGCGCCTGCCTGGAGGGGGTCTCCGTGCGGTCTTCCGTACTATTCATTGCCAGATGGTGTCTGTCGACTTTCAGAGACAGAGGTGGCCGACGAGCGCCTCTTGGGTTTCTCGCGATGATGCCTGTTCTGATCCTGCTGGCGGGAGACCACATCGCCGTTGAGGCCGAGGTGTACTCCGCGTACTCGGATCCCAAGAAGCCCGTCATCGCCGTAATCCTCTCCGAGCAGCAGAACGTCGATGAGTTCAGGGCACATTTCGGTCTCAGCGAAGGGCAGGTCGACGCCGTCCTCGCCGCGACCCGCCTCGAGAACCGGATCCTGGCGCAGGAATATGGTGAGAGCGAGCGGGTACTCGCCTCGAACAAAGGACTCCCCGAGAGAGAGATAGCGAAGAAGATCGCCGCCTCCGACTACGACGAGAAGGTAGCAGCGGCCGTGGCAGGGACGAAGATGAGGATCGAGGCCATCCTGCCCGAGGATCAGAGCGCCGACCTCGAGCGTTGGGTGGACGAGCAGTGGAACCAGGAAGTTCAGGCCGCTTCCACGAAAGACTACGCGGCCTCCTCCGAGACCTATATGGTCTCCAATCTCAAGAGGGGCCTAAGGTGCAAGGTCTTCGCCACGCAGTACATCGGGTACACCGAACGCGAGGTTGCCCTGCCGCACCGCAACCTCAAGCTCGGCCGCCAGCCGAGGGTTCGCATCTGGCGCGTCAGCGGCGGGCCGAGCGTGGGGCCGAGGGTCAAGGAGGTAGGGCCCTGGAACACCTACGATAATTACTGGGTGCGGAACAAGGACCGCACGATGTACGAACGCGTTCCGCGTTGCAAGCCACAGGCGCAGGTCGCCTACTACCAGAACTTCAACAAGGGCGAGGACGAGTTCGGTAGGGAAGTCCTCAACCCCGCCGGAGTCGACCTGACACCCGACGTCGCCCGTAGCATGGGCATGAGGAAATACCAGAATGACTGGGTGTGGGTACGCTTTCCATGGGTCCACCGGTAGGAAATGGCCCTTACCTCGCTCCAGAAGGCGCGGCCTGCTTGACGGGGCGCACCCTGGTGTTTTAGCATCAACGCCTAGCGCGAACCCGCATCGAGAGCGGTGGAGGGAACTGGCCCCGAGAAACCGCGGCAACCCACGGGGAGCTGTGAGCTACTCCCGCAAGGTGCCAAGTCCAGCAGGACGGTCATTACCTTCCTGGAAGATGTGGGGAGAGGTGGGCAGCCTCTTCTACGAGCGGGTTGCGCGAGAGGCGTAGAACCCGATCCATAGAAGGAGGCCGCATTACTACCGAGTATGACACTAGAGCCGAGGGCCGGCGCTAGCCAAGCCCCGGCCCTACGATCCCACAACATAGGCTCCTTAGAGCCCGAACTCGGCGGAAGCCTGCGCGACGTCGCACTGGCCTACGAGACCTGGGGCGCGCTCAACGATGCTGCCGACAACGTCGTACTGCTCGTCCACGCCCTGACAGGAGACTCGCACGCCGCGGGAGGACCCTCCGAAGGGTACAGGCGCGGCGGTTGGTGGGACCCGATGGTCGGGCCAGGGCTGCCCCTAGACACCGAAAAATACTTCGTCGTCTCCTCTAACGTAATAGGAGGCTGCTCGGGCAGTACCGGTCCGGCCTCCGTAGAACCGGGAACGCGGCGGCCCTACGGGATGCGCTTTCCCATCGTGACGATCAGGGACATGGTCAGGGCACAGAGGCGCTTGCTCGACGCCCTCGGCGTACGGCGGCTGGCCCTCGTCGCCGGCGGTTCCATCGGAGGTCAGCAGGCGCTGGAGTGGGCCGTGGAGTACCCCGACTTCGTGGAGAAAGCCATACCCGTGGCCGCCACGGGGGCGCTCGGGCCTCAGGGGGTCGGGATGAGCGAGATCGGACGCCGCGCTATCATGGCCGACCCTGACTGGCAAGACGGCGAATACTACGGCACGGGAAGGAGGCCCGATAGGGGGCTCGCCATCGCCAGGATGGCTGGGATGATGACCTACCAGAGCGCCGCCGGGCAGTGGGAGAGGTTCGGCCGAAGGCCCGCCGGGCGTCCCGCGCTCTACCCCGAGTTCGGTGGGAGGTTCGAGATCGAGAGCTACCTGCACTACCAGGGCGGGGAGCTCACCGGCCGCTTCGACGCCAACTCCTACCTATACCTCTCCAGGGCGATGGACCTCTACGACGTGGCGAGCGACTACGAGTCCGAGGAGGAGGCCTACTCGCGCATTCAGGCCGAGGTGCTCTTCGTCGGGATCACGAGCGACTGGCTCTTCCCCGCCGCCGAAGTGCGAAGCGCCAAAGAAAAGGCGAAAGGGGCCGGCGCCCGGGCACACTACGCCGAGATAGATACACTCAGCGGCCACGACGCCTTCCTAAAGGACTGGAAAGAGCTCAAAGAAGCGATAAAACCGTTCTTGAACAAGACCTGAAACCTGAAGCCTGAAACCCGAAGCCTTCAAAGAAGGGAGCGACAATGACCGACACAGCAGAACAGAAGATCCAGGAGCGCGACTACGGGTTCGACACCCTGGCATTGCACGCCGGGCAGGAGGTCGACTCGGCAACGACGGCGCGGGCTGTGCCCATCTATCAGTCGACCTCCTACGTCTTCCACGATACCGAGCACGCGGCGGACCTGTTCTCGCTCGCCGAAGAGGGCAACATCTACACCAGGATCATGAACCCCACGACCGACGTCTTCGAGAAGCGGGTGGCGGCTCTGGAGAAGGGCGTGGGCGCCCTCGCGACGGCCTCGGGCCAGGCCGCCCAGGGGCTCACGATCCTGAATATCATGGGAGCCGGCGATGAGCTGGTCTCCGCTGCTGAGCTATACGGCGGCACCTACAACCAGTTCCATTACACGCTGCCCAAGGTCGGTATCGACGTGAAGTTCGCCGACTCGACGGATCTCGACGCCATACGCGCGGCGATCACGGATAGGACGAAGGCCGTTTATGCCGAGACCGTAGGAAACCCCGCGCTCAACACCCTGGATATCGAGGGGGTCGCGGCGGTGGCCCACGAGGCCGGCGTCCCGCTCATTATCGACAACACCCTGCCCTCTCCCTACCTGGTCAATCCCCTGGAGCACGGGGCGGACATCGTCGTCCACTCTGCGACCAAGTTCATCGGCGGGCACGGCACGTCGATCGGCGGCGTCATAGTGGACGGCGGCACCTTCCCCTGGGACAACGGGAAGTTCCCGGGCTTCACCGAACCTGACCCCTCCTACCACGGGCTGGAGATCTATCCTACGCTCGGCGAGCTCTCGTTTATCTTGAAGGCCCGCGTCCAGATGCTCAGGGACTGGGGTCCCGCCCTCAGCCCGTTCAACAGCTTCCTCTTCCTGCAGGGCCTGGAGACGCTGCCCTTGCGGATGGAGCGCCACTCGACGAACGCGCAGGCCGTCGCCGAGTTCCTACAGGGCCACCCCAAGGTCAACTGGGTCAATTATCCGGGCCTCGAAGACCATCCTTCGCACGAGTTGGCGGCGAAGTACCACAGGGAAGGCCTGTTCGGTGCGATCCTCGGTTTCGGCATCGAAGGCGGCCTCGAGGCGGGCAAGCGCTTCATAAACGGGCTCGAGTTGCACAGCCTCCTCGCGAACGTGGGCGACGCGAAGAGCCTCGTCATACACCCGGCCTCCACGACCCACTCGCAGCTCTCGGTGGACGAGCAGAAGTCTACCGGCGTCAGTGACGACTACGTCAGGCTCTCTGTCGGCCTCGAGTCCATCGACGACATACTGTACGATCTCGATACGGCGTTGCACGGAGCGTGACCCCCTTGGAGAGACCACTGGTCATAAAGTTCGGGGGCACCTCGGTGGGAGGCGGCGCGCAGTTCGTCCGCGCCGCCGGCATCGCCGCCGAGGCTGCCAAAGATAATCCCGTGGCCGTGGTCGTCTCCGCGATGGGCGGTACGACAGATACGCTGCTCGGCTACGCGAGGATGAGTTCGCCTTGGGTAAGGCAGAGCAGAAAAGCCGAGACACACGAGGCCTCCGTAGCCGAGCTTCGCCGAATGCTGGCAGAGCGGCACCTGCGCGCCGCCCGCGAGGCCGTGGCCGCCCAGCACCTGCCCGGGGTAGAAGGGCGAGTGGTCGATCTTCTCGGCGAGCTCGAGGAGGTCATCGTGTCTCCTTCCGACAACGTGAAGGCGCGCCGGGATGAGATAGCCGTCTACGGAGAGCGCCTTTCGGCGGAGATCCTGGCCGGCGCGATCAGTAGCCAGAACATTCCTTCCGAGGTCGTCGCCGCCGACCCCATAGCCACAGACACACGCTTCGGGGAGGCGGAGGTGGACCCGGCCGCCACGCGCGAGCGATCGGCGCGCTACGTCTCACCGCTACTGGAGGGAGGACTTGTCGCGGTCGTGCCAGGCTACGTAGGACGCTCGCCAGGCGGGTTACCCACGACGCTCGGCAGGGGAGGCTCCGACCTTTCTGCGACGGTTCTAGGGCGTGCGCTCGGCTCTGGGGAGGTCTGGATCATGTCAGACGTGGACGGCGTGCTTGATGCGGACCCGCGACTGGTCCCCGACGCCTCCTTGATGCCGCGCCTCTCTTACAGGGAGGCAGGCATCTTCGCCGGGCTCGGCGCCAAGGTGCTGCATCCAAGGACCATGGAGCCAGCCTCCGAGGCCGGCATGGAGGTCTTCGTCCGCAACACGTTCGCGTCGGAGGGCGCTGGCACGCACGTTACGGGCTTCGATCCCGGGGCCGGCGTCCGCTGCGTGGCGCTCAGGCAGAACGTGGCCATGGAGATCCCTTGTACGGACGGGCGCGAGGGAAGGGCCGCGATGGTCGTCTGCATCGGCTCGCCGGATGAAGAGGATCTTGCCCGCGGCCGGCGTTGCCTGCGCGAGGCAGGCATCCCCGTGCAGCACGTCGGTATCGCGGCCGCCGGGCTTGTGTTCCTCGTGTCCGCCGACGTGGGCCTCGAGGCGCTGCGCGCGCTGCACGCGTGCCTGATCCCACCCGCAGGAGACTTCGCCGGCGAAGAGGTAGCGTGAGGCGGCTGGAAATAGTCCAGCTCGGCCTGGGGCACGTCGGCCGGGCGGTCGCCCAGATCGTCCTGGAAGAGCGCAAACGCTGGCTGGAGCGTCACGGTATCGAGGTGAGGTACCGCGCCGTCTCGGATACCTCGGGCGCGCTGGTCGGCGAGGAGTTACTCCCGCAGGCCATACGCATCAAAGAGGAAGGCGGAGCCCTCGCCGAGCTTGGCGTCGAGCCGCTGGAAGGCGTGCTCGGCTCGGAGCCCGAGCCAGGCTTCATGCGGGTGGTCGTGGACGTAGCCGTGCACGGGGGCACGTTCGACCTCGATGTGCTCGGGATAAGGGGTGGGGCTTATCTCGTGCTCTCCAACAAGGGACCGCTCTCGGGCAGCACGGCCCAGTACCGCCAGCTCATGCGCATGATCCCGGACCGTCTCTGGCACGAGGCCACGGTGGGTGCCGGCATGCCCATCATCTCGACCATAGGCGGCCTGCAGGAGACGGGGGACGAGATACTGGAGATACAGGCGAGCCCGAGCGGCACCCTCGGTTTCGTCATGAGCGCGGTCGAGGCGGGTAGGTCCTTCTCCGAGGCGGTGAGGGAGGCGGTCGATCTCCACTACGCCGAGCCGGATCCCCGCGACGACCTCTCGGGGCTCGACGTTGCCCGCAAAGCCATCATCCTGGCGCGCATGATGGGGAGGGAGATCGAACCACACGAGATCCCCTACGAGTCACTGGTCCCCAAAGGCCTGGAAGATGTCCCGCTGGCGGAATTCATGGAGCGTCTCCCTGAACACGACGTGTCTTTCGCCGTGCGCCTCCTCGCCGTCGAAGAACACCACATGCTCCGCTACCTGGTCCGAATCCCAAAGCACGGGCCCGTAACGGTCGGGCTGCAGGATACGCCCGTGGAGAGCCCCTTCGGACCCATTAGCGGCCCCGAAAACGTCTTCGATTTCCGCACGCGCCGCTACTCGGATGTTACCCTCACCGTGCGCGGACCGGGCGCAGGACCGCAGCGCACGGCGAGCGGCGTGGTGTGGGACCTGATCGATATTGCGCACAGAGCCTTGTAGGTTTCAGGCTTCAGGAAATCTATGTTGGAGGATCTTATGGGTGATGGGTATACGGTGGCGGTCGTCGGGGCCGGGCTCGTTGGGGACAGGCTGGTCGCGGAGCTGAGGCGCAGGGACTTCCCGCTGAAAGAGTTGCGGATATTGGCGAGGAGCGCCCGTACGGCGGTGCTCGCTGGGGAGACGTTCGAGGTCGGGGTGGCCGAGCCCGAGGCTTTCGAAGGCGTGGACATAGCATTCTTCGCCGGTACGGAAGGCGAGAAGGGGGCTGCTGTTCAGCTCGCCGATGAGGCCATCTCGCGCGGCGCCGTCGTCATCGACAACGGCAGCGACTTCAGGCTCGATCCGAACGTGCCCCTCGTCGTACCCGAGGTGAATGTGGGTGCGATCGAAGGCCACGAAGGCCTCATCGCCAACGCCAATTGCTCCACCACCCAGATGGTCGTTACGCTCGCTCCGCTCGCGCGCGAGTTCGGCCTGAAGAAGGTCGTCGTCTCGACCTACCAGGCCGTCTCGGGCGCGGGAAGTGGCGCCGTCGAGGCGTTGGAGAACGGTAGGAAAGACGCTTTCTCGAGGCCCATTGTCGGGAACGCCATACCCCAGATAGGGGGCTTCGGCGACGACGGACACACTACCGAGGAGACCAAGATGAGGGAGGAGACACGCAAGATCCTCTCTCTACCCGACCTTCCGGTCTTCGCTACCGCCGTCAGGATTCCGGTCCATACGGGCCACGCCGAAAGCGTCTACGTCGAGACCGAGCGGGAGGCTGATCTCCCCGCCGTGCTCGAAGCGTTGGGGACGGCGCCGGGCGTCGAGGTCACGGACGACTTCCCGACACCCATCGAGGTCGCCGGAGAGGATGGGACCTACGTCGGGCGGGTACGCGTGGAGGGGCGGGTGATCCAATACTGGTGCGTCGCAGACAACCTCCTCAAGGGCGCGGCGACGAACGCCGTCCAGATCGCCGAGTCGCTCGTCGAGGTGCGCGCGCGGGCATAAAGTCCGTTCTCTGGAGGCGCTGTTCGGCCCCCTCCGCCCTGTACGGAGGACCTGCGACTCGTTAAACTTCGGTGTGGGAAGATACCCGCGGTGAGGAGAGAGCCATGGCACAAGGCGAAAAGAGATCCTTCTGGGACAGGCTGTTTGGCCGCAATCAGCCTTCCGCGCGTGAGGAGAGGGTGGTCGAGTACATCATCCACCGCCTGGGCGAAGGGGCGCATCTGGGCGACGTGGTAAAGGAGGAGTACGTGCGGCGCAACGCTTCTCCCCTGGAAATAGAGGAGATCTGCGCCGATCCCAGGCTCGTCGAGGCCGCGCGCCAGCACCTGAGGCAGGACTTCGACTCGGGGGACCTCGACCCCGGCAAGCGCCCCCGATAGCCGCCCGGGCGCACGAAACCGGAAATCCATCCAGCCTGTATAATCTGGATTCGCGAGTACCAAAAATGGAGGCTGGATGCCGATCTACGAATACAAGTGTGAGAACGGACACGTCTTCGACGTGATGCAGAAGCTGTCCGAAGACCCCCTCTCGTCCTGCGTCGAGTGCGGAGCCCCGGTCAGGAAAGTCCTCCATCCCGTAGGTATCTCGTTCAAGGGCTCGGGTTTCTACTCCACAGACTACAGCAAGAAAGGCCCCAAAGAGGCCGCGCAGAAAGACACCTCCAAGACCGCCAACGGGGACAACGGGTCTGGCTCGGAAGAGAAGAAGAGCAAAGAGAAGCCGGCCGAATCCTCCACCAGCTCAGGGAAAAAGGACTGAAACCATGGCGCGCGGCGCCGGCCTGCCCCAGAGCCGAGACCGCCGTGAAGGTATTCTCAGAAGGGCACTCCGCGCAGTGGTGCTCGGGATCACCCTCCTCTTCGTCGTCTCGGCCCTCCTCGTCTCCTGCGCCCTCGTCGTCTACACGGCGTGGGACCACGATCTCAGCCACGGCATCTTCGCCCTCCTCTTCGCCGTCCTCAGCGCCCAGATAGCCATTAACTGGTTCCTGTGGAAAGACGACGAGGAGTAAGGTCTCAGGTCACAGGCTTCAGGTAAACCGTCCGGCACCTGACCCAGATCCGCTTGCCCACCCACCCAAAACAGCCCCGCCATACCTGGCAGACACGCCTGCGAGCGGCCCTTGGGTCCTGAGCACCCCGACCTGATACCTGAAGCCTGTAACCTGAAACCTAAATGAAAAGTCCTGCAAAACATGCCTCAACTTGTGGTCGAGGTACGCTGGACAACCTGTAGGTCCTTGCCTTATAGTAGCCCGCGTCGGGTATCGACGGGGAGAACAGGCGACCGGCGGCGTTCTTTTTGGGGCGTCGCCGAAACCCGGGAGCAGAGGGAGGAAGGTTGGCGGTTACGTCGGGCGGCGCTTTCGCGCATTTGCACTGTCACTCCGAGTATTCGATGCTGGATGGGGCGAGCCGTATAGGGGACCTCATCTCGTTTGCGAAGGATCAGGGGATGCCGGGGCTCGCGCTCACCGACCACGGCGTTATGTACGGCGCGGTCAAGTTCTACAAGGAGGCCAGGGCGGCCGGGATAAAGCCTTTGGTCGGTTGCGAGGTCTACGTCACGGCCGACCGGAACGACCGGAGTCGTGTCCCTTACTACCACCTTACGCTGATCTCCAGGACCGCCGAGGGCTACAGGAACCTCATGAAGCTCTCGACGTGTGGGTTTCTGGAGGGCTTCTACTACAAGCCGCGGGTCGATCTGGAGATGCTGAGGAAGTATGGGCGTGGGATCATCTGCCTCTCGGGCTGTCTTTCGGCGGAGGTGCCTACCAGGATACTGGAGGGGCGTCCCGATGAGGCGCGAAGGCTCTTGCTCGAGTACGCGGAGATCTTCGACGATGTGTATCTGGAGATGCAGGACCACGGCATCGAGCAGCAGCGGCGCGTCAACGAGGGTCTGGTAAAGCTCAACCAAGAGACAGATATTCCGCTCGTCGCCGCCAACGACTCTCACTACACTACGAGAAGCGACGCCAGGATGCACGATGTGCTGCTGTGCATAGGGACCGGCAAGTTTTACAACGATCCAAACAGGATGAGGTTCTCGGGCGAGGAGTTCTACGTCAAGACCGTAGAGGAGATGGCCAGGATCTTCCCCGACCATCCCGAAGCGCTGGAGAACACGTTGAGAGTCGTCGAGAGCGTCGAGGATGTGGGGATCGAGCTCGGCAAGACGCGCCTGCCTAACTTCCCGAAGCCCGAGGGGTATTCCGCGGACCAGTACTTGAGGGAACAGTGTCAGAGGGGGCTGGTGAGGCGTTACGGTGGGCGGGCGAAGAGCCGGGAGGTGCTCGGCAGGCTCGAGTTCGAGCTGCAGACCATCGAGAAGATGGGCTTCGCGGACTACTTCCTGATCGTTTGGGACTTCGTCAAGTACGCGAAGGACAGGAAGATCGCGGTCGGGCCGGGGCGCGGGTCCGCGGCCGGCTCCATCGTCGCTTACGCGCTGGAGATAACGGACCTGGATCCCCTGGAGTACTCTCTGCTCTTCGAGCGCTTCTTGAACCCCGACCGCATCAACATGCCCGATGTGGACATAGATTTCTCGGTCTCGGGGCGCTCTGAGGTGATGCGCTACGTGACGGACAAGTACGGCGGCCACGAGCACGTGGCCCAGATCATCACGTTCGGGACCATAGGCGCGAAGGCGGCCATCAGGGACTCCGGTCGGATCTACCAGTATCCTTACTCGGACACGGACAAACTCGCCAAGTTCATCCCCGACAAGCCGGTCGGAACCACACTCCGCGACGTGCTGCGCCCCGAGAACGGTTCCTACGTCGCCGGGGACAAACATCCTGGTCCCGCGCGCGAGATCATCGGGTTCGTGGGGCAGGATGAGGCTGCCAGGCAGGTCCTCGACACCGCCTTCGAGATAGAGGGGTTCGCCCGCCACGCAGGGACCCACGCCGCGGGCGTCGTCATCTCGGAGGAGCCGCTCACCGACATAGTGCCGCTGCAGCGCGTCGCCAGGGACGAGGGCTCGGTCATGGTCCAGCATCCGATGTCCGACGTGGAGGCATTGGGGCTGCTCAAGGTGGATTTCCTCGGCTTGAGGAACCTCGACGTGATAGAAGAGACCCTCGAGACGATTCGGCAGGGCGGCGGCGATGAGCCCGACATACGTTCGATCCCCCTGGACGACGAGAAGACTCTGAAGCTCTTCGCCAGGGGGGATACGTTCGGGGTCTTCCAGTTCGAGTCGAGCGGTATGCAGCGGATGCTCCAGGAGGTCAGGCCCGACCGCTTCGACGACCTCGTCGCGTTGAACGCGCTCTACCGACCGGGTCCGATGGACTACATCCCTACCTTCAAGCGCGGCAAGCACGACCCGGAGAGCGTCAAGTACCTCGACGAGCGACTAAAGCCGATCCTGGAGCCCACCTACGGCGTCGCCGCCTACCAGGAGCAGTTGATGGAGATCTCCAAGTCTCTGGGGGGATTTACTCCGGGCGAGGCCGACACGCTGCGCAAGGCCATAGGCAAGAAGAACGCGGCGATGCTCGCCACGCTCAGGGACAAGTTCATGTCCGGTTGCGCCGCGAGCGGCGTCTCTGCGGACGGCGCCGGGGAGCTGTGGAACTGGATGGAGAAGGCGGGAGGATACTCCTTCAACAAGAGCCACAGCGCGTGCTACTCGTTCCTGGCCTTCCAGACCGCCTACCTCAAAGTCCACTATCCAGAGGCGTACATGGCGGCCCTCATGAGCAGCGTGATGAACACCAAAGACAGGGTGCCCCAGTACGTCGCCGAGGCCAGGGCGATGAAGATACAGGTCCTCCCGCCCGACGTAAACGAGAGCGGGCGCCGCTTTACGGTGGTCGGGGAGACGATCCGTTTCGGGCTATCCGCCGTCAAGAACGTTGGGGACTCTTGCGTCGACTCAATAATCGCCGCCAGGGAGGATGGTCCTTTCCTGGACATCTTCGACTTCTGCGAGCGCGTCGACCCGAAGACCTACAACAAGCGGACTCTGGAATCCCTCGTAAAGTGCGGCGCCTTCGACAACGTCGGGCCCTCGCGGGCCGCCATGGTCGCGGTCCACGCCAAAGCCGTCGAACGGTCCACCAGGGGCCTGAAAGGTGCGCACGAGGACCAGTTCTCGATGTTCGATGTGTCCGAGCTCACGCCGCCCAGGCCCGAGTTTCCGGACGTCCAGGAAGACCAGCGCGAGAGCCTGGAGTGGGAGAAAGAGGCCCTCGGTCTCTACGTCTCGGATCACCCCTTGCGTCCCGTTCTGCACAAGCTCAAAAAGCATACCGATACGACAGTATCGGATCTCGAACGTTACAAGGACGGGGCCATCGTGTGGGTCGGGGGGCTGGCGACCTCGGTGCGGACCAACACAACCCGCAAGGGCGACATGATGGCCATGCTCCAGCTCGACGACACGCGGGGCTTCGCCGAGGTCATGGTCTTCCCACGGGTCTACGCCAAATGCTCAGCGTGCGTGCGCGAGGACGCGGTCCTCAAGATCAAGGGCAAAGTCGAGACGAAAGAGGGCATCCCGCGCATCGTGGCGCTGGAGATGGAGGAGCTTCACCTCGAGCCCGGAGCAGACCCCGTCTACCTCGACGCCGGCGCGTTCGTCGGCCGCTCACAGAATGTGGCCAGAGAGGCGTTCGAGCTCTTGCTGCGACATCCCGGGGAGAGTCCTATCTTTCTCGTCTCCGGCGAAGAGATGCTGGAAGAGAGGATAGGGAACATCACAGATTCCTCCGACCTGCACGCCGAACTGAAACGGCTCCTCGGGCCCAGATGCCTCTCCTACACTTCTCCTGCCGAGCCGCCGATGGAGCAGGTCTCTTAGGACGGTCGCGTAGCGGCTCTCCGGCTTGAGAATTTCTGCGGGCACTGACCTTAGGATCACCGGTACCAGGGCATGACGTGTGCGGGGGCAGGGGTTGCGCTGGGAAGCGTGCGGAGCGATGATGCGGGCTTCCCGGATCTAGAAGCGGAGGCTTGTGAACGTGGCAGACAAGATAGTCTTTACGCGCGGTGTACCGCCGCCTGAGGCGTTCCCAACCGAAGAACTGGGGGCTTGCTTTGATGCGGCGGTCAGGGAGAATCCCGACGTCGTACTGCAGTACGGGCAGCAGCCTGGCTACGCGCCGCTGCGCGAGGAGCTGGCCGGCGAATACGGGGTCTTGCCGCAGGAGATCCTGATCGGCAACGGCTCGCTGCAGTTGCAGGACCTCGTCTCGTCCTATCTCGTCGAGCCCGGTGCTGAAGTCTATACGGAGCAGCCCAGCTACGACCGGGCGATCAAGACCTTCAGACGCCGTGGAGCCCGTACCGTCGGCATCCCGCTCGAAGAAGACGGCATAAGCGTCGAGCGGCTAGAGGCGGCCCTCAGGCGCGAGGTACCTGCCCTCCTGTACCTGGTGCCCGATTTCCAGAACCCCGCAGGCGCGACGCTCTCGCTGGAGAAGCGGCGGCGGGTCGTGGAGCTAGCAGACCGCTATGGTTTCTGGGTGATCGAAGACATCCCTTACCGCAAGCTGCGCTACGAGGGCGATGACGTTCCGCTGCTGCGCGAGATCGACCCCTCACATGTCATCACGATGAGCTCGTTCAGCAAGCTCCTCAGCCCCGGCATGAGGGTCGGGTTCATGATCTCACCGGAAGACCTCACAAGGGAGGTGACGGCGCTCGGGGAGGATACCTATCTCTCGCCGGTCCTCCCCACGCAAGCCGCCGTCGCCGAGTACCTGCGCCGTGGGCTCCTCGGTCCGAATGTAGAGCGGTTGAAAGATCTGTACACACCCCGGTGGAAGGCGATGTCGGGCGCTGTACGGCGCGAGCTGCCAGGTGCCCAGGCGTTCATTCCTTCGGGCGGGTTCTTCGTGAGCGTGATGCTACCTGAAGAGGCAAATACCGAGAACCTCGTGGGCCGGGCAAAGGATATCGGGCTCGTGCTCACGCCAGGCGCCTCGTTCTTCGCAGATTTCGACGATGGAGATGTGGCTGACGGTGACAGATTCGTGCGACTGCCCTTCTGTGCCGTAACGCCAGATCAGATAGAAGTAGGAGTGAAGCGTCTGGCGAGTTTACTCTGAAGATGACTAGAGCGGCGCGAAGAGGTCCACCTGGTTACCGTCAGGGTCATTGACGGAAGCGTACCGCTGTCCCCAGAATGCGTCCCAAGGGTCTTTGTGCCCGAAGCCTAGGGAGGCGAGTTCCTCGTACTTCGCGTCGACACTTGCAGGGTCGGGGCAGAGGAAGGCGAGCGCCACACGGTATCCCCCTGAGGGCTCGGTCCACTCGGGGTCGATCCGCTTTATGAGCTCGGCGGAGTCCCATGCCACGCGCAGCCCTGACGGTGTCGTCGCCTCAGCGTGTGGTTCGTCCTCGGCGCCTTCGGGGATCTCTAGTCCTAACCTACGGTAGAACTCCAGAGAAGCCTTCATATCGCGCGCGACGATGCCAACGAGGTCCAGTCGTAGATCCATCTATACCTCCTTGTCGGTCCACCTGAGCGTACAGGAAAGCGGGCACCTTACCAACGGGCGATCCGGCACCCTACGCTGCGCGAGAATATTCATGGCGTCTCCCGTGAAGGGAACACGTGGTTCATGTAACATGGGAGCAGGTATGGAAAAGGGAGGCCCCGAGGTTTCGGCCGGCGGGCAGGGGAGGTGGGGTTGATGGACGAACAGGTAACTCACGCTAGAGAGCATGCTGATCTAAAGCGCGGCATCGGTCCCTGGTTGCTGTTCTTCTTCGTCTTGGGCGACATCGTGGGGGCCGGGATCTACGCGCTTGTGGGCGAGGTAGGGGCCGTTATCGGCGGCGCAATCTGGGTTGCGTTTCTGTGCGCATTCATACTCGCGATCTTCACCGCCGCCTCCTACGCCGAGCTGGTCACCAAGTATCCAAGGGCCGGTGGATCGGCCACCTACGTCAACAACGCCTTTCGGAAACCTTTCGTAAGCTTTATGGTGGCCTTCGCCGTCGCGGCGGCCAGCCTCACTTCGGCGAGCGTTCTGAGCCTGGCCTTCTCGGGTGACTACCTCCTGCAGTTCATAAACGTCCCCAGCGTACTCGCCGCGCTCGTTTTCGTGGTCGTGATCGGGTTCATCAACTTCTACGGTATCTCCGAGTCGGTCAGGCTCAACCTGGTCTTCACGTGCGTCGAGATCACCGGCCTGGTGATCATAGTCGTGATCGGGTTCGTGGCGCTCGGCGCCGGCACGGGCGACCCGGCCAGGGCTTTCGAGTTCAAGGAGGGCACGAGCATACTTCCTGCCATCCTGGCGGGCACGGTCCTTTCGTTCTACGCCTTGATCGGCTTCGACGACGCGGTCAACGTGGCCGAGGAGGTGCGCCATCCGAGCAGGATCTACCCCCGCGCGATCTTCGGCGGCCTGCTCGCCGCAGGCATCATCTACCTGCTCGTTACTTTCACCGCCTCGATGGTGGTGCCGACGGCCGAACTCGCCGCATCGAGCGGACCCCTGCTGGAGATAGTGGAGAGATCACCACTGGCGATCCCGACCAAACTGTTCGCGCTCATCGCGCTCATAGCGGTCTCCAACGGGGCGCTCATCAACCTGATCATGGCTTCCAGGGTCATCTATGGTATGGGGGACCAGGATGTCTTGCCCGAGGTGTTCTCAAGTGTCCACCCTAGTCGCCGTACGCCGTGGGTCGCCATCCTTTTCGCCACCCTCGTGGTCTTAGCGCTGGTCGCTACCGTCGGCCGCAGCCCCGACGCGCTCGACACCCTCTCGAGCACCACGGTGGTGCTCCTCCTGCTAGCATTCATAATGGTGAACGTCTCGGTCCTCGTCTTGCGGCGCGACGAGGTGGATCACGAGCATTTCCGCACGCCGAGCGTGTTTCCTATCCTCGGCATCGTGGTCGCTGCGTCCCTCCTCATATACACTGGAATAAGCGACTTGTCGGTCTTCGGATTGGCCGCCCTGTTGCTGGGTATCGGTCTCGTCCTCTACGGCGTGAACGTACTTGTGAAGCGCAGCCTGGACCATGAATCCCCGCAGGGCGGGGAGTAGCCCGACCCCCATGCTTTCCTGATGATCTAGGAGGCGATCGTCGAGCGTGATGCGCCGTTGATAACCGGCACGGCACATCACGCCAGCGTCGGTACGAGATCGATCGGCTGACGCGAGCGGCCAACGTTAGTCGCCTCTCTATCTCGACCCATCCGTAGAGAACCGGCACCATCCGTCGGGCCCGTCGCGGCTTATAGCATCGGAAGGATGGGTACATCAAAATTTATGGTTAGAGTACCTTACAGAATGGGGACGGCGCGATGAATGGTTGGCTCAAAGGGGCGCTCGCCGCTGGTGGCGGGGCCGTCGGCGTCGAGTTGTTGCGGCGGGCTTTGTTTTCGGGGGCGCGCAGGAGGTACGAGCCCTGGGAGAGGTCGCCCTACAAGGACTTCCCGAACAGGGTACTCATCGTTGGTGGCGGGTTCGCCGGCTACAAGGCGGCCCAGACCCTCTGCGAGCTAGCCAGGGACCGCGACGACGTCGGGGTCATGCTCATCTCGCGGGAGAACTACTTCACGTTCTGGCCGATGCTGGCCAGCGTTATCGGCGGCGACGTGTCGACCCAGAACGTCGCTCAGCCCTTGCGCCGGACCTTGATCCGGCTCGGCGCCAGCTTCAGGCGTGCTCCCCTGGACAGCGTGGATCTGGAGGGGCGGCGCGTGGTGGCGGGCGGCAAGGAGTTCCCCTACGAGCATCTCGTGCTCTCGCTGGGGGCCGAGCCTGCCTACTTCGGCATACCCGGCGTGGAGGAGCACTGCATAAGCATAAGGGGGATCGGCGCCGGCGAGGCGATCGTCGACAGGGTCATCGAGCGCTACGAGGAGGTAACGCTGGCGGGGGGCGAGATCCCCGACTCCAAGTTGACCTTCATGGTTATCGGGGGCGGGGCGACCGGGGTCGAGGTGGCCTCGGAACTGCACAACCTCGTCCGGGATTTGCTCGTGCCCGACTACCCCAACATAAACCCGCACCGCGTCAAGATAATCCTCGTCGACGCGAACAAGGAGATCCTCAAGGAGCTCGACCCCGCCCTGAGGAGGGTCGCGCGCAAAAAGCTGGCCGACCTCCAGATAGAGGTGATCAACAACGTCAAGGCCAAGAAGGTCACGGCAGACCGGGTGATCCTCGGCGACGGGCGCGAGATCATGGTCGAGAACGTCATCTGGACGGCGGGCACCAGGGCGAGCGTAAAGCTCGACGAGATCGACCTTCCCCACGACGAGCGACGGGGCCTTACGGTGGACCGCTGTATGCGGGTCGTGGGCCACGACAACGTGTGGGGGATCGGCGACTGCGCTGCGACCGTTGACGAGGACGGATGGTCCGTGCCCCCAAACGCCCAGGCCGCCGTGCAGGAGGGTGGGGCCGTAGCCAAAAACATCCTCGCCGTTATAGACGGCGAGGAGCCGAAGCCCTTTCGGTACAAGTCGCTCGGGCAACTCGTGGAGCTGGGGAGCGAGTTCGCCGTCAACGACGTCCTTGGCGTAAAGTTCAGCGGCCAGTTGGCGGCCCTCTTCTGGCGCCTGACGTACCTCTTCAAGCTGGAGAGCCCGGAGAGCAGGGCCAGGATCGCAGCGGACTGGCTCCTGGATATCTTCTACGACCCGCCCGTCACCCAGATTCGGCGCTAGCCGCGGGCGCCGCGCTCTGTCCGACCGGGACGGGTCTTAAACCTCCGGAGAGGTAATCTCAGCGGCCCTCCGCAATGCGTCCTCATCCCCCAAATACACCCGCCGCCCCTTGACCTCCACCGCCCCCAGTCTCCGTAGTTCGCCCATCGCCCTGCTAACGGCGACACGCCTGGCGCCGATCATGGCGGCGAGCTGCTCGTGGGTGTAGCGCGTGCTTATCCCGACGCCCTCGCGGTCCACCATCCCCTCCGTCTCCAGAAGGCGAATCAGGAAGCTCGCCAGGCGGGCCGAGACCTTCTTGAGGGCGATGTCGGCTATCCACTCTCGGGCTTCGTAGAGGCGCCCGGCGAGCCGTTCGGCCAGCCTCAGACCGACTTCGGGATGCCCTTGCACGAGGTGGTGGAGCAGGGAGATTGACAGGATGGCCACGCGCGAGGGACCGAGGGTCTCGGCGTACGTGCCCCGCTGCCGTCCCGCCAAAGCCGGCACGTCCCCGAACAGGTGCCCGGACTCGACGATCTCGAGGGTGAGCTCCGCTCCACCGAGCATCTTGTACAGGCGCAGACGACCCTCGATCATCACGAAAATGCTCCGGGACTCCTGCGTCGGCCCCCAGAGGATCTGGCCCCGCACCAACCGCATCTCCGGAACCCGCCGCGCGAGCCACAGGATCTCCTCCTCAGCGAGCGCCCCGAACACCTCCACCTTCGCCAAAAGCCGCGCCAGTTCTTCGGGAGACGCACCGGTCACAGAAGCCGCTCCACAGAAACTACACCTTCCCGAAATCCTGGCCCCAGGTGGCCACTTGATTGTATCATTATATACATAACCTCCCACGGCTCTCTGGTAAAAAGGTTCTCTGGTAGGGAAAGGAGGAGCTGGGATGCGGGCCGTGTTATGCGCCCTTCTGTGCAACTGCCGCCACGCCCTGAGGGCCGACGACGACGAACGCCTGGTGGCTGTGGCCCTCGAGCACCTGAGACGATACCATCCCGTCGCGCCTGTTGGGGAGGAGTGGGTCAGGGAGATCGTCACTGCCCGCGCTTACGAGATCGAGTACGCAGCGGTGTACCCGGGTCATTTCGGGACCGAGGAGGTCTAGTCCGGGCACGACCGGCCTGGTAGGAAGGCCGCATCTTCGAGCGCAAGCCCTGGGATCGTAGCCTGGGACGGCGACTAACGCATGGGGAATGGCCCGGGCATTACGTACTTGGGGATATGCTTTCGTCTGCGGAGATGCTATGCTGCTCTTCTGGGAGTGTATCCGGGGCGGGGGTATGATCACCTTTTCTCTCTTCCGTCTCGCCAGGAGGGGGTGCTCGGCATGAGAAGGACTGTCGTTCTGTCGGTTGCGGTGGCCTTTGCCGTACTGCTCGTGTCTGGCGTCTGGGGCGGTGCCGCTCGGGAGGCCGTGGGGGCTACCGCCAAACCCAATATCGTCTTCATCCTGGCCGATGACATGCGCAAAGACGACCTCAAGTACATGCCGAAGACCCTCTCAGTATTGAGGGACAAGGGCATGAGCTTCTCGAACGCCTTCGTCTCCAACGCGCTCTGTTGTCCCAGCCGGGCCACGATCATGAGGGGCCAGTACGCCCACAATACCGGGGTCTGGTCCAACAAGGGTTTGAGAGGGGGCTGGAAGGCCTACAGTAGCAACGGTAACGAGAAGGACAACATGGCGACGCGTCTGCATGCGGCGGGCTACAGGACGGGCCTCTTCGGCAAGTACCTGAATGAATACCCCGGCGCCAAGGACAAACCGCCAGGCTGGGATAGGTGGTTTGCGCACACGGACGGCTCCAGTTACTACGACTACAAGATCAACGATGATGGCAGAATCGTCCACTACGGCTCGGCCTCTGCGGACTATGAAACGGACGTGATAGCGCGTCACGCAATGGCCTTCATCGGCGCCTCCGCGATGGCAAGGAAGCCCTTCTTCGCCTTCGTGGCGCCAAGGGCCCCCCACGGTCCGGCTACGCCGGCAAATCGGGACAGGCACGTCCACGACGGCCTCAAGGCCCCGCGCCTGCCGTCCTTCAACGAGAAGAATGTCTCAGACAAACCCCCCTGGATAAGGAAGCTGCCGGGGCTCAGCGATGCCAGGAAGGCGAAGATAGACAACCGCGCCGAAAAGCGGGCCGAAACGCTGCAGGCGCTCGATGACCTCGTGGCCGGGATCGTGGGCAGGCTGAATGAAAGGCGTGTGCTCTCCAACACCTACATCTTCTTCACCTCCGACAACGGATGGCATGGAGGCGAGCACCGCATACCGAAGGAAAAGTGGCGCCCTTACGAGGAGGACGTCCACATGCCGCTCCTGGTGCGCGGCCCCGGCGTGGAGGTGGGCCGTCAGGCCCACAAGCTGGTACTCGACACCGACTACTTGCCAACCTTCACCGACCTGGCGGACACGAAGACGCCCGACTACGTCGATGGGCGCTCCCTGCAGCCTGTACTCGAGGGGGAAACAACCGCCTGGAGGAGCGCCATCCTGCTCGAAGCTTCAGGCCGATACTCACCGGCCTACAGGGGTATCCGCACGAGCGACGGTCGCAAGTACGTGGAGTACGAGGGCGGTGGGAAGGAACTTTACCACCTCGGCCGCGACGAGTACGAGCTCCGCGACTCTTACAACTCCAAAAACCCACCCGTCACCCTGGCAAAGCGCCTGAAGAAGCTGGTGGGTTGTGATGCTGCTGGTTGCCAGGAAGCCGAGAACGGGCAGTAGTAGCCATCCAGTCGCCTGGACCGCCAAGGTAGTGTCCATCGGTTAAGAAAGGGTCTCTTATGGATCGCAAGACGCGAAAGTGATCGGGACGACGGCCTACCACGTCAACGAGCAACCGGATGCCGCCGAACTCCTGGCCGGAGCAAAACAAGTCGGAGCGTCACTCGGGTGAATAGGCCATGAACGCTTCTACGAGCCTGTCCACTTCACGGTATCTAGCACCTTCTGCGCCTTGGGCAAGTAATCATCGAACTCGGTAGCAAGACACCCGAGGCCGATGATTGCCGTCTTACCCTTCACGTCCTCCAGGATGATCGCTCGGCCCTTGTTCCCTGTCGAAAAGACCCCCGTAGACCCATCGGTGTACCTGTAGAGGTTTATCGCCTCGGAGGGGAAATCCTCGCTTACCACGTAGTCGAACTGCACACCCTTGACTCCCCTACGGTGGCGGGCTCCGGTTTCTCGGTGTCGAGGTAGGGATGATGCTGGAACCAGCCGACCATATCCTTGGGGTCTTTACCACCTCTGGCGTGGTGCCCGTCTTGTCGTACTTGTAGACTTCCTGGAGGTTCCTGAAGATCAACAAGGGGGGTTCCTCTCCCCCTCTTTCGATGGCCAACTTGTCGGAGGTCTCCAGTGGCACGTTGTTCCAGCCCTTTCCGACGCTGAAGGAGAAAGAGGGCTTGAACTCCTCTGAGCGGTATTGACCGGGGCTCAGCTTTTGCGGGTCCTCCGGCAGGTGGCGGACCTTGGCTTCCTCCTTTGCGCCTCCTGCTCCGCAGGCGCTCAGCGCCAAGACGAGGAGTGTACCCAGCAGCCCCACCACGAGCAGCGCAGCCCTTGGCTTGAGGTTACGTACTCTGGTCATGCCCATCTTCCCTTCTCCTTATTGTTGAGGCGAAAGCCCCGCCGGAGCGGGGCCTTCCTGGTGAAAGGGAACCTCCCTAGTTGCACAGACGGCTCGGTACGCTACTGTTGCAGAGGTTGCCCACGAAGCTGTTGCCCGAGCCAGACTCATCCCAGAAGATGTCCGGTTTGTTGCGCCCAAAGTGGTTGCCGGTGACGGAGTTGTTGGTGGGCTTCGTCGTCCCGCCGAAGAGCGGATCCACTCCCACCACGACCCCGCCCGAAACGACGGTGGGGCCGGAGGGGACGTTGCCCGAGAGGTGGTTGGCCTTGACCTCCATGCCCCTCGTGCCGAAGAGCCCGATCCCGATCCCCGAGAACGCCTCCCTGTCGGAAAGGGCTGGGCACTTTCTGGTGTTGTCCTTGACGGTGTTGCCCTTCACCTCGAAGTTACCTGAAGGTGGCCCTGGCTCAAAGTCAGAGGTGAAGACCACACCCGCACAGTTATTGTGGGCCTCGTTTGCGGCGAAGGAGCCTCCTTGAGCGTTGGAGACGAAGATACCGAATTCGCTGCCGGAGAGATCGTTGCCAACAACCTTCGCGTTCGCCCGCCGCGTGCCTTCGAACGAGAAAATTGCAATACCCACGACCTCGTTACGGCGCGCAAGGTTGGAGAGGACCTTCGTACCTGGCGAGTCAGCGACGCCGATGCCGTCGACCGAGTTGCCTATGGAATCATTCCCCGCGATAGTGGTATTCGTGTTCTCGGCAACGTCGATCCCGAACAAATAGCTTCTGACGAAATTGTTCACGATCTTGGTGTTGCGGGAACCGCCGTCAAGGATGCCATTGCCGTCGGTTTCAGGGCTGCCTATAACATGGTTGTTCGCGATAGTGGTGTTGACGCTCCCGCCAAAGGAGATCCCGCCAGCGACATTGCCTGTGATACGGTTTCCCTCAACGGTAGCGTTGCGAGCGGCGTAAACGTCGATCACGGCGAACGCGTCCTTGTCCTTGAAGCCCCGGATCGTGAAGCCAGAAACGCTCACATCGCTAACGCGCGGCCCGGTGATCTCGCCGGTTTCGGGGTTAAAGTCGCCGAGGATGCAAATAGCCGTCACTCCAGAAAACTTCGAGCAGGGCGAGCCCGCCCTGGCGGGCGCTTCGATCACGGCGTCCTCACCGCGCAGCTTGATCCCGTTCTTGGTGATTATCACGTCCTCGCGATGGACGCCCCTCACCACGATAGTGTCGCCGGGATCTGCGGCGTTTACGGCCTTCTGGATGGACTCGCCCGGCCCGACGACCGAGCTTTCGGCTCCTGCGGAGCCGATCGCCGCTGCCAGAGCCACCCCACTTGCTACCAACAGGGTTAGGGCCATGGTGGTCAACAACACTATGGTGCGTCTCATAAGGAGAGCCTCCTTTCTGTGAGGGGGCGTGGTGAAGTGTGATGAGGCTTGCCTCACGGCGCCCCTTTATCAGTAACGTGCGCGGTTCCGTCCCAACGACACCTCCTTCTCCCAGGAGCCGATAACGCTAGATGGCGGTGAGCCGTTGCTGGCTCCGTCCACCCTCATCCTCAGGCTCTTACTCTGCGAACCTCTCGCTCGATACTGCATTCGAGGGATCTACTTTGTGGGGCTCTCCAGCATTTTGAGGCTTCATACTGAATCCGGGAGAATAGCGCTGCATACCCGGCTGCCGCGAGTATCCTCCGTCGCATCCGATGGCGGCTCTAAAGGGCGTGGATTCCCGCTTTCGCGGGAATGACGAGCGGATGGAGCGGCCACAAGCGCGAGGCGAAAAGCAACAGCGTTCAACCGGACTCGATATCATGCACGCAGCGTAACCGGTGGCCGTCAACCAGCCGTTATCGGGAATGGTTAGGAATGGGTTATCTTTCGGGGTGGACGGCTACTGGCCGCGAAGGTGGGAGGCGACTTGTTCGCGGGAGTGGAGAGTGAGTTTCTTGAAGATGTTCTTGATGTGCTTGTCTACCGTGTGCCTGGAGAGCACGAGCTCCGATGCGATCTGGCGGTTGGTTAGCCCGTGCGTAACGAGGGTCGCCACCTCCCGCTCGCGGCGGGTGAGGCTGGGCGGTTCGTCGGACGAGGGTTGCTCCGACACCGGAGATGGGGGCGTGGTTGGCTTCTCCTCCGAGAGGGCGTATTTTACGGCCTGCTCCATGGACATCGCCCGGCCTTCCGCCAGCGCCTCTTCCCACGCCCCCTCCCCCAGCTGCGAGCGGGAGGTGGCACGGTAAGGTTCGCGCCAGGCCTCCTCTTCGGGCGTAAGCTCGAACGCTGCCGCTCCTACTGCTTCGAACAGCGCTTGGGCCGCCCCGATTAGCCTGGCCGCCCTTAAGCCTTCTCCTTGGGCTCCGGAAATGCACGCGAGTCCCTCAAGACTCCTCGAGGCAATCATCTTGTGGCCCAGATCTCTACACACGAGGAGGCTTTCTTCGTAGTATGTCCTGGCACGTTCGTGGTCGCGTTGCAACAGCGCAGCCCACCCCAGGTTGTCTAGGGCGAGATTGAGGGACGCCTTGTACCGGTGCTCCCGGCATATCGCAACGGCTTCCTCGTTAAGCACCATTCCCCGCTCATAATCGCCTTCTAGCGTTGACTGGTAGCCCCGGTTGTGCAAGAAATAGGTGAGTTGGAAGGTGTAGCCCACGTCTCTACATAGGGCGATGCCCTCTTCGAAGATCTCATTCGCCCGCGCGATGTCGCCCATGACAGCCGTCGTGCCTCCCAGCTGGACGAGTGCTTCTGTAATCATGACCTTGTCATCGGCCTCTCGGCTGATCGCGAGGCTCTCTTCTAGTAGGTCCTTCCCCCGCTCGTAATCTCCTCCAACCCACGCCGGTACTGCCAACATTATTCGTAAGGAGGCTGCAAGGCTACTCCCGATCTCTACTTCGGCGCTCAGCTCCATCGCCTCCTGGGCTACCGCTTCCGCTCGATCGAAATCCCACTGTTCGACGGCCAACCAGAACAGCGCCTCCAGGGCTCTAATTCTCGCTTCCAACGATGCTCGCGTGTCCTTTACCAGCGTTTCCTCCAGCCACCTCCTCCCCTCACCGAGGTGTCCGAGTGCGTACCAGGACATCCCCAGAGCTCCAGCAAGCATTAGGCCCAGCTCGAACTCTCCTCTCTCCAGCACCCAGAGGAGAGCAGCCCTCATGTTGTCGTGCTCTTCCTCCAGGCGTTCGAGCCACTCCCTGTCCTGGGGCCCCCGCAACCTCGGCTCGGCTTCTTCGGCCAGTGCCAGGAAGAAAGCGGCGTGCTTGCGACGAACGACCTCGGCCTCTCCGCTCTGCCCCAATTTTTCTCGCGCGTACTGTCGGACGGGCTCCAGAAACCCATACCGCAAGGCTTCGCCGGTCAGCTCTATCCTTACGAGCGACTTGTCCACGAGCTGCGAGAGCAACTCTATGACGGCGCTCTCCTCCAGGTCGTTCCCTGCCCCCACGACCTCGGCCGCCGCCAGCGTCCAACCTCCCGCGAACACCGAGAGCCGCCGGAACAGCTTTCTCTCCTCTTCGCCCAGCAGCTCGTAGCTCCAGTCGAGGGCTCCCCTTAGCGTCCTTTGCCTCGGAGACCGCGTTCTGCCGCCGTCTGTGAGCAGCTCGAGCGAGTCTGCGAGCCTCCCGGAGATCTCCTCGACGGCCAGCGCGCCCGTCCTTGCAGCGGACAGCTCGATGGCCAGCGGAATACCGTCCAGCTTCCGGCAGATTTCGGCCACGGCCACCGCGTTGCCGGAATGGAGGGCGAAGCCCGGGCGCCTCTCGGAGGCCCGCTCCGCGAACAGCCGCGCCGACTCGTACCCTTCCAGATCCTCCACCGCCGAGGGGGACCCGGGGCCGGGTACGGAGAGGGCCGGCACCGTCCATCGTATTTCGCCGGCCACGCCCAGGGCTTCCCGGCTGGTGGCGAGTATCCGGAGCTCCTGGCACGAGTCGAGCAGTGCGTCCACCAGGCTTGCCGCCGCCTCCACGAGGTGCTCGCAGTTGTCGAGCACCAGCAGCATGCGCTTCCATCGAAGAACCTCGCCTATGGTGTCGGTGAGCGACTGGCCGGCCCGTTCCTGAACGCCCAGTACCCCGGCCACGGCCGGCGGAACCAGCGTCCCTTCCGAGAGGCCAGCCAACTCCACCAGCCACACCCCGTCCGGGTAGGCTCCGAGGAGATCCTTGCCCACTTCGAGCGCCAGCCGCGTCTTGCCCGATCCACCGGCCCCCGTCAGGGTCAGGAGGCGCGTCATGGCCAGGGCGTGCTTTACCTCCAGCATCTCGTGCCTCCGGCCCACGAAGCTCGTGCGGGCGGCGGGCAGGTTGTGGTGGCGAGGGGTCCACGCCGTCTTCTCTGGACCGTTCTCGACTGCCGGATCGCCCGCTCCATCCGGCGGGAACCGTCCGGCCGCGATATCGTCGCGGAGCCGCCGGGTTTCCGTTCCGGGATGGGTTCCGAGCACCCGGGTCAGGATCTCCTCAAGCCGCTCGTACTGCCTCAGAGCCTCCACCGGCCTCCCAGAGCGCGCGTACAGGCGCATCAGGCCGAGGTGTGCCCGTTCGTGCGCCGGCTCGTTTGCAACCGTCCTCGCCAGGGCTTCGACGGCCGCTTCGTACTCACCGCGCCCTTCGCAAAGGCTTGCCAGTTCGACCAGCAGCGAGAGGAAAGTACTCCGCAGTTCGCTGCGCCGCTCCTCCGCCCATTCCTCGTAGCGGTCGGCGAGCAGGAGGTCGCCGGCGTACAGGTCGATTGCCGCCCGGTAGGCGGCGGGCTCCTTTTCCTTGCGGGCCGTCGAAGCCGCCTCTTCGAATGCCTCGACGTCGACCCAAAGCGGATGGTGCGGGCAGAGCGTTAGGTGTTCTTCCCGGTAGTCCAGCAAGCGGGAGGCAACGGCGGCGTCCGGGTCCAGCGTCCTGCGCGCGATGTAGAGGGCCTGCCGGAAACTGTTGGAAGCCATCCGCCTGCCCTGGCCGGGCCACAGGGCTTCCGTGAACTGCTCGCGGTGCAAGCGGTGATCCGGGGCGAGGGCGAGCAACTTTACCAGGCCCGCGGCCTTCTTCAATCGCCAGCTGCTTTCCTCGATCGTGCGGGGGCCCACGAAAACCCGAAAAGTGCCGAGCAAACGCATACGAACCGCCGTTGGGTAAGGGGGTTGTGCCATCCCCTTCGCTCTCCTCGGAGGGTAGCCTGGACCCTTCTCCGCCGAGGGTGCGGTCGGCGAAGAGATCTCCCCGGGATTCTGAACGGTGCATCACCGCCCCGCCCGGTGCGCTGGCACCTGGAAGATAGGATCCTGGTCGACGGCGGGCGTACCGTCGTCTTCGAGTAGGGTCAGGCCCCGGAGCGCGGCGGGGTCTCCATCTCGAAGGAGACCATGACAATCTTCTGGTAGGAAGGACGTTCTTCGAGACGCCCGTGCCAGGCCTGGAGCGAAGGGAGGTCCGGCCGGTCTATGTCCAGCGTCAGCCAACGGTAGACGAGCGAGCCTATCGCGATGTCGCCCATGGTGAAGGAGGAGCCGGCGACGTAGTCGTGTTCCCCGAGGTGCCCGTCGAGAACGGGCAGAACGCCGGCCGTGGCACGGACGGAGGCGCCTATCTTTTCCTGGTCCCTCTGATCCGGAGGGGTGCGCACGAGGCCGATGAGGGTGTCCTTGAAGGCGGGGAAGAGCGTGCCTAGCTGGAAGTCCATCCACTTGTCCGCAAGGGCGCGCTGTGCGGGGTCTTCAGGCCAGAGGGTGCCGGCCCCGTGTTTCGCCGAGAGGTAGCGCACGATGGCGTTCGACTCCCACAGCGTGAAGCCCTCGTCCGAGATCGTGGGCACGAGACCGGTTGGGTTGACGGCGAGATACCCGTCCTCGTCCGTGCCTCCGAACAGCCCGCCGGCGTCGTGGCGCTGATACGAAACATCCAGTTCCTCGCAGCACCACAGCACCTTCTGCACGTTGAATGAGTTTTTCCTGCCCCAGACCTCGATCATTGCCCGCCCCCTCTGCGACGCTCTTGCGATAGTCTAACCTCCTACACCACGGTTCGCACGAACAGGGGATGCTGCAGGAAGCGTGGCCGTCAAAGTCTTTTCCATCGGTTAAGATAGCCTCTCCTATGAACCGCGAGACGCCCAGGAAGTTCGCCACCACGCCAGGCACGCGCGACGTGCTGCCCCCCGAATCCACGCGGTTGCTCGATGTGCAGGGAAGGATCAGGGACCGGTTCGCCCTGTTCGGCTTCAGGGAGGTCCTCACGCCCGCTCTGGAGTACGCCGAGGTGATCGAGGAGCACGGTCTCAGGGACGTCTCCTACAAGCTCTTCGACCAGGACAACCAGATGCTCCTCCTCAGGCCGGAGATGACCACCCCCATAGCCCGCGTCATCTCCCAACGCCTGGCGGGCAGCCCGCCGCCGCACAAGCTCTCATATGTCCTTCCCGCCTACCGCCGCGCGAGCGTGGGCCGCGGGCAGAGCGCGGAGCTCTACCAGGCCGGCGTGGAGGTCGTCGGCTCAGCGAGCCCCAGGGAGGACGCTGCCACCATCGCGCTCCTCGTCGACGTGCTGCAGAGCCTCGGCCTCGGCTCCCCCTCGGACTTCGCCGTAGTGCTCGGCCAGTCGACCTTCTACGCGGGCTATCTGCGGCACGTCGTCCCTGAGGCCGCAACGGCCGTAACCGGCGCCCTGGCCGCTAAGGACCTCGTAGCCGTCGACGACCTTGCGGGGGAGCTGCCGACGGACGCCGCCGCGGGGGTCCGCGGCATCCCGCGTATCGTTGGTCCGGCCACGGATAAATCCCTCATCGAGGAGGCCGGCCGTTTCGCGGTGGGAAACGGGGCGAGGGCGGCCCTCGAGAACCTGCGGGAGATACTGCGTCACCTCGAGGCGCACGGGGTGCTCGGGGCGGTTATCCTGGATCTCGGTCTCTCCGGGCGCCACGAGTACTACACGGGCGCGGTCTACGAGGCCTATGCCGCCGGCCTCGGGTTCACCGTCGCCAACGGCGGGCGCTACGACAACCTACTCAGGCGCTTTGGGAAGGAGCTGCCCGCGACGGGCTTCGCCATCTACCTGGAGAGGCTGCTCTCTGTTTTGCCCCAGGAAGGTCCGCAGCCCCTGCTCGTCCTCGTCGGCGGAGACGTTGGCGGCATCGAGGCAGCGGCCTGCCTGCGGAGGCTAGGCGTGCCCGTGTTGCATCTCTCAGAAGACCTTCCGCCCGAGGCTGCGGTGGGGTACGCCAGGAGCGTGGAGGCGGCCTGGATCTCCTACCCGGCAGCGGGCGGCGTCAAGCTCGCCGCCGCCGACCCCGCCGGAGAGTTCGTGTCCATGAGTTTCGAGTCCGTGGCGAGGACGGTGCTCCCATGAGTGGGCTGCGCGTAGCCGTGCCCAAGGGCGCCATCTTCGTTGATGCACTAGCGGCGCTGGAGAGGGCCGGTCTTCCGGCCGGCGTCCTCCGCGAGAACGGGCGGCGGCTCGTCTACAGGGCCGAAGGCACCGAGTTTATCGTCAGCCGACCCTCCGACGTGCCCGTCTTCGTCGAGTACGGGGCAGCGGACATCGGGATCGTCGGTAAGGATGTGCTCGATGAGCAGAGGCCCAACGTGGTCGAGCTGAGGGATCTTGGGACGGGGAGGTGCCGTATGATCCTGGCCGCACCAGAGGGCAGGGCGGAAGACGTGCGTCGGGCGATCCGCCACGCCGAGGTCGTAAGGGTTGCGACGAAATTTCCCGACACCGCAAGGCGCTACTTCGAGCGCATGGGCCGCCAGGCCGAGATCATAGAGCTGCACGGATCCATAGAGCTCGCGCCCCTGGTCGGCCTCGCGGAGTGCATCATCGACCTCACCGCCACGGGCACGACCCTGCGCGAGAACGACCTCGTGGTTCTCGATGAGATCTCCACCTCGACGGCGCGTCTGATCTCCAACCGCGGTTCCTACCGCCTGCGCCACAACGAGGTCGTCGCCCTGGCCGACGCGATGCAACGACGCGGCGAACGCTGTGGTTAGAAAGTTAGACGCCCGTGGGAGGGGACCGGCCGGGATCGTCGGGGAGTTGCGCCGACCCGGTGGCTTTCTCTCCCGGGCTGTTCGCGACTCGGCACGCCGGATCGTCGAGGACGTGCGCGATAGTGGAGACGCGGCTCTCTTCGAATACACCGAACGCTTCGACGGCGTTCGGCCACGGGAGATCCGGGTTCCAAAGAGCGAGATAGACAGAGCCCGTGGGTCTTTATCACCGGAGCTCGAAGTGAGCTTCGGCGTAGCTATAGAGAACGTACGCGCCTTCCACGAGGACGAGATGGACCGATCTTGGGAACGGAACGACGCCGGGGCCACGACGGGACAGCGCGTGAGGCCGATCCGCCGGGTAGGGCTCTACATCCCGGGAGGGCATGCCGCGTACCCGAGCACGCTCGTTATGTCGGCGGTGCCGGCCCAGGTAGCGGGCGTGGGGGAGATCAGGGTCTGCACCCCGCCGGGGCCCGGCGGATCGCCTGACTCCAACGTGCTCGCCGTCGCCGGCCTGCTCGGTCTCGAGGAGGTCTACGCTCTCGGGGGCGCCCAGGCCATAGCCGCGCTCGCTTACGGTACGGAGAGCGTGGCTTCTGTGGACAAGGTCGTAGGTCCTGGCAACGACTACGTCACGGCGGCGAAGCTGGAAGTCTTCGGGATCGTCGGCATCGACGCGCCGCAGGGACCGAGCGAGGTGCTGGTCATCGCCGATGCCGGCGCCGTACCCGAGCGCGTCGCCACCGACCTGATGGCCCAGGCCGAGCACCTCGCCGGGGCGTCGGCCGTACTGCTCACCCCGAGCGAGCATTTGATCTCCTGCGTCGAGCCACTCCTCTGGGGAGAGCTGGAAGAATACGTCTGCCTGGTGCTGGTCGAGGATCTGGCGCAAGCCGTAGAGATCTCCAACCGATACGCCCCCGAGCACGCACACGTGATCTCGGCCGACCACGAGGCCGTCGTTAGGGATCTCGACGCCGTCGGTATGGTCGCCGTGGGAGACTTCAGCCCCGTCGCGCTCGGCGACTACGCGGCCGGTCCTTCCCACGCCCTGCCCTCCGGCGGGACCGCCACCTGGGCTTCCGCCCTCGGCACCCACGACTTCCTCGCCAGGACGAACTACATCCGCTTCAGTCGGGACGCCCTGCGAGTCCTCGGGCCCCACGTGGAACGCCTGGCCCGCCTGGAAGGCTTCGGCAACCACGCCGCGAGCGTCGAGACCAGGATGGGGTAGACGTTGTCCGCTAGAATGCTTGGCTCTAGAGATCCGGAGGAAGATGGCGCGTAAAGGTGAAGCTGAACGAGAGACGGCGGAGACGTTCGTCAGGGTGAGCCTGGATCTCGACGGCGGGGGAGAGGCCGAGGCCGCGACGGGGGTGGGATTTCTCGACCATCTCTTGCACCTGCTCGCCCACCATTCCGGCATGGACCTCACGGTGGAGGCCAAGGGCGATACGTGGGTGGATGACCACCACACGGTCGAGGACACGGGGCTCGTGCTCGGACGCGCCTTCGACGAGGCGCTCGGCGAGAGGGATTCCATCACGCGCTTCGCCGACGCGAGCGCGCCCCTCATCGAGGCGCTCTCGACGGCCGTCGTCGACCTCGGGGCCAGGAGCCACCTCACGTGCAATCTCGGCCCGATGCCGGAAAAGATAGGGACCTTCGACGTAGAGCTCTTCCCCGAATTCCTGCGCGCCTTCACCCAGTACGGGCGCTTTACGCTACACCTCAACTGCCACTACGGCGAGAACGCCCACCACAAGATAGAGTCGGGTGTCAAGGCGCTGGCCGTTGCCCTGAAGGAAGGCATCGCCCCACGCACGTCAGGCAGCGCGTCTACCAAGGGTGTTCTCGATTAGTTTACAGGTTTCAGGCATCAGGTAGTGACCGGGAGGGCGACGCTTGACTGAGACGACGTGGAATCGGCGGAAAACATTACGTCCAACGAACGGCGGATGCGAGGCGAGCACACCAAACCTGATGCCTGTAGCCTGATGCCTGTAGCCTTGAGCGTAGCGATTGTGGATTACGATGCGGGGAATACGCTCTCCGTCACGCGCGCGCTGGAGAAGGTCGGTGCGAGGGTGGATCTCACGTCCGATCCGGACCGGGTGGGCGCGGCTGATGCCGTGGTTCTGCCGGGCGTAGGGGCTTTCGGCGACTGCATGAGGAAGTTGCGGGAGCGAGGGATGGTTCAGGCGTGCGGGGAGGCGTTCCGGTCGGGTAAACCCTTTCTCGGAGTCTGCGTCGCGCTGCAGGTGATCTTCGAGGGCTCCGAAGAGTCGCCGGGAGTGGAGGGACTCGGGCTCTTGCCAGGGGAGGTGGTGCGCTTTGGGGGAGACGGGCTCAAGGTCCCGCACATCGGGTGGAACGAGATCACTTTAGTGCGGGATCACCCCGTTCTCGACGGCCTCGGCGGTGAGGCTTTCTACTTCGTCCACTCCTACTTCCCCGAGCCCGGGGATAAGGGTGACCTGATCGGCGAGACGGACTACGGGACGCGCTTTTGTTCCGTGGCCGGAAGGGAGAACCTCGTGGCCGTCCAGTTCCATCCCGAGAAGAGCAGCAGGGCGGGCCTGAAGCTGTACGCGAATTTTCTGGCCTGGGCGGGATCGGTTTGAGTGGCTTCACAGTCTATCCTGCTATCGACCTGCGCGGCGGGCGATGCGTGCGTCTCAAACAGGGGGATTTCGGACGGGCCAAAGAGTATGATGCCGATCCCGTCGAGCGGGCGAGAGATTGGGAGAGACAGGGGGCTCACGCGATCCACGTAGTCGACCTCGACGGCACCGAGGAGGGCAGGCCTGTCCAGCTAGGGCTCATCCGCCGTATCGCGAGCGCGGTTGGCGTCCCACTCCAGGTGGGAGGGGGCGTCCGCTCCATCGAAGACCTGCGCGCCGTGCGGAGCGCAGGCGCCCAGCGCGTCGTGATGGGGACGGCGGCGGTCGAGGACAGGGAACTGCGGCTGAGGGCGGTCGAGGAAGCCGGCGATTCATTGCTCGTGGCCGTCGACGCCCGCGAGGGAGTCATCGCGACGCACGGCTGGCTGAGGTCGAGCGGGGTCTCGGTCCTGGATCTCTCGAAAGAGTTGGTCGCCGAAGGCATCGCCTCGGTCCTCTACACCGACGTCGCCCGCGACGGCATGGACGCGGGGGCAGCCCTCGACGGAACCGCTGCCGTCGCAAAGATAATCCCCACCGTCGCCAGCGGGGGCGTGCGCGGTCCCGAGGACGTGGCCACGCTCTCCAGTACGCCCGGCGTTACCGGCGTGGTGGTCGGCACCGCACTCTACGAGGGCAAGACCACACTCCAAGCCCTGCTAGCGGGTGTAGAGGCTCCACAGCAAGATAGACTCTCCACTGCAAAACCTGATACCTGAAACCTGATGCCCGTAGGGCGGGTTTCAAACCCGCCCCTACCTTCAATAATCGAGGCTGGACGAACGGGATTCGCCCCGTTCGTACTTGGCAGATTGGATCGTACGCCAGGAGAATTTGGAGAGGGCTTCGTCTGTGGGGCCCCTTTGGTCGGGGTCTGCTTCGGCGATGGCTTCCCTGGCCATCTCCACCGCGGCGTCGAGGGCGGCGTTTATCTCGTAGGCCCTGGCGGCCTGGTACTTGATGAGCAACACGCGTGGGGTCGCCCGTCCTAGCGTGTAGGCGACTTCGTACTCCTCCGTGCGGCTCTCGTGGTCGCCGACGCGCCTTACCGTGCAACGCAACTGTGGCATACAGGCATCCTACCATCTATATCGCCGCACCTGGCCCAGCATCGATCACCCGGAGACGATTGGGGTAGACTACGGCCGGAGGGTCGTGAACGAGTTTTTCGAGACGAGCAAGAAGAAGTCGAAGAGGCGCCCGCCCGGACGCTTCGTCAGGGGACTACGCGCGCTCTTCAACCTAATTCTGGTCCTCGGCGTCTCCGCCGCGGTAGGCGTTGCCTGCCTCTACCTGTTCGTACTGAGAGAGTACGAGAACGACCTCGACCGGACCTACCCCGAGCTCGCCGAGAACTCCTACGTCTACGACGTGGACGGGAACAAGATAGGCGAGATCCCCGTCACCGAGAAGCGCGAGACCGTCGGTTTCGAAGGTCTCGGCGCGCACTTGCCAGGGGCCGTCATCGCCGTCGAGGACCGGCGCTTCTACGATCATTTCGGTGTCGACTTCGAAGGGCTGGCCCGGGCGGCCTGGACGGATCTGAGATCTTGGGAGGTGCAGGAGGGCGGCTCCACGATCACCGAACAGCTTATGAAGAACCTCTACGTTCCAGAGGGCCAACGTCTCGAAACCTCTTTTCGCAGACGCTTTGTGCAATCCGCGCTCGCCTTCGCCTACGAGCGCAAACACACCAAGGACGAGGTCCTGACCGCCTACCTGAACACCGTGTACTTCGGGGACGGCGCCTACGGCGCCGAGGAGGCGGCGCAGCACTTCTTCGGCAAGAGCGCGCAGGACCTCGACCTCTCGGAGTCGGCGATGCTTGCCGGTCTGCTACACGCACCTTCCACCTACATCACCTGGGAGGGTGACGTTATCGAGGGGCAAGTCCGAGAGCGCCGCGACAGCGTCCTGGGCCTTATGCGGGAACAGGGTATGATCTCCTCCCAGCAGCGCGAAGAGGCCGAGGGACAATCCCTGGAGTTCGCCCCGGACCCGCCGCCGGAAGATCCAGCGTACACGCCTTTCCTGGAGAAGGTCGGACGCGAGGTGGAGGAGGAGCTAGGCCCGCGGGCGCTGCAGCTCGGGGGACTGAGGATTCACACGACTATGGATTCCGACCTCCAACACGCGGCAGTAAAGACCTCCGAAGATGTGCTCTCGGAACCGGATGACCCTTCGGCGGCCGTCGTGACCATAGAGCCTCAGAGCGGCGCCATACGGTCTCTGGCGGGACAGGACGGGGACTTCAACCTCCCGCTCGACGCCAGGCGCCAACCCGGCAGCTCGTTCAAGCCCGTAGTGCTCGCCGCGGCCATCAAGGAAGACATCTCCCCGGAGAGCACCTACATTTCCCAGGATCTCGCCTTCGACTTCCAGGACGAGTACTACGAGGTACACAACTACGACTACGTCGAGCGGGGAGAGATCTCCATCTCCGACGCTATGGAGGAATCGGATAATACGGTGTTCGTGCAGCTCGCCGCCGACGTGGGATTGGAAGACGTCGTAAATACCGCCGAAGACCTGGGCATTACCACGCCCGTCTCGCCCTACCCGTCGACCGCCATTGGTGGCCTGGGGTCGGGCGTCAGCCCGCTCGACATGGCCTCTGCCTACTCGACCTTCGCCGGTGGCGGCATCCACCGCGAGCCTTACTCCGTCGAGAGAATCGACAGAAATAGCTACGGTCAGGGCGAGACGGTCTACGACCACCAGATCAGCGGCCGGCGCGTGCTCACGGGCAACGAAGCGGCGGTCGCAACCCAGGTCCTCAGGGGCGTTGTGGAGGACGGGACGGCGACGATGTTCCACGACCTGGACGAGGAGATAGGACGTCCCTCGGCGGGCAAGACGGGGACCACGGACGACTTCGTCGACGCCTGGTACGTCGGCTACACCCCACTACTTTGCACCTCCGTGTGGGTCGGATATGCGGAGGGCGGTCGCTCCCTCGTCGGCGTCCACGACTTGCAGGAGCCGAACGGAGAGACCCTGCCAATGGACATATGGTCCGGTTACATGGCCAGTGCCACTGCCGGAGACCTGGCACTCGAGTTCCCCGAAGCCGACACGGGCGAGCTTTACGCCGTCGAGGGCGGCTACTCGAGCGGTTTCTGACTCTATGGACTTGCAGAGGCTGTATGCCGGATCCTTCATAGACTGGGAGGCGGTCGCCGCCTCCTGGAACAAACGCACCGTTCCCTCCCGGCTACTGCTCTTCGCCGCCCGTCGCTACCTCGACGAAAAGGACAATAGCGTCGATTCCGGGCGTTACGAGGTTCTGGCATCGGCTCGGCTCCCCGAGGAGATCAAACAGGCCTTCGCCTCGCCGCCGGAGCTCGACGCGCCGGCCCCGCGCAGCTGGGGCGAGTTCGTCGACGCCGCCGTCGCCGCCGAGCTGGAGATGGTCTCATACGGCGAGAGACCGCCGCTCTTGCACGAGCTGCGGGCCGGACTCGAACAGGCCGCAGCGGAGGCAGGCCCACTCACCGAGAAGGGCAGATGGTTCCTCGCCAGGCGGGACGCCCTCCCCGGGACCGACCTACCCGATGATCCCGGATACTTGCCGATATAAGGCTACAGGTTTCAGGCATCAGGCTTCAGGAGGTGTTTGGGCGGCGTGTCTCGTTAGTTTTCGTGGAACTTGCGAGCGAGTAGTGGCGTTCGCGTGCGTCTTCAGTTGCAGCGATGCGTCTGGAACTCTGTGACCTGATACCTGTAGCCTGAAACCTGATGCCTAATATACAATCATTCTCGTGCCACGTGTTGGGCGGGTCATCAACTAGGGAGAGGGGATACACAGATGGAATCGATACCCAGTGCGAGCTACAGCCTTACCTTGAGGGTCGAGTTTCCGCACGAGGCGGGAGCCCTCGGGAAGATCCTGACGACGATAGGCGAGGCGGATGGGCTCGTTGGCGCCGTCGACATCGTGCGGATGCGCCAGGACAGGACGGTCCGTGACATCACCGTCAACGCCCGTGACTCCGAGCATGGGCAGCAGGTGGTCCAGGTCGTCGAAGACCTGCCTCAGGTCAAAGTCATCAACGTCTCGGACAGGACGTTCCTGATGCACCTTGGGGGTAAGATCGAGGTCCGCTCCAAGCTGCAGATCCGCACCCGCGACGACCTCTCTATGGTCTACACTCCGGGTGTTGCGCGCGTCTGCAGGGCGATAGCCAGCGACCCGGAGAGGGCTTTCAACCTCACGATCAAACGCAACACGGTAGCCGTAGTCTCTGACGGTACTGCTGTCCTAGGCCTTGGCGACATAGGGCCGCGGGCCGCCATGCCCGTGATGGAGGGCAAGGCGGCGCTCTTCAAGCAGTTCGCGAACGTGGACGCGTTTCCGATCTGCCTCGACACGAAGGATCCGGACGCGATAGTCGAGACCGTGAAAAACCTGTCGCCCGCGTTCGGCGGCATAAACCTGGAGGATATCTCGGCCCCGCGCTGCTTCGAGGTCGAAGAGCGGCTGAAGAAGGATCTGGACATCCCCGTCTTCCACGACGACCAGCACGGCACGGCCGTCGTGGTGTTGGCCGCCCTCATCAACTCCCTCAAGATCGTGGGCAAGGAGGTCGAAGACCTCCGCATCGTCGTGAACGGCGTCGGCGCCTCGGGGGTGGCCTGCGCCAAGATCATCATGGCTGCGGGCGCGAAGAACATCGTCGGCTGCGACTCGAAGGGCATCGTCCACGAAGGACGCGAGGACCTCAACGAGTCCAAGCGCTGGTTCGCCGAGAACACGAACCCCGAGGGAAGGACCGGTGACCTCTCGGAGGCCGTCGCGGGGGCCGACCTCTTCCTCGGCCTCTCGGCGCCTGACGTGCTCACCGTCGAGCACGTCGAGAGCATGAGAGATGACCCCATCATCTTCGCGATGGCCAACCCCGACCCCGAGATAAGGCCGGAGGTCGCGATGGGGAAGGCGAGGATCATCGCAACGGGACGCAGCGACTACCCGAACCAGATCAACAACGTACTCTGCTTTCCCGGTATCTTCAGGGGCGCCCTCGATGTGAGGGCCCGTGAGATAGACGAGCCCATGAAGCTAGCGGCGGCCGAGGCGATAGCAGGCGTGATCCCCGCGGAAGACCTCTCGGAGGACTACATCATCCCCTCGGTCTTCGACGAGCGGGTCGCCCCCGCCGTCGCCGAAGCAGTCGCCGAGAGGGCCAAGGAGACGGGCACGGCCCGCCGCATCCAGGAGCGCGCGGAGACCGGCCTGACGGTAACCAGCTTCTAGAGCGGTTTTTGGAAGGGCAACCTTCCAAAAACCGCGGCTTCAGGCTTCAGGCAACAGTCCCCCTGCGAGATGGTCTTATACCTGGGCAGGGACCACCTTAGAGACACCTGAAGCCTGAAGCCTGAAACCTGATGCCTCTATTGGACTTCTCCTGGCTGCGGCATAGAATTTGGGCATGAGCAAGCTGTGCCACATCTTCGTTTGCACCACGCCGGGCGAGGGACGTTGCGGCGCGAAGGGCGGCGGCGAGCTGTTCGAGATGTTCCGGGACGAGGTGGAGCTGCGCGGCATACCACCATCAGCCGTGCTCCGTAACGCCTGCACCCGCCGCCACGAGGAAGGTCCCGTCGTCTTCGTCTACCCCGACGACGTCTGGTATACCCGCGTATTTCCCGAGGACGTGCCCGGAATAGTGGAGCGCCACCTGGCGTCCGTTCGAGTCGAGAGCTAGTCAGCACGCTCCGGACTTTGGGTGCCGAAGCCGACCCGTCCCAGGGTTCGCTCCATCGCCCAGTCTGCGCCCGTGAGTATCCTGTCGCGCCGGCTCTTCATGTAGTAGAGAAGCACGCTCCTGTAGAGTGCCTGTGCCGCGGGGCCTCGCAGCCGGAGACCGACGGCGTCGGCCACGGCGCTCTCCGGGCCGAGGCTCACCACGTAGCCCCGGTCGAAGAAGCGGAAAGGCGGCCTGCCCCGCTTGCTCTCTGCGCCGCGGAGGCGGCGCTTGAGGTCGCGAGCAACCCACGGTCCTTGCTGCACGGCGACAGAGGCGGTGGGGGGCAAGGGACCGAGGCGCGGATCGGTGTAGACCCCGGCGTCACCGACCACGTAGACCTCGGGGTGATCCGGCAAAGTGAGGTGCTTGCCCACGTGCGAGCGGCCCGCCGCATCGTGCTCCCCCGGCAATCCTCTCACCAGCGGCGGGGCCTTCACGCCGGCCGACCAAACCCTGGTGCCCGCCTTCAGCCAGTCTTCGCCGGCGAAGACGCCCTCGGCGCTCGCTGTCTCTACGGGGGTGTTCAGGCGCACTTCGACTCCGAGGCCAGAGAGCGTCTTCCTCGCGACGCCGTCGAAGTAGGGGTCTAGCCAGTCCATCAGCCGGTGAGTAGCCTCAAGCAGCACGACCCGCGGTTCTTCGGACGGCCTGCGATGGGAGCGTTTCCCGAGATATTCGAAGAGGGCGGCCACCTCGGCAGCGACCTCCACGCCGGTAGCCCCGCCGCCGACGATGGCCACGGTCAGGATGCCCTGCGGCGGCCGGGGCCCCGGGCTCGTGGCCAGGCGCCAGGCATCGCCAAGGGTGGTGCGCAGGCGCAGCGCATCGTCCAGGCTCCAGAAGGAGTGGAAGTAGTCCGCCAGCAGTGGTCCGGGCTCGGCGGCGACGCTGCCAGGATTGAGGACCAGATACTCGTAGCCGACGGGACCCTCCGGGGTCTCGAGGGTCTTCCGGGTGAGGTCTATACCCGAGACTTCCGAGTGCAAGAACTGGCAGGCACCGGCGCAGAGGGGGGCTATAGGTGAGCTTACGGATCTAGGATGCACCCGGCCGACTGCGACCTCGTGGATCAGGGGCACGAAAGCGTACTCTTCCCTGCGGTCGATCAGCAGGGTCTCGCCGGGTTTTCGCAGCGCAGGAGGGAGGTGCCTGAGCAGGGAGGCTCCGGCGAACCCGGCGCCGAGGACGACCACGCGCGCACTGCGCCGGACGCTCACGCTACGAGCCATCTACGAGAGTCTCGTTCCGGCACGTCCTTGATTCCTTCGCTACATCCGTCATCTTTCGGGAGTATATCGTTCGGGGTGTCCCCTCTCGGCGAGACGCTTTACAAAACGCGCCACCGAACGTAGACTGCACGAATCGCCTGCTGATGGGGTGCCGGCGGTCTAAGGGGTAACAGGAAAACGGGGAACGACCCCTCCGGGGGCTAGAAAGGGACCGTCTTGGTGATGAAGGAGGGAATGGGACTGGGGAACATCGCCCCCGGGCTCATCGTAAGGCACACCAACCGTCGTCTGGGCAAGCTGGATTCCTACGAAGCGTGCGAGCGTTTGATCACTGGACGCATCTCGTTCTCGGAGTTCGTGGATCAGGTCGGCGAAGAGTACAGGGAGCTTCTCGATTTCATGATGGACAACGACCTGCATCCTGGTCGTCCCGAGGAGGTACTCTTCTGCATCGACTGTCAAGCGGGCCTCTACGACCGTACTCTCCTTCGCTCGCAACTGGAATGCCTCTACAGTCACGACAGGCGCGAAAGCATCGGCTGACCTGGAATAGGCGGTGTGCCGGGCCACCCGAGGTCTGGCTCTGCGGCACCGACTCGTGGTTCGTGAGGTCGATGTAGGGAGAGCGCCGACCACGCCGAGGCAGGACGAGTCCGGCGCGTCCCGCTGCTATCCTGTTGGCGCGTTTTTGCGTTATCATGGCTTCCATGGGAACCACCTTGATAATCTTGTTCGTCGTGGTTGCTTCGATCCTCGCCGCCTCCATCGTTCTCGGTCGTGACACTGGGGAGGTAGAGAGCGCCCGCGACACGGAGTACCTGGAGCTTGAGGGGGTGTGGATCCGCTACAACGTCATCGGCGGGGGCCCCCCGGTCGTGCTCGTACACGGCTGGTTATCCTCGTCCCGCATCTGGGAGCAACTCGCAGGGCGGCTGGTGCAACGCTTCACTGTGTATACCCTCGACCTCAGCGGTTTCGGGGAGTCGGACAAACCACTCTCGGGATACGGGATACGAAACGGGAGCAGGCTTTTGTACGCTTTCTGCGCCCACTTCGGCCTGACCCGCGCCAACGTCATCGGCCACGACCTCGGCGGGGCCATGGCCGTAAAGCTCGCGGCAGATCATCCCGACGTCGTCGGACGCCTCGTCGTCATATGTGCTCCTGCCGACGAGGACCAGCTCGACCTTCCCACCCTGCTGTGGCTCGCCACCGTGCCCGTCATCGGTCCGATCTTCTATTCCCTGGGACGCGCGGCGCGTCCCGTCCGCCGCCTCTGGATGCGGCCCTTCGTGGCTGACTCCGACGACCTTACGGAAGAGATAGTGGATGACGCAGGCCGGTCCACGCCAGCCGCCGTCTCCAAGACCTTGGGCATCTCGAGGCGTGAGATCTCCCGCGGTAGGCTCGCCAGGCAGGCCAGGATCATAAAGATTCCCTTTCTCGTCGTCGCCGGGGAAGAGGATCAGATAGTAGACCCTCAATCGGTCGGGGTATGGGCCGAGGGCGTGGAGAGGGCCGAGATCTGCCTCATAGACGAGTGCGGCCATATGCCTATGGTGGAGCGTGTAGCCGAGTTCAATGCCCAGATCCTCGCCTTCCTGACGGGCGACGCCCGCTACCTGGATTTCGTCCACCCGGTCGCGGAGTCGATAGAAGGGGTCCAAACCGACCAAGTCGAAGGTGGCGAGGAGGGCGACGCTGCTCCGGGCCCATCGGACGATACGGTGGATCTCGGCCCGCGCCCCACGGAGCTCGAGCCCGAACGCGACAACGTGCCGAGGGTGGTGCGCAAACACGGGGGAAGGTATCCGGCCAGGGACCGGCCTCAGCAGCCACCGGAGGCATACCCTGACGCAGTCGATGAGCAACCGGCCTCGGGCGGTCGGGCCAGACGTGAGCCTCTTGACGAAGATTTTCTACCCGAACTTCCGGACGACCTCTTCGATTGGCCCGAGACCCGGCGCGACTTCGGGTCCCGCGAGCGGCGCCAGAATGGGCCATCTGACGGACGGGATGACGACTACCCCTCTAGCCAGGAAAGCCCTCCCCGCCCTTAGAGCTGCTTTTTCAGATACAGCCACTCCCGGATGTCCATAAACCAGGCGGCGATCAAGGATCTCTGCCGCGAGATTTCCGAGTAACCCTCGGCCTCGTAGAGTCGCAGGGCGCCGAGGTTGTTGCCCGTGACGTGCAGGCCCACGGACTTCTTGCCAGCGTCTCTGGCGAGGTCTTCCGCCGCCGAGAGCAGGCGCCGAGCCATGCCCTGGCGCCGGAAGGAGGGGGAGATCACGAGCCGTTCGATGTATGCCTCGGAAGTGACGGAGGAGTAAGTCGGGTAGGAGAGCAACGTCGTCGCCCAGACCGCCCGCGGAAAGCCGAGGTTGCGGGTGAGGGCCCTCCACAGGCCGCGGGCAAGGATGTCTTCCCTGGAGACTTCGGTCCTGACACCGATGCTGCCGGCGATCTCTCCTTCTGCGTAACCTTCGACCACCAGGGAGGTCACCCCGCCCGAGGTGTGCTCCAGGCGGATCCAGCGCTCCATGACCTTGAGCGAGCGGTCCATCCTGCTGCCGAAGACGTGCCTGAACTGGTCTAGGAATCCTTCCACGACGAGGGCGGCGATAGCCGGATCGTCATCAGGCCGGGCGAGGCGTATGGTGAACTGCTCGGCCTCCATCTGACCATCCTACCAGAGTCTCGACCCTCAGCCGATGAGCCGCCTGCGCATGATCTGGACCGGGATCAAGGCGAGCGCTGCGGTAAACACGAGCATCCAGGCCACGTCGACGAGGACCCCTACGGAAGGTCCCGTGGCGAGCTCCCTGCACACGTTGACCGCGTGATAGAGCGGGGTAAACCAGGCGACCTGCGGAACCGGCGCGGGGAAGTCGTCTACGGGGAAGAAGACGCCGGAGAGCAGAAACAGCGGGGTCACGACCAGGGTAAAGTAGTAGGCGTAGAGGTCTATGCGTTCTATGAGGCTGGTAAACAACGTGCCCATCACGCTGAACATGATGCCGATCAAGAGCAGCATCAAGGGCAGCAGCAGGGCCCACCACGACGTGACTAGCGGCTGCCCGAAGACGATCCCAAGCACCACTATCATCGCGAGAAACGCGGTCCCGTAGAGCGCCGCGCGCGTCCCCGCCCACAGATATTCACCACCGACCACATCCTCTGCGTTGACGGGCGTGGTTATTATGGCGTCGTAGATCTTGTCTATCTTGAGTTTGACGAAGGTGTTGAACGTGCTCTCGAAGGAGGCGGCGAACATGGCGTTGCTCGCCAAGAGCCCCGGCGCCACGAACTGGACGTAGGGCTGGCCGTCGATGCCTCCCTGCTGGATGAACGCCCCGAGACCGAGCCCGAGGGCCGCCAGATAGAGGAGGGGTTCGACGAAGTTGGGGAACAAAATAGTCTTCCAGTACTTCCGGAAGATGGTGATGTTGCGCTGCCACACCCTGAACGACCCGCGCGCCGAGGGTATCCTTACCGTACCCACTACTCCACCAACCTCCTACCCGTGAGCCGCAGGAAGACGTCCTCAAGCCCTGCCTGACGGTACACGGTGTTCTCGATCTCCGTCCCCGAGTCCCGCACCCGCTCCAGGAGGGCGTCGGCGTCGTCGGTGTAGGCGAGGATCGACTCATCGCCGGTCCGCTCGATGGCGTCCGAGGCCTCCTCGAGAATGGGAACGAGACCTTCTAGTGACCTGTGGTCCGTCCTGAACTCGAGGACCTGTGGGCTGACGTGCTCTTCGACCAGCGCGCCAGGCGTCCCCTCGGCGATGATCAAACCCCCCTCCATGATGACGAGCCTGTCGCACAGCCGTGCGGCCTCCTCCATGTAATGGGTGGTCAGGATGAGGGTCTTGCCCTCTTCGGTGAGCTTGCGCAACCGGTCCCAGACGAGCAGGCGGGCCTGCGGGTCGAGCCCCGTAGTCGGCTCGTCGAGGACGACGATCTCGGGGTCGTTCAGCAGGGCGCGGGCGATGAGCAAGCGCCGCTTCATACCGCCGGAGAGCTGCTCGACCGTCGCTTCGGCCTTGTCGGAGAGCTGCATGAAGTCGAGAAGCTCCTCAGCCCTCCTGAGTACCAGCTTGCTGGGAAGGTCGTAGTACCTGCCGTAGATGAGCAGGTTCTCCTCTACCTTGAGCTCGTCGTCGAGGTTGTTCTCCTGGGGGACGACCCCGATGCGGCGTTTGATCTCCCGCTCGTGGTGGTAGATGTCGAGACCGGCGACGGCGAGCTCACCGCCCGTCGGTATCACGGCCCCGTAGATCATCTTCATCGTCGTCGTCTTCCCGGCCCCGTTCGGGCCCAAAAAACCGAAACATTCTCCACCGAAGACCTCGAAGTCGACGCCCTTGACCGCCTCGAAGCCCGAGTAGCTCTTCTTCAAACCCCGCGCTTCGAGTGTCGACTGCCCCCTCAGGGCACCCTTGGTACTCTCCGTCTCCGTGTTCAACCGCCAACCTCTCTATGTTCTTGGAACGTTCACCAGTCCCGACCAGCGTTTCGGACTACGTAAGGGTCGGTGAAGATCTCGGGAACGGCACATATACTACCGTATCTCGGCTCTCGGACCAGGGCCAAGCACCAGCGTCCCACGGAGTATACGGCCCGCCAGGCTCACCGCCATCGGCGGAGATACTTTGCCAACCATTAAGAAATGTTTACTAACTACTCTACCGCTTTGCGAAAAGTGCTGCTAAAATCTCGCGCATGTTTCGTTCGGCGAAGCGGCAGCGACGCGGACCGTGTACGGCTTTTGCGCAGGTGGGAAGAACGGAGAGGGCACATCGGCAAAAGATCTGATCGACGCAAGTTCAAGAGGCGACGCAGGTGGGCCGCGTTCTTATTGCTGATGTCGCTTGCCCTTTTGGTCTTTGGCCTAACGCTACTGGCGGGCTCCCCCGAAGAGCAACCGGTTGCCTCTGGTGGGATAGAGAAGGCCGCCGTGGAGAGGGCGGCATCTGTGCAACTGGCGGGGGCCCCTGAGGCTGCAAGCGAGCAGAAGAGGGAAAACGCGCAGGTCCTGACCTCGGAAGAAGAGGACGAGAAGTCCGCGGCCGAGCAGAACGAGGTCGACAAGGAGGCCGCTCAGAAGGCGGACGAGCAAGAGGATGCCAGCCATCGGGTGGCGCAGAAGCCCGACCCGAAGAAGCGGTCTGCTATACCGACGCCGCGCACGAACGACCTGTGGATGTCCATCCCGGCGCTCGGGCTCTACGACAACTACGTGACCAACTCTGCGGCCGAGTCCGCGATGGATTACGGGGCCATAAAGTTGCCCCATACGGCTTTCCCCTGGGAAGACAACGCGAACACTTACATTGCGGCGCACAGGCTAGGGTGGCCCGGCACGGCGAGCGACCATCAGTTCTACAATCTGCCGCTTCTGGCCGAGGGGGATGTGATCTACCTCGGCGACATCAACGGGACTACCTACACTTACGAGGTTACGGAGTTCAAAGAGATAACGCCGGATGAGACGTGGGTAACGACCCCCAAGCCGGGAAGGGAGATGGTCTCGTTGCAGACGTGCATAGAGACCTTCGGTGACTACTGGACGATGGGCCCGAACTGGTACGTACGCTACATCGTGCAGGCCGACAGGGTCTCCGTGGACGTCGCGCAGTAAGCATTTCAGCAAGCCGCCTGGCTTCGCCAGGCGGCTTGTCACCACGCTCCAGCCTGCGGCTGTCGCTGGTCGGCATCTCAGCTTTTTCGCTCATAGCCTCTCGCACGTGGTAGAACACGCGCTTCCGTAGCGTCTCTTGCCGGGGGAACTCGTACTTTGGTACGACATGCAAAAGCGTCTATACTTGCCGCTCCCGTCGCGGTGGCGGGTCCTGGTACTTCGAGATAGGAGGGTGACTCACATGGCACTGGTTACGATGCGCCAGCTTCTGGACGAGGCGGCGAACGGGGGCTACGGAGTAGGGGCGTTCAACGTCAACAACCTGGAGCAGGTACAGGCCATCATGGAGGCCGCGCGGGAGACAGGGTCTCCCGTCATCATCCAGGCTTCGCGCGGAGCGCGCAAGTACGCCAACGACCGCTTCCTGTACCATCTCATGGAGGCCGCGACGGAGGTATACCCCGAGATCTCCGTTGCCCTGCACCAGGACCACGGCAACTCCCCCGAGACCTGCAAAAGCGCCATAGATCTAGGCTTTACCAGCGTCATGATGGACGGCTCGCTGATGGACGACGGCAAGACCCCTGCGGATTTCGAGTACAACGTGAACGTCACGCGCGAGGTGGTCGAGATGGCGCACGCCTCAGGCGTCACCGTAGAGGGCGAGCTGGGGACGCTCGGCGGCATCGAGGACGACGTCGGCTCCGGTGAGGTGAACTTGACGGACCCAGATCAGGCCGTGGAGTTCGTCGAGCGGACGGGGGTAGACGCACTAGCGGTCGCGATCGGGACGAGCCACGGGGCCTACAAGTTCACCAAGGAGCCGGACCGCGAGGTCCTCGCCATGCACATCATCGAGGAGATCAACGAGCGGCTCCCGACCACGCACCTCGTTATGCACGGCTCCTCCAGCGTGCCCAAAGAGCTGGTCGACATTATCAACGAGTACGGCGGCGACATACAGCCCACGTGGGGCGTCCCCGTGCGGGAGATTCAGGAGGGCATCAAGCACGGCGTGAGGAAGATCAACGTGGACACCGACCTGCGTCTGGCCGCGACGGGTGCGATCCGCAAGGCCTTCGCCGAGGACCCCTCGGAGTTCGATCCCCGCTACTACCTGAAGCCTGCCAGGGCCGCGATGCAGCAGGTCGTAAAGGCGCGTATGGAGGCCTTCGGACAATCAGGCCACGCGAAGGACTACGATCCCATCTCACTCCCGGATATGGCGGTCCGCTACAAAGAACAGGGCCACCACCTGACGGTTACCTAGAGCGAAGGTTAATTGGCCGAACCAAGGGCAGAGGTCGGACCCTCGTCGAGGTACGTTACTCCCGGTGTCTGACCAGGATGGAACGCGCCAGGGGCGCGCCGAGGGCGTGGGTGGCCCCGTCCTCATCCTCTGCGGTAACGACGCCGTCCAGCGCGCGGACCTCTCTCACCCGGAGCGCGCGACCCGGCACGAGCCCAAGACCCCGCAGGTAGGTAAGCACGGCGGGGTCCCTGTTCTCTACCCGCGAGACGACGAAACGTCCGCCGGCCTCTGTCCCGCTGAGGGGCTGCGAATCCTCCGTCGGCAGCGCGCCGTCGGACGTGGGGATGGGCGCGCCGTGGGGATCCCGCTCCGGATGGCCCAGAAGCTCGGCCAGGCGCTCCGTGAACTCGTCGGAGACGGCGTGCTCCAACCGCTCGGCCTCCTCGTGTACGTCCTCCCACGAGTACCCCAGATGCTCGAGTAAGAACGTCTCGATCAGACGGTGCCGCCGCACCAGCCGCAAAGCCTCCGCCCGCCCCCGCCTCGTCAGGGAAGCCCCCCGGTAAGGCTCGTAGAGGGCGAGTCCCATCCCCTGTAATCTCGCGAACATGTTGGTTACAGAGGCAGATGAGACGGAGAGCCTGTCCGCCACACCCTTGGTCGACGCCGCTCCCGAACCCGCGATCTCCCACACGGCCTTGAGGTAATCCCCGACCGAGGCGGAAGGCTGAGTGACCATTATGTTTCCCATCTCCGATCATAATATAGGTTATTCGAATAGTTTTTTCAAGCGAGAATACTTTGACATGTAACCCCAATTTGTCGTAATATTAGGTAGGACTAAAACTAACTCGGGGTACGCAATCCCGCGAGGGCTCAGCAGACGGAACAGGATGGCGCGCATGGATGGATCGGAATCGGGGGTTTCACGCCGGGATTTCTTGCGGGCCGCTGGCGTAGCGGGGGCTCTAGGGGTTTCCGGTAGCCTGTTGGGGGCCCGCGCGGCCCTAGGGCACGACGGAGAAAAGCATGGGGCGGGCCACAAGGCAAGCCATAAGGCAAGCCACGGGGCTGCGGAGTCCGGCGGCATGGCCGCGCACGGGGGGAACGGGACGGTTGGGGATGTGGACCTCTCCAGGTTCGACCCCTCGAAGTTTTTGAGGGAGTTCTACTGGGGTGAGGAGCGGACCGAGGGCGGCAGGACGGTTCGAGAGTACGAGCTGAGTGCGGAGGAGGTTGAAATAGAGGTAGCGCCTGGGGTGATGTACCCGGCGTGGGCCTACAACGGGCAGGTTCCTGGGCCGACGTTGCGCGCCAGGGAGGGTGACCTGTTACGGGTGGTGTTCAGAAACAGGGATGCTCACCCGCACACGATCCACTTCCACGGCTTCCACCCGGCAGGCATGGACGGGGTGTTCGAGCTTGTCGCGCCGGGCCAGGAGTTCGTCTACGAGTTCGAGGCGGAGCCGTTCGGGTGCCACCTCTACCATTGCCACGTCATGCCCCTCAAGAAGCACATCGAGAAAGGGCTCTACGGGGCTTTCGTAATTGACCCGAAGGAGGGGCGCGAGGATGCCGACGAGCTGGTGATGGTCATGAACGGCTTCGACACCAACTTCGACGGTGCGAACGAGGTCTACGCGGTTAACACCGTGGCCTTCCACCACCAGCGCCATCCCGTCCAGTTGAAACTCGGTGAGCTGGTGAGGATCTACGTGGTCAACGTGCTTGAGTTCGACTTTGTCAACAGCTTCCACACGCACGCCAACTTCTTCGACTACTACCCGACGGGGACCAGGCTCGAGCCCTCCGAGTTCACGGACACCAAGATGTTCGCCCAGGGGGAGCGCGGCATCATGGAGTTAAGCTACGACTTCCCCGGGCTCTTCATGTTCCACGCCCACGTCAGCGAGTTCGCCGAGCTCGGTTGGATGGGCCTCTTCGACGTAAAGGAGTAGGGGATGGGACGAGAGCGTGGACCGCTCTGGGTGCTCCTCGGTCTCGCGCCGCTGCTTGGGTTGGGCGTGCTGCTGGCCGCCATCGTGCTGAACGGGGCGGGGATAGACCGTGAGGACCGTCCGCCCGTGGAGGATCTCACCATCGGTCGGGTGTCGTTGCCAACGCCGGACGAGATAGTGGTGAGCGTGACCAACGGCGGTCCCGAGCCGGTTACCGTGAGCCAGGTGTCGGTCAATGAGGCGCTCTGGGACTTCACTGTGGAGCCGGACGCCAGGATCTCGCCGCTTGGTTCGGCGGAGATCACCTTGCCTTACTCCTGGATCGAGGGCGAAGCCTACGGAATCACCCTAATCACTGACACAGGGACTACCTTTTCAGCCGAGGTGCCTGCAGCGGTTATCACACCGACGTTCACAGCGGAGACTTTCTGGCGCTACGCGCTGATCGGGACCTACGTCGGCGTGATACCGGTGGCGCTCGGGCTGCTCTGGTACCCGTTTCTGAGACGCCTCGGCTCCGCGGGGATAGGGGCCGTACTGGCCCTCACGCTGGGGCTGCTAGTCTGGCTGGTCGTGGACACGCTGCTCGAGGCAGTGGAGGTCGCCGGACGGTTGCCCGGGGCCTTCTCCGGCGTCCCGCTGGTGCTTGTGGTGGCACTGCTCGCCCTGCTCGGGCTGTTGGGCGCCGAGCGGTTGTTCAGGAGGCGCGGGGTGACGAGCCGGCTCTCGACCTCGTACCGGATCGCCCTGGGGATAGGCCTGCACAACCTGGGTGAAGGGCTTGCCATCGGCGCGGCGTTCGCCCTCGGGGAGGCTGCACTCGGGACGTTCCTCGTAGTCGGGTTCACGTTGCACAACATTACAGAGGGCGTGGGCATCGCAGCGCCCATCCTCGAGGAGAGGCCACGCCTCGCGCACTTCGCGGGCCTGGCGCTTCTCGGCGGTGGTCCTGCCATCCTGGGGACCTGGATCGGCGGGTTCGTATACTCCAACCTCGCCTCGGCCGTGTTGCTCGCCGTTGGGGCCGGCGCCATCCTACAGGTGATCTACGAGGTCACGCGTCTTCTTCTGAAGGATTCGGCCCGGTCGAAGACCCCTGCCCTCTCCGCCCCCAACCTGGGCGGGTTCACCGCCGGAGTGGCCATAATGTACGCCACGGCTTTGCTGGTGAGCGTTTAGAGCGGTTTGCAAGAAGGCTGCGCCTTCTGTTTGCAAACCGCAGGCATCAGGTTTCAGGTAGGGGTCGTAGGGGCTCGATGCTTTGTGAGATAGCGAGCCGACGCCTCCAGGCTCAGTCACTTCGAGAACCGTATGGGCGGACCGGCGGGGTACGACAAGGGGCGATGTAAAGGCTGCTAGAAGCGGCCGTAGTCAGAACAGGCTGTACCGCGCGGCAGGCTCAGGCAGGGGGAAGAGCGTGAGGAAGCGTTCCACAGCCGCCTCGTCGCCCTCGATCTTCACGTCCCCGGATCGTAGCGCTTCTTCCAGGTCCCGACCTTGGTAGACGAGCCCGGCCAGCGTAGCCGAATCGGCCTCGATGATCGCGTCGGGACGCTCCACGCCGCCGCGTTCGACCTCGAAGCCTTCCTCAGACACCTCGGCCCTGAAGCTGTCCTCCCCAATCCTGAGTTCGTAGCTCGCCTCCAGGCCCTCGGCAGCGCCAGGCTCGAACATCGTCCTGAAGGAGAGGATCAGGGAGTCAACACCCAGTGGAGCGTCGCCAGGTTTTGACGGGGAGCGGGCACCCCACCTGCCAAGACGAATAATGACCGGCTCCAACTCCTCGCCCCAATCGGTCAGCTCGTAGATCTTCGACGCCGCCGGCGGAGGAAGCCTCCTGCGACGCAAGATCCCAGCCTCCTCCAACTCGCGTAGGCGCTGGGCGAGAACGTTGGGACTGGCGTGCGGCAGGCCAGCCCGCAAGTCCGTGAACCGCTTCGGCCCAAGCAACAACTCGCGTACTACAAGGAGCGCCCAGCGCTCGCCCACAAGGTCGAGCGCATGCGCCGCAGCACAACCGTCATCGTATGTGCGTCTTGTCACCATTTAGTAAGTTTATCACCGTAAGTACTGAAGTCTATATATCTGGTCAGTTTTCGACGATAGATGGTTGTTTTTTAGGACTATTGCCGTATTCTCAGATCAGATAATGTTGCGATCTCGGGAAACGGAGACGATCCAGATGACGCAGTATGAGTTCGGAAAACACAACGATTCGCATTCTGAGACGATGGATGGTGGGCGACGTTGGATCGCCCTGTACGTCCTTTGTGTGGGGATGCTGATGATCGTGCTCGACGCCACGGTGGTCAACGTGGCTTTGCCGGCGATTCAGGACGACCTCGGTTTCTCGCAGTCGGGTCTAGCCTGGGTCGTCAACGCCTACTTGATCGCCTTCGGCGGTCTGCTGCTGCTCGCCGGGCGGCTCGGAGACATCATCTCCCGCAGGGGGATGTTCTTGGCCGGCATCGGGGTTTTCACGGCGGCCTCCCTGTTATGTGGTCTCGCGCAGAGCCAGGAGTTATTGGTCGCGGCCCGCTTCGTTCAGGGAGCCGGCGGTGCCATGACATCGGCGGTGATCCTGGGCATGATCGTCACCATGTTCCCCGAGCCGCGGGAGCAGGCGAAGGCCATCGGCGTCTTCGCATTCGTCGCTTCCGCCGGTGGTGCTGTGGGCCTGCTCGTCGGCGGCATCCTTACCCAGTCCATCAGTTGGCATTGGATCTTCTTCGTGAACGTCCCGATCGGTATAGTGACGGCGGTGCTCGCGGGGCGGTTGATCGAGGGCGACAGGGGTATCGGGTTCGGTGATGGCGCGGACTTCGCCGGTGCTGTCCTGGTAACCGGCTCGCTGATGCTCGGCGTCTACACTATCATAGGTCCGGCGGCTGAGTACGGTTGGGGTTCAGGCCGTACCCTGACGATAGGCGCCATCTCACTCGCGTTGTTGGCTGCCTTCGTCGCCCGCGAAGCGACCGCGCGCAACCCGCTGGTGCCGCTCCGGATCTTCCGCTCGCGCAACATCGCTGGGGCGAACCTGATCCAGGTTCTGAGCGTCGCCGGGATGTTCGGCATGTTCTTCCTCGGCGCGCTCTACCTGCAGCGAATCCTCGCCTATGACGCCCTGCAGACCGGTCTCGCCTTCCTGCCCGTAACGATTCTCATGGGAATACTGTCGGTCCGCTACACCGACCGGCTGGTCATGCGCTTTGGGGCCAGGAAGCTGGTTCTCGGCGGCCTGGCACTGTTCATGACCGGGCTCGCACTGTTCGCGCGGGCGCCGGTAGACGGAGATTACGTGATCGACATCTTGCCTGTGATGGTCCTACTTGGCATCGGAGCCGGCCTCTGCTTCCCTGCGCTCATGACGCTGGCGATGTCTGGCGCGACGCCTAGCGACGCGGGGTTGGCCTCGGGCCTGATCAACACCACAGCGCAGGTCGGCGGTTCCCTTGGCCTGGCCGTGCTCGCAACCCTGTCGGCGTCGCGGAGTGACCGGCTGATAGGGAGCGGTGAGTCCACCGCGGCGGCGCTGACGAGCGGCTACCACCTGGCTTTCGGGATCGGAGCCGGACTGGTCGTCGTGGCGATAGCCGTCGCCCTCACCGTGCTGCAGCCCGAACGCCAGGCAGAGGAGGAGATCCAGACCGAGGCTGAGCCTTTCGACTGTGAGGCGGCGTAAGGTCTCGTCTTTTGGCTGACCGGCAACGAGAAGAGGGAGGATCATGGACGACATCCAGACCCGGATACAGGAAGCCGCTGACGGGCTGGTCCAATCGGGAGCGGAGCGCGGTCTGCAGGTCGCCGTGTACCGGAATGGCGAGCAGATAGCCGACGCCGTCGCCGGCATTGCCGACCCAGAAACCGGGCGTCCCGTCGCTTCCGACGCGCCGTTCTATTGCTACTCGGTCGGCAAGGGTGCGACCTCGACCGTGGCGCATGTGCTTGTCGAGCGTGGCCTCTTCGGCTACGACACCCCGGTCGTGGACCTTTGGCCCGAATTCGGGGCCAACGGTAAAGAAGCTGCGACCGTGCGGCACGTGCTGACGCACACGGTCGGTGTGCCAGGGATACCGGACGACACCACGCCGGAAGACCTGTGTGACTGGGACAAGATGTGCGCTGCCATCGCCGATGCCGAGCCCTGGTGGGAGCCTGGCACGAAGATCGCCTATCATGCATACCCGTTCGGGTACATCGTTGGCGAGATCGTGCGCCGGGCCACGGGAAAGCCCATCTCGCGGGTGCTTCGCGAGGAGGTGGCCGAACCGCTGGGCATCGCCGATGAGATCTACTTCGGCGTCCCACGGTCCGAACTCAGCAGGCTGGCCAGGCTGGAAGACATGGAAGGCAGCGCGGAGATGCTCGCCTCGATGCCCGATGATTCGCCTTTCTTCAAGCTGGGACCGCGGCAGGTGACCCCTACCGCCGAGTTCGGCAACCGTCCCGACATCCTGATGGCCGACATCCCGGCCGGGGGTAAGATGTCCGCGCGGGCCGTGGCGCGGATGTACGCCGCGTTGGTGGACGAGGTGGATGGCTTCCGCCTCGTCTCGCCCGAGCGGCTGCGCGAGATATCCGCGGGGGCGTTCAGTGGTGTAGACGAGATCATGGGGTTCCCGACCACCTGGGCGCTCGGTTACTCCGTCGGCCGCCTGGGAGCAGACCCGCAAGAGACCGGGAGCGTGCTCGGGGTCGGCGGCGTTGGTGGGAGCTTCGCATGTGTGGACACCGCGACAGGCGTCTCCTGGGCCCTGACGAAGAACAGGCTCACCGCCGATTTCGGGGCCGCCGAGCAGATCTCCGAGATAGTTACGAAGGCGGTCGAAGAAGGCTAGAGCGAGTTCATCACCGGAGAGTACAATTGCCCTTTGATCTTGGAGAACGAGTGGCTGGCGAAAGGACGGAGCACTATGGATTGGAAAATAGAGGTCGTGACTATCCCGGTCTCGGACGTGGAACGCGCCAGAGACTTCTACGCGGAGAAGGTCGGGTTCGACTTGGACATAGACTACAGAATCAGCGATGAGGTCCACCTCGTCCAGCTGACCCCTCCCGGATCTGCGTGCTCGATACATCTGGGAACGAGCACTACCTCTATGGAGCCAGGGTCCATTGATGGCGTGTTCCTGGTCGTCAGCGACGTGCGCGCCGCACGTGCCGAGTTGGTGGAACGGGGCGTGGATGTCGGTGATGTCCTGGTCTTCGGCGAGGGTGCTTACCGCCCGGCTGAGGAGGGAGAAGACCTCAACAATGTCGGGTGTGTCTTCTTCAGTGATCCCGACGGAAACCGTTGGTGCGTGCAGCAGATACCCACCCGTAACTAGATATCGGGAGGAGAGTAGACATGGGCAAAGTTACTTCGGGGCTCACTATGTCGCTCGACGGATTCATCTCCGGTCCGAACGATGGACCTGAGCATCCTTTGGGCGAGGGTGGAATGCGGCTCTTCGACTGGTACACCGGCGGTGATACCGACTTTGTCGTGCCGAGTGGTGAGATGACTTTCCAGGTCTCGTCCCAGGCCGCAGAGATGCTGAACGAGGTGTTCTCCTCGATAGGGGCTCTCGTGACAGGACGGAGGACGTTCGACATCACGAACGGGTGGGGCGGCAGACACCCGATAGGCGAGAACATCCCGATCTTCGTCGTAACCCATTCCGTCCCCGACGGATGGGACTACGAGGGGTCGCCGTTCACCTTCGTCACCGACGGCGTGGAGAGCGCGGTCGAACAGGCTAGGGCGGCGGCTGGCGAGAAGAACGTCGCGGTCGGCGCTGCCAGCCTCGTCCAGCAGTGCCTCGAGGCGGGATTACTGGACGAAGTACACGTAGACGTGGTCCCCGTGCTGCTGGGGGACGGCGTGAGGTTGTTCGATAACCTGGGGACCACACCCATCGAGCTTGAGAGGAGCGGGCTGATAGAGGATCCGGACGTGACCCACATGACATTCCGGGTCCTCAGGTAGAGGGTTAGCATGAACCATCAGCAAGAGAGCAACCTTCCGCCAGGGTTGTCCAGGCCTGCGCAGCGGGCGCTCAGCAATGCCAGATACCGGCGGCTCGAGCAGCTCGCCGGGGTCAGCCAGGCGGAGGTAGAGGAATTACATGGCGTGGGTCCAAAGGCGCTCGCGCAACTCCGGCATGCCCTGGTTGCGGACGGTCTATCATTCGCCGCTGGGAAGAGGGCAGACCGCTAAGGGACACGTGAATGAAAAGACAACTACTGTTCGTTCATGGCGGTGGAGAAGGAGCATACGAGGGTTCGGACGGCAGGAGGACTGGGAGGAACCCAAGGGTCGCGCCGCGGATGCGCGTGGCGCCGTCCCCGACTTCTCATCGTAGCACGGACATAACCGGGGCATGAAGGGTGGGGAACGCGGGTGACGGGCGCTAGTAACCCCTGAACGATAGCCACAGCGGCAACCCGTTGCCTGTGACCTCGTCGACCCAAACGATGGCCCGGCCCACGCGTCGGGTGGTATCGTAGGTGGTTGTGCGGGAATCCAAGACGATGGGGAAAGATGCGTCATGACGGACGCGGCGACGACCGTGATGGAGCGGTGTGACCTCCTCGCCAACATCAGCGAGGAGCCCGGCCTTATCCACCGGCCGTACGGTTCGCAGGCCATGCACGACGTTAACGACACCGTTGCCGGCTGGATGCGCGCGGTCGGGATGACCACGAGGCGTGACCAGATCGGCAACCTCATCGGACGCTACGAAGGACTCGGCGAGAAAACCTACATCCTCGGTTCCCACCTCGACACCGTGCGGGATGCAGGCAGGTACGACGGCATCCTCGGCGTGATAGTGGCGATCGCGTGCGTCCAGCGGCTGCACGACCGGGGCGAGAGACTCCCGTACGCCCTAGAAGTAGTCGGCTTCGCCGACGAGGAGGGCCTACGGTTCGGTACGACCTACCTGGGGAGCTCCGTCTACGCCGGCTTTTTCAGCGATGAACGTCTGCGGCTCGAAGACCGCAATGGTGTGACCCTGCGGGAGGCGGTTCGTTCCTTCGGCGGTGACCCGGACGCCCTCGAAGGTGATGGCCGAAGCTGCGGGGATCTGCTCGGCTATTGCGAGGTACACATAGAGCAGGGTCCGGTGCTGGAGAAAGAGGACCTACCCGTTGGCGTGGTCACGGCCATCAACGGCCAGAGTCGCATCCAGGTCGGCTTTATCGGCAAGGCCGGACACGCTGGCACGGTGCCCATGGAGGGCAGGCGGGACGCCCTCTGCGCCGCGGCCGAGTTCGTGCTCGAGGTGGAGGCCGCCGCCAGGGCGGAGCCGGACGCGGTGGGGACGGTGGGGGAGATCCAGGCGCTCCCCGGCGCGGCCAACGTCGTCCCCGGCGAGGCGAAGCTCTCGCTGGACCTCCGGCATCCGAACGACGTCGAGCGGGAAAGGCTGTGCGACCGTGTGGACGAGAGGGCGCGGGAGATAGCCGCCTCGCGCGGGTGCGAGAATCTATGGGAGGTACGACAGGAGACGGATGCCGTTCAGGTAGACGTGGAGCTTAGCGCCGTGCTCGCGCGAGCCGTCGAGGAGGAGGGGCTGAAGGCACTCCGGTTGCCGAGCGGAGCCGGCCACGACGCGGCCCAGATGGCCACCCTCGTCCCCGTCGCCATGCTCTTCGTTCGCTGCGAGGAAGGCATCAGCCACAATCCGGCAGAGTCGGTAGCCAGGGAAGACGTCGAGATCGCGATACGGGTGATGCAGCGCTTCCTCGGGCTTATAGCAGAGGCGCATTCGACGAAGAAGAGAGTGGGGAAGTACGAGCGTCGGTGGAAAGGAGCGTGAACGAGTGGGCGATCTGAGGATCACGGCGGGGCCGTACGAGTTCCTGGCGCGTTGGGAGAGGGAGAAGTCCCCCGAGACGTGCGCGGCTTTCGAGGGGCTACTTCCCTACCGCCAGAAGATCATCCACGTCCGTTGGAGCGGTGAGAGCTGCTGGATCCCGCTCGGGGACTACGACCTCGGCGTCGGCTTCGAGGATGCAACGAGCGTTCCCCAGGCCGGGGAGATCCTGTTCTACCCAGGCGGGTACTCGGAGACGGAGATCCTGTTCCCTTACTCGGGAACCGTCTTCGCGAGCAAGCTGGGCCAGCTCGCCGGCAACCACTTCCTCACCGTGGTCGAAGGACGGGAAAACCTGCGTGCCCTTGGCGAGCTAACGCTGTGGGAGGGCGCCCAGGACATCGTCTTCGAGTGCGCACGAGCCCTTCAAACCCGTGAGCAGAGGAGGTAGGCGATGACCGCAACGCGAACGAGCGGCAAAGAGATAGTTCTCGGCCAGAACAACTACGGCAAGTCCGAGGTACGCGTATTCAAGGTAGATCGCGGCACCGAGCGCCATGAGATCTGGGACCTCGACATACGCGTCGCGCTCGAAGGCGACTTCGAAGCCGTCCACGTGGAGGGCGACAACACCGACGCGCTCGCCACGGATACGATGAGGAATACCTGTTACGCCCTGGCAAAGGACCACCTGAGGGGGAGCATCGAGGACTTCGGGCTGACGCTGGTGGACCACTTTCTCAGGGCAGGTCCCACCGTGACGAGTTGCTGGGTCGAGCTCACGCAGTTCCTCTGGGATCGCATCGAGGTCGACGGCGAGCCGCACGAGCATTCTTTCGTTCGTGGCCGCGGCGAGCGCCGGGCGAAGGTCTCGGGTGACGAGAGCGGCGCCAGGCGGGTGCAAGCCGGGATAGGCGACGTCTACGTGCTCAAGACCACCAACTCCGGCTGGGAAGGGTTCCTGAGAGAAAGGTACACGACGCTCCCTGACACGAACGACCGCATCCTCGCCACCATCGTGACCGCGAAGTGGTGGTACGACACGACCGAAGCTGACTTCGACCGCCTGTGGCGGGGCGTGCACGACCAGACTCTTGCGACCTTCACGGACCACTACAGTCCGTCGGTGCAGAACACGTTGTGGCGGATGGGTAAAGCGGTCTTGACGAGGTTTCCTGAGGTAGAGAAGATCTGGTACTCCTTCCCCAACGTACATCACATTCCTTACGACCTTGATCGCTTTGGCATGCAGAACAACAACACCATCTTCCACGCCACCCAGGATCCTTACGGCCAGATCGAAGGCTTTGTGGAGAGGCGATAGGTGGCCGGTCTGACGACCCACGTATTGGACACCGCCCGCGGCCGTCCCGCCGCCGGTATGGCGCTGGAACTCGCGCGTCTAGGCGATGATGGGGAGCGCCGGATACTCAAGAGAGTCCGAACGAACGCCGACGGCCGGACCGACGAGCCGCTGCTCTCCGGGGAGGAGTCCGTGCGGGGCGTCTACGAGATCGTCTTCGAAGTGGGCGAATACTTTGCGGGTCGACCGGAAGTGGGGGACGCTCCCCCGTTCCTCGACCGCGTACCGCTGCGGTTCGGCATCTCCGAGCCGGCGGCGCACTACCACGTTCCGCTACTTGCCTCACCGTGGTCCTACGGTACGTACAGGGGGAGTTGAGATGGAGTCTCTGGAGGGGCCGACCAGATCGGGCTCCGTCGAGCGAAGGAGGCGAGCGGATGGATTTTTTCCGCCCCGATGACTGGCAGGAAGCTTTGGAGATCAAGGCGGCGTATCCAGGAGCCAGGCCCATCTCCGGCGGGACCGACATGATGGTCGAGCTCAACTTCGACCACGACCGCCCCGAAGCCGTGGTGGACCTGACGAGGGTACCGGAGCTAAGGGAGTGGGGACTACAGAACGGCCGCCTGCGAATCGGGGCCGGGGTGACGTATACGCGAATAATCGAGGAACTGGGCGACAGGCTGCCCGGTCTCGCGATGGCCTCGAGGACCGTCGGGTCGCCCCAGATCCGCAACCGGGGCACCGTAGGAGGTAACCTGGGTACCGCCTCGCCGGCGGGCGACGGTCTGCCACCCCTGTACGCCTCGGATGCCGAGGTCGAGGTCGCCTCGACCGGCGGTACGCGCCGCGTCCCGGTGACGGAGTTCATCACGGGACCCAAGCGGAACCTGCTCAGGCCCGACGAGTTGATCTCGGCCTTCTACATCCCGGAAGCGACTGGGCCGCAGCAGTACGCGAAGATCGGCACCAGAAACGCCATGGTGATCGCGGTCTGTGCCTTCGGTCTGGCCCTTCACCCGCAGGAGAAGCGGGTCGGGGCCTGCGTGGGTTCCGCCGCGCCGACACCCGTGCGCGCCAGGGACGCCGAAGGGTTTATCGAGGGAGTCCTCCAGGAAGGCGGTCTCTGGGATTCACGGGCACAGATCGACGACGCGGCGCTGAGGCGCTTCGGCGAGGCGGTAGAGATGGCCGCCCGCCCGATAACGGACGTGCGCGGTACCGCCGCCTACAGGGTCCACGCCGTCGGCGTGTTGGCCCGGCGCACGCTCAAATGGGCCTGGGAAGAGTACCGGAGAGGAGGTGGCTGATGCGGTTGGAGCTTACGGTAAACGGGGAGAGGCGTGAGGCCGAGTACGTGTGGGAGGGCGAGAGCCTGCTCCACGTGCTGCGCGAGCGCCTGGGACTTCCTGGCACCAAGAACGCCTGCGAGCAGGGCGAGTGTGGATCGTGCTCGGTGTACATGGATGGCACGCTCGTCTGCTCCTGCCTGGTCTTGGCCGGGCAGGCCGAGGAGCGCGAGATCGTCACGGTCGAGGGGCTGGCCGGGGAGGGCGGGCTGCACCCGGTGCAGCAGGCTTTCGTCGAAGCGGGGGGCGTGCAGTGCGGGTTCTGCACCCCCGGTTTTATCGTGGCGACCCACGATCTGTTGCATAGGAATCCTGAGCCGAACGACGCGGAGGTTCGGGAGGCGCTCGCCGGCAACCTGTGCCGTTGCACCGGATACGAGAAGATCCTGGACGCCGTACGCCTCGCGGCCCGAAGGTCTGGCGCATGAGCGAGGCGCGCCTCGTCGTCGAGAACTGCGCCATCGCCACCGTCGACGGCCAGGGTACGGAGTACGCCTCTGGTCACGTCGTGACGGAGGGGAACAGGATCCTGGCCGTCGGTGAGGGCCGCGCGCCGGAAGATGTTGCGACGGGCGCCCGTCGCATAGACGGCAGTGGTTGCCTCGCCACGCCGGGACTCGTCAACTGCCACCACCACCTTTACCAGTGGGCTACGCGCGGGCTCGCGCAGCAGGCCACCCTCTTCGAGTGGCTGGTCGGGCTCTACCCCATCTGGGCGCTCGTTGACGAGGAGATCGAACACGCCGCCGCCCGCGCCGGGCTTGCGGCCCTGGCCCGCTCCGGCTGCTCGACCTCCATGGACCACCACTACGTATTTCCGCGGGGCGTGGGAGACCTCCTTGCGGCGGAGATCGAGGCCGCAAGAGAGATCGGGCTCCGCTTCCATCCCACCAGGGGTTCAATGGACCTGGGCGAGTCCGATGGTGGGCTGCCTCCTGACAGCGTCGTCGAGGATCTGGACGAGATACTCGTCGCCAGCGAGGATGCGATAGACCGCTTCCACGATCCTTCTTTCGATTCGATGCTAAGGATAGCCCTCGCCCCCTGCTCGCCGTTCTCCGTGACGCCCCGGCTTATGTCCGAGGCAGCCCAGTTGGCCCGCAGGCGGAACGTCCGCCTGCACACGCACCTCGCCGAAACGGAGGATGAAGTGGAATTCTGCCTGCAGAAGTTTGGGGTCCGTCCGGTCGAGTACCTCGAAGAGCTCGGCTGGCTTGGCGAGGATGTCTGGCTCGCGCACTGCGTACACCTCGACGAGAAGGAAGTGCGCCGCTTCGGCGACACCGGCACCGGCGTGGCGCATTGCCCTTCGTCCAATGCCAGGCTAGGGGCCGGCATCGCTCCCGTAGCCGCTCTGGTCGGGGCAGGGACCCCGGTCGGCCTCGGCGTGGACGGTGCGGCCTCCAACGAGGCCGGGGAGCTCGGCCAGGAGGTAAGGCAGGCGTTGCTCTTCGCCCGTCTCGCCGGCGGGCCGAAGGCGCTCACCGCCAGACAGGCGCTAGAGCTCGGTACGATCCACGGCGCCCGGTGCCTGGGCCGGGAGGCGGAGATCGGCTCCCTGGAGGCTGGAAAGCTCGCCGATGTCGCGCTCTGGCGGGTCGACGGGCTCGGGCATGTTGGGGTCGACGACCTCGTGGCGGCCCTCGTCCTCGGCCCGCCGAGACCCGTGGAGCTCCTGCTGGTGGGCGGCGAGCCAGTGGTGGAGAACGGAGGACTGAGAACGGCGGACGAACAAGAGATCACAAGAGAGCTGGCGAATGCGACCAGGGCTCTGGCCAGCGAGTCCCAGAGAAACTGAAAGGCCGAAATGCCGCGTGCGAGGTTCGAAGACCCGAAGCGTGCTGACCACAGGGAGGAGTCACCTTGAGAGCACAGACGACACCGACCGCCCCCACCCGCGTGGCACCAGATCCGGCGATCTTCACGCCGGGGGGCATCGGGGAGAGCGTCACGCGCCCCGACGGTATCCCGAAGGTCAGGGGTGAGTTCGACTATTCCTCGGATCTGTGGATGGAGGGCATGTTGTGGGGCGCGACGCTGAGGAGCCCCTACCCGCGGGCCAACATCTGGTCTATGGACACCGCGGAGGCCGAGGAGATGCCGGGCGTGCACGCCGTGCTCACGCACGAGGACGTGCCGGGACGCAAGGTTTACGGCATGGAGATCCCCGACCAGCCTGTGCTGGCGTGGGAGCACGTGCGCTACCAGGGCGAACCCGTCGCCATCGTCGCCGCCGACCACCCCGAGACCGCCAGGCGGGCCGTAGAGAAGATCGCCGTTGAGTACGAGGTCCTCGACCCCCTCGTGGACACGGAGGAGGCTATGTCCGAGGACGCCCCGAAACTCCATCTCTCCGGCAACGTACTGCGCCATGTTCACGTCGTGCACGGCGACCCCGAGAACGCGCAAGCGGACGTCGTCGTCGCGGGAGAGTACGAGATCGGCATGCAGGACCAGGCTTTTCTGGGGCCAGAATCCGGGCTCGCCGTCCCAGATGGCGAGGGCGGCGTGGACCTGTACATCTCGACGCAGTGGCTGCACGTGGACCAGAACCAGCTAGCCGAGAGCCTCGACCTGCCGCCCGAGATGGTAAGGCTGACGCTCTCCGGGGTGGGTGGGGCGTTCGGGGGCCGCGAAGATTTGTCCATGCAGATCCACGCCTGCATGCTGGCCCTTGAGACCGGGCGTCCCGTCAAGATGATGTACAACCGAGAGGAGTCTTTCTTCGGGCACGTCCACCGCCACCCGTGCAAGATGCGCTACGAGCACGGTGCCACCCGCGACGGCGAACTCGTCTACGTCAAGGCCCGCATCGTCTTCGACGGGGGCGCCTACGCCTCGAGCTCCACCGCGGTCTGCGGAAACGGGGCCCGCTTCGCCGTCGGACCTTACGAGTGCCCCAACGCCCTCATAGACAGCTACGTCCTCTACACGGACAACCCGCCCTGCGGCGCAATGCGCGGCTTCGGCGGGGTGCAGACTTGCTTCGCCTACGAGTCGCAGATGGACAAGCTAGCCGAAGCCCTACGGATGGACCCGGTCGACCTCAGGATAAAGAACGCCATGACAGAGGGCACTCTGATGCCCTCCGGACAGAAGGTCGAAGGTCCCACCCCCGTGGCCGAGTTGCTGGAGCGCATAAAGGCCATGCCCCTGCCGGAGGAGCCGGAAGGCGGACCGCGCGACCTGCGCGAGCTGCCCGGCGGCGTCTCGAACACGACCCACGGTGAGGACGTGAAGCGGGGTGTCGGGTACGCCGTGGGGTTCAAGAACATAGGCTTTTCGGAGGGCTTCGACGATTACGCCACCGCGAGGGTCAGGCTCTCGATGACCGAGGAGGGACCCCTGGCCGAGGTGCACACCGCGGCGGCGGAGGTGGGGCAGGGGTTGGTGACCATACAGGCGCAGATCGTCCGCACCGAGCTTGGCGTCGAGAAGGTATCCGTCCTGCCGGCGGACACCCTTGTCGGCTCGGCCGGGTCCACCTCCGCTTCGCGCCAGACGTACATGACCGGCGGCGCGGTAAAGCTGGCCTGCGAGGCGGTTCGGGCGAAGCTCTTCGAGCGGGCGGGAGCGCAGTACGGCGAGGATGCGGGGTCCCTCACCCTCGAAGACGGAAGCCTAGTATCCGGCGGGCAGGAGGTCGCGATACTGCTAGATCTGCTCGACGAGGAGGGGATCGAGGAGACGGTGGTGCACCGCCACGTGGAGACGTTCCCGCTCGACGAGAATGGCCAGGGGGACGCGGACGTGCAGTTTGCCTTCTCCGCCCACCGGGCTGTCGTGGACGCGGACGCCGAGCTCGGGTTGGTCCGGGTCGTCGAGCTCGCGACGGCCCAGGACGTGGGCAAGGCCATGAACCCGCAGGCGGTCGAGGGCCAGATCGAGGGCGGCACGGCCCAGGGATTGGGGCTTGCGCTCCTTGAGGAGATACAGGTGCGTGACGGCAAGGTTCTCAACGCATCCTTTACGGACTACCTGCTCCCGACGATCCTGGACATGCCACCGGTAAAGGTCGACATCCTCGAACTCGCCGACCCTGGGGCGCCCTACGGTCTCAGAGGGATAGGCGAGCCTCCCAACATCTCCACTCCCCCCGCGATCGTCGCCGCCCTGCGCGACGCAACGGGAAGGGAGCTACCCCGGATGCCCGTCCGTCCGGAACAGATCGTAGGCATCGCCGAAGGGCCACCCCGGCGCCGCCCGCAGCCGGGGGGCGCAGGATACTCGGCCCTCGGCACCATGAGAGAAAGTAGGGAGCACTGATGCCGGGATACAACAGGGCGGAGCTCAGCGTCGAGATAACGATCCTACCCTCCGCGCGGGGCGCGAAAGCCCCGCGGGAGCAGAGGGAGGCCGGTGTGCGGGCCGCGAACGCCTCGGGCCTCTCGACCCACGAGGCCGGCCCCGACACCACCGCGCTCGCCGGCAGGCGGGGCGAGGCGCTCGACGCCGCGCGGGAGGTGGTGGAAGCCGCCCTCGACGCCGGTGCTGGTGAGGTAAGGATCAAGGTAGAAGCGCAGGGCGAGTCCGCGAAGTTCGGCGGTGCCGGCGGCAGACGCAACCCTACCCGATAGAGTAGGTAACGGGAGGAGATCCAGCGAACAGGAGAAGGATGCCGGAGAAGATCACGGTCGGTGAGGTCAATCGCTCGAGTCGAGAAGGGTTCGTAGAGCGCTTCGGCCCGGTCTACGAGCACTCACCCTGGGTCGCCGAAGAGGCGTACGTTGCGCGGCCGTTCACCTCGCTCGACGGGCTGCACAGCGCGATGGCGAGGGCGGTAGAGGCGGCCCCCGAAGGACGCAGGATGGCCCTCATCCTGGCCCACCCCGACCTGGCGGGTAGGGCGGCCATGGCCGGTGAGCTCACTCTCGCGTCGAAAGGAGAGCAGGTATCGGCGGGCCTTGACGCGCTGAGTCCGGGGGAGTACCGGGAGTTTCATCGGCTGAACGACGCCTACAAGGAGAAGTTCGGATTCCCCCTGATCTTCGCCGTCAGGGAGCATACCAAGGAGTCGATCCTCGCCGGCGCCGAGAGGCGGCTGGAGCATTCCCGTCCCAAAGAGATCGAGACCGCCCTGGCCGAGATCTCCAAGATAGCCCGCCTGCGTCTGGAGGATCTGGTCGAAGTAGACTGATCAAGGCGAACCGGGAGGAGCCTCATGAGTTTTCCGCAAGTGACGCTTGAGCTTCCGGGTTGGGTGGAGGAGCTTCTCCCCGATCCCAGGAGCACTTACCCGGCGGAGGAAGACCGCATGCGCCTCGTGGTCGAGCTGTCCAGGCTCAATGTCGAGCGCGGGACGGGAGGGCCCTTTGGGGCGGCGATCTTCGAGCGGGAGCCAGGTCACGCTCCTCACGCTCCTCGGCTCCACCAGCCTCTCACGGTCTCAGTGCGGCTCGTAGACGTCGTAGAGGATGGGCTCAAGGCCGTCCTCGCCGACCCCGGAGCGGTACTGGACGTAGCGGGCGCGCTGGAGGTAGGCCAGGGCCGTCTTCATCCGGTTTTCGAGATCTGGGATCTCCTCTTCAAGGGCGGCCAGCTCGGTGGAGTCGAGGACCACGTCCCCCTCGTCGTTGTCCTGCCAGATCTCCCACAGCCTGCGCCAGAGCGCATCTGCTTCGGATGATAGGGGTTCTCTCTCCATCGCTACCCGCTTTCCTCGTGCTTGCGAAGCTCGAACACGATGTGGGCCAGCTCCGGGACGAGGAGCTTCTCCACCGCGAGCCTGACCGCGTTGCGCGATCCTGGCAGGCTCGCTACGAATTTGGTTCCTACGGCCCCAGCGACCGCGCGGCTCATGATCGCCGCGGCCCCGATCTCTTCGTAGGAGAGCATCCTGAAGATCTCACCGAAACCGTCGAGCTTCTTCTCGATCATGCGGTCGACGACCTCGTAGGTCGTGTCGCGGCCGGAGATACCGGTCCCGCCCGTCGTAACAACAGCGTCCACTTCCGGATTCGCAAGCAGGTCTATGAGACTCGTCCTGATGCCGTTCACCTCGTCCCTTACGATCTGGCGCGCCACGATCTCCTGCCCCGCTTCGCGCAGGATCTGTTCTGCGGTATCGCCCCCTGTGTCGGTCTCGCGGGTCCTCGTGTCGCTGATGGTCAAAACGGCGACCCTGACCGTCTCAGGGGCCGACTCCTTGTGCTTGTGGACGCTCTCGCTCAAAACAGCCCTCCCTGTAAGAATGGGTTGGATGTCCGCTCGTACCCGATCTCGGTCTGTGGTCCGTGCCCGGGAAAGACCCTGGTCTCGTCAGGGAGCGTGAGCAGCCGTTCTTCGATGCTGCGCATCAGGATCTCCATGCTCCCGCCAGGCAAGTCTACCCTTCCCACGCTCCCGGCGAAGAGGGCGTCGCCAGACAGGACGAGACCTTCGTCCTCGACGTAGAAAGCAAGGTGGCCGGGCGCGTGGCCGGGTGTGTAGAGCGACCGCAGCCTGAGGTCCCCGACCTCGATCACCTCCTCATCGCCGATGTAACGGTCCACAGCAGGGACCTTCCCGAACTTCAGGCCCATCATCATCGCCTGGGTCGGAAGCTGCTTCAGCATGGGTTCTGCCTCGGCGTGCATCAGGACCGGGCAGGCGTACTCGTCGACGAGGGCGGCTACGGCCCCGACGTGGTCGATGTGGGCGTGCGTAACGATTATCGACGCGACATCCAGATCCGTCTGCTCGACAGCGAGCGCGATGCGGGCCGCCTCGTCGCCGGGATCCACGACCGCGCCTACCCCGGACTCCTCATCCCCGATGATGTAGCAGTTCTCCTGGAAAGGGCTGACGGTGAGCATCTCCAGTATCATCGCGTCCTCCCGAGTAGGAACTCGACGAGCAGGCGGGAGGGGACGCCCGTCGCGCCCTTCGTGGTGTAGGCGTTACCCTTCTTGCCGTAGGCCGTTCCCGCAATATCCAGGTGCGCCCACGGGTAGTCGGCGAACTCCTTCAGGAATGCACCGGCGGTCAAAGCTCCTCCTCTGCGGCCGCCGGAGTTCTTTATGTCTGCGGTGTCGCCCCTAATCTGCTCGGTGTACTCCTCGAAGAGCGGCAGTGGCCAGGCCCTCTCCCCGGTCGACTCACCCGCGGTCTGAAGCTCAGCGATGAGGTCCTCATCGTTCCCCATAAGGCCGGAGGCGTGGTCCCCGAGCGCCACGACGCAGGCGCCCGTCAGGGTGGCGCAGTCGACGACAGCGGAAGGCTCGTAGCGCCTGGCGTAAGAGAGGGCGTCAGCGAGGATCAAACGCCCCTCCGCGTCGGTCGTAACTATCTCCACGGTCTTCCCCGAGTGCATCCGCAGTACGTCGCCTGGCTTGAAAGCGTCCCCACCGGGCAGGTTCTCGGTCGCGGGCACGATCGCGACGACGTTGAGCGGTAGGTCGAGGGCCCCTGCTGCCTCCATCGCCCCGAGGACGGCCGCGCCACCGCTCATGTCGAACTTCATGTCCTCCATTCCGGCCGACGGCTTGATGGAGATACCACCCGAGTCGAAGGTGACGGCCTTACCTATGATCACGATGGGCGCGGAGTCTCCACCCCCGCGGTGCTCGAGCACGATGAAGTAAGGCTCGTTGGAGGCCGAGCGGCCTACGGTAGCCAGGCCAGTTAGCCCTTCTTCTTCGATGCCGGCCCGGTCGAGAACCTCGAGCTCCATACCGTAGTTTTCGGCGATAGCGCGGGCCTTCTGCGCGAGATACTCCGGAGTAGCCACGTTGGAAGGCTCGTTTGCCAGGTCGCGGGCCAGCACGGCCCCCTCCGCGACCCTGGAACCCAGTTCGGCACCCTCTGCGGCCTCGTCCAGTTCGCCTTCGTCGGCGACGATCCAGAACGTTTCGAGATCCCGGTCGTCCGCAGCACTCTTGTGCCTGTCGAAGCGGTACAGGCCGAGGGTTGCCCCTTCGGCGACGGTGCGTGCGATCTCCCTTATCGTCGTATCAGGGTGGGCCGGCAGGGAGAAAGCCGCGCTCTGCAGCTTGAGTGCCCTGGCGCGCCTGGCTACGGTGGCCGCTGCGCGGCGGAGTTTCTCCGGTGTGAAGAGATCCCTCTCCCCGAGTCCGACGAGCAAGAGGCGGGGCGCGGGCCCACCCTGCCCGTAGAGCAGGGCCGTCTCGCCCGCTTTGCCGCCAAAGTCTCCGTCCGACACGACCCTCTCAGCGTCTTCGCCGAGGTCCCGCGGGCTCTCCCCTTTATGCAAAGCTACCGCGAGCAGTTCTGGCGCGAATCCCTCTCTTGCTCGGCTCGTAGTGCCGATCGTGACCAAGTCCGGACCACCCTTCTACGCGAGACGCAGGACCGCATAGATTATAGGGGAAAGGTAGAGACCGTCTAATCCGCGGGCCCTGTGGACGGACGTGAACTGATCTGGTCCGGCATCCTCGGGCAGGAGATGGATGCTATCTTGGGGGCATGAACCTGCGCCCCTACCTCGAGTTCGGCGTCCAGACTGCATACGAGGCCGGAAGGCTCACGCTCGGCTACTTCGGAACGGAGGCGGCGCGTCCCGAGTTCAAGGCCGACGATACGCCGGTAACGGTGGCCGACCGCGAGGCCGAGAGGCTCATCCGTCGGAGGATAGCGGCTCGCTACCCAAAACATGCGGTACTGGGAGAGGAGTACGGGGAGGACACAGGGTCCGACGCCGACCACCGCTGGGTCGTCGATCCTATAGATGGTACGAAATCTTTCGTTCGCGGCGTACCTTTGTACGGAGTCCTGATCGGGCTGGAGATCGAAGGCGTCTGCGAGGTCGGTGCCGCGTATTTTCCGGCCATCGAGGAGATGGTCTGCGCAGCCACGGGCGAAGGATGCTACAGAAACGGCCGCAGGACCCACGTGTCGACCACGAAGAGCCTGGCGCAAGGCATGGTTTCTTTCACCGACGCAGACAGCTTCGAGGAGCACGGTCGCTCGGGAGCCTGGCAGCGAATTCGCTCGTCCGCAGGAGGCACCCGCGGCTGGTCCGACGCCTACGGTCACGCCCTCGTCGCCACGGGCAAGGTGGAGTTGATGCTCGACCCCATCATGAACCCCTGGGACTGCGGCCCCTTCCCACCGATCCTACGCGAAGCTGGCGGGTACTTCGGCGACTGGTCGGGCAACGAGAGCATCTACTCGGGCGAAGCGATGAGCACTACGAGGTCACTTCTTCCCGAAGTGCTCAGCCTCATAGAAGGCCGCTGAAGCGGCTTCGGGTTTCAGGCATCAGGTTACAGGCTTCAGGATTTCTGTGGTAACAGAAGCAGGTTCAGCATGCGATGTTGTCAGGCTCAACCGATCGGAAAAGTACCGTAGACACTATCGGGCTCGAATGCGAAGGAGCGCGGCGAAAACCGCGCCCCTTACCTGATGCCTGTAGCCTGAAACCTACAATACCGGCAAGTACTTTTCGAGTTCGTACGGCGTAACCTGCACCCTGTAGTCTTCGAACTCCTCGCGCTTTAGTTGCAGGAGCCTGGTGTAGGTGTGCTCTCCGAGCGCCTTGTGCAGGAGTTCCGAGTTCTCCGCCTCTTTGATCGCCTCTCCGAGGTCGGCGGGAAGGCTCTCTATTCCCATCTTCTCGCGCTCTTCGGACGTCAGATGGTAGAGGTTGCGCTCCATCGGTTCGGGCAGCTCGTAGCCCTTCTCGATGCCTTCCAGGCCGGCGTGCAAGAGCGCCGCAAAGCAGAGGTAGATGTTCGCCGCGGGATCGGGGCAGCGGAGCTCCATCCGCGTGGCCCTCTCCTGGCCGGGGTGGTAGAGCGGGACCCTGACCAACGCGGAGCGGTTGCGCCGGCTCCAGGCGATGTAGACCGGTGCCTCGTAGCCGGGGACTAGCCGCTTGTAGGAGTTCACGTGCTGGGCGAAGATAATGCTGATCTCCCGCGCGTGCCTGAGCTGGCCGGCGATGAACGACTGCGCTTCGCCAGAGAGGTAGTACTCGTTGTCCGCGTCGAAGAAAGCGTTCTTGCCGCCCGAGAACAGGCTCTGGTGGGTGTGCATCCCCGAGCCGTTCTGGTCCCTCAAAGGCTTGGGCATGAACGTGGCGTAGACGCCGTGGCGGGTGGCGACCTCTTTGACCACGGTCTTGTAAGTCATCACCTTGTCGGCCATCGTCAGGGCGTCGTCGAAGCGGAGGTCGATCTCGTGCTGGGAGATGCCGACTTCGTGGTGGGAGTACTCCACCTTTATGCCGAGCTGCTGCAGAGACTGTACCGTCTCGCGTCTCAGGGCCGTCGCCGCGTCGAGCGTCGTCAGGTCGAAGTAGCCACCGTAGTCGAGAGGCTCCGTCCCTTTGGAGTCCCTGAAGTAGAAATATTCCAGCTCCGGTCCGCAGTAGAACTTGTCGAAGCCCATCTCGTTCGCCCGCTCCAGGGCGCGCCTCAGGACGTGCCGGGGGTCGCCGACGTAGGGGTCACCATCGGGCGTCTTGACGTCGCAGATCATACGCGCCGTCGGCGCATCCTGCGGGCTCCAGGGGATGACCTGGAACGTCGAGGGGTCTGGCATGGCTATCATGTCTGACTCTTCGATGTCCTGGTAGCCCGTGATCGAAGACCCGTCGAAGCCCATGCCCCCGTCGAGGGCGTCCTCCAGTTCCTCGACCGTGATCGCGAAGCTCTTGAGCGTTCCCAGCACGTCGGTGAACCACAGCCGGATGAACTGTACGTTGTTCTCCTCTGCCTGCCGCAACACGCTCTGCCTGTCAGCCGTCTCCAAGCTTGCCTCCTTGGGATATTCGCTCTTTACCGAGTCCCGGGGCCGGGACCCGCCTGCAACATCAGCCATGATATGAAGGGTCCCCACCCCTTTCATATGGCCCCGCGTACAAGCCAGGCACACAGATCCGGCCCGATTCTCGGCCTGATGTATAAAGATGGGCCCGGCGCCATCCTGCTGACCTGTGCACGTTCGGCCTCGCGGGTACCCCTGACGCCCGGCGGGGTAGAATCTACACTGTACTACAGACGCCCGACGATATGACGTAAGGGGGAGAGATGAGCGACAGGCCGCAAGAGGGCCGCGAGGAGCGCCGCCGTACGGGGCCTCTTGGAGATGAGGACGATGAGACGCGCCAGGTGCCCACCGAGAACGACCAGGAGGCCACGCGCCGGGTCCGGTCGGGTGAAGATGCGTCCTCCGAGACCCGGAGGGAGGCCCAGGAACCCTCCCAGGAGGAGAACGAGACCCGTGTGATCCGGGTGCCCGACCACCCCGACACGACCAGGGATGCGACACCGTACCCGAGGGGGTACTTCGAGGCCGCGGAAGAGCGTGAGGACCGGCTCAGGGACATGTACGGGGGTGTGGACTGGTTGGCGAGCTTTCTCGGGTTCATCTTCGCCATCGTCCTCGGGGCGCTGTTCTCGGCCGTCGCCGGGCTCGTGCTCGTCCCCTTCGGCATCACACCCGACCTTTCGGGCGGGCGGATCGGGGCCTCGGTCGTAACCGGCCTTGCCCTGCTTGGGGTTTTGATCTTCCTGACCTTCTTCTTCGGCGGGTACGTCGCCGGGCGTCTCGCGCGTTTCGACGGGGGGCGCAACGGGGCCATGGTGGTGGTCTGGATGTTTATCGTCGTCGTGATCCTCGCCCTGGCTGCCGCGATCTTCAGCGGCTTCCTGCCCGCCGGGTTAGCCGAGGTCCTCGTCAACCTTCTCGACAGGATCGTGTCCACGGCCGACAACCTGGCCGGTGCCGGCGTCGTCGGCCTCGTAACCGCCGCGGCCGCCTTGCTCCTTGCCTTCCTCGGCGGCTCTCTGGGTGGGCGCATGGGCAGCAGGTACCACGCCGAGATAGACAGGGCGACCTGACCGGAGGTTAGTCGTGAAGAAGGCTATCGCAATCAAACTGATCAAGAGCAAGACGGCGCGCCGGGTGGCCGTCAAGGCCCTGCAGAACCCGAAGGTTCGCAAGATCGTCGTAGACCAGGCCAGGCGCAGGGTGTTCGGGGGGTAGGGGCGCTAGAGCGCCGAGGTCCTACGCGCCAGGTCCTTTGCGACCTCGAGCGTGGATCCCGTCTCTCGCCACACCTCTAGCTGGCGCACGGATTCTGTCGGCCCATCCAGGATGCGCTCGAGACCCGAGAGGTCCCTGTAAGTGGCCCCGGCGAGTCCCCTCACCAGCGTCTCGATAGCCGCGCGGGTATCGACGGCCTCGTGGGTCTCGTGGTCTATGAAGATGCCTTCCAGGCCGTAACGCTGGGCGCTCCACTTGTTTTCTTCTATCTCCCGGTTCGGGATGATGGGCATCCGTTCGTTCGAGTCGTACTCCAGGGCCAGCATGTCGCACAGGGCGGCGGCGAGGGCGACGAGGCCCTCGTTGCGGGCCACGTCCGTCTGGGCGTCGAAGGCCCTGATCTCCACGGTGCCGAGACCCGGGTGGAGCCTCACGTCCCACCAGATCTCCCCGAGGGCGTCTACGAGGCCGGCGCGCGCGAGGTAGTCGACGTAATCCGCGTACTCCTCCCAGGCGCCGAAGGGCCCGGGTAGCCCGGCGCGGTGGTAGGCGCGCGAGAACATAAGGACGCGCACCGAGTGCATATCCGTGTACTCGCCCTGCCAGAACGGAGAGTTGACCGAGAGCGCCAGCATGTGCGGCACGTACTCGCGCAGGCGATTGAAGATGTAGATGGCCTTCCCACGGCCCTGCACGGCGTAGTGGACGTGCACGGAGAACGTGTTGTTGCGCCGGATCAACCACCCCAGTTTCCTTTTCAGGCGCTGGTAATGGGGCTTGTCGATGATCTCCTGCTCCCGCCAGTCGCCGATGGGGTGCGTCCCGCTGGTACCGAGGACCCTGCCGAGCCGCCCTGCATGCCCGACCAGGATGCGCCTGCGGGTGACGAGGTCGCCCAGAACCCCTGCTGGTTGCTCGTGCACGCCGGTATTCGACTCGATCTCGCAGTCTATGAGCTCCCCCGAGAACAGGGTAGCCGGCTCGACGGCCAGTATCTTCTGCGCTCCGTCGGCGAGCTTGAAGGTCTCAGGGTCGGCGAGCCACAGCTCCTCTTCCGCGCCCAGGGTGCCCTCCTTCGTGCCCTGCTCGAAGGCAGCCTCGGGTATGAGAGAGGTGTGGTCGCGGGTATTCAAGGGCCTGCTCGGCGAGACTCGGACGGTCTTATGTGGTGTGGTGTGAGAACCATGGCGACGAGTATATTACTCTGTCTGCGCAGAGTGTCGATGGCCTCGGGTTAGAATGGTGCCATCTTCAGTCGGACGGGAGGTGTTGAGTGCCTGCGGACCTTGAGGGGGCGCCGTAGCCTGGATGGAGCATCGGAGCACAGAGTACGCACCCGAAAGTCTCGTTGCGGCCTGCGCCGCGACGGCCATGATGCTCGTCTACAGCGCCCCCACCCCGGGGACGGGGTCCCGCTACCTCGACGGTCGTGTCGCGCACGAGTCGAAGGCCCTCTCCGTGCTATCCGTCAGGGATGCTCTCGCCCGCTCGGGCCGCAGGGGCGTGGGTGAGACGGTCCTGGATGCCACCGTCTCCTCGCTCTCCCTGGCCGGCTACGCCGACCCTCGAATCGCCGGGTACCTGGCACCGCTGGCCCGCGGCGCCCTGCGCGAAGAGCCTTCGGCCCGTGTCCTCGCAGGACTCGGACACGACGAGATAGCGCCGTTTGCGCGGGCGCTGGAGGTGGCCGGCGGCGAAGAGGCCCTCGCCGGTGCACTGTCTTACGCGCTCGGGGCGGGTAAAGACGCCACGCTCCGCGACGCGATGCGCTTTGCGGCGAAACGCCACGCCCTGGCCAGGGAGTATGCCAGGGACTTCGAGGTCACCCGCGAGCTCGCAAGGCCGGCGCTCCTCACCTCCCTTTCCAGGGCGGATTCCGCCCGCGGCGCCCTGGTCCAGGCCTACCTCGAGGTCCTCTCGGAGGTCCCCGACCTCGATGTGGCGGCCCGCGCGGGCCGCCAGGAGGCCGAAGAAGTCTCCCGCATGGCGCACGGGGTCTTGAAGGCCGGCGGTGTCCACTCCAGGCGGGGCCTCGAAGGGACAGCCAACCTCGGCGGCCTGCTCCGCGCAGACCCCCGCCTCTCTCCGACTACGACCGAGTATCCCGTCATCGCCGCAGCCTTCCTCGTCGCCCTCGAGTACGGTCCCGATGCCCTGAGCCACAGGCTCAGGCCGGCCACGGGATGGTGAAGCCGTTCGCCCGGCCTACTCCACCGATTGGTAGAATCTGGGGGACTATCGGCGTAAGAGGAGGAGCATGAGGGCCCTGGTCATCGTGGGACACGGTTCGCACCTCAACGAAGATTCGAGCCTGCCCGTCTACGAGCACGCCGGCCGCATCAGGGAGACTGGAGAGTTCGACGAGGTCGTCGAGTGCTTCTGGAAAGAGGAGCCCTCCATGCGCCACGTGCTCGACACCATAGAGTCGGAGGACGTCTACGTCGTCCCTGCTTTCATCTCCGAAGGATATTTCACCCAACAGGTCATCCCCAGGGAACTCGGTCTGGAAGGGCCGCTCTCCAGAAAGGGCGAGAAGACCGTCCGCTACGCAGGACCCCTTGGCACCTTCGAGGAGATGCCCGATGTCATCCTGGAGCGTACCGAAGACCTCATGCGCGGAAAAGAGGTCTCGGGACGCACGGCCCTCGTCTTGCTCGGCCACGGGACCGACCTGAACAAGAACTCCGGCGGCGTGATCTACCTCAACGCAGGACGCATCAGGGAGCGTGGGATCTACGACCTCGTCGAGGTAGGATTCCTGGATCAAGACCCCGAGATAAGCGGCGTCGTCGATCGTATCGAGGCCGAGAACGTCATCCTGATCCCTTTGTTCATCGCGGAGGGCTGGCACACCAGGGAGACGATCCCCGAGGACCTTGGCCTTACGGGCGATGTTACCCCCCTCCCCGACAAGACGATCTTCTACGGGGCGCCCGTCGGAACGCACCCTTCTATGGCGAACCTCATAGTCGCCCGCGCCACGGGGACGATGACAGAGCGGCCTGTTGCCTGACGCTCACTCCGGGCGACCCGAGAACACCGCTGCGAGTTCGCGCGAGGCCTTTGCGGCGTGGGTGGACGATGCGCCAGAAGGTCGCGTTTTCGGGCAGGTGATCGTACGCCCTGCTCCGCCCCTTGGGTACTCGCTGCGTCACGTGGACGACGCGAAGGAGGTTGGACTCAGATTCAGCGAGGACCCGCACGCCGCGCGGGAGATCGCCAGGCTTACCGAGGGCGGGGTTTACAGACCGCTGAAGAGCTCCCCGAACCTGCGGCGCGGCTGGGAGCTCAGGGTTGCAGACGCCCGCGCTCTGGCGACCGCGATGAATTACCTCTACCCCGCCGGCGTAGTCCACTGGTACCTCAAAAGGCATGAGAGGCTGGATCCCACGAGCTTCAGGGAGAACGCGGCGAGGCAGAGTGGGATCTACAAACGGGTTCAGCGGCTCTCGGACCGGGGGGTGATCGACGCGGCCACCGCCTGCTGCGAGGATTCGGTATGTCTCAAGAAGACCCTCTGGGACGTGGATGAGGGCACGCCGCTCGACGTAGACCGGGGCGAGGGTGAGATCCCCTGCCCCGAGCCGTGCAGCATCTTCGTCTCTTTTGCGCGGCGCGTAAGACTCTTCGAGCGGGAGAAAGATCTCGACACCACGGGTCTCTCACCCTCGGAGACAGAGGATCTTGCCGCCCTCGTCGAGGCGGCGGCCACGGGCGAGGTCGAACTCGCCCGCGAGGCCGAGTTCGAAAAGCCACTCAACGAAAGGAGGATGCGCTACAGGAGGCTCACCCTCGTCCCCAAACTGCGCCGCAACGCATAGAGAGCCCCACGAAGTCTCCAATAGCAAGCCGGCGGTCGTTCCAGGGCTGTTTCCGAACGGGCTATTCGGGGTATCTCGTTGTTTCGAGAAACCGACTCCGCGAAGATGGAGGTAGTGAATGGCACGCAACAAGAGAAGGGCCGCCAAGGCCGGTGCGAAGGCAGGAGCAAGGGTGGCGCCCGTGGCCGGCAGGACCGCGGGGAAGGCCGCATGGAAGCTCGGCAAGGCCGAGGCCAAGCTAATACGCCGGGCGATGAGCGCGCAGGAATCGAAGAAGTCCCGGTATCTCAAGTACGGGATCTTCACCCTGATCGGGCTCGCCATCGGGGCCGCCATCGCCCGCTCGAGGAAGGGCGAGACCTCGGAAGAGTCCTCATCCTACTCGGGCACGACCGGGCCCCACGCCCCCGACCCCGGCAGCCCGGCAGGAGAGCGGGGCCAGACCTGGGGCAGTGGCACCCCGGTAGGGACGGCCGGCGGCGGTGGCCAGCAGGGTCAGGGCGGCGCCAACCGCACCGGCGCCGAGCGAGACTACTCCGACCCCTCTTCCGGGCCCCTGATCGGCGAGCGTCATAGCGACGTCGAGGGCGTAGGCGAGCAGCAAGACGAGTTGGAACAGCGCATCCGCACCCAAATCGGTGAGGACCCGCGCACGGCCGAGATGCCGCGGGTGAACGTCGAGGTAAACGACGGGATCGCCGAACTGCGCGGCTCCGCACCCTCCGAGGACGCCAAGCTGGCCGCCGGCGAGATTGCCCAAGGGGTCGAAGGCGTCCGCGAAGTACGCAACTTGATACAAGTAAGCTAGAAAGTAGGCTTCAGGTTACAGGTTTCAGCCTACCAGCCTACGCCTCAATAAAGAGAACGCTCCCGCTTTCCACGGCGGGGGCGTTTTTCGTCGAGTATCTGCGCCCTATACCTGGTACCCGGCTCGTGGAAGGCTCAGCCCTTCCGCAAGCCGCCTTCTACCTGAAGCCTGTAACCGAAGCCTATTCTCGAATGAGGCTGAGCAATTCGTCGCGTTTACGCTCCATGGTTTCTTTGTCTTCGGCTTCCACGTTGAGGCGGAGGAGGGGTTCGGTGTTCGAGGGGCGGAGGTTGAACCACCATTCGCCCAGGTCGACCGTCAGGCCGTCGAGGTGGTCTACCTCGGCGTCATCGTGTGCCGAGAAATGGTCCTCGACCTTCTGCAGGGTCTCTTCTTGGTCTTCTACTTCGGAGTTGATCTCACCCGAGCGGACGTAGGGGTCGATGGGGGAGAGGAGCCTGGAGACGGGCTCATCCTGACGGCCGACGAGCTCGGATATGGTCAGCATGGCGATGACGCCCGAGTCGGCGAAGTAGTTGTCCCTGAAGTAGAAGTGGGCCGAGTGCTCCCCGCCGAAAGCAGCATCATGCTTTCGCATCTGAGGCTTGATGATGGAGTGGCCCGCCTTGGTCCTTATGGCCTTCCCGCCCTCGCGTTCGACTAGTTCGGGGAAGGCTTTCGAGCAGACCGCGCTGTAGAGTATGGTCGCCCCCGGCTCCTTCTCCAGCACGTTCTTTGCTATGAGGGCGGCGGCCAGGTCGCCCGAGATGGTCGTGCCTTTCTCGTCGATGATGAAGCACCGGTCGGCGTCGCCGTCGAAGGATACCCCGAAGTCGGCACCCTCCGCGACCACGCGCTCCTGGAGTTCCCTGACGTTCTCGGGTTCGATCGGGTTCGGTGGATGGTTGGGGAAGGAGCCGTCGAGCTCGAAGTACATCGGCACGTACTCGAAAGGGAGGTGCTCGAAGATGGGTGGGACCATCTTGCCCGCCATGCCGTTTCCCGCGTCGATCACGATCTTCAGCGGCCTCAGCCCCTCCGTCTGTATAAAGCTCAGGCAATGTTTCGCATAGTCGACCGTGATATCGGTCTCCTCCACGGAACCGGGATATCGGGCGGGGTCCGGCAGATCCCCGGAGGCGATGAGGTCGAGGATCTGGCCGAGCCCCGCGTCCCCCGATAGGGCTATGGCTTCCTCCCTGCAGAGCTTGAAGCCGTTGTAGTCTTTGGGGTTGTGCGAGGCCGTCACCATGGCACCGCCGGGCTCCTCGAGGTGCCCTACGGCGAAGTAGAGCGCATCAGTCGAGACCAACCCTAGGTCGAGGACGTCCGCGCCAGCCTGGGTAACCCCCTGTATAAAGGCGTTCTCCAGGGCCTCGCCCGAGATGCGCATGTCGCGGGCCACGATGACCCTGGAGCCCGCGAGGTCCAGGTGTTTTACGAAGGCACGGCCGATGTCTTCTGCCACACCCTCATCCAGGCTCTCGGGATAGACGCCCCGGATGTCGTAGGCCTTGAATATCGACTCGTCGAGCATCTCCTACCTCCGGACTCCTCCCGGTCTGTGTGCGACCCGTGGTTTGACCTGTGGTTTTCTCCGTCCGGTACAATAACCGGTTATGGTCCATCCTGCAGACCGGTCCACGGCCTACCCGGATTAGGCGCGCGTTGGGGCCCCGCTTCGTCAGGTTCGCAGCCCTGTTCTACGGTTCTCTCGCCGTCGTCGCCGCCTTGTGGTGCGGCCTCAGGGGCTTCGACGTGCGGATTCTCGGCGAGAGTTTGGGGGCGAGCGTACTACTCGGTGCCGTTACGGCCGCCTGCACGGTCTCCCTGGGCCTCCTTGCCTACCGCTTTCTACCCGCCTTGCGGGAGATCTCCGAAGAGCTCGCCCCGCGCCTGGTCGACGGCGCCGCTTCGACGAGCCTCGTGCTGGTCGCGATCTTCTCCGGGGTGGGTGAGGAAGCGTTTTTCCGGGGCGCGCTGCAGCAGGAGTTCGGCCTGGTGATCGCCTCTGTGTTGTTCGGGCTGGCCCACATCGGCCCCGACCGGCGTTATCTCGTATGGACGGCGTGGGCCGTGGTTGCCGGCTTCGTTTTCGGTCTTCTCTACGAGATCAGCGGCGGTCTGCTCGCCCCCATCCTCGCCCACAGCGGGCACAACGCCGCGACGCTCCTGCTCTGGAGACGCTCCCGTAGGGGCCAGAAGAAGGACGGTGGCAACTGAACAAACTCCCCAGCACCACCACTGGCAAGAGAGGAGACAGTGTCGGTCCTGCGCTGGCCGCAGTCTGCCTCGGGGTCCTGTCGCTCGCTGCGGTCGTATCCCTCTGGCCGGGGAACTTCTCGCCTGGGGAAGAGTTGATCTCACCGGGGGCCAAGGACATCGCGGTGAGCCAGGAGGACAAGGTGTATCCGACCTCGGACAGGCTGCGTTTCGGCGGTGGGGCCGAGGTGGTTTACGTCTATCTGAGGGTGGAGGACTTCGCCACCTACGAGGACCTCGAGGCGAGAGTCGGGCGGACGTCGAGGGTCTCTGCCCTTGGCCGACTTTTAGGCGGCGGAGGCGAGCTCGTTGTCTCCAAGGAAGGCGAGGAGCGACTCAGCGTGACATACGGCAGGGCCTCAGGCGTGGTGAAGTTCGCCGTCCGCCCAGGATCGGGAAGGCGGCTGCCTGCCGGCGATTACACGGTGGCGGTCTACGCCGTATCGGGGGGGGGCGAGAACAGCGTGGTGGCCAGAAAATACTTCGTGGTCGGCGCCAGGCGCGGCTAGTAGTCGTCCGCATTTGGGATACAATGGATTGCGATCGAGGCGACGGTCCGCGCGACCGCGCAGGGAGGGAACCATAGCGCGCATCACCGAAACGGCCATCAACGTGTTGAGCCTTCTGGTCGTCGGCGTGGGTGTCGTGGTGACCGCGAGCTTCTTCGTCGGATCCCCACAGCACGACGCCGAGGCCGAAGTAGCGGTCGCCGAGAATGTCAGCACGTCTACCCGACAGCCCAGACTCCCCGTGGCCGCGGGGAAGATCGACAAGGCCATCGAGAGGCAGAAGAGGGAGACGCAGAGGAAGGACCCAGGTGGGGCGGCGGCCAGGAAGCGAGTCGTCGACCAGGGACCAGAGAGCAGGATGCTGCGGATGACGGTCCCCAAGTTGGCCAAGATACGCAACGACACCGTACCCTACTCCGTAAGCGACGACAAGAAGGCTTTCCGCAAACACGCCGCCGTGCACCTCCGCGGGACGGGCAACCCTTGGGACAGGCAGGCGAACGTCTACATCGCCGGCCACCGGCTCGGTTTCCCCGGTACCGACAGCTGGCTATCATTCTGGGACTTGAACGTGCTGGAGAAGGGGGACAAGGTCTTTATTGCTGACGCAGCGGGCAAGCGTTACGTCTACGAGGTGTTCAGGACCTTCGTCGTCGACCCCGATGACGTGTCGGTGACGAGGCCGCTAGAAGGCAGGAACATAGTCTCGCTACAGACGTGTACGCTTCCGGATTACTCCAGGCGTTTGATCGTCCAGGCCGAAAAAGTCGCCGAGCGGTAGTTTTCGTTGCTTAAGGGGGGGAGGTTGCTCCGGTTGCCGGTGAGAGAGAAGAAGCAGGCGAACCCCGCGAAAAAGCGTGTGGAGTCGCCGCCGATGACCAAGGGCAACATGCAGGTACGGGTGGTCTCTCTGGCGGTTCTGATCGCCGCGGTCTTCCTGATCCTTGGCGCCAGGTTGTGGTACCTGCAGGTCCTCACGGGCCAGGACTACACCCTCGCCGCGAGGGCGACGCAACACACCAACATCAAGATCCCCGCCCAGCGGGGCGTGGTCTACGACCGCGACGGCAAGATCCTCGCCAACAACGTCCCGGGTCTGAACGTTACCGTCATACCGGATGAGATCTCCAGGGACAAAGTGCGGGAGCTGGCGACGGTCGTCGGCGCCGACACCGAGTCAGTCATTGCCCGCTACGACGCGGCGATGGAGACCGGAAGCCAGTACAGTCCCATCCTGGTGAAGGAGAATGCTGGCCGCGACGCGGTGACTTACGTTAGCGAGCGGACCGGGGAGTTCACGGGGGTCGCCGTGAACGACGACTGGGTCCGCAGTTACCCCGAGGGCAGGCTGGCCGCGCATATCCTCGGGTACACCGGCGCCGTCAACCACGACGAGCTGAAGCAGGAACCTTTCGAGGGCCTGCCCCCCGACTCTATCGTCGGCAAGAGTGGGGTCGAGCTCTCCTACGAGGAGGTTCTGCGCGGTAAGGCAGGCCAGAGAACCTACAACGTGGACGCCTTGGGGCGCATAGTCCCCGAGGGGAGCAGGGTCGATTCCATGGGCAGGTTTGTGGACGAAAACGGTAACCCCATAAACGTGAACCCAAGCCTGGAGTTACCCGACCACGTCACGGAGCCCGAACCCGGCAACAACCTCACCCTGACTATCGACATCGATTTGCAGAGGGTCGTCGAGAAAGAGCTCGACGCGGCCCTGGAACGCACCTGGGACGCGGGCTACGACGGCAGGGGCGGGGCTGTGGTAGCCATGAACCCCGATAACGGGGAGATCCTGGCGATGGCCAGCCGTCCCGACTTCGACCCGCAACTGTTCGTCGGCGGCATCTCCGGCGGAAGGGAACTCGCCGCCTACAACTACCTCGCGTCCGACAGGTCGAACGATCCGTTCCTCAACCGCGCGATCGTCGGAGGGCAGCCGGGCGCCTCGACGTTCAAGATCTTCACGGGGATAGCCGGCTTGGCCGCCGGCGTCATAGACGCCTACACGATCGTCAACGATACGGCCGTCATGGGCGGGACGGGCTGCTGGATGCCGTCGAGCGTCTCGGCGAGCCCGTGCTACAGGAGCTGGCGGCAGAACAGCCCCAACTACGGCTTCCTCGGCGACCATGGCCCCCAGAACCTCTCCGAGGCCATCGCCGACTCCAACGACATCTTCTTCTACCAGGTCGCCGACTGGATCTGGAACGAGACCGCGGATAAGGACTGGCTGCCACACTACTACGAGCGGTGGGGATTCGGTAGGATCACGGGTATCGACATCAGCGGCGAGACCGAAGGTCGCATACCCACCGAACAGGGAGAGAAGGAACTGCACAAGGCGTTGCACGGTACGACAGAAGGAGCCTTCTGGAGCGTGGGGGACTGGGTGAACCTCGCCATCGGCCAGGGCGACCTGCTCGTCTCACCGATCCAGATGGCCCGGGCCTACTCCGCCCTCTACAACGGCGGCACGCTCGTCACCCCGCACGTCGGCAAGGAGATCACCGACCAGAGCGGGAAAGTGGTAGAGACGTTCTCCCCCAAGCCCGCCGGACGGGTAGACACGAACCAGTACCAGATCGACCTCGTGACAAGGGGCCTGAGGGGCGTCACACAGAAGGACGGCACCGCGGGAGCTGTCTTCGTGGGCTCGACCCTCCCGGTCGCCGGGAAGAGCGGCACCGGCGAGCTGCCGGCCGGGAAGGACTACGTGAACTGGTTCGCCGGCTGGGTTGAGGGCCAGGAGGAGCAGCCGCTGGTAGTCGTCACGATGATCGAGGGCGGCGGCGCTTTCCAGGAGGGCTCGGAGATGACGGCCGGACCGGTCGTGCGCCACATCCTCGAAGCCTACTACGGCGTCGAGCAGTCGTCCAAGGACCCGCACTCGACGGATACCCCCCCGCTGGACCCTGCGGACCACGCTTCCACGGAGAGCGAATCGGACGCGGCACAGGTAGAGTAGCGTGAACCTTCTCTCGCTTCCGAGCCCGCCTTCCCCTGTGATCTTCGAGGTAGGACCCTTCGCACTCCGCTACTACGGGCTGTGTATAGCGATCGGTATCATCGTCGCGACCTGGCTCACGGGGAGGGAGCTGGAGCGCAAGGGCTACGACGGCGCCCTGGCCCTCGACTCGCTGTTCTTTATCGTGCCCCTCGGCTTTATCGGCGCCAGGGCCTATCACGTCCTCACCGACTACGGGCTCTACGCGGGCGACCCGTTCCCAGGCGTCTTCGAAGTCTGGAACGGGGGCCTGGGGATCTACGGCGGCGTCGTCGGAGGGTTCGTGGGGCTCTTGATCTTCGCCCGCATCAGGGACATAAGCCCGTGGGCGTTCGCCGACGCCGTCGCGCCCGGATTGGTCCTCGCCCAGGCGATCGGGCGCTGGGGAAACTACTTCAACCAGGAGCTCTTCGGACGGCCCTCGGATCTGCCCTGGGCCATCAGGATAGCGCCGGAGAACAGGCCCGTCGGGTACTCAGATGCCACTGCCTTCCACCCGACCTTCCTCTACGAGTCGATCTGGGACGTCGTTGTCTGCCTGATACTCTTGTGGGTGGCCCGCCGCTTCGCGGACCGTCTGAAGAACGGCGACGTATTCTTGCTCTACGTGAGCCTCTACTCCTTCGGCCGCTTCTTTGTGGAGGCCCTCCGCGTCGACCCGGCTTTCCTCATCGGAGGAACCATCCGCGGCAACCTCTTCGTTAGCAGCCTCCTGGCTTTAGGCTTCGCCATGATCCTGCTCCTGAGGCACTCGGGTTCCAGGCGCAAGACTGGGGAGTAGGGAGGCGCTGCGCTTCGCTTGGGGAGCGGGGAAAAGCGTCTCTAGTCCCTACTCCCCACTCCCTTTCTCGTACATGGCGTTGACCTTCGAGTACCACGCGAGCACCTGCAGACGTTTGTCCTTCAGCTTCTTTCGGCCCAGTTCGCCCGCGATGTTGTTCCTCTCCAGGGGATCCGATGCCAGGTCGTAGACCTCATCAGGCTGGTTGCCGAAGAAGTAGATGTATTTCTTCGTGCCCTGGATGCTGGCGAGGCACCTGTACTCGTCGAAGCAAGAAGAGTACAGCGTGCGGTCCTCCTCAGGAGGAGCGACGAGGGATCTCCCCGGGTATTGGCCGCCGGTAACCTCGAAGCCGAGCATGTCGAACAGTGTGGGGAGGACGTCTAGCTGGTTCGAGAGGGTCTCGATGCGTTTGCCTCCCGCAAAGCGTCCAGGAGCGTGGATGATGAAGGGCACCTTGAGCCCCTCCTGGTAGATGGTGTTGTCGTGCTGGTAGAGGTCGTGCTCCCCGAATCCCTCCCCGTGGTCGCCGTAGATCACGAAGATCGTATCGTCGTACAGCCCCAGCTCCTTGTACTGGTCTATCACGTTCCTCACGAAGAAATCGAGGTAACGCATCTCGTTCTGGTAGTGGTCGAGCCCGGGAAGTTTCGAGTAATCCTTCAGCCCGTAGCGGTCCACTGGCCGGTAGTCGTGGTGTCCCGTGACCCCGAGGTAGGTCGCAACGAAAGGTTCGCCTTTGTGTTGCTCCAACCACTCTCTGCTCGGCTGGAGCATGATGTTGTCCTCATAGCCGAAGTAGTTGGACTTCTGGAAGCCCTCCGTCTCCATCGACTCGACGGGTCGGAAGTCCTCGTAGCCGAAGTTCTCGACGAGGTCCCTGCGGTCTTCGAAGTGCTCGGTCGCCGAGGAGAACCAGACGGAGCTGTATCCCTGCTCCTTCAAGAGTTCGGGCAGGCACATGGCCGGCACGCCGCCGGGCTCGACCTCGCTGATCTCGCGCACGAGGTGCGGATCTATGCCGCAGTTTATCGAGGTTACGGCCTTGGAGGTGTGGGGGACTATAGTGTAGGCACGCTCGGCCAGAAGGCTGTTCTCGGCGAGCCTGTCGAGGTAGCGTGTCGTGTCCAGGTCCTCGTTGTAGGGCGTCATGGAGCGCGCCCTGGCAGACTCGAGGTGTATGAGGACGACGTTCTTCTTCTCGGTCTCGGCCGTCTTCTCCAGGCGGGTATCCACGGGAGGCTCCATCGAAGCAGCGCTCGAGACGAGGTCCCTGATCCGCGCGTGCTCCACCTCCGACATGACGATGTTGACCACGGCGTCCCTGGAGAATGATTTTCCGGCCACCCCGGCACCGACAGGCAGCGAGAGAAAGATCAACCCCAACGCCGTGGTGAACGCCCCGAGGGCGAACAGCCTGGCCGTGGAAGGAGAACCGAAGCGCCTGGGCTCCCCACGCTTTCCACAGACGAGCGTCGCTATTATCCAGGGACCGAACACCAGGTAGCCGAGGATGACCAGAACCCAGGCCCAGATGGCCAGCGAAGTCACGCTGCCGATTACGTCTGTGATCTCACCCAGCGAGCCGAGCGAGTACGTGATGACGCTGAGGCTGAGCGTCGAGCCGGTCTCCTGGAAGTATCCGTGGGCCGAGGTCGTCGTCGCAATGACGACTATCGTGACCGTATGGAAGAGGACCACCACAGGCCAGCGGAGACGACTCCGCCGCGTCAGGGCGAATAGCCCGACCCAGAGAAACACATACCCCAGGTTGAAGAGCAGGTCCGAACGGATCAATGCGAAGGCGGCGAATCCCCCGGGAAGTTCTTCCTGAGAACCTATCCGGATCCCCTTCAACACCAGGTTGTAGACCACTAAGGGAACCAAAAGTCCGGAAAGGTAGACCCAGTCGCGACCGCTCATAATGGAGCGGAAGCGGGCAAATAGCGTCGGCCGTTTGTGATCTCCGAATGCCACGAGTTCGAGAGAGTTTACAAAGATTTCGCAGAACGTGACAGCCATCCCGCAATTTCCCCCACCAGACCGCTTTGACACGCAAGATCCTCCCTGTTATCTTGTAAATGAAAAAATCTTTCAACTAGAACGTGAGGCAAGGAGTGAGGTTCGAGGCTGCTATTGCGAAGATGCGTGGACGTGGGTACAAGGCCACGCCGCAGCGTCTGGCAGTACTGGCTGCTATCTCGGCGGGTCAGCATCAGGGTTTCGACGAGATCAGGGCCCGCTGTCCGGAGGTTGGGATGGTCACGGTATACAGGACCCTCGATCTTTTCTCCGGTCTTGGGCTCGTGCGCAGGCTCGACCTTGGCTGCGGCACGCGCTACGAGCTCGCAGAGGACCACCACCACCATCTTATTTGTGAGGACTGTGGGGATGTCACGGAGTTCGAGTGGTGTCCTCTGGACCTGCAAAGCCTACCCCGGCTGGGCGGCGACTTCGAGGTCCGCGCGCACAGCGTGGAGGTTTACGGAACGTGTTCCGGGTGCAGGTAGGGATGGGCGGCGTTGTGGCGGATGGCGGATCGTGGCTGTGAACGCGATCCTGATGGCTTCGCTGGCCGCGGTGGGCTTTTCGGCGGCGAGCCTTCTCGCCCTACTCGGGGGAGAGTTGGGGGTCAGGGGCCGGTCTTACGCCGCCGCTTTCGCAGCGGGGATACTGCTCGCGCTCGCGTTCGTCGACCTCTTCCCCGAAAGTCTCGAGCTCGGTGGAGATGCCGCGATCGCCGGGTTCGTTGGGGGGTTCGCCTTCTTGTTTATGACCGAGGCGTTCACCAGGGCCCATACGCACCACCTGCCCGACGAGCACGTCCACAAACACGCGCTCGGGCCTTTCGTCCTGGGGTTGGCCGTCCACAACGTCGCCGACGGATTCGTTCTGGGCGTAGGCGCCAAGGCCGGGGCCGTCACCTCCTGGCTCGTGGGGCTCGGGGTTCTGGTTCACCAGATACCCGTTGGGATCTCCCTGGCCGCCGTCCTCATCGCGGCGCGGGTCGGAAGGACGGGGGTCATGAGAGCGGCGGTCTTACTCGGGCTGGCGATCCCGGCCGCGGCGGCGTTGACGGTGGCCTTCCCCGCGCCAGGAGAAGGCGCCCTTGGTCTACTGATTGGTGTGGCAGGCGGGGTGCTCGCATACATCGGCGCCGCACACTTGCTCCCCGAGGCCCAGGCCGAGGATACCAACAGGTTCGCCGGCATCATGTTCGTGGCCACGTTCGTCGTCTTCTCCGTTGGATTGATAGCGTTACCGCACGGGTAGAATGGGCGGTTCGCGAACCGCCCCTACAGGGTACCGCTCGACAATGTACCTTCCCGAATGGCGTGGTCCGCCAGAAAACGTGCCCGTACGAGGGTACGTTCGTGCAAACGCGAACCTGCACTGAGGTTCGCCGCGCAACGATATGCCTGTGTCACATCTTGTACGCGGGAGGGCTTGCCCACACAACGGTGTAGGGGCGGTTCGCGAACCGCCCTCGAACGAACCGCCTTCGAACCTTCGGATTGCCGCGTTTTACGCGAAGACGAGCAACCAGAGGGCCAACAAAACCATCTCCGCGCCGAACAGGATGACGGTCGGCGTCGCCGCGCGAAGCGGTTTGCTGGAGTATACGGTGGGCGCCGTGAGCCACCCGAATGCGGCCCCGCCGACGAGGCCGCCGATATGCGCCGTGTTGCTGATATTGGGGACTGAGAATCCGATGTATAGGTTCAGGGCGGTCAGGATCAGCAGCTGGCGGATCAGGGGATTCTGCCAGGAGAAGGTGCCGCGGCGCACGGAGTAACCGAACACGCCCCCGAGGAGACCGAAGATCGCGCCGGACGCTCCTACGGCGGGCGTGTCGAAGGCTCCGAAGTAGAGGTAGGCGATGCCCCCGGCGAGCCCGCTTCCCAGGTAGAGCGCGAGGAAACGGCTCTTTCCGAATGCCTGCTCGACGAACGAGCCGAGAAAGTACAGAGAGAGCATGTTCAGCGCCAGGTGGATGAATCCCGAGTGCAGGAACATGCTCGACAGCAAGAGCCACAACTGGCCACCGGCGACGGCGGCGGGCACGAGGGCGCCCCGCGCGAGCACCTCGGGGGGCTGTGTAACGAGCCCGACGTTGAGCGGGTAACCGTAGCCCTGGCCCGCGATCGCGACCGCGAGATACACGGCCACGCAGGCGCCTATGAGGCCGAACGTGATAGGTAGTCGGGAGAGGGTGTTCAATGTAGGGGTACTTACGTCGGGTCTAGCGGCGTTTGATCTCGCGCACGGCGTCCCCGACCTGTACCTGTGAGAGGTCCTGCAGGGGGCCGCCGAGCATCGACTCGAGGTCGGCGTCGTCGCCCGACGTGGCGCCGAAGCCGCGGATCTGGACGCCTTCGCCGAACATCTGTCCGAACATGCGCTGCAGGTTCTCTTGCATCTCCCCGATGTTGACGGCCCCGAACGGCGCATCCTGCGCGTTCTGCAGACGGGCGACGGCGAGCCTGTCCTTGACCTCCGTAACCTCGGCCTTCGCCTTTACGTCCTCGACGGTGCCGAGCGTCTCGCCCGTATCGGGGTCCCAGACCTCCTCACCCTCGGGAGCGAATATCTCGAAGAGCATGCCCTGACGGACGCCCTCGCCCCTTCCGCGGTTTATGACGATCTCGTTGTTTCCCAGGATCTTCGCTACCTTGCCTTCGACCGCCATGCGGTTGGCTCCTTCCGATCATCTCGATGGTCTCGGGAGATTATATCTCTCCTGGTGAGTACCGCCGCAGGGCGGTAGAATCCCCGCCATGCCAGAGAGGACCAACAGAATAGGAAGGCACCTTCCGACCTCCGGCGGGCTCGCCAGGACCCTCTTGGCCGCGCGTAAGCTCGGGTGCGAGACCATCCAGATCTTTGTCTCCAACCCGCAGGCCTGGGCTGACCCCAGGCGACGCCAGGACGCCGAAACCTTCGTCGAGGGAAGCCTGGAGATGGGCATCTCGCCGGTCGTCGCACACGCGAAGTACCTCATAAACCTTGCCTCCACGAGTAAGGAGCAGCGCGAATTTTCGGTGCGGGCCCTGGCCAGCGAGCTGTCTGCCGCGGGCGCGCTGGGTGTGGACCTGGTCGTCGTGCACGCAGGCAGCCACGGGGGAGACGGCGAGGAGAAGGGCATGGAGCGGCTCGTGGATGGCCTGGGGCGCGCGAGGGAGCGGGCAGCCAGTCTCGACGGAGGTGCAGGAGCCGTGGCCGAACCCGTGGTCGAGAATTCCGTCGGGGCCGGTACGCAGCTCTGCTCGACCTTCGAGGAACTCCGGGAGGTCGCGCGGCGCGCCGGGGTGAGGGTCTGTGTGGACACGGCGCACGCTTTCGTGGCCGGCTACGACCTGTCGGCGGAGAGTGGAGGGCGAGAGGTCGCGGAGGGGCTTGTGGTCGCCCTTGGAGACTCGGTCGCGCTGGTTCACCTCAACGACGCCAAGAACGAACTCGGGAGCCACCGCGACGGGCATCGCAAGGTGGGAGAGGGGCGCATACCAGTCGACGCCTGGCCAGGGTTTTTCGACGGTCTGCCGGGCGTTCCCGTGGTCATGGAGACGCCTTACGGGACCCCTGAGGCTGATTCCGAAGAGGTGCGTCTGGTCAAGAAGTTGGCGGGCGGGTTGCGCAAAGCGCCGGTTGGAAGATAGAATCAAGGGCGTGAAGACTTTGGAGATGAGTCCGGAGCGGCACGCGGGAGACCTTCTCTCGACCATCGGCGAGACCCTGCGGGCGGAACGCAACGAGCGGGGGCTGACATTGAAGCAGGTCGCCGAAGGCGCGCACGTCTCCGTCTCGTACCTCGCCGAGATAGAACGCGGCGAGAAGGACCCCTCTTCGAGGGTACTGGAGAGCATCGCCAGTGGATTGGACGTCGAGGTCAGCGAGCTGCTCGTCCGGATCGCCTCGGCGCTCGAACCCGCGCCGGTAGTCCCCGTCACCGACTCTCTGGCAGCCTAGACTCCCAAGAAGCCGACGTTGCGCTTCACCTTGAAGCAGATCACGCCCAGCGACGCCCGAGCCATCTCGTGCTGGCGTTACGAAGAACCCTACTCGATCTACGACGGGGATCCCACCTCCGTGGATGCGCTCCTGCAACCGCGCTTGTCCTACCACTCGGTCTACGACGAAAGCGGAGATCTGGCAGGATACTTCTGTTTCGGCGAGGACGCGCAGGTCGCCTCCGGCAAACGGCTCGGGGTCTACGAGGCCGAGGCCGCGCTCGACTTGGGGCTCGGGATGAGGCCGGATCTCACGGGTAGGGGCCTCGGAGTAGCGTTCGTGTACGCCGGCCTCCGTTTCGCCCGGGAGACCTTCTCACCCCCGGCGTTCCGCCTCACCGTGGCCGCCTTCAACCGCCGCGCCATCAGCGTCTATGAAAGGGCCGGCTTCGAGACCGTAGAGAGATTCGGCTCTGATACGCGGGGCGCCGAGAGGGAATGGCTGCTGATGAGACGCGGGGCTTAGGGCCAACGGCCTCCGACCATTCTCTACCAGCCGAAGAAGTAGACGGCCAGGATGCCGAGGGTGTTGTAGCCGGCATGCGCCAGGAAGCTCGCCGTGGTGTTGACGTAGCGGCGGAGGAGCCCGAGGCCGATAGAGAGCACGAAGATGTAGCCGAGCAGCAGCGATGGACCGTACTGGACGTGCATCGAGGCGAAAAGGACGGAAGTTACCGGTATCCCCAAGACCGGTTGCACGGCGCCGCGGAAGAGCGTCTCCTCTCCGAGTCCCGCACCCACCCCGATCAGCAGGGCGAAGAGCACCGCCGCGGCCAGACTCAAACCTTTCGGGTCGAAGAGCCTCTGAGAGACCTCACCGACCCTGCGATAAAGGTCCGGCTGCAACTGCGAGAACAGGGCGTCGGAGGCCACCGAGAGCGCGAACGCGCCTGCGATAAACAGCACGACGATACCTACCTGCCTGAGAGAGATGGGGCCGTAGCCGAGGCGGGCGAGCGTCTCGCGCGGTCCGCGGCGGATGCCGGCGCCGACCCCCAGAAGAGCGATGACGACGAAGGGTAGCTGGCTCGCCAGTATGGCGACCGGGGGGATCCTGCCTCCGGTCCCCAAAGAGAAGGCGTCGATCTGATCCAACCGCTCGAACCCGAGTATGCCTACCACATTATTGGCAAGCAACACAGTGGCGAATAGCCAGAGGGCGAGAAAGATCGGTGGGTCCGTCCAGAACTCCCCGTTCGGCCTGCCGCGAACGATCTTCAGCAGCGTAGGGACGCAGAGTGCCAGCCCGATCAAACCCGACAGCGCAACGGGTACTGCCGTGACCGCCAACAACTGTTGCGGATAGGCATCCTGGGGCATCTGGCCCGAGACCCACGCTACGCCGAGCAAGGCTCCGGTGGCGAAGAGCAGAAGCGAGAGGAACACGAGCACGATCAAGAGCGATATCTCGGCCCTCCTGCTCTTTCTCGACCATTGGGCGAGGAGCGCGAGTGTTCCGATGAAGACCATCGTCGCGAGCGAACTGAGAAGATACTGCATAGCGCCAGCAGAGGTTAACATACGCAAGAAATACCGGACCGCGCGTGATCCGCGGCCCGGCCTGCTCTTCTGGGCCGGAAAGGGGGGGAAAGAGCCCAGTGCCAATAAGATAGTGTACGGAGGTTACAGTAACGCTACCCTAAGGCAACAGTTTGGTAACAGGCATCAGGCTACAGGTCTCAGGTCTACGCTGGTGCTGCTGGCAAACGAGATATGCTCGCCTGGTTCATGATGAGGCTGACAAAGCCAACGGCCGTGACTGCGTCCGAGCAGTCGTCCTTCGTTTCCATGAGCCAACACAGAGCGTTAAATGAGAAATCGTAACCTGAAGCCTGATACCTGTAGCCTGACACCTTCTTTTCATGGATCCCGGTTCTCGCCGCGCTCCAGGCCGTCTAGCACGGGGCCGAGCTCCCTTTCGCGGGCTGCTTCGTATACTTCGAGGCTGTCCGCTTCACGCGCCAGGTCTGCCATGCGTCCTGTGAGGCCTTTACCGCCCTTTGCAGCGAGCGTGCGCCAGCCCAGGAGCCTGTAGGAGTGCTCGAGGCGCGGGTCCTGTTCCCCGCTTTCGAGAAGGCGCTCGAGGAGCGCGTGCAGCGCTTCTGCCTCCTCCAGAGGTAGCCGCAACTCTACGGCAGGCTCTCTGGGCAAGCTAGCGGACTTTCTCCAGGTAGATCCTGTCCTGCGTGATCACCACTTGCAGGTCTTCAGGCGCTCCATGCACGTAGTGGCGCCACTCACGGGCGAAGACTTCCGAGTCTCTGGCGTCGGTCTTCAGGACTATGCCATCTTCCGTCTCCTCGAGCACCGCAGGATGCTCCGAGAGCTGGCCGCGCCTGACGGGGTCCCTGCGGTAGATCGAATTTCGCGACCGGAAGCTCTGTACGCTGGAGGGCGTGGTGTTCAGTTCTTGCGCGATCCACGTGTCGCCCCGACCCTCTTCGACCCACTGCCGGATCTTGGACGCGTGCGGCTTTAGCGCCACCCTTCTGTTTCCCAAGGCCCCTTTCTCCTTCACACTGGGTTGTTTTCTAGTTCATATGTACCACTTTTTGTTACGCGACGCCAGATGCATCCGTACGCTTCTCGCGCTTAGTACGTCGCTGGTCTGCCCGTGGCCAGGAGCAACAAGGACACGGAGAATCAGGCGTTGCGGCCGAGGAGATGATCCGCGGCGGCGAGACCTGAGAGGGCTGCGCCTTCGACCTTGGGTTGCCCGAAGGCGTCGCCGCAGAACAGCAGTGGCGGGTCATCGGAGGCGATGAGGCACGGATCGGGGTGGGGGTTCGTGACCCAACTGTAGCGCCACCTGGCGAGGGATGTCTCGACGACGGAGGGTGCGAAGTCGGTGCCGAGTCGTTTGCCAGCGAGTGAGATCATGGCCTCTGTAATCTCCGTTTCGTTGCCCTCGAAGTGCGAGCGGCTCCATTCAGGTCCGGCGTGGACCGTGACAGCCGGAGCTCCGGAGATGCCCTTGCGCCAGTTGTCGCCGATCCAGTCCAGAGGTTCACCCTTTATCTGCATTCCTCCGGGCTCAGGGACACCGGTCGAACCGTCGAGCAAGACCAAAAGGGCGAGGCATGGGTCGTAGGAGACCGCTTCGAGTTGGCGCCTGACCCCATCCGGCAGACCGTAGCTTCCCGATGAGGCGAGATCCAAGGCCTGGGGAACAGGAACCGCAAGCACGAGAGCGTTGCCGCCCGCCCGCAAGCCAGACTCGCACACGACCTCCCGACCATCGTCGGTATCATCGACCCTTACGGCCTTCTCTCCGGTGCGTACGTCGAGGCCGCGGGAGATGTATTTCGGGATGGAGATCATACCCTCGGTCCCCCTGTAGCGGGGATAACCGTCTTCGTTCGGCCTACCCTCCTGGTCGGCGAAGCCGCGCGTCCATTGTGTGGCGACGCCTGCGCTGAGCCAGTCTTCGACGAGGCCGGCGAAGCGGTCGCCCCTGACGGTGAAGAACTGGGCGCCGTGATCGAATTTGTTCCTGCCGACCCGTCTGGTGGCCATCCTACCGCCGACACCACGGCTCTTTTCCAGGACCGTAACGGTCCAACCTTTTTCTTTCAGTGCTTTCGCCGCGAGCAGACCAGAGATGCCGGCCCCTACGACGACGCAGGATCTACGGTTTTCGCTCACGTCAAGCGTGTCACTTTCGATCTATCCCCTTCGCTCTCCAGCAGATCGGCCGCCCTACGGATGCTTTGGAAGTGTATGTCCACCGTGTCCTCTACCTCGTTGGCGTAGCCTCCCGCCATCGTAACCGCAACGGGGATTCCTCGTTCCCTGCAGGTTTCGAGGACGATCCGGTCTCGCTCGGCGAGCCCTGACTTGGTTACGGAGAGCCTGCCGAGTCGATCTCCCTCGAAAGGATCGGCGCCTGCGAGGTAGATGGCGAGGTCTGCGTCCGCGGCGGCAAGCGCCGTCTTTAGACCACTTTCGAGCGTCGAAAGGAACTCCGTGTCGCCGGTGCCGTCGGGGAGGGGCGCGTCGAGGTCGCTCTCCTCTTTGTTGAAGGGGAAGTTCTTCGCCCCATGTATCGAGAACGTATACACCGTGGGGTCTTTGTGCAGGATCGCCGCCGTGCCGTTCCCCTGGTGGACATCCGTGTCGATGATCACCACGCGCCCAACTAGACCTGTTGCCTGGACGGCGCGGGCGGCGATGGCGGAGTCGTTGAACACGCAGTATCCCTCGCCCCTGTCGGAGAACGCGTGGTGCGTCCCACCCGCGAGGTTGGCGGCGAAGCCTTCGTCGAGGGCGGCGAGGCAGGCTCCTAGCGTGCCGCCCGAGGCGCGGCGGGAGCGTTCTACCATCTTCTCCGACCACGGGAAGCCGATGCGCCGGACCTCCTTGTCGGTGAGCTTGCCTGAGGCGACGCGTTTCAGGTAGTCGTGGGCGTGGGCGCGCAGGATCTCCTCGTCCGTTACCGCGCGTGGCGTCGAGAGCTCTCCCGGGCCGCAGATCCCATCGCGCGCGACCCTCTCGCGCAGCATCGAGTACTTGGCCATCGGGAACCGGTGGCCCTCGGGCAGGGGTAGTACGAAGTGGTCGCTGTAGAAGACCTTCATTGGGACTGGCGTCTCTCGTCCATAGCACCAATGTAGTACATGCGGCGGGCGTGAACAGGAAAAGCTTTCATACAAAGTGCAGGGGTTCGTATGGTAGCATCGCAGCTTCGAGGGCTCATGGACGATTCTGCGCAACAGCGGCTCTTCGCGGAGACTCCCGGCAGCATCGAGCCGCCGGAGGAAGGCCTCTACCTGGGAACCTCCGGCTGGTCCTATGCGGACTGGGAAGGAACGCTCTATCCCGAGGCCCTCCCTTCCGCTTCGAGGCTCGCCGAGTACGTCAAGCGCTTCGCGACCGTGGAGATTGATTCGACCTTCTACGGCACCCCGCGCCGCTCGACGGTGGAGAAGTGGCGTGAGATCGCCCCGGAGGGCTTCCTCTTCGCTGCGAAGTTTCCGCAGGAGGTGACGCACGAGAGAAACCTCGTCGGGTCCGAGGCCGAGGCCGAAGGCTTCGTGCGTACGATGGCAGAGCTCGGCGACAGGCTCGGCCCGCTCCTTGTTCAGCTCCCGCCGTCCTTCGACGTCGAGGGCATGGGCGTACTCGAAGACTTTTTGAAACGCTTGCCCGAGGGATTTCGCTACGCCGTCGAGGTGCGCCACAGAAGCTGGCTCGGCTCGGATCTCCCCCAAATGCTCAGCGAGCGTGGTGCGGCCCTCGCTCTCATCGACTATCCGAGGATGCCCCGCATGCAGGAGGCGACGACGGACTTCTCCTACATCCGCTGGCTCGGTGACCGGCGGGAATTCCCCTCGGGACACACGCATCTTGAGAAGGAGCGCGACCAGGACCTCAGGTGGTGGTCGGATCTCGTCGACCGCTTTCTCGAAGGGGAAAGAACAGTGTTCGCCTATGCCAACAACCACTACCAGAACCACTCTCCCTCGACGCTCGACCGGTTCCTGGAGATCCGGCGCGGAGAGCGCTGATGGCGGGACCCGTCATCTTCAGTACGGGCTCGCTTTACCCTTTCGGGCTCGACCGAGTATACGGCTGGATCTCGGAGGCCGGCTATGACGGGGTCGAGATCATGATGGACGAACGCTGGGATACCCACCAGGAGGACTATCTCAGAGATCTCGCCGAGAGGCACGGCCTCCCGATCCTGGCCATCCACCCTCCGCTGCGACGCGGCGCATGGGGGCTCGATGCCGAAGAAACCCTGGTGCGGGTCGCGAGATTGGCGAGTGGTATGGAGGTGCCTGTAGTAGTGGCGCATCCACCACCGCCGGGCAGGCCGCTGGAGCGTTGGAAGGCTGGTGCCCTTCGCGAGGCGCGGGAGCAGGGTGTCGTCGTGGCCGTCGAGAACATGCCCCAAGGCCGACGGGCGGGCATGTTCAGCCTCAGGCGGAAGAGCTGCCACTTGCCCGAGCACCTCGCGGACGTGGGTGACGTTACGCTAGACACCAGTCACGCCGGGGCCAGCAAGGTCGACATCCTCAGGGCCCATTCTGTCCTCGCGACCCAGCTCCGTCACGTCCATCTGTCCGACTCGAACCTCGAGGCGGGCCGTGACGAGCATCGCCTGCCCGGCAAGGGCCGGCTCTCCCTGAAGCCTTTTCTGGCCGCGCTAGGGGCGAGCGGTTATACCGGTGCCGTGAGCCTGGAGCTCAAGCCCTGGCCGCTCGGCGCCCCGGATCCAGGGACTATCCTGGAGAGGATGCGTGCCGCGCTCCGGTTTACACGGGAGGGCCTCGATCCGCTTTAGGTAGTGGGCGCCCGGTCTGTAGCCTCACCGCCGGTATGGAACCTATCCCCTGGCCTGCCCGCCAGTGACGAGGCGGATGATAAGCTCTCCGGGAACTTCGAATCAGAAAGGAGCTAGCGATGGTAGACGAAAGGGTCGGCAAGCTTGCACGGCTATTGGTGGAGTACTCTATTCGGGCTGGGAAGGGGGACCAGGTCCTCGTCTCCGGGGAGGTGGGCGCCGCCCCCCTGATAAGGGCCCTCTACGCGCATCTGTTGCAGGTAGGCGCCACTCCGGTAATACAGATCAACTTGCCGGGGATGCAGGAAATCTTCTTCCAGGAGGCGCAAGAGTTTCACTACGAGGAGATCCCGCGGGTCACGCGCGCCATCTACGAGGGCGTAGACGCCCAGATCGGCATCCTGTCGCCGAGCAATACCATGGCGCTCGCAAACGTCGACCCCGAAAAGCAACAGGCTCTCCAGATGCGCAACAAACCCTTGAGCGAGATGATGCTGGAGAAAGACCGCTGGGTGCTTACGCTCTTCCCGACGGAAGCCCTGGCGCAGGAGGCGCACATGGGCCTCTCCGAGTACGAGGAGTTCGCGTTCGAGGCTATGGGACTCGACGAGGAAGACCCCGTGCGCTATTGGACGGAGAAGTCCGCCGAGCAGGACCGGCTCGTAGGGAGGCTCGAGGGTGCGCGAGATATCCGCATCGTCGGTCCCGGCACGGACCTGACGCTCTCGGTCGAGGGACGGAGGTTCATGAACTCTGCGGGAAGGCGAAACATGCCTTGCGGCGAGGTCTTTACCGGGCCGGTCGAGGACTCGGCCAACGGAACGGTCTACTTCGGCGTACCCGCCGCGATAGCGGGGCGCGAGGTCTCGGGCGCACGGCTACGTTTCGAGGAGGGGAAGGTCGTCGAGGCGAGCGCGGAGAAGGGGGAGGAGTACTTGAGGAGCCTGCTCGACGCCGACGCCGGGGCCCGCTACCTCGGGGAGCTCGGGATCGGGACCAACTACGGCATCCGCCGGCCGAGCGCGAACGTCCTCTTCGACGAGAAGCTCGGCGGGACGGTGCATCTTGCCATAGGCCGCTCCTACGCCCAGACCGGCGGCAAGAACGACTCGAGCGTGCACACGGACCTCGTCTGCGACCTGCGCCAGGGCGGAGAACTGTACGCTGACGGGGAGTTGATACAGCAGAACGGCCGCTTTCTGGAATTCGACCTCGCGGGGTGAACGATGCCAGGTGAGGCGATGCTGCGCGTGGAGAACGTCAGGAATGAGGCTGCGGTGGAGAGCGTCAGGGACGCGCTCGACCGGCTCGGCGTGGACTACGAGTACCTACGCTCCGAACCCGACGACGACCGCTTTCCCCAGACCGCCTACTTCTACGTACCCGCCGACTCCGCCGATGATGTAGAGTCGGCGCTCGCAGATCCCTCCCGGGAGCACGGCTTCGACGCCGAGGTGCTTTGATAGTGCTTGGCTTTCGGCCAATTGTCTGGTGACCGCTGGCGGCTTGCTGTGCACGAGGCCGGGATCCCGTGGGACCCCGGCCCGGTGTTTATGGGTGCGCCCTAGAGCTCGGCTAGCTCAGAGGGTGATCACCTTGCTGGGCAGCGACTCGCAGAACCTCTTCAGGTTGAACGGGCTCTTGGTGATGAACGGGTCAACCAGCTCGCATACCTGCTGGGGCGACTTGGGCTTGTCGAACGGCGCTGGGAACGGCACCTCTCCGTTCAGCAAACGCAGGTAGGATGCGTGACGGGCCTCCACGGTGGCTATCGTCGCCGAGGCCGTCTGCAAACCCGCCTTGTCGATGTAGGCTATGGCTCCATCATAGGCCATAACTCCCGTGTCCTCCAAAGCCTGCGCTGTGGCCACGAACGATTTCACGCTGTTGACCCCGAAGTCGTACTCGGAGTCGCCGACCGGCTCGCCCCCGAGGCTCTTTATCACCGCGACGAGGGTCTTTACGTGGGTCTGCTCGTGGTTGCGGATGCGCACGAGGTTCTCGTAGATCTTGGACCGGACCTTGTTGCCGAACCCGTCGAAGATCGCGGCGCCTTCGATCTGATTTTCGCTGTACCTGTCGAGGTAGCGCCGGTAGAACTCGTACTCCAGGCGCTCCAGAACGAGGGCGTAGTTGAGGATGTCGACGTCAGATACGCCGTTACCGTTCTTGCCGTGCTTCTTGTCGTCGTGGTCTTCGTTACCCTTGGCAAAGGCCGGTGCCGCCCCCAACCCAAGCGCCAGTGCGCCTCCTCCAAGTAGCTTGGCCGAGCCGCTCAAGAAACCGCGCCTGGAACTGAGATGCGCCTCCGAAGCCTCCTCGTGCCTCGGTGCTGCGGTGTTGCTGTTGCCTTCGAGCATGCATCGCTCCTTTCGGTGGTAGTCGGTGGTCTGCTTCGTGGACCGATCCGATGTGTGTCTATAGATCTTGGCTGGTCTCTGTTTCCCCCTTCGTTCGTCTCACCCAACGCGCAAAGTTGGGTGCACAGTCAACTAACCAACAACACGCATTACGTAATGCAGGAACCTGCGGATCACTCGCGCGTCGAAGAAGGGGGAAATTCTAAGGAGTCTTCTACGGCGGATGGCCCGGGCGTCGACGCCCGGGCCATCCGCGCTGGTCGGTACTACGGCTGTCGACCGCTGACGGCTCGTCGTGCACCAGGCTCGAGATTCGTGCACGGCCGTCTCAGAGCGCCCAGCGCGTAGGGCATGGGCTGGATCACCGATTCTCCGCAGTCTGCACGGCTGCCCTATCGGGGGTTCCGGCCAGTGCTGCCCCGGCGATACCGGCGTTGTTGTGCATCTCGGCCGGCACCACCTTCGTGCGCGCCGTGAGGTGGGGGAAGAACTTCTCGGACTTCTTGCTTATACCGCCACCGATGACGATCAGGTCAGGCCAGAGGAGGAACTCGATCCTGTGAAGGTATTCGTCGAGTCGTTTGGCGTACTCTTTCCAGCTCAAGTCATCGCGCTTGCGGGCGCTATCCGCGGCGCGGTGCTCGGCGTCCTCCCCCCTGACCTCGATGTGTCCGAACTCGGTGTTCGGCACCAGCCGGCCGCCGGCGAAGAGGGAGGTGCCGATTCCAGTACCCAGCGTGAGCATCAGGACCACGCCGTTCTCATCCCTGCCAGCCCCCCAGCGGACCTCCGCGAGGCCGGCCGCGTCCGCGTCGTTTACAACGCTAACAGCAGAGCCTATCTCTCTCCGAAGCGCCTCGCCCAGGTCGAAGCCGATCGCAGCCTTGTCTATGTTCGCCGCCGTCTGCACGACACCGTCCTTGACGACGGCGGGGAACCCGCAGCCGACGGGCCCTTCCCACCCGGCATCGTGGACCACCTCCACCGCGGTACCGACGATCGCCTCGGGCGTGGCCGGCTTGGGAGTCTTGATCCTTACCCTCTCCTCGAGCAACTCGCCCGACTGCGTGTCCACGGGCGCGCCCTTGATCCCCGACCCCCCAATGTCTATCCCGAAAACGTTCATCTATCCTCCCCAAACGGGTAACCACTCCATTCTATACGATCCCATGCCCTCGACCCGCCCGACCGCGATTTCCGCACCCTCCATCGATCAAGATACGTGCACTCCGTCCCTGCGACCCAGTGCGCGGAGCGCCTTGCACCCTGTTGCCGCAGGACCGTCGGCGCTCCAGATCTGTCGAAGGTAGGATCACACAACGCTATGGCAACTCCGCGCGTGATTGAGGTCACGGACCCAACGAACCTCACTTGAATTCTAGCCAGGGGCCGCTTATCGTACGGACTCTATGCGAATGATTTTCATTTGCAAGAACTTGATATTCGTCAAAGAAAGGGGCGGCCCACATGGTTGCGGCCTTCGTTGTGCTCTTGAGGGAGGGGTTTGAGGCTAGTCTCCTGGTAGCGATAGTGCTGGCTTACCTCACGCAGATCGGTCGACCCGAAGGGCGCAGGCAGGTATGGTACGGGGTTGGGGCTGCGATCCTGGTCTCGCTCGTCTTGAGCGGCGTCTTGTTTGCGACGGTGGGGGAGCTTCGGGGGCCTTCGGAGAAGATCTTCGAGGCCTGCGCGCTTTTTCTCGCGGTCGGGTTCTTGACCTACATGGTCCTCTGGATGCGCCGGGAGTCCCGGTCCATCGCGGGGAACATTCGTCGGGACGTAGACAGCGCGGTGGGGCGTGGCGGCGGCTTCGCCCTCGCCTTGCTCGCCTTCGTCATGGTGTTACGCGAGGGTGTCGAGACCGGTCTGTTCCTCTTCGGCATCGCCCGCGCTTCGACGCCGCTGCAGACGGCTGTGGGCGCTACTGCGGGCATCCTGGCGGCGCTCGTACTCGGATTTGCGGTCTACTACCTCGGGAAGAGCATAAACCTTGGGGCGTTCTTCAAGTACACGGGCGCGTTCCTCATCGTCGTCGCGGCGGGGCTTCTGGCGCAAGGAGTGGTTGGCATACAGGAGGCCGGTCTCGTCCCGGCTTTCTTCTACCCGCTCTGGGACGTTACCGAGATGCCCGTGTTGGGCGCGACGAGCGCCTTCGGGCAGTTTCTTGGGATTTTGGTGGGCTGGGATCCGAGGCCGGATCTGCTGGAGTTCTCGGTGTGGTTGGCTTACCTTGTGGGTGTCGGCTATGTGTTCTTTAGGCCGCACGAACCCGTCGCCCGGCGGGGGGCGACTCCCGCGCGGTCGAGCTAGGGGGTACGGTGGAGACGGTGCTCAGAGCCAGGAACGTGGTGGTGGTCGCCCTGCTGGCGCTCCTCGCGGTGGGTTGCAACGTGGAGCGAGAGTGGGTCACTTCGAGGGGGCCTTCGGAGGCTGAGGCCGCGGAGGAGGCTCAGGAACAGGCGGCCTTCTTCGACATCGAGGGCAGCCCGGAGTTGGACGCGGCGGCCAGCCGGTACCAGGACTACGTGAATGGGCAGAGCGAGCTTCTCGTAGACCGTACGGCGGGGTTCGTGGCGGCCGTGAAGGGTGGGGACGTAGAGGAGGCGAAGAGGCTCTACGCCCCGTCCCGGGTTCCTTGGGAGAGGATCGAGCCGGTCGCGGAGAAGTTCGGCACCCTGGACCCTGAGGTAGACGCCAGGGAGGGCGACGTCCCGAAACAACAATGGACGGGCTTCCATCGGATAGAGCAGGCCCTCTGGGTAGAGGACACGGCAGAAGGTCAGGCCGAGTACGCCACGGAGCTTATGACGGACGTCGAGCGCCTGGAGCGTGAGGTGGACGACGTGAAGCTCCAGGCCTCCGACCCGGTCTTCGGGGCGGTCGAGTTGCTAAACGAGGTCTCCGCGACCAAGATCACGGGCGAAGAAGAGCGCTACTCGCACACCGACCTCTACGACATAGCGGCGAACGTCGAGGGTGCTGAGGTCGCCTTCGACTACGTCAAACCCGTCGTAAAGGAGCAGGATCCCGAACTCGTCAGGGAGATAGAGGCGCGCTTCGAAGATGTGGAGCAGGAGATAGAGCCATACCGCCGGGGCGACGGTTGGGTCAGCTACGAGAAGGTCGACGGGGAGCAGCGCCGCGAACTCAGCCAGAAGATCGACGCCCTGGCCGAGCCGCTCTCCAGGGTCGGCCGGGTATTGACCGGCTCGTAGGAGGTTAGTGTGACCGAGGACGAAGATAGGAACGCTTCTATCCTAAGCCAGAAGGTAAGCCGACGGAAGGCACTCTCTATCGCCGGGGTTTTCGGTGCCGGGGTGGCGTTGGGGGGCGGTGGCGCCCTATCGGCCAGGGCGCTGGCGGACACGGACCAGGCGATCGAGTTCTATGGCAAGCACCAGGCCGGTATCGCGACCCCGCAACAGGACCGGTTGCACTTCGCCTCCTTCGACCTGACCGCCTCGGATGCGAAAGACGTCAGGGAGTTGATGCGTGAGTGGTCTGAGGCGGCGGCGAAGATGTGCGCGGGCAAACCGGTCGGAGGTGGGAACGACAACGCCTTCGTACCGCCCGAAGATACCGGAGAGGCCCAGGGCCTGACGGCGGGCCGGCTTACGGTAACCTTCGGGTTCGGGCCCACGCTGTTCGAGAAGGACGGAGAGGATCGTTTCGGTCTAGCCTCCCGCAGACCCGAAGCGCTGCGCGATATTCCGGATCTGCCCGGCGACAACCTCGACCCCGCCCTCTCGGACGGTGACCTGTGCGTTCAGGCCTGCTCCGACGACCCACAGGTCGCTTTCCACGCCGTGCGCAACCTCGCCAGGATCGGCCGTGGCGCCGCGGTGATCCGGTGGTCGCAGTTGGGCTTCGGTCGCACCTCGAGCACGAGTAGCGAGCAGGATACGCCACGAAACCTGATGGGCTTCAAGGACGGTACCAACAACATCCGTGCGGAGAACACCGACCTCATGGACCGTTTCGTTTGGGTAAGGGAAAGACCAGATTGGATGAAGGACGGGACGTACCTGGTTGCGCGCAGGATCCGGATGCTCATAGAGGTATGGGACCGCACGGCGCTGCAGGAACAGGAGCAGACGATAGGGCGGCATCGCGCAAGCGGCGCCCCACTGGGAAAGACGGACGAGTTCGACGCGGTGGACCTAAAGGCCAAGGGTCCCGACGGCCTGCCTCTGACCCCCTTAGACTCCCACGTGCGCCTCGCCCGTAAGGACAAGCGCGAGCGCATGCTGCGCCGCGGCTACTCCTTCACGGACGGTATGGACCAGCGTACCGGCCAGCTCGATGCCGGACTCTTCTTTATCTCGTTTCAGCGCGATCCTCAAAAGCAGTTCGTCCCACTGCAGCGCCGCCTCGGACAAAACGACCGCCTAAACGAATACATACAACACACGGGTAGCGCCGTATTCGCCTGTCCTCCTGGCGTCGGGCGAGACGGCTTCGTTGGTCAGCAGCTTTTCGCCTGAGATGCTCGGCGGTGGGCGCGCTCTACAAGGCGCGGCTACAGGCCGAAGGATCGAGCTCTAACCACCTGAAGTGAGGAAAAGAGTTGCCAAGGAGTTCACCCCCTTGGCAGAACCTCCTCTAATTGTTGCGGGCAGCGGGGCTGGCAGCGGCACCCTCGGGGAGTGGCTGCGGCCGCAGGAAGGCGTACCCGACAACCGCGATGTACGTGAACCAGGCGAGCAACTCCAGTAGGTTCGCCTCGGGGTCCCAGCCGAAGAATGCGGTGAGGAACTGGCTTACGAGGGAGCTCTCGCCCAGCACTGGTGCGCTGCTGACGTCCCACAGCGGCATGATGGCGGGGAGTAGGCCGGCTTCCTCGAACTCGGCCACACCGTGGGCCAGGAGCCCTGCGGCGACCAGGATCAGGAAGACCCCGGTCACTTTGAAGAACGTGCCGAGGTCTATGCGCTTCCCTCCGGCGTAGACGGCGTAACCCAACACCAAGGCACCCGCGATACCGAGCACCGCACCTAAAGCTACCTGCAAGGGCTCCGAAGTACGTGAGATCCCGAAAACGAAGAGCGCGGTCTCGATCCCCTCACGCAAGGCCATCACGAAGACCAGCGAGACCAGCGCGAGACTGCTACCCCGCTTCACCGCACTGTCGATACCCTCGCGAATGCTCCGAGCTACGGTGCGTGACTCCCGCCGCATCCAGAGGATCATGTACGTCAGAAACCCGACGGCGACCCACATTGCCGTACCCTCGAAAATGTACTCCGCCTTCCCTTCCAAACCGCCAGCCGTAGCGAACAAGATCGCTCCCACCGCCAGCGACACTAGTAGGGCCGCGCCGAGACCGTACCAAACCAGCCTGATATCCTCGCGGCGCTCGATCTTGACCAGATATGCGAGCACGATCGCTACCAAGAGCGTTACCTCGAAGCCTTCCCTCAAAAGAGTAACGAAAGAACTAACCACCGAGACCTAGCCTCCTCATCGCCGACACTTCTTACAAATGACAATCATTTGCAAAAACTGTGTGGCAGCATAGTTGGGGCACATTGCAGAGTCAAGTGCTTTGCGGCCTCCGTGTGAGCCAGGTCAAATTGAGGCGGGCCTCTCTCAGGCGTGGTCTTTGAGGCTCTGCACGACTGCGCTGGCCATCTCGTCTGTGGTGGCTGTGCCGCCGAGATCGTGGGTCTTGGTGCCTGACGCCAGGGTCTTTTCGAGTGCGGCGAGGATACGGGCGCCTGCTTCAGGGAATCCTGCGTGGTCCAGCATCATGGCTGCGGCCCAGATCGCGCCCGATGGGTTTGCGAGACCCTTGCCCGCGATATCTGGGGCCGAGCCGTGGATGGGCTCGAAGAGGGAGGGATAAGTTCCTTCCGGGTTGAGGTTGGCCGAGGGAGCGATCCCGATTGCCCCGGCGATGGCGGCCGTGACCTCCGAGAGCAGGTCTCCGAAGAGGTTGGAGCCGACGACGACGTCGAAGGAGTGCGGGGCGAGAACGAGCCTGGCGGCTAGGGCGTCGGCGTGCATCAGGGAGGCTTCGACTCCGGGATAGTCCGTGGAGATCTCGCGGAAGATCTCATCGAAGAACGGCATCGTAACGCTGATGCCGTTGGACTTGGTAGCCCCGACGAGGAGGCCACGTCTGGCCTTCGCCTCCTCGAAGGCGTAACGGATAATCCTCTCCACACCGCGCCGGGTAAAGATGCTCTCCTGGACGGCGATCTCATGGGGCGTGCCTTTGTAAACCCGCCCGCCGGAGTCTGAGTACTCACCTTCCGTATTCTCCCTGACGACCGTGATATCGAGGTCATTCGGCTCCGCCAGCGGGCTCTTCACGCCGCGCAAGAGCCGCGCGGGCCGCAAGTTTACGTACTGGTCGAACGTGCGTCTTATGGGGAGCAGGAGGCCCCAGAGGGAGAGGTGATCCGGCACCGTGGGCCAGCCGACCGCGCCGAGGTAGATCTCATCGCAAGCCGCAAGGGTATCGAGGCCGTCTTCTGGCATCATGCGCCCGTGCTCCAGGTAGTATTCGCAACCCCACGGGAACTCCGTAAAGCGGAGCTCGAGCGAGGAATCATCCTCCGCCGCAGCCTCGAGTACCCGCATTCCGGCCCGCACGACCTCGGGACCTATGCCGTCACCGCCTATGACCCCGATCTCGACCACGGCCCTATGCTAGCAAAGAGGTCGCCATTGAGCACAGTAGAGATATAATCCTATCGACGTAGGGAACGTTGGGAGAGGCGGTGCCACAAAGCGGTGGCGCCGACAGCTAATCCTTAGATCCTGCACAGATGGGCGGGATAGGAGGTCTGCAGTGGACGAGAGAGACGCGCGGCGCAACAGCGAAGCCTCGGAGCGACCAGATAGGCTCACCCGCGAGGGGTACAAGGCAGCCGTGGACCAGGCGTTCGAGGCGCAAAAGAGCGGCATGAGGCTCTCCAGGAGGTTTTTCGAGAACTGGGTCGAAACCCTCGATGACCAGGCCGAGCTCAACCGCAGGACCCTGGATAGCCTGCAGCAGCTCGCGAGGGAACAGAGCGAGGTCTTCAGGGCGTTGTCCAAGGATTCCGTCGGCGCCTACGACGGCTTTCTGGATTCGCTGGACGCCTATGAGCAAGACATCTCGAAGCTGCAAGAGCGCGAAGATTGAGCGGGGGTCTTCCGGGTAGGCTTGAAGGCAGAGGCAGGTCCTTGTATACATTGACCGGGTAGATCTAGTCGACGGGAGTTACCGACACCGGTTCATGCGAGAGGAAGAGCTTCCAGAGAGCCTTTCGGGAGGGCCACCGTCGGGCGGATTCGAAGGCGTCAACCCACTCGCGACGGACGTCTTGCGCCGCAACGGCCTGAAATCCTGGACCAAACCGGCACCTTCTCTGTATCCGCACCAGTGGAGTTGGGACTCCGCGTTCATAGCGCTCGGCCTCGCGCACGTGGACAACCGCCGCGCGACGGACGAGCTCGAGACCCTGTTTACCGGCCAGTGGTCGACGGGGAAGGTCCCCCACATAGTCTTCGACCCGGAGGCCCCGCCAAAGAGCTACTTCCCCGATGCGGAGCGCTGGAACTCCTCCGCGCTCTCCGAGGATGCGCCCTCGGGTACGCGCACCAGCGGGTTGTGCCAGCCGCCAGTCCACGCCATCGCCGTCAGGCGCATCTGGCAGACCACGCGGGGTAAGGATGAGGAGCGCGTCGCCCGTGCCCGCTCCTTCCTCAGCGGCAATTACCGGCGTCTGTTCGCCTGGCACCGCTACCTGGCTACCGCCCGTGACCCCGAAGGTTCGGGGCTCGTGACCATCTACCATCCCTGGGAGAGCGGCACCGACAACTCCCCACGCTGGGACGCTGCCCTGGAGAGGATCTCTGTAGGGGAGGTGCCTTCCTACACCCGCTACGACCTCAAGCACGTCAGCGATCCTTCGCACCGTCCGACCGACAGCGAGTACGACCGCTTTTTGTGGCTTCTGGAGCTGCTCAAGCGGGTTCGCTACGACGAGGCCGACATCTACGAGCGGCACCCGTTCCTGGTCAAGGACGTCTTGTTTTCGGGCATCCTCGTTGCGGCCAACGAGGCGTTGTTGGAGATCTCCGAGGTCGTCGAAGCACCGCGCGAGGACAGGTCGCTTATAGAGGGTTGGATCGAACGCGGTCGCGCAGGGCTCGAAGAGCAGTGGGATCCCCACCTGGGGCTCTGCCTGGACCGGGACGTACTCGCGGACGAGCCCCTGCGGGTGCGCACCGTGGCAGGATTCGCGCCCCTGATCGCCGGCGGGCTCGATAGCTCGCGGCTCCGTGATCTCCTCGGGACGCTCGACTCTCAGGCTTTCGCCGGAAACCCCAGGCTGCGCCATCCTCTGCCGCCATCCACCAGCCCCGAAGAACCCGGCTTCCACCCGCGCAGCTACTGGCGTGGTCCCGTATGGCCAGTAGCCAACTGGCTGTTCTGGTGGTCGCTGCTCCGCGCGGGAGAGAGTGAGAGAGCCCAGAGGATTCGCCGCGAGACCCTGGAGGAGCTTTCGGAGGGGGGCTTCGCAGAGTACTTCGAGCCGTTCACCGGCGAGGCGCTCGGCTCCGGGGAGCAATCCTGGACCGCCGCCGTCGCCCTCGACATGCTCGCCACAGGGGGCGCGGACTGACTCGCGATTCCGCGCGGAGGAAGATCATCGACCACTTGCGCCAGTCTCAGCATTAGACTTGTCCTTGCATTGGCGCTGATGAACAACGGTGAAAGGCGCTAGCTGGTGGACTTCACGAACGATCCTGATCTAGGCTCGGCGCTGCGACGGGTGCGGGGCGTGATCGAGCGGCTGGTTAGGGACGGGACCGCCGTCGCCCGTTCCGACGGCACGCTTCATGACATTTTTCCGGTGGCGGTGTACGCCGCCGAAGGTGAGGCGCTGCGGGATTGGGTCTTACGGGAGGGGGCGACGCGGACGATCGAGATCGGTCTCGGCTACGGCATCTCGGCCCTCCACATTTGCGAGGGTTTGCTAGGGAACGCCAACCCGGAGTCCCGACACCTCGCCCTCGATCCCTACTAGGCGACGAGGTTCGCGGATTGCGGCCTCCAGTTCCTGGAGGAGGCAGGGGTCGCGGAGATCGTGGAACACCACGCGGAGGAGTCCCAGATCGCGCTTCCGCGATTCCTCGGCGAAGCCAGGAGTTTCCACCTGGCATTCGTGGACGGCAACCACCGCTTCGACGGGGTCTTCCTCGACCTCGTCTTCCTCGGGCGGCTCGTGCGCGCGGGCGGGATAGTCTTCGTCGACGATTACCAGCTGCCGGCGGTAGCCCGCGCGGTGTCGTTCTGCGTAACGAACCTGGCCTGGACGCTCGAGGAGGTCTCGGCCGCGGATGATCTCCACCGGTGGGCCGTTCTCCGCACCTCCTCGGTAGCGGACACGCGACCGTTCGACTACTACGTCGAGTTCTGAAATCCGGGCCTCCGCACGCCACGTGTCGCGGTTTGCGCCAGGGCTACGGTGGCCAGGAGGTGCGAGTCGGCGCGGTTGCCATGTGCCGTGCGCTGGGAGAGAATGCGCGGAGGCATGGGCGAGGCAGACACCATCAGGGACGTGTGGCTGGCGGCCCTGGCGATCTTCAGGAGGTACCCCCTGGCGACGCTCGCGCCGGCCGCGGTGCTCGGTGCGATCGGGGAAGTCCCCGCCTACCTCATCGATGGTCGACCCCTGCTGGACCGGGTCCTCACCCTGGTGTCCGCCTACGTCGCTTACTACCTGTACCTGGCGTACGCCGAGGGGATCGTCAGTAGGGCACAACGGGGCGTCCGAGGCCCCGGATTCCGGAGCATGCTCGACGACCTGAAGGAGGCCGCGCCCTTCGTCCCGAGCGTCCTCGTGGCCGCGTTGATCTCACTCTTCGTGACCACCCTTGCGATCGGCCTGCTGGTGATCCCGGGGATGTGGCTGTACACGCGGTGGTCGCTGGCCACGCCCGTGATCCGTGAGGAAGGCATCGGGCCCGTCGCCGCGACGCGACGCAGCAACCAACTCGTGCGCGGTCACTCCTGGTTCGTGTTCGCGACGGCGACCGTAGCCTATTACCTCGAAGGAGTGGTGATCCATGGGGGCGCGGAGGTGGCCGGGTTGGTCACAGAGTCGCACACGTGGGGAGCATGGGCGGGGGGGTCGCTCGTGGCGACCCTGGTCATGCCTTTGGCGGCCTTCGCCACCTCGTTGGCCCACTCGAGTGTCAGGAGACGAGCGTGCCAGGGCGACAAGATTAGTACGGTATAGTCACCCTTTCGAGTAGTGTTGCTCTGCCGCTGTACGCCAGATAGGCCGGCTCGTCTACGATCTCTACAGACTCCCAGGCGGGGAGATCGGTATAGTGGGGGCAGGGACAGACCGAACGATGAGAAGGAGGAGATCACCTTGCTTGGCAAAGCGGTAGAGGACGCGATGAACGAGCAGATCAAGAACGAGCTCTTTTCGGCCTACCAGTACCTCTCGATGGCCGCGTACTGCGAGTCGGAGAACCTTCCCGGCTTCGCGCAGTGGATGCGCGCCCAGGCTCGTGAGGAGACGGCGCACGCGATGAAGTTCTACGATTTCATCCTCGACCGCAACGGACGCGTCATCCTGCGGGGGATAGACGAGCCCGTGGTCGGATTCGGCTCTCCACTGGAAGTCTTCGAGCAGGCGCTGGAGCACGAGAAGAAGGTCACCACGATGATCCATGACCTCTACGGGCTCGCGGTGAGGGAGAACGACTACGCGAGCCAGACGTTCCTGCAATGGTTCGTTACGGAGCAGGTCGAGGAGGAGAAGAACGCAGGTGATGTCGTCGAGACCCTGAAGATGGTCGGTGACAAGAGCGAGGCCCTCTTCCTGCTCGACAGGGAGCTAGGCCAGCGCCGGGCAGAGGAGGAATCAGCCGGCTGACGAACCGGTTCTCTCTGTGTCTACCTTCATCAAGAGTGTCTGGGGAGGATAACCGTGGCGCAACAGATGACGGACGAAGAGCGCAGGAGCTTCATGCTCGACCGGGCCAGGACGGCGGTCCTCGCCACCGTGCGCGCCGACGGGAGTCCCCATACGGCCCCGATCTGGTTCGACCTGGACGGCGATACGCTGGTATTCACGACCGGAGAGAGCACAGTGAAGGGGCGAAACATACGCCGCGATCCCCGCGTCAGCCTCTGCATCGAAGAGGAAGAACCACCCTTCCACTTCGTCGTGATCGAAGGCTCCTCCGAACCGACCGCCGGGGATCCCGACCTCCTTTACTGGGCGACGCGAATCGGAGGCCGTTACATGGGTGCCGACAGGGCCGATGAGTACGGCCGTCGCAACGCGGTAGAGGGTGAGTTGCTGGTGCGCGTAACCCCGCAGAAGACCGTCGCGTACAAGAACATCTCCGATTGACAGGGTTCTGGGAGATAAACCTCCTAGAACCCTGTCAGCAAGGACTCGCGCCCGCGATAAGCTGACTAGCTGAAATGCTGACGAGTTACAGCCGCAGGCTGGAGCGTGCTGACTTGCTTCCTTGTTGGTACGCTATGATCTCGGTGATGAACGAACGCCAGGAGGACAAGGGCGAGAACCACGGCCTGGATGATCTCGCGAATCGGCTGCGTGAGGCGGTCTCCCGTCCGTTGGACGAATGGCGCGAGGTCTACGAGGGCTTCTCGCCCGTGGATCTCGAGTCTGGTGAGAGACGTCCGCGGATGCCACCGCCAGGCACCGACACTCGCCGCGCGGCCGTGCTGGTTCCGATCATCGTAGAGGGCGAGGATGCGCGGGTGGTCTATACGGTGAGGAGAGGAGATCTGGCCGACCACGCCGGCCAGATCTCCTTTCCCGGCGGCAGCTTGGAGGCCCGCGACGCTTCGCTCCTGGAGACAGCCCTACGCGAGGCCGAGGAGGAGATCGACCTCAGACCCGAACTGGTCGAAGTGGTAGGGGAGTTGGAGGAGATGTACATTCCGCCCTCGAACTTCCGCGTCAGCCCCTTCGTCGGGCTCCTACCGCCTGGGGCCGAGATGGTGCTGGCGCCGGACGAGGTAGAGGAGATCTTCACGGTTCCCCTGAAGACTCTGAGCGCCAGTGAGACGTACCGCAAGGTGCTCTGGCGCCGCGAAGGCCGCGACTACAAGGTGCCCGTGTTCGCCATCGAGGGTGCTGTCCCACGTAACATCTGGGGCGCGACGGCGGCGATGACCGCAGCCTTATTGGCACGCCTGGGCTGGCGGGAATACAGGCGCTAGGGGGACGACGTGCTACGAGTGGTCGCCATGGTGCTCTTCGGCCTCATGTTCCTGGCCGAGGCCGGGGACCTCTACGGCCTCGTCCTTACGCTCGCCGATCCCGGACCCGCGGCCGACCGGTTCGGCATCACCGCCGGAGCCGAGGTCCTGCGCAGCACCGTGCTCCTGATCCTGGCCCTCGTCGTTTTCTTTGGCGCGCTCCTCGCCCTGGTCGGATTGTTCGCCCGGAGGCCGGCGCTCTTTCACACGAGCGCCCTGGTGTGCGCGATCGGCTACCTCGTGTACGGCCTCTTTCAGGTGGCCGACGGGGCGCTGCAACTCGGCTCGGCCATAGTGGTCGTTGCCGGTTTGATCTACTTGGTGCTCGGCGGCCTCGCTTACGCGATGTACCGGTCCGTGTATTAGAGCATTTCAGCATGCTCGGGCCTTGCGGCCCTCGCTTCTCGGCACTTCGGATCTGCCGCCTCGTCAGCGTGTCGGCTAGGACTCGCAAGCGCGCAAGCTAGCAAGCCGCAATGCCGATATGCGCGGGTCTCGATTGGGTTGGTCCTTCCAAAACCCCTGAACGTGGCGCAAAATCTCTTTACGGTGTAAACTTACGTCGTAAGATAAAGATTGAGACGAGGAGGTGAGGCGTTATGGGTTCGAGCGGGTGGGGGATGAGGTGTGGGGGGACGGGTGGTGTGGCTGAGTGGCGTGGAGTATACGCGCGGCACAGGTTGGACATCTCGGTGGGGGATGTATTTTTCGGCGTTCTCTTGTGTGGCCGGCGGTTGAGAAGGGAGAAGTTGGAGGCTGGGGTTCTTCGGCTGTGCACTTTAGAGGAAGAGGGGCTGGTTTGTTTCTCGGTGCGGAGTGGGTGGGACTTGTGGCTCAGGGCGCAGGATCTACGGACTGGGGATGAGGTTCTCGTCTCGGCGATCACGCACCCTGATATGATCCGCATAATACATGCGCACGGTCTACGGGCCGTACCTGTGGACATCGACCCTGGGACGCTCGCGGTGTGGCCCTGGAGGCTCGATGCGGCCCTGACGCCGCGCACGCGGGTTGTCCTGGTGGCGCACCTGTTCGGTGGGCGTATGGATCTTGGTGGTATAGCGAGGTTCGCGAAGGATCGCGGCCTGCTCCTCGTCGAGGACTGCGCCCAGGCCTTCCAGGGGCCGAAGAGGATGGGAGAAGCGGTGGCAGATGTCACCATGTACAGTTTCGGCACCCTCAAGACCTCGACCGCGCTCGGCGGCGCGGTCCTGCGCGTAAGAGACAGGGAGGTGCTAGGTAGGATGCGTGGGATCCAGGCCTCCTATCCCACGCAGGGTAGGGGCGGATACTCGAAGAAGCTCCTCGGGATACTAGGTATCGTCGGCGTTTCGCGGCCCCTCCCCTACGGGTTATTCGCGCGAGTCTGCGTCCGACTCGGCTACGACCTCGACACGCTGGTGGGCGGTGCGGTGCGCGGGTTCCCCCCGCATGAAACAGCTGCGACGTTCTTCCGGCATCTGAGGCAGCGGCCATCCCGGCCGCTGCTCGCGATGCTCTACAGGAGGCTAAGGACGTTCGATGGGAAACGGCTGGCGAGGCGGGCGAAGACCGGCGAGCGGTTTGCGAGCAGACTAAGCATGGTCGGTCTGCACCCCGGCCGGCTTTCGTCACGGAGGACGCACTGGCTATTCCCTGTGGTCGTCGCGGACCCCGAGGCCCTGGTAGCCGATCTCCGGCGGCATGGCCTGGACGCGAGCCGGGCTACCAGCAGCATCGCCGCCGTCGATGCGCCACCGGGGCGTTCTTCGCCGGCCGAAGCATCGCTGATGATGTCGGGCGTGGTGTTTCTGCCGGTGTACCCGGAGCTCCCCTCGGAAGCGTTCGATGTTATGGCCGGGCTCGTCGACGACGATTGCGCCGCTCGCGGGGCGGCCGGGCAGGTTGCGCTGTGATGGGCGGGCATCGAAAATGCCCGGTAGAAGAACTGTCTCGGGGCGTGTTCGACTTGCTGGTGATCGGTGGCGGCATCGTCGGGGCCAGGGTCGCATTCGACGCGGCGCGGGCAGGGCTTCGTGTGGCACTGGTGGACGCCGGGGACTTTGGTGGGGCGACATCCGGGGCTTCCGCGCGCCTGGTTCACGGCGGGCTTCGTTACCTCGGAACGGGCGATTTCCGGCTCGTGCGTATGGCCTCTAGGGAGCGCAACGTCCTCGCCTCCCTCGTTGCGCCGCATCTCGTCAGGCCGCTGCCCTTCGTGTTATGTGCTGCAGAAGGACGACGCTCGAGGTGTGCGGCAGGGTTGCTCGTCTACGCAGCGCTCGACGGGTTCAGGAGCCCGCTTCCCCGTTTCGTCACCCCGGAGGAGGCTTCCGTTCTCGTGCCTTCCCTGTGTGCCGGAGAGTCTGCTTCACACGCCGTCTACTACGAGGCGGGGACCAACGATAGCCGCCTGGCGCTAGCCACCGTGACGGCGGCGGTGCGCTGCGGCGCCGTGGTTGCGAACTACCTGCGGGCCGTGGACCTGGATCTGGCGCCGGGCAGGATCTCACGCGTGCCGCTAGAGGGGCGCAGAGGAGCAGTCACGGTCAGGTGCAGGGCCGTGGTCAATGCCACGGGTCCCTGGTTGGACCTTCTGAGGAACATGGAGGATTCAGCATGCGAGCCAATCACCCGCCTGAGCAAAGGTATCCACGTCGTACTAAGGCCGGACCAACCGTGGCGGGCGGGCGCCGCCGTCTCCTTACACGACGGACGGCACCTCTACGCCGTGCCCTGCGAGGATAGGGTCCTGCTCGGCACCACCGAGCAGGAGTATCATGGTGACCCCGCCGGCGTGGCAGTGGAGCCAGGGGATGTGTCTTATCTCCTGGAAAGGGCCAGCCGGTTCCTACGTTCCGAGATACTCCGCCGCGAGCGAGTCGTCTCGAGGTTCGCGGGGCTGCGCGTCTTGCCCAGGGGGCATCAAGCGACGCTCTATGCCAGCAGGGACCACCTGCTGGGCGTCGGGCCCGGCGGCATGGTCTCGGTGGCCGGAGGCAAGCTGACCACGCACCGCCCAATCGCCCTCGATGCCCTGCGGCACCTGCCCGATAGGGTCAAGCCCCGCAGACTCTACCTCAGCGACGCACCTCTCCCCGGAGCTTCCCCTGCTCAAGGTCCGGTGCACCACTCTCACCTCGACGGTTCGATTGTGGCTCATCTCCTGCACCTCTACGGTACAGAGACCGGTAGGCTGCTCGAGTACAGCAAGGCGCACGACAACGCGTTCGAAAGGTTAACGCCGGGGGCCCCAGACCTGTGGGCGCAGGTCTACCATGCTATTGGCGAAGAGTGGGCCATGAGCGCCGAGGACATCATTTACCGCAGAACAACCCTTGGGCTGCGTGGCTTCGATACGCCAGAGCTCCGGCAGAGGATCTCCGCAGTTCTCGAAGCCGGCGCCAAGATCCCACCAGCCGGACTTTTCGAGCCGATCTCGAGGAAGACCACTCACCTTTCGGTTTCGTAACGGTTGCCGTAACGCTTGGAAGACGATGGTACTGTATGGTGCCCGCCCCCGTTCGTCGCAGTTCGCAAGAGGGTGGAGACTTGCGGTAGTCTTGATCTTGTGTCAACCTCTCGCAATGGCCTATTACTCATGTTCATCGTCAACGGCCCACGCCCCATCTTCTACGGACGGCCGGGGAATTTGACCACCCGGCAAAGCCCCACAACTTGAGCAGGAAGTTCACGCGACAGAAGTTCTTGGGCGTCGCAGGGGCCGCTTACATCGCGCTACTGGGCTTGCCAGGGTGCAGAGAGGAACAGCAGGGTCACAGTTCTCCCCCGGCCCGGCCGGACGACGTGAGGACCTTCCGCTCGCGCCCGGACCTTAGTCCTCCAGCCATTCGAATAACCACCCGGGCGCACGACACCACCCCAGGCTACATCTTTATCGCCGCGAAGAAGGGCGCCGGGCAGGACGGCCCGATGATCGTCGACGACCTCGGGCGGCCGGTGTGGTTCAGCAAGGACAGGTATGCGACAGACTTCAAGGTGCAGCGCTACAGGGGCAAGCCGGTGCTCACCTGGTGGCAAGGCGAGATCGTGGCCGGGCACGGCGAAGGCGAGTACGTGATCTTCGACGACTCCTACCGCGAGATTACCAGGGTCCAGGCGGGCAACGGCTACCGCGGAGACCTGCACGAGTTCTCCATCACCCCGCAGGACACCGCGCTCTTGACGTCCTACGTCCCGACGCAGACGGACCTCTCCCCGATCGGCGGCCCGAAGGATGGCATGGCCTGGGAGGGGATCGCCCAGGAGCTCGACCTAGAGACCAAAGAGGTGCTCTTCGAGTGGCGCAGCCTGGACCACGTGGGCGTCGAGGAGTCCTACCGCGGGCCGCCGCAGGACTCCTCGACGCCCCTGGACTACTTTCACATCAACTCCATACAGATAGAATTCGACGGCGACTGGCTCATCTCGGCCAAGGGGACCTCCGCCGTCTACAAGGTGGACCGCGAGAGCGGCGAGGTCCTGTGGCGCCTCGGCGGCAAGGAGAGCGACTTCGAGATGGGTCCAGGCACCAGGACCGTCTCCCAGCACGACGCCCGCCGCCAGGGCGACGGCACCATCACCATCTTCGACAACGGCGCCCCTCCTCAGGTGCACGAGCAGTCCCGCGCGATCGTGGTGTCACTCGACATGGACGAAATGAGCGCCACCCTGGTGCGCGAATACACCCACCCGCAGAAGCTGATCGCCACCTCCCAGGGCAACGCGCAGGTCTTGCCGAACGGTAACGTCTTCGTAGGTTGGGGCAGCTCGCCGTTTTTCTCCGAGTACACCGAAGACGGCAAGCTACTCTTCGACGCCGAGTTCCCCGGCAGCGCCCAGTCCTACCGGGCATTCCGCTTCCCGTGGAAAGGAGCTCCCTTCGACGAGCCGGCCGTGGCGGTCGATACGGGACCCGACGACGGGGTGACGCTCTATGTCAGCTGGAACGGCGCCACCGAGGTCGAGAGTTGGGAGGCCCTCGCCGGCCCCGGCCCCGACCAACTCGAGCCCGTCGGAACCTCTCCCCGGCATGGCTTCGAGACCACCCTCACGGCGCGCACCACCGAGCCTTACGTCGCCGTACGGGCCAAGAGCGCTTCAGGGCGGGTGCTCGGCACCACCAGGGCCATCAAGCTGGGAGACCAGGCGGCGTAGAGCGTGTTCTTGCCGGCTCCTTCGTTAGTACGACAAGCCCTTACATCGTTCCGATATCGGGTTTTGCGAACTGGTGGTAACGGCCCGTTATCCTCGGGACGAGGAGCTTAGGAAAGGTTAGTTCTTCTTAACCGGTTGTTGCCCGATCTGTTACGTACGTCCGCTACAGTGCCCTTCAGGCTAAGGACGGGAGGTGGCTTCAGTGGGAGAGAGGACGAGGCTCGGGCTCGGGGTTCTCGGCGTCGCTTTGGTGCTTGGAGGCCTGGGAGACTTACTGCTTCGCGCCACGCCGTGGGGGATCAACTTCTTCATCTGGGTAACGGCCATCGTCGGCCTCGCTATCCTGCTCGCCAGGTGGGGGCGCGTTGGTACCGGGGGAGAGGGGAAGTGGTTGGTATTCGTCGCCCTCGTCTTCGCCGCCGGGTTGGTCCTGCGCGATTCTCCCGTGGTGGTATTCCTGGATCTCCTCGGAGTCCTGATCTCGCTCTCCCTTGCCGTATGGCTCGGACGCAGCGGGAGTCTCCGGCGTGGGGGCATCTTGGACTACGTTCTCGGAGGGGTCTATACCGGCGCCCTGACCTCCTCGGGACCGATACCCGTGAGCGTCGCCGACATAGAATGGCGCGAGGCGATCCGTGGGCGATGGAAGGGGCAGGCGCTGGCGGTGTCGCGGGGCGTTCTGCTCGCGGCCCCGCTCTTGCTCCTCTTCGGCTCGCTCTTGGTGGCGGCCGACGCCATCTTCGAACGGCTCGTCATCGAGGTCTTCGGCTTCGACCTCGCCGAGGTCTTCTCGCACCTCGCCCTCATCACCTTCTTCGCCTGGATCTCGGCAGGAGTGCTATGGGCGGGGCTGATGGCACGCGTCCCGGAGAACTTCTCGATCCCACGTCCCAGAGTACTCTCGCTCGGCATCATCGAGGTAGGGATAGTGCTCGGACTTCTGGACCTGCTCTTTCTGGCCTTCGTCGCGATCCAGGTCCGCTACCTGTTCGGCGGCGCGGGGCGCGTGGCCGCCACGGCGGGCCTGACCTACGCCGAGTACGCCCGGCGGGGATTCTTCGAGCTGGTAACCGTAACCGCCCTCGCGCTCCCCCTCTTGCTCGTCGCCCACTGGCTACTCAGGACCGGGACACGCGCCCACGAGCGTCTTTTCAAAGCGCTCGCCGGGATAATGGTAGCCCTGCTCTTCGTCGTCGTGGCCTCCGCGCTGCAGCGGATGTACCTCTACCAGCAAGAGTTCGGCCTGACCGAGCTACGCCTTTACACGACAATATTCATGGTTTGGATCTCCGTCGTCCTACTCTGGTTCGCCCTCACCGTGCTGCGCGCCAGGCGCGACCGCTTCGCGTTCGGTGCCCTTCTCGCCGGTTTCGCCGCCATCTTCGCCATAAACGCCATGAACCCCGATGCCCTGATAGCAGGCACCAATATAGACCGCATGGAAGATGGAAAGCGCTTCGACGCCTACTACCTTACCACCCTGAGCGCCGACGCCGTGCCCGTGCTCGTCGAGTCTCTCCCCCAGATAGGCGACAAGCGCCTGTGGAAAGACTATACCGTCGAGCAGGCCGTCGTGGATCGCTGGGACTCCGGACGGGCCGACTGGCGTACGTGGAATCTGGGCCGTTCGAGGGCCCGCCAACTGGTCAGTGGCTACATAGAAGACCAGGACGTACGAGTGATCGGCCCCGACACCAGGCACCAAGATAGGGCGATTATGCACCGTCCCGACCGAGTTATCCACAACATGTTGTGGATAAGAAGCCCACAACGGGGGATAAGTGGATCAACTGTAACAAGCTCTTAACATACAGGCATCAGGTTTCAGGTTTCAGGAACCGGATCCCACGCCACGCTCCTCAGCAGTCTATGCATCGAGCAAGCTTTAAGGAGTCGAGGCGTCATCTCGCATGGCAACGGCTTCTGAGAGCTTTTCCTGAAGCCTGAAGCCGCGCTTTGCAGACAGTCTGTCTGCAAAGCGCTTCGGCGGCGTGTGGACAAGCGTGTCCGAGGCATTACAATCAGCGTAGAGAACGGATGCCTACAAGAGGTGAGAGAGTGATAACCGAGGAGCGCGTGCAGGACCAGTTGCGGAACGTTATAGACCCCGAGATCGGGATGGATCTCGTCGAGCTCGGCCTGATCTACGACGTCGGCGTGCACGACGAGGGACGTCACGTCGACGTCACGTTCAGCCTCACCAGCCCGATGTGCCCCGTTGGGGATTTGATCCAGGAACAGGTCGAGACGGAGGCGCTCTCCATAGAGGGTGTCGAGACCGTGAACGCCCAGCTCACGTTCGAGCCGATGTGGAGCCCCGAGATGATGAGCCCAGCGGCCAAACTGTTCTTCGGCCGGTAGGACTGATCTGGACGTCTGAACCTTCGAAGATAGGTTCAGCCTGCGCCTTACCCGATCTCTTTAGCGTCCGCCACCAGCGCGGGCTTCCTACCATGCGCCACGAGCCCGTCGACCACCGACCTTAGCGTGCCCGACTCGTCATCGTCCCGCCCTGCTACCTCACCCCGATCAACCATCAATCTTCCTTAATTACGTTGTAAATGAACAGCGTAAGTATAGAGGGCTACCTCTTCGGTTGTCGAGGGTTGTTGGGCAGTCTATGGCAACAGTAGGAGATGGTGTATGGGATCCGGCAGGTAGCCTGTGGTTGGGGCTGCGAGGCGTCTGCCGGTTATCACGGCGATACTCGAGAAATCCTGATGTCTGTAGTCGTGCGTTACGGAAGGCAACTTCCGTAACGCGCTTTCAGAGGTCGCTTAGCTTGCTGGTCTCGAACCTCTCCAGTACCAGCTCGAAGGCTCCCGTCCCTATCCTCGCCCCTCCTGAGAAGGGATGCTCCATCGCTCCTATCGTGAATAGCACAAGCCCTATAACTGCTGCCAGGGTCAGTACCATAAGCCTGTGGGCCCACGTGTTCTCCAGACCAAACAGGTAGGTGAAGCCCACCGCCGCCATCCCACCGAAGATCAGCACGGACCACAACACTCCCGGGACGCCCTCCTCGGCCGCGACCAGGCGCGACCTTCTTGCGTCGGCCAGCCTCTGGACCTGGTCGAGTCCTTCGGCGTAGAGCTGCTCGTCGGCCGGTGTGCGGGGCTCGATCTCCTGTACGGTAGCTCGGATATCGTCTATAAGGGTCCACCCCGCCGGGATTTCTTCCACCTGGGTCATCAGGGGCGCTTCTCCCTGCTCCATGAGGGGCCACTCCGTATGGACGACCTCCTCGGCGTAGCCACGGGCGAGTTCCTGGAGTTCGACACCTTCTGGCTCAGGAAGCCTATGGGCCAACCAGAAGATCTCGGCTAGGGCGTTGGCCTCCTGCTCGACCGTCTCGCTGGCCGCGTTGTATTCCTCCCACACGGCGATGACCACCAGCGCCAGCAACACAGCGTAGATAACTCCCAGGGCCGCGTAGATAAAGCCGGCCACGTCGTTATGGGGGCTTCGGGAGTCGGCTGGCACGAGGCGCTGCACCAACTCAAGCCCGGCGAGTGCGACGAGGCAAACCGCCCCGATCACGAGCACGCCATAAACTACTGTGAGTAGCACGCAGGACCTCCCCCATGTTCAGTTACCTGCCTAAGAATAACACCCCAGCAAGTGACTCGAATCCAACGCGCCAACAGGTAGCGGGCCGGGGCTATGCAGGATCCCGGATCTTGAGTTCAGAGTACCTGTGTTCCCGGGAATTGCGGTGAACAAAGTCCTCTCGGCGTCCGCGAGCAGCGGACCGTATCGAAGACAGTCCATTCGAGCATTTCCCCCGTATACACAAGGGTAGGCACCTCTTCAGGGCTCGGGAAAGGAAGTTTTCGATTGTTGGGACAATCGCCGAGCCCCGAAAAGGTGCAGTATGGCGGTCGATTCTGAGAACACTCTGAGAGCGTCGACGGGAATCGCGTTTCTTTCGCGGGCGGCCAGTCGAGGGAGAGAAGGGATATCTAGCGCATGGGCATAAAGGGACTTTTGCTGGATCTCGATGGAACGCTGTACGTCGGGGGAGAGCCCGTTGCCGGGGCAAGAGAGGCGGTCAGGGCTCTGGAGGCTTCAGGACTTGCGCTCAGGTACGTCACGAACACGACCAGGATGCCGCGCCGCGCGGTGGTCGAGAGGATGCGAACGCTCGGGTTCCTGGTCGAGGAGGATGAGGTCTTCACACCGGCGTGGGCGGCCTCGCGCCTGATCGGGGACAGGAACTGCCTCGCCCTGGTGGACCAGTCCCTGTACGAAGACCTCGATAGGGCCCTTCTCACCGAAGATTCACCCGAAGTCGTGCTGGTCGGAGATCTGGGAGAAGGCTTTACCTACGCGCGCCTCGACGCCGCATTTCGGTGCCTTATGGATGGGGCCGAACTCGTGGCGCTGCAGAAGAACCGCTTCTGGCGGAACAGGGGCAGACTCTCGCTGGACGCGGGCCCTTTCGTCGCCGCGCTCGAGTATGCGAGCGGGGAGAGAGCCGCCGTCGTCGGCAAGCCGGAGGAGAGCTTCTTCAGGATCGCCCTCGAGGATATGGGACTCGAAGCCCACGAAGTAGCCATGGTCGGCGACGACGCCGAGGCCGACGTCGCAGGTGCGAAAAAAGCCGGGCTCTTGGGTATACAGGTCAGGACCGGAAAATGGCGACCCGGTGGCGATGTGGCGGGGGCGGATCTCGTACTCGACAGTATTGCCGCTCTGCCTTCGGCTCTGGAAGGAGAGAGATGAAGATTAGCGACATACCGGTCGAGACCGGCGGACGGTACGAGTTGGTCTCGATCACCGACGAGGTGAGGCGGGCCGTAAGGGATGCCGGCATCGACGAGGGACTGTGCGTAATCTCATCGACGCACACGACCGCGGCCGTGACGGTCAACGAGGACTACGACAGGGATGTGCCGAGGGACCTGGCCTCCGCCTGCAGGGCTTTCCTCGACGCCCTGGACGTGCGTTTCGAGCACGCCGAGGGCAATAGCGATTCCCACTTGTTGAGCAGTCTCTTCGGACAGTCGCAGACTCTATTGGTGAGAGAAGGAGAGTTGGACCTCGGGCGCTGGCAGGGCGTTTTCCTGGCCGAGTTCGACGGACCGCGCAGCAGGAGGGTCAGGGTGGCGGTCGCCTAGCCGGCCCCTTCCTGTTTAGTTGAGCCCCAACTTTAGGTAAGATGGGTCTGCGGATAGTAGTGTCGCGGCCCCGGATGCCGTGGCCGGCCGCAATCAGTCTTCGCGGGAGGCTTGTATGAACGGATTCGTCAAGGGAGGGCTGGCGCTCGGCGGGCTGGTCTTGGGGCTCGGCGCCCTGAGACGGGCGCTCAACCCTACACCCCGCTACGCCCCCTGGGAGAAGCCACCCTACGGCGAGTTCGAGAAGAAGGTCTTGATCCTCGGCGGAGGGTTCGGAGGGTATACGGCGGCTACGGACGTGTGCAGGCTGACCAAGAGCCGTGATGACGTTGGGGTCCTCGTCATAGCGCGCGACAACTTCTTTACCTTCTGGCCGATGGTGCCGGGGATCGTCAGCAGCGACATCGACGCGCGCAACGTCGCCCAGCCCTTGAGGCGTGCCCTCATCCTGGCCGGCGCCAGCTTCAGGCGGGCCAAGGTCAACGGCATAGATCCCGAACGGAACGTCGTCCAGGCCGACGGGGGTCTTGAGTTCCCTTACGACCAGCTCATAATCTCTTTGGGCGGGCAGCCAAACTTTTTCGGGATCCCGGGTGTCGAGGAGCACAGCTTGACCATGAGGGGGGTCGAAGACGCCGAGCGCGTGCGCAACCGTGTCATAGAGCGCTTCGAGGAGGTCTCCCTCATCCGCGACGAGGTGCCCGAGTCCAAGCTCACTTTCGTGGTTATCGGTGCCGGTGCGACCGGGGTCGAGGTGGCCTCCGAGATCCACACCCTCGTCCACGAGAACCTCGCGCCCGACTACCCCAACATCGACCCTTACCGCGTCAGGATCTACCTCCTGGAGGCACTTCCGAACATCCTTCCCGAGCTCGACCCCGCCCTGCGGCGCGCCGCCCGCACCAGGCTCCTCAACGAGCGCATCGAGGTCATGACGGGCGCCATGGCCGAGGAGATCACCGGCGACTGCGTCAAGCTGAAGGGCGGCAAGCAGATCGAAACGGAGAACGTGATCTGGACCGCCGGCAACCGCCCAAACCAGGCGGTACAGAACCTCGGGTTGCCCTACGACCAGAGGACGGGCATCAAAGTAGATCTCACCCTCAGGGTCGAGGGCCAGGGCGACATCTGGGCCATAGGTGACTGCGCCGCCGTCGAGGATGTTCACAAGGAGGGCGCGATCGTCCCGCCGACCGCTCAGGCCGCGATCCAGCAGGGCCACCTGGCCGCCCGTAACGTGCTCAAGACCATCGACGGTGAGGAGGATCTCGGAGAGTTCGAGTACAAGCCGCTCGGGCAGCTCGTCGAGCTCGGGAGCGACTTCGCCGTCAACGAGGTCATGGGCGTAAGGTTCACGGGTGCGCTCGCGGCCGTTTTCTGGCGAATGGCCTACCTGGTCCGTCTGAATAGTCCCCAGAGCAAGGTCCGGATCGCCGCGGACTGGATCCTGGGCATCTTCCTGCGGCCCGCCGTAACCCAGATTCGGAGCACCTCAGATGAATAGAGGAGCCTTGAGGCGCGGGAGCAAAAGTGCTAGTTTGATCTTGACTGAAAGAGGAGAGCACGCGGTGAGACAGCATGGCAGGTGATCGGAGATGGGGCGCTTGAGCTTCGCGAACCAGCTCACCCTGATCCGGCTCGTCGCCGTCGTGCCCGTGATGGTCGCGCTGTACCTGCCCTTCGAGTGGGCGCGTCCCGTCGCCGTCGTTCTTTACGTGGCCGCGATCCTGACCGACTACTTCGACGGGATCATCGCCCGCCGCAACAACGAGGTTACGGGCTTCGGCAAACTGATGGACTCCATAGCCGACAAGGCCCTCATCGTCTCCCTATTCTTCGCGCTCGTGGGGGAGGGTTCGATGGCAGCGTGGATGGCCGCGATCATGGTTATCCGGGAGTTCGCCGTTACGGGGCTCAGGATGGTCGCCCTCGAGGCGGGGGAGGTCATCGCCGCGAACAGCTGGGGTAAGGCGAAGATGAACGCCCAGAGCCTCGCCGTTTTCATACTCCTTCTGGGCAAGCCGGGGGCCGCCGGCTGGCAGGGAGTCGTCTCCCAGATCGGGTGGTGGGTGATGCTCGTCGCCGTGGTGCTTACCATACTCTCGGGCTGGTCATATTTGAAGGACACGCCAAGAATCCTGTCGATTACCTCCAAGCGAGATCAGAGGCTCTAAAAGCTGTAGAATCACGCCCCAGATGGAGGGCAACAATGACAGGCGCCTGAGGCCGGACGAGGTCGAAGTGATCTTGCGCCGCGCCTCGGAACTGAACTCTCGCAGGGGGATGCATGGCTCCTACGACGCACCTTCTGTCTCTCCCGAGGTCCTCGTACAGGTGGCCGCTGCGGCCGGTATTCCCGAACAAGACGTGCGCCGGGCGATGTGGGACATGGCCTCGGAGAGGACTGCCGAACCACGCTCGTTCGCCCGCAAGTTCTACGGTCCTGCCCGCATTCGGGCCGTGCGTGACGTGGAACACCCCGCCGAGAGGACCCGCGAGTATCTCGAAGGGCTGTTGCGCCTCCAGCAGGGCCTCAAGCTAAGGCGAAAGACGGAGGTCGGGTCTTTGTGGGACTCCGGCGACGAGCTCGGGGTCGTGCGAAGGACGCTGGACTTTTCGGGGGACAGGACCCTGCTCAAGGCTAGGTCGGTCGAACTGCGGGTCGAGGGTCTGGGCGAAGAGCGTTGCGAGGCCAACCTGACGGCCGACCTCTCCAACCAGCGCGGTGAGTACATCTCGCTCGCCGGCATCCTCGGGGTCACGCTCGCCGCATTGTTCATGCTCGCCGGGATGCAGAACCCGCTCTTCTTCCTCGGCTTCCTGCCCATGCTCGCGGCGCCGGCCTTCGGGTTCAGATTCGCCTACAGCAGGGCTTCCCTGGAGCTGAGACGGGCCCTCGACGAACTACTCGACGCCGCCGAAGCGATCCAGCCCCACGAGGAGCCCATAGACCGCGGTGATCGTCCTCCCGGCCAGATACAGGGCCTCAAACCCATTCCAAGGTTCGCCCCCGACAGGAGCAACCGGGGAGAGCCCTGACAGATGCTACACGTTTCAGGCATCAGGTGGTTGGCATCCGCCTATAGTTTTCGCTGAGACGCTCCGATCGTTAGTAGAGAGGAGTTCAGGCTCTTTGCGAACTGACATGACATCTCCTCTTTGTGGAAGTAGAGATCAGGCCTTATATTTAGCTTCGTGCCTCTCAGAGTTCTAAAGGAGATCTTCGGCTTCGATTCGTTCAGGCCCGGCCAGGAAGAGGTCATACGGGCCGTTCTGGAGGGCAGGGACACGCTCGCCGTGATGCCTACCGGTGGCGGCAAGAGCCTCTGTTACCAGGTGCCCGCGCTGATGCAGGAGAGCCTGACGGTGATAGTCTCTCCCCTGATCTCGCTGATGAAGGACCAGGTCGACTCCCTGCTTCAGAGCTCGGTCTCCGACGCGGCCACGCTCCACTCGGGACTCTCGCCCGAGGAGCGTTGGGAGGTCGAGCGGAGGGTGCGAACGGGGGAGGTGAAGATGCTCTACGTCGCCCCCGAGCGTCTCAGGTCCCTGGAGTTCGTCCTCGCCCTCCGGCGCGCCGGCGTCGGGCTGTTCGTTGTAGACGAAGCCCACTGTATCTCGGAGTGGGGCCACAACTTCCGTCCGGATTACCTGTTCTTGCCTCGCGCCGTGAGGGATTTGGGTAACCCTCCCGTCCTCGCCCTTACGGCGACGGCGACCCCGCGGGTCAGGAAGGACATCCTGGCTTCGCTGAAGATGCGCTCGCCCGAGGTGGTCGTGACGAGCTTCAATCGCCCGAACTTGAACTACAGGGTGATCCCCGCAAAAGAGAAGAAACACAAGCTGCCACGCATACTCGACGTCATACGCGCCTCACCGCCGCCGGGAATCGTCTACGCCACGACGCGCAAGGAGTGCGAGGAACTCGCCGCCGGTCTGCGCCGTTTCGGGGTCGACGCCGCCGCGTACCACGCCGGGATGGGCTCGGCCGACAGGGCCAGCATCCAGGAGCGGTTCATGACCGACGAGCTCGCCGTGGTCGTAGCGACCATCGCTTTCGGGATGGGGGTGGACAAGCCGAACGTCAGGTTCGTCGTCCATTCGAGTGTCCCTGGGAGCCTCCCCGCCTACATCCAGGAATCGGGGCGGGCGGGCAGGGACGGGGAGGGTTCCGAATGCGTAGTACTGTATCGGGGCGCCGACCTCGGCCGGCGCAAACGGCTGGTTACGCTGGGCACGTCCGGGGAGCGCGAGGTCTCTTCGTTCTTTTCGGCTCTCTCCGGGGTGGAGAGCGGCGGGCGGGTAAACGTGCCGCCCGCTTCGCTCTCGGCGCTGGGGGGCGTCGACCCCGAGTCGGCCGGCATCGTCATGGGGAGCCTCGAAGAGTCCGGCCTTATCTCCCGCGGCTACGACCTTTGGGCCGAGGTCGAGGTGCGTGCCGTCGAAGAGGAGCCGAAGGATCTGCGCGAGGAGGTGGCCGCGGTTCACGCCGCGCTGCCGGGCTCGGGCCCCGTCGGGCTACCCGAGCTGGCCCGGAAGACGGGGTTGCGTCCCGCCGTAGTGCAGGGCGCCATCTACAGGATGATGGTCGACGGTGTGGTGGAGATAATCCCCCGCGGCTCTCTGGTGGACGTGAGGCTCAAGACCTTCTCGCTGGACAACGACAGCCGCCGCAACATCGCGCGCAGGCTCAAGAACCGGGCGAACACGGCCTACGCCCAGATCCGTGACGTGGAGTCCTTCGCCAACCTGAGGACCTGCCGCCGCGAGCACCTCCTCAGGCACTTCGGCGACATGGAGGAGGTCGCACCCTGCGCGGGCTGCGACGTCTGCCTCGGCGAGACGGAAGAGCTCTCGAGAGCCACCGGGCCACGAGCGGGCATACCTGAAGGGCAGCCGCTCGTGCCTGCGTTCGCCGGGTCCTCACCGGCGGATGAGGAGGGTCCAGCCGTAGACCTGGAGCTCTTCGAGCGGCTGAGGAGCTGGAGGGGTGAGCAGGCGAAAAAGCAGCGGGTGCCCGCCTACGTCGTGCTCCACAACTCGCACCTGGAGGCGATCTCCGCCCGCAAACCCGCCACCATCCACGAACTGGGCGCCATAAAGGGAGTAGGCCTGCGCCGCGCGGCCCGCTACGGGGACGAGATACTCGCCCTGATCCGGGGTGAGGAGGCGCCGGATATCGCACCCCCTGCCCAGAACGGCTACAGGGAGCACCTCGAGGCCGCTGGCAGGCTGCTCCGGTCAGGGCGTGGCGCCGACGCCGTGCCCGCGCTCTCCCGCGCCCTCGAGCTCGGCGGCGAGGAGGCGCGGCGCGAGGTGGACCAGCTTCTAGGGTCGCGCGCGGACGGGTGAAGACCATACGAGAGGAGTTTATATGAGGTTGGAGGGGAAGAAGATCGCGGTTCTCGTGGCCGAGGGATTCGAGGATCTCGAGTACTGGGTTACGGTAATGCGTCTCCAGGAAGAGGGAGCTGAGGTCGTCTCCGTCGGACCCGGCACCGAACCGGTCAGCGGCAAGAATGGACTGGGGGCGCAGGCCGACACGACGGCGGACGGAGTCGACGCCACGGAGTTGGACGGCGTCGTGGTGCCTGGCGGCTGGGCACCGGACAAGCTCAGGCGCTATCCCGAGATTACAAACCTCGTCAGGACCGTGCACGAAAGGAACAGGACCGTCGGCATCATCTGCCACGGCGGGCTCGTTGCGATCTCTGCCGGCATAGTCGCTGGGGCGAGGGCGACGGGTTCGCTGGGGATCAAAGACGACCTGGAGAACGCCGGCGCGATCTGGGTCGACAAGGCGGCCTTCCGAGAGGGCCACCTGGTCTGGGGCCGCGTGGTCCCCGACATTCCCGACTTCTGCCGCGAACTAGTCGCCGCCCTGGCCGAGGAGTGACGCACACGAGTCGGTACACCAATAGTGCGGAAGGCGAGGGGAGAAGGTTCGGATAGCGCGGGCGCAGCGTATTTGTTTGAGCTGACCGTCACCCGGGTTACGGTGTCAACAAGCTGAGCCGCCCCTCCGATGTTGCTTAGTTTCCTATGGGCATTGGTCGACTATGTTCAGCGTGACAGTGTCCTCTAAAGGAGTTGGGGACCCACTCGTGTTGGTAGCGAGCAATAGGTTGCCGGACGAGTCCGTACTGAGCACACCACACATAGCAGTACCGGTTTGTCGGATGGCTACGGCACTTACCCTCGAAGTTGCAGCATCAGTCGGCCCGAACCAAGTTATACCTATCGCGACGGCTATTAGCAGTGTGGCTGGGACGACCAAGACGCGAGACGATTGGAGCTTATTGCGCGCGTCCTCGATAGCAGCGCCGTACTGTGCTTCCAGCTGATCCGGGTTATTGTAGATTTGAGTGGGGTTACCTTGAGCAGCGAGAGCCGCTTGTCGGAGGGCCACAAACGCCAGCAGGAGTGCTACGCCGAGACAGATTGCAACCGCTACTACTTCGTACTCAAACTTAAGATCGGTAATTTCCTCACGTCCTTTGATGAGCGTTATTAGGCCAAACACTCCAGTCAAGCTCGTGATCGTAGTTGTCCACTTCTCGGCGGCCGACCGAATTTGCGGTAGAGCTTCGAACTTGAGTTCATCAGATAGGTTCGCCCATTCTCTGTCCTCAGGACTTGCAGCCCACTAGTCAGGCATCTCGGTCTCCATCTCGCCCTCGGCGCCGTGGGCCTCTACCAACCCAAGACCTGGGCCGGTGGAGCTTACGCGGGCGAAGATTCGGCGCGGTGGTGCCAACTGACGGCCCAATGGGAGCTTGAGATCGCCGAGCGTGATAAAAGGGATCAAAGGCTTCAAGGTGCTACCCAGGCGCTGGATCGTGGAGCGGACGTTCGGCCGGCTCGTCAGAAACCGTCGCCTGGGCAAAGATTGCGAGAGAATGGTGCAAACGGGCGAAGCGCTCGCGTACATAGCAACGACCCTATTTCTACTACGGTGGTCAACAAAGAGACGGGGAGAAGCGGTGAGCAGAGTTAGCGGTTCGGCAGGAAGGGTGGTGCTATCTGCGCCCTCCAACCTGGGGCTGAGCCCGCCCCGTCCGGGAGCCGAGCCGGGCTGCAAGAGGTTGGCGGCCACCCTCCGAGAGGCGGGCATCGCGCAGAGGTTAGGCGCCGCCGACGCCGGGACGGTGGTGCCTCCACCGTACTCGCCGGAGTGGGACGGCAAGACGGTCAGGAACGCCAGGGCCATCGTCGGCTACTCGCGGGTGCTCGCAGATAGGGTCAACGAACTTCTGGATGAGAGGCTCTTCCCGCTGGTGCTGGGCGGAGATTGCTCGATCCTGCTGGGCAACATGCTTGCCTTGCGAAAGAGGGGACGCTTCGGGTTGGCCTTCCTCGACGGGCACCTGGACTTCCGGCATCCCGGAAACTCGGAGGTCGTCGGCGCCGCCGCGGGCGAGGACCTGGCCCTGGTCACGGGCAGGGGAGCCCCGGAGTTGACCGACCCCGACGGCCTGGGGCCGCTCGTTCGCGACGGTGACGTCGTGGCGCTGGGCGAGCGAGAGAACGATCCCGAAATAAGTGACGTGCAGGAAACGGAGATAACCGTCCTGGACCTGAGAGCGGTCAGGAGGATGGGCGTTGCGGCGGCGGCCGGACATGCCGTCGCCAGCTTCGAGCGATCGGAGCTCGACGGTTTCTGGGTCCACGTTGATGCCGACGTGCTGGACAACGAGGTGATGCCGGCAGTGGACTCTCCACAGCCCGGCGGTCTGAGCCGGGACGAGTTGATCGAGATGCTGAGAGTGCTGCTCGGCTCGGAGCTCGCCGTGGGCATGGAGGTGACCATCTTCGATCCCGAGTTGGACCCTGGCGGCACGATAGCTGCTGCGTTCGCCGACGACCTCGTTAGCGCCCTTCGGGCACGCTAGCAGATGAGCAGTTGTTTGAGGGTTTCTGGCCTTCGAATCCGCAAGGTTCAGCCCTGACACTTCGCATCTCGGACTAGCGGTGCTCCAAAACAAATCCCGGGGTTGTCCCAGCTTGCGTGCACCCACGAAAAGGCGGTAGGAACCCGTCCCCGCCGGTGCCTCCCCCGCACACTCCGAGAGCCTGCGCACGCGACGCCATCAACAAGGTGGCTTAAGCGATAATAGATCGACCGGACCTGCTGGCTCCTAAACCGGTTGCTGAGTCGGGCGAATGAGGATCTCATTGACGCTCACCCGCTCAGGCTGGGTCACAGCGTAGACTATGGCGTCCGCGATGTCTTCTGCCTGCAGCCTCTCCAGGTTCATGAGGCCGCTTAGGCCCTCCCGGGCGTCCTCGTCTGTGATGTGATCTGGTAGCTCGGTGTCAACAGCCCCAGGTCCCACGATCGACACCCGGATGTTGTCTTCCAACAGCTCTTGCCGTAAGCCCTCTGAGATGGCGTTTACGGCGTGCTTGGTCCCGGCGTAGACCCCGCTCGAGTCGCGGGTCACCTTCCGCCCGGCCACACTGCTGATGTTTACGAGGTGTCCCGAGCCCTGCTCCTTCATGTACCTGATAGCCGCGTCGGTTGCGTAGAGAAGGCCCATCACATTCACTTCGAACATGGACCTCCACTGGTCCGAGAGGCTCTTACCCACCGTCGAGAGCAACATGATCCCTGCATTGTTGACAAGGATGTCGATACTTCCGAACTCCTCGACCGCCCTCTGAACCAGCTCGTGGGCCTGCTCCTCATCAGTAACATCGCACTTAACCGCGATAGCCTTCCCGCCGTCGTGGGTCACACTCTCAACGAGCTCCTCGAGGCGCTCCCTACGGCGAGCCCCGGCCACCACCGCGGCGCCTTCGGCTACCAGCGCCCGCAGCGTTGCTTCTCCGATGCCACTCGAGGCACCAGTCACAACCGCGACCTTACCATTCAATCTGTCTCCCATGTGCATCACCTCTCTACGGGTCAGGGAACTACAACCACATACATATACTCTATGTCTGACTGTGGGTATAAGGTACCCTGTCCTTCCGCGATCTACCAATGCCTACGCGTGGTCTACATCTCGAATTCGACCTCCTTGCTGCCGTCCGCCGCCTCGTTCCTCGATGCGATGACTCGCACGTTCGTCGCGGCGCCAGGGTCGAGGCGGACGCGGAACATCAGCTCTGGCGTTGGCCCACTAGAAGGCGGTAGAAGCGACCCCACTTCCAGTCGCCATCTGGCGTCCCATACCAGCACCCACACCAGCTGGGGAACGCGAGTCTTCTGGTACCGTCCAAGAGGGCCGTCGGTGACGTATCCCGTCGTCTCTCGCCCGCTTTCCACTCGGTCTGGGGTTATGTTCCCCTAACCGGTGTTGCGGCCGCTGTGCTGGCCAGGGAGAGTTACGGGATATGGGGAGCGTAGCCCACCTCACCTCGACGCGAGCCGCTTCCCGCCGGCGCCTCCATCTTGCGCACCTCGAGTGGAACTACTGGATCACAGCTCGCACTTTGCTAGTGAGCCGAACGTCGTCGCCAATGACCGTCATGTTCTTTTCACGCCCAACCATCCGGTTGATGCTACCCGGCATCGCGCCTCCGGCCCGATAAGCACGACCCGGTTCGACGAAGCCTGCTCATCATCACGTCGGTGCCCACTCCAATGCGAAACGGCAGTCCCGTTGTTGCGATCGGCGTCGACCGAGGCGAACGCGGTAGCGACGGTGGTAGAATCGCTCGCCTCTCCTGCGCCTACTCGAGAGCACCTAACTACGTGTTCCTCCCGACGAGGTCGCTTGGTGCTGCAACCGAGAGTGCCACGCAACCCTTCCTAAGCTAAGATGGTCCTGGCGAGTAGGAGGTAGTACGCCCATGACTATCAATGCTGGGGTCGGCATGAGTCGACATCACAATCCCAACGTAGCGGGTCGTGAAGCCGCTGAGCAAGCACTCAAGAAGGCGGGTTTCAGTAAGCCAGACTTCGTCTTCATGTTCGCCTCCATCGGCTACGATCAGCCCTCCCTGGTGCGGGCTGTACGGGAGATTACCGGAGGTGCCCCCCTCGCAGGCTGTTCGGCGGAGGGCACGATAAACGGGGACGATGCAGATGAATCCAATTTCTCCGTAGTGGTTACGGCGATCTCTTCAGACCAGCTACAGTGGACCAACGGGATGGTGCCCGGACTTGAGGATGACCCACGCGCCGTTGGGAAGCAGGTTGCCCAGGACTTGCTGCCCAACTTATCCGCAGACGCCATCGGCTTGTTTGTCTTCCCAGATGGACTTACGGACCACCTTGAGCCCTTCTTTGGAGGGCTGGAGGAAAATCTCCCAAGTGATCGGTTCCTCCCGCTCTGGGGCGGGGGAGCTGGCAACAACGTCAGTGTGGAGGAGCCAACCTATCAATATTGCGACGACGAAGTCATGTCTGGTGGGGTTGCCTACGCGCTGCTCTCAGGTAAGGCACAAGCTGGTTGGGCTATAAGCCACGGCTTGGTCCCAATAGGCAGCGCGCGGACGGTGACCCGCTCCCAGGGGAACGTCATCTATGAGATCGACGGCAAGCCCGCCATAGAGGTACTCAAGGAGTATCTACCAGAGGGTGCCCTCGCTGAAGATCGTGACTGGATGCGTTACGCTGTATCGCTTGCACTCACTACCAAAGCCCCTGACTACATGAATGATGAGGAGTACGTTGTTAGAGGCGTGCCCGCGGTGAGGATGGCTGACGGCTCAATCACCGTTCAAACAGAGGTCCCAGAAGGAACGAGTGTCTGGTTCTCGAGCCGAGATAAGGAGAAGATCACCTCTAGGTTCGATCGGATGGCTAGGCAGATCACGGAGCAACTTGGGGATGACAAACCTAAACTCGTCTTTCAGTTTGAGTGTTTCACGAGAGGAAAATCTCTGTTCCGTGAGCAGGAGAAGGTGCAGCTCCTCAAGCGGCTTCGACAATCTGTTGGGCCGGACGTGCCATGGGCTGGGTTTTACACAATAGGGGAGATTGGTCCGGTAGAGGAGCACAACCTTCGTCACCTCTACACGTCGGTTGTCCTTGCCCTAAGTTAACCAGCACGGTGACGTAGGGGCCTCCTCGTTTTCCTCGCGGGACGTCGGTCCGCTGCTAGCCTAGAGCACGGCGACGATACACCCATGAGCACACCAGCCGCGGGAGTGGAGTCTATTGGGACCATTTGGGCAGGTCGTCGGAGACAGGGCTTGGACATTCGCAACTCGTCTTCACCTGGTCTGGGGCCACGTGGTCCCCGATATCCCCGACTTCTGCCGCGAACTCGTCGCCGCCCTTGCCGAGGAGTAGATCAGCGTGAAATATGAGCTCTCGGAAGTCTAGCTCGGAGGCGCAGAGCGCCGTAGCGTAAGGAGGGTGATGTCATCCTCCTGTTCCCACCTTTCCCCGGCGAAGGAGTAGAGCTCCTGTAGGAGCAAGTCCCCTAGTGATCGCTTCTCACCATGCTCGGCGATGAGCTTCCGCAACCTGGGAACGCCAAACATATCACCTTCAGGGTCGTGTGCCTCGACCAGACCATCACTGTAGAGGAGGGCTGCTTCGCCTGAGTACAGCATGGTCTCCTTCTCCTCATAGCTCATCTCCGGCATTAGCCCCAAGGGCATCCCTCTGGCCCTCAGTTCCTCGGCGTCGCCGTTGCGGTGTAGGTAAGGCAGGTCGTGGCCCGCGTTGGCGTAGATCAGGTGTCCGCTGTTGGGGTCGAGGATGGCGTAGAAACAGGTGACGAACATACTGGATGGGATGTTGGGATAGAGCGCCTCATTGACCCCTCGGAGCATCTGGCCGGGCGAGGAGGAACCCTGGGCCGCGAGGCGCAGCATGCCGCAGGTGGTGGACATCATAAGCGCTGCTGGCACGCCCTTGCCCGTTGCGTCTCCTACCACGAGCCCCAGCCGGCCTTCAGGGAGGAGATGGAAGTCGTAGAAGTCTCCTCCCACCTCTCTGGCGGGTTGGTAGTGGGGAGTGATCTGCCAGCCCGCCAGTTCGGGCACCTTCTTGGGGAGCGAGGCTTGCTGGATGCTTCTGGCCACCCTGAGGTCCTGCTCCACGCGTTCGCGCTCGCGTATTTCTTGCTCGAGATGCGCTTCGGCTACTTCCGCGGCACCGTTATCCTCGCTCCACTCCTCGGCGATCTTGCCCCCCACGATGCGGTGCATGGACATAGCCGTCACCACTACCTCCTTATCCCTCGGCATCAGGCCAAAGTACTCCCCCCGATCGTGGACGCTGCGCCAGGTGAGGCGGGTGACGACCTTGTCACCTTGGGCTACCTGATCCTCGATAACGGGACGAATATCGGAGAGGGCAGCGTGTTGTTCGGCCACCTGTCGCTTGTAGCCTTCGCGGCCAGGCACTTGTCCGGCGAGCAAGCTATGATCGATGAAGTCGGGGGCGAGCAGTTCGTCTATCGCGTCCAGGTCTCCCCTGGCTACCGATTCCCAAAAGCGGCGCACCAGGGCCATGTTCTTCTCTTCCTCCACCGACACGGGAGCTTCCTCCTGGTTGCCTACTCGCGGGCTGTCGCTAACGGGCACACTTTTTGCGCCGTTCTCGAGGCAGCTGCATGCCGTTGCTCACGCCCGACCATGCGGCTTATCCTTCACCCACTCTGTGAACCGCCGCACTCCGGGATGGTCTCTGAGCGCCACCTCGGAATCGTAACATCGTGCAAGCTCTGCGTTGTCGATAGAGACGTGTACGTTTCTGTGACATGGACCGCACAGGGCGACCGTCCTACCTGGGTCGCGTCGCTCTAGCTCCCTTCTACCCTTCCTCCTGCGCTTCATCTTTCTGGAACGAGAGCGCGGAAAGAGATGATGACGGGTGAGACGATTCTCCCCAACGGGCCTGCCGCAGAGCTCGCAGCGGTCCCGGGAGCTATGCCCTGAGTTCTGGTCGCTCGGCACCATCCCGAGATTATACGAGTTGTCTCCGCGAACGGTCCCCACAGGCGACTCCCCAGCCCAGAGATTCGGGCATAGGGGAAGATGTTGGGACGAGATTCTCTAGAACCTTCCTCTCTGTACCGCCTTTGGTAACGTTTGGGAGACGGTAGTGCGCTAGAGTGATGGGGCTGTGACGGAAGTGGCAAGAGAACAACAGGGTCGAGGATCAGGTGGGATGAGTACCCGGACTGCCGCATGGCTTGCATGGACTGTGTGGACACTGTCCATAGGATTGACAGTGCTGAGCCTGTGGCTTCTGATCTTGAACCTCTCCCATCCCGACGTTCCCGTCTATCGTTACTGGGCGGAAGACACCCTCCTGGCGGTGGGCTACTCGACGGTGGGAGCTGTGGCGGCCTCCTACAGACCTTGGAACCCCGTGGGCTGGGTGCTGTGTTCCATAGGATTAGTGTGGGGAGCGGCTCACTTCACCAGCGAGTATGCTACCTACGCGCTGCTGGCAGCGCCCGAGTCGCTCCCGGCTGCTGAAGTCGCGGCCTGGATCTACTCTTGGGTTTGGGTTCCGGGTTTGGGTTTCCTAGTGTTCTTGCCTCTGCTGTTCCCCAATGGTCGGCTGCCTTCCCCTCGCTGGAGTCCCTTCGCGTGGTTCAGCGTCCTTCTGGCGGGGACGGGAACGATAATGGCGGCACTCTCTGGGGGACCGGGCGTTGGCCTTAGCATCCGGAATCCGTTCGGGATGGAGGGCCTACCTAACCTCTCTGAGCAGCTTCAGGCGCTTATGTTCGCCTTGATATTCGTCGCGGCGGCCTCCTTGATTATGCGCCTGCATCACGCGAGAGGAGTAGAGCGCCAGCAGATCAAATGGGTAGCCTATGCTGGCGCACTGGGGGGAGGCGCCTCGCTTCCCACCTACACCGTCTTTGAAGCGGTGGACATACGATGGCTCCAAATGGTTGGATACGTGCCTGCGTTGATTGGAATCGTGGGCTTCCCGACGGCTGTGGGTATAGCGATAACCCGCTACCGTCTGTACGACATAGACATCCTCATAAACCGCACCCTCGTCTACGGCTCACTCACGGTCATGCTTATTGGACTCTATTTCGGCGGCATCGTAGTGTTGCAGAGACTCTTCGTCTTGCTCACCGGCCAGCAGTCAGCCCTCGCGGTCGTTGCCTCCACCCTCCTGATCGCTGCCCTGTTCAACCCTCTAAGGAGGCGCATCCAGTCCTTCATTGACAGGAGCTTCTACCGCAGCAAGTACGATGCGAGAAAGACGCTAACAACGTTCTCGGCTCAGCTACGCGACGAAACGGACCTAGAGGCATTAAGCGACGATCTGGTAGGGGTGGTAAGGGAGACGATGCAGCCAGCCCACGTCTCCTTGTGGCTGTGCCCCGACCGGAGGCGAAGGACGGTAGGGGAGAGGAAAGCGAGGTAAGACTCTCGATGCGTTTACACTCAGCCCCGAGATCGGGCAATAGCTACAATGTGGAGCGAATCGCTACCCTGCCGGGCTTCGTAACGCCCGGTTAGGACCTCACAAGGACCGTTGCTCGGCGGGAGAACCGACGAGGCGATTGGTAGGAAAGTGACGGCTGCTAGTGCCACACTTAAGGAACTCGTACTCTTGCGCGTAGGATGCGAAGGATCTTGCCCTGGCTCGCCATCGTCGTCGAGCCGAGTCCCTCGCCAAAACGTACCCCGACGGGTGGATCTACGTCCATGTCGAGTACAGAGGGTCTAAGGAGTAGATGGGCGACGAAGAGAAGAGCGAGAGTAGACATCGGTCGCGCGGCACATACTCGCTACCCGAAGAGCTGGCTAGACACGCCCCCAGCAAGCGGTTCGCCCCCGATAAGTTGCGCCGTGCCTGCCACATAGCGGGAGAGGAACTCGGGCGCGAGGATGCGAAGGAGGCCAGGTTCCGCTCGGCGGCGCAGATGGTAGAGATGTGGCGCGGGCTTGATTTACCGGCCTGGGAAGCGCCCTACGTCCTGCGTGACGCGCGCATCGGCTACTTGAAAGGCTACGAAAGTGCCCTGATCTCCGGCGGTATGTCTGAACTACAGATCAATCACGCCGCCGAAGCCCGCTGGGGCGAAAGGTGGCGAGAGAGGCTCAAGGCGGCGCGCGAAAGGTTCGGGTAGTCGCTGATCAGGTCAGGCACCGGATCGTATTCCACTACCTCTCAGCCTCACAGTGTCCTCAGAGTCAGAAATGCCGCGCAAACCTTCCTAAGCTAAGATATGTTCATAACAAGCAGGAGGAGATACGTCCATGGCTACCAATGCCGGGGTCGGCATGAGTCGACATCACAATCCCGCCGTCGCAGGTCGTGAGGCTGCCGAGCAAGCGCTGGAGAAGGCGGCGGTCAGCAAGCCGGACTTCGTCTTCATGTTTGGCTCGCTAGGATATGATCAGCGCTCCTTGGTGCGGGCGGTCAGGGAGACAACCGGAGGTGCACCCCTCACAGGTTGCTCGGCGGAGGGCACGATTGATGGAGACGATGCGGATGAATCCGGTTTCTCTGTTGTGGTTACGGCGATCTCTTCTGAGGAGCTGCAGTGGCACAACGGGTCAGCGGCGGGACTGGAGGCCGCCCCACGCGCCGCCGGGCAGCGGGTAGCCAAAGACCTGTTACCTCACCTGTCCACTGATACCATTGGCCTGTTCGTCTTCCCTGATGGGGTCAAGGATTTCGTCGTTCCTACGGAGAACCTCGTCGATAACTTCTTTGGGGGGCTGGAAGAAAATCTTCCGCGCGAGCGGTTCCTCCCAATGTGGGGTGGAGGAGCCGACGCCAGCCTCAATAGTTTCGAGTCGCCAACTTATCAATATTGCGACGACGAAGTCATCACTAATGGGGTCTCCTACGCATTGCTCTCGGGTAAGGCACAGGCTGGTTGGGCTATAAGCCATGCCTGTATCCCGATAGGTGGCGAGCGCATGGTGACTCGCGGCCAGGGAAACATGATCTACGAGATCGACGGTAAACCAGCCACAGAAGTGCTCGAGGAGTATCTACCAGAGCATGCCCTAATCGAGGACCGCGACTGGTTCCCCTACGCCGTATCGCTTTCACTTTGTTTCAGAGCACCCAGCTACATGAAAGATGAGGAGTACGTGGTTAGAGGCGTACCTGCGGTGAGGATGGCCGACGGATCTATCATCGTACAAACAGAAGTCTCCGAGGGAACGAGCGTATGGTTCTCGAGCCGAGACAAGGAGAAGATCTCCACAGGCTTCGATCGGATGGCAGCCCAGATCAAAGACCAACTCGGAGATGAGAAACCCAAACTCGTCTTCCAGTTCGAGTGTGGCACCAGAGGGAAGATGATGTTCCGAGAGCAGGAGAAGCTGCAGATCCTCAGGCGGTTTCGCCAGTCCATAGATCCGGACGCACCGTGGGCGGGTTTCTACACTTCGGGCGAGATCGGTCCGGTAGAGGAGCACAATCTTCGTCATCTCTACACCTCGGTCGTCCTTGCTTTGAGTTGACGATGGAATGGTCACCGGAAGCGTCGGGTAAGCGCGAACTGGCCCAGCGCACTCGAGCTACCAGGGGCGGTCTACGCTGTCGCCGTCCTGGCCGAGGAGTAGCGAAGAGGTACACACCAGGCGACATGCCAATGATCGAAGCATTTCGTGCCTCGAGACTCGCAGGAGCTTTACGCGTCTCCATCTGTCGCCTTACTCACGGACCGCCACCGCTCTGATTCTTCGATCGCTAGGCCAACCGAAGGGCCCTGCTTCCTGAGGCATCAAGGAGGGGCCGCTCCGGGTTCGTCTCAGCCGCCTATTTTGCGAAGCGGAAAGGTTCCCCCAACCGCTCGTTTCAAGAAAATCCCAGATCCTCTATGGCAGAGCTCCCCCGCATGTGCTACGATGAACTTACGGTGTAAGGTAATAGTCAGACGGAGGCGAGATGGTCGCGGGAAGCGGGGACGCAGGATACGGCGGAGGTACGGGGGCGACGCCGCTCGCGGAGCGCGTGCTGCGGTTGGAGAAGGATGTGGAAGAACTGCGAGAGCAGGTCCGAGCGCAGGCGCACGGGCGGGCTAGCGCAGAGCCGCAAAACGGGGTTCGTCAGGAGACCTCTGGCGCAGTGGCGCCTACTACTGCGGAGCGTCCCGCGCAAAGGGAGCCTGTCTCTTCCCCGTTCGCCGAGGCTACCCGCAGTCCCGTGCGGGGCAGGGGTGGAAACGCCCGAGAGAGGGGACCACTCTTCGGGCTATTCCCCGACGGGCTGCCGCCTGCGACGTGGTGGGTGGCGAGGGCTGGCGTCGTCCTGCTTCTCGTTGGGGTGTCCTTCCTCGTGCGGATGGGCGTCGAGCAAGGATGGCTGACGCCGGCCGTGCGCGTGACGGGCGGGGTGGTCATTGGCGTCGCGCTCTCTGCTTTCGGGCTGCTTGCCAGAACCTCCCGCCCCGCGTACTCGCAACTGCTCGTTGGCGGCGGTGTCGTGGCGTTCTACCTCTCCGCCTTCGGCGCGTGGAGCGTGTGGCACCTCGTGCCCTACGAGGCGGCGTTTGCCTTCTGCGTGCTTACCACCGCGTTCGCGTTCGCCGCGGCGGTGCGTCTGAGCGCGGAGTGGCTCGCGCTGTTGGGCGTCGTTGGCGGCTACGCGACGCCGTTCATGCTGTTCTCTCCGTACTCCAACGTACCTGCCCTGGTCGCCTACTCCCTGCTGCTGCTCGGTGGCTATTTGATGGTCTACGTCTTCAGAGGGTGGCGTTCGGTGTACGGTAGCGCCATCCTCGGCATATGGACGATTCTCGTCGTGTCCGACCTCGGGGCGCGCACCTATACCACCTCTATAGAGGGCGTATTGCCCACCGACGCCGCGTGGTCGGTGTCAACGGGGGCGCTCGTCGCCTGGTTGACGATACTCATCCTCACCAGCGCCCGCCGCTACTTGCTCGCGAGCGCTACGGTGAGCGTCGCTTCGGCGAATGGGGGAGGTCGTACCGGAGTCCTGACGGAGGCGGCCGCCACCAGCGTCGCCCCGCTCGTCGCCTTACTGTTGGTGTGGAGCGCGTGGCCATCGGGAACCGTCTCCGGAGTCGACCTCGCCTCCCTCGCTGTAGCGATGGCGCTAGTTCACTTCATCGCCTACGCCGTCGTCGCCAACAGAGCCCTCTCTTCCTCCTTCGCCGGTGCGTCCGGGGGGCGGCAGGGCAACGGCGGGTTCTTCGAGGCATCCGTCCTTACAGGACTCCTGGAAGGCGGCCCGGCGGAAAGCACTATCGCGCTGCGATACGCAAGGGCGCAGACGTTCGCTGCCGTCATGCTCCTTACGCTGGCCGTTGTGTTCCTCCTCGACGGGGCGGCGCTGGCCAGCGCCCTCGCTGTGGAAGGCGCGCTCCTTGCCTACCTCGTACGTCCTTCCGTAGGGGGCGAGACCGCGCCGAGACTCTCCGGACGACGCCTGATCACCGCGAAGTCCTGGCTCCTCTTGATGTTCGCCGCACTCTACTCTTTGGGCACCGTGGTGTGGGGCGCAATCGACCCGTTCGGCGTGACGGACGGAGAAGACGCCTACCTGCCCTTCCTGAACGGCGACGCCGTCTCGTTGCTTGTGGTGGTCGCCTCCCTGTTCTTTGTCGGCCGGCTGGGAGAGAGGGCGGACGCCTCGCCCTGGCGCGGCGCTGCCACCGGATTCCGCCTGCTCGGGCACCTGATCCTGGCCCTTGGCGTCGTCTCGGAGTTCGCCCGCTCGGACCTCCCTTCGGGTGTCTCTTTTGCCTTCCTCGCGCTCTACGCACTCGCCCTTGCGCTCGCGCGTTTCTTCTCGGAGCGCAACCTGCCGACTACGGGCGGACCTCCTGCGCACGCGCCGTGGCGTCCGCCGTCGTGGGTGGCGTCTTGGCTCGACGTCGGCGCTGTGCTCTGCTTGGTCGCGCCGTGGCTGTGGGAGCGCCTCGACATCGCCGGGACGTGGACGGGCTATACCACGGCTGCCTCCCAGGCATTGTCGGAGCCGGGTGCCCACCTCGCCAACCTCGTCGGCGTCCTCGTGCTGTTCGGCGTCGCCGGGCTCCTATTCTTGTGGGGCAATGCCAGTAGGGGCTCCTCGACCGCGTGGGAGGAGGAAGGCCTGTTGCCCTTAGCGGCGGTGCTGTTGCTCGCGGCTTCCACCTTCTTCGCGCTGTGTTGGATCTGGACGGTTCTCGACCCTCTCTCGGGCGGCGGCGCGCTCGTGAGCGTCGCGTGGGGCGTGCTCTCCGCTGTGCTCCTCGCCGGTCCCGCCCTCCTGCTTGCCTCTTCACCACGAGGGACTGGTTTGGCTGGGCTCGTCTACTGGTCTTCGAGAGCGGGCTACGCCGTGCTCGCATTGGTGGTCGCCAAGCTGTTCCTCTACGACCTCGCCGCGGTGGAACCCATCCTGCGCATACTCCTGTTCTGCGGCTTCGGAACCGCGTTCCTGCTCGCGGCGTACCTGTTCGGCGGCGAAAGGGGTAGATCCCGCTCCGATACCTGATCTCCGCGAAAAACGCATTCGTGTGTTGTAGTGCACTTCAGAAAGCCGAAGAGTATGGGAGGCAAGAAGGCCTGAGCCCTTACTCGAGACCCCGGCTCTGTACAGAACTACAGGTACCTTAGGACAAGAAACGCAAGAGCGGCTCCCACGGCGATGCCGAGGGCCAGACGGGCGATCAGCCTCGCAACGCGCTGGCGGTTCACTTAACCCCCTCTGTTCTCATACGCGGTTGGTGCATCCTTTAAGGATACCCGGTCAATTCTCTCCGATTGGACGGTCGCACACTCCTCGCTCGTTCGAGCGGTATTGTGAATGACTAGGCGTTGCGAGGTCGGACTATAGAGGCTTAGCCGCCGGCGCCTGTGCTGCACGGGCGGAACACTTTGTTGTATGTTCCACTTTGCGTGGCGTCTTGGCAGTGCGAGTCAGAAATGCCGCGCAAACCTTCCTAAGCTAAGATATGTTCATAACAAGCAGGAGGAGATACGTCCATGGCTACCAATGCCGGGGTCGGCATGAGTCGACATCACAATCCCAACATCGCAGGTCGTGAGGCTGCCGAGCAAGCGCTGGAGAAGGCGGCGGTCAGCAAGCCGGACTTCGTCTTCGTGTTCGGCTCAATCGGATACGACCAGAACTCCTTGGTGCGGGCGGTCAGGGAGACAACCGGAGGTGCACCCCTCACAGGTTGCTCGGCGGAGGGCACGATTGATGGAGACGATGCGGATGAATCCGGTTTCTCTGTTGTGGTTACGGCGATCTCTTCTGAGGAGCTGCAGTGGCACAACGGGTCAGCGGCGGGACTGGAGGCCGCCCCACGCGCCGCCGGGCAGCGGGTAGCCAAAGACCTGTTACCTCACCTGTCCACTGATACCATTGGCCTATTCGTCTTCCCTGATGGGGTCAAAGATTTCGTCGTTCCTACGGACAACCTCGTCGATAACTTCTTTGGGGGGCTGGAGGGGAATCTCCCAAGTGAGCGGTTCCTCCCAATGTGGGGCGGGGGAGCTAACGTCAACTTCAATAATTGGGCGCCGCCAACTTACCAATACTGCGACGACGAAGTCATCACTGATGGGGTCTCCTACGCGCTGCTCTCAGGTAAGGCACAGGCTGGTTGGGCTATAAGCCATGCCTGTATCCCGATAGGTGGCGAGCGCATAGTGACGCGCTCGAAAGGCAACATAATCTACGAGATCGACGGTAAACCCGCCATGGAAATGTTCGAGGAGTACATACCCGAGGGTGCCCTAACCCACGATCGCGATTGGTTTCGTTACGTCATATCGCTTTCGCTCTGTTTCAGAGCTCCTAGTTACATGAAAGATGAGGAGTATGTGGTTAGAGGCATGCCTGCTGTGAGCATGGCCGACGGCTCCATCACCGTACAAACGGAGGTCAAGGAGGGCACAAGTGTCTGGCTCTCGAGCCGAGACAAGGAGAAGGTCTCCAATGGGTTCGATCGGATGGCAGCCCAGATCAAGAACCAACTCGGAGATGAGAAACCCAAACTCGTCTTCCAGTTCGAGTGTGGCACCAGAGGGAAAGAGATGTTCCGAGAGCAGGAGAAGCTGCAACTTCTCAGGCGGTTTAGGCAATCATTAGATGCGGACGCACCGTGGGTGGGTTTCTACACTGTGGGAGAAATCGGTCCGGTAGAGGAGCACAATCTTCGCCATCTCTACACCTCGGTCGTCCTTGCTTTGAGTTGACGATGGAATGGTCACCGGAAGCGTCGGGTAAGCACGACGAACTAGCTGAGCAGCGGCTGGCAACCCTGCAAGATGAGAACCGTCGCCTGTCTGAGCAGATCAAACGCCTCGTCAGAACCGAGCACGAACTCTATCAGTTCCAGGGACAACTCGACGACCAGATCCGCATTTACCGCCACCTCTACGAGGTTGGTAAGGAGCTGAACGCGACTCTGGATGTGGGTGAGATCCTCAAGATCGCGGCCCAGTTCGTCCTGTATCAGCTTGGATTCGAGCGGTGTGTGGCGCTCTTGTACGACCACGGGACGAACACCTTCTACGCTAAAGTACACGATGGATACTACGACGAGACGAGCGAGGCGCAGATTACAGGCTTACGGTTTTCGCCGCACGATCCCCTATTGGTTCCAATCTTGGCTGACTCAGAACGAGTAATCTGCGCGGAAGGGTGTGATCGAGACGATCTGCTTGCGCTTGGGCAGGCCCTGGAGATGGCCGAATATATCGCGTTGCCGCTAGGCGGTGAGCCACAACAGCCGATGGATGTGCTGATAGCGGGAAACTCAGTGAGCGGTGCGGCGTACCGCCCACAGATCCGGGCGGATAGCGAATATGTGGTCGGCCTCGCAAACCTCGTCTCGCAGGTTGCGACGGCGATCTTCATGAGGCGAGAGATACAGGCCAGAGAGCGACGTCTCAAGCAAGAGGCACACGCCCGCGAACGCATCGAACAAGAGTTGCACGTGGCTCGGCGCATCCAGCAGGCTTCGCTCCCCGAGGCTGTGCCCGCGTTAGAGGGCTGGGAAATCTCCCCTAACTACCGACCGGCCAGGGAGGTAGGAGGAGACTTCTATGACTTCCTGCAGCTGGAAGACGGTAACCTGGGACTGGTAGTGGGGGACGCAACGGGCAAGGGTGTGCCGGCCGCCCTGGTGATGTCCACCACCTGTGGCATGCTCAGGGCCGTCACTCAAGCCTCAGACTACTCGCCTGGGGAGGTGCTACAGCGAGTCAATGAGGCGCTGACCACCCGCATCCCGGCCAACATGTTCGTCACCTGTTTCTACGGCGTCCTCGATCCTGAGAGCGGTAACTTCACCTATGCCAACGCCGGCCATGATCTGCCTTACTTACACCGAAACGGCGATGCCGAGGAGCTGAGGGCTAGGGGGATGCCCTTGGGACTCATGCCAGGCATGGGCTATGAGGAGAAGGAGATCATTCTGGGAGTTGGCGAGGCAGCCCTCTTTTACAGCGACGGGCTGGTCGAGGCCCATAATTTGGAAGGTGAGATGTTTGGCTTCCCCCGTCTGCAGGCCCTAGTGGCTGAGCACGCTGAGGGAGAGCCGCTGGTGGACTTCCTGATGGACGAACTCTACTCTTTCACCGGGGAGAGGTGGGAGCAGGAGGACGATATCACTCTAGTAACTCTACACAGAATCGCCCAGTAGTGTCTACGTTGTGTCTGAGAACGACTCGTAGTCTTTCTGCCACTGTACTGCCCCAATGGCAAAACGATACGAACTCCACGAGTGACAGTAGCAACTAATTCGGACGGAGGAGAACCATGGAACAACGCTCTCAGGGCCCGCGTATTCTCGGACCCAATGACGGGAAAACTGTCGACTTCGGGTCTTTTGGCGTTCGGTTTATGGTTTGGAGTGAGGAATCCGGCGGGGGATTCTCCCTCGTTGAGCATCCGATCCCCCCGCGGACGCTCGTCGCTCCGCTTCACCGGCACGCAAACGAGGATGAGTACAGCTACATCCTCGAGGGACGCATGGGGGCGCAGCTCGGCGATGAGGTTGTGCACGCGGAGAAAGGGGATTTCGTCTTCAAACCCCGGGACCAGTGGCATACTTTTTGGAACGCCGGCGACGAGCCGTGCAGGATCCTCGAGATCATTTCCCCTGGAGGGTTCGAACATCTGTTCGAGGACATGGCTGATGATCCTGAGGCAATGGCTGGTGAGACGGCCTCGGCGCTCGATGCCCGGTACGGCCTGGAGGTCGATTACGAAAGCGTGGAGCGCCTCTGCGAAGAGCATGGGCTCGACTTCCCCGTTGAGGAATGAGGTTGCTCGCGAGAACAGTAAACCAACCAGCGGCGCAATCGCAGCGATGTAACGCAGTAGTAGACGGCGCAGTTCTCAGACAAAACCTAGTCTTCCCGCCGGTCACAGACGTAGTCGCAAGAGAGGTCATAGTCCCGACCGTCCACCTCCCCTAGCCGGGGTCCGTACAGGTGCACCGAGATGGCTACTTCGTCGCCAGGGTTCCCTACCCGGTGAATGCCTCCGTCGTGGGGTAGGACACGCGATGCTCCGTCATCCGTGCTCCATATGCGTTGCCGGATCTTCTTGAGGCGCGCGTGATCCAGCCGTGATCCATCGTCCAGACGCTCGTAGCGCTCCTCGAAAATCGAGCCCAAAGCACAGCAGTAAACTCCCCAGGAGGTATGGTCGTGGATCTTTGTCTCTGTGCCCGGAGGCCAGACGAAGACCTGCAAAGAGTAGGTACGGCCCTCGCCGCCATAGCTATGTGCCACATACCAGTCTCCTGTAGCGTCTCTCGCTTCTTCCAGGAGAGGGCAAATCCTACCTTCGAAAAACCCGGGGTCCTCTACAAGATGCACCAGGAAGGGAGCGGCCTGCATCAGGGCTGGTTCCGTGGGAAGCTCGGAGAGCCTCTGCAACTGATCCGTATCCACCGGTGATGTCAAAGTGGCCGCGCTCATAAGACTCTGCCCCAAGCCAGCTCTACGCCGCCAGCTGCCCGACCGGGGCACCGGAATCCTCGACGAAGAAGGTTTTGGGATCTATGGGAAACTTCACCTCGCACGTATTGCCGGGGTACTGCCTCGCTACGCACTCCAAGGCTCGCTCGATGCTCTCAGCCTGAACGGCCACCCCGAAACGCGCCGTTCCACTGCTCACCCGGACCGAGATTCTTATCATTCCCAACACCCTCTTTCCGCGCTAGTAAGCCATGATCATTACTCTTCAATTATACTTCATGATCCTCACTGAGAATAGTGAAACATTGTCTTAAACGGGAGAATCGAAGGGATGCAAGCAGAGGTCAAGGGCGGCTTCCCACCTACGATAGCCTGCTTCCAAACCCCTTCCCACATTACAGGCCACACAATGCCAATCTCTTGACAAAATCAAGTAACTAGTTGACAATAGCATATGTTTGCGGGTGTGGAGATTGATGGATATCCGATGACAGACGACGATTTCGACCGGCGCGTAGAAGATGTACGGCGCTTCAACCGGTTCTGGACGCGGCGGATCGGCGTGTTGCGAGACGGGTATCTGGAGAGTCCTTTCTCCCTGACCGAGGTACGTGTCCTCTACGAGCTTGCTCACTGCGATGAGACCACGGCGGGTGAACTCGCTGAGCAGCTGGGATTGGACGCTGGCTACCTGAGCCGCATTTTGAGCGGCTTCGAGAAGCGGGGTCTGATCCACAGGAGACCTTCCGAAGCGGACGGCCGGCGCAGGATCTTGCGGCTTACGGAGCGAGGTCGGGAGGCCTTCGCCCCGCTCGACGCGCGCTCTCGCGGCGAGATCGGCGTGATGCTTGGTGGCATGTCCACTGTGGGGCAAGAGCGTCTGGTCGGAGCGATGCGAACCATCGAGGGGCTACTCGGCGCTCGGCCCGAGCCGGTGGTCCCTTACCTTATCAGGCCCCACCAGCCGGGCGACATGGGCTGGGTCGTCCACCGCCACGGCGTGCTCTACGCCAGAGAGTATGGCTGGGACGAGCGATTCGAGGCGCTCGTGGCGGAGATCGTGGCGAGATTCATCCAGCGATACGACCCGAGACTGGAGCGTTGTTGGATCGCCGAGAGAGAAGGCGAGATCGTCGGTTGTGTGTTCCTCGTCGGGGAGTCGAAGGAGACTGCCAAGCTGCGACTTCTCCTCGTCGAGCCGGAAGCACGCGGGCTTGGCATCGGCAGCCGACTGGTGGAAGAGTGCATCCGCTTCGCCCGGCAGGCCGGCTACCGGAAGATCACCTTGTGGACGAACGACGTGCTGAACTCCGCCCGCCGCATTTACGAAGGGATGGGCTTCCTGCTCGTTCACGAGGAACCGCACCGCAGCTTTGGGCATGATCTGGTAGGTCAGACCTGGGAGCTAATGTTGTGATTCCCTCGCGCAATAGCACGAGAAGGAGATCTCGTTGCCCTTACATCTCGAAATGGGCCACGAGTTCCTCCAGCAGTCCCTTCTTCTCGTCCGCGCCCAAGAACGAGGCCTTGAAGGAGTTCTCCGCAACCGCGCGGAACTCCTCGCGAGAGAAGCCTAGTCCGTCCCTCACGGCGGAGTAGTTTTCGGCCACGTAGCCGCCGAAGTAGGCCGGGTCATCGGAGTTCACCGTCACGCACAACCCTTCGCCTAGCATCCGCTTCAAGGGGTGCTCTTCCATTGAGTCGACGGCGCGCAGCCTCACTTTGGAGAGCGGGCAGACGGTAAGCGGTATCTGTTCCTCTTTTAGCCTCCGGACCAGCCCGGGGTCCTCCACGCACCTGATGCCGTGGTCGATCCTGGCGACCCCCAGGTCGTCCAGGGCCTGCCGGATGTACTCGGGTGGGCCTTCTTCCCCGGCGTGGGCCACCTTGCGAAATCCGTGTCTTCCTGCCTTCGCGAACACTGCCTCGAAGTCTTCGGGCGGGTGGCCGACCTCCGATGAGTCGAGACCCACGCCGACGATCCACTGCTTGTAGGGGAGGACCTGGCGCAGGGTCTCCATGGCCTCCTCCGAACTGAGGTGTCTCAGGAAGCACATGATCAGGTGTGAGGACATGCCGAGACGCCGTTCGCCCTCTTCCAGGGCGCGGCGGAGGCCTGTGATCACCGTCCCGAGGTCCACGCCCCTGCCGGTGTGGGCCTGCGGGTCGAAGAAGATCTCAGCGTGACGTACGCCTTGCGAGGAGGCCTTCTGGAGGTACGCCCAGGTCAACTCGTAGAAGTCCCGCTCGTGGAGCAGTACCCGTGTGCCCTCGTAGTAGAGATCCAGGAAGGACTGAAGGTCAGAGAAGTCGTAGGCCTCGCGAACCTCCCGTACGGAGGGGTACCCGAGCCTTACCCCGTTGCGAGCGGCCATCTCGAACATCATCTCCGGCTCCAACGAACCTTCGATGTGAATGTGCAGCTCCGCCTTGGGCATCTTCCTAAGGAGCTCGTCGGTGAGCGCGATATCTCCTAACCCCATTTCCAGGCAGGATAGACCATGAGTGAGTCACGGGCCAGGCCCCCTTTACACAAGATTAGGAGTGTATACCGGTGGTTCAGGGTATAGAGCGTAGTAAGCGCCTCGTCGCTGGCGAACTAGGGTGGTAAGTCACGATAGAAGGAGTGAGGATGAGCGCCTCCAAGGTCAATGAAGCGGCGCCGATAATCGTGCGCGTGGTGCAAGGCTCGCTTATGGCGGGCCATAATCGTGGCTGGGCGACTCGCCCTGATATCGACAGCCGGCAGGAACAATGCATCGCAATAAACACCCGAACGGGGAGAGGAGAGTATGTCGGACAAACTCGATGGCCAGGAGGTTCATCCGATGGTTCTCGAACTGGCCCGCGGACAGAACTTTGCTGCCCTCACGACCTTACTGCCTGGTGGCCACCCGCAGACGCAGGTGATGTGGGTCGATGCTAATGAGCAGCACCTCCTGATCAACACCGAAGTGCACCGCCAGAAGTTTCGCAACGTCGAACGAGATCCGAGGGTGACCGTCACGATCTGGGATATGGAAGATCCCTACCGCTTCGTCGAAGTGCGCGGGGAAGTCGTAGGGAAGGTGAAGGGTCAGGAGGCGAGAGGGCACATCGACGAGCTGTCCCACAAATACCGTGGCGAGCCTTACCAGACACAGATCCAAAGCGAACGGGTGGTGCTCAGGATCGCCCCCTCACGACAGGTAGTCCGCACACCCACCTGACCCGACAGATGTGGCCTCAGCTCTGTGACGGCCTGTAGGTGAGGGAGATAGGCAGCCTTTGCCCGGCTTTCGCCGCACATCTATAATCGCCCATGTGAGCAAGCCAACTTACTCCCTGCCTGGTGCAGCAGGGGCCCCATGGGTGACGTAATCACCGATCTCCTGCCCTTGATCGTAGGCGCTACGGCGGTGCCCTTTTATCCGATCGTGGTGCTTGTATTGCTGCAAGGCCAGGGTGGGCTGGTCAAAGCCCTGGCCTTTGTGACCGGCAACATCGCCGTGCGCCTGGCACAGGGCGTTCTCTTTGGAATTATCTTGGGCGTTGCCCTTGCAGCGAATTCCGAAGACGGCCAGAGACTCGGTGTTTCCACACTCCTACTGATCGTCGGCATTCTGCTCTTGATCACGGCCGTCAAGAAATGGCAGAAGGCGGAGGACCCCGATGCCCCGCCGCCCCAGTGGATGACCGCCATCAGCGACCTCTCGGCGGTCAAAGCCGTTGGCGCGGGCACGCTCTTCGTGACGATCGCCATCAAGCAGTGGGTCTTTACACTGGCCGCCATCGGAGTCATCAGCGAAGCTGGACTGGACGGGGCGGCGAATATCGGTCTATACCTGTTCTATGTGTTGGCAACCCAGACGCTCGTTCTGACGCCTATCTTGGCATGCGCCGTGGCTCCGCAACAGGCGGCCAGACCGCTGAAGGCAGCACAAAGTTGGCTGGAGCGGCGCAATCGAGTGATAGTAATAGCTGTGTCACTGGTTTTTGGGGTGTGGTTCTTATACAAGGGCGCCAGCGGATTGATCGGTTAACGCTGGCGATGAGCCCCGCGAAATGGGAGATGACGTGACCGGCGAGCAACGCCTCCAACGGCACGTGGAGAAGATCGCCCGGTTGATCGCCGAATGCGCTTACATGGTCGCCTTTACGGGTGCAGGCATCAGCACCGACTCGGGCATCCCCGACTTTCGTGGCCCTGAGGGGGTGTGGACGCGGCGCGACGCTGGACTTCCCGCACCAAGGTGGCGGGTTCCGCCGGATGAAGTAGCGCCAAACGCATCCCATCTGGCACTCTTCGAGCTCCAGCGGCTTGGCAAACTCCGGTTCCTCGTCACGCAGAACACCGACAACCTCCACCGCCGCTCCGGCATCAGCCCCGAGCTCCTGGCGGAGTTACATGGCAATGGGTACCTCATGCGCTGTTTGGGTTGCGACCGGCTCTACACCCGACAGGAAGTTGGTTGGGACAGGGACCGTTGGGGCCGGGGCTACCGCACCCAGAAGCCGGTGTCGGGGCAGCCGGATTGCGCCGATTGCGGCGGACGCATCGTCTCTTCTGTGGTGAACTTCGGGGACTCCTTGCCGGAGAAAGTTTTGATGCTGGCCGATCACCACGCCCGCCGCTGCGACCTGATGCTCGTCCTCGGCTCTTCGCTCATGGTGCAGCCGGCGGCCTCGCTCGTCGGCCTGGCGCTCAGATCAGGTGCTCGGGTGGTCCTGGTCAACCGCGGAAAGACGCCCTACGACGGGGCGGCGACGCTGCGGGTATGGGAGGGCATAGGCGGGGTGATTCCGCCCGCGGTGGAGAGGGTGAAGTGGGCACTCGGGGAGCGGTCGAACATACCTTGAGCACGGGGGTACGATGCTGGAGCGTTCTATCTGGCGTCGGTGCCGTAGTCGTAGGTGGGCAGGGGGCCGCCGGCGTCCCTTAGTATGTAGCCTTCGTACATCCGCTTTACTACGTTGGGCTTGGCCCCTGCGATGTCGTTGTGCATACCAGGGTCCTGTTCTACGTCGTAGAGTTTGGCGTCGGCGCCCTGGTTGGTGCTGAACATGACGTAGCGGTCGTCGCGGGCCCAGACATGGTCGTTGTAGCCGATCGAGAAATGGGGCCTCGCCTCGGGCTCCCCGCTACCGAGAATGACGGTGAGGTCCTGGCCGTCCAACTCCTGTCGCGGCTCGATTCCGAGGGAGCCGAGGATCGTCGGCGCCACATCGTGGGTGGAAGCGTAGTATCCGCTGGTCTTTCCGGCCCCCTTGCCTTCGGGGTGCCTTATGTAGAACGGGATGTCGGTAACCTCGGGCCAGAGCACGTTGTCCGGCTTGCCCGTGTAACCGTGCTCGCCGTGGGCGACGCCGTGGTCGGAGAGGAGTATGAGCAGGGTGTTATCGAAGAGGCCCAACTCTTCCATCTTGTCAAGGAAGCGGCCCAGCCAGTGGTCCATCATCGTGACCTCCGCCGAGTAGCGTGCCTTCATCCTCTCGAGCTCCCTCGGCAGCAGGTAGCTGCTCGGACCGTAGATCACCGAGAACGGCTCCTTGAGGTTGTAGGGCTCGTCGTCGTACATCTCGACGTACTTCTCGGGAGGGTCCCAGGGCTCGTGCGGATCGTAGCTATCCACGGTAAGGAAGAAAGGCCCGCCCTTGCTCAAGACATCGAGGTACTCTGCGGCCTGGGAGAAGACCATGGGGGAGAACCAGTCGGCTTCCGTCTTGCGCTCCTTTACGTTGGCGAAGTACTGGCGCATCTGGCCTGTCATGGCCGGGATGTTGCCCTTGACGAGGGCCTGGTCGACCTTGTCTTTCGGGTAGGTCCACGCCGGCTTGTAGTTGTCTGTGGTCTGGCCGCGGAAGAAGTCGAAGACGTCGAAGCCACGATGAATATTGTAGGAGGACTTGAACTGGTGCATGTTGTCCGTCACGAGGTAGGTCCCGTACCCCGCCGCCTGCATGGTCTCGGCGAGCGTGGTCTGGTAGTTGGGTATCGGCTGCCAGCCCTGCAGGATTATGTCCTCACCCTTGGGCGGAACCCAGTCTCTGAAGGGCCAGGTCCTGAGGCCCGTGTGTATGGCCCTCCTCGCGCAGATCGTCGGTATGGACTCGGGGTATGCCCTGCTAAAGAGCAGGCTGTCCTTGGCGAGGGCGTCGAGGTTGGGGGTCCGGATCTTCTGGTTGCCGTAGGCGCCGATGTGATCCTTCCTCAGGCTGTCGATGATGATCAGGACCACGTTGGTACCCTCTTTGATGACGGGGGGGTCTATGGTGATGTTGTGGATGCGCTCCGTAACACCGCATCCTGCACTACCGAGCAGCGTCGCCGAGGCCATCCCGGCACCGGTTATCTTGAGGAAGTCTCTGCGGGTCAGAGTGCGGTTTCTCACGAAGCAAGAGCGTACTACGCAACAATGCGACCTACAAGCCGGGCGGGCCGCCACCGTGAACCCGCCCACCCTGGCACGCCGAACGGACTGCTAGAATTACTCGTATGAGAAGCATCATGGCCGTTGGGATCGGGTTGCTGCTGGCGCTCGTGCTCGGTCTACTCGTGGTGCAGGGGATTTTCGCGCCGGTTCTCACGCGTTTCTTTGGCCTCGAGCGAGCGGGCCCCGCCGCCCTCCCGCTCGTCTTGCTCGTCTTCGCCGCCGCCTTCTCATTCTACTTCGGGGGAATGGCCGCCAGCTACAAGGCTCCTTCCAGGCATCGTCTGCACGGGATCCTGGTCGTTCCCGTGGCCTTCGTTCTTTCCCTGGTGCTCAACCTGGTTCTGGGCAAAGGATTCTTGCCCGGCGTAGATGGTGCCCTAGCCGTGGGGCAGGTAGTGATCTTCCTCGTCGTCTCGTGCGCGGCCTCCTACGTCGGTGCCCTCCGCGGGGAGACGCTCTACGCACACAACCAGAAGGTCGCCCGGCGCCAGCGATAGCCCAGGCTAGCGGGCCTGGATGCCGATCATCAGGTGCCCCCTCGAGTCCATCCTGGCGTTGGGCTGCCGGCTCGACGCCTCGACTTCGGACGGGTCTTCGCCCGTACCCGTGAGGTAGACCCTGGGTTCCTCGACCCCTTCTGTCGGGTCTGAGACGTAACGCCGCCAGGCCATGTCGCCCCAGAGGAACGTGAGCGTTGGTCTCCTTGGGGTCGCATCGTCGAGGGCTGCGTGAACCCTGGGCAGGCCGAAGGCCTTCGAGATGGATGCTACTGTCCTTGCGTGCTCGCTCTCGTTGAAGATCGCGATGCCCTCCCTGAGCCGGCGTGCCGGGTCGGAGAGCCGGCCGAGGTTTTCCAGGGCTCTTTGCAACTCTTCGGCGGTGCGCCGGCTCTCTTCCCTGGCCTCAGAGAGTTTCGCTTCCAGGTCTTCGATCTTGCTCTCGGCGAGTATGGTCTGAGCCCCGGCATCCTCCAGCGGCCCTTCCCGTTCTTCGTCTGCGGCATCGTCCGGCCGGGCTGGGATGTCGGACGGCTCCTCACGGCCGGCGCGGATCTCGCCGAGGGTCCGCTCCAGTTCGTTTCTGCGGGCCTCGGACTCTTTGAGAGCCGCTTCCAGTTCTGCGATGCGGTTCTCGAAGTCGGAGCTCTCAGCCCCGAAACGCTCAACCACCCTCTCCAGATCCGCCTGCGAGGAGGATTTCTGGGACAGCTTGGCCGCCTCTAGTTCCGTCAGGCGTGCCGTGTAGGCGCGCATCTCGGTCTCTCGCTGAAGGGCGGCCTCCCTCAATCGCTCGTCGAGCGCCCACGTCTCCGACTTCCGGCGCTCGACTTCGGCCGCGAGTCGCTCTTCGTACCCGCGTTCGAGGCGCGTCCTCTCCTCCTCGTGGCGCGCCCTGAGCGCCCTGTTGTCGGCCTCTCTTTGGGCCTGGATGGCCGCGACCCTCCTATCTGCGGACTCTTTCGCCCCGGCGAGCCTGGTCGCGTGGGTCTTCCTCAGGTCGGTCTCGCGCCCCTCGGCTAGCGCCTTGATCCTCCGGAGATCCTCTTTGCGCCGTTCCTCCGAGCTGCTGCGGGCCGCCTCGAGCTCGGCGCGCAGCGATTCTATCTCCCCTTCCTGCGTCCCTACGACGTTCTGGAGTTCCAACTCCCTCTCCGCCGCCGCGCTTCTCAGGGCCTGCACGGCCGCCGTCTGACGATCGTCGGAGGTGCCCCGCTCATCGGCCAGCCTCCTTTCGAATTCTTTCCTGAGTGAGCGCTCCAGGACACTCTCCCTTTCGGCGGCCGCGGTGCGGGCCGACTCGAGCTCGGCCGCGTGGCGAGCCTCCTGCTCCTGGTAAGACGTCCTTAGCTGCTCCTCCCAATGCTCGGAGGCGTTTTTCAGGGCTTGGGTCTCTTCCCTGTAGCGCGCCTCCAGGGCTTCGCGTTCCCGCCCGAACTCTTCCTTGATGGTGTCGAGACGAGCCTCCGAGGAGGCCGCATCCGCTTCTGTGCGTCGTTTCTCTTCGAGTCTGCTACGCAGCTCGGCGATCTCGTTCGTGTGCTCGCTATCGAGGCGGAGCTGCTCGTCCGAGTGACGCTGCTTGATGGCGGAGATCTCCGCCCTGAGGTCTTCGACCTTTCTTTCGGCCTCGACGCGGGCCCGCTCATTCTCCTCCAACGCCCCGGCCCGGGAAGCGACCTCCCCCTGCGCAGCCTTCAGCGCCACGGCCGCCTGGTCAAGGTCGCCCCTAAGGTCGGCCACCTCCTGCTCCAGGTTCTCGATCAGGGCCCCGGCCGTCTCCATGCCCTCAGCGAGCGCGGCCGCTTCATCCCTGGGATCCTCGCTCATGATCGCCTCTTCCGTGTCACCCGCAACTCCACTTTGGTCGAAAGGGTAACTCCTGCCAGGCTTGGGGTAAAGGCCCCGATCCTGGGGAAGGTCTTCTGGGCAGAGAACCACCCGCTACCCTACAAACGAAACCAACAAGGTCAAGTGCTGACAAGCGACAGCTGAAGGCCGGAGCGTGCCGAAGTCCTGACTAGCTATCCACGCAGTCAGGGCACAGGCCCTCGACGACCATCGTCGCGCGGGTAACCCTGTAATGAGTATTGCTGCGGATGCGCTCTTCCACGCCGTCGAGTGCGACACCGGGGACCTCGGAGACCTCGCCGCAGCTGATACACCTGATGTCCAGGTGCGGCTTTACGTTGAGGTCGTAGCGCGTCGGGGATTCGGCCCAGCGTTTCGAGCCTATTATGCCGACCTCTTCCAGTACCGAGAGCGCCTGGTAGACCGTGCCCAACGCCACCCGCGGGTTCTCGCGCTTGACGATGAGGTAGACGTCCTCGGCCGAAGGGTGTCCCTTCGCCCTGGAGAGGGCCTCGAGGACGGCCCTGCGCTGGGAGGTGAGGGTGTAGCCAGACCTGCGTAGCTTCTCCCTCACATCGGGTACGAGCACGCCTGACGGATCTTCCTGCGCCGGCTTGTGACTAGTAACCATTCCTGTTTCCGAGTTTATCATACGGCGTTTTTCGTGCTGCGGTGTACCATACTGCCAGATGTCGCTGATCATCGATGCCCTGGTCAACCTCTGGCGCCTGATCCGCAACGCCCGCGCGCGTCTACTCGGCAGGCCGCCGGAGTACGTGTGGATCGAGGTCAGTGGCCCCTTGGCCGAGTTCGAGACGCCAGTCGGCTTCCTGCGGCGCCGCCTGTCGCAGGGTCCGAGCCCGCCGACGCTGGAGAGGCTGCGCCTGTGGCTCGACCGCTTGGCCGCCGACGGGCGTCCGCGCGGGGTCGTGCTCCGCATCAGAAACCTCGATGCCGGATGGGCCGCCATCGAAGAGTTGCGACGCGAGATCCTCGCCTTCCGGTCACGCGGCGGCCGCGTCGTGGCCTACTTCGCGGATCCCGCGGACATCCGCTCCTACTATCTGGCGTGCGCGGCGGACGAGATCCTGGCCGTCCCGCTCGCCGAGTTGAACGTGGTTGGTATCCGCGCCAGGGTGGATTTCCTCAAAGACGCCCTCGACAACCTCGGCCTCGAGGCCAAAGTCATCGCCGTCTCGCCCTACAAGTCAGCGGGTGAGCGGTTCGTAAGCAACGACTTCTCCCGCGAGTCCCGCGAGCAGGCCGGACGCCTCCTCGATAGCCGCTTCGAGGAGGTGGTCGGGGCGATCTCCGATGGCCGAGACCTCTCCCCCGAACAGGTCCGCGCCAAGATAGACCTCGCCCCTTATGGCGCATCGCAGGCCCTCTCCAAAGGCCTGCTCGACGGCGTCCTCTACGAGGACGAGTTGCCGGCGAGGCTCGGGTCCGAGGAACGACCCGCCGGGTTGGCGGAGTGGGGCCTGGCACAAGGCTCATTGCGTATGCCTTACAGGAGGCGGTCGCGAAAGAAGGTCGCGCTCGTTACCCTCTCGGGATCTATAGTACGTGGCCGGAGCAGGAGACTGCCCATCCCGCTGCCCTTCGTCGGAGGGGAGCAGGCTGGGAGCGAGTCAGTCGTCGGGGCGCTCCGGTTGGCGGAGAAGAATCGGAGAGTCGGAGCCGTGCTGTTCTACGTCGACTCCCCCGGCGGCGACGCGCTGGCTTCGGACCTGATCTGGCGCGAGGTCGAACGCCTCAGCGCGAAAAAACCGGTCGTCGTCCTTATGGGGAATGCGGCCGCCTCGGGCGGCTACTACGTCTCGGCGGCGGCGAGCCACGTCGTCGCACGCCGCAGCACGCTCACGGGTTCCATAGGCGTACTGGCCATCCGTCCCGTCGCTCTCGGACTCTACGAGAAGCTGGGTATCAACCCCGTCGCACTAGAAAGGGGAGCGCATGCCGGGCTTCTGGACCCTAGCCGCCGGCCCAGCCCCGACGAACTGCGGATGATCGAAGACCAGATCGGACGCATCTACACGGAGTTCAAGGACCGTGTCGCCCTTGGGCGCAAGATGGACCTCTCCGACCTCGAAGGCATCGCTGGCGGAAGGGTATGGACGGGTACCGAGGCGATGGAGCTCGGGCTGGTCGACGAGACCGGTGGTTTCAGGGAAGCTCTGCGCAAGGCCAGGGAGCTTGGCGGCATCGAGCGGGATGTACCGGGAGTGCTCACAAAGATCAACCCTCCCAGAGGCGGACGGCCTCTTCCCGGAGAGCCTGCGCAGGCCGCACTGGACGCCATAGGGGAGTCGTGGCAGGCCCTTTCAGGGCTTCGGGCCGGCGGTTATTTGGCGGTCGCGCCCTACGACATCTCAGATGGCTGATAGGATTTTCGTCGACTGCCGCTACATCAGAAGGAACCTGTATTGAGCGAGATCCCAAACAAAGGCGTCGACCGGCGGGCGATGGCGGGGCTGTCGGCCGGCCATCTGTTCACGGACCTCAATCAGGGAGCCGTTGCTGCTTTGCTGCCCTTCCTGATCGCGGACCGGGGTATCACTCTGGCGGCGGCCGGCGCCCTCTTGTTCGCCGCGACGGTGAGCTCGTCGATCGTTCAGCCACTGTTCGGCATTTTTTCGGACAGAAGGCCGGTACCCGCCCTTATGCCGCTCGGTGTCTTGCTCGCCGGGTGCGGAATGGCGCTCGTCGGCGTGGCGCCGAGCTATCCCCTGATCCTGCTCTGCGTCGTTCTGAGCGGTATCGGGGTGGCCGCGTTCCACCCCGAGGCGGCGAGGTTCGCCAACTACGTCTCCGGATCTGGCCGGGCGCGCGGGATGAGCTTCTTCTCCGTGGGCGGCAATGCCGGCTTCGCCCTCGGACCCGCCCTGACCACGCCTCTCATCCTCCTCTTCGGGCTGCCAGGGGCCCTGTTCCTCGCGGTGCCGGCCCTCATTATGGCCGCCGTGCTGTTCCACGAGTTGCCGCGGATGCTCGGGTTCAAACCCGAGGCGGTCGAGAGCGAAGGGGAGACCGTGACAGACGCGCCCGAACACTGGGGACCCTTCGCACGTATGATCGGGGTGGTCACAGTCCGGTCTTTCGTGTACTTCGGGCTCGTTGCCTTCGTCGCCTCCTACTACGAGCGCGTGCTCGACGTGTCCCCGGCGCTCGGGAACACGGCCCTCACGCTGATGCTCTTCGGCGGAGCCGCAGGAACCCTGACAATGGGTCCCCTGGCCGACAGGTTCGGCCGGCGCACGGTACTCCTGGCCTCGATGCTGGTGCTGCCGCCTCTAATCTTCTGCTTCACGCTCGCCGGTCCCGCTTTCGGCATGGCGCTGCTTATCCTCGTCGGGGCGGCCACCGTGGGGACTTTCGGCGTTACCGTCGTTATGGGACAGGAATACCTGCCAGGGCGCATCGGACTCGCCGCCGGCATAACGATGGGGCTCTCCATCGGGCTCGGCGGTGTCGGCGCGCCGCTGCTCGGTCTCGTCGCGGATAACGCCGGCCTCTCCTTTACGATGCTCGTCATAGCCGTACTGCCCTTGCCCGGTTTCGTGCTCGCCCTGACCCTGCCCCGCGGAAGGTAGGGGCGGTTCGCGAACCGATAAGGAACCGCGCGAGTTCGTGTAACCAAACACATCGCTTCTCCTCGGGTCGAGTACCATACCTCCGATGAGGGCGGCGTTTAGAGAGGACCATCAGCCGGGGTGAGCGTATTCCATAGCATCGGTGTCTTCGCCTACCGCTTCCGGTGGGCTATATTGTTGGTCTGGGGCATGGTCCTGATCTCGAGCGCCTTCTTCGCCCCTGGGCTCTCGGGACAACTCAAGGGCGGTGGGTTCGACGGCGCGAACTCGGAGGCCGAGAGGGTGCAGGACTTGATGTCGGACGAGTTCGGCCTCTCGCCCGCTACCTTGACGGTGGTCTTTACCGGAGACGGTGTCTCCGCGCGCAGCGAAGAGTTCCAGGAAGCCCAGGAGAGTGCGCTCGCCGACGTACGCAAGCTGGACAACGTACGCCGGGTCATCTCCTACGCCGACGCAGAAGATCCCCGCTATATCTCGGAGGATGGAAAGAAGTCCTACGCGGTAGTCACCTCCAATGTCTCTGTCGACGCCACGCGCAACGTGGTCGACGAGGTGAGGAGTAAGGTCCGCTCCGACAAGCTCGAGACCTACGTAACAGGTGCGCCGGCCGTCTACCAGGACCTCGAAGAAGCCAGCAACGAGGATGTGAAGGAGGCCGAGAAATACGCTTTCCCGTTCGCCGTGATCATACTGATTTTCGCCTTCGGCACGCTCGTCGCCGCCGGTGTGCCCGTTCTGATCGGCGGCGCGAGCGTGGTGACGGCGCTAGCCACGCTGTATTTCATTGCTGGCGTCTACGACATGTCCGTGTTTACGCTTACGCTGTCGACGATGCTCGGTCTCGGGCTCGGCATAGACTACGCGCTGTTCTTCGTGAGCCGTTTCAGGGAGGAGCTCGAGGACTACCCGGCCGTGGAGGCGGTCCCGCGCACGGTGGCGACCGCAGGACGGTCCATCTTCTTCTCGGGGACGGCGGTGTTGATCGGACTCTCCGGCCTTCTGTTCTTCCCTTTTATGTTCATGCGGTCGATCGGGGTGGCAGGCGTTGTAGTCGTCTTCGTGTCCGTCCTGGCGGCGCTCACGCTTCTGCCCGCCCTCCTCGGTGTGCTCGGGCCGCGGATCAACAGGCTCGCCATCAGGCGCCGCAGGGATGGGGCGGGCTCGGCGTTCTGGAGCCGCAGCGCCGAGGTCGTGATGCGCCATCCTCTCGCCGTGATTCTGCTCGCGGCCGCGATCCTGGGCACCCTGCTCTACCCGGTCAGCCACATGAAGGTCGGCATCCCCGAGGCGACCGTCTTGCCGCAGGAGTACGAGTCCCGCGCCGGGGACGACATCCTGAAGAGGAACTTCGAGTACGCTGCGCTCAACCCGATGGAGATCGTCGCCACCCTGGAAGACGGCCCGCTCAGCGCCCGCGGTCTCTCAGATACCAGGGAGCTCGGCGAGAGCATCAGCGGCGCCGACGGTGTCTCCCGCGTCGAGAGCGCCTACACGCTAGCAGCGGCGGCCGCGGAAGACTACGCGGATCGCGTCACCGGGGCCCGCGAGCAGGCGCGGAAGGAGGCCGCATCAAGGGTGGATGGGATCGTGCAGCGGCAGATCGAAGAGCAGACGCAGAAAGAGACGGACAGGGCCGTGAACGAGCAACTCTCACAGATAGAGGCTACCTACGGCGCCGTCCCTCCTGGTACCGAGGAGCGGCTGCGGGCGGACATCCGGCCGCGGGTGGAGAGCGAGGTGCGCGCCTCGGAGGGCCGCATAAGGGATGAGGTCGAGCTGCGACTGGCCGAAGAGGTGAACCGCAAGGTGCCCGATTTGCCCGAGGGGGTCTCGGCCGACGGCACGGTTACGCCTGAGGGTGTTGCGAACTTCCTGAAGTTGCCGGCGGCCAGGCGATCCGAGGACCTGCAAGACACGCTCGACACATACGTGGCGGGAGATAGAACTCTGCTTCGAGGGGTGACCGAGGCGAACCCCTACACGCAGGGCGCCTACGGCTCAGTCGATGCCGTTCGCGCGGTCGAGGCGCCGGACGGAACGAGCTTCCTCGTCGGCGGGCTCTCCGCCGGCCAGAAAGACTTCATATCCAGCCTGTACGGCAAGGCGCCCCTGGCCGCCGCCTTCGTTATCGGGGTTACGTACCTGATCCTACTCGTCACCTTCCGCTCCGTTTTTCTCCCGCTGAAGGCGGTCATCGTCAACATCCTGAGTCTTACGGCGAGCTTCGGGGCATTGGTCTTCGTCTTTCAAGACGGCCATTTCTCCGGCCTCCTCGACTTCACTCCCTTAGGCTTTGTGGATGCGACGCTCCCGATCCTGATGTTTTGTACGATCTTCGGGGTCTCCATGGACTACGAGGTCTTCTTGCTCTCCCGCATCAGGGAGGCCTACGAGAACGGAGACTCCAACACCGCCAGTGTCTCCAAGGGGCTGGTGGCGACCGCGGGTATCATCACCTCGGCCGCCGCGATAATCATAGTGGTTACCGGGGCTTTCGCTTTAACTGGTATCGTCCTGACCAAAGCCATCGGCCTCGGCCTCGCCGTCGCCGTGTTCGTCGACGCTACGATCGTCCGTGTCCTCCTCGTCCCCGCTACCATGCGTGTCTTGGGTGATTGGAACTGGTGGCCGGGTGGACGCAAGGTTACCTTCGGGGCCGACCCAAAGGGAAGGGAGTAGGGATAGTGGTCAACCGGATTCCGTATAGCGGCCGGATAGGGGAATCGCCGACAGCATGGGACAAGCTTGACGCATAGATAAGATCGATTCTTGATCTTGCTGTGTGCCGGGGATAGACTGTGGTCGATGTTGGAATTCGAGCGAATACTCAAGGACAGGGGCTACCGGCTAACCAACCAGCGGCGGATCATCGTCCGTGAGCTGGAAGGGGAGCGGCACCTTTCGGCGGAGGAGATCTACGACCGGGTCAAGGGTGGGCATCCGGAGCTCGGCCTCTCCACGGTGTACCGCACGCTCGACCTCTTGACCGAGCTCGGTATCGTACGCAAGGACGACTTCGGAGAGGGTTACTCGCGTTACGAGCTGGCGACGGAGCGGATGCACCACCACGCGCGCTGCGAGCAGTGCGGCAACGTCATCGAGTTCAACGAGGAGCTGATGGAGTATATGGCCCTGCAGGTCGAGCGGGAGACCGGCTTCGTCACTGACTGGCACGAGATCACACTGTACGGTCGCTGCGCCGATTGCGCGGTCTCTTAGACCTCGAGCTTTAGACCATCCTCGGCAACGAGTATCTCGCCTTGGAAACCTCTTCCCACTTCGGTGGTGAGGTCCAGCTCATCCGCAGCCGGGTAGATGTGGGTGAGGACGACACGACGTACGCCTGCCTCGCTGGCGATACGTGCCACGCCTGAAGGCGTCAGGTGGCCGGGGACGGGAGATTCGTCGGGGAAGGAACACTCGATGAGCAGTGTATCTGCGCCCCGTGCCAGTTCGACTACGGACCTACTGTATTCGGTGTCGCCCGTATACACGAACGCGCCGCCTTCGGCATCCAGCCTGTAGGCGATGCTCTCCCTGCGGTGCTCCGCCGGGGCCCACGAGAACCTGCATCCGGCGAGGTCGATGGGGGATGGGCACTCCTGGGGTAGCTCCGAGAGGAGCGTGGCGTGGTCGCCGGCCATCCACTTTCCCCAGGCCTCCATCACGGAGCCCCAGAACCGGAGGAAAGGCTCGGGACCGGATAAGTAGAGAGGTGACGTACGTTTCTCGGGTGCACCGTAGTTGATGGCGAAGAGTAGAGGAACGACGTCTACCGTATGGTCTGGATGGAAGTGCGTAAAGAAGATGCGGTCTACGGCGAACGGGTCAATGCCCGACGCGAGCATGCCGCGGACCGCGCCCGAACCCAGGTCGAAGACGAGCGTCTGCCCACCGGCGCGCGCCACGACGCAGCTCTGGCGCCTCTCGAGGCGTGGAACCACGGTGCCCGATCCTACGACGGTGATCTCCATGTTCCTCCCTTCGGTCGTCACAGCATTTCAGCAAGTCAGCACGCTCCAGCCTGCGGCTGTCGCTTGTCAGCACTTCAGCTTTTCGGGTCTTGACTCTGGTCAGTTGTGCCGAGAGGTTTCTTGGCTCTATGCTTTTCGAACGTCCATGTTAGTCCGGCGAGGCCGAGCAGGGCGCCGCCGATGACGTCCGAGGGCCAGTGTGTTCCGAGGTAGACCCTGCTCGTGGCGGATGCGGCGAGGAAGATCAAGAGTGCGATCCTGGCCGGTCTGTTCGGCCAAAGTGCGTAGATGGCTCCGAGCAAGAGAACCGAGCGCAGCATGTGCCCGCTGGGGTAGGGGTATGGCGTACTCACGTCGAGAAATGATGGGTCCGGCGTTCGCATGGCATCCTCGGGGACGGGCGGCTGAGGCACCACCGTTTTTGCTGCGAGCTCGGTCAGTCCTGTAACCAGGAAGGCTATGACGAGTCGTAGGGCGAGATGCCCCCGTCCTTCGACCAGCAGGCCGGCTGCGAGCGCGAGTGTGGCGACGGCGACGAACTCGACCCCGCCTACCACCGAGGTTGCCAACCCGATCGCATCCAGGATCGCCGAGTCTGTTCTCTGGGCCACGTCGAGTATCAGGACGTCGAGGGGGCTGAGCAACCCTGCGCCGGCCGCCACCATGCATAGGAGGAATGCCGCCGTCGAGAGCAGCAGGATCAGCCTCATGTCGCCCTTCACGCTCTCACGGATTATCAGAGGGGGACACGAAAGCGCCGAACCCTACGGCCCGGCGCACCTTGACCCGCATTGTCGAAAAACAGCGATTCGCAGAGGTGTCGACCCACCACGAATAGCGCATTCGACTACCAGCGTTCAACGAAACCATAAAGCTGACCTGCTGAAATGCGCGATGTGCACGTAGCGGCAGGTTTCAAACCCGCCCCTACGTGCACATCGCTCTAGGCTACGGCGTCACGCAGGACGCGGCCGTACTCTCCACCTTTCAGGATGCGTTCCGCTTCTCGCTGGAGCTGCCTGACCCTCTCGCGTGAGATGTCCAGCTCGTCGCCGAGTTCGGCGAGGGTGGCCGGCTCGCGGTCGTCGAGACCGTAGCGCCTGACGAGCACGTAGCGCGCCCTCTCGGGGAGACCTTCGATCGCCTCCTTGAGGTGCTCCGTCTCCATCTCGCGCATCACGGTATCGGGCGTATCCGAGACCTTATCGTCCTCGATGAAGTCACCCAGCTGCGAAGCGGTCTCCTCGCTGGATACGGGCTGATCCAGGCTCGTCGCGTCAGGCATGGCGCGCATGGTGAGGCGCACCTCGTCGGGGTCCCAGTCGAGGCGCCTGGCGACCTCTTCCTCGGTCGGCTCGCGTTCGATCTCCAGGGCCAGCTCGCTCATTGCGCGGCTGACCTTCCTGATCTTCTCCGTCATGTGCACGGGGACGCGGATGGTACGACCCTTGTCCGCCACCGCGCGCTGCACGGCCTGACGTATCCACCAGGTGGCGTACGTGGAGAACCTGAAGCCGCGGTCGGGGTCGAATTTCTCGACGGCCTTCATCAGGCCTATGTTGCCCTCCTGGATCAGGTCCTCGAAGGGAAGCCCGTAACCTCTGTACTTCTTGGCAACGCTGACCACGAGCCTGAGGTTCTTCTCGATGAGCCGCTGCCTGGCCCGCTTGTCGCCGGCCTTGGCCCTCACGCTGAGATCTATCTCCTCGGCGTGCGTCAGGAGATTGCCCTGCCCGATGTGCGCGAGATACTTGGCGAGGAGTTCGGGGGTCTCCGATTCCCGCTCGATCTTGTGATTTTCCTTCCGCTTCTCGAAACTGGCTTTCAAAATACCCTCCTCGCTACACACCCATCTTACCGGAAATCAGTTCTGGAAACTACTATTGATTCTACCGCGAGGTTTAATTCCCTAAACCTCTCCGAGGGCTCCCTCCTCGCCCGATCTCACTCTCACTTGTCACTGCACTGATACATACGTATGTCGACGCGAAATAGTTGCATGTGGCCCGTCTCATCGTCGCGTTGCGGTGTCTTGCGGCGGGCGCGGTTATACTTGGGCTCATGGAGAATGCCTCCCGCATCCCGGACCGCATAGACGAGGACATCGCGAACATTGTGGCCTGCTGGCAGGCGCGCAGGCGTGGAGACAACGAGGACGGGGTCTATGATCTCATGCTCGCCGGTATGGAGGAGCTTGTCTCGGTATTCGTCGCCTTTCTACGCAGTACGGAGACGGTCGAGACCTTTTCCCGGGGTGGGGCGACCAGGGCTATGGTCCGCAAGATCGCCGAGCACCAGCACAGTCTGGGCAGGGACGCGGTAGGGGTCATAGAGGATTTCAGCGTCTTGCGGCGGTGCATCTGGCGCTCGGTCGAGGCTGGGGTCGACCTCGGCGGGCTGCACGGGGGGGAGGTCTCGGGGTTTTTCGCCAAGCTGATGCAGGCTTCGGACTGGCTGACCGAGGCCGGACTGGAGGCCTTCGACGCCATAGTGAGGCGCGAGATGGAGCAGGCTCTCGGGCGGGCTACCGCCACCGACTTGGTGACCGGGCTGCCCGACAGAGATCAGCTAAACCGGCTACTTCTGCCACAGGCGATCGATTCGTACGAGAGGTTCTCTGTGGCCGTCTTCGACGTCGCCGGCTTTACCGAGACCGTCGCGGCAGGGAAGGTCAAGCGCGCCAGGAAAGTTTTGCGCACGCTCGCTGGTGCCGTGCAGGAGTCCTCGCCGCAAGGGTCCGCCTTCGCCCGCTTCGGGGACGACGAGGTCTGCGTGATCCTGCCCGGCGAGAGCGCTGAAGGTGGCTACCGATTGGCGGAGCTGGTGCTCAGGCGCCTGGCAGAGGGCCCGGCAGAGTTCGAAGTGGACGTCGGTGTCGCCGAGTATCCGGCGCACGGAACAGATCCGGGGGAGTTGATGGGGGAGATCCTCAAGGCGCTCAAGATGGCCAAACGCGTCGGCGGTAGCGGTATCGTGGTAGCACGCTAGCTAGTCCGGAGGTACATGTGATCGCGATCTTCAACAGCCTGCCCGTCAAAGCAGGAGCCACCGACGAGATCGTGGGCCGCTTTGCCGAAAGCCGCGGACATGTACAGGGGTTCCCAGGGTTCGTCTCCATGGAGGTCCTCGAGTCCGAGGCGGGGGACGAGGTGCTCGTCGTTACGCGCTGGCGGGATCGGGAATCTTTCGAGGCCTGGATTCACAGCGATGCGTTCTCCAGGGCGCATGGCCGCAGCGGAGCGGGCGAACTACTGACGGGCCACCCCAGGATGACGTCCTATCGGGTCGCGGTCGAGCGTGCGCCGGAGGCTTCCGGCCCGGGTTGAGGATCAGGCCAGGCTTTGAGAGAGCTGCTGCGGCTTCTCTCCGGTCGGTTCGTATTCACCTTTTCCGAGGACGGCGAAGGTGAAGGCGAACAGGCAGATCAGTAGCAGGATCAGGATCCCGAACGCCAGCCGCTCCCGCACCTTGTCTCCTCTCTCTAGCACGAACCTCAGCGCCATTCTAACCCAATGAGCGGGGAACGTCCTGCGGAAATCTCTCATGTCCTCCCGCTCGTAATGTACAATGTTGCAATGTGTAGCACGCTCAGCCCCGAGGTTCGTGAGTATCGGCGTAGCCCTCGGGCGGAATCGCAGGGAGGAGACGCACGTGGCCGTTGAAATTTCCCTGACCGAGTACACGAAGCTGCAGGAGCAGGAGTGCCGGTCGCTCTTGCGGCTGCTCGGCGAGATGGGCATCGCCACGGCCGACAGGGTCTACGGACCGGGGGACGCCATCTACAACGAGGGCGAGTACGGTGACGCTCTCTACGTGCTGACCTCGGGCGTGCTGAAGCTGTTCAGGCCCTACTCGGGTAGCAAGGAGGCGACCTTACGCCTGCTCAAGCCCTGGGATATCTTCGGCCATCTGGCTTTCGCCGGGGAGTCCAGGCAACGCGCTTACGCTGAGGCCGTTACGGAGTGCAGGGTTACCAAGGTGCCCAAGATCTTCGTCGAACGCGCCGTCCGCCAGGAACCGCAGGCCGCCTTCAAGCTGATGACCCTTCTGGAGTTGCGTCTCGTGCAGTACGAGGAGCTAGTCAAGTGTCTGTTGCCCCGTGAGACGGAGGTGCGGCTCGCGAATCTGCTGCCCCTTTTGGCGCAGAAGTTCGGCCAGAGCAGGGACGGCCTCGTGACGATAGACCTCCGTTTGACGCACCAGGACCTCGCCGCCATGGTCGCCTCCACCAGGGAGTCGGTCACCAAGGTCCTCAACGAGATGCGTAACCGCGACGTGATCGAGGTCGAGGCGGGGCGCATCACCCTCAAGGACCCCGCGGCCCTTGCCGTGCTGAGCGGGGTTTAGGGCCGGGCTACCTTCCAGTAGGGTTCTCCCGGAACGAAAAGTGACCACCCGTCGAGTAGTCCCCCGGTCCCTTGCTGGAAACCGGGCACGGATGGGCTAATATTTCCGCGTGCTGGAGCTGGTTCAAGCGATACTTCTCGGGGTGGTGCAGGGGCTCACGGAGTTCCTGCCGGTCTCCAGTTCGGGCCATCTGTTACTCGGGCAGTATTTTCTCGGCATGGATCAAGACCGCTTCGGGCTTACGTTCGACGCCTCGATCCACACGGGTACCGTGCTGGCCGTCGTCTTGTATTTCTGGCGGGATCTCATGCGTATGGCTGGCGCCTTTGTGGCTTCGCTCAAGGGTCCGGATTTTGCGGACCGGGACCAGCGCATGGCGTATTTGATCCTGGTTGCCTGCATCCCGGCGGGCGTCGTCGGGCTCTTGTTCCAGAACTTCTTCGAAGAGGAGGTGCGCTCGCCGTGGCTCGTCGCGTTCAACCTGGTGCTGGTGGGCGCGCTCTTCATCGTGGGCGAGGTCGTGGGCAGGAAGACCCGCACCTCCGACAAGCTGGGCTTCAAGGAGGCGCTCGGTATCGGCCTGGCCCAGACGGCGGCCCTGTTCCCCGGCGTCTCGCGCTCGGGGGCGACGATCACGATCGGCCTCTTTCTGGGCCTTCGGCGGGACGAGGCGGCGCGTTTCTCCTTCCTTATGAGCGTCCCCATCACGACCGCCGCCGCGCTCTTGAGCCTGGTCGACGCCTTCGGGTCGGGGATCGACTCCCGCGACGTGTTCCTCTTCCTGGTCGGCAGCATCACCTCGGGGGTCGTCGGGTACCTGGCCATAAGGTTTCTTCTCAATTACCTCACCGGGCATAGCCTGCTCGTCTTCGCCTACTACCGGTTCGCGCTGGCCGCCGTGGTGGTCGTGCTCCTGTTGTTCGGCATCGGGGGCTTTTGACATGCGCCGCGCTCTTCTGGTAGTTTGAGGCCAATATGAACCTCGCGTACGGTGCCTTGCGGCGATTTATCGGGGAGGGGCGTGCCCGACCCGGACGGGCGGCCGTGTTCCTCCTACCCTGAGCCCAAACCCGGCACCTACCGAAGGACGCACACCTATGTTCCCACCCGACGAGAACACCACCCACGACCCGGAGGCTCCCGAAGCCCCGGACGAGATGCAAACCCTGCGCGAAGGCATAGACTCGGTGGATGAGGAGATCGTCCGTCTGCTCGACAGGCGTGCCTGGCTGGCGCGGAGGATAGGTGAGATAAAGCACAAGAACGGCCTGGCGGCCTACGCCCCTGCCAGAGAGCGGGCCGTCCTCGACCGTGTCGCGACCCTCAGCGATGGGGAGTTCCCCAGGCGTGGACTGCAGGCCGTGTTCCGCGAGATCATCTCATCCTCAATCTCGCTCGAAGCCCGTCTCAAGATCGCTTACCTCGGGCCCGAGGCGACGTTCACACACGAGGCCGCCCTGCGGTCGTTCGGCACCAGCATCGAGCTCGAGCCCCAGACGACGGTCGCCGAGGTCTTCGCCAGGGTCGAGCGCGGGGAGGTCGAACACGGCGTGGTGCCCGTCGAGAACTCGATGGAGGGCGCCGTGACCCACACCCTTGACGAGCTGATGAACAGCCCACTGAAGATCTGCGGGGAGGTGTACCTGCCCGTCTCCCAGAACTTGATCTCCGCGGAACAGTCGATGGAGAAGGTGAGCCTGGTGTGCTCGCATCCCATGGCCCTGGCCCAGGCCGCGAGCTGGCTCAGGCGCGAGCTCCCCGGAGCCCGCCTGGATGAGGTCGATTCCACGGCGGAAGCCGCCCGCCGCGCGGCCATCGAGCCTGGTGTGGCCGCGATCGGTAGCGTGCTTGCGGCAGGCGCCAACGGTCTGACGGTGCTGGCGCGCAACATCCAGGATGCCCGCGCGAATACCACGCGCTTTATCGTGCTGGGCCGTGCCTGGGCCGCGCGGACCGGCAAGGACAAGACCAGCGTCGTATTCTCCGTCAAGGACCGCCCCGGCGTTCTAAAGGACGCGCTCTCGGCTTTCGCGGAGGAGGGGATCAACCTTACCCGCATCGAGAGTCGCCCGAGCCGCAAGCGTGCCTGGACCTACGTGTTCTTCGCGGACTTCCTCGGTCACCCCGAGGAGGACAGGGTGAAGCGCGCCCTCGAAGCCCTCGAGGAGCACTGCCCTTACGTCGGCCTGATCGGGGCCTACCCCGAGGTCTCCCCCGAAATAGTCTGACGGCCTTAGACCGCGTGGACTTCAAAGCCGCCGCGCGGGAGGTTCTCGAGGAGGTCGGCCATCCTCTCCACTACACGGACATAACGGAGATCGCGCTCCAGTCTGGCTATCTGCGGAGCTCGGGCCGTACGCCCCAGAATACGATGAGGGCGAGGCTCTCCGTGGACGTCAGGGACAATCCGAATACGCACTTCGTGCAAGTCGCGCCAGGCGTCTACGGACTGATATCGAACCTGGATGGAGGGTCCGATGTGTCAGGGAGTAGGGAGTAGGGCAGTACGGGCGGGTTTCAAACCCGCCCGTACAAGGGAGTAGGGGAAAGGCTGAAGCGCTGGAATGGTATATTGCGGAAGATTATTCTTAACAACGCCGAGGAGAGACCATGGTCGAGTTAGCAGAAAAGCGAAGCGCGGCGGCCTGGAAGATCAAGAACCTGAAGGACTACGACGGGCGGCTCGAGAGGGCGGCGCGCAGGTTCGACGAGATATCCGGGGAGCGCCCCGAGCCCGCGCTGGCGATCTACGCGAGCGCGCTGAAGAAGAGCGGACGTAGTGAGGATGAGATCCGCGGCATGGTCCGCGAGTTCCACGAGACATTCGAGGACGAGGAAGAGCCGCTGACCATAACCCGCGCGAGCGCCATCATGAGCGTCGAGGGCGACGGCTGGTTCTTTGGGGACGAGGACCTCCGCGTCCTGACGGGAAGGCTGCTTGGGCAGTTCCAGCACAGGGTGGCCCAGTACAACTACGTCGACGAGAGCGAAGTCCTAAGGCGCTGGGCTGACGGCTACGACACGCGCCTCTTCGTGAGGCGGCGCATCCACGAGACCGAGCCCGTCGTCGGCGTGGTGGGGGGCCTGGATGTTACGCTCTTCCAGTATCTGCGCGTCGCGGCCGGCGGCAATACCCTCGTACCCACCGAGAACGTCTCCAGGGCGCTCGGCGCCCTAGGCTACGAGGGTGACGAATACGAGACCCTGGCCCAAGCGGAGGGACTGGCCCTTTACCTCGATCTTCCCGCTCCGATCGTCGGGGAGATGCTAGAAGATCTCGGCCGCGAAGGTTTCACCGACTTTCCCGAACCGCCGTCCGAGCCCGAGGAGAAAGATGGGGAGGGCGTCGCTTCGGAGGGTGACTCCGTAGAGGGTGAAGAGAAGGCCTAGGACCGAACGCCGCCAGCAAGCCCGGAGAAATGTTAGAATACCCCGAAGTATCTTCAACAATAACTCGTCAAGCAACAGCTCATCGCAGCATCTACCAGAACGGGTTCTAAGAAGGAACAGGCGGCAGCATGGCAGACTCCAGAAAGCGCATAGCGTTGAAGCCCCACATGGACCGTATCAGGGAGTGGGTGGAGACGGGCAAGACGGACGACTGGATCGCGGACGCCCTCGGCACCAGCGCATCCTCGGTACAGTCCTTCCGCTCGCGCAACGACATCTACCGGCGCGAGCGCGGTCCCCGCGAGCCCGAGACCGTCTTCGAGGGAGTCCTCGACCACGGCGAACGCGACGGTTGGGGCCTGTGGCTCGATCCTTCCATCGCTGAGGACCCGATCTGGAAGGAGCACTGGACAGGGGTGGAGGCCGTCGTTGTGAAGGTGGCCGAAGACTCCATAGTGCTCGAGGCCGACGGGGGAGAGACGAGGCCCGCAGACGACCCCGAGATATCTGTTGCTGTCCCCGACGGGACGTCCGACGAACAGGCGTCCGGGCTGCCACGCGAGCGGGGGCGCGTCAAGTGGTTCGATGCAGAGAAGGGTTATGGGTTCCTGGTACGACCCACGGGCGATGATCTCTTCGTCCATCATTCTGAGGTACAGGGTGATCCTTCGGAGCTCTCTCCCAGCGGAGAAGTAGAGTACGAAGTCGGTCGTAACGACCGGGGTCCGAACGCCCGTAGCGTCAGGACGGTAGAGTAGGGGGAGGTTTCAAACCCAATGGGCGGTTCGAGAACCGCCCCTACTCTACTGTGGAGGGGCCTGGATCTTCGGTTAGGTGCGCTGTCGAGGCCACTTCGAGCAGGCGGGGCCCCGTTTCACTCCATTGCAGGCGTGTGACGGAAGCGTTGGCCGCCCGTTGGGCGCCGGGCAGGACCTCTGGACCGAAAAGCTCCCGCAGGAACGCCCGCATTACTCCTCCGTGCGAGACGACGACGATGCGCGAACCGCGGGGGTGGAGGGCTCGGATAGACGTGAGGGCCTCTTCGAACCTCGCGATAACCTCCTCGTCCGTCTCGGCGCCGACGAGCGCCCAGCGTTCCTCCTCGGGGATCGCGAGGAACTTCTTGGCCAGCTCGGGGTTGCGCTGCTCCTGCTCGGCCCAGGTGTGGCCTTCGAGAATACCTCCACTCCTCTCGCTCAGGCCTTCGACGGGTACCACCTCGCCCGCGAACCCCGCACGATCACGGATGATCTCTGCGGTCTGGAATGCGCGAGAGAGCGGGCTCGAGTAGAGGCCCTCGAACGGCTCGCCGGCGAGGCCGAGTCCTGCCAGGCCAGCCTGCACCCTGCCCCTCTCCGAGAGTGGGAACTCCATCTGACCCTGCCAGATGCCTTGCGCGTTCGCCGTAGACTGTCCGTGACGGACCAGGATCAACTCTTGTAGTTCCGGCATCGGGTAAGGGTAGTGTATAGAGGCGCTTCCGGCAAATCTTACTCGATGCTAGAATCTGCGGGTTCGTGGTGCGATGGGGAGGCTTACCGGGATGATCCGGAGAGACGGAGAACAGACGCCCGAAGAAGGTATAGAAGCGGTCCCAGAAGAGAATACGGATCCCATACGGATCGAGCGCGACGCCCCTCGTCCGGTCACGATCCTCAGGGTGGCCGGAGAGTTGGAAGAGCGGGGGGGCACTATCCTCGAGCTCTTCAAAGAGATCGAGTCTCCCCTCGGACGGGTGGTCCTTCCCATATACCTGCGCCAGGACGACAGGGATTTCTTCGTCGAGGTCGCGACCGGTCCGTGGGACGACCGGAAGTCCGGCGAGGCGCTCGACAAGGCCGCTATTTTGCGGAGTTCGGAGCATGCCGGCGCTGGCCTGGAGATACTGAGCGGCTACCCCGTGCCTCCCGAGGTCGAGTTCTACTTCGGCACCTCGCCGGCCGCACTCCTGCAGCTCGACCTCGCGCGGCTCACACCGGAACGGCCCGAGGTGTGCGCTGGTCTCTTCCGCGAGGTCGGGAGCAACCACTGGGGCGTCGACCTCGAGTACGAGCCGGGGTACCTGCCGCTCATCGAAGAGCTACTGATGGCCGCCCTCGAAGGCGACGAAGCCCGCAACAGTACGCCCCTCTCCGGCGGGCTCGTATGCGGGCTTGGATGTTTTCTGGGCGAGATCATCCGCCGTAACGTCAGTCCACCCGGGGTGTGGCGCCCGCCCGAGGAATGGGGGGAAGGACCCGTTGTCGAGATCGGGGGCTTCGTCCTCGACCCCGTGGGCAAAGCCAGGGCCTTCCTCGAATACGGGCCCGAGGAGTCCTTGACTTTCTACGCCGAGTACGTCCTCGAAAGGTGGGACGGGGGTGAGGTACCCCCGAACCCTCAGGCGTAGCGTTTACGGAGCTCGCGGATTATGTGCGAGGAGTCGACGAAGACCTCGTCGCCGATGGTGAGGATCGGGATCGCCCGCTGTCCCGAGAGCCTGATGACCTCCTCACGCATGTCCGCGTCGGCGTCGACGGACTCGTAGGCGAGCCCGAGCCGCTCCAATTCGTTTCTCACCCGACGGCAGAACGGGCAGTAGTCGCCCGTGTATAGCCTTATGCCTGTCTTCTGTAAGGTCGCATCCATGGCAAGCCTCCCGACTATCAATTCGTTCTCTCGAATGTATTGTACCCTGAGCCGTGGGATCTTACGCCGTTTGGTGTGCGTCTACCTGAGGGCCTCTTCGTACTCGGCGGGGTCGTAGATCAGGGGGTAGCTCACGTCCAGGGTGTCGCTGGCCGTTACCTCGCCGACGACCACGGTGTGGTCTCCCGCGCGGGCCCTGTCGATGACCCTGCAGTCGAGGTAGGCCAGGCAGTCGAGAAGGAAAGGCGAGCCCCCCGGCGTGAGGCCGTAGGGGATGCCCTGGAGCTTGTCGTGGTACTCGCCGCTCGTGTCCGCGAAGTGGGTCGCGACGTCTACCTGATCGTCGCGCAGGATGCTAAGGGCGAAGGTCTCGCTCTCCAGGACGATGTCGTGTGTGTAACGGTCGCTCCTGACGGCGACCGCCAGGCACGGGGGGCGTTCGGAGGTCTGCATCACCCAAGATGCCGTCATGGCGTTGGACTGGCGGCCACGCCGGGTCCCCATCACGTAGACCCCGTGGGTCAGGTGACGCAGGCCGGCCAGTATAGAGTCGCGGTCTTGGAGATCCCTGTCCAATCCTCTCCTCTCGGTAAGGACAAGGGTATTTTATCAGGAGCGGGTATACTGCGGTCCATGTCGTACTCGGGAGAGCCAGCCTCGTGGGCCTGAGCGGCACGCTGGTCTGGCTCGGCTTCCTTCAGGCCGTGGTCTACCTCCTCTTTATCCGGGCGATAGACCTCTACGAGCGGGAGCCGCTTCGCTACGTGATACCCGTCTTCGTTTGGGGTTTCGCCGTGGCGACGACGGTCTCGCTGGTCTTCAACACGCTCTTCCAGCTCACGCTCAGTTCGGTGACGAATATGAGGACCGCAAGCTTCTTCACCGCGGTCGTAGAGGCGCCCGTGGTGGAGGAGTGCTCCAAGGGGGCCGCCCTGCTCTTGATCTTCTTTATCGCCTACCTGGCGCGCCGCCGGAGCGGGTTGGTCGAGTTCGCCGGGGTGATGGACGGTATCGTCTACGGCTCGGCCGTCGGTTTCGGCTTCGCCATCGCCGAGGACCTGCTCTACGGCCTACAGTTCGGTTCGGAGACGTATATCGTCCGCAGGATCTTCGGCGGCTTCGCCCACGCGTCTTTCACCTCGCTTACGGGGATCGGTATCGGCCTCATACCCTTGGTCCACAACCGGGCTCTCAAGGTCATCCTGCCCGTGCTCGGCCTCTCTGGGGCGATCCTTTTGCACGCGGCTTTCAACTTTACGGCCACGGTGTTCGGGCCCGTCGGCTACCTGGTGTTGTTCTGCGTGGTTCTCGTCTACATAGTCGTCATCATCGTGTGGCTCACCGTCGAGCGGCGCGCCATACGCGACGAACTAAGGGATGAGATCCGGGCCGGGACGATCACCTCGCTAGAATACGCCATACTACCCAGCTACTTTCGAACGACGGGCTACTACCTCAAGCTGATCTCCACAGGACGGCTGCTCACGTGGTTCAGGGCCCGCAAACTGCACTCTACCGCCGTCGACCTCGCCATCGCAAAACGCCTCGCCCGCCGCACGGGTAGCCAGGGCAGCATAGACCGCGTCAGGATGCTCCGCCGCAAGATCCTCGATTTGAGAGAGGGAGCGACCGTCCGGACGGTCTCCTGAGCCGCCCGGCCTCGGGCATAATCCTGGCCGGCGGCGCCAGCCGCAGGATGGGACGCGAGAAGCTGTCCCTGGAGGTCGATGGGGTGCCCCTGATAGAACGCGTCAGGAACGCGCTTACAGACTGCTGCGGGGAAGTGCTAATAGTCGGTGGTGGCGATGTCGGGCTCGAAGGAGTCAGATACGTCACCGGCGAACGTCCTGGCGGGCTCGGACCGCTGGCCGGCATGGAAGCCGGTCTATCCTCCGCAAGTTACCCGCAAACCTTCGTGGCAGCCGGCGACATGCCCTTCTTGACGCAGAACATGGTTGGTTACCTGCTCGGGCGTCTAACGGGGGGCGTCCTTGCTGTGGTCCCAAGGTACCGGGCCAGAACCCACCCGCTCTGCGCCGCCTACGCCAGGACGCTGTTACCACGTCTCGGGACGGCGCTCGACGGCGGGGCGCGGGCTGTGCGCGAGTTTCTGGAAGGGGTCGGCGAGGTCGAGTACGTAGGGGACGAGTTGCGCCGTTTCGGGGACCCCGACCTCCTGCTGATGAACGTCAACTCGCCAGGGGATCTGGACCTGGCAAGGCGCGAGACCCGGCGTTGAAGGGTCCATCTAAGGGAGGTGTCCTTGGGGAACTAACCGAACTTCTGAGGGTGTATCTGGGCCGGCCGTCGACCTCGGTCCCCGACGGCGTAAGTGGAAGACACCGGGTCGTCGTGGTTTTGGGGACGCAGGTTCTCTCGGGAGGGCGGCCGAGCACTACGCTTGAGGCCCGGACCAGGCATGCAGGCGAGTTGTACGCCCGGGGCCTGGCCGATCTGCTCGTCCCGACCGGCGGCGAGGGCGAACATCCTCCCGCTGAGGCCGTCGTGATGTCGGGCATCCTGCGGGGGATGGGTGTGCCGGAGGCGGCGATCCTGCGCGAGGATACCGCCGGGAGCACCTGGGAATCCGCCGTCAGGGTGACCGAGATCGCGCACCACAGAGGCATCGGCGAGGTCATCGTGGTGACCGACCCCTTGCACTGCGTCAGGACGGTCGCCTCCTTCGGCAGGGTCGGCCTGCTCGCCGTGGCAGAGCCGGTGTATAGTAGCCCGATGTGGCGCAAGAAGTGGTCCCGTAGGGGACAGTTCGTCAGGGAAAGTGGGGCTCTGGTCTGGTACAGGATAAGGCATGGGGTAGGGTCGCTCTCCCGGCCGTAGCCGTGGGGGTTCTCGCCGTATCGGCGTCCGCAATCTTTATCCGGCTGGCCGACGCCCCTGCCAGCGCTATCGCGTTCTGGAGGTGCGCACTCGGGGCCGTCGTGCTCCTGCCGCTGGCGATTGTCAGGAAGGACAGCTTCCCCGGGGGCCGTGCGCTCTACGTGGGGATAGCCTCGGGAGTGGCGCTCGGAGCCCACTTCGGGTTCTGGATCTCCTCGCTCGATTATACGAGCGTGGCCGCGAGCGTCGTTCTCGTGTCCACCCAGCCCGTCTTCGTGGCTGGCCTGGCGTACCTGCTCTTCGGGGAGCGGACCACCCTGCTGTCTTTCCTTGGCATCGTGGTCGCCATAGCGGGCACATCCCTTATCGCCTTCGACAGGACCGTAGGATCGGCCGCCTTGTTGGGGAACGTGCTCGCCCTCGTCGGGGCCGTGACGGTGGCCGTGTACGTCCTGATCGGTCGCTCCTCCCGCACCACGGGGGGCGTCGGCGTGCTCCCTTACTCCATCGTCGTGTACACGGCGGCAGCGGCGACGTTGCTGCCCGTCGCCCTCCTCTTCGAGGTCCGGCTGTGGGGTTACTCCGGAGGGACCTGGTTCTGGCTGGCGGCGATCACCGCCGGGCCGCAGCTTATGGGCCACACGGTCTTCAACTGGGCCTTGCGCTACGTGCAGGCCTCCATCATCTCGGGCACCATACTGGCCGAGCCCGTCGTCGCCGCGCTACTGGCCTGGCTAGTCCTGTCCGAGAGACCGGGCCTGCCGACGATCTTTGGAGGCGCGGTCGTGCTCGCCGGTCTGTACTTTCTCCTCAAGGGGCGTTCGGCAGCGGGCGAGCCCTGACGGGCGTGGGATTCTGGATCACAGAGCGTCCCCTGGTGATGCTGTATCCTCCCTGTATGTACGGTTACCCAGAGAGCGTTTCGGGACCGATAAGGACGGGTTACTTCTACGGGCTCGCGGGTGTGCTCGTCGCGCTCGCCTCTGACCTGTATTTTCACTTCGTCGACCCCTCAGCTATGCCTGGTTGGGTCCTCGCCGCGATAGCTCAGTACAGGACGCGGCTGGCCCTCGCTCTGTTCCTGTTCCTGGCCATACTGGCGGCCCTCAGGGTCCGCCCCACGCGCCTCGACCCAGGCGTGCCCTACAGGTCGCTGCTGGTACGCGACGGCGCCCTGGCGGCGACGGTGGTCGCCGTCATGGCGGGGACCACACTGTTCTTGACGACCGCTTTGCAGGCGACGTTGCTCGCAGGGACCGCCCGCGACTACGCCCGTGAGGCCGCCCCCAAGGTCGTCTCCTACGTAAACGAGGTGCGTGCCGAGATCCGGCAGGAACGCAAGGACCGCGGAGCCTCGCCCGAGAAGATCAGAGACCTTCCCCCGCCGGCGCGACTCGCGGAGGTCGAAGCGACCCTGCAACCACCCACTCTGCGGGACCTCGGACGTTCGATCGCCAATTTGGTCCTGCGTGCCGTCCTCCTCGGAACGGTGGGCGGGGTGGTCGGGGCGCTCCGCGGCCGTCCTGCTCCCTCAGGCGATGAGAAGCCCCGGGCGGCGCCACGCAGGGAATGAGTCCGCAAAGAGGGGGACAGGTCGCTGCAGCTTTGCTCCTCGACGCCGTGCTCGGCGAGCCTCCAGAAGCCTTACACCCGACCGTGATGATGGGGCTCGGGATCTCGGCGTTCGAGAAGTGGGCGCTGAGTATAGAGAGCCCGGGATCCAGGCGCCTCGCTGGCGTCGTACTTGCCGTCTTCGTGCCTTCGCTGGTGTTCGTCACCACGCGGAAGATCCTGGACGTCGTGCCCCGCAAGCCAAGGTTGACGATCGGGACTGCTCTCCTCTCTACAACGCTCTCGATGCGCGGCCTCGGAGGGGCCGCAGGGGACGTCGAACACGCGCTGCGCGAAGGACGGCTCGAAGGGGCGCGAACGCGGCTGGGACACTTCGTCGGGCGGGACACAGAAGATCTTTCGGAGTCCGAGGTCTGCAGGGCCGCCGTGGAGTCGGTCGCGGAGAACACGAGCGACGGTGTGGTTGCCCCCATGCTCTACGGCGCGCTCTTCGGTGTGCCGGGCGCGCTGGCATACAAGGCCGTAAACACGCTGGACTCGATGGTCGGCTACAGGCAACCTCCCTACGAAGACCTCGGATGGGCCTCTGCCCGTCTGGACGATCTCGCCAACCTGGCGCCGGCGAGGCTTACGATGCTCTGTACCGCGGCCACCTCGGGACGGCCCCGCGGCACGCTCCTGGCCGCCGTTCGCTACGGACCGCTAACCACGAGCCCCAACGCCGGGATGGCCGAGGCCGCATTCGCCGGCGCCCTCGGTGTCAGGCTCGGTGGGGCCAACACGTACCAAGGGGTGCTGAGGGTAGGACCCATACTGGGAGATGGACGCCTGCCCGCACCCGAGGATATCCGGCGCGCGGTGCGCCTGATGCGCCGCTGCTGTGTGCTGGCCGGAATCTTGCTGTTTCTGGTGGAGAGGGTGTTTCGTGGTTAGGGGCTGGGCGCAGCACCCGGGCGACCGTCACCACGGTGCCCACGGCGACCTCGTCTCGCGGTCCCTCGGCGTCCGTGTCGGGGAGCTACTCGACTTCAGCCAGAACATAAACCCCCTCGGCGCGCCGAAAGACGCGCTAGAAGCCGCCCGGCGGGCCCTCTACGAGGACTCCTCCCGCTACCCCGACCTGGAATATACCGGGTTGCGCGGGGCCCTCGCCGCCTACCTCGGCGTCGGCGCCGAGATGGTAGTGCCGACCAACGGCGGCGCGGAGGCGCTGTTCCTTGCGGCCAGGGCGGCAGGAACGGGCGGAAAGGCGCTCGTGCTCGAGCCCACCTTCTCGGAGTACGCGGCGGCGGCAGCGGCCTCGGGCAAGGAGCCAGTCCGCAGGGTGGCCCGGCGGCGCGAGGAGGATTTCGAGTGGGACTCCACCCCACTCAGAGACCTCGAAGGCGTCTCTGTGGTGTTCCTCTGCAACCCGAACAACCCTACGGGCGACCTGCTCGACCGCGGCGCAGTGCTCGAGGTGGCGGACCGCGTGGTGGAGGCCGGAGCCGTTCTCGTCGTCGATGAGGCCTTCGCCGACTTCGTCCCAGAGATCAGCGTCACGGATATGGTCGACCGAGGGCTCTGGGTCGCGCGGTCCTTCACCAAGTTCTTCGCGATACCCGGCCTGAGGCTCGGCTGTCTGGTCTGCGACGATGCCGCGCGGGTCCAAGCCCTGCAGCCTTCCTGGCCGGTGAACGCGGTCGCCGCCGCCGCGGGGGACGCAGCCGTCAACGACCGCGGCTTCGCCGAAGCCTCGAGGGCCGAGGTGGCCCGCCTGCGCGAAGACCTCTTCGGGGCGCTGGACGCCATCTCCACCTTGCAACCTTTCCCCGGTGCCGCGAACTTCCTGCTCGTCCGCGGGCCCGATGGGCTCCCAGAGCGGCTCGCCGGACGGGGAGTGCTCGTGCGGGGTTGTGGGCCTTTCTATGGGCTCGGACCTGAGTACTTCCGTATTGCGGTCAGGGATGCAGAAGAAAACGGGCGGCTCGTCGCGGCGATCAGGGAGGAGCTGTAGGCGTTCGCGCCCTCATCCTGGGCGGCGCCCGCAGCGGGAAGAGTGCTTTCGCCGAGCGGCTGGCTTCCTCACTGGGAGGCGAGCGTGTCCTCTACGTGGCAACCGCCATCGTGGATGGAGACGAGGATCTGCAGCGGCGCATAAGGCTCCACAGGGAGCGAAGGCCTCGTGGGTGGGGCACGCTGGAGATCGGTGACCTGGACGAAGTACTGGAAGCGGCGGATGAATGGGATGCGGTCCTGCTCGACTCCCTTACCCTGTGGGTCTCGGCGAGGGACGAGTCGGCGCTCCCCGAGTTCGATCGGTTCCTGACCCGTGCAGGAGAACTCGGCGTGCCTCTCTTTCTGGTGAGCGACGAGGTAGGACTCGGGGTTGTGCCGGAGAGCGAGGCGGGTAGAGGATTCCGCGACCTGCTCGGGCTGGTCAACCAACGGGCGGCCGAGGCGGCCGAGGAGGTCCACCTCTGCGTCGCCGGGATGAGCGTAAAGTTGAAGTAGATGAAGGCGCTCCTTTCCTTCTTCACGGTCCTTCCGGTTCGTGAAGCCACTCTGGAAGAGGCCGCGCGGGAGATCCAGCTGCTGCCCCTGATCGGTCTCGTTACGGGATTGCCCGGAGCCGTCCTGCTCTTGGCGGCCCCCGTCGTGCCTCCTGGCGTAGCCGCCACGCTCGCGCTGGGGGCCGTGCTTCTCGCTGCCGGCCTGCACCACGCCGACGGCGTACTCGACGTCGGCGACGCGATCATGGCTCACGGGGGGCCCGACCGGCGCCGCGAGGTGCTCCGAGATACCCGCGTCGGCATAGGAGGTCTCGGCGCGCTCTTCCTGGTCTACGCACCCACCGTGGGCGCACTCGGCGCGTTGTGCGCCGTCTCTCCGGGTCGTGCCGCGCTTGCCCTGTTCGCCGGTGAGGTCGCGGCCCGGTCGGCGATGCTCCTCGTGTTGGTCCTCGGCGAGCCCGCAGATTCGCGTTCCTCCTCCGTACCCTTTGTACGAGTGCTTTCCGGGCCACAACGTACTCCCGCCGTCATCGTTGCTTTGCTTGCGCCGCTGCCGTTCCTTCTGGCGATGGGCGCCCATCTAGCGCCGCTCGCCATCATGGCTGTACTACTGGTCGCGTTCGGTGCCCTACGGATCTCCGCGGCGAAGTTTGGTGGGATCGGTGGCGATGTAGTCGGGGCTACAGGGGAAGTGTGCCGCGCCGTGGTACTGATCGCGCTCTCGGCAATGATATAGCCCCTGGGAGCCGGTCTCTCAGGTCACCCACCCTATCATTGCCGCCCGCGTCAAGACATATGAAACCTTTCATCTATCGGCGCCGCAAGCCTTGCAGGAAGGTCTGTAGCGCTTCCGCTGTGGCTCTTCCGAGTTGTTAGAGTTCATCCAAACCCAATAATCTACCTGGTCACAAAGACAGCGATGAGCTTTTCGTCTTGCGGTCGTAATATTAGTCGACGGTGTTCTTGGTCGCGACATACGATACGTCGTTGTTGGCCGCCGTATCCACCCGCGAACCAGGCAAGAAACTGCACCGAACGCGACGCACGGGAGGTCATGATGCGCAAGCTCGTAGTCACGGAGAACATCACGCTCGACGGCGTGATCGACATGGCGGAGGGATGGTTCGACCCGCTGAGCGAGGACGTCGACCAGTCCGACATCACGGCCGCGAATACCGAGCACCGGGAAGCCTCCGACGCGCTGCTCGTCGGGCGAAACACGTTCGAGAGCTTCCGCGGGTTCTGGCCGCAGCAGACGGACGATCCGACGGGCGTGTCCGACTATCTCAATGCGGTGGACAAGTACGTCGTCTCCAGCACGTTGGACGACCCGGGGTGGGAGAACTCCACCGTGCTGCGCGGCCCTGTCATAGACGAGGTACAGACGTTGAAGAAAGAGCCGGGCCGCGACATCGTCGCGACGGGCAGCACACAGCTCGTCCACGCGCTGATAGCCGCCGGGCTGGTCGATGAGTACCGGTTGTTCGTGTTCCCGGTGGTCGTCGGCCGTGGTGCGCGACTGTTCGAGTCCGCCAACGTGACGCTGAAGCTTCTGGAGACGCGACCTTTCGTTTCAGGCGCCGTGCTCCTGCGTTACGCAGATGCCGGGCGTCAGATGGAATAACGAAGGTCCAGGGCAACTACCCGAGCAAAGGCACGGGCGAACGCGGTGTCTGGTTCCGCGATAGCGAAGGCAACCTCCTCGCGCTTGGTCAGCCCATAGACTAACGCGGTCTCTGAGGGTTGAAGTAGAGAAGCGGCCGCGCCCGTAGCCGACCATGACCCGAAGGATCAGCCAAGGACGGGGTCTTGACAGGCTCTCCCGCAACGACTAGCCTCCAGGGGCATGTCCGTCGAGTTCTTGATCACGTCGCTGGTTGTAGTCCTCATCCCTGGAACCGGGGTTCTCTACACTCTCTCCAGCTCGATCGGCGGCGGCCGCAGGCGCGGGCTGTTCGCGGCCCTAGGCTGTACGCTGGGTATCGTCCCCCACATGCTGGCGGCCATGCTGGGGCTCTCCGGGATCATGCAGGCCGGCTCTGCCGTCTTTGAGGTGGTCCGATGGGCGGGGGTCTGCTACCTTGTGTTTATGGGCATCTCGATGATTCGCGATGCTGGCAGGATATCGCTCGATGACGTAGACGCTGAGGCAGATCCCATGGGCCCTGTGGTGTGGCGCGGGATAGTTCTGAACGTCCTCAACCCGAAGCTGACCCTGTTCTTCTTCGCTTTCTTGCCGCAGTTTCTCGATGCTTCGCCGGGACTGTTCTACGTGAGGCTGATCGGGCTTGGCGGGATCTTCATGCTTATGACCCTGGCCGTGTTCAGCGTGTACGCGCTGGCGAGCGCTGCCTTTCGCGACCTCGTGCTCGGTGCACCCGCGGTCCGACGATGGATCGAGCGGACGCTCGGAGCGTTCCTGATCGGGTTCGCCGCCAGACTTGCCCTCACTGACCGGTGAGCTTCGAAGGCTTGCGGTCGCCTGCCAACACCGACCACCACGCCACCTAGACCGGAGATAGATCGCCATGTTCGCATACGACGAGGCGGTCGCCGATCAGTACCCGACGATCCGAGCCGGAGTCATCCACGCGACCAACCTGGCCAACGGACCCAGTACGCCGGGGCTGCTCGACGAGTACCGCGCCGAACAACGAGCCGCCTCCGAAAGGCTGAACGCTACCGCGATAGCGGATCTCCCACCGATTGGCGCGTGCCGGCCTAGACATCGTCGAAGAGGTTCAGAACCTATTTGTAACCTGCTCTAGGTCGCGGTTCCAATGTGGGCGGGATTCAGACCCGCCCCAACGAAATTACCGCTCTAGGACGCCAGGTCGTCACCGGGTTTCATCACGTGGACCTTGAGGTCGGGGACGAGGGCGGAGGCGTGTTCCTTGAACTCCTCCGGGGTGCCAGGCACGAACGGGAAGGTCCCGTAATGCATCGGGACGACGTGCTCTACGCCGAGCAGCCTGGCCGCGTGGGCCGCCTCCAGCGGGCTCATCACCACCTGGTTGCCGATCGGCAGCAGAGCGAGGTCGGGGTTGTAGATCTCCCCGATCAGTCGCATGTCGCCGAAGACCGCCGTGTCCCCCGCGTGGTAGAGCTTGAAACCGCTCTCGAACTCGATGACATAGCCCATCGGCTCTCCACCGTAGATGTAGCTGCCGTCGTCGAGCTGTATGCTCGAAGAGTGGAAGGCGTGGGTCGCGGTCACCTTGAGGCCGCCGACCTCGACCGTGCCGCCCTTCTGGATCGGCATGGCGTTCTCGATCCCCTGCCGCTGCAGGTAGGAGAAGATCTCGAAGTTGGAGACAGTCGCTGCCCCCGTCTGCCCCGCGAGAGACTCTACGTCCGAGAAGTGGTCGAAGTGGCCGTGGGTTATGAGGATGGTGTCCAGATCACCGACCTGCTTCATGTCGTCCGGGGTCTGGGGATTCTCTGTGAGGAAGGGATCTATGATGATCTGTCCTCCGCCCGCCGTTACGAACCTGAACGTCGCGTGCCCCAGGAAGGTGATCCTCGTTCCGCCTAGCATCTGTTCCACGATACTCCTCCGTACGTCGACCAAACACGATCAAGAAAAGAACGTCCAGATGTATACCCACCCAACAAACCAGAGAAACAGCCGCCACCCGCGTATAATCCTGCGGGCGTCCCGGTCGGGGCCTTGCGTCGAGACCACGAACCTCAGGGGGTGCCAGTGAAATCTACCCTTCTCCTCGCCGTACTCGCGGGCGTGTGCGTGGCCGTCCAGACCAGCCTGACGGGGGCGGCCCAACGAACGCTCGGGCCCCTGGTGCTGGTCGCGATCTCGGGTCTCGCGACCAGCGTGTTCGCGCTCTCGATCTCGTTCGTGGTGGCGAAACCGGAGTTTACGGGCCGCGCGGTAGTTTACGCCGCGGCCTCGGGCGTCCTCGGGGCCGTGATCTTGGGCTCTATCGCCGTCGCAGCCGGGCAGGCCGGGGTGGCGCGCGCCCTCTCGCTCGTTATAGCCACCCAGCTGATAGTGGGGCTCGTCCTCGACGCCTTCGGGGTCTTCGGTGCCGGGGCCGATTTCAGCGTCCCGAAGGCGCTGGGCGTACTCTTGATCATCGCCGGCGGCGCGCTGGTGGTCAGCTATTAGAGCACTTCAGCACGGCGCTGTAAGATACGGGTGGGGACATCGACGCTGAGAAGGGAGGCTGGAGTGGGGTATCTGCCCATCGAGGACCACGGTGTCATCGGGAACCTCTACACGGCGGCGCTCGTCGGTACCGATGGGACCATAGACTGGCTGTGCCTTCCTGCTTTCGACTCTCCGAGCGTCTTCTGCTCCATCCTCGACGATGAAAAGGGCGGTCATTTCGCGCTGCGACCTGTGGACTACACCCACAGCCACCAACTCTACCTGCCCGACACCAACGTGCTCCTGACCCGCTTCTTCTCGCCTGAAGGCCTGGCTGAGACGCTCGACTTCATGCCGATCGTGACGCGTCCGGGCGAGCGTCACAGGCTCGTCCGTAACGTGCGGGTCATCAGGGGAAAGATGGACTTCCGCGCCGAGTGCCTGCCCGCCTTCGACTACGCCCGTCGCGACCATACGGTCTCCGTCGGGAAGACAGGGGCCGTCTTCGCGTCGGGTGACTATTGTCTCGGGCTGGCGACCGACGTGCGGTTGGAGAAAGGGGCGGCAGGCGCTGCGGGCGCGTACTTCGCGCTCGGCGAGGGTGAGAGGGCGACGTTCGTCCTGGCGCATCTCAAAGAGGGTGAGGAGCCAGGAGAGATCCTTTCCGACGTCGGGTTCGAGGAACTGCTGCATAGCACCCTGGACTATTGGCGACGCTGGCTGTCGAACAGTACTTATCAGGGACGTTGGCGGGAGATAGTGCACCGTTCCGCGCTCGTCCTAAAGCTCATGGTCTACGACCCGACGGGAGCGCTCGTCGCCTCCCCCACGATGGGTCTGCCCGAGCGGATCGGGGGAGAGCGAAACTGGGACTACCGTTACACCTGGCTCAGGGACGCGGCGCTGACGCTCTACGCCTTGATCTACGTCGGCTTCGAGGACGAGGCCAGGCACTTCATGGGCTGGCTCGGGGACCGTTGCCACGAGGACGAAGACGGCCTCCTGCAGCCGCTCTACGGCATAGATGGCCGCAAGGACATAACGGAGATGGAGCTCTCGCACCTCTCAGGGTACATGAACTCCTCACCCGTAAGGCTAGGCAACGGCGCCTACAGGCAGCGCCAGCACGACCTCTACGGGGCCGTGCTCGACGCAGCCTACCTCTACAACAAGCACGGTGCCCCCCTCGACTACGACCTCTGGAAGAACCTGAGGAAGATCCTGGACTGGCTGAGCGAGAACTGGCGTGAGCCCGACGAGGGAATCTGGGAGGTCAGGGGTGGCAGGCGCCAGTTCGTCTCCTCCAAGCTCCTGAGCTGGGTGGCCCTGGAGCGGGCTGGCAGGATCTCGCGCCAGCGCGGACTGCCGGCGGGGGACGGGCGTTGGATGGCCGAGCGTGACGCGATCTACGAGGACATTATGGAGAAGGGCTGGAACCCCGAGAAGAAGAGCTTCGTACAATACTACGGCTCGCACGCCCTCGACGCCTCGCTGCTCATGATGCCGCTGGTCAAGTTCGTCGGCCCCACGGACCCGCGTTGGCTCTCCACCCTGGATCGCATCCAGCAGGAACTAGCCCACGATACGCTCGTGACGCGTTACCGGCCGGAGGACGCAGCCCCCGACGGTCTCGCAGGGGACGAGGGCAGCTTCAACCTGTGCTCTTTCTGGCTCGTGGAGTGCCTCACGCAGGCGGGACGCCTCGAAGAAGCGCGCCTCGCCCTGGAGAAGATGTTCTCCTACGCCAACCACCTGGGCCTCTACGCCGAGGAACTCGGGTCCTCGGGCGAGGCCCTGGGCAACTTCCCGCAGGCCCTCACGCACCTGGCGCTTATCAGCGCCGCCGTACACCTGGATCGCGCGCTCGGAGCACGCTGAATGGCCGCGCGCGTTCCGCTTTTCGAGGCCGTCCCGAACTTCAGCGAGGGGAAGGACGCCGCGAAGATCTCACGTATCACCGAGGCGGTCGGTGCCGTCTCGGGCGTCCGCGTTCTCGGCCTCCACTCAGACCCCGACCACAACAGGAGCGTCCTCACGTTCGCCGGCGAGGAGAACCCCGTGCTCGAGGGCGCCATCGCCCTGGCAAAGGGGTGCGCCGCCGAACTCGATCTCGCCTCCCAGACCGGCGAGCACCCCAGGATGGGCGTGCTCGACGTGCTCCCCTTCGTCCCCCTGGAAAACGCGACGATGGATGATGCCGTCAGGCTGGCACACCGGGCAGGCGAGAGCCTGGGGTCCCTTGGATTTCCAGTCTTCCTCTACGGTTCTGCCGCGACGGACCAGCACCGCAGATCCCTCCCCGACCTCAGACGAGGCGGCTACGAGGGCGTCGCATCCCGACTCGAGGACCCCTCGTGGAAGCCGGATTACGGCCCGCAAACGCTAGATCCCCACAGGGGAGCCGTCGCCGTCGGCGCCCGTCCTTTCCTGGTCGCTTTCAACGCGTACCTGGATACGGACGACGTCGAGGTCGCGCGGGCGGTGGCCAAACGGGTCAGGGAGAGTGGCGGCGGCCTTCCGGCCGTGAGGGCGCTCGGGTTCGGTGTGGGCGGCAAGGCCCAGGTCTCGATGAACTTGACCGACCTCGAACAGACCCCCATCCCCGTGGCCCTGGAAGCCGTTCGCTCGGCAGCGGCCGGCCTCGGCGCCTCCGTAGAGTCGACCGAGCTCGTCGGCCTGGCGCCGCTGGAGGCGGTACTGCAATCGGCCCGCTACTACCTCGGCTTGCGGGGACTGGATGCCCATCAAGTCCTGGAGTCTAGACTCTATGGTCCCTCTGATTCTCGGAGCGTGTAGTGGCGTGAGGATCTACCTCGCAGGACCACTCTTCTCGGAGGCCGAGAGGCGCTTCAACCTGGGGCTTACGCACAGGCTCGAGGCCCTCGGCTTCGATGTCTTCCTCCCGCAACGCGACGGCGTCGAACGCGACAGGCCGCCCTACTACACGTTGACCCCTGATAAGAGGCGCCACGCCATGTTCCACCTCGACAGGACCAGGATCCTCGACTCAGACGTGTTCCTGTTCGTGCTCGACGGACGCGTCCCCGACGAGGGAGCGTGCGTGGAGCTCGGCATCGCCTACTGCCAGAAGTATCTCCAGAACGGCGAGAAGCTCCTCGTGGGACTCCACACCGACACCCGCGCGGCGTTCATAGGGGGGAGACTGAATCCTATGGTGCGTGTCCCGCTAGACTACATAGTCGACGATGAGGAGGCGCTACTGCGCTTGCTCGCCGAACATGAGTCCGGCGTCGAAGCGGGAACTGAATGACCCGGATGGTAGTCTACGTGACGCACTTCCAGCATAGAAAGGATTGGTGTAATGGACGGGCGCAAGATCCTGGCGGCGGCGATCCAGATGTCCTCGACCCCGAACAAGGGGGAGAACCTCGACACGGCCGAGAGGCACATACGTTCGGCCGCATCATCGGGTGCCAACCTGATAGCCCTGCCCGAACTGTGGAACTGCCACGGCCTGGAGGACGTCTACAAGGAGAACGCCGAGCCAGTGCCAGGGCCAACGACGGAGTTCCTCGGCGGCCTCGCGCAGGAGCTCGGGGTCTACCTGATCGGGGGTTCGATCCTGGAAGGAGAACCCCAATCCACGAAACTGCATAATACTTCCACATTCTTCGGGCCAGACGGCAGGATGTCCGCCGTTTACCGCAAGATACACCTCTTCGACGTGAAGGCTCCGGATCGCGAATACCTGGAGAGCAGGACCATCGCGGCCGGCACGGAGATAGTAACAGCTAAGGCTGGCGCCGCGACCGTCGGGCTCTCCGTCTGCTACGATGTGCGTTTCCCCGAGCTCTACCGGTTGCTCGCGCTGCGCGGCGCCGAGGTACTCGCCGTCCCAGCCGCCTTCACGCTCCAGACGGGCAAGGACCACTGGGAGCTTCTGTTGCGGGCGCGTGCTGTGGAGAACCAGGCCTACGTCGTCGCCCCGGCCCAGTGGGGGAGGAAAGCCGATGGACGATGGACCTACGGACGGTCCATGCTCGTCGACCCGTGGGGTACCGTGCTCTCCCAGTGCCCCGACCGCGACGGGTACGCGCTCGCCACCCTGGACCTCGACTATCTCGACCACTTTCGGGAGGAGTTCCCCGCCCTGAAGAACCGCCGCCCCGAGGCCTACGACTGGTAGAAGATGTCGGTCGCGACATCTGCGCGGGGAGGCATCACCAGGTTTCACTCCCTATCGCCTGGCCAAGCAATCATCTTTCCATGAAAGTATGCCTTAAGCTACACTACCGGGGAAGTAGGTAGAGGCGAAGCGGGTAACGAGCGGTGTTTGTTCCTGGCACGATAGAACCCGATGAATCCCGGCGAGCATCCCAAAGCAATCTTCCGGCGCAACTGACGCCCTTAGTCGGACGCAAGCGGGAAGTGGAGGAAGTGTGTGCCCTCCTGAGATCCGAGCAGACACGCCTCTTGACGCTTTGCGGTCCGGGAGGGGTTGGCAAGACTCGCCTGGGGATACGTGTGGCAGAGGAACTTGCGGACGAATTCGCTGACGGTGTCTGCTTCGACTCTCTAGCCCCTATCCGGGATCCCGAGCTGGTGATCCCTACCATCGCCCGGACGCTGGGGCTCAGTGAACTCGGAGAGGGGCCCCTCTCAGAGCGTCTGGGAGAGCTCCTGAAAGCGAGGGACCTGCTGCTCGTTCTGGACAACTTCGAGCAGGTAGTAGAAGCCGCGCCGCGGGTGGCCGAGCTTTTGGCAGTCTGTCCCCGTCTGAAGGTTCTGGTGACCAGCCGGGAGGTGCTCCACCTCTCATGCGAGCGGGTGTTCCCTGTGCCCCCGCTCGGGTTGCCGGATGTCGAACAGCTACCCGAAGACATCCTGGCCCTCTCGGAATATGGCGCCGTAGCGTTCTTCGTTCAGCGGGCCAGGATGGCGAAGCCCGACTTCCGGCTAACCGAGGAGAACGCTCCCGTGGTGGCCGAAATCTGCGTCCGCCTCGACGGGATGCCGCTTGCCATAGAGTTCGCGGCGGCCCGCCTCAGGCTGATCTCGCCGCGGGCGATCCTCGATAGGCTCCGACACCGACTTCGCCTGCTCAAAGGCGGACCGCGGGACGCGCCGGACCGCCAGAAGACCCTCAGGGACGCCATCGGGTGGAGCTACGACCTGCTGGGAGCACAAGAGCGGCTGCTCTTTGGGCGGGTCTCGGTTTTCGCGGGCGGCTGCACGCTCGAAGCGGCGGAGGCCGTGTGCGACCCGGGCGAAGACCTTGCGGAAGAGGTGCTCGACCTTCTGGGTTCGCTGATGGACAAGAGCCTCCTGAACCGGGAGGAGACGGAGGACGGCGAAGGACGCTTTTGGATGCTGGAGACGGTGAAGGAGTACGCCCTGGAGCAGCTCGAAGCCGCAGGAGAAGAGGAGAGAATCCGGCGCGCCCACACCGCCTACTATCTGACCCTGGTAGAGGAGGCTAGACCCGAGACGAAGGGACCGCGGCAGACGGAGTGGTTCGACCGGCTGGAGAGCGAGCACGACAACCTGCGGGCGGCGCTTTCATGGTCACTCGAAGGCGGGGACGCGGAGATGGCCCTGCGGCTGGTTGCGAACTTGTGGTGGTTCTGGTACAAGCGCGGCCACCTGAGCGAAGGGCGCCGGTGGCTCGAAGAGGTCCTTGAGAAAGGCGCGTCGCCGGCCCCCGCGCGGGCCGAGGCGCTCAACGGGGCTGGTGTGCTGGCACGCAACCAGTCCGACTATGACCAGGCGCGGGCGTGGCTGGAGGAGAGCCTGGTCCTGCGGCGGGAGCTCGGCGACAAGACGGGCACATCGATGGTGCTCGTCGACTTGGGCACCGTGGCGGGTGACCGGGGTGATCCTGCTCAAGCGGCGGCATTCTTCGAGAAGAGTCTGCGCTTGAAGAGAGAGTTGGGCGACATGTGGGGCACCGCCCTCGTGCTCGGCAACCTGGGGGTAGCGACGCACCATCGGGGCGACCTTGCCGACGCGGCGGCCCTTCTCGAAGAGAGCCTAAAGCTGTTTCGCGTCCTTGGAGACAAGGCGAGCATCGCTTGGACGTTCGGCATCCTGGGAGAGGTGGCAGAAGACAAGGGCCAGTACGAGAAGGCCGCCGACTCTTACCAGGAAAGCCTGACCCTGTACCGGAACGCAGGAGATAAGGAGGGCATAGCAGACCTGACCGGTAGCCTGGGAAGGATTGCACGGATTCAAGGCGACTACCGAGGAGCGGCGAGATTGTACAACGAGAGCCTGCGCCTCTACAAAGAACTGGGCAACAAGCTAGGAACCGCCAAGGACCTGGAGGGTATTGCCGCGTTGCGTGCTGCGTGCGGGCAGCCCAAGCCGGCCACGAAGCTCTGGGCTGCAGCAGAGGCACTGCGCGAGGAGATCAGCGCGCCGCTGGAGAACATGGAGCGAACCAAGCATGAGCCGATTATCGCAACAGCCCGCAAGGCGCTCGGCGAGGCGGCGTTCGCAAACGCCTGGGCCGAAGGCCGGAAACTGACGCCGGAGCAGGCTCTGGAGGCGTGGCGGGAGCAGGCCGCTTCAGGTTTCGAACCCACCAGGACACCAGCCCAGATTGCCGGGCTGACCGCCGGGGAGATAGAAGTCCTGCGCCTGGCGGCCTCCGGGATGACCAACGCCAAGGTGGCCGAGAAGCTCTTCGTCAGCCACCGCACCGTGGAGGCGCACCTGCGCTCGATCTACCGCAAGCTGGGGGTCGCCTCGCGCACCGAGGCGGCGCGCCACGCCATAGACCGCGGGCTGCTCTAGCCCGGGCCAGCACCCCGAAGCCCGATCCGCAGAGAACCCGATTACCGATGCTCGGCGCACATAGCTGCGAGCAGAATAGAGGGTTTCGCCGATGGCTCGCCGTGTCCGGTGCTCTAAGGTTGGGATCGAGCTGAGGTAGGACGGAAGAAAGGAGGTTCGCGTGGTGTCGAATCCAGTAGTGGCCGGGAAGCTTTCCCCTAGGGGTGTCGCTAATGGTACGGGACGAATTCCTTGCCTGCCGAGTCAGGGTCCTCGCTCTAGTAAGCAGTGGAAGGGAGAGGAATGGCGGTTGCACGCTATGTAAAGGTAGGGAGAGGATGAGACAGACTGTAGCTTTGAAGAGGCTGTCAGTTGCAGTTATAGCTGCGTTGCTAGCCGCTATGGCCGCAACAGTTGTGCTGTCAGGAGAGACCAAGCCTGCTACGGCAGCGGTTCCTGGTGTGAACGTACCGGCTGGTTACGATTCCGAGGTCTTTTTCGATGGTGACCTGCTCGCTATACCTATGGAGTTGCTGTTCGATTCTTCGGGGAATTTGCTAGTTACCGACTGGGGACCTGGAAGCGAGGGCGGGAAACTAGTCTCAATAAATCCTGATGCGGAGTGCAATGTCTTGCCAGTGGCACACTCGTAGACACCGATGGAATGGCGTTTGGGACGGGCAGTTCGTGGGGCAACTCCCTTTACGTTAGCGACCACAACGCCAGTGGTGACTTGGGTCAGATTTTCAAGTTCGAATCAGCCAGTTTGTCGCCCTTTACCACGCCCGGTACGCCCTGGGGCTCGATCGATCCTAAGGGCTTGGCGTTTGGACCTGGTGGTGCATTCGGTACCGACCTCTACGTTGCTGATTGCGATAGAGGCCAGACCTGCGCTAGCGGTACCTCTGGAGGCGCTATTTATCGGGTCGATCCGTCTGGCAACAAAACGCTTGTTCACCTCGGAGAGCCGCTTGTTGCACCTCATGGCTTGCGGTTCGGACCTGGTGGAGGCTTTGGTAATGATCTATACGTTGCCGACTTAGGTGATTGGTACAGTGGCACTGGCTACATCTGGCGGATTGACGCTAGCGGACAACATACGCTCTTCGCAGGCGGTCCTGGCTCGGCCATGGTGGATACTGCTGGTCTTACCTTTGCGCCCGGTGGAGTATTTGGAAGCGACCTGTACGTTCTTGACCGCGGAGCAGGCACCGTCTTTAAAGTGGACGCAAGTGGGAACATCGTGCCTTTCGCTACTGGTCTTGATAATCACCCTGCAGCAGGAGTGGGTGGAGGGGGAATTGCCTTCGGTCCAAACGGCAAGGATCTCTACGTTGTCAGCGGGTCCTCAATCATACGGATCTTCCCCACCGACACCACAAAGCCAGCCATCACCCTCAACTCGCCCACCGACGGCGCGACCTACACGCAGGGCCAGAACGTCACAGCCAACTACAGCTGCTCCGACGACATCAGCAGCGGATCCGACCTGTCTTGTAACGGCGCGTTCCGAACGGGAGCACCATCGACACCAGTTCAGCAGGTACCAAGACCTTCTCGGCGACCGCCACCGACAAGGCCGGTAACATCGAGACCAAGACCGTAAGCTACAATGTGGTCTCTCCGTGCACTATCGGTGAGATAGGCCCCCCGGTCAACGACGTGAGCAGCGCAGGCGACCCCGGCATGAGCGCTTACAAATTCGGCAGCCGAGGTGTCATACCAGCCAAGTTCAGGGCCGCCTGCAACGGCGATCCCATCGACACACAGGCGGAGGCCGAAGCCCACCCGATGAAGCTCAAGCTCACCAAGCTAGGGGCCACACCGGACCAGGATGCGGTGGTGGAGAATACGGTGACCGGGTCGGCCAACAGCGGTGATCTGTTCCGGTTCGACGACGTCGCTGACCACTACATCTACAACATTGGGGTTAAGAACCTTGCCAGCGGGACCTACAAGCTCACCATCAGCGAAGTCAACGGAGGTGCCACCCACGACGAGTGGTTCTCCGTCAAGTAGTGGTAAGCTAGTCAGCTCCATTTGGGAGCTGTTGATAGGGCCGGGGCTCTTAGGGGCTCCGGCCCTTGTATGCAAATCGCGCATCAGGCCATGAACGAGAGGCTAAGGGCGAGAGCAACAAGCTGAACTTCTGATGTGCTGAGTAGCTGACATTCTACTTTACGCGGGTGAGCCGCGGCGCCGACGGTAGAGTCTGAAACTTACCCGCGCTCCGCACTGGGAAAGCTGGCAAGGTGGCGCACGTTCCATAAAGCGAACCGTCGGGCGGCATCTTTGCGTACATACCGTAGAGTGATCAGCCAGGAGGCTGTAGAGGGTACTATCATGTGTTTTGGGTGTGGGCCTGGGAGCGGTGACCCGGTCGAAGTCGTCGGGTAGTTCTGTGGTTGATGAGGCGGAGGCCGGAGTGTGGCTTGGCCGGCTAGCGTAGGACTCCCGGGAGGGAGATGTTTGGACCGGTAGTGGGGGTTGTGGAGGACGAAGAGTTGATACGTCGCGTAGCTGGAGGGGACGACCGGGCGCTCTCGGAACTCTACGACCGTTACTCGCGGCCGGTATACGCCACGGGAATCAGGGTGCTTGGGGACACCTCTCTGGCCGAGGAGCTGGTCCAGGATGCGTTTATGAGTGTCTGGCGGGCGGCGGGATCCTTCGACCCCGGTCGGGCGAGCTTCGCGACCTGGCTCTACAGGATCGCCCGCAACCGGGCAGTGGATCTCAATCGCAGGCGCCGGGTAAGGCCTTTGTCTGCCGGAGAGGAACCGCTTCGAAACGTGTCCGGCGGCCCCGAGCCCGAGGGAGGGGTGGACGGTTGGGACGTCGCCAGGGCGCTCTCTCGCATCCCCGATGAGCATCGGGAGGTATTGGTACTTGCGTACTTCGAAGGACTCTCACAGCGTGAGATCTCCCGCCGGACCGGCATCCCTTTGGGGACGGTAAAGAGCAGGACCACGTCCGCCCTCAGGAGACTCCACCGAAGCCTTGTCAGTCCCGCAGCGGAGGAGTCTCGAAATGACTGAAGACCGCTTCGAGGAGCTCCTAGGCCCCTATTTGCTCGGGGAGCTTTCCGTCGAAGAGGAGCGTGAGCTGGAGCGTCATCTGGAGGAGTGTTCCGGATGTCGGGATGAGCTGGCTCGCACCCGCCAGACCCACGACCTCCTCCGAGGGTTGGCCGCCGCCGGGCCGCCGCCGGAGCTCAAGGACCGTGTGCTGGCGCAGGCCGGGGGCGAGATGCCGGCCCGCTCCAGAGGGGCATGGAGGCTCTGGGTTCCGGCGGCCGCGTTGCTGGTCGTCGCAGTCCTTGGTGCCGGTCTCCTGTGGACGGTCACAAGAGACGCCTCAGACGGCATTCCCCTGACCGCGACGGTGCCCGCCTCGGAGGGTGGTGGCGAGATCAGCGGGGAGATGGAAGAGGGAAATCTCAAGATCGAGCTGGTGGTGTGGGGCCTGCCCGAACTCCAAGAGGGCGAATACTATGAGCTGTGGTACGCCAAAGAAGATGGCGGAAGGATCAGCTGTGGCACCTTCCGGGCGCAGCAGGGAGACCAGACGACCGTGAACCTCACGGCTCCTGCCAACGCTGTGTCTTACCCGGAGATCGAGGTGACCCGCGAGCCCGATGATGGTGACCCCGGCTCTAGTGGTGAGAAGGTCCTGGTCGGAGACCTTCGAAGTCTTTGAGCTTTTCAGCACGCGCCCTGTCGGGCGCCTGTCAGCACGTCGCCCGGCGAAGCCGGGCGACTTCTCAGCACTTCAGCATTTCAGCTTGTCGCATGCGGGCCTTGGCTGACTGGCTGACAAGCCGCCGCAGGCGGCGTGCTGAAAAGCGAAGGCTAAAAGCTAGAGCGTGCTGAAATGCTGGATTCATACATCGACGGGCGTGGAGGCGCCGAGGACTCGTCCCGAACGGTGTCTGGCTCGCACGGCGAAGTACGGATCGGAGGTCTGCACCAACATGACCGTTTCGAATCCGTCTCGGGGGATGGATCCCAGGGATTCTAGTTGGTCGGGATGCGGGCCGGCGAGTACCTCCCAGAGGGCGACTTCAGTGGCCCCGTTCCAGCTGGCGTAGCCTACTAGTTCGTCTCCGGAGATGCGTTCCGCCACCGCAACGGGCCGTTTCAACGGCTGGCCGCTCCACGGAAAGCGGAAGGCCCGGTAGGACCTGTGTTCGGGCGACACCCTGAAATCGAAGAGCAGCTCCCCATTATCGCCGAACTCCGAAACGGCTAGTCCCCTGCCCCACCCTACGAACACGTTGCCGTTCGGCAGCACCTGCGTGTTTCCGGCCGCATGGGCATATTGCTTGTCGGGGTGGGTGTACTCGCGAACCAGCGAGGCGCGCATCCGGTCTACGTCGAGGTCGAGCACGATTGCGCGGGACTCTTCTACCGCCTTGGGGATGCCGTTCTCGAAGACCAGGCTGCCGTTATCGAAGATGCTGATGGTGCCGTCGGGCAGGCGTCGGGCATCGTGCTGGAAGGCGAATCGAGTACCCGGACCCATCTCGAAGTCGCTCTTCTTTCCGCCGAGCCGCCACATGACCCGTCCGCTTGTGCGGTCGATCTTGTAGACGGCGGAGGTTTCTCGGGCAGAGATCAGCAGGTTGTTGTCGGGGTCTACGTCTATGGAATTGATGTGAAAGTAGTCGATGCCGGGGTAGTGATCCTCCGACGGTGTGCCGTAGGACTCTTCCAGGTCCACGTGGTCGATGCTTTTCCATTCGAAGAGGACCTCCCCCGTCTCGATATCCAACTCCTGGACGATGCCCTGTATGGCTACACCGTCTTTGGAGCCGCCGACAGAGGTGAGGTCCCGTGGCACCCAGTCATAGATCGTGATCAGCGCGGTGTCCTGCGGGCTGATGAGGAACTCGTGGTGGTCCCCATTGTATCCGTTGGCGGCCCTGAAGCTGGCTATCTCGCGGTAGGAACTGTCGAAAATTATGTACTCGCCCGGTGTTTGTCCCCAGGTCAGGACCTCTCTGCCCTGGTAGGTCTGCGTCCCGAAGTTCATCGTGCGCCCGAAAGGGCCGCGCAGCGGACGGAACCACACTACCTGCCCGCGATCGTCGATGATCATCGGGCCGCCCTTGCCGGCGCCGCCTTTCTCCGGGGCGACGAAGATGTAGCCGGGGGCTGTGTCGCCGTGTGCCTGTGTGGACACCTCGACGGCCGGAGGGTTGAGGTCAGGGCGCGAGCGGAAGGCCCACTTCCCGTCCTGTGGCGGGAATGGAACGCCCGGCAGGGGTTCGACCTTTGAGGTGCGTAAGGACCTGATTCTAGGGTAGCTCTCGACGGGTTCGCGGCCCACCATGCCCGTCAACGCCAGGAACGCGGCCCCCGCGCCCGCCGCTGTGAGAAACCGGCGTCGCGTCAATCTAGAGCCCATGGCTGGCGCCTATCACCGCGAATACTCCGCCGCGAATTCGCCCCCGTGAAACGAGGGGCGCTCCTGCCTGCCTATGATTGCCTCGTAGCCCGGGACGGCGTCGTCAGGCGCGGTCGGACAAGTGATCTCTCGGCCGTCATACGGTCCTCCCAGGATAGTTAACACTCCGATGCTCAGTGTGCACTATACGAGATCCCGACGCACCCAGCTATCGGCCAACCGTCCGAAACTCAAACCTGTTTTTCTGGGCGAGAAGATCCGCCAGATGGCCCGCGCCTACAACGCGCTCTCCGAGGAGCTCAGGCGCGAGCCCTCCGACGAAGAGCTCGCCGAGAGGCTGTTGAGAGAACGCCATTACGAACCGGACTTCAGCGTGGCGGCCTAGACTAGACCTACGAGCTCTGCCGCCGGCCCTACTCGCCGGTCGGCAGAGTGCTCGGGTAAGGGGCGGCCGGCATAGAAGTAGAACTTAGGAGGAGTGGGTCCACTTGAGTTGGAACTCGAGCTCCTCCTTATCCCCCTCCCGCTCGTGCTCGACGTTGAACTCGGCGCGGGCGGGCACGTAGATCCTCTCTCCGGCAACCTGGATCTCGAACCGCTCGCCCGCCTCCAGCGCATCGGCAAGCCTTCGCAGCTTCGCCACGAAATCCGAGGTGGAGTAGACCTTCTCGATGTCCCTGTCCCGCTTTTCGCCCATCCATTCTCCCTTGCTTCGCTAACGCTCGACCTCTCTTTAGCTTAAAGGGTTCGAGGGCCCCAGCCAAGTCTGACCGGGTCTATGTCGTAGATGCGCTGCTCGGTGACGGCTCGATGATGGGTTTCGGCTCGCCGATATCGACCATGCGAGAGATCAGACGGTGCTTCAAGGTCTCGGAGACCTCCCCGTGCGACCGGAGACCGGAGAGGTTGCGCAGTTCGTAAGGATCGGTCTTGAGGTCGTAAAGGCCGTCCTCGACGTAGCGTCCGGCGGTGGAATCTCCTTTAGGGTCAGCCCCGGGGGCCACGACAGAATACTTCCAGCGATTGGTGCGGATAGCGCGTCCGACCTGCGACTCGCTTACCTGGACGAGGACCCCATCAGGCCACCCCTCGCGTTCGCCGTTCAGCAAAGGGAGGACGGAGCGCCCGTGCATCTCGTCGGGGACAGGCAGACCGGCGACTTCGAGGAGCGTCGGGGGTAGATCCAGGAGGCTTATGAGCTGCTCTACCTGTCCTCCGCCCCAGAAGCCGGGCCCCAGCAGCACGACCGGCACGCGGATCGAACTCTCGTGTGGAGAGCGTTTGTACTCGTCGTTGCGCGTCTTGAAGTGGTTGCCATGGTCGGAGGCGAACACGACGACCGTATTCTCGCGGAGGCCGAGACTCCTGAGGGCGTCTAGCGGCCGACCGAAGGCCTCGTCTATGCGTTTGATCTGGCCGCAGTAGCCCGCAAGGTGTTGGGAGGCCGTACCGCCCAACTCCGCAAGGTCGGGCGGCATCCAGAGGCCGGCGTAGCGCTCGGCGTAGCCGTCGGGCGCTGGGTAGGTGTCGGTCTGGTTCTGGTGGTGGGGCTCGAGCAGGGATAAGAACAGGTAGAAATGACGGTCCTGGTGCGCGTCTACGTAACGGATAGCCGCGTCCGCGAGGGCGTCCACCCGATAGCCCGGAAGTCGCACAGACCCGTTGTCTCCGTTGTACACGACCGTGCGGTAAGCCTCGGAGGTGAACTCGATGATGTTGGAGGCCAGCCAGTACTGGTATCCGCCGCGTTCGGCCTCGGGCACCGGTTCTGCACCCGCCAGGTGCCACTTTCCGATGTAGGCGGTGTCGTAGTCCGCCTCTCGGAAACGGTGCGCCAACGTAGTCGCACCCTGCGGCAGGGGAATATCGTTCTTGTAGCAGCCGGTCGTGGTCGGGTAGAGGCCCGTTTGCAGGCAAGAACGCGCGGGGCCGCACAAGGGTTGCGGGGTGAAGGAGTTGAAGAGGTGCGTCCCGCCCCGGGCCGCGCGATCGAGGTTCGGGGTGAGGTCGAGAGGGTTGCCGTGCAGGCCGACGGTGTCCCACCGCTGTTGATCGGTGAAGAAGACGATCACGTTCGGACGATCCAGGGTCGAACTCGTTATGGTCTCCTCTCATCTGGTATCAGCGGTCGGTACAAGTTTATGCGAATCCTACCTTGTCAGCGGCCGAGCGGGTAACGATGCCGGGTCGAACCTTCGGTCAGGTTATCAGACCCTTACCGGAATGTTGCACTTCTGTAACTTTAGGGCGGGCTGTAACGTGTATCCTCATGGTGATGCTAAAAACCCGCGAAAATGAGAACGAAATCTCCGAGGGCGGTAAGTACGCCCGTACCGAAAAAGAGCTCTACGAGAAGGCAATCGCTCTTCTGGAGAAGTGCAAGATCGATGCCCGGCATTCGGGCCAGAAGGTGCCGGAGTCTACCGCCGGGTCTAGCCGGCGCGGGGTCGGCAAGAAACCCCGATCATACCGAACAACGCTCTAACGAAGGAGCATCCCGAGAATCGCTAGCAGGCCGATGGAGACGGCTACGGGGGCGACCGAGGCCCTCAGAATATCGCCTTCCCTGCCTAGCAGGCCGGCGGCCGTGGCCGCAAGGACCATGCGCTGCGGGGCGAGCATGCTGGCGTGACTGCCAGCGACATTCTGCACGGCGGCGGTGAGCTCCTCAGAGAGATCTAGGCCCCGAGCCGCCTCGACCTGGAGCGGCATGAACAACGCGTTCGAGGCCGCGTTGGAGCCGGTGAGGGCGCCGCCGAGGGCCGCAAGCACGGGCGAGACCGCGGGAAAGAAGAACCCAAGGGCTTCTGCGCCCCCGGCGAGCAGGCCCGCCGCACCGCTCTCTGCCACCACCTCCCCCGCCAGAACGAACGTCAGGACGGCCCCAGCCACGGGGAGCCACTGCGTCGCGGTTCTCCGCGTGGCGGCGCCGATCTCGTCTCCACCGAGACCCAGCAATAACACCGCGAACGCGCCTGACGCGAGCAACGAGAGGCCCGGACCGTCGAAGACGGGACCTAGCTCTTCGAAGACCGACCGCAACGCCCTGATACCGTTCGCCGCCGCAAGCAGCGCGAGCAGGAAAGCGTAGGGCAGGAGCGCGCGCACCGGAACTCCTGCGAGCCGGTCACGCCTCCTCGCCACGAAGAAGGCAGTAGCAGCGAGTCCTCCGACGGCGCCGGAGAGCTCGGGGACCAGGTACAGGCTCGTGAGGAGTGTGCCCACCCCTGCGACCAGCCCGAGCGCTATAGCTTCCGCGCCGCGCCGGCGGACGCCCGTCCACCCTCCCGCAAGCGCGACGGCGGCAACGCCGTAGACGGGGAAGAGGGGGATGCTCAAGTATGCGCTCATGTCGGAGAGTGTCCCGAAGCCCATCCCCGCAAGATAGGCCCCGATCACGGTCCCGACGCCGAGCGCGCCCCAGGGCACGGCGCACTGGCCCCAGCTCGCGAGCACGGCGGCCCTCAGCGGTGTGAATCCCGCGGCCAGCAAGATCGGGGCGCTTATCACAACGGCCACCCCGAACCCCGTAACGGATTCGAAGAAAGGGGCGACCCCGACCACGACCCCGGCCGCGAGCGCCACGCGGTCAGGCTCCAGTCCCCCGAGAAAGCGTGATACAGCATCGACAGCCCCACCTGCCGAAAGCAGGTTGTAGAGCAGTAACCCCCCGAACAGCACGTACAAAACCTGGGCCGATGTCCCGAGCCCCGCAGATAATGCGCCAGGCACCGCTGTAGCCTCCAGATCCGGCCACACTACAGCCCCCAACACAGCAACCGCCAGCGACGCGCCACCAGCCGTGGACGCAGGCCACCCCAGGCCCGCAAGTCCCACAGCGGCGACCACGAAAGGCATCGCCGAGATCACTATCCCCAATAAATCTACCATGATAGAATTACTTCTATCAAATGGACGATACGGTTGCAAGCGGGGGTTCTACGATGGTGGCTGCGGTCTCTTCGGGGCGACTGGGGGGTCGAGTAAGGGAGTTACGCCGCAGGCGAAGTCTGACGCTGGAGGAGTTGGCCGAGCGGTCTGGGGTGAGTCGGGCCATGATCTCCAAGCTCGAGCGTGGGGAGAAGAACCCCACGCTGGTGGTCGCCGCGAAGCTGGCCGAGGGGCTTGGCGTGACGCTCTCGCGGCTTGCCGGCATGGAGGAACGGCGCGAGGTCGTCGTCGTGCCCAGGGAGCGTCGCATGGTAATGCGCGACCCCGAGACGGGTTTCGAGCGTCAGCTCCTTTCGCCGAATTTCGGGGGTAGGGGCGTCGAGTTCATCCGCAACGAGATACCCGAGGGCTCAACCTCGGGGGAGTTTCCGCCGCACCGCAGGGATGTCGAGGAGCACATCGTCGTCGAGCGGGGGAGTCTGAGGGCGATATTGGGTGGTGAGGAGTATCTGCTACGCGAAGGCGATGCGTTGTACTTCGAGGCAGACGTGACGCACCGCTTCGACAATGCCGGTGAGGGAGAGTGTAGCTACTACCTGGTGATCAGCTCGCGGGGAACGTAACGGGGTGCTATGAGGCTTCGACGAACCTGGTCTTCCGCAGACGGGCTTCGTGGCCGGCGCGGTGACCGCGATAATAGTCGAGGCGGTCAGTAGGACCTTCCCATTTGGCCAGACGGCGGTTGTTCGTGAAGTCCTCCGGATCTCCGAAACGGCCGTCGAGCCAGCCGCACCAGTATGCCTCGCTGTGGTCAGGGGACTTCCAGGTCACCGGGGCGGAGATAGGGGTGACCTCGGATTTGCAGGCCGGACATCGATAAACACCGTCGGGAAGGCGTCTCATCTCAGGGTGACCGCACTCGCAGGCGTGGCCGCCGGACGCATCGGGAAGTGCGACGATTCGGTAGAGCGTCTCCAGGAGCGCGCCGCCGATGACGCCTCCGCACTCGTCGCAGCGGAGGGAGTTACGGCCGAAGGCTCGAAGTTCGGTCTCCGAGCAGAAGGGGCAGGTAAGAATTCTGGCTTCGCCTCTCGAGTTGTCCATGCCGCCTCCTTTCTCATCGCCCGGATCACACCATGATTATGGACCCCTGGATACAATCCGACATCCCGCAAATGGGTGATTTATTACTAGCCTATTTGGTCTAGAAGGTGAGCGCGAAACTTCAGAGTTCGAAGTCGCCTGTGCCCAGCTGGTCGAGTACGCGTTGGCGCAGCGCGCCGATTTCGGGCGGGGAGGAATACAGGTCCCGCAGGGGGCTCAGGACGTCGCTTGCGCCCTCGGGAGGGGAGATTGTCTCGGGCAGGATCGTGCGGGTGCCGTCCTCCAGCCTCAGGAGGCGTTTGCGCCCGCCGCGCTTGCCGCGTTTCGAGCGGTCTTCGCCGTTCACCTCGACTATGTCCAGGGAGTAGTCGATCATGGGTGCATCCGCGATAGCTCCGCCGACACCGTAGGCATCACAGACCGGGTTCAGGTGGAGGATGTACTCCACGTCGATGCCGCCCGAGGCGAAGATCCTGACGTGCTCGAAGCCGTGACGGTCTAGCTCCCAGCGGACCTCACGCATAAGGTCCAGAAAATCGCCGCGGCGGTTGCCAGGTGTATCCATCCTGATCGCTGAGATCGAATCCGGTATGGCCCTGGCGGCGATAAGCGCGCCGAATTTCTCGTCGTCGAAGGTATCTATGATTATGGTGCGCGGCACCCCGGGTTCCATGATCTCATCGAAAGCACGGGCCGCCTCGGCGGTCGAGCCGAGGACGAGCACTAGGGCGTGGGGGGTCGTGCCGGTTGCCGGGATCCCGAGGCGTTCGACGACCAGGTCGACGGCGACCATGTCGCATCCGCCCAGGTAGGCGGCGCGTTCGATCATGGGGGTGATTGCCGGGTGCATCCTGCGCGCACCGAAGGAGACCACGGGCTTCTCTCCGGCCGCGAGCCGGCAGCGGGCCGCCCCCGTGGCAATGCCCGAGGCCTGGCAGAGCAGACCGAGTATCGCGGTCTCGTGTTCTGCGAAAGCGCCGTAGGGGCCTGAGAGCGTCAGGACCGGCTCGTTGGGACGGCAGATCGTCCCTTCTGGGACGGCCCGTGCATCGACCTCGACGCCGTCGAGCAGGTAGGCCACCTCGTCGAGGCCGGCGACCACGAACCAGGCGTCAGGGTCCGAGGTCTTGTAGGCGAGCTCGGCGTGCACGGGCGTATCCTCGAGGCCGCGGACGCGCAGGATCTGCATCGTCCTGTGAAAGTAGGAGTCTGCGACGTCGGCCCTAAGGATCTCCGCGTCCGTGGCCGAGTTGAACCTCCCGCCCCCTCTTCTCTCCTCGCTCAAGATGCGCACCCTTTCCGATAGCCTTCCTGCTGGCGTATCATAGCCAATTGGACTCACTACAAGTCAACTTGAAAGCAAAAGCCACCATTTGCAGGAAAAGTAAAGGAACGGGTTACAAACCCGATCCTTCCTTTACCAAAGTGTAAACTAACTACCACCGCTCGAAGCTACTTTTGGGGGAACGCCTTGCTAGCCCGAACTTCATAGTAGTGGGCAGATAGGGAGTACTTCTCCGTAGGGAATCTCTCCCAAGTTCGGAACTCCGCCTCTCCTCTGCTCAGAGAACTATCCTAGTAACGGTTGTCGTAACGTATGGGAGACGGCAGTGTTGTATTGTGATGCTGTGATGGCAGGTGCACGAGAACAGGATCGAAGAATCGGTGGGATGAGCACGCGGGCCGCCGCAATACTCGCTTGGTCGCTTACAGCGGCGTCTGTGGTCCTATTCCTTACAGAGGAAAAGCTTTCCTACCTGAGCCGCTCCGCCGTGCCCGCTTCTGTGGACGGGTCTACTTGGCTGTCTCGGAAGTAGTAGCCTCAGCCTCACAGATTTGTTACCTTGTGTCCAAACGCTCCGGTAGGGAGCGTGTAGGGAATGGACAGGAGTAGGCATGCGACGAGCAGTGCTTGCGCTGACGACGATGGCTCTAGCCTGCCTGCTAGCTGGCGGGGTGGCACAGGCCATCATAAACGGCGAGCCTGACAGGGGGCCTAATGCCCATCCCTACGTGGGAGCCTATGTGACGAAGTTAGGGGGGAAGCTTCGCCCCTTTTGCTCGGGCACCCTCATTTCTCCCAAAGTCTTCCTTACCGCAGGCCACTGCACGGAACCCCTGCTAAGAGAGGATCTGCCATCCTACGTATCATTTGATCCAACCTACAAGCCGGGAGCGTCCAAACTTAGAAGGGGAACCCCCTACCTCCACCCGAAAGCGTGCCTCCCGCCCAAAGAAGGTTGTGTGCCTACTCCTATCGTCAGGCAGGTCGCTGGATATCCCCGCTACGACGCCGGGGTGGTCGTTCTGAAAGAGCCGGTCAGGATGGCCACTTACGGTGCTCTGCCGGATGCTGGTATGGTCGACACCCTTGATGAGGGCCAACGCCTCACCACCGTGGGCTACGGCGCCAACGGATACGAAATCGACGGCGAACCGCCACCGCGACCGCAGCTAGTCTATCCGGACGACCGCTAAAGTGCAACGGTTAGGCATCTCAACACAAAGGACCCCGACGTAGGCGAGATGTTCGTCAAGACCACGGGCGTCAGCCTCATAGCGGGCAAGGGAGAAGCTTCCTGTTACGGGGATTCTGGGGGGCCGCTATTCGTTGGCGACCAGAAGACCATAGTGGGCGTTACCTCGTTCGGTAACGGGGTGTGCAGGGGCCCGGTATACTACCAAAGGGTGGACCTACCAGAAGTCTTAAAGTGGGTCCGCTCGTTCCCCTGAGGCTGGAGCGAAGCGGCTAGAGTCGTGAGGGTCGCGGCGTAATCGTAGCCTTGGCCATTCCTCTTGCCTCTATTCACGGAATACCCTGGAAGTATAGTATTCTCGGAAGTTTGCGCCTGATTTTGTTCCGGGGGTAGCATTCAAGGCGACGGATCGCCCGTCAGGGAAGAGGGTCGGCGAACAAGGGGAGAAGACATGTCTATGGAAGAGAGCTTGACTTCATTGGTGGACGCCTTCCACGCCTCGTGGAATGCCCATGACGAAGAGGCCATCATGGATTGGTTCACTGAGGAGGCGGTTGTCAGCATGTGTCCCGCTCCGCCCGGCGAACCCGACAGCTACCATGGCAAGGAAGAGATAATCGGCTTGGTACGCCAAACGCTGCCGGGCTTCCACGTTGAGACCAGGAGCCACGGAGTGCTGGGGGACACGGTTACCTCGGACGTCACGATCGCCAGTGACAGCCTGCCGGTGGAGTTGGCGGATGCCACGGTCGCGACCGTCTTCGAGGGGGAGAAGGTCAGGGCGCTGCGCGGCGTCTTCACGCCCGAGACGCTGAGGAAGATGGGGGAGGCGATGGAGGCTGCCGATGTCTAGAGGACGAAGTTGACCTCCAATTCCATTTGACGGTCGGGCTAGTGGGTGGAGGCGGCCCAGGAGTTCGGCACTCCGTAGACGGCCAGAGGACCCACACGCCCATGCGAATCCACGCTACACGGGCCGAATCTCCACTGGATTAGGGATCCTTCGGTGCTGCGCGGCACGAGACCCCAAAGACAGTGCATAATAGCCAACAGTGGAGAGTACAGGCCCCAACCCTACCTTCGCCGCGGCCGCGGGTACGCCGTACGCGGCCGACGCTGCTGCGGAGACCTACCGCGCAGGGGGCAACGCCGCTGATGCGGCCGTGGCGGCGGCCGCCGCCGTTGGGGTTACCGAGCCGCTGATGAGTTCGATCGGGGGCGGCGGGTTCGCCCTCGTCAGAGATCCTTCCGGCGAAGCCGAGCTCATCGATTACTACGATGTGATGCCAGGCAAGGGGCTGCCTGCTTCGGCCTTCGGGGCCGGCGGCAGCCCGCAGACGATGATCCTCAAGTACGGGGCCGGGGTGCGCTCCATCGTCGGGGGGGCATCGTCCGCCGTCCCCGGTTCCTTGCGGGGATGGGAGAAGCTTCTGGCGCGCCACGGCCGGCTCGGCCTGAGGGAGGCGCTGGCTCCCGCGGTCAGGTTTGCGCGCGAGGGGTTCAGGTTGTGCAAGACTTCGGCCCTCTGGTTTGGGGTCGCCGAGGAGGTGCTGAGGCTCACCGACGAGACCCGCAAACATTTCTATAAAGGGGAGCGGGTGTACCTGGAGGGCGAAGAGGTGCGGTTCCCCGAGCTCGCCGACACGCTGGAGGCGGTCGGAGAGGGTGGGGTGGGGATCTTCTACGAGGGGGAGCTGGCGCGCAGGATCTCCGCCTACATGCTCCAGATGGGCGGTGTAATAACCGAAGAGGACCTCGCCGAGTACGAGGCCGTCGTCAGGGAACCGATGAGCGTCAGGTACGGCGCCGGGGCCATGTATACCAACGGCCCGCCTTCCGCCGGTGGCCCGACGCTGGCCCAGATGCTCAAGGTCGTCTCGGCCTACGACCTGGCGACGATGCCGGGTGCTGAGTACGTGAGGGTGATGGCCGGGGCGATGAAACTGGCTCTCAGGGATCGCGAGACGGCCTACCTCGACGGTTCGGAGAACAGCCGGGTCGCGGAGCGGCTCACGGGAGAGGAGTACGCGGCGGAGCAGCGGCGCAGGATCTTCTCCGCCTTCGGCTCGCCGCACACCACACATCTCTCGTGCGTCGATAGCGAAGGCCTCGCCGTCTCCATTACGGCCAGCATGGGCTACGGTTCCGGACTCGTCGTGCCCGGTACGGGCATTCCCATGAACAACACACTCGGCGAACCCGAGCTCAACCCCAGAGGTTTTCACGCGCTCGCGCCGGGGGAGCGTTTGGTCTCCAACATGAGCCCGACCGTCGTCTCCTCAGAGGAGGGCGGTATCATCGCGTTGGGAACGCCGGGCGCTTCACGCATACCTACGGCCATACTGCAGACGGTCATCAACGTTCTGGATTTCGGAATGGTACTGGAGGACGCTGTCCTCGCCCCGCGCTTTCACGCGGAGGGAGATCTCTTCGCCTACGAGGCCGGTGCCCGCACGGCGGATCTCGACAGCTACGATCGTGTGCTCAGCTACGAGACACCCAACATGTTCTTCGGCGGGGTCAACGCGGTCAGACGTACACCGGACGGACGCTTCGAGGCGGCGGCCGATCCCCGTCGTTCGGGAGGGACTGCAATTGTTTGAGAACGGACGCAGGCCGGTGGGGATTTTCGGTGTGCCCATGGATCTCGGCCAGGACCGACGAGGTGTAGACATGGGCCCAAGCGCCATCCGTTATGCCCGCCTCGAAGCCTGCCTCGAGGACCTCGGGCACAGCGTTACCGACCTCGGGAACGCAGGAGTGCCCATACCCGAGACCGTCCCTCTGGGAGAAAAGGTCAAGCACCTGGCCGCTGTAAAGAGCGTCTGTGAAGAGGTCTCCGATCGGGCCGCAACCATAGTCTCCGAGGGGTTGTTCCCGATCTTTCTCGGCGGGGATCACGCAATCTCTATCGGGACCGTCTCAGGAGTTGCACGCTCCTCGCCTGGAGCCCGGACGGGTGTTATCTGGGTCGATGCCCACGCGGACTTCAATACGGACGCTACCTCGCCTTCCGGCAACATCCATGGCATGCCGCTGGCGACCCTCGCTGGTCTCGGCCACCCCGACCTCGTCGGGATCGGCGGTCCTGGGGCGAGCGTCAGGACCGAGGACATAACCATCATCGGCCTTCGCTCCGTGGATATGGAGGAGAAGAAGCTGCTGCGCGAAGCCGGCGTGAGGGTCTACACCATGAAGGACATCGACGCCTACGGTGCGGCGCGCGTCGTGCGTAGCGCCATCAAAGGTCTCACGGACGTCGATAGGGTGCACCTCTCACTCGACCTCGACGTCCTCGACCCCGAAGTCGCCCCGGGCGTCGGCACACCCGTGCGCGGGGGGCTCACCTACAGGGAGGCGCACCTCCTGATGGAACTGATCAACGAAGCAGGCCTAATCTCTTCGCTCGACGTGGTCGAGATCAACCCCATCCTGGACATCAAGAACGGCACGGCAACGCTCGCTGTGGAGCTCATCGAGAGCCTGATGGGACGCAGAATAATCGACTTGCCCCGAGAACGTTGAACGTAGGGGCGGGTTTCAAACCCGCCCATTGGGTTCGAGACCCGCCCCTACGTTCTCAGCGTTTCCAGAATGCAGGGGAGAGGAGTGCCAGGACGGTGAAGATCTCCAGTCTCCCGAGGAGCATACAAACGGTGAGTACGAAGCGGCCCAGAGGGTTGACGATCTCGAAGCTCTCCGTGGCGCCGACCTGTCCCAGGCCAGGACCCACGTCGTTCAGAGTCGTCGCCACGGCGGTGGCAGAAGAGAGCGGGGTCAAGTCCTCCTGGAGAGCCACGAGGAAAGTCGCTATCCCGAAGACCCCGATCCAGGCCGCGAAGAGCCCGAGGACGGCGATCCGCACGGCCTCCGGAATCACGCGTCCGCCTAGCTGAAGTGGTGTGACCGCGCGCGGATGGATCATCCTGAAGACATCCTGGAGGACCGTGCGGAAGATGATGAGGATGCGGATCACCTTGATCCCGCCCGCCGTCGAACCGGCGCATCCCCCGACGAACATGAGCAGGATGAGGGTGATCTCGGCTGCAGAATCCCACTGGTCGAAATCCGCCGTAATGAATCCCGTCGTGGTGATGATGCTTGCGACCGCGAACGCCGAGTCTCTGAGCGCTCTGCCCCAGGAGTCCCCGTAGTCGCCTTCCAGGACGAGGATCCCCCAGATAAAGAGGGCTGCTGCCGCGATGATTCCGAGGTAGGCAAGCAATTCTCTGTCGAGCAGGACGTCGAGCCGGCGCCTGGTGAAGAGGAGGTAGTAGAGCGAGAACGAGACGCCCGAGGCCACCATAAAGAAGCCGATGATCGCCTCTATGGCGAGCGAGTCGTAGAAGCCGACGGATGCGGTCTTGTGGCTGAAGCCCCCCGTCGCGACCGTGCCGAACGTGTGGATGACGGCGTCGTAGAGCGGCATCCTCGCAACCAACAACGCGACGGTCTCGGCGGCCGAGATGGCGAGGTAGATGACCACGAGGGCCTTGGCCGTGTCCGCGATGCGGGGTGTCAGACGAGGCTGCGTGAGCCCCGACATCTCGGCGCCGATCAGGCGTGCAGCCCCGACCCCGAGCAGCGGCGCGACCGCGACGAAGAGGACCACGATCCCTATCCCCCCGAGCCAGTGGGTCATGCTCCGCCAGAACAGTATGGATGGGGTCTCGGCCTCGATGTCCGAAAGCAGCGTAGCCCCCGTGGTCGTGAACCCGCTCATCGCCTCGAAGCTCGAGTCCAGGAGGCTATGGAAGGTGCCCTCGACGAGAAAGGGCGTGCCGCCGAGCAGCGCGGCGAGCGTCCAGGCCAGGGTGACGGAGAGGTAGACGTCCCTGTTCGATACGTACTCAGGCGCGCGGCCCCGAGGCCTGGCGGCGCGGATGCCAACGATACCGGCCGCGACCATCAGCGTGGCGGGAAGCAGGAAGCTCGCCCACGAGCCATCGCGGTAGAACAAGGAGAGCGCCAGGGGGACCAGGAGGGCCAGGCCGATCGCCAGGATCACACCGGCGTTCACCCTGATTACGACCCTCGGGTTCAAAGGCTAGTTGGCGAAGAGGTTCTCGACTTCTTCCACGGCATCCTCGATGGTGAACACCACGGCGTCGTCGCCCGGCCTGAGAATCTCCTTACCCGTCGGGATGATAACCGCTCCGTTGCGCAGCAGGGCCCCCACGATGGCGCCTTCGGGGAAACCTACCTCCGAAAGTGGGCGGCCAGCGACCCTGCATCGCTCGGGGACCCTGAGCTCGATCATCTCGGCCCCGCTCGCCAGTAGGGCTACGTCGATGATCTCGCCCTTGCGCACAAAGCGGAGAATGGCCTCGGCCGCCAGCATCCTCGGTGAGATCGTCAGGTCGACGCCGAGGGCGTCTGCGAGCGGCGCGTATTCGCCGCGGCTTATCCCGGCGATGGTCATGCGGGCCCCCAACTGGCGGGCGTACATGGCGGCCAGGAGGTTGGCTCTGTCGTCCCCCGTTACGGCGACGAAGGCGTCGGTACGGTCCACGCCCTCCTGGAGCAGGAAGTCGCGGGAGATCCCCTCGTCGTGGAGCACGAACCCCCTCCTGAGCTGGGAGGCCACGTAGCGTGCCCTGCCCTCGTCCCTCTCTATGACCCTCACCGACATGCCCGCCTTCTCCAATGAGAGGGCCAGCCTGAGGCCGATGCGTCCTCCGCCGTAGATGGTCACCTCCCGCACCGGTGCCGTGTCGGTGGCCAGGGCGCCCACGGCTTCGGAGATCTGCCTCCGGCCGCTGATCAGCAGTACGTGGTCCCTGTGCTCCAGCACCGTTCCGCCTTTCGGCACGAGGGCCTCTCCGCCCCTCACGACGCCGACTATGAGGCTGCCTTCGGGTATGCTCACGTCGCGGAGCGCGCGGCCCACGGCCTCCGAGCCCTCGTTCAGGATCACCTCGGCAACCTCGATGGTGTCCTCGGCGAAGCTGTCCACGTTGATCGCGCCTGGCACCAGCAGCGCGTCCTTGATCTCCAGCGCCGCCATCTGCTCGGTGTGGATCATGAAATCGATCCCCAGCATCTCCCTGGCGAACGGGTCTCCGGATTCGTAGTAATCGGGGTTGTGTATACGCGCCACGGTGCGGGAGACGCCCTGGGCCTTCGCCGCCAGGCAAGCGATGATGTTGACCTCATCTGAGTTACTCGCCGCGACGAGCAAATCGGAGCTCTTGATGCCGGCCTCGTTGAGCAGCTTGGGGTTGGCGCCGTTGCCGGCTATCACCAGCGCGTCGAGCTCTTCGGTTGCGCTCTCCACGAGCTTCTCATCTTTTTCGACGAGCACGACGTCGTGGCCCTCGTGCGAGAGCATACGGGCCGTGTTTAGCCCGACCTCCCCTGCTCCGATTATCACCGTGTGCAAAGCGCCTCCTACCGACCGTCGGGCTGGATGAGTGGGGACCCGTCCAGGTCCTTCCTAGATCCCCCGACGACGAGCACGTCGCCGTCTCGCAGCACTGTGTCGCCGTGGGGCAGGGTCCCTGGTCCGTTTTGTGGCTTGAGGGCCAGGACCGTGAGGCCCATCTTCTGCGAGAGGTCGAGTTCGGAGAGGGACTTATCGAGCCACGCACTCGGGACCCGGGCTTCGATCAGGCCCTCGTCTTCTCCGAGGTCGACGTAGTCGAGCAGGACCGGCGAGGCCATGGTCCTGGCGAGTTGCTTTCCTATCTCCCGCTCGGGCTGAATCACCCTGTCGGCGCCCACTTTTTCGAGAACCCTGGCATGGATACTGCCCGTGGCCCGCGCCACGATCCTGGGCACCCCGACCTCCTTCAAGGTGGCCGTCGCGAGGATGCCGGCCTCGACGTGGTTCTCGCCGATCATGACGGCCGCGGCGTCGAAGCCCTCGACGTTCAGACCCCGCACGGCGTCCTCGTCCGTGGCATCCGCGGCCACGAAGTATACATTCGGGAGGTCATCCGCGAGGGTCTGTATCACGTCCTCCCTCTTGTCTATGGCGAGTACTTCGTGCCCCAACGAGTCGAGGGTGCCGACCATGGAGATGCCTAGACGCCCCAGGCCGACCACGACGAACTGCCGGTTCATCGGCCACCCACGTGGATCGCCGGTCGCCGTTCCGGGTTCGGCTCCGCCTCGCGCAGAACCTCGTGGGTGACGGGCGCGGTGTCTCCTTCACCAAAGAGGATGTAGCGGATCAGGTAGACGATGGGGTTGCCCTCCGTCCATCCGAAGTAGCAGTGCGGCGTTTTGCCCGTCGTGTCGCGCAGGTGTAAGAGGAAGGCTGCGATGGCGTTGGGGACGACCGAGCTTACGCACCGCAGCACCTGGTGAGCTCCGACCTCGACGCCCCTGACCTCGAGCACGTCCATGAACTCCGAGGCGTCCTCGACCTGTACCTCCAGGAACAGGATCTGCTCCTCGCGCGGGATGTGGTTGTCCTCGCGCTGCTCCCTCTCCTTCTTTGCGTACTCTTCCTCGGTGCCGTAGCGGCGGCGGTGGGCGACGAGGTGTATCTCACCCCTCTTGGCCGCCTCCTCGATGAAACTCCTGGCCATCTCGTCCACGTCAATGCGCTCCTGCCTGAGCTCGGTCGAGCGCTGGACGCGGGACACCAGGGAGATAGCGATGATCGCCCCGATAAAGAACAACGCGATGGTGATGCCGTCGGGACGTTCGTAGACGTTGGAGGCCAGCGCGTAGACGAAGACGACGGTTACGACCCCGAAGAGGACCGTGCCCAGCATGCGTCCGCCGCGCCAGGCGGTCAGCGTAACGGCGAAACCCGCCGAGGTCATCATCGCCAGAACACCCGTCGCGTAGGCCCCCGCCTGCGAGCCCACATCGGCGGCGAAGATCACCGTGACGATCATGGAGATGGCCGTGTAGACGAGCACCAGCGGCCTGACGGCCCTGCCCCACTCGGGCGACATGCCGTAACGGGGGAGATAGCGGGGCACCACGTTCAGCAGCCCCGCCATGGCCGAAGCGCCGGCGAACCACAGGATGGTTATCGTGCTGATGTCGTAGATCGTCCCGAACATGTTGCCTAAGTGCTCGTGCGCCACGTAGGCGAGGGCCCGGCCCTGGGCCTCGCCGTCCGGACCGAACTCGCTCTGGGGTATCAGGAGTGTCGTCACGAAGCTCGTCGTCATCAGGTAGAAGCACATGATCAGGGCCGCAGCCAGGAGCATCTTGCGCGTATTCCGTATGCGTCCCTCCGGACGTTCGGGGTCGTCATCGGCGTCCCCGCGTACCAGCGGCATCATGCTCACGCCGGTCTCGAAGCCGGAGAGGCCGAGGGCCAGTCGTGGGAATACGAGGAGGGCGACCCCGATCATGCCAAGCACGCTTCCATTCTGCCTGAAGAGTGCGCTCTGCCAATCGTCCAGAACCTGGGGCTGCGTCGCGATCTCGTAGAAGCCGACCCCTACGACCACGAGGTTCACCAGCAGATAGGCCCCGACCACGGCGACAGCAATGCCGATCGCCTCTCTGAAACCCCTTAGAAAGATCCCACCTAGCACCGCGAGCAGTGCCAGGGTGATGAGTACCCTCTCATCCCGCAGGGCCTCGGGCCAGAACGGGTTCTCGACCACGTGGGCCGTGGCGTCGGACGCCGAAAGGGTGATGGTGATGACCCAGGATGTCGCCACGAAGCCGAGCAGGCACAGGACGAACAGCTTGCCCCTCCAGAACGAGAGCAGGCGTTCGAGCATGGCTATCGAACCCTGCCCGTGCGGGCTCTCCGCGGCGACGACCCGATACATGGGCAGCATCCCGAAGAGCGTCAGCAGTACGATCAGCAGCGTGGCGATGGGCGAGAGTGCGCCTGCGGTGGCGATCGCGATCCCCGGTATGTAGCCCAAAGTCGAGAAATAGTCCACGCCGGTCAGGCAGACGACCTGCCACCACGCATGCTGCTCTTCTCCCTCCCTGACCTCGGGACCCTGCACCTCTTCGATGCGCTCCTCCAGGAGCCAGCGCATAAACCGCCTGCCGGCATGCTGCTTCGCAACGGTGGATTCGGCCACTACGCCACTGTCCCGGTCGGAGGGGTCAGGCTTGCCTGGGTTGGAAGATACCCGTCCATGGTAGGCCCAGGAAGTATAAGGTATCGGAGATCTATGGGTCAGACCACTTCGTCCTGCGGATCCCGGTCCTTCAGCCCCGGCCGAGCGCCTCGGCGACCAGCTCGGCGACCTCGGATGGATTCGTCGCTGCCCTGATGCCGGCCTCTCTTAGCGCCTCACTCTTGGCCTCTGCCGTGCTCTCACCGCCGGAGACGATGGCGCCCGCGTGCCCCATGGTCTTGCCCTCGGGGGCCGTGAAGCCAGCGATGTAGGCCACTACGGGGATGCTCATCTCGCTGCTGACGTACTCGGCCGCGAGCTGCTCAGCGTTGCCCCCGATCTCCCCGATCATCACGGCGCATTCTGTCTCGGGATCGGCCTCGAACTTGCTCAGGATCTCGATGAAGTCCGTCCCTATGATGGGGTCGCCGCCGATCCCGACAGCGGTGCTCTGCCCGATCTCCCGCTGCGTGAGCTCGTTGACGATTTGGTAGGTCAGCGTGCCGCTGCGGCTGACGACGCCGACGTTGCCTGGCATGAAGATGTCCTTGGGCATTATGGAGACGTTCGACTTCTCCGGCGAGAGGACGCCGGGACAGTTCGGCCCGACGAGGGTCGCGTCCTTTGTCTCGAGATAATTCGCGACCCGCATCATGTCGTGGACGGGGATGCCTTCCGTGATGCAGCAGATGGTCGAGAGTCCGGCGTCCAGCGACTCGAAGATGGCGTCTGCGGCGAAGGGCGGGGGAACGAAGATCACGCTCGCGTTCGCGCCGGTCTGTTCGACGGCCTCCTCGACGGTATCGAAGACGGGGACTCCTTCGTAGTCCTGCCCACCCTTGCCGGGTGTCACCCCTGCGACCACGTTGGTGCCGCTCTGTAGCATCCTTCCTGTGTGGAACGCTCCCTCCCTGCCCGTTATGCCCTGAACCAGGAGCCGCGTCCCATCGTCTACGAGTATCGCCATGTAGTTACCTTCCCCCGTCTCTTGCGAGCTCTACAGCCCTGCTGGCAGCATCCAGCATCGTCTCCTCGGTGACCACGTTCTCCGGTGTGTTCTCGGCGAGGATCTTGCGTCCTTCTTCTGCGTTCGTACCGTCGAGCCTGACGACGATGGGGAGCGAGATGCCCGTCCGCTCTATGGCCGAGAGCAACCCCCGCGCCACCTCGTCGCCGCGCGTTATGCCGCCGAAGATGTTGAAGAGCACGCTCCTGACCTGCTCGTTGGAGGTGACGATATCGAGGGCGGTGGAGATCTGCTCGGCGTCGGCCCCGCCGCCGACGTCGCAGAAGTTGGCAGGTTCGCCGCCGGTCTGGGCGACGACGTCGAGCGTGCTCATCACCAGTCCCGCCCCGTTGCCGAGGATACCGATGTCGCCGTCGAGCTTGACGTACTGCAGCCCGACCTCCTGCGCCCGTTCCTCCTGCGGGTCTGCGGCCTCCACGTCGTGCAGCCCGGCTATGTCTTCGTGCCTGTATAGGCTGGAGTTGTCCACTGTTACCTTCGCGTCGAGCGTAAGGACGCGCCCTTCCCCGGTAACGACGAGAGGATTTAGCTCGATCAGGCTCGCGTCGAGACCTTCGAAGGCCTTGTACAGGTGCGAGAGTACCATTCCCACGCCCTTTGCGACGTCGCCTTCCAGCCCCGCGGCGAAGGTGATCTCACGCACCTGGTAGGGAAGGAGGCCGAGGAGCGGATCCACGTGGCGCCTGACGATCGCCTCTGGGTTGGTCTCGGCGACTTCCTCTATCTCCACCCCGCCCTCTGTGGAGAACAGGATCAAGGGCCGCTTCTTCGTCCGGTCCACGGTGATGGAGAGGTAGAACTCCCTCTCTATGTCCTCTCCGTGCTCGACGTAGACGCGCCCCACGGTGTGCCCGCGGATGTCCATGCCGAGGATCTGCTGTGCCGCCTCTTCGGCTTCCCGCGGGTTGTTTACCACCTTGATGCCGCCGGCCTTGCCGCGCCCTCCGGTCAGCACCTGGGCTTTGATCGCCACTGTTCCACCGAGTGTCTCGGCGGCCCTTCCTGCCTCCTCCGGCGTCCCCGCGACTATGCCCGGCAACGTTTCCAGGCCGTATTCCCTCAACAGCTCTTTCCCTTGATACTCGTAGAGATCCAACTCAGAAAACTCCCGTGAAGCCGGCCATGACGGACCGAAATTATACAGACGATCATGACTAGGGTTTGGAAGGAAGGACCTCCTCACCGTACGAGCCCCGATGCGGGCCGCTCGGCCTTGCAGGATCTCACCTCCCTCTCAGAGAGGGTGTCTAGAGTGAATCCCCTCGTCCATCCGCAGGCATAACGTGAGGTGAGGTGCCAAGAGCCGCAGCTTTGCGCGCGATGTCTCGTTATCCCTCGCACAGTCCGGACATCCGGAAGTACAATACAGATCAGGAGAACCAAGAGGAGTACATGAGGCCTGGCACCAGGATATTGTTGGTGGAGGACGACCGGGCGATCGCCGGCTTCGTCGAACCCGAGCTCGAACATCTCGGCTTCCTGGTGCGGTGCGCCTACGACGGTCTCACTGGCCTGGAGGAGGCGGAGAGATTCGGACCTACGTTGATCGTCCTGGATATCATGCTGCCGGGGTTGGACGGGGTCGGGGTCCTCAGGCGGTTGCGCGAGGGGGGCAATGGGGTGCCCGTGATCATGTTGACGGCCCGCGACACCACGCTCGACAAGGTACACAGCCTCGACCGCGGCGCGGACGATTACCTTACCAAGCCGTTCGACATAGAGGAACTCATTGCCCGCATCCGCGCGCTGCTAAGGAGGGTTGAGGGTGAGGAGATACTTCGTGTGGCCGACCTGGAGATCAACACCTCCACGCGTGAGGTGAGGCGGGAGGAGAGGGAGATAGAGCTGACGACCCGCGAGTACGAATTGCTCGCGTTTATGGCCAGTAATCCTCGCCGGGTGCTCTCCCGCGATCTCCTGCTCTCGCGCGTCTGGGATGGGGAGTTGGGCCTCACCCCCAACGTGGTGGATGTCTACGTCGGCTACCTCAGGAGAAAGGTGGACGCCCCTGGTAAGGAGAAGCTGATCCACACCGTGCGTGGGGCGGGTTACGCCTTGAGGGGGACTTGAGCACGTGCCCATCAGGTGGCGCCTGACGCTATTCATCGCCCTCGCGATAGGGGCGATACTCCTGGTCCTTGGCGTGGCCCTCTTTTTCTTGCTCAGGGAGGCCCTGCATTCGAACGTCGAGGAAACTACCAGAAAAAGGGCCGTGCAGGCTGCCGCCACCATAGAGGAAGATGACTCCCTGGAAAAGGAGGACGTCTCGGAATATACCCTGGACGGGGTGTTCATCATCGTCAGGGACGGAAAGGGAGATGTACTTTACCCCGAGATGGCCAACCTCCCGTCGGGGGGCGCAGCCAAGGATCCCATCTGGCAAGAGGCGCTCATCACCGATGAGCCTGCCTCGGACATAGTCGAGTCCTCCGGCGACGAGCCGCAGTACCTCTACGCCGTGACTGTGAACCCGACGCGCGGGACCGCAAGGGTCGTTGAGGCGGGGAAGTCCTACGAAGAAGCGTACGAGGGTGTAAGGGAAGTCGGCGTGATCCTCATTGCAGGCATCGGCGTGGCCTTCCTCCTCTCCATCGGGGGGGCCTACCTGCTGGCGCGGACGGCCCTGCGGCCCGTCGAAGCCGTGACGGCTACGGCGCAGGAGATGGGGGAGGGGGATCTCGCGAAGCGGCTACCCGTTAAGAACCCGAAGGATGAGATCGGACGCCTGGCGCTTACCATAAACGGCCTGCTGGCGCGTCTCGAGGCCGCCTTCAGGCGCAGGGAGGAGGCCCTCTCGCGCCAGCAGCGCTTCGCCGCCGACGCGAGCCACGAGTTGAGGACCCCCCTGACCTCCATAAGCGGGCACGCCAGGATGCTCGACGAGTGGGCCCTCGACGGAGACAGGGAGACCGCGCATCGGAGCGCCGGCACCATCCGCAGGGAGGCAGGGAAGATGCGCGGCCTGATCGAGTCCCTACTCATGCTAACCCGCGGGGACGAGGGCGCGCCCATGGAGGTGGGGCGTTACGACCTCGGTGCGGTCGCGAAGGAGGCGACCGAGACCGCATCCAACGGCAAGGTGACCGTCGAGTTCGTTCCCACCGAGCGCGGGATCACGGCCACCTTCGATCGGGAGCGCGTACTGCAGGTGGCATCCATTCTCCTTGACAACGCGGTCAAGTACACGCCCAGCGGCGGGAGCGTCGCGGTCGGGGTCCAAGTGTACGACGGCGGCGTGGCGCTGACGGTCTCTGATACGGGTGTCGGGATCTCCGAGGACCAGTTGCCCCTCGTCTTCGAGCGTTTCTACAGGGCGGACGCTGCGCGGTCCGAGGAGGGAGTTGGCCTCGGACTCTCCATCGCCCGCCAGATCGCCGAGTCCCACGGGGGCACCATAGCAGCCAGGAGCAAGCCAGGTGTGGGCTCCACGTTCGTTCTCTTGCTCCCCCGCCAGAAGCCGGATCCGCCCCAAGGTCCCCGTACGAAAGAGGCCGAGGACCCCGGGTAACGGGCCGCAGGTACCCCGCGGCCGGCCCGATCCCCACTTACTACGGGTGCCGGAAATCCTTTTGTCATATACTGCTTGCTCCCGTGGGTATCGGAACCGCGATCAACGTTCTCGCCGTGCTCGCCGGCGGTGGTATCGGCACTCTCGCAGGCGCCAGGCTACCCGAGGGCATGCGCTCGACCGCGATGCAGGCACTCGGTATCGTAACGTTGCTCGTCGGCGTCTCGCACTTCCTCGAAGTCGACAATGTGCTCGTGCCGCTAATCAGCGTGATCCTGGGTCTCGCGGTCGGGGAGCTCCTGGATCTGGACGCGCGGCTCAGACGGCTGGGTAATTATCTTGAGAGGAGGTTCTCGAAGGGCGAGAGTCCGGTCAGCCGGGCATTCGTGACGACGAGCCTCCTTTTCTGCGTCGGCCCGCTGACGGTGATCGGCTCGCTCCAGGACGGCTTGAACGGAGACTACAGCCTCCTCGCCCTCAAGAGCGCCCTCGACTTTATCGCGGCACTGGCCTTCGCCTCCGTGCTGGGGTGGGGCGTGCTGCTCTCGGCCGGGACGGTCCTCGTGGTACAGGGCTCGCTGACGCTCGGGGCCGCATTTCTGGATGCGGTCATAACCGGAGCCATGATCTCGTCTACGACCGCGACCGGAGGCATCCTGATCTTCGGCCTTGGCCTGGGTCTGCTCGACCTGAAAGAGATCAAGGTGGCCAACATGCTCCCCGCGCTCCTCGCCGCCCCCCTGCTAGTCGCGGCGAGTCCCCTGTGGCCGTTCTGACTTCCGCGCGCGCCGCCGATCCTCTAGTATTCGTACGTGTAACGAAAGCCAAAGACCGTGCGGATGTTCGCGCGGTGGGAAGGAGCGGCTGATGGAAGGAACGGACAAGCACTGGCGGGGAAGCGCGCTTGACGTGGCGGAGATCGGCATGGACGCCTACGGTATAAAGGAGATCGTCATCGAGTTCGACAACGGCGACGAGGACGTCTTCACCCCGAAGCAGCGCGAGGAGTTCGAATCTTACGAGTTGCACCAGATGGCAGCTTACCTCGAGGCGGTCGGCCACAGCATCCGCAAGGGCAAGAAGAACTAAAGGGGGAGATTTGCACGGCATAGAGCGGACCAGGAAGGAAACCGGACCGATGGAGCAGGGCGTCGGGGTTACGCGTGTCGTCGTCCGCTACTCGGACGGACGCGTCATGAACTTCGTGCCCGACGCGCGCCGCGACGCGTTCTCCGAGGACGACATGCTGGAACTAAAGAAGGTCATCGGGAGGATAGCCTCGACGGCCGAATGGGCCGAGATCAACACGCGCCTGGGATTCTAGCGTGTAGGGGCGGGTTTCAAACCCGCCTCCCTAGGCGAAACGCCCCTATCTGCCGGGTGCGTCGCGGCCCGGATCTACTGTGTAGCGGTCGAGGAAGTCCTCGTCGAGGGTGATCCTCTCGCCTGCCAGCTCCCTACGTCTGAGGTCCCATAGGACCTGCAGGTCGTGGTCTATCTGTTGCAGGCGCTCGCGGTCATCGGAGTCCGCGTGGTGCGTACCCTCCCTTACAAGGAGTCGCTCGCGCTCCGCCGAAAGCTCTCCTATCTTGCGCATCACACCCTGTGCCATTCTCGCCTCCTACCCTCATTTTCCTCCCTGATTCTAGCGGATCTGGATCGACTACAATCGGGGTTCCCGTCGGCGGAGTGTGAGCAGGGGGAGAAGAGTGCTCAACAGGATCTACCATCTCGGTTACGCGGTGGAGGACATCGGGGCCGCCTCGAGGTTCTACGAGGAGAACTTCGGGGCCGTGCCCGGAGAGCCCGAAGTCATAGAGGACCAGGGAATTATCGCCACCATGTTCAGGGTCGGAGAATCGACCATCGAACTCGTCCAGCCGATTCGCCCGGACTCGCCCGTCGGTAAGTTCCTGGCCAAACGCGGCGAGGGTTTTCACCACGTCGCTTTCGAGGTCCAGGATCTGGAGGGGACGCTTGCGGAGCTCAAGCGCAACGGCGTCGAGATCATAGACGAGGTGCCGAGGAGGGGGGCAGGGGGGACCAGGATGGCTTTCGTCCACCCAAGGGGCGCCTTCGGGGTGCTCACCGAGCTAGTAGAATTGCCACACGCCTGAGACGAGCGGGGAGGACGAGCCGTGGACACCGAAAAACGCCGGGACGAGCGCCGTACGGAGTCCGGGATAGAGGTCAAGCCCCTCTACAAGCCAGAGGACCTGGCAGGCTTCGACTACGCCGAGAAACTTGGAGATCCGGGAGAGTACCCGTACACCCGCGGTCCCTACCCGAGCATGTACCGCGGCAGGCCGTGGACCATGCGCCAGTACGCGGGTTTCGGCACGGCCCGCGAGACGAACGAACGCTTCAAGTATCTCATTGACAACGGCCAGACCGGGCTCTCCGTGGCCTTCGACCTGCCCACGCAGATGGGGCGGAACTCGGACCATGCGTTCGCCCTCGGGGAGGTGGGCAAGGTCGGTGTGGCGATCGACTCGCTCCTGGACATGCGCGACCTCCTGGAGGGGATACCACTAAGGGACGTCTCCACCTCGATGACGATAAACGCGACGGCCTCGATCCTTTTGCTTCTCTACTCGCTCGTCGCGGAAGAGCAGGGAGTTGAGGCTGATGGCGTCACTGGGACGACCCAGAACGACATACTCAAGGAGTACCTGGCCCGCGGCACCTACATCTACCCGCCGGGGCCCTCGATGAGGATCACCACCGACATGTTCGCGTACTGCGCCTCAGAGTTGCCGCGCTGGAACAGCATATCAATTTCCGGCTACCACATAAGGGAGGCTGGGTCCACCGCCGTCCAGGAGCTGGCTTTTACCCTCTCCAACGCCATAGCCTACGTCGAGGCCGCCTTGGAGGCCGGGCTGGAGGTGGACGAGTTCGCGCCGAGGCTCTCGTTCTTCTTCAACGCCCACAACGACCTGTTCCAGGAGGTGGCCAAGTACAGGGCGGCGAGGAGAATGTGGGCTTCGATCGTGCGCGACCGCTTCGGCGCGACCGACGAGAGGAGCAGAAAGCTCAGGTTCCACACCCAGACGGCGGGATCCTCGCTGACGGCCCAGCAGGCGGAGAACAACATCGTCCGCACCACCGTCCAGGCGCTCTCCGCGGTCCTTGGCGGGACCCAAAGCTTGCACACCAACGCCTTCGACGAGGCCCTCGCGCTCCCGACGGAGCGGAGCGCGCGCATCGCCCTCAGAACCCAGCAGATCCTGGCGAGCGAGGGCGGCCTGACGGGGACGGCCGACCCGCTCGCAGGCTCGTACTACGTCGAGTCTCTCACGGACGCGATCGAGGAGGAAGCCTGGGCATACATACGACGCATCGACGAGCTGGGAGGCTCGGTAAAGGCCGTCGAGGAGCGCTTTATGCAGCGTGAGATCGAAGACGCCGCCTACCGTTACCAGCGGGAGGTGGAGAGAGAGGAACGTGTCATCGTCGGCGTCAACCGCTACACCTCGGGTGGGACCGGCGACCCCGACATGGAGCTCCACACCGTCGACGAGACGATCCGCGAGAGACAGAAGGAACGGCTCGCGCACCTCAAGGAGAGCAGGGACAACGCTGCCGTCGAGGGGGCCCTCGTCCACCTGAAGGAAGCGGCCGAAGGCGAAAAGAACCTTCTCTACCCGATGAAAGAGGCCCTGGCAGAGCTCGCGACGCTCGGCGAGGTCTCCGACACCCTCCGCGGGGTTTTCGGAGAGTACAGGCCTTCTTCTTGAAAGCGGTGTACAGAAGGGTCGGATCGAGGCCAGGTTCCACGCTCCTGGTGCTTTTCGAAGGCGGGTCGAAGATTCCGAACGGAGACATCATGACCCTGTGTTAACATTGCCCCGAAACAGAGAGTATTTACCGCGCTTTCGGACTAGTTCGGGTTACCGGTCCGTGGCGCCGGAGGAGGTTGGCAAAAGTGGTTGATTGGTTTCGCAGGCGTAAGGCCGGGCCACCGGATGACGGTAATCGGCCGGCGGATCTCGAGGCCGAGACGGCAGAAAAACATGTGGACCGGGAGCCGGCCGACGGGTTTTCGGAGGCCGGTATCCGTGAGGCTTTGAGGGACGTAAGGGACCCCGAGATCGGGCGCGACCTCGTCTCGCTGAACATGATCCGGGGTATCGAGATAGCGGGTCCGCTCGTCACGGTCGGCGTCTCCCTCACGACCGCGGGCTGCCCCCTCAAGCACAGGATCATCACGGACATCACCGACAGGCTGAAGATGATCGAAGGCGTCGAAGAGGTCGAGGTCGACTTCGGCGTGATGACCGACGAGGACCGTCAGAACCTGCTCACCTCACTTCACGGCGGCCCCTCGGAGCTGGCCCCGGCCTTCCGCGACGAGTCGAAGACCCGCATTATCGCCGTGGTAAGCGGCAAGGGAGGCGTAGGCAAGAGCACGGTCGCCGTCAATCTCGCCGCCGCGCTCGACCGGGCAGGACACTCCGTGGAGATACTCGACGCCGACGTACACGGCTCTTCTATCCCTGTAATGCTCGGCTCGCTCGGCAAGCCGAACGTGGTTGAGGGTGTGATCTTCCCCATAGAGTCTCCCCAAGGGCTGAAGTTCATCTCCATGGGCAACTTCGTGAACGAGGGGCAGGCCATCATCTGGCGGGCCCCGATTGTAAACAAGGCCCTAACCCAGCTCATGCGCGACGTGTACTGGGACGAGCCCGATTTCATCATCGTGGACATGCCGCCGGGCACGGGCGACGTCGCCCTGACGGTTGCGCAGATGATCCCCAAGGCCGAGGCGTTGGTCGTCACGACACCGCAGGCTGACGCGGCTCGTGTTGCCGTCAAGGCCGGCAAGATGGCCGTGCAGGCTCACCTCAAAGTCGTGGGGGTCGTAGAGAACATGGGCTACGCCGAATGCCCCGACTGCGGCAAGGAGCTCAGGATCTTCGGCGGCGACGGTGGCGACAGGGTAGCCGGAGAGCTCGGCTCGCAGGTCATGGGCCGCATCCCGATCCTGCCCGACGCTTCGGGGGAGCCGGGTCGGTCCCTCTTCGACGTCGATTCGGCCCCGGCCCGCGCCTTCGACGAGATCGCCGCCTCCCTGGCCGCGAGCAAGGTCCGCAGACGCATAAAGGTGTTGTAAGGCAAGTCAGCACGCTTCGGCCTGGCGCCGTGCCTTCGTCGCCCGGCAAGTATGCTCCGAACGAGGCAACTGGGCTGGAAAATCCGCGCGAGCCCTCCACCGTCTTCGGTTCGCTTGCAACTCCTCACTGTCTTACGAGGGGTGGTTGGCAGGCAGTGAGGTGGCGCGCCCTAGTCTTCATCGCCCTTGCCGAATATAGACCGGCCCTGCTCGACGGGCTCTCCCCTGAGACGCTTTATCAGGGCCGGGAGGTAGGGCAGCAAGAGCGCCACGAGCGCGAGCAATAGTATCGTGAGCGAGAGCGGTCTGGTAACGAACACCGTGGGATCCCCCTGGCTGAGCTGGAGCGCGCGCCGGAACTGGGTTTCCATCAAGGGACCCAGGATAACGCCGAGTATAAGCGGCCCTACCGGGAAGTCGTACCGGCGCAAAAAGAAGCCAAGAACGCCGATAGCGTACATCACCAGGAGGTCGACGACGCTGTTGGAGAGGCTGTAGACGCCGAGGGTTGCGAAGAGGAGGATGCCCGAGTACAGGAGCTCTTTCGGGATGGCGAGTAGCTTGACCCAGATCCGGATCAGCGGGTAGTTGAGTATCAGGAGCATCACGTTACCGATGTAGAGGCTCGCGATCAGGGTCCACACCAACCCAGAGGACCTCTCCATGAGAAGCGGCCCCGGCTGCAAGTCGAAGATCTGGAACGCCGCGAGCAGGATCGCCGCGGTTGCCGAGGTTGGTATCCCGAGCGTGAGAAGCGGTACGAGGACACCGGAAAAGGCGGCGTTGTTCGCGGCTTCGGGTCCTGCGACGCCTTCAATGGCCCCATTGCCGAACTGGTCTCTGTGCCGGCTCATCTGCTTCTCGACGTTGTAGCTGATGAACGTTGGTATCTCGGCCCCCCCGGCCGGGAGCGTCCCGAACGGGAACCCGATAAGGGTGCCCCGCAGCCAGCTCTTCCACGAGCGTCCCCACTCCTCGCGATTCATCCCGACCCTGCCCCTGACGGGCACGATCTCGTCGGTGTCGTGACGCATCCTCGCGGCGACGTAGAGCGCCTCTCCGACCGCGAAGAGCCCGACCGCCACCACCACCACGTCGAGGCCATCGAGCAGTTGCTGAATCCCGAAGGTCAGGCGCTCCTGACCGGTAAGCTCGTCTATGCCGATAAGTCCCATGAACAGTCCCAAACAGAGGCTCGTCATGCCCCTGATCAGGGAGCGCCCGACGAGCGCCGTCACGCTGACGAACGCGAGCACCATGAGGGCGAAGTAGTCGGCGGGCGTGAAGAGCGTTGCCAGGCGCGCGAAAAGCGGCGCGAGGAAGGTTATGGCTATTGTCGAGATCGTCCCTGCCACAAAGGAGCCGACCGCTGCCGTTGCCAGGTACGGTGCCGAGATCCTGCGCCAGCCGGGAGGCGAGGCGTTCCAGCTCTTCGACGCGAAGACGGAGCCGTTGCTGCGCCAGGATGAGTACACCGCTCCCGGCGTCTCCCGCTATGAAGCCCAGAGTATCGGGGAGCTCGCCGGGAAGATGGGAGTGAGCTCAGAGGCCCTGGAGCAGACGGTGACGAGCTTCAACTCCGCTGTCAGGCCGGGGAGGTTCGATCCGTCCGTCAAAGACGGGAAGCGGACAGAGGGGATAGAACCGCCGAAATCCAACTGGGCGTTGCCGCTCGATACCCCTCCCTTTTACGGGTTTGCGGTGACGTGCGGGATAACGTTCACGTTCGGGGGCGTACGCGTGGACGGCCACGGCCGTGTGTTGGATGGTTCGGGCGAGCCCATACCGGGCTTGCACGCGGCAGGTGAACTCGTGGGAGGGCTCTTCTACGACAACTATCCGGGCGGCAGCTGGCTCACCTCGGGGGCCGTGTTCGGCCGCCGCGCGGGACACGCCGCGGCCGAGACGGCCGTAAAACGGACGTAGGCATCCCCACGTTGAGGAACTCCCCTGACGCCCTGCGCGAGCACCCGGGCTTTGCGAAGTGCGCTATCCTAGCCTTGCAACACCTGTACGAGTTCCCTTACGGCGTCGGCGCTGTCGTTCAGATCCCCCAGTTCTTCGTCGGTGAGGCCAAGCTCGATGATGTCCTCGACGCCCGAGGCGCCGAGCTTGACGGGGACGCCGACGAAAAGGTCGTCTATTCCGTACTCGCCCTGCAGGTAGGCCGCGCAAGGGAGGATGCGCTTCTGGTCGAGCAGGATCGCGTCGACCATCTCGGCCGCGGCCGCGGAGGGCGCGTAGAAGGCGCTCCCGCTCTGGAGGAGGCCGACGATCTCGGCCCCGCCCTGGCGGGCGCGATCGACTATGGCCTCGACCCTGTCTTCGGGGAGAAGCTCCGTGATCGCGACCCCGCCTACCGTGGCCATACTAGGCAGCGGCACCATGGTGTCCCCGTGTCCGCCCAGGACGAGCGCGAAGACGTCGCGCACGGAGACCTGGAGCTCTTCGGCTATGAACGTGCGGTAGCGGGCCGTGTCGAGGATGCCCGCCATGCCGACCACCCGCTCGCGGGGGAACCCGCTCGTCTCCATCGCCACGTGGCACATCGCGTCGAGCGGGTTTGCGACGACGACGAGGATCGTCTCCGGCGAATGCTCGACGACCTCCTCCGTAACGCTCGCCACGATATTCTGGTTCGTCTTGAGCAGGTCGTCACGGCTCATCCCCGGCTTGCGTGGGCTGCCGCTGGTTATGACCACCACGTCCGAGCCCGCGGTCTCCGCGTAATCGTTGGCGCCCGTTACGCCTGAGTCGTAGCCGAGGATCGGACCGCTCTGGAGGATATCTAGCGCCTTTCCCTGGGGTAGCCCTTCCACGATGTCAACGAGTACCACGTCGGCATAATTGCGCTCTGCCAGCCTCTGGGCCGTAGTTCCTCCGACGTTGCCCGCGCCCACTACGGTGATCTTCCTCTTCGCCATCTCGTTCCCTCCTGCGTTCGACTTGCCGGGTGAGGTCATAATATGTGAATACCTCGGAGTTTGCCGCGCCAAACCCGGATAGAATCAGTTCCGTGAGAAAAGCGCTCCGGGGGCAACGTTGGATGTGATCCATGCAATACAGACGCGCCAGAGCGTCGGCCGCGTGAGGCAGGACCCCGTGCCCGAAGACCTCGTCAGGCGCATCCTGGAGAGCGCCGTGCATGCCCCAAACCACAAGATCACCGAACCGTGGCGCTTCCACGTGTTTACGGGAAGGGGACGCGGCGAGTTGGCCCGGGCGAGGGCCGAGACGGCCCGCCTGCAGGCCGAGGCCGAAGGGGAGGACGAAGAGATGGCGGCGGGTAGGATCAGCCGCGAGCGAAAGAAAGCCTTCAGGGCGCCCGTGGTTGTAGCCGTGATCTCCACTTCCGGCCGTGATGAGGTCGAGACCCTGGAGAACTACGCGGCCTGCGCTGCGGCCGTCCAGAACATGCAGCTCACGGCCCACTCCTGCGGCCTTGCGAGTATCTGGCGCACCGGACCCGTCGCCTATCACGAGCACATGCGCCGGTTCTTCGGTTTGAAAGAGAACGATCGGATCGTCGCTTACCTCTACGTCGGCTATCCCGACATGGGCGAGAGACCCCGCAGGCGGAGCCCGGCGGGCGACAAGACCGTCTGGCACACGGGCCGCGAAGCGGCCCAGGGAGTAGGGGATGCAAGGTAGGACTCTCGACTGAGTATCCCCGCGTCTTCGGAGGTCGTCTCCTCCCGGTCGCGATCGGTTTAGTTAAGGCGTGCCGCAACCGACGGGCCGCTTCTACGTATCACTCTTATAGGCAACGAAGCGAGGAGGAACGTGAAGACTATACTCAGACGCGCACTCATAGTGGCCGCGCCCATAGTGTGGCGCAAGATCCGGAACCGCAGGCGCGAACGCTAGCCCAGCCCGAAGGTTTGTGGGGAGAAGAACCGCTTTGTTCCCTACTCCCCAATCGAAACGGCTTCGAAGCCGTCCCCCTTGCTGCGGACCCTGACGAGGCAATCGGCTGGCTCGTGGTATAGGATGACGGGGGCGTCGCGTGACTCTGCCGCCGAGAGCACTTCGATACGGTTCCGGCGGGCCGCTTCCGGATCTGTATCCACGCCGGCGATAAGGTCGGGGTCGAGCCAGATCTTGGCGGGCGCGAGATCTCCTGTGTAGAGTGCGACGTCGTCCCCCTCCCCGATCCAGACGATCTGGTGCCCCGCGGAATGCCCCGAACGCACCTCGACCATGATGCCCGGCAGGACGTCTCCATCATCGTCGAGCAGCGCGCACCAGCCATCTTCCACGCCCTTCTCGACGGCGGGGACAGCCGCCCTGCGCCCGTCCTTCTCAGGCATCTGCCGCGCCTCCTCGAGCGCGGCCTCCTGGACGTAGACCGTGGCGTTTGGGAAGCTCGGTGGTCCCAGCGCCCAGCCGACGTGGTCGGCGTCCAGGTGCGAGAGGACGACGTGCGTTATGTCCCCGGCGGAGTAGCCCGCTTCGTCGAGATGGTCGAGAAGATTCGTATCCCGCCTCAGTTCGTAGCGACCGACCAGTATCTCTGGGAGCTCTGGTCCGAATCCAGCATCGATGAGCACGAGGTTATCGCCCGCCTCGACGAGGACGGGGTGCATGGCTCCCTTGATGCTGGCCTTGCGGGAGCCGCCGAAGAGGTTGCCGGCGTCCGTTACGAATACGCCGTCGTCCAGGATGTGGACCCGCATCCCTGCCACATCGAAGTTTGTCCCAGTAGCCAAGTCGTCGAACCCTCCTCTGGTCGTGAATCCGAATGATAGCGGGCCCGACCGCTCGACGCTTTGGTCCCAAGCGCGACCCCTTGGAGTCGTCAGCGTGCGCCGTATCTGGAGGATGTACTCCTCATGAGCGTATCCGCTCCTTGACGCTATCCTGCAGTGCCCTTGCGAGCATGCGGGGATGTTTGAGGAGGCTGTAGACGGGCGAGTCCCCGGTAAAAGCCTCCATGAGCGTCCTGCGGGCTTCGGGCTCCTTCTCGCAGGCCTTGAAGATCGGCTCGAGCAACATCAAGTTCGGCACCAGCTTGACCAGAGCGTATCCCGAGAGGTGTTCGCGGGCCCGTCTGCGCTTGAGCTGGCGTTCGTAGCCGGAGAGGACCGAGGCGGAGAAATCCTTCCTGACATGGGCCTCGTGGGCCCACGAGGCGGCCAACCGGCCCGACTCGAGAGCGTAACCGACGCCCTCCCCGCTTATCGGGTGGACCATGCTGCCTGCGTCCCCGACCGCAATAAGCCCCTGGTCGTAGCGTTTCGCGCCCCACATCCCCATCTTGAGCGACCAGCTCGTAGGCGGACCTTCCGGCGTGGAGTTCTCCAGCCAGGCGGCCAGCTGCGGCTCTTCTAGAAAGCGGTCGTAGAAGTCTTTGAGGTTCCGGCCCGTGCGGGCGAGCGACGCCGTCGAGACGCCTGCCCCGACGTTCGCCTTCCCGTCTCCGAGATAGAACACCCAGCCGTAGCCAGCGCCGTTAGCGTTCATGTCCTCCGTGATAAAGACGTGCAGATCCTGCTTATCGGGTCCGTCTACATCGCTGAAATACTGCCTGCGCGCGACGGCGTTCTGGTGGGCTTTCATCCCTCTGCCGGCGAAACCTCCCACGCCATCGGCGACGACCACCAGCGGGGCTTCGAAGCGCAGAGATTCTTCGGCCTGCGTGGCTTCGAGGCCGGTAACCCTGCCTAACGCCGACCTCACGAGTTCGGTAGCCCTTACCCCACTGCGGAACTGCGCGCCAGCGGAGATCGCCCGTTCGAGAAGCCTGGCGTCCGTCTCTTCGCGCCTTGCGACATAGCCTCGGGGACCGTGTAAGGAAGGGGGAACGCTTTGGCGCAGGTAGGCACTGTGCGTATACATGGAGAATCCCGTAAACGTGCCGTGGTGCGGCTCATCGAGCCAGTCGGCCAGCCCCATCAGTGCTATCTCCGAAGCGGCGTGCGGCATCAGGCCGTCGCCACAGGTCTTGTCCCTGGGGAACTCCTGCCTGTCGATCAGCAGTGTGTTCAACCCCGCCTTCGCGGAGTGGTAGGCCGCCGAGGAACCACCAGGACCGGCTCCAACGACCACGAGATCGTACCGCTCGGCCATCGTCCTCCTTCTCGAAATCTTCCCGACTGTGCCAGAATTATACGTCTGCTACGACGAGGAGGGAACTTGGTCGACCGTAACCGGCCCGCTCGCTACACAGTCGGGGAGCGCGCGGCCCTGAAGGCTACAGGACAGCCGGTCGAGATACTCGACGTCAGGCGGGGCGAGTTCGTCCCCGACTTCGTCTACAAGGTGCGCGTCCTCGCAGAGAAGCCAGCACGGCCCTACAATCTTTCGGTGCCCGAGCATGATCTTTCAGACCTGTCGGTCTGAGATTTCAGGCTACAGGGACGGTAGGCTTTATGTTGTGGTTTAGGCGGAAGAGGTTGGTTGGATCATATTTTGTCTTCAATGCCACCAGCTGCTCGTCGTTCTCGCCGTGGGCTTCATGGAGCAACTTCTCTCCTTCTTCGAGAAAACCGGCGAAATTCAGGTAGATTCCGCCGTCTGAGAACTGGCGCATCTTCGTCCATACTTCGCGGGTCCAAGCGATGTTTCTTTCGGACTCAGTAGGATCCTCCCAGGTCGAATCGATGCTGAGATTGAACTGAGCGTTCCGATTGCCGTAGGCGGTTGCGTCCTCAGTCACACGACTGATGGCGCCGCCCAGGTGGCGTGCTATGAGCAGTGTCTTGGGTGATGGACGATTCTCGGCGTTGAAGACCATCGCGTCGATCATCGCGTCGTCGAGATGGTCGAGGTAGAGCGACTTCCAGTAGTAGAGCAATCCCTCTGGGAAGAAGCCGTCGAAGCTGCTCTGCGCCACGGTGTAGGGCTCTATACCGCTCAGATCCACAAGTGGCGTTCCGAACTCGCGGAGCGGCTGGAGCTCGCGCTCGCCGACCTGGGCCGGGCCGGCGTACATGCCGGCGACGACGACCGTTGGCTCGCCGCGCAGTTCCTCCGGGAAATCGGGTATGTCGGGTATGCTCCAGAGCAACACCTCGGAGGTCACTTCGTCGGGAGCCTGCTCCGTGTAATCGCGCCAGGCATGGAGCAGCTCTGTTGTTTGCTCGAACGGGTACATCACGGCGGCGGCCATCACTTCGGGACCTAAAGGGTGCAGTCGGTACTCGAAGGTGGTCACGACGCCGAAGTTGCCTCCACCGCCCCTTATGCCCCAGAAGAGGTCCGCGTTCTCGGTCTCGCTGGCCGTGAGGAACCTACCGTCAGCGGTCACCACATCCGCGGAGAGGAGGTTGTCACAGGAGAGGCCGTACTTGCGTCGCAGCAGCCCTATCCCGCCGCCCAGGGTGAGCCCGGCGATCCCGGTCTCCGAAACCTCTCCGCCGGGTGTCGCCAGGCCGAAGACCTGCGTCTCTCGATCGAGGTCGGCCCAGGTAGCGCCTCCTTCCGCACGCACCGTGCTTCGCTCCGGGTCGACCCTTATCCTCTTCATCTGCGAGAGATCTATGACAAGGCCACCATCGCAGACGGCGTTGCCGGCGACATTGTGACCACCACCGCGAACCACCAAGAGCAGGTCGTGCTCGCGGGCGAAGGTCACCGAGTCGATGACGTCTCTGACACCGGCGCAGCGGGCTATGAGCGCTGGACGCTTGTCGATCAAGTCATTCCATACCAAACGAGCTTCCTCGTAGCCTGGATCGCCGGGCACAGCAACTCGCCGCGCAGTTTAGAGGCGAAATCTTCGACAACCGATTCGCCGAGAGCAGCTTCCGCCCCCGAGGGCGTAATGACTCGCAGGTCCGCCATGATCTACCTCTCTTTCCAACCCCTCGTCTATAAATCTCGTTGATGGCAAGAGTAGGGCCGGGCGAGCAGGCCCGGCCCCGGAATCAGCCGGCTCCTGACCTACCGCTGTTCTGGGACGAGCCCAATCTGCTGGAGGATGCCCAGATTATCGTAGCGTTCCCACTCCTCTACTATCTTGCCGTCCTCGATGCGGTGTATGGTGATACCTTCTAGCTCCACCTGTCTGCCAGTGGGCGGGCCGAACTCCTCTATCTCTCCCTGGTGAGTACCGCGTACGGTGTAGCGTGTGACAACCTTGTCACCCTGGACTATGGCGTCCTCTACCGTTACGTGCAGGTCGGGGAACGCGGTCTTGTACATAGAGACGAAATTCCTGACTTCCTCGTAGCCCCGGACCTCTTGATCGGGTTCGTGCCACACGAGATCAGGGGCATATACCTCCTCAAGGATGTCCGGGTTCTCCAGGAGCTGCCAAGAGCGGAGCGCCATGGCCTTGTTCTTTCCCGACATAGGGGTTTTCTCCTTTCGTCGCTTCCCTTGTGCTCCATGAGCCTACACACCGTCTGCGAGCGCGACTTCCCAAAGATTGGCCATTTTGCCAGACGTTGGCTTATAGCCAATCCTGGCTATGCGGAGAGTGCTGCTAGAGCAGGCCGTGCCTGGCGGCGTATGCGGCAGCGGCTGTGCGCGACGGACGGTCCAGCTTGGTGAGTATGCTGTGGATGTGGCGGTGAACGGTGTGTCGGCTCAAGACGAGCCTGGTCGCGATCTCCTTGTCGCTCAAGCCCTCCGCCACCAGGCGGAGGACTTCCACCTCCCGCCGGGTCAGACCGGCTCGATCGGTTGCCTTGCCGGTTCGCTTGCGGATCTGAATCTCTATTTCGCGCAGCACAGTAGATGTGGCCTCGGCGTCCTTGACTGCGCCGAGATTCTCAAAGACAGCAAGCGCTGCGCGGGCTTCCGCTTCGGCGACCTCGGGGTCGAGTTCGCGCAGGGCTCGCGCGAGCAGCAGACGTGTGCGGGCCGCCTCGTACGGCATCCCTAGCCGAACGAACGCACGCAGAGCCGCGTCGAGGTGCCGCTTTGCCGCCGAGTCCGAGGGGGCCGCAAGAGCATGCCCTTGCAGACGCTCGCCCCGGGCAAGCATGACCTGACAATCGAGCGCGCTGCCCATCTCGGCGAGCGCGCGGCCTCTCCCTATGGCCGCTTCGATCCGGATTTGACCGATCTCGGCCTCACCGATCAGCTCGAGCAGCGGTATGCTCTCCAGCCGGTCCTCGCCGATCACGTCGATCCAGCGCCGGGCCGTCGCGGCAGCCAGGGCGAACTTGCCCCGCAAGAGGTTTATGCGCGTGTATACCGGAGCGGATGCGTCGTGGTCCTCGAAGTCGGCCAGCAGCCGCTCGGCCTCTTCGATGCGGCCCTGTGCCAACCGTAGCTCCGCCAGGCACGCCAGCGCCTTGGCCTTGACGGCGGGCAAGGAGTTCTCCGATAGGCGTAGCGCCGCGTGTAACTCTTCCTCGGCGCGCGGCCAGTCTCCGGTGGCGAATAGCATCTCACCGTAGTGGATGCGGCAGGAGGCGTTGAGGTAAGGACAGCCGTAGCGCTCGACAAACCGGTCTGCCGCCCGAATCCATTGCGCCATTCGCTCGAACTGGGCGCAGCGGCTGTAGGAGTCCATCATCTCGCAGGCGGTGAAAACCACGGTGTCTAACCCTCCCTCCCCGGCGAGCGCGCCGGCCATCGCCTCGTCGTGGTAGGTTATGCCTTCTGTGATCCTACCCTGATCGATAAGGGCGACGCCGATCTGAGTGAGTGCGCACAACTCCACGTCGCGGTCCCCGGAATCCCGGCCGAGCTGATGCGCCTGGCGGGCCAGGGCCTCGTGCTGACCGGGATCGGCGGTGTCGGTCGCTCTGGCGATCAACACCCAGCCGCGCAGCGGCTCCAGGGCGTGCTCTTCGACCAGCCGCGCGGCGCGCGCCACCCACCCGGCGGCTGCGGCATGGTTGCCGAGGTTGGCGTCGTAGAGCACGGCGAGCTGAATGGCGACGGAGGCGGCCTGGGCAGGATCGGGCCGCTTTCGGAATCCGGAGTATGCTCGCTCCCACAATTCGAGCGCCTCCCGGATCTCACCCAGCCACCACAGCGCTCCCGCCAGGCCGGATAGGATCTCTGCACTCACCTCCGGCTCACTGGCGTGTAGCACACGCTCGAACGCGGCGCGCGCCTCCTCCCACCATCCCCGAGCCAGGGCTTCCTGGCCAGCCTCAATGGTCGACGCCGACGGACGTTGGGAGGGGTGATTTGTATCCATGAGATCGGCCTTCGCCGCTATCTCCTCAGTGCGAGGGAAAGGCTGATCAGAAGCCTTCGCCCGTCGTGACGTTCATGTAGGCGACGTCGACGAGGGGGACGCCGGTCGTGAGGGCCTGTCGCACGCACTGGGTGAGGACTTCAGCGGCGACGCCCGCGTCGGGAAAGTGGCCGTCGAGGAGACGGGCGGCGCGGGCTATCTCGTAGAAAGAGAAACGGCGACGTTGGCCGGTCAGCTTGTAGACTGCCTCGAGCACCTCGAAGCGCAGGGAGATCAGTTGCTCGAGTCTCCAGCGGATCTCATCCACGGTGAGGCTCATGGTCTGATACAGGCGGGCGATCTCGGCGACCTGGACCAGGCTCTGGGGGCGCTTGCCGAGGCGTCCGACGGAGTTTTCGTCGAGATAGCGCCGCGCCGTGATTCGCGCGAGCGCCATCCGTCCTTCCGCGTTCTCGTAGCCGGCTAGGGTCCTAAGCTCCCGCGGGCTCCTGAAGGAGCCAGCCCTGATCTCCACGTGGTCCACGAAAGTGCGCGGAGTATGACCTCCCGCGTAGTAGGAGATCTGGCGCGCCATCCTTCCTGCCTCGGGCGAGTCGACCTCGCTCCTTATCTCCACCCACCTGCGTACCGTGCCCGAGTACAAACGCTCCAGCGCCCGCCACGTCGCGTCCCCACGAAGGTCCACCTCGCCCGGCTTCTCGGTAACCACGGAGACCCGCGCGCCGGGCAGGGTGTCGCTGTAAGCTTCCCTGACGGCCGCAAGCAGTTCTTCGAACTCTTCGTCGACGGTCCCCGACAGGTACCTGCGCCGCTCGGCAGGGAGCACGTACATGAGGCGGCTCTTGATCCTGCGCTCCTTGCCCTCAGCCGCCTTGAGCCGGTCGATGGCATCGTAGAGCTCCCTCCGCCGACGGTAGACCAGATCGGTCAACTCCTCCACCTCGGGATCGGCCGCAGAGCCCTCGGACCAGGCCTCATCCCGCGCCGAACACGCCGCCTCGTGGGCGTTCTCGGCCCTGACAACGGCCCGTTGCTCCGCTTCTCGCTCCGTCTGGGCGTCGCCCAGCTCCCGCTCGAGGGTCTCTATCGTCGAGGACATCAGAAGTTCCTGTTCCCAAAGACGCACGACTCCACGGCCATTCTACAGCACCCCGCATGCCTGCGACGCTGCCCCGAAGGCGCGTTCCGGAACGCTGCACGACGCCCACTTGCGCGGTTGCGCGGGTTATCTGGAACGTGTACATTTCTACTAGTTATCCGAAGTGCGATGGGAGAGGAGATTCGCGTGGACTTCAACACGGGATCTGGCGGCAGCAGGGGGTCGGGCGGTTCCTCTGGAGGACCTGGTGCGCCGCGAGTATCCGGTGGTGCTTCCGGTGGGGAATTCAACTACCAGGATCCCGTACAGAGTTTCATCAGCACCGCGCAAAGCGTCGTGTTCCGGCCGGTCGAATTCTTCCGTGGCATTCGTCGCCAGGGAGATTTCATCAACCCACTGGTCTTCGCAATTATCTGCGCCGTCATCAGCGGCTTGCTTACTGGGATTATCGGTTTGCTGATCTCTCTGGCTACGGGCAACGGCATCGGCAGTGCTTTCGGCAGCTTTTTCGGTGCGATCATTCTCACCCCGATAGCCACGGCTATCGGTTTGTTTATCTGGGCGGCCATCTACCACTTGCTCGTCATTCTTATCATCAGGCCCTCGCACGCCGGGTTTGAAGCCACATTCAGGGTCGTGGCATATGCGTCGGTACTTCAGCTTGCAAGTTGGCTGGCAGCTATACCTATCCTTGGAATTCTGGTGCTCATCGCCATAGGTGTCTACGGCGTGGTGTTGAGCGTGCTTGGTATTCGTGAGATCCACTCCACTACCACCGGTCGGGCTGTCGCTGTGGTGCTGATACCCGCGATCATCTTCGCGCTCCTGGCGCTTCTGATCGGTGTCGCCATATTGACCATAATTGCCGCTGCGTTCAGCCAGTCCCAGTAACGGGAGGTCGTCTCGCGCGGCCCGTAGTCGGGAATAGCTGCCCTCACCACGCCAGGCCGCTATACTGTCGGCGGTCTACTGCGAAGGGGGTTTGCGCGTGGCGCAGACGGTTACTCTCATACCGGGCGACGGTATCGGCCCGGATCTCACGGACTCCGTAAAGGAGGTTATTGGCGCGCTCGACGTCGACGTCGAGTGGGAGATCGCCGAAGCCGGCGAGACGGTGATGGACAGGGAAGGTACGCCCCTCCCGGAGTCCGTGCTCGAGTCTATCCAGCGCAACAAGGTGGCATTGAAGGGGCCGCTGACCACGCCTGTGGGAACAGGGTTCAGGTCCGTGAACGTGGCACTGCGCAAGGAGCTCGACCTCTACGGGAACATCAGGCCTGCCTTGAGCCTGCCAGGGGTGGAGACGCCGTACGAGAACATCGACATCATCATCTACCGCGAGAACACCGAGGACCTCTACGCCGGCGTGGAGCACATGGTCGGCAAACACGCGGCGGAGTCGATCAAGATCATCACCCGCGAGGGCACCGAGCGCATCTGCCGGATGGCCTTCGAGCGCTCTAAAGAGCAGGGCCGCAGGCACATCACCGTCGTCCACAAGGCCAACATCATGAAGTTCACCGACGGCCTGTTCCGTGACGTCTTCTTCGAGGTCGCCAGGGACTACGAGAACGACTTCGAGGAGATAGACGACCGCATCGTCGACAACATGTGCATGCAGCTCGTCATGAAGCCGAACCTCTACGACGTTCTGGTCTGCCCGAACCTCTACGGCGACATACTTTCGGATCTGTGCGCCGGCCTCACCGGTGGTCTCGGCGTCGCCCCTGGGGCCAACATAGGGGAGGAGATCGCGGTCTTCGAGCCCGTCCACGGCTCCGCACCTAAGTACGCCGGACAGAACAGGGCCAACCCGCTCGCGACGCTGCTGTCGGCCAAGAACATGCTAATCCACCTCGAATACGGCGAGGAGGCCGACAGGATGCAGGCGGGGATAGAGGCGGCCCTGAAGAGCCCCGAGACGCGTACAAAGGACCTCGGCGGCAGCGCCGGAACCAGGGAGTTCACCCAGGCCGTCATCTCGAACCTGTAGAAGCGGGGTGCGGATCGTTACGAGCGGAGATAGGAGACTGGTGCTGGCCGGTAGCGAGAGGATCTGTAGGGGAGCAGGGTGGCGGCGATACGGCGCTGTACTAGCCGGGTTCGGCCGCGGCTAGCGGGACGATTCTGTGCGCATCGCGTTCTTTACCGAGACCTTCATGCCGGCCACCGATGGTGTGGTAACGAGGCTCAGGCACACCATAGAAGAGTTGCTCGGGATGGGCGACCAGATGCTCGTGATCGCCCCCAAATACGGAGAAGGACCGGGTTCTTACGAGGGAGTCCCGATCCACCGTGTCTCCAGTGTGCCTCTCCCGCCCTATCCCCAGATAAAGCTCGCCCCCATAACCCCGGGCGTGGGCACCGCGCTGCGCGACTTCGGGCCCGACTTGATCCATGCCGTCAACCCTTTCGTTCTCGGGGGGGGAGCTCCTTTCTATTCCAGGCGCCTGGGCGTCCCCCTGGTGGCTTCCTACCACACGAACATCGCCGCCTACGCCAGCTTCTACCGGCTCGGGCTCTTCGATCGTGCCGCTCGCTGGTACACTAGGAAACTGCACAACAGGGCCGCCATCAACCTATGCACCTCTGAGGCGACGCTCCGGTACCTTGCCGAGGAGGGTATCGAGCGGCTGCACCTGTGGCCACAAGGTGTCGATGCCAGGCGCTTCCACCCCGACAAGTTCTCGAAGGATTGGCGGGTCAGGCTGACGAACGGTCACCCGGCCGAGCGGCTTCTGCTCTACGTAGGACGCCTCGGTCACGAGAAGGACATCGGTAAACTCAGGGTCGCTCTCGGCGAAGTGCCCGGAGTGCGTCTCGCCATCGTCGGAGACGGACCCGCGCGCAGGGACCTCGAACAGGAGTTCGCGAATACGCCGACGGTCTTTACGGGGATGCTGCAAGGCGAGGAGCTCGCGTACGCGTTCGCCTCAGCCGACGTTTTCTTGTTCCCTTCGACCACGGAGACGTTGGGGATAGCGATGCTCGAAGCCCTCGCCTCCGGGCTGCCCGTGCTCGCCGCCAGGGCGGGTGCGGCCGGGGAGGTGGTGGACGAAGGCGAGACGGGATTTCTCTACGATCCTGGTTCCGACGCAACCCTCGTCGCCGCCGTCAGGAAGATCGTCTCTGATGACGGCCTGCGGGCACGGATGGGGCGTAAGGCCCGCGCGTCCGCCGAGAGGCGTGATTGGGGAACTTCGACGCGCACGCTGCGCGGGTATTACGAACAGGCCCTGGAGGAGAGATGAGCGAGGCCAAGGCCAAGCTAAAGAGCGGGGGAAAGCGCTTCTCCAAGTTCTCCCTCGTCGGAATCTCCAACGCCGCCATAGATATCGGGGTCCTGAACCTGTTCTTGTGGCTGGCGCCGACCCGCGAGGTGACCCTGCTCGTTATCTACAACGGCGTCGCGCTTATTCTTGCGAACCTGAACAGCTACGCCTGGAACACGTTGTGGACGTTTCGGGGCAGGGCCGAACACGATACGAGGCAGATAGTCCTGTTCGGTCTACAGGTGCTCGTCAACATCGGGATAAGCAGCGGGCTGTTCTGGGCCCTGATCCGGCCCATCATAATCTATACGGAGGTGCCGACGTATCTCGCCGGCAACGTGGCCAAGATCATCTCCGTTATCGTGGCTTCTACCATAAGCTTTTTCATCATGCGCTACGTGGTTTTCTCCAGAAAACGGTGGTTCAACGACAGCTTGTAAGAGCCCTGGGCCCGTGCTAAATTAGGGCCGCGTGCGGAAGTAGCTCAGTTGGTAGAGCATCACCTTGCCATGGTGAGGGTCGCGGGTTCGAATCCCGTCTTCCGCTCTGGCCGTAGGGCGCCGCTGGCGGCATGGCCGAGTGGTTAGGCAAGGGTCTGCAAAACCCTGTACCCCGGTTCGATTCCGGGTGCCGCCTCTCGGAGTGGCGAAGTAAGTACGGGCGATTAGCTCAGGGGGAGAGCGCTTCCTTGACGCGGAAGAGGTCAGTGGTTCGAATCCACTATCGCCCACTCGAAAAAAGTGCTGTTTTGCAGCAAAAGTGTAGAGCACGTCGATAACCTACAGGTATCCTTCAGGGCCTTCGTGCAGCAACGGTGCAGCAACGCGCCTAGGAAGCGATGACAACCAGAGGTGCCTTCCAGCCCAGATGAAGTTCGGCAGCTAGTCGACTATCCTCGAGAGAGCCTCGCGGTCGAGCTCAAGGCCTGGTTCGATCCGGACTCCCCAGAAGGCCAGGCGAAAATCATTAGAGGCTGCATCGCTATGAGAAACCGTGGCACGGGTGGTTTCATACTCGTCGGCTTTGACAACCAAACATCAGCGCCGGATCTCGCAGGAGCTCCCTCTGATGCGCGCACCGCTTTTCACGCCGATAAGATCAACGGGTTGGTTAATAGGTTCGCCTCCGAACGGTTTGAGGTTCACGTCCACTTCCCCGTACGTGACGCCCAATAATTTCCCGTACTCGAGGTAGACGCGGGCACCGAGGCTCTTGTCGCCGCAAGGCGCCCTTTACGGAACGCTAATGGCGACATCTTAGTAAGGCAGCATGCGGTATACATCCGCTCGCTCTCGCAAAACAATACGCCAAGCACCGGCGAACCTAGGTGGGACGATTGGAGCAGTATCCTTGATCCTCTCTTCGACAACCGTGAGGCGGACATAGGCCGGTTCTTGAGACGTCACTTAGATAGACGCCAGATAGAAGTACTGGGTCGCGAGGCCGATGAAGCGGTCGAGGAGCGAGGTGAGCCCGGCCCGACGCCTGCGGCGAGAGCCCTAAAGTTCCTTCAGGATGGCCATGAGCGATTCAAGGCAGAGAGGACTAGAAGGAATGTGCAACTTCCGCGCCACGGCGCCTGGGAGGTCGCCGTCCTCGTCGAGGGTGCTTCTCTAGGCGGAGCACCGACAGAGGATTTCCTTAATCTCATAAGCGCCAGCAACCCTAGATTCACAGGTTGGCCGGCTTGGATCGACAGCAGCGGATTTGCGAATGTGGAAGGCGAACTCGATCCAGGACCTCGTCCCTACATTCACGACGGCGGCTGGGAGGCATTCGTCTACAGCAGGCGCGGAGGCCTGCTACCTGATCGCGTAGACTTTTGGCGAGCGGAGCCTGTAGGGAGGTTCTACCTCTACCGCGCGCTGCAGGATGATCTCGCTACGATACCCTCGGCTCCCGAGCCGATGACAGCATTGGACCCCGGCTTGGTCATCACACGCACCGCCGAAGCTATTGCGGTGCCGATGGCGTTCGCCAGAGAGATGGGAGCCACGCCTGAGGAAACGATCCTTCACTACGCCTTCCGGTGGTCAGGACTCAGAGGTCGCGAGATCTCGGCGTGGCTTTATCCAGAGAGGTTTGTCTCGCCGGGCTATGTTTGTCACCAGGACGACGTGAACTCGCAGGTTGCTGTTTCACTCGACACCCCGACTTCTGCTCTGGGACGGTTCGTAAGGGATGCTACTACCCCACTATTCACAGCCTTCAGTGGATGGACGCCTGGCCCTAATGTGACCGAGGACCTTACGGATCGCTTCCTCAGCCGCAACTTGTAGCGCCGAGTCTATTCACCATAAGGCGTCTTCGAGGGCCTTCGCAGCCTTCTCCTGCATGTCCGGCAGCAGGTGGGAGTAGATGTCCAGGGTGACGCTTATGGAGGAGTGCCCGAGCATCTCGGAGACGACCTTGAGGTTGATGTTCTTGCTGAGAAGCAGCGTTGCGCAGGTATGGCGGAGGTCGTGGAAGCGGATCTGGCGCAGGCCGGCCCGCCTCAGTAGCGGCTTGAAGGAACGGTTCCGGAGGTTCGAGGGATTGATGATGGTCCCGGCTTCCGTGGCGAAGATGAGCCCGCCCGGCGGCTGGTAGAGGGAGCCCATCCTCTCCATCTCCTCTAGCTGGCGGGAGAGGTGGCCTCTCAGCGCCGTCACCGCGTTCGTGTGAGCCTGATGGTGCGCCGGCTCTTGGGGTCTTCGGCTCGCCGAGAACGTAGGATTTGTCCGCGTGGGTGAGGGTGTGCCGCACCCGAAGCACGTCCGCCGCTCCAGGTCCACGTCGTCCCACTTGAGAGCCAGGAGTTCGCCCTGGCGCATTCCGGTGCTGAGGGCCAGGACGTAGAGGGCCTTCGAGCCTGTCGCCGCGCACGGCTTCTAGGAGCCGTCGGGACTCGGTCTCCGTCAGCGGATCTATCTCTTCGCGAGTGATCCTGGGCAGCTTCAGACCGGCTGCGGCGTTGCGCGGGATGAACCCGTCTGCCACGGCGGCCTTCAGGGCCTTGTGCAAGACGACGTGAAGCTTGTGGACCGTCGCCGGCGAGAGGCCGGAGTCCAGACGGTCCCGGTAGAACCAGCGGATCTGGGCGGGGTTCAGGTCCTTGAGTTTGATCCGCCCGAGGGCGGGCTTGATGTGGGGCCCTATTGCGTACTCGTATCCCTCGTGGGTGCTCTTGCGCACCGTGTCCTGCACATCCTTCAGCCACCGCTCCAGGTACTCGCCGACGGTAAGTGCGCCGGCGTCGAAGACGAGCCCGTCGGCCCGGTCTGAGAGGGCCTTCGCGAGCTTGTCTCTGACGTCTTCGCGCTTCTTGCCGGAGATGTAGCGACGCTTCGGGCCCTCGGCCGTGTGAATCCAGTAGGAGCCGCGATAGCCGATGACCTTTCCGGCCTTGCTCTTGAAGGGATAGATGCTCCCCTCTCCGTTGCCGCGCTTAGCCATCTGCGGGCCTCCCGGTCAGCTCGCGGGGATGCACCTCGAGCGCCTGCGCCAGCTTGCGGATGCTGGTGAACCGAGGGTCTACCTGATCATTCTCGATTCGGACAAGGCTACTCAAAGCTATCCCGGCGCGCTCCGCAAGCTCCGCCTGCGTCAGCAGTCGGTCCTCTCGTAAGCGCCTCAAGTTGCCGCCTATCTTCACAGCCTCAATTGTAGGCATCTCTTACCTCACTTTCCTCTCGTTGTGCCTGTGCAGATTGTACCTTAAATGAGACTGATAATCCACTTAAATAGCTTGTGAATGAGGGACATATGAGATACAATTAGGATGTCGGATAAGGAAATGGCCCCGCAGGTGTCGCCACACCCCGGAGCCCGGCCCACAGGGAAGGAGCCCCTATGGACACCACCACTATAGCGGAGTCGGCCGCAACCGACACCCGCCCGGTCCGCACTTGCGAGGTAAGGAGAATAGCGAGGTAAGCCTCGGCCCTCTTCCTCTTGCCCCTTATTCACCGGAGTGCGTGGAATATGAATTCTTAGAACTTCGCAGTACACGGAGTTCTCAGAAGTTCGCATTCTTCGTCTACTACGACGTTGGGTGAAAGCAAGGATGAGGAGCAGCAACGGTTGACCGGAGTGTATGAAGTGCCCACAATGCCTGAGAAGGAGTGGTAGGTGCTTCCCTATAGAGAGGACATCTGCTTCAAAACTATGGGAGGGGTGGTGCATGAAGAAGGTCTTGCTTGTGTTTGCCGGGAGCGCGGTGCTTCTCCTGCTGCTCGCCTCTGCGGCTTTCGCGCAAAACTACAAACATGGCGGAGCCGCGAGTGCCAGCCCCACGGCAACCGCTAGTGCCACTGCTAGTCCTACCGCAACCGCTACGGCTACTGCCACGGCTACTCCCCTAGCGCAACAGCTAGTCCTAGCGCAACGGCCACCGCTCCGGACTCCGCCAAGAGTAAGGATTTTGCCGGGCTGGTCGATATCGGTGGGGGCCGCAAGATGTACATGGAGTGCCAAGGCACAGGATATCCCACGGTCGTGTTCGTCTCGGGGGCCGGGGACCGCACCGAAACGTGGAGCACAACGAAAGACCCATCCGAGCAGGCGGTGTTGCCCGCCATCGCAGAGACCAACAGGGTATGCGCCTACGACCGTCCAGGAACCATCCTCGCGACGGGTGAAGGTCCAGAGGACTTCGAGCCTAGCCGCAGCGACCCGGTAGACCAGCCCACCACGCTACAGGACCACGTCGATGATCTGCACGCCCTGTTGAAGGCGTCCGGAGAAGGGAAACGTCCCTACGTCGTGGTCGGGCATTCGATGGGAGGCGCGGTCTCAAGGCTCTACGCCAGCGAATACCCCGAAGATGTCTCGGGGCTCGTCCTCGTCGATCCCACCCCCTTCGAGGCGGCCAATGCGCTGACCGACGAGGAGTGGGCCTTATGGAAGCCACTCCTGGGGGGTCGTCCCCCGGCGAAGGCTCTGAAGCTTTACCCCGCCCTGGAGTGGTCCGACTCTGATCGAAACCTCGAACAGGCATCGGCCGCCAAAAAGCTGAAGCCGATGCCCTTTATCGCGTTCCAATCGGACGTACCTTTCGACCTTACGCCCTACGTAGAGGACGGCACGCTGCCGATGACGCTCGAGGAGGCGGAGCAGTTCCGCATATTGCTCTATAACGCATGGCACGACGCCATAGGCGATCTCGTGAGCCAGGTGCCCGGCGCCAGGTTCATCGATGATCCCCACAGCAGCCATTACATACACCAAGAGCAACCTCAGCTCGTGATCGACTCGATTCGTGAGGTCGTAGACGCCGCCAGAGTAGGTAGCACCACGCTGGGGGACACCGGCGGGCCCCCGATGGTGCCGGCAGTTACGCTGGCGGCTGGCCTAGCGTTGCTTGTCTCCAGCTTGGCGGTGATGAGGTTCATGCTGCGTAGGAATGCTTCTTAGGAGCCAATAGCAGCGACGGCTTAGGAGGGCGCAAGCCACCTTTTTGCTGGGGTCGTCCTTTTGGGACCCCAGCGCTCTCCTTTTTCCTTATTCACCGGAGTGCGTGGAAGGGGTATTCTCCGAAGTTCGGATGCAGGATCTTGCATAGAACCCCTCCGAGGGCCGGAAGAACGGCATTTGAAGCTTCTGACACGGCGCGTCTAGGGCTCCACATGTTGTGGTGCTGTATAAAGATGCGATCTGACGGATGCTGAACGGCGCTTAGCACGGGGATCAAACTAGGACACATGCTTTGGTTCGAGATGTCACGAGACGAAGCCCATGGAGGCGGCAGCTGGGGTTTCGGAGAGTCCTTGTGGTCCCCATCTCGCAAAACGAACGGCACGAAATGGGCATTTTGGGGCACCCTACTGCAAGTTGGAGCGGGCGATCCTGTGCTACATCTGCGGGGGAAAGGCGATAAAGCGACCTTCGTTGCCTTTTCGACTGCGGCGGCTGATGGCTTCGAGACCAAAGACCGCCCGCCCAACCCTGGCGCTTGGAGCTTTGCTCGAAGCTACTATCGTGTGCCACTCCGAGACTTCACTCCCCTTGACGATCCCGTGCTGCTCAAGGACGTTTTCAGAAGGCAGGATACTGAACTCCGAAATTACTTCATGGGGAATAAAGCCGCATCCAGGAAGGAGCGGCTGTTCTACGTAATCCAAGGGGGCCGTCTGCAGTGCCTCAACGGTGCCTACCTTTCCGAGGTGAGCGGAAAGCTCGCGCGGCTTCTCCTTGATAGGACCGAGGACATACCACAGCACTCCCCAAGAGTCGTTCGCGAAGTAAGCACCGACGAACGGTTGGGCAACTCCTCACTCGCGTCGGACAGCGTGAGTTCTCGGATATAGTGCGTGCGAACTATGGGTCTCGCTGCTGCTTTCCCGACTGCGACGTTGCGGAACGGACCTTCCTGCGCGGGGCACACATTGCCCGTTGGGCGGACGAGCCCGATCGACGGGGAGTTGTTAGCAACGGGTTATGCCTCTGCTTGATGCACGACCAGGCATTCGAGCGCGGCCTTTTTACCGTAGACCTAGAGCATCGCATTTGGGTAGACCCAGCGAAAGCAAGCCGCAGTCCGTGGGCTACAGCCACTTAGTCCCCTACCATGGTGGCGACTTGCGCTTCGGAGCGGTTCCGCCCTCCGAAGAAGCGTTGCTACAGCACTGGGAGCGAACTAGCTGCTATCCGTCCTAAGCGAGCTACCACTGTTGGTTTTTGTTCGGGCCTTCCTTCGATCCTAATGACATTCGCATAAGATAAATTCTCCGAAGTTGCGCCAGGCCTTGTAACCCCACATACTTACCTTCGTTAGTCAACTGAAGGCGGGGCTAATCCCTAGTGTATCCCGTCCTTCGGGGAAAAGGGGGAACAAGTGAGCCAACAAACTACCAACCAATCCTTCGACGATCTGGCCAAGGGGCTCGCGACGGGCACCCTCTCCAGGGGCAAGGCTATAAGGATGGGATGGGTGGTGCCCTCCTGGGGGCCGCTTTGGCCTCCTTGCCAGGGGTGGCTTGGGCCAACGACGATTGCAGGCGTTTGGGCAGAGAATGTAGAAGGGACTCCGAGTGCTGCTGAGAGGAACTGCATCAGGCGCGGAGACGACAAGGTTTGCGGCTGCCCGGAAGGCCAGAGGCGCTGCAACGACAGGTGCGTAAACCTTGATAGAAACGAGCGCCACTGCGGCCGCTGCTTTAACCGCTGTGCAGAGGGGCAAGAGTGCGTGGATGGTGTGTGCAAGGCGAAGTGTGCGAAGGTGGAGTTACTTACCCCAGTGGGCGGTGGAGACCCGATCTGTTCTTGTTCGGGGTTCTGTGCAGCGTCATGCGACGTGTGTCCATCAGGAACGATTTGCACAAATGGACCGTCTGAGTGTGGCACTCCACCCACTTTGGCTTGTTCTACGCCGTGCGGCGAACCAATATGCAATCCGCCCTGCCCTTTCCCCTGTGGCTGTTACGCCCGGGCGGATGGCCCCGGTACAGTCTGTGTCGACTGTTCCGTTGGATGTCAGGAGCCGGTAAGTAGTTGCGCCGAGTGCACCGACCCTCAGACGGTCTGCTTCATCAACGACGCCGGAGGAATTGGGTGTGGGCGTCCCTGCCCACCGTGCCTACCGGATGGCCGCTTCTGCTTCGAGGACGCTAATTGCTGCAGCTTGCTCTGTGTCAACAACACCTGTGGTGGTTGAGCAAGTCGTAAGAAGCTCTCTGAGAAAACCTCAGGGCATTGAGAATAGCCCCCGGATCGGGGTGTGGGCTGAGGGGCTATTCACCCAACGTCATTAAGACATATTCCACGCACTCGGGTGAATAAGGCATTATCAGTTGCGCTGGGCTCCCAGAAGCGACTCCTAGACATGGTTGCCTCACTTCCTGTATCTTGAGCCTGCCTTGTGACAATGCAGGGTTAGCAGACAAGGAGGAGCAACTATGTCACACCACTACTCGGGGCCCGATTTCACCTGCCCGCACGGGGATGCCCGCCTCGACTTCTGCGACCTGTTCGCCTTCCCTAAGCCGGAGGACTCAAGCAGGTCCATCCTCATCATGGACGTGCATCCGTCCGTGAGCGTGAACCCAGAGGGGCCCACCTCTGCCGAGCCTTTCGCCCCGGAGGCGATATACGAACTCAAGATCGACACCGACCGGGACGCGGTCGCGGACATCGCTTATCGGGTCCGGTTCTCGCCGTCAGAAAACGGGGCGCAGAGTGCGACGGTGCGCCGCGTGGAGGGCTCCGACGCCGCCGGGACGGGCGAGGGCGGGGAAGCGATCATCGAGGATGCTCCGGTCTCGACCGGCCCCGATGCGCAGGTTACGGAGGCTGGCGACTATCGCTTCTTCGCGGGCTGGCGTAGCGACCCCTTCTTTTACGACGTACGGGGCCCCCTCAACGACTTCCAGTTCACGGGCAGCGACTTCTTCGCCGACAAGGATGTGTGCACCATCGTGCTGGAGCTTCCCAATAGCGAGTTGGGAGCCACCGAGGTCGGTCTTTGGCACCGAACGCTGGTCCCTGCGGATGGCGGTGGCTGGGTCCAGGTGGAGCGGCAGGCTCAAACCCAGCAGGTCACCGTCCTCACTCCGAACGAGGAGAAGGTAGAGTACCTCGCTGGCGAGCCGGCCGATGACGCCCGCTTCGTGGACAGCATCGCCCACGTGCTGGAGCACGCAGGTGGGTACTCTCCGGAGGAAGCTAAGCGGTTGGCAGAGCCCATGCTACCGGATATCCTGCCCTACGACCCTACGCGACCGGTTGGCTACCCGGACAACGGTCGTCTGTTGACCGACGATGTGGGCGATTACGTGCTCGCCATCTTGACGAACGGGAGGGTGACGGAGGACAAGGTGGGACCACACGAGGACTTCCTCTCCGAGTTCCCCTACCTCGGGCCGCCACACGAGGACCGGACGGTGGCGTAAAGAGACCGCCGCACGAGTCGAGCTTCGGAGAACTCCGTAGAGGCTAACTTCTGAGAATGCCCAAAAGGCGAAGTTCGCAGAATCCCTATTCCACGCACTCCGGTGAATAAGGGCATAAGAAGGGCCGAGGCTGCTAGACCCCAGCCCACTGAGTAGCTAACTGTCGGCCTCCTACTGCTCGGGGATAAGTCCAAGCTGTTGCATCAGGCCCAAGGCATCGAAGTTCGTCCAGTCTTCCACAATCTTGCCGTCTGCGAATTGCTCTACAGTGATGCCGGTAGCCTCTACGCGGTTACCCGTCGGAGGACCAAAGTCCTCTGTCTCACCCTGGTGGGTGCCGCGAGCAGTGAAACGGGTTACAACCTTATCCCCTTCGGCTACTTGGTCCTCTATAGTGGTCTGAAGGTCGGGGAAGGCTTGGCGGTAGTCGGCGGCGAATTGCTTGGCGGCCTCCACACCCCGTGCGTCCCCGAACGCAGGCTCGTGGCCGACGTAGTTTGGGGCATAGATCTCCTCGGCTGCGTCGAGGTTGCCCCCTTGGTTGAACATCTCCTCTATCTCCCGTCGCACCACAGCCTTGTTCTCTTCTGCCGACATATGTGTCTCTCCTTTCCCTACACTCCCCACTGGAGCGTTTGCACCATTGTAGCGAAGGCTGCAAGCATGGCGCTACTTCCTAGAACTGCGTAAAGGCGAAGTTCGCAGAATGCCTATTCCACGCACTCCGGTGAATAAAGGCATATGGAGAACGGCCGGGGTGCCCCTAATGGGTTCGAAGCGGGGCCGAGCGGGTAAAGGGCATCCGTCTTTCAGAGATCTGTCTCTAGAGGAGAAGAGCATGTCCCGGGGTAGTTCGCATTTGCCGGATCAGCCGATCATGAAGTATGTCCATCCTACCGACCGACTGCGCCCTTGGTTCGGGGTTGCGGTGGCAGTGGCTGCGCTCGTTGGTATGCTCGCCTTCGGCATCCTGGGTAGGAACTTCGGGACTCTCGAGCACCTCAAGGCACTCAACGATGCGGGCGTTTGGCTTACGGTGTCCCTGATCGAGGCTTCGGCCGGGATCCTGGCGCTTTTGCTTGCGGCCGTCGCCCTCGGCGAGCGGATCGAGCGGGGGGTGGAGGGACCGCACTTCATCTCCCTGATTCGCCTTACCGCCCGTGGGGGCTTCGCCACCATAGCGCCTGCACTCTTGTTCGATGTGCTGAAGGTCACCACCACCTCCGTGGTCCAGGAAGGCTGGGTGATCTCCGCCCTCGTCGTGGTGCAGATAGTGCTATTGGCCATGACGATCGGGGCTTTCGCGTTCATGTTGTCGTCGTTGTGGGCGACGCTTAAGGTGACGTTCGTGGGGGTACCGGAGAGCGCCCCGGAGGAAAACGAAGCGGAGCAAAGCCCCGACGACGGCCGCTCCTAGCGCTTGCTCCGAACGCTAGGAGGACGGCTCTCGAGCTCCGCTCTCTGCGAACTTCTTAGAACTCCGTACACGCGAAGTTCGCAGAATCCCTCTTCCACGCACCAGGGTGAACAATCCGACCACGCAGCTAGATGCGTAATACCTTTATGCACAAATCTCCGCTGTGGGGCGTGAGAAGGAGAAGGAGGAGCCTACGCTTATGAGACGCATCATCTTGTTGATGACGGTGGCAGCGCTGGTTGTGGTGGGCACGCTTTTCGCTGTGTTAGTCGCCGGGGCATACAAACATCCCACGGCCGCCAAGGTACAAAAACATCCAACCAGGACAGTCTCGATCCAAAACTTCAGCTTCAAGCCGGCCAACATCACCATCAAGCGGGGGACGAACGTCAGATGGATCAACAAGGACTCCACTGCACACACCGTATCGGCGAACAGAAAGAATTCGTTTGACTCAGGACGTTTGGGTCCAGGAAAGAGGTATACACACACCTTCAAGAGCGCGGGCAAGAAGCCCTACCACTGTGAGATACACACCGACATGAAGGGAACGATCACCGTCAAGCGGTAGTACACAGCCATAGAAGTAGAGTGGTGGTACTAGCGCGCGTCCGAGGACAAAGGTACTAACTGGTAAGAGTGTCCCTTTACCAACTTCTTAGAACCCCGTAAAGCGGAAGTTCGCAGAATCCATCTTCTACGAGGTTGGGTGAATAAACCCCTAAGTGTTGCCGCGCCGGTTATAGAGGATGTATCTTTGGCCCAGATAGTGGACCAATGATAGTGAGAGTGAGGCTGGTCTGCCTTAGCAACCGCACTCTACGTCATGCTGACGGTCTTCGTGCCTGTGCTAGTGGCGGTCGTAGGGCTGGTACTGGTGCAACGCCTGGTTCCCCCTGACCGCCGAGAGGAGCAAAACGACGTCGCTGGTTTCATCTACGCGGTCTTGGGCGTCGCCTACGCCGTGCTGCTTGCGTTCGTGGTCATCGCCGTCTGGCAGGATTACAACACGGCCCAGACTAACGTGGAGAGTGAGGCACACGAGCTGGCCGGGGTCTACTTCCTCGCCTCCCAATTACCCGAGCCCGAGCGCTCGCGCCTGCAGGACCTCGCCCGGACGTACGCCAAGGTCGTGGTGAAGGAGGAGTGGCCGATGATGGAGCGGGGCCAGACGAGCCCGCGTGCGGACTCCCTTCTTCGCCAGCTCAGGTTGAAGCTCCTGGAGTTCGATCCTCGCACCAAAGGCGAGCAGGTGCTCTACGAACGTGGGCTGACGCAGGTTCACGATGTGGCCGACGCCAGGAGGTCACGGCTGCTGGAGGTCAGGGAGGGCATACCCAATCTGCTGTGGGTAGTCCTCGTGGTCGGCGGGGTGATTACCGTGTCTTTCACCTACCTATTCGGGCTTAGGAGCAACCTGGCGCACGCGCTTATGGTCGCTGCCCTGACGCTACTGATCTGCGGCATACTCTTCACCATCGGCGAGTTCAACAACCCTTTCTCAGGGATTGTCGAGATCCGGCCTGAGGCCTTCAAAGAGATGCTGGGCAGCTTCGGAGGGATCTAAGTAAGACCTGCTCATATGCACGATCGTGGCTATGAACTTCCGAGCTCCGTACAGGCGAAGTTCAGCATAGCCCCGGCCCAGATGCCCCAGGACCGCCGGCGAGGGGACGCTCATATCGTCGGGCATTACGAGTGTTGTGTCCGCGTACACCAGGCGGCTGGGAGAGGGCTTAGGGCATCGGGCCGGGGGCTGGGGTAGATGAGCCATCCCACTGAACTTCGCCTTTACGCAGTTCTCGGAAACTCGAGGGAGCTCGCTTATTCGATCGACAAGGGCGGTCCAGCCAGCTCCATGGCGTGCGAACTGAATGCTCTCTGGAGTTCCTCGCGCTCCGGAGCGCTGCTCAACTTCGCCAAGTCGTCGAAGAACGCCTCTATCTCGCCCGCGGGCTGCAGGGCGGCGATGAGCCTTCCTGTCCCCTCCCCGACGTACGCCCACGCGTGCGCCACCTTGCGCGGAGCGAAGACACTATCTCCCGGTCCCGGCTCGTAGCGCTCCTCGCCGATCTCGATTATGTACTCGCCCTCGACTACGTAGAACCACTCGTCCTGTTCGTGGTGCAAGTGCCGCGCCGGCCCGCCCTTGTGCAAAGAGGTGATCTCGGCGACGGAGAGAGCGCCGTCCGTGTCCAGGGTCGAAACCTTGAAGTCGATCACCGTTCTTGTGAACTGGATCTCGCGCTCCCCCGAAACCGATCTCGACCTGCAGGGACGTAGTAAGCCGCGGGTATCTTTGAGCCTTCCTCTGCCACGAGCGCTCCTTTCTAGACGCCGATCCTGGTAGCCCATGATGCCACCTGGTAGGGCCCGATGCCTCAAAGCAACGTCACTATTCAGCGGAGTACGTGGAAATAGGTCAGCCTGTTGAAAAAGTCGGCGCTGAGCTCACAGTGACTATGAATTGGGTTCCAGAGGCTCCAAATACCCCCGCATTCGGTGTGCTTGGGGCCCATTCTGGGGTCGAAGCGGGCATAGAGGGAGTTTTTCAACAGGCTGTAGGTCTTCTGCGAACTTCGTAATGACGGAGTTCTACGAAGTTTACATGTGAGGCATTCTCCGAAGTTCGTCCCGTGAAAATAAGGACCAGGGAGCTAAGCGCCCCGGTCCTTTCTTACGTACGCTTCCTTGCCATTAGTGGCAGCTGCCGCTGCCAGAGTCACTAAAGGTCTTGCCCGCTTCGGGCACAAACTGCCACTCGTAGCTCGAGGTATGAAGCGTGAGCTTGAGGACTCCGTAGGTGTCGGAGTTCCTGACCTCGCTGTTGGCGCGGATCGTGCCGAAGGCACGGTGGCTCCTACCTCCGGTGCCCACGACGAACTCTCTTATGCCTCGTGCAGGGTCCGCTACCCCGCTCGATGTCTGAGGGGCGAAGCGCTCGTAGTCGTGGTCGTGTCCACTCAAGACCACATCGGCGCCTGCGGCATACAGAGCATCCCAGCTCGGTATCATCTTCGGGTCGTTGCCGTGCGCCGACCCAGAAGAGAATACGGGGTGATGCCAGTAAGCGAGAGTGCACGAGGAGGGGTTAGCAGCGAGGTCTCCCTTGAGCCAGGTGACCATCGTTGAGCTCGCCCCACATCCACCCACGTTCTCGCACATCGAGTTCAGGGCGATGATGTGCCACGCTCCGAGGTTGTAGGAGTAGTAGCCTTTGGACGGCTCTCCTGCGGCGGCTCCGAAGTAGTTGTAGTAGCCTGAAGCGCCTGCGGTGAGATATTCGTGGTTGCCGACACTCGGCTTGGTGCGCGCCTTGTGGCGCCCCCACGAAGGGTTGTAGCAGTTGGCGAACTCGGCACTTGTGCCGGAGTCGTAGACGTTATCTCCGAGGGTGTATACCGTACCGGAGATGCCATTGAGCAGGTTTGCGGTAGCTTCATCGCCAGAACTCGCGCAGCTCGCTATGTCTCCTGCACCGACAAAGACCGGGTCGCCCGGCGGCGGTGGAGGTGGGGGCGCCACACACCCGTCGAGCGGGTCATCCGGGCAAGGGTCGTCAGCGTTTAGCTGCCCATCTCCATCCCTATCCGAGTCGCACACGTCGCCTTTGCCGTCGCCGTCGAGGTCTTTCTGGTCCGGGTTGTACTGCTTGGCGCAGTTGTCCGAGGCGTTTCGTATGCCGTCGGCGTCCCGGTCGCTTCCCGCGGCGCTAGCGACCGGCGCACACAATGCCAGAGCTACCAGCACGAGTACGAGCACAGCCGCCAGCTTCTTGTCATTCCTTTGCATGCTCAAATCCCCTCCGCCGTATGTTGTTAAGAACGCACCATTCTACAGGCGACCAGTAGTAAACGCTACAACCTTCACCTGGACCCTTATTCACCGAAGTGCGTGGAATATGGATTCTGCGAACTTCGCCTTTACGGCGTTCTAATAAGTTCGTCAACAGCTCGGAAGAACGTTTCGAAAAGGCCAAAAAACGGACGTACGAACACTCAAAATTCATCGGGAATTCATCGGGTGTTGGTACTAATGCCGGTCTGACGCACATCCGTGCGCTGCGAGAGAAGAGCTACCCCGCCGCATAAGCGGGGTTCCCCAAGCCTTTTAGGGCTTCTTGATAGGGGAGGCAACAAGTGGAGGTGATAGTCGGAGGAAACTAGTCTGTTAGTTGAAAGAGTGCCCCACTGAGGTGCATGTGGATAGAGAAAGGATAGAGTGTGTGACGAATCGTACTGATAGCCCTGAGCGCCATAATGGCGCTTGTTGTGGCCATACCTGTAGCAGCTGGACAAGAAACGACAAACCTAGAGGAATTGAGCGCCGAGTGGTGGAATTGGGGCGCCTCAATGAACCCCAGCCCACTAGACGGTAGTTATACAAACACGGCGCAATGCGAAGGGGAGTATGTAGAGGGGGTATTCTTCTTAGCTGGAGCGGGAGGTAGCAAGAAAGTAGACCGCACCTGCACCGTGCCGGCAGATATGCCGATATTCTTCCCTGTCTCGAATGTTGTATGCAGCGAGGCCTTCGGGGTGGCTGGCCAAAACCCACCCGATCCGGAGCCGTACGATACAGCGTGCGTCGAGCCGGCTACTACCGACACAATAGAGCCCCCCAGCAAGTGGTCTGCTACTCTCAATAAGCAAGATCTCGAGCAACAGCGCATAGCATCCGGGCTCTTCGATTGGACCATAGTGTTCCCGAACAACCCCTTCCCAGGATTTGTTCCGGGCACCTATGAATCAGCCAGCGATGGCCTTTGGGTGTATTTGGAAGAGGGGCTGCCTGCCGGCGAACACACAATCGTGTTCGGAGGAAAGTATAAGGACACCCCCTTCGGCCACTTTAAGGGAGCGCGCGTAACCTATTATCTAACAGCTGAGTAGGGCGGGTGTTGTAACACTTAGCCAAGAGGATTGAAGCCTAGAGGGAGGCGGTTGTTCGACCGCCTCCCTTGGGTTGTCAGACCTTTCGGTCTTTCTGCACACCCTTATTCACCGGAGTGCGTAGAAGGCAGAGTCTCGGAAACTGAGGAGCTACTATTTGCCCTGCCTTCCCCGCTGATCTACTATCCCCTCAATGAGCAGCCAATGCGGTTCCGCATGGGATATTTAGGAAAGGATTAACCCCGTCCCGGATGTCGCAAACCTCGGGCCTGTGCGTCCCCCGCTGGTCTACCTAGGGTCGATTCTTCTTGGTCTACTGCTGTTCCAGCGTTGGCGCTCATGTCGTCGTGGGTCATCCCCAGAGAGGAGCGCTAACCTTGGTATGCGTCCTGTCAAGTGTGTAAAAGCCTCGTGCAGCTCCACCCCTCACCGCTCCTCAGCTGGCGACCAGTTGCGGCTGTTCGGCCATCTGTTCCTCCCTTCGATCCAGCTTCGCCAAGGACCCGGCGCTGAAGTAACGTTTGCAGACCTGCCACTCGTCGTGTTGCTCCGAGAGCACAGAGCCTACGAGCCTTATCACCGCCGCCTCATTCGGGAAGATCCCCACCACGTTGGTCCTCCTCTTGACCTCCTTGTTTAGCCGCTCAAGCGGGTTGTTTGACCATATCTTCTGCCAGTGCTCCCCAGGGAAGGCGGCATAGGCCAAGACGTCTTCCTCGGCCTCCTCCATCAACTCCGAGAGTCTCGCAAACCGATGTCGGAAACCCTCTGAGACCCTTAGCCACTGCTCGCGGGCGCTCTGGGCATCGGGCTGGGCGAAGACGGTGCGAATGGTTGCTCCAACCATCTGCTGGGCCGCCTTGGGCACCAGGGAAAGGGCGTTGCGCATGAAGTGCACCCGGCATCGCTGCCAAGAGGCTCCCACAAGGACCGTCTGCACAGCGCCCTTGAGGCCCCGGTGAGCATCGCTGGTTACCAGCCTCACCCCGCTAAGACCCCGTCCGACCAAAGAGCGCAAAAACGATGTCCAGAAAGCGCCGTCCTCACTCGGACCTACGTCCAGTCCCAAGATCTCCCGCTCTCCCGTCTGTGCCTTTACGCCAACGGCGATCACCACCGCAACCGAGGCCACCCGACCGTCCTGGCGGGCCTTCACGTAGGTCGCGTCGAGCCACACGTAGGGGTAAGGGCCCTCCAGCCCCCGGTTGCGGAAGCGCTCGACCTCCCCATCGAGCTCCTCACAAAGCTCAGAAACCCTGCTCTTGGAGATGCCCGTCATACCCAAAGCCTTCACCAGATCGTCGACCTTGCGTGTGGAGACCCCGTGTATGTAGGCCTCCTGCACCACCGCAGATAGGGCCCTCTCGGCCCGCCTTCTCGGTTCTAGCAGCGAAGGGAAGTAGCTCGAGTCCCTCACCCTGGGCACCTTAAGCTCGATCGCGCCCGCCCGCGTGTCCCAGGTCCTTTCCCTGTAACCGTTGCGGTGGGCGCTGCGCCCCTCGGTCCGCTCGTAGCGGCCGGCGCCTATGTGCTCCTCGACCTCCATCTCCATGAGCGCCTGCGAGAGCGCCCGGACACCCTCCTTGAGGAAGTCCGCATCGTGCTCCATGTGCGCCTTGCTTAACAATTCCTTTAGTCCTATCCTCAGCTCGTCGGCCATCGTGATCGTGTTCACCTTCTCGGTTGCTTGGTCTCTTCCGATAGGAACCACACGATGGCCGTCCTCGTCAACGTCCTCTGCTTTTACACACTCACGTGGACACTACCCAAGTAGCCGATTCTCTCAACCTCACATCCCCACGAAAAGTCCGCCACCATTTTCAGGAATGCAAGCATACATCGCTTACCTGCGTGGAAGGATAATTCTGCGAAATCGGAGGTCCGTCTTACGGAGATCTAAGGAGTTCGGCCATGAATTTTCTCGGGAATCGATTGCCCACTGCCAATTAGACAGCATGAGACAGCGCGTGATTCAAAGCAACTTAGCGTCATCGTTCATATACGGAAACACCCTCCAAGGCGTATTGCGTGGGTCTAGGATGCAGTGTATGGTGCATCCATAGCAATGTGCTTGCTGCCAAGCGCATCCTTGTGTGTGCGCTAGCGAGAAGGGCAAACCCGTTGTGAGGCGGGGGCGCAAAGCCTAGGGGTCTCCTAGAAGGCTGGGAGGTAGCCGGGCTGCCGAACAGCGCGGCGGGGCTAGAAAGCTTCGCCCTCTCATGTGGAGGAGGCAAGCGATGCCCACCGAAGAGCACAACAGCGACCGAGCGCCCCAAGGCGTTCCACAAGGTGTACTAGCACTAGCACGGATGCACCCGCTTAGGATATTGGCTACCACTTTGGGGGCAGCACTCTTAGTGTTGGGGCTGCTCTTCGCTTACGCCTCCAGCCCCGCCTGGGCTGCCATCATAACTGTAAACAGCCTCGCCGATGATGCCGATGGCACAGACGGAAAGTGCACCCTTAGGGAAGCGATCACCGCGGCCAACACCGACACGGCTTCGGGGACGGCCACCGGAGAGTGCGCGGCGGGCTCCGGAGACGACGGCATAGACATAGGGCTTACGGGGACGGTTAACCTCACCGGGGCGTTGCCGAACCTTTCTACCAACATAACGATAGCGGGACCAGGGGCAGATGAGTTCACGGTCAGGCGCGACAGCGGGGGCGACTACAGTATCTTCACGGTTACGAGTGGCAGCGTGATCTCCGTCTCCGGGATCACCATCTCCGGCGGGAATGTCTCCTCCGGCATCGGCGGCGGCGGCATCCTCATCAACGGAGGCAACTTGACGATCACCGAATCCACCATAAGCGGCAATTCAGCCGACCAAGGCGGGGGCATCTTCAACCAAGGAGGCACCCTGATGATCACCTCCTCCACCATAAGCGACAACTCGGCCATCATCGGCGGGGGCGTCTTTTCCAACACCGACCTCTCCGGCACGCAAAAGACCACCATCACCAACACCACCATAAGCGGCAACACCGCATTGCAGAGGGGCGGCGGCGTCATCAACTTCGACGGCCTCAGCGTCATAGAGCACTCCACCATAACCAACAACACAGCCCCGAGCGGATTTGGAAGCGGGGTGGCGAGCGTCGGGAGCGCCTCAACCCTCACGGAGGTCCTCTCTACCATCATCTCCGCCAACCCAGGCACCGACGTGGACGTCGGCCAACCCAACAACTCCTTCGACTCCAAGGGCTACAACCTCATCGGGGACGGCAACGCAACCGGAGCCTTCAACCAGACGGGAGATACGACCGGCGTTACCGACCCCAAGCTCGGAGCCCTCTCCGATAACGGCGGACCCACCCAGACTCACGCGCTGCTTACGGGCAGCCCCGCCATAGACGCTGGGCCTCCTACCGACGGTGATCCCATCGCCTGCCCTCCTCCTGATACCGACCAGCGTGGCGTCAGTCGCCCGCAGGGAAGCGCCTGCGATATAGGCTCCTTCGAACTGGAGGAGACCGAAAACCAGGCCCCCACCGTGGCTGTGACTCCGGGCGGCTCGTGCGGAGCAAGCGACATGCGTGGCACTATCAACCTCGCACTCTCAGACCCTGACGATCCGCCACAGAGCCTCACCCTTGCGGCCACCTCCTCAAACCGATCCGTACTCCCTAATGGGAACATCTCCTTCGGTGGCGGCACAGACGCCTCGCGCACCATGACCGTAAGCTCCCTTACCGGAAGCGGCTCCTCTAATGTGACCATCAGGGTAAGCGACGGGGAGATGGAGGGAACGGTTTTGGTGAGGGTCATATCCGGTAGCGCATCCAACAACACCCTCACCGGCAGCACTAATCCGGACATGATCTTCGCCAGGAAGGGCTCAGACACGGTGAGCGCCCAAGGAGCCAACGACCTGATGTGCGGGGGCAACGGCAACGACAAGCTCACGGGCGGCTTAGGAGCGGACCGCTTTGGGGGAGGCTCGGGCACCGACACAGCGACCGACTTCGACGAAGGTCAGGGAGACACCAAGGCCGGCATCCCCTAAAGGGAGGGAGGACAAGGAGGCAACCAGAGAGGGCCGGGGCTCTGCTAGCATTCGAGGCCCTCTCTCTGCCTCTATTCACCTTAGACTCTATCCGAGAACTTCCTTGTGAGCCTTGAACAAAGACGCATCCCTCCGAGAATGGGATTGCCACCATCACCATTCTCCAAAGGAGATGCACCCTATGAGAGAGGCTTCCACACAGCCGAAAATGGACTACTTCCGGATGCCCAGGCCATTGTGGAGTAAACTCAAGAAATACCTGCCCAACCGAAGGAAGAGAAAAAGCGCCAAAGGCGGCAGGCCCAGAGCCTCCGAGAGGGCGGTCGCTGACGCCATCTGGTATGTGCTGTGGACGGGATGCCAGTGGAAGGCCCTCCATCGCGATTGGTTTGGGGTTTCCGCAAGCGTGGTCCATGAACGCTTCCAGAGGTGGAGGCAGATGGGCATCTTCGAGAAGCTGATGAAGAGGATGGCCGAGTACTACGCAAGGGAGTGCTCCGGGATCGGCTGGAGATGGCAGGCGATGGACTCAAAGCACTCCGCTGCTCCTTTGGGAGGCGAGAAAACGGGCAAGAACCCTACCGATAGGGGCAAGTCAGGAGCGAAGATCAACCTGCTGGTGGACGGGCGTGGCGCTCCCATCTCGATCGTACTCACCGGAGCCAACCGCCACTACACAAGGTCTCAGCCATGGAACTCTCATAGTCTCGGTGGTACTCAAGCGTCCTGAGCACAAAGAACAGCACCTGTGCGCCGACAAAGCCTATGACTCAGATGATGTGAGGGAGTTTGTAGATTCTGCGGGCTACATCGAGCACATCAAGGTTAATCCCAGGCAAATGGGCTCCGAGCGTCCATTGAGTGAAGAAACCACAAAGAGGGTTTACCCGGCGAGGCGATGGATGGTGGAGCGGACGATCTCGTGGTTGATCAAGCGACGCAGTCTGCGCACTCGCTGGGCGAAGAAGGCCGAAAACTGGCTAGCATTGATTCAGCTGGCATGTTCCCACATTTTGCTCAATCTGGCGGTTTTCGGATAGAGTCTAAGGGTGAGATGAGGTTCTTCAGAAAACACGAACCGGCAGATCCCTTCGCCGCGTTCTCCGAGCGCTACGGTGTGCGGCTGCCCAACGCGGAGCCGGAGGAGGCACCACCCGAGCCAGAAGACGAACCTCCCGAAGGCGAAGCGGAGTACGCCGGTCCCCTGTGGGCGCACAGTACTCTAGGGGTGGGACTTGGTGCCTCACAGAAGGAGATCAGCACGGCTTACCGGAGGCTCGCAAGGGTTCATCATCCAGATAGGGCAGGCGATGAAGAGAGGATGAAATGGATCAATGCGGCATATAGGGAACTAAAACGCTGAAGCGAAAGAGCCCTGCTCTCTCGATAGTTTCTCACTACCGGGCCCATTCGGGGACGGGATGAGGGGCCGCTCGCTGCGTAGGGACCCGGCCTCTTTGGGTCGGTTCGAAAGTGCAAGATGTGCCGATCGGCCTATGCACTGTGCGCCCGGCATTTGGTAAGATGCGCGCCGAGTCTAAGTGAGCCGGGATTCAGGGCGTACCATCATCCCCTCTTGACGATCGTTGAGGGCGAAGGTGCATGCTGGATCCACAAACGAGTGGTGGCTGCGGAATAGAAGTATCCTGGCTGCCGGAAGGAGGAAACACGGTGAGGAAGATGGCACTACTGCTTGCAGTGATGGCCGCAGTACTGGTCGTTGCCAGCGGGGTGGCCCTGGCCAAAACCTTTGTCGGCACTGAGAATGGCGAAAAGATCGTAGGCACCAAGTTCGGTGACCACATCAACGGTCTGGGTGGCGACGACGTGCTGCTGGGCTATGCGGGCCCCGACAAGATACGCGGTGGTGACGACAACGATCAGCAATACGGCGGTAGGGGCAACGACATCATCTATAGTGAGGGTGGTTTCAGGGACCTCGTCAATTGCGGCAGAGGTACCGACACGGCCTACGTCGACGCCAAGGACCGCGTTGTGGACTGCGAAAGGAAGAGGTGATGTAGGCAGGAGGGCTCCGAAGGTCCCGTAAGGTCTCTCGAGGACCTCTCAGGTTCGCCTTTCAGCCGAGATTCCCGGGGCCGGGGCGCAACCCCCCGGCCCATTCTCTCGCCTTTTCACCCAACGTCGTCAGAAAACCGTCTGAAGAGTCCAGGATAGACCTTACTCGTAGCCTGCCATGGGTCCGAAACGCTGCTATCTGGCCTCGGCATCGGGCCAATACCACGAGCCCCGGTAAGTTCACAAGAGTACGCTACACCCTCAGGTAGGAACGATGCATCCTACTCATCAGGGATTAATTGTGCGGTCGGTCGTTAGTGGTGGGATGGAAGATGCCTGGGGAGATAGGCCTCCCGCATTCAGCCAGGATTGTGTAAACTTAGAACAAGTATGGAAATGCACTACACTTCTCTAGCGCGGAAGAGGCCGGTGGTTCGAAACCACTATCGCCCACCACGCTGCGCGATCTTCGCCAGTGCTCCGCGTCGAACTATCTAGCTATTCTTACGGTTCTCCTTACCCACCCTTGCTGAGAAAGGTGCACAGATGGCGTCCGTCACGCTACCCGACGGCAAACAACTGGAGATAGAGCCGGGCGAGAAGGCCCGGGAAGTCGCCGAGAAGATAGGTAAACGTCTAGCCCGCGACGCGGTGGTCGCGAAACTGGATGGAGAGCTCATCGACCTCGATGCCCCGCTGAACGGTGGGGGAGATTTCGAAGTCGTTACCATCGCCTCATCCGAGGGCCTCGAAGTGCTCAGGCATTCGACCGCGCACGCGATGGCACAGGCTATCTTAGAGCTATATCCGGGCAGCAAGTTGACCCTCGGCCCGCCGATAGAGAACGGCTTCTTCTACGACATCGAGGTAGCCGGGCGTCTCACGGACGAGGATCTGCCGCGCATCGAGGAGCGGATGCACGAGATCGTCGCGCGCGACCTCCCGATACAGCGCGAGGAGGTCTCCAAGGCCGAGGCCGAGGACCTGTACGTGGACAACCCTTACAAGACGGAGATCATCGAGGGCCTGGAAGACGGTGAGATCTCGGTCTACAAGCAGGGAGACTTCTTCGACCTTTGCAGCGGTCCGCACGTCCCTAGCACGGGCAGGCTCGGCGCCTTCAAGTTGCAGAACATCGCCGGGGCCTACTGGCGCGGCGACGAGAAGAATCCGATGCTTACCCGTGTCTATGGTACGGCATGGCCGACGGAGAAGGAGCTCAAGGCCTACCTCAGGCGGTTGGAGGAGGCAAGAGCCAGGGACCACCGCAAGATCGGCAAGGACCTCGAACTGTTCGCTTTCTCGCCCGATACAGGAGCCGGCATCCCGCTCTTCTTGCCCAAGGGGGAGATGATGCGGCACCTCATGGAAGACTACGTGCGCGAGGTCCAGACGCGCCACGGCTACGAGCATGTTTGGACGGGGCACCTGGTCAACGAGGGCCTTTTCGCGAAGTCGGGACATCTGGAGCACTACAGGGAGTCGATGTTCCCCCCGATGATCGACGGTGAGACGCGTTACAGGCTCAAGCCCATGAACTGCCCGAGCCACATGACGCTCTACAACTCCAGGGCTCACTCCTACCGGGATCTCCCACTCAGGTACGCGGAGTTCGCGACGCTGTACCGCTACGAGAAGAGCGGGGAGCTCACGGGGCTCACCCGGGTGCGTAGCCTGACCCAGGACGATGCGCACGTGTTCTGCACGGAGGATCAGATCCAGGACGAGTTCGCCCGGGCGTTGGAGATCGTGCGCGAGGTCCTCGACACCTACGGGTTCGCGGACTACCGGGTGCAGCTCTCTTTGCGCGACCAGGACGTGGCCAAGTACGTGGCGGACGACGCCAAGTGGTCGCGGGCCGAGAAGGAGCTGCGAGAGGCGCTCGACACCGCCGGCATCGCCTACGACGAGGAGACCGGAGAGGCGGCCTTCTACGGGCCGAAGGCCGACTTTATGGCCAAGGACGTGCTCGGCCGCGAGTGGCAGCTCTCCACGATACAGGTCGACTTTATCCAGCCGGCCAGGCTGGGTTGCGAGTACATCGGCGAGGACGGTAAGGCGCATACGCCCGTGCTCTTGCACAGGGCCGTCACCGGTTCTACAGAGAGGTTCATGGCCGTCCTGATCGAGCACTACGCGGGCGCCTTCCCCGTCTGGCTCTCCCCCGTGCAGGCCGTAGTCATCCCCGTCGCCGACAGGCACCTGGGCTACGCCCGAGGGGTCAAGGAGCAGCTCGCAGAGAAGAATCTCCGGGTCGAGGTGGACGACTCGCAGAACAGCATGCAGAAGAAGATCAGGGACAACTCCAGGCAGAAGATTCCCTACCTGCTCATAGTAGGAGATAGGGAGGCCGAACAGGGTAGTGTCAACGTGCGCAGGCGCGGGGAGAAGCAACAGGTGGAGATGGATCTCGGCGAGTTCGCAGAGGCCGTCTTGGGCGAGGTTCGCTCTCGCCGGTAGTGCCGCGTAGACACGAGACTCGGGAGCGCGGTATAATCACGGTTGTAGTTGGGGTCCGCGTCCGTCCGGCGCACGAGCAGATTTATCGTCGGTGGTAGACGAGCGGCCCCGAAAGCTCGTATTCGAGAGGAGTGGTGCGCAGTAGCGACTGAAGAAGAGCCCCGAATAAACGGTCAGATCCGGGCGCGCGAGGTGCGTTTGATCTCGGCCGAGGGCGAACAGCTTGGCATCAAGCACATCCGCGAGGCCATGGACTACGGTGAGAGGGCCGACCTCGACCTCGTGGAGGTAGCCCCGAACGCCAATCCCCCCGTGGTCCGCATGATGGACTACGGCAAGTTCAAGTACCAGAAAGAGCAGGCCCGCAAGGCGGCCCGCAAAAAGCAGGTCAACGTCAACGTGCGGGAGATAAAGCTCAGGCCCAAGATAGGCGACCACGACTTCAACACCAAGCGCGGTCACGTCGAGCGCTTTCTTCGCGGCGGCGACAAGGTGAAGGTTACGATCATGTTCCGCGGACGCGAGGTGCAGCATCCCGAACTCGGAGAGAGGCTTCTGAGGAGGCTCGCCAGCGACCTCGACGGCTTGGGGCGCATAGAGAGCCAGCCCAACCTTGACGGGCGCAACATGGTAATGGTCATGGCCCCGAAGAAGGAATCGTCCCAGGCGGAGACCTCCCAGACCGGCGGACGCAGGGAGAGGGCGGCTCGCAGATAAGCAACGGTTTGATACACTAGCCTGGCGAAAGACGGAGGCGAAACGGCTCTTTCTCGCGTGCCGCCAGCCTCTTCGCAGGTAGACAGACCAGACGAAACGCGGAGGACACATGCCGAAGATGAAGACCCACCAGGGTGCTGCCGGGCGCTTCGAGGTGCGCAAGAAGGGCAGGCTCAAGCGCTGGCGTGCCGGTCACAACCACATGCTGGAGAAGAAGAGCAGGAAGCAGAAGCGGCGGCTCAATACGGAGACCGACCTTACCCGCTCGGACGAGAAGAAGCTCAAGCGGCTTCTAGGGGAGAGGTAGCATGGCGCGCACCGCACGCAGCGTCCACGCCCGCAAGAAGCGTCGCAAGGTACTCGAACAGGCAAAAGGCTACCGCGGTACCAAGCACAGCTCGTACAAGCGGGCCAAGGAGCAGGTCTGGAAGAGCGGCGTCTACGCCTACGAAGGACGCAAGCAACGCAAGAGGGACTTCAGGGCGCTCTGGATCCAACGCATCAACGCCGGCGCCCGCGAGCAAGGCCTCTCCTACTCCAGGCTCATTCACGGTCTCAGGCTCGCCGAGATAGACCTCGACCGCAAGATCCTGGCCGATCTCGCAGTCACCGAGCCCGAGATCTTCGGCGCCGTCGTGGCCCAGGCGAAGAACGCCTTGGACGGAAAACCGGTCGACCGAAGGGTGGAGGTTGAGCGCAGCGCCGAGCCGGAACAGCCCAGCTCAGCCGCCGGCCGCACGCCCGAGGCGTCTGCAGAGCAGGCCGAAGAGGTGGAATCCTCCGAGGAGGATGCCGGGGCGACGGAAGCCGCCAGCCGCAAGGCCGAGGAGCTCAACGTGGATCTGTCCAGTGTGGAGGGAACGGGCCAGGGCGGACGCATCACCGTCGGCGACGTCGAGAAGGCCGCCGGGGGCGACGAGTAGCCGAAAGATGCCGGGTATCCCGGCGATCTCCCCGAAACGGGCCGCAAAGCTCAAGGCCAAGAAATACCGCGAGGCCGAGCGGTACTTCCTTGCCGAGGGTGCCGCTGTCCTCGAAGAGGCCCCCACAGCGCCAGTGCAGGTCTTCGATAGAGCAGAACAGTTGCGTCGTGTGTCGACGCTCACGACCCCGTCCGGACCGGTCGGGGTCTTCCCTTTCCTGGACGTGACCCCAACCGAGCTGCTGGCCCGTGTGCGCTGCGTCGTGTTGTTGCACGGAGTCCAAGACCCGGGGAACGTCGGTACGGCCATCCGCTCGGCACACGCGTTCGGCGCCGGTGTCGCCCTCTCCAGGGGCTCTGCCGACCTCTACAATCCCAAGACGGTCAGGGCGACGATGGGGTCTATCTTCCACACTCCTGTGGCGCGGGAGCTAAAGTCCCTCGACTTTCTGGCCGAGGCAGGCTCCGCAGGTTTCGGCCTCGTCGCAGCCGTTCCGGAGGCAGGGGATGAGCCCGCGTCTCTGCCCCGTGGCAGGCTCGTGATCTGTATCGGCGCTGAGGGCTCAGGGCTGCCCGAAGAAGTCGTAAGGGCCTGCGAGATGGGGGTTGGTATACCGTCGCTGGCGCCCTCGTTGAACGCGTCTGTGGCGGCGTCGATCCTGCTCTACGAGGCGTATTCGCGTGTGCTACCATAATCGCCCACTATGACGGTGAGCGAGCGAATCGAGCAGTTGAAGATAGAGGCGCTCTCGGACGTCTCCTCCAGTGCTTCCTCGGCCGACCTCGAAGACGTGCGCGTACGATTTCTCGGACGCTCGGCGGAACTTACTGAGATAAAGAAGAGCATAGGCACCCTATCGCCAGAGGAGCGCAAGGAGGTTGGCAGATCCTCCAACCTCGCCTCGCTCGAGATCGAAGCGGCCCTCGGCTCCAAGACCGAAGAGGTCGCGGCGCGCGAGCAGGAGGAGCGCCTGCGGGCCGAAGCGGTCGACGTCACGCTGCCCGGCACCCCGTTTCAGAGGGGCCACCTGCATCCGTCCCAGATGATGATAGACGAAGTCGTCGACTTCTTCGTCGGCCTGGGCTATCGCGTCGCCGAGGGGCCCGAGGTCGAGACCGACTACTACAACTTCACGGCCCTCGGGATACCGCCGGGACATCCCGCACGCACCATGCAGGACACGTTCTTCGTGGATGATGGGCTGGTTTTGCGCACGCAGACGTCGCCGATGCAGATCAGAACGATGCTGGCGCAGGAGCCGCCCGTCTACGTGGTGTGCCCGGGTCGCACGTACAGGCGCGACTCCGATCCGACGCACACGCCTATGTTCCACCAGGTCGAAGGCCTCGCGGTGGACAGGGGCCTCTCGCTCGGGCACTTGAAGGGGACGCTCGCCGCGATGGCCAGGCACGTCTTTGGGGATGACGTGGAGATCAGGCTCCGTCCGAGCTACTTCCAGTTCACCGAGCCGAGCGTGGAAATGGACGTCAGTTGCTTTGTGTGTGGGGGTACCGACCCCGGTTGCAAGGTCTGCAAAGGAGCTGGCTGGCTGGAGATGCTGGGGGCCGGGATGGTGGACCCGGGTGTGCTCGAGGAGGTCGGCTACGACCCCGAGGAGTACACCGGCTACGCCTTCGGGATGGGCCCCGACAGGATGGCGATGGTCAAGTACGGTGTCCCGGATCTTCGCTTGTTCTTCGAGGGCGACCTGCGCTTTCTGCGTCAGTTCTAGAAGGGGATCAACTTGCGCGTTCCGTTAAACTGGCTACACGAGTACGTGGACTTCGACCTCTCCGCCGACGAGCTCGTAGAACTCTTCTCCCTCCGAAGCCAGGAGATCGACGGCGTCTACCGCCTCGGCGTGATGGACGGCGAGGTCGTGGTGGGCGAGGTAACCGAGTTCGGTCCTCATCCCAACGCCGACAGGCTCTCCGTTGCGAAGGTCGACCTGGGGGGCAGGGAGGTGCAGATAGTGGCCGGCGCCCCGAACCCCTACCCCGGCGCCCGCGTGGCCGTTGTGCTCCCCGGCAGCATGATGTCGGACGGGACGAAGCTTAGGGAGGCTAAGCTGCGCGGCCTCCGGTCCTACGGGATGATGATGAGCGAGTACGAGCTCGGAATCTCGGCCGATCACGGGGGGATACTGTTGCTCGACGATTCCTACGAAGCCGGGCGGCCTGTGGCCGACTACTTTCCTGTCGGGGAGACCGTCCTGGATATCGACGTTACCCCGAACAGGCCGGATCTGTGGGGCATGATCGGTGTGGCCAGGGAGCTCGCCGCCATACTCGGGACGGACTACAGGGTCCCCGATCCCTCTTTCGAAACGGGAGGGAAGCCGACCCGCGATTTCGGACTCAGGGTCGAGGCCGAGGACCTGTGTCCGCGGTACGATCTCAGGCGCATCTCTGACCTCCGGGCGGGGCAGGAGGCGCCGCTCACAATGCGGCGTAGGATCTACGCCGCCGGCATGCGCCCCATAAACGCTATCGTGGACGCGACCAACTACGTCATGCTCGAGACGGGCCAGCCCATACACGCCTTCGACGCCGCCAGGGTGCGTGGAGGCATCGTCGTCAGGCGTGGGAAGCCTCAGGAGAAGATCACACTTCTCGATGGTTCCATGCGCAACCTCGATGAGGAGACGCTCGTGATCGCCGACGAAGAGCGGGGACTCGTGATCGCCGGAATTATGGGTGCCGAGGATGCGGAGGTGGGGCGGGAGACCACGGACGCGCTTATCGAGGTGGCCAACTTCGATGGGCGCAACATCCTCCAGACCTCCCAGAGACTCGGTCTGCGCACCGACGCCTCGGGCCGTTTCGAACGCGGCCTCGACCCGAACACGGTGGCGTACGCGATGGACCGGGTGAGTTCACTGCTCACGCAATCTCCTGGTGGAATGGTCGCCGATGACACCCTAAGCCACTACCCCGAGCCCGTGGGGCCCTGGCGCGTACCGCTACGGCTCGGCCGGGCCGAGCTCTTGCTCGGCATGCCCGTGCCGGAGGGTGGGGCGGTCGAACACCTGGAGGCTCTGGGGTGCGAGGTGGAGCGGGAAGACGGAAGTTTGTGGGCCACCGTTCCCACCTTCAGGAGGGATCTCCGCCGGGAGGCAGACCTCGTCGAGGAGGTCGGCCGGCTCATCGGGCTCGACAAGGTGCCGGAGAGCCTGCCCGCCGTTCCGCAAGCCGGGGCGCTTACCGCGGCGCAGCAAGAGTCGCGTCTGCTAAGGCGTCTGCTCGCGGACCTTGGACTCTCGGAGGCGATCACCTACCCGTTCGGTCCAGCGCGCTGGATGGATGATCTCGGCCTGGACGATGGGGCGGTCAGGCTGGAGAACCCCCTTAGCGCCGAGGGCGGCTTTCTGCGAACCAGTATGTTGCCGGGGTTGCTAGAGGCCGCGGCCCGTAACAGGGCATTCGGGACGCGAGGCGGGGCGATGTTCGAGCTGGGGAGCGTGTTCTTCGCCGACGTCCCTCAGGACGACCTGCGAGACGCCGCGTTGCGGTTCCGCATGACGGGCGAGACGGATGCGCAGGACGCCGGCGGGCTCATGGGCGTGCGGGAGGCCGGCAGGATCGGCGTCGTGCTCGCCGGGACCGTGCGCCCCGCCGGCTGGAACGTGCCCGAGGTCGAAGCCGGTTTCTTCGAGGCGAAGGGCCTGGTCGAGCGGCTGGTACCCGGCGCTCGATTCATACCTGCGGAGAGACCTTATCTGCATCCCGGACGCTCGGCTGTGGTCCTGGTCGGTGAGGGCGAGGCCGGCTGGGTCGGGGAACTACATCCCGAGGTAGCAGGGAAGTTCGGGTTGCGCGGCTGGCCCGTCGCTGCTCTCGAGTTGGACTCAGCCCTGTGCCATCCGGAGCCGGAGCCCCGGTTCGAACCTTTCGTCAATATTCCGGCCGTCGCTAGGGATCTGGCCGTCCTCGTCGAAGAGCGGGTGCCGGTAGGCGACATGCTGCGTGTGGTTCAGGAGTCGCCTAGCGCGCTGCTGGCCGAGGTGCGCGTCTTCGACGTCTACACGGGAAGTCCCGTTCCAGAGGGGCGAAAGAGCGTGGCCTTCGGTTTCACGTTCCAGGGTGAGAAGACCCTTACGGACCAAGAGGTAGACGCCGAGGTCGGGCGTATTCTCAGTTTGCTCGAAGACGCATTCGATGCACGCGTCAGGAGCTAGACACCCACTCCGACTTCAGGATGCTCATGAGTATCGCGTCGTAGAAGCTGGAGCGGCGCTTTATGGCCTGACGAATGCGTCCCTCTTCCACGAAGCCTAACTTCTCGTAGGCCGAGATGGCCTCCTCGTTGAACTCGAAGACGCTAAGGCCAACTCGGTTGAGCCCGAGCTCCTCGAAGGCGTAGCGCAGCAGCCGGTCGATGGCCTCCGTCCCGTATCCCCGGTGGCGGTCGTCCCGATGACCAACGATCACCGAGAGGTCCGCCGACTCGTTGGCCTCGCTCTTGTTCGTGAGGCTGATCACACCTATGGGCTCATCCTCATCCCTGATGTGGATGGCGAAAGAGTCGTCCGTCCTGGAGAGCTCCCTGTCCTCGAACAACCTCTCGACCGCCGATCGGCTCAGGGGCGAAGACGCCCAACTCGTCAGGTGCCAGATCTCCGGGTCCCCGTACCATTCCGCGTAGAGGTGGTAGTTCTCGCGGGCGTGGCGGCGAAGCTCGATCTTCTCACCTTTCAGCGTTCTGGCCCTGTCATCAAGCCGCACGGCCATGAATATACCGGGTTTGGCGGGGATGCGCCACGCCCCGTTTGCTGCCCACGCGTTCCCCGCCTCGGGAGAGCTTTCGGACTGCGTCGTCCGGTGGACTTTGTCGGCGTGACGGGTCGCCCGGAGCCGGCGGGGATGTTATAAGGGTCTGTAAGATGGAGATAGGGTCGAGATGAAGGTTATAGCGGACCGTATAGTCACCCTCGGGTTCGGAAAATACGTAAGGGCCGACAACATCGTGGCCCTCGTCCCGATCGAGGAGGACCGCGGTAGCGGGCGCCGCACGCTCGTCTACGTCGACGGTCTGCCCGAGCCACTCGTCGCCGGACGGACGGAGGGCACAATCCTCAGGGACATGGTCGGCGCCGAGAGCGGGGCGGCAGAGCTACTCCGCGAGTTGCAACTCCAGATCGGGCAGGTCCGTCCCTTGCTGAAATCGTCCATTCGTTCCGAGGCCGGGCTCGACCTCGACGAGCTCTCCCGCCGCATAACAGACCTTACGGGGGAGCAGGCATCTCCCAAGATGTTCTGAAGGCCGCTTTCTACGACAGGGATCCCAGGCAGGTCGCGGTCGACCTTCTTGGCTGTGTTCTCTCGCACGACACCCCCGAAGGACGCGCGGCGGGCGTGATCGTGGAGACGGAAGCGTACCGTCCCGAGGACCCTGCATGCCACGCCTACAAGGGGCCGACGATGCGCAACCGCAATATCTTCGGTCCGCCCGGCATCGCCTACGTGTACCTCTCCTACGGCACGCACAACCTGCTCAACCTCGTCTGCGAGTCAGAGGGCATAGGTAGCGCCGTCTTGATCAGGGCGCTACGCCCCTCCTACGGCGAGGATCTGATGGAGCGTCGTCGAGGCCGCGCGCGTGACCTGTGCAACGGCCCTGGTCGCCTGACCCAGGCCCTGGGAGTCGATCTTTCTTACGACGGGCGGGATCTCACCTCGGGTAGCCTGACCGTCTCGGTGGGAGGTGCGCCGCCCGAGGCCATCGTCGAGACCACCAGGATCGGCATTACACGCGGAACAGACCTTCCGTGGCGTTACCTCATCGACGGCGACGATCACGTCTCCGCGCCACCGAAAACTATCTCGGGGCGGCGCTAGCGCTGGGAGATGCAGAGCCGTAGGGGGCGGTTCCAGCGCGCCTGTCCCGCGGCCCACTGGCCCTCGATGGGGAGACACTGGATGCAGAGGCGCTCGCTGCCGTTACCCGACGGGATTCTGGGTCGGGCTTCTGGGCTTCCGGACTCGCGGCCGCGCGGCTACGGGCGGGGTCGTTCTTCGCGCGGGGTTTGGGGTCCGCGGTGGGGTCTGCACTTTCCGGTATCTCGACGCCGTCGAACTGTTCGATGGGTTCACCGCTCAAGATGACTTTCGTGTACGTCTTCCAGATCTCGGCCGGGGTGATGCCGCCCGAGAGTCCTTGTAGTTTGCGGGCGTAGTCGAGGACGTGTTCGAGGGTCTGCCCGCCTTCGGCGTAGCCCATCCACGTTCCGGTAACCAGTTCGGGAGTGAAACCTATAAACCAGGCGTCGAAGAAGTTCTCGCTCGTACCCGTCTTGCCGGCGACCGGGCGGTCGCCCAGTGAGGCGTCTTTCGCTATACCCTCCGTGACGTCTCCCACCATGATCCCGATCGCCTTGTTGGCAACGTCCTCGGATATTACCTGCTCGCCCTCGGGATGTTCGGGCGCCACGTAGAGTACCTTCTCATCGTTGTCGTCCTCGTGGCTTACTACTTTCGTGATCGCTGTCGGTTCCACCCTGCGTCCGTGATTGGCAATAGTCGCGTAGGCCGATGCCATGTCGAGGGGGGAGACCTCGTACGCGCCGAGTACGATAGAAGGCTTGGGATGTACGGGGAGATGCGTGGTGATCCCGCATCTTTTTGCGACGTCCGCGATCTTCTCGGGTCCGTCTTTCAGGCCACGGCCACCGGCGTTCATCGCCAGGTCCGCGAACACCGTGTTATCTGACTGCCAGAGGGCCTCTTGCAGGCTGATCTCCCCCCGCTCGATGCCGTCGTAGTTCTGTACTTTCCATGTCTCCGGCTTGCCCGTACCGACGTCGACCTCGTACCCTTTCTCCTCAGAGACATATTTGGTATCGGGATCGATGCCTTGCTCCAGGGCAGCGATGAGGGCGAACGGCTTGAAAGAACTGCCGGGCTGGCGCCGGCCCTGGGTAACGAGGTTGAATTGGGAGTTCTCGTCCCTGTCGCCGACCATGGTCTTTATCCGGCCGGTCTCGGGCTCTATGGAGACGAGGGCGAGGTCGGGGTCGTCCGCATCGGGAAGGTACCCGGAAGGCCCGTAGGCGACATCGCGGGCGGCTAGTTGCTCCTCCAGGTCTATGGTCGTATATACGCTCAGGTCGCCTTCCAGCACCGTATTCACACCGTAACGCCGTATGAGCTCGTCACGCGTGTACTGCGCGAAGTCGCGGGTGAGGGCAGGCCCTGCGAACCCCGACCTGGTCGGCGCGTCGGCGGGCCAGGCCCCAGGCAGTGGCACCTCGAGGGCCTGGTTGTACTCCCGGCTAGTAACATAGCCCGTGTCGAACATCTTCATCAGCACCAGGTCTCGCTGATTCTGCGCCCCATCGCGGTCCTCCCCGAGGGTCGAGGGAGCCCACAAGAGCCCGACCAGGGTCGCCGACTCCGCGATGCTCAGATCCTCGACCGACCTGTTGAAGTAGGTTTCGGCGGCCGCCTCGACCCCGTAGGCGTTGTTACCGAAGTACACGGTATTCAGATAGTCGGCGATGATCTGGTCCTTCGAGTCCTGTTTGCGCTCCACCTCTATGGCGATGAGGGCTTCTTTGATCTTCCTGGAGATCGAACGGTCCTGCGAGAGGTAGGCGTTCCTTACGTACTGCTGGGTGATGGTGCTGGCGCCCTCGACCGCCTCCCCGGCCTTGATGTCGACCCAGAGTGCGCGCATGATCCCCCAGAGGTCGACGCCGCCGTGCTCCCTGAAACGCTCGTCTTCTTTGGCGACCACGGCGTCGAGCAGGTGCGGCGGCATCTCGGATAACGAAGCCGTCTTGCGGTTCTGGCCCTCGAATATCGTCCCGATCACCCGCCGCGAGTCCTCGTTGCCGCTTAAGGGTGCCGAGTAGATGTAGGTGGGATGGGTCTCGTAGGTCCGCGGCTCATCCAGCTCCTGCACGCTCTCTATGAGCCCCAAGTATGCGCCACCAGCGAACGCCATCCCCGAGGCCAGCACGCACAGAAGAAAGATGCCCGTGCCCCGTAGAATCTTCGAGACCAGGCTCCTGCGGGGAGTTCCCTTGCGGCTCTCGGGTCGACGTACTGGCCGTCGCACGTCCCTGGTCCGCCTCGTTCTCTTCTGGTGGGTGCGGGCCATGGAGCCGGTATACTACACTACGGTGACGCAAGTTACATTCGTATTACGAGAAGGTTGCAATCTGTTAATGAAGGCTTCACCAGAGCACCAAACGATCTACAAGAACGCCGTAGACGTGATCCCACGGGAGGAGCTCGACCGCCGCCTCTCTGGTGGCGAGAGTTTGCGGGTAAAACTTGGCATAGACCCCACGGCCCCTGACATACATCTCGGCTTCGCTGTGGTACTGAGGGAGCTCCGTGCCTTCCAGGATCTGGGGCACACCGCGGTACTAGTTATGGGGGACTATACGGCTCGCGTCGGGGATCCTTCCGGGCGTTCGAAGACGCGTCCCATCCTCTCGCCGGGGCAGATCGAGGAGAACACAAGGACCTACCTCGAGCAGGCGTACATCATCCTCGACCGAGATCGGACCGAGGTCCGCCACAACTCGGAGTGGCTCGCGCCGCTGACGATGGCGGATCTTATAAGGTTGACCAGGGCGACGACCCTGGCCCGCATTTTGGAGCGCGACGACTTTTCCAAGCGCTACGCCGCGAACGACCAGATCACGTTGACCGAGCTTCTCTATCCGCTGATGCAGGCCTATGACTCCGTCGCGATAGAAGCCGACGTCGAGCTCGGTGGCACAGACCAGCTCTACAACCTGCTCATGGGCCGGCAGGTTATGGAGTACTACGGGAAGAGGCCGCAGTGCGTTGTCACGACCCCGCTCCTCGTGGGCACAGACGGCAGGATCAAGATGAGCAAGTCCGTCGGCAACTACATAGGCGTAACTGACCCGCCGGGGGAGATGTTCGGGAAGGTCATGAGCATCCCCGACCACTCGATGGACGACTATTACTCGCTGCTTCTCGACAGGCCGGTCCCTGAGGGCGAGCCCGTCGAGCAGAAACGCGAGCTGGCCCGCTCGCTGGTGAGTAAGTTCCACGGGGAGGGTGCCGCGGTCGGCGCCGAGAAGCTCTTCGACGCCGTCGTGCGCCGCGAGGTACCGGACGATGCGCCCGTGGTCCGGTTGCCAAACGACGAGGAGATTTGGATAGTCGACTTGATCAGGCTCGCAGGCTTCGCCGGGACAAACGGCGAGGCGCGCCGCTTTATAAAGGGCGGGGCCGTGAGGGTCGGCGGGAGGGTCGTGCGCGACGAGAGGCTCTCGTTTTCGGGCGGAGAGCTCGAAGGCCAGGTGCTCCAGGTCGGCAAGCGCCGCTACGCCCGTCTCGCTCTTTGAGAAACATAGAAAACGGGTTTGACACCTCGGGGGCTGGTGCTATACTTCTCTAGCTGATGACGGGAAACTACTTGAAAACCGAGAGGGGCGCATAGGATAGACCTCCTGACAAGTGGGAGCGCTCTCCTGGCCCGCCGAGAGGTGGGCGTTTTAGTCGCCTTTCTAGGGTAGTATCCGTCGGCTCCGCCGAGAGGCAGGGGCTTGAGGCCTTGAAAACTGGATAGCAGTGAAGATTGGGTAGAGAACCCGTCTAAAACCGCTGAGACTGACTCTTTGCGGTCCCTGAGTTTAACTGTGGACCGCCGAGCGGGTAACGCCCGCACCAAATATGTACTTAAGGCGCTTTGGCGCCGAAAGGCATAGTTCGGAGAGTTTGATCTTGGCTCAGGACGAACGCTGACGGTGTGCTTTAGGCATGCAAGTCGAACGAGAAAGCCCTTCGGGGTGAGTACAGTGGCGAACGGGTGAGTAACACGTGGGCAACCTGCCCCTCGCAGGGGGATAACCGGAGGAAACTCCGGCTAATACCCCGTAAGCTTTCAGGGTCGCATGGCCCTGCAAGGAAAGGTAGCTTCGGCCATCCGGCGAGGGATGGGCCCGCGGTGCATTAGCTAGTTGGTGGGGTAACGGCCCACCAAGGCGACGATGCGTAGCTGGTCTGAGAGGATGATCAGCCACACTGGGACTGAGACACGGCCCAGACTCCTACGGGAGGCAGCAGCCAGGAATCTTGGGCAATGGGCGAAAGCCTGACCCAGCAACACCGTGTGGGCGATGAAGGCCTTCGGGTCGTAAAGCCCTGTTGATAGGGACGAAGGGCGAAGGGTTAATAGCCCCTAGCCTGACGGTACCTTTCGAGGAAGCCCCGGCTAACTACGTGCCAGCAGCCGCGGTAATACGTAGGGGGCGAGCGTTGTCCGGAATTATTGGGCGTAAAGAGCGTGTAGGCGGTTCGGTAAGTCTGTCGTGAAATCCTGGGGCTCAACCCCGGGCGTGCGATGGATACTGCCGGGCTAGAGGGTGGTAGAGGCGAGTGGAATTCCCGGTGTAGCGGTGAAATGCGCAGATATCGGGAGGAACACCAGTAGCGAAGGCGGCTCGCTGGGCCACACCTGACGCTGAGACGCGAAAGCTAGGGGAGCGAACAGGATTAGATACCCTGGTAGTCCTAGCCGTAAACGATGGACACTAGGTGTGGGGGGAGTCGAATCCCTCTGTGCCGCAGTTAACGCGTTAAGTGTCCCGCCTGGGGAGTACGGCCGCAAGGCTAAAACTCAAAAGAATTGACGGGGGCCCGCACAAGCAGCGGAGCATGTTCTTTAATTCGATGCAACGCGAAGAACCTTACCTGGACTTGACATGGTGCTGCAAGCGCACGGAAACGTGTGACCTTCGAGGGTGCACCACAGATGCTGCATGGCTGTCGTCAGCTCGTGTCGTGAGATGTTGGGTTAAGTCCCGCAACGAGCGCAACCCCTGTGGCGTGTTGCCATCATTAAGTTGGGGACTCACGCCAGACTGCCGGTGACAAACCGGAGGAAGGTGGGGATGAGGTCAAGTCATCATGGCTCTTACGTCCAGGGCTAGAAACGTGCTACAATGGCTGATACAAAGGGTTGCAAGACCGCAAGGTGGAGCGAATCTCATCAAAGTCAGTCTAAGTTCGGATCGCAGTCTGCAACTCGACTGCGTGAAGGCGGAGTTGCTAGTAATCGCGGATCAGCATGCCGCGGTGAATACGTTCCCGGGCCTTGTACACACCGCCCGTCACACCACGAAAGTCGGCAATACCCGAAGCAGGCGCAGCCAACCCCTTGTGGGACGCGGTCTGCGAAGGTAGGGCTGGCGATTGGGGTGAAGTCGTAACAAGGTAGCCGTACCTGAAGGTGCGGCTGGATCACCTCCTTTCTAGGGAGCAGGTAGGGCAGCAATGCCCGACCGATCGGACGCCGACTCATAAGGATGGTTTGAGCTTTAGCTCGCCTCCTTCGGTGTACCGCTCTAGGATATTTCGACCAGTCTCTGGCGGAGGGTTCCTATTCTAGTCAGTAGCTGCTATTCAGTTTTCAGGGCCTTGGGGTCCTGATCTTTTGGCGTGCGCCCGCGAGAGCGCGGCGTCTGTTCTTTGAAAACCGCATAGCGCGATCCAATGTACCATCAAGATACTAAGGGCGTATGGTGGATGCCTTGGCACCGGAAGCTGATGAAGGACGTGGCAAGCTGCGATAAGCCGTGTGGAGCCGCAAGCGGGCTAGGAAGCACGGATCTCCGAATGGGGAAACCCGGCACGGGTCATGCCGTGTCACCCCCGTCTGAACACATAGGACGGGAGGAGGGAACCTGGGGAAATGACACATCTGAGTACCCAGAGGAAAATAGAGAAAGTCTCGATTCCCTGAGTAGTGGCGAGCGAAAGGGGAGTTAGCCCAAACCGGATGCGTGAAAGCCTGCGGGCGTTGCGTATTCGGGGTTGTAGGACCAACTTGGTCGTCCCGCAGGGCGGCCAGGGAGTTACAAAACGCGCGGGTAGCCGAACGGTCTGGAATGTCCGTCCGTAGAGGGTTAGAGGCCCGTAGGCGAAAGTCGTGCGACTCCTTGTTGGCACCTGAGTAGATCCGGACACGTGAAACCCGGATCGAATCCGCGGGGACCACCCCGCAAGGCTAAATACTAACGGTGACCGATAGTGAACCAGTACCGTGAGGGAAAGGTGAAAAGTACCCCTCAAGGGGAGTGAAATAGTACCTGAAACCATACGCTTACAAGCGGTCGGAGCGGTAGTTTTACTACTGTGACGGCGTACTTTTTGCATAACGGGCCAGCGAGTTGCTGGTGTCTGGCGAGGTTAAGCATAAGCGAGCCGAAGCGAAAGCGAGTCTGAATAGGGCGACTTGAGTCAGATGCCGCAGACCCGAAACCGGGTGAGCTATCCATGGCCAGGCTGAAGCGGGGGTAAGACCTCGTGGAGGGCCGAACCGACCTGGGTTGAAAACCGGGCGGATGAGCTGTGGATAGGAGTGAAAGGCTAATCAAACCCGGCGATATCTGGTTCTCCCCGAAATATATTTAGGTATAGCCTGGCGCGTTTCGTCGCGGGTGTAGAGCACTGTTTGGGCGCGGGGCCCCACAAGGTTACCAACCTCAGACAAACTCCGAAGACCGTAGACGTTAGAGCGCTGGAGTCAGGGAGTGGGGGATAAACTTCATTTCCGAAAGGGAAACAACCCAGACCGTCGGCTAAGGTCCCTAAATAACGGCTAAGTGGTTTAAAGGATGTGGCGCTGCACAGACAACCAGGATGTTGGCTTAGAAGCAGCCATCATTTAAAGAGTGCGTAATAGCTCACTGGTCAAGTGGTGTTGCGCCGAAAATTCTCGGGCCTGAAAGTCGTTTACCGAAGCCACGGACTTTGGACTTATGGTCCAGAGTGGTAGGGGAGCATCCTGTAACGAGCGAAGCGGCGGCGTAAGCCGGCCGTGGACGGATCAGGAGAGAGAATGCTGGCATGAGTAACGAGAGACAGGCGAGAAACCTGTCCGCCGAAAGCCCAAGGGTTCCTGGGTAAAGCTAATCTTCCCAGGGTCAGTCGGGACCTAAGCCGAGGACGAAAGTCGTAGGCGATGGACAGCAGGTTGATATTCCTGCACCACGAACGTAGCGTTCGAGCGATGGAGGGACGGAGTAGGGTAAGCCAACCGTGGCGCTGGTAGACCACGGGCTTGCTCGTAGGCCGGGGACCAGGAAAATCCGGGCCCCGTTACAAGGCTGAGGAGTGAGCCGAGCCCTTTTTGGGCGTAGTGGCCCAACCCATGCTTCCAGGAAAAGCTTCTAAGCGAGTTGCGTACGTGCCCGTACCAAAACCGACACAGGTGGGCGAGTGGAGAACACTAAGGCGATCGAGCGAACTATGGTTAAGGAACTCGGCAAATTGTCCCCGTAACTTCGGGAGAAGGGGAGCTCTGGACGGTCAGTAGACTTGCTCTACAAAGCTGTTCGGAGCCGCAGAGAAGAGGCCCAGGCGACTGTTTACCAAAAACACAGGTCTCTGCTAAGTCGAAAAGACGATGTATAGGGGCTGACGCCTGCCCAATGCCAGAACGTTAAGGAAGCTGGTTAGCCTGGCCCTTCGGGGCCTTGCGAAGCTGGCGACTGAAGCGCTGGTCAATGGCGGCCGTAACTATAACGGTCCTAAGGTAGCGAAATTCCTTGTCGGGTAAGTTCCGACCTGCACGAAAGGCGTAACGATCTGGGCGCTGTCTCGACCATAGGCTCGGTGAAATTGTAGTCTCGGTGAAGATGCCGAGTACCCGCGGAAAGACGGAAAGACCCCGTGAACCTTTACTATACCCTGGCATTGGATGCTGACACACCTTGTGCAGGATAGGAGGGAGGCTATGAAGCCGGGACGCCAGTCTCGGTGGAGCCGTCCTTGAGATACCTCCCTCGGTGTGTTGGTGTTCTAACCCTACGCCGTGATCCGGGTGGGGAACAGTGTCAGGCGGGTAGTTTGACTGGGGCGGTCGCCTCCCAAAGAGTAACGGAGGCGCCCAAAGGTTCCCTCAGCACGGTCGGAAATCGTGCGCAGAGTGTAAACGCACAAGGGAGCTTGACTGTGAGACGGACACGTCGAGCAGGGACGAAAGTCGGGGTTAGTGATCCGGCGGTAACGAGTGGAAGTGCCGTCGCTCAACGGATAAAAGGTACTCCGGGGATAACAGGCTTATAGCCGCCAAGAGTTCACATCGACGCGGCTGTTTGGCACCTCGATGTCGGCTCGTCGCATCCTGGGGCCGGAGTAGGTCCCAAGGGTTGGGCTGTTCGCCCATTAAAGCGGTACGCGAGCTGGGTTCAGAACGTCGTGAGACAGTTCGGTCCCTATCTTCCGTGGGCGTTGGAGATTTGAGAGGAGCGACTCCTAGTACGAGAGGACCGGAGTGGACGTACCCCTGGTGTACCGGTTGTCCTGCCAAGGGCACCGCCGGGTAGCTATGTACGGAAGGGATAACCGCTGAAAGCATCTAAGCGGGAAGCTCGCCTCGAGATGAGATCTCCCATCCCCATAGAGGGAGTAAGACTCCTGGTAGACCACCAGGTTGATAGGCCACAGGTGTAAGTGCAGCGATGTATGTAGCCGAGTGGTACTAATAAGTCGAGGGCTTGATGTACTCTTACGGTTCGCGCTGTGCGGTTTTCAAAGGGCAGGCGTTCTATACAACAGAATACTTGCCGCTTTTTAGCAAGGGTGACGACAGCGGCGGGGATACACCTCTTCCCATTCCGAACAGAGAAGTTAAGCCCGCCAGCGCCGATGGTACTGCGGGGTAGACTCCGTGGGAGAGTAGGTCGTCGCCCATTTTTTCGTGCGTTTCGGGCTTCCGGTATTGGCTGCTGTTGCAAACCGACACCGGCGCTCTTGTGTGGGCCTTGTGATGCAGGCATCATGCGAAGTGAGATTGGGAGTTCCAGAAGCGGAAATAAAGTGAGGGCGGTAGATTCCGGTGGCTGACCGCAGGGTGCTTCGGGTGACGCTACGGTACACGAACATCGGCTCGCTCTTCGACACGCCCGACGTCTCTCCGTTCTCAGAAGATTTTGATGAGTACAGTACGTTGCCAGGGATCGAATACATCTACAACGAGTTACAGGCCAACCCGGCGCTCAAGCGGGTGGAGACGACCATCTTACTGCCAGCAGAGCAGATCACGCCGCACCTGGAGCAGAGTACTCGAAAGGCTATCCGAAGATACTGTCTCGCGCGCAGTCAGGAGGTGGGGCAGAGCGAGCGAGCGCTCAGATGGAGGGCGTTGCGTGCGCTCGCGATCGCGTTCGCTCTCTTCGTCTTCTACGTGTTCTTACAATGGCAGCTACAGAACATCGATATACTGGCCATCAGGGTGATCCTCGAAGGACTAGACATCCTGATCTGGGTCGCGCTCTGGTTTCCGCTCGATGCCCTTTTCTTCGGCCTGCAATCGTACGACATTAACTCCGAAAGCTACGAACGCGCCTCGCAGATGCTACTGAAGATCGAACCGGCATGAGTCCTGCACCGTAGGAGGAGATTGGATATGACGCAGCGAGAGTCGGCGGACCCGAGGATCATCAACCGTGCAGAAGACCTCGACCAGGGGTTATCCCTCCCCGCGTCGTGGTACACGGACCCGGCTATCGTTGAACTGGAGCGGGAGCGGATCTTCATGCGCTCCTGGCAGTACGTCGGCCGGACCGCCCAGGTCACGGAGGTGGGAGACTACTTTACCGCCACGCTCTTCGACCTGCCCGTCGTGGTCGTGCGGAGCGAGCAGGGTTTGCGGGCGTTCGTAAATGTCTGCCGGCACCGCAGGCACCTGGTAATGAGCGGCGCAGGGAACAAGAAAGTCTTGCAGTGCCCGTACCACGCCTGGACCTACGGCCTCGACGGGTGCCTTAGGGCGGCCCCCCGCTCGGACCGCGAGAGGGATTTCGATAAGGGGGAGTTACCCTCTTCTCCCTCTCAGGCTCGATACCTGGGGGCCGTGGGTCTTCGTGAATGCGGACCCGGGGGCGGAGCCGCTGGAGCGTATCCTCTGCCAGTTGCCGAGCATCATCGCCCAGAGTGGCCTGGATCCCACCCAGCTCCAGTTCTGGCACCGGAAGGAGTGGGTGCGCGATGCGAACTGGAAGGCGATGCTCGAGAATTACCTCGAGTGTTACCACTGCCCGACGCAGCATCCCGGTTTCAGCGCCATCATCGACGTCGATCCGGACACGTATTCGCTGCAGCCTCACGAATGGTTCCTCAGCCAGATCGGGCCGGTACGTTCGGCGGTCCTGGATGGGACCACCAAAAAGGAACTCGCCTACGACGCTCGCGGTCCGCTGGCCCAGTCCCAGTATCACTTCCTGTGGCCGAACATCACGATCAGCATCAACCCCGGCTTCCCGAACCTGTCGGTCGAAGTCTGGATACCGGATGGTCCGGAACGAACCCGCGGGTTCTCGGAGCAATACTTCGGCGCGGATGTGCCCGAGGACGTCGCCGGGGAGATGATGGAATTCGACGACCAGGTTGGGGCTGAGGACGATGCGTTGACCGACTCTGTACAGCGCGGCTTGCGTGCCGGGATACCAGCCCAGGGCCGTTTTCTCCCCGAGAGCGAGCAGCTTGTCATCAGATTCCAGAGGATGGTACTCTCGGCCCTTTCATGAAACTCGGTAATCGTTCTCCGGACCGAAGTGCACACCTTCCGTCAGCAGCGAGAAGTTCTCATTAGCGGCCGCGCGAGGGTTCGAGACCACGGTAAGAATGTACGCCTACGTCGGGGTGGGGCAAGGTTTCTGCATCCCTGTGCGGCAAGCTTGGCAGTCCTTCATTGTTATAGACGTAGCCCGAACCGGGGTTGTCAGAGAGTCGGCGTTTGGGCTAGGCTTGGTCCATGTTGGAGCTGAGCGACGATACCCTGGTGGTCTTCGTCTCCGATTCGCACATCGGCGGGGACCGTGGTTGCGACGGGTTCGAATCGCCGGGCGAACTCGAGGCTTTATTCGTGGAGCTTGCAGGCAGAGACGGGCCCGTCGAGTTGATCCTGGCCGGGGACTTCTTCGATTTCTTGCAGATAGGCGAGGTAGGAGGTGGACAGAACCGGGCGTCGATGACGATCGAACGCCCCGAGTACAGGGATCTCTTCGCTGCGCTGAAGCGGTTTCGAGAGGTGACGGACAAGCGCGTCATCTACTTGCCGGGGAACCACGACGCGGAGTCGTTCTGGAACAAGGAGATCCAGGAGACGTTGCGCGAGCGGGGTCTTGTCGACGAGTTTGCCTACTACTATTTGGCCTCCGTTGAGACGGGCGGGGGGCAGCGGGTGGTCTACTGCGAGCACGGCAATCAGTTCGACCCCGAAAACAGCGTCGGGAATTACCATGATCCCCTGGACACGCCGTTGGGGCACCACGTCGTGATGGACGGTACCAGGCGCATCGCGCCCTACGGGGAGATCTCTTCTGGACTCGACCTTTCAGAGATTAAGATGGTCTACCCGCTGGTGGCGATTCCTGCCTGGATCGTGAGCCGCTACTTCTACCATTGGGCTGGCAAGGCCGCTCGTTACCTGCTCGTGCCACTGCTTGTGGCGTACGCGGTCTACAAGTTTGTCGCGTTCCTGATCTCCCGCGCCACCAACGGTCAGGCGAGCCTGATTTTCGGCAGCTACCGCGAGCTGCCCCACGTGCACCAGATATTTCTGGACACCGTCC
>CAWKIM010000006.1:0-447667 GCA_963849745.1 uncultured Rubrobacteraceae bacterium | reverse complement strand
GCGCCAGAACAACCTGAAACCTGAGACCTGAAACCTACAACAGAAAGGAGCCAGGGGTGGCGGAAAACTTCGACCTCGTAGTAATCGGTGGCGGAAACGCGGGATACATACCGGCGATCCGGGCCAGCCAGCTGGGGATGAGCGTGGCCCTCATCGAGAAGCGGGAGGGAGGGCATCTCGGAGGCACGTGCCTGAACGTGGGTTGCATCCCGACCAAAGCATTGCTCCATACGGCCCATCTCTTGCACGACGCCAGAAACGGCGAAGACTTCGGTGTCAAGGTCGGCGAGGTAGAGTTCGACTATCCGCAGGCCGCAAAGCGCCGCGAACAGGTCGTCAACCAGCTGAGGCGCGGCGTGCAGGGCCTGATGAAGAAGAACAAGGTAACCGTCTACAACGGTGTAGGCAGCTTCGTCGAACCCAAGAAGATAAAGGTAGAGACCGAAGACGGCGAGGAGGAGCTCGAAGCGGGGAACGTTTTGATCTCCACCGGCTCGGCCGTCAACACCCTGCCCGGCCTGGAGTTCGACGGCGAGAAAGTCATCTCCTCAGACGACATCGTCACCAACGACGAGAGCTACCCTGAGTCCGTGATCATCCTCGGCTCTGGCGCCGTCGGCGTCGAGTTCGCGAGCATGTACAACGATTTCGGTACCGAGGTGACCATCGTCGAGATCCTGGACCGCCTCGTGCCGCTGGAGGACCCGGAGATCTCCGAGGCTCTCAGGAAGGAGTTCGAGGATCGCGGCATCACGGTGCTCACCAGCACCAAGGCCGACCCCGAGAGCCTGGAGAAGACCGACAGCGGCATCAAGATCGCCGTGGCAGGCGCAGAATCTGGTGAGCAGGAAGAGACGGAAGGTGAAGGCGGCAGCGAAGACCCGCCCACAGGCGAGGCCAGCGAAGCCAATGGGGACACCCTGGAGGCCGAGGCATTGCTCGTCGCCGTCGGGCGGAAGACCGTAACCGAGGGCCTCAACCTCGACGCGACCAGCGTGGAGGTCGATGAGCGCGGCATCGTCCAGGTGGACGGGTATGGGCGGACGGCCGAGGACGGCGTGTACGCGGCAGGGGACGTAACCGGGGGGTTCTGGCTCGCGCACGAGGCCGGACACGAGGGCATCATCGCCGTCGAGCACATGGCCGGCGAGGACCCGATGCCCAAAGACAGAAACCTCGTCCCGCGCGTCACCTTCTGTAGGCCCGAAGTGGCCTCTTTCGGGCTAACCAAGGCTCAGGCCGAGGAGGAAGGCTACGAGGTCAGGGAGACGAAGTTCCCGTTCAGGGCCATCGGCAAAGCGCTTATCGAAGGGGAGTCCAATGGGTTCTTCAAGGTCGTCGCCGACGAGGAGACAGACCTGATCCTCGGGATGCACGCCATAGGGCCGAAGGTCACGGATCTCATCACCGAAGGCGTCTTCGCCAAGCTCGTCGAGGGCACGCCGGAGGAGATCGGGATGACCATGCATCCCCACCCGAGCCTCTCGGAAGTCGTGGGAGAAGCCGCGATGGCCTCGGAAGGACATCCGATTCATTTTTAGGTTTCAGGCATAAGGCTTCAGGTGGAGTTTGGGACGACCTAGCAACGTGGCCTCAACGTCGCTCCCGTGCTCTTCCTGACACCTGAAACCTGAAGCCTGTAGCCCGGAATGGGAAGGCCCCATGGCCTTCCCATTCCGTTCTGAGATAGGTGACACGGCACGGGTCTGCCTCCGTGCGATACCATAGGCGCAGGATGCGAAGAAGATAGGAGAGCCGTGGCCCGCAGACAGATCAACTTGAAGGTGTTGGACGATGGCACGAAGACCTTCGAGGTCCGCCACCGCTGGGAAGACAGGCCAGTACCACCACCGCCCGACGGGACGCCGACGGAGTACCTGCCTTTCAGGCAGCAGGCGAGGGGTGTACCGGGCGCCCACGGTCGTCCCGAATGGCTCAAGGCACGCATCCCAGACGGGGAGGTCTACCGCGACATCAAGGAGACCATGCGCGGCCTGAACCTCCATACGGTCTGCGAGGAGGCCCGCTGCCCGAACATCGGCGAGTGTTGGAACAACCGTACCGCCACGTTCATGATCCTCGGCAACGTCTGTACCCGTTCCTGTGGCTTCTGCGCCGTGCTGACGGGCAAGCCCAGCGAGCTAGACCTCGACGAGCCCTACCGCGTCGCGGACGCCGCAAAGAAGATGGGCCTGGAGCACGCCGTGATCACGAGCGTAAACCGCGACGAGCTCGCGGACGGTGGGGCTTCGATCTTCGCCGGGACGATACGCGCGATCAGGGAAGAGGTTCCCGGCTGCGCCGTCGAGGTCCTGACCCCCGACTTCAAGGGCGATCGCGACGCGGTCAGGACCGTCATAGACGCCCGTCCCGACACGTTCAACCACAACATCGAGACCGTCCCCCGCCTCTACTTCGCGGTCCGTCCGCAGGCCAAGTACGGACGCTCCCTTGAGGTGCTGCGCTACGCCAAGGAGCTCAATCCTGACGGCCTGACCAAGAGCGGCTTTATGGTCGGCTTGGGCGAGATCGAAGAGGAGATTCACCAGACGATGCGCGACCTGCGGGATCACGAGGTGGACATCCTGACCATCGGCCAGTACCTCAGGCCCTCCGAGAACCACCTGCCGATGAGCCGCTACTACACGCCCAAAGAGTTCGCCGACCTCAGGAAGTACGGCTTCTCACTGGGCTTCAAGCACGTCGAGAGCGGCCCGCTGGTCCGCAGCTCCTACCACGCCCACGAACAGACCTCAGACGCCAGGCGAAGTCCGGCGGCAGGCGTCGCGAGCGTCTAGAGACCGGGCATGACCCTGGAGAAGCCGTCCCCGGCCACAACGACCGTCGATGTGCGGCGGCTGCCGGGGTTGACGCCTTACGCGGAGGCCTGGGATCTACAGAAAGATCTCGTGCGGCTCAGGAGAAACGACGAAATCCTTGACACCTTCATCCTGTGCGAGCACCCACCGGTCTACACGGTGGGAAGGGCCGCCAACGACGCGGGGAACCTGGGTGCCGGAGAAGAGTATCTCCGGGCTCTGGGGGCCGAGGTTTTCTGGAGCGATAGGGGAGGGGACGCGACCTTCCACGGCCCCGGCCAGATCGTTGGGTACCCGATCCTGCGCCTCAAGGTCCGCGACACCCACGCCTACCTCCGCGAACTCGAAGGCGTCCTCGTCGGCGTGCTCGCCGACTACGGGCTCGAAGGCTGGCACCATCCGGAATACACGGGTGTATGGGTAGGGGAGAACAAGATCGCCGCCATCGGCGTGAAGTTCTCGTCCGGTTGGATCACCTCCCACGGCTTCGCCCTGAACGTGAAGACGGACCTTACCTGGTTCGACCGCATTACACCCTGCGGCATAGAAGAGTTCGGCATCACGAGCCTGAGCCGGGAATTGAGGCGCGAGGTCTCCCTCGCGGAAGTGGAAGGGAAGATCGTCGACCACTTTCTCCGGGCGTTCCCTTAGATTACTTGCTGTTCGCAAACGGCCTCATGCTCGGCCTGAACGGAAGTGAGTGTACGATGGCGGGCTGCGTTGTGGGCGCCGTGTATCCTGATACCGTGGGCGAGGGTGCGAGATAGAAGAAGCGGTGCTCATCACCGGCGTGTACGGCTCGGGCAAGAGCTCGGTCGCCGAGGAGATGGCGGCCGCCCTCGAGGAGCGAAACGCCTCTTACGCCCTTCTCGACCTCGACTTCCTGGCGTGGTTCGACACGGGAGAGGAGGGCGGCCCGACGGAGCACCGCATGATGCTTACCAACCTCGCCGCCGTCGTCCGACAACTACCTTGCGGTCGGCGTACGGTTCTTCATCCTGGCCAAAGCGGTTCGCGACGCGGCAGAGTTGGACGACCTCAAAGTCGGGCTCCCCATGCCGCTGAAGGTCGTCCGTTTGACGGTCCCGTTGGAAGAGATCGAGGGACGGCTCAGCCACGATGTGACGACAGGGAGGCGAGACGACCTGCGCGAGGCGGCGGCGTGGGTCGCTGCTTCTACCGGAGTCGGTATCGAAGACGTGGCGGTCCCGAATGACCGCCAGGTTCGCGAGGTGGCGGTGGAAGTCCTGAACTGGCTCGGGTGGCCGGAACGGGGGTCGGATCTGCCGAGCTAGCTCCCACCGTGGCCGCGGAGTTTACGGTGAGTGTTGAGCTCTCGGTTTCAGCGAAATAGTAAGCTGAGGTGCTGACAAGCTGCTACAGGTCGCGTGCTGATCAGCGCGGTTCGAATAATTCCGATTCCTCGAACCGCATTACGCGCTACCGATCATTATCCCAGCCAAGAATACTAGCGCGCCCCCGACGCATACCTGGACAGCAGAGACCACAAAGCGCATGTCGAAGTAGCGGTAGCGGATAAAGGAGATGGCGAGCAGCTCGAGGCCAACGACCCCAAACGCCACGTAGAGCGCCAGGTCGACGTGTGGTATGAGAAAAGGCAGGGTGTGCAAAATGCCGCCGACGAACGTGGCGAGGCCGGTGATCGTACCCCGCAAAAAAGGGCTCCCGCGCCCGGTGAGCGATCCGTCGTCAGAGAGGCCCTCCGAGAAGCCCATGCTGATCCCAGCCCCCACCGCGGCCGCAAGCCCTACCAAAAACGTGATCCTCGGGTCCCTCGTCGCAAAAGCCGTCGCAAACAAAGGCGCCAGCGTAGAAACCGATCCGTCCATCAAACCAAGAGTGGTAGTCTGGACGTACCGAAGGACGAAGGCACTGTCCTTGCGTCGGAGAAAACTCGCCGCCTTCAGTACCATCCCACCTATCATTCGTCCATCACCGCTCTGCGCACGATAGCCGCCAAAAATCTGCCTCCCCATGGGGCAAAGCTCGACACACCCATAATTCTAACCACACTTCGCCGTAAATCAAGAACGATTCTTGTTACTGGTTAATGGGAATCATTTGCGATACGGCGAGTAGAGGAAGGCCTTCCGCTACCCGTTCATTTCGGCGGGTCGGCTGGCAAGCGAAGCCTCGGGTTCTCGTTTCGGTAATCATTAGCGAGTAGTTTGTCGGGTAGCTTAGCCGCGCATTTTGCCGGACAGCTCACGCCAGGCCAACAAGCTGAAGTGCTGACGAGCGCCCCGCAGGGCGCGTGCCGAGATGCTTTCAGAAGACCAAAGGGAGACCGAGAAGGGTCAAGAGTGGTCGTACGGGGGCGAGCAGGATGCCCAGGATGGGGAGACGGGGTATCAGGAATGAGACCAGGATTATGCCGAGCAGGATCATGGGCCCGTACTGGTTCATGAAGTCTACGAAGCCGTCGAGGGCGCGTGGCAGGAAAGGGAAGATCACTTTCGAGCCGTCGAGCGGGGGAATCGGGATCAGGTTGAAGACGAAGAGCAGTGCGTTGGTGAAGGCGACCATGACCACGAGTATGAACAGGTAGCCGCCCGCATCCCGGAAGGGTGGCAGCAGGTACAGGGCGGCGCAGACGACCACGATCAGGAGATTGGAGACGGGTCCTGCGAGGGCTACGACCACGGGTCCGAACACCCCACCCCTGAGCTTGGAGGGTACCACCGGTGTGGGCCTGCCCCACCCGAAGCCGGCCATGAGAAGCATCATGCTTCCGAGCAGGTCGAGGTGCGAGATGGGGTTCAGGGTTACCCTACCGTCACGGTAGGCCGTGTCGTCGCCAAGGAGGTAGGCCGAGGCCGCGTGGGACGCCTCGTGCACCGTTATACCTATGACCAGGCCGAGGAGGAAGGCCACAGCGGCGGACGGGTTCGATTGGAAGAGGCTCAGGAACATGGATGCTCGTATGATACACGCAAGGCTGGAAGGAGGAGTGTGGCCGGCAGGCTAGTCTGCCTAGCCTGACTTCGAGACGGAGACGGTGACGTGGTTTCCGGCGTCGGTGGTGTAGGAGGAGAGTTGAGGATCTAGGACTTCGGCCGAGTCGGCCACGGTGCCTAGTTCGGTCTTACCGGCCGTAACGTCGTCGTTGACGCCCGCTTCGCCGTCGCTATTCACCAGGGCGACGCTGACGCGGACGTCTGGATTGTCGTCTGGCTTTATCTCAACGACGTTCGCGTTCTGGACCATGGGATCAGGACGGATCGCTGTGACCGTGCCGGTTACGGGGGTGTAGACGGTGGTTCCTGTGGTTGCGCCGACGTCGACGGCGCCGGTCTGGGGCCCACCCCGCCCTGCGGCGTCCATGACGTAGTAGTGAATCCCCTCCGGGGTCTCTCCTCCGAGGAGGAGCCCGAGGACCACGTTGGCCGAGAGGTTCTTGCCCCGCGGCTCCATTTCGGCGAGGCTCTCCCCTTCGGGGTGATAGCCGATTCCGGTTAGGTTCGCAGGACGAATCGGGGTGGAGATACTGGTCCCTGAGGCCTCCGCCAGCACCGTGGCGGGACCGGCGTTGTTCGGGTCGATGGGGACGGCGCGCTCTGCCGTATTCGAAGCCCTGGCCTGCACGAAAACCGCGAAGACCATAGCAACGGCGCCGAGCACCAGCAGGGAAACGGCCATAAAGCGCCTTCGCCTGTAGACTTCGCCCCGCTTCATCTTCCTGGCCTCGCGCAGCTCGGTGAAGTCGCTCTCGGCGCGAACGCCCGCTTGGCCTCGTCGCGTTGTCCTTCTATTGGTACGCCGATGGCCCGGCGCTTCGCGCCGATCCCCAAGATGTTGGGCCCTCTGTGCGTTTACCCCTCCCATACTGGGCGAGGATTATACAGAGGGGCGTGCGGAGTGTAAACTCGCGCGCCACCTCATCCGGGGCTGGTATATTTCGTATCGTAGAGATCCGATCGGAGAACGGGTGTCAGCCAGAAAACTGGTCGTTTCGACATACCTGCAGTACATCGTGCTCGCGGTTGGAGTCCTACTGCTGGTGTTCTTTGTGCGCCAGGTCAGCGGCGTGCTGCTGACCTTCCTGGCCGCCGCCGTCCTGGCCTACGCCTTGAACCCCATCGTCAGGCGCCTCGAAGCGTTGCGGGTGCCAAGGGCCCTGGCAGTGATCGGGGTGTTCCTCGTCTTGATCCTGGTAGTCGTTGCGACATTGCTTCTGATCATCGTTCCATCGGTCGGGCAGGTACAGATCGTGGTCCGTAACCCGCAAGATCTCGTCGACCAGGTCATCGCCATGGTCAATCGGTTCCAGAATGTGCCCTACGTCGGCCAGTACGTGGCCGGGCTAGACCAGGATCGAATTCTGCAGTTGGTCGAGAGCAACGCGCCGTCGGCGGGACAGGTGGCCAACGTGGCGACCGGGGTCATCGGTGGCGTGTTCGGGGTCTTTGGGACCCTGTTCAATTTGCTGCTGATGTTGCTTGTCTCCGTGTACCTGCTGTTGGAGCGGGAGAAGATCACCCGCGCCCTGCTCGGCGCGATCCCCGAGACGGTCCGTGACCAGAGCCTGGAGCTTTTCTACGAGGTCGAGCGGTCGCTGGTCAGGTACCTGAGGGGCCAGATCTTCCTGTGCGCGGTCATGGGCCTTATCGGAGCGGCGATAATGTACTTCACCGTAGGGAAGTACGCCCTTCCCGTCGGGGCCTGGGTGGCGGCGACCGAGATTATCCCCGTCATCGGAGCCTTCCTCGGGGCCGTACCCGCGGTCGCGATCGCGCTCTTCGTCCCAGAAGGGGGTTTCGTCCAGGCCCTGATCGTCGCCGGGCTCTTCCTGATAGCCCAGCAGTTGGAAGGCAACGTGCTGGTACCGAGGATACAGGGCGGCTCGGTGGGGGTCCATCCGCTCTGGGTGCTCTTCGCCACGCTGGCCGGAACGGCACTCTACGGATTGATCGGCGCGATCTTCGCCGTCCCCGTAGTCGCCATCATCGCCGCGACGTTCCGCTACCTGCGCGGAACCCTGATCTTCGAGCGCTGGGGGAGACGGCCAGTCAAGCCTGCTGAGGAGGAGCCGGAAGCGGGCTCGCAGGCCGCCGGGCTTGTCACCGGTCCCCACGGGGACCAGAAGGAGGACCAATGACTCTCGGTGAACCCCACAAGTCCTCTTTTAGAGAGGCTTCGAAAGACGCGCTGTTCGTCATCCTGCATCCACTCGTCAGGTGGCTCTCCATCATGCGGGTTCGCCCCGACACGCTCACGGTTATCGGCTGGACCCTGGCGCTCTTTTCGGCGGTGCTCTTCGGCCTGGGATACGCCAGGATCGCCGGTGCGGTGATGCTCCTGGGGGGACTCTTCGACGCGCTCGATGGGGCCGTCGCCCGCGAGTCGAAAACGATGAGCTCCTTCGGCGCCTTTCTCGACTCGACACTGGACCGGCTCTCGGAGTCGGCGGTCTTCGTCGGCCTGATCTTCTTCTACGCCAGCTCGGCCCGCCCCTACGAAGCTTTGCTCGCCGGTCTCGCGATGACGTTCTCGCTCCTTACCTCTTACGCCCGCGCCCGCGCCGAAGGCCTGGGCATCGACTGCAAGGTCGGACTGCTGGAGCGCGCAGGGAGGGTTGTGATCCTCTCTGTGTTCTCGATAGCCGGCCTGCCGACGGTCGGCCTGGGCCTACTCGCGGCAGGCGCCCTCGTAACCACAGCCCAGCGCATCCTCCACGTCCGCCGTGCGACCCGCGGATAGGGAGACCGGCCAAACCCGCGACGCGGCCGGCGACTACACCCGCAAGACTGCCTACGAGGCCACTCGCCTCTCCAACCGCATGAAGCAGGAGGGACATCCGGCACCGCTCGGAGATCCCACCTTGGGGGTCGTGCTCGTGCTCGAAGAGCCCTTCGGTCCCCGCACCATCGAAGCCCTGGAGCTCAGCCTGAAGGCCATCAGCCTCCAAAGAGCATACGTGACTTACGTGTCGACCGGGCTGCTCGCCCAGCAGATCCAAACCACAGAACCCGGCGTCCTCGTGGCAATAGGTGCCGGCGCCGCCCGCGATATCGACGCCATCGACTACCCACTCGTCAGACAGCCCTTCTCGGAAGCGGAACCCGGTGTGTGGTTCCCCTGGACGAAGGGCACGAAAGGCCTCCTTACTCCCGCCCTCGCTCCGGCGCTGGAAGACGATGCAGCCAAGCGACGCTTCTGGCTGGCCTTCCTTACCCTGAGAGACCTTACATAGCAGACCATCATCGGCCAACCCCCGAAACATGCTCTACAAGATGAGCTCTTTCGGCCACGTTACAAGTATTAAGTTTTGTTAATTATTCATTTCGTATGAGAAACACGGATTCCCCATACTCAAGCCACTTTCATAAACGGGGAGTACCGCTGTGGCTAACTGGGGTGTATTGCACAACATATAGTGTTCTTCTAAAGTGCCCGCCCTAGGAGGGGGGATTCTCTCTAGCAGGTCCCCTTGAACAAATTACATAATCTACTGGAAGGAGCCTGGGCGTATGCCTCGGAGGGCGGGTTTGTTCGTGTTTCTCGGTCTTGCCATTGCGCTCGTGTTCGTGACGGGCATCTCCGCCGGGGCCGAGCCGGACGGCACCATCCGGGCGAAGCAGGCTGATATCGCCGCTGCCCAGGACCGATTGATGGAGATTCGTCTGGAGGCTGGTTCTGCCGAGGCGGCGTACAACAACGCGCTCTACGAGATGAATCAGTTGAACGGCCAGATCACCAGGACGACGGAAGACCTCGAGGTGGCCAAGGAGCGACTCGCCGTTGCCAAGAAGGCGCTGGAATTGCGGGCTGCGCAGGTTTACAAGAGTGGAGATGTCGCTTTCATGGATGTTCTGGTTGGGGTGGACGACTTCTCCGAGTTCGCCTCCAGGCTGAATCTGTGGGTGAGGTTGCTCGACAGGGAGAGGACCGAGTTCCTGGAGGTTCGCGAGGCCCGTAACGAGCTGGCCGCGCGCAGGGACAGGCTGGAGGCCCAACGTGAACAGAGGGTCGTTGCGGTCGAGACGGCTATCGCCCAGAGAGAGCGCGCCAACGAGGCCGAAGCGCAGGCCGCAGCTTATCTGGACTCCCTCAACGCCGAGCTCAGGGGTGCCATCCGGGCGGCGCAGGATCGGCAGGCCGCGCAGGCTCGCGCCGCGGCGGCGGCGATGGCGGAGAACGCGCAGGAGCCCATAGGAGAGCCCGAGCCGATACCGGAGGTACAGGTCTCCCAGGTCAAGCAGGCCGGGGTGCCGCGGGCCGATCTGCAATCCGAACGGGCTGCCGCCGAGCGCAAGGCCGCCGCACGGGCCGCCGCCGAGAGGGCCGAGCGACTCGCAGAAAAGCGCGCGGCCGAGCGGAGGGCCGCCCGGAAAGCGGCGGAGCAGGCCGCCGCCGAGCGGGAGGCCGCCAGGCTGGCAGCCGCGAAGGTTGCCAGACAGGAAGCCAGAGAGGAGGCCCAGAGGCAGGCCGAGCTCGCCGCCCGGCGTGCCGCAAAGAGGCAGGCCGCGAGGGAGGAGGCAGAGCGGAAGGCCGAGCAGGCAGCCCGTAGAGCCGAGATCGAGGAGGCCGCCGCGGAACAGGCCGCCGCCGAGCGGGAGGCCGCCAGGCTGGCAGCCGAGCGCCGTGCCGAGCGGCGTGCCGAGCGGCGGGAGGCCGACAGGCGGGCCGAAGAACGCGCCGCCGAGCGGGCCGAAGCCAGTGCTTCCGCGAGCGCCGCCGCTGAGGAAGAAGCCGCCGCTGAGCGACGGACCGAGAGGCGCGCCAAAAAACGCGCCGAGGCTAGCGCATCTGCCAGCGCATCTGCCAGCGCATCTGCTCCCAGTTCGAAAGGCTCCGGGCGAGGCGGAGATGGTCGGGGCGAAGGAGCTTCCTCCGCCAGCGCGACGGCGAGTGCCTCCGCTTCCGGGTCGCCTGCCGGTGGTGGCGGAGGTAGGGTGAGTGGCTTGGGTGACGACGTGCTCGCCGTCGCCGACGATCACCTGGGGACCCCGTACGAGTTCTCTCCTCCAGGGCCCTGCGTGGCTTTCGAGGCCGAGGACTGCTCCTGCTTCACGATGTTGGTCTTCCAGGAGTTCGGCATCGCCCTACCCGATTCACCGGGTGGGCAGATGGGCTACGGGACCCCGGTCCAGGGTGCTCCACAGGCCGGAGACCTGCTCTTCTGGAGCGAGGACGGCAGCGGATACATCACCCACGTCGGCATAGCCATGGGCGACGGGACTACCATCCACGCCCAGGTCCATAATGAGGTGACCATCACCGGCATAAACCAGATAGCCGGCTACGTAGGGGCGAGGAGGCTTCTCTAGGGAATCTCTGTGGTAGACGGGTAGCGAGAGGGGGAGGTCCGGTTCGGGCCTTCCTCTCCCGTCTCTGGCGTTCTCCTTGCGGTGGTAGAATCAGCATGATTCGTAGCCACCAGTGAGGAGCACTGTCTTATGGGCTTCGCGTTCATCGCCCTGATAGTGGCCATAGTAGTGGTGGCGTCGGTCCTGTACAGCGCCATCAAGGTCGTCAAGGAGTACGAGCGGGGTGTGATCTTCCGCCTTGGCCGGGTCCAGGGGGGGCCGAAAGGACCAGGACTCTTCCTGTTGTGGCCACTCGTGGACACGATGGTCACAAGATAGACCTTAGGACCGTGACCATGGACGTCCCTCCCCAGGACGTCATTACCCGCGACAACGTCCCCGCCCGCGTCAACGCCGTGGTCTACTTCCGCGTCGTCGACCCAAACAAGAGCGTAATCGAGGTCGAGAACCACGTCCTTGCGACCAGCCAGATCTCCCAGACCACCCTAAGAAGCGTCCTCGGACAGAAGGATCTCGACGACCTCCTGACCAACAGGGAGGCCATCAATGAGGAACTTCAGAGGATCATAGACGAGCAGACCGATCCGTGGGGGGTTAAGGTCAGCGTGGTTGAGGTCAAAGACGTGGAGATCCCGCAGCAGATGCAACGGGCGATGGCCCGTTAGGCCGAGAGTGAGCGCGAGAGGCGGGCCAAGATCATAGCTGCTGAGGGCGAGTATCAGGCTTCAGAACGCCTCAGGCAGGCCGCGGATCGTCTGGAGAGCCCTACGGCGTTGCAGCTGAGGCTGTTCCAGACGATGGGGGAGATCGCTGTAAACCAGAACTCGACGATCATCCTGCCGGTACCCATAGACTTCATCCGGCCCTTTCTGGCTTCTATGGACGGTACTCCCGAGAGGGGGGGCAGGACGGCTCAGCGCGACGAAGAGGAGGCCGAGCGCCTCTACGAGGAGGCCGTCGGAGAAGTCTCACCCCCGGCGTCGACCGAAGGAGAACAGGTCCCCGACCAAGTAAGTTCGAGAACAGAACCTACCTAGCGCGAGAGCACCCGAAACCCTGACAAGCGAGGGCTTTTAGGCCCGAAGCGTACCGAAAGTGGAGGCCGCCAGGCCGGAACGTGCTGAGAAGCCTGCGAAGCAGGCGTGCTGACAAGCGAAGCCGTAGCGTGCCGACATGGCGCGAAGCGGCGTGTCGTTCCCGGCGGGTTAGCGTCGTATACATCTGGGTAAGAAGGTCCCCGAAGTTGCAAAGTTACGCTTCCGGCAAGCCATCTCGTCAGTTTGCGTGGGGGAGCCGGATGACCGAGAGGTCCGATGGAGCGTGAAACAGCCAGGATAGTGGAAGAGGGGAGTGGGCTATCGGATCCTATCTCACTGACCCTTCCGAGCAGCCCGGAGTACGTGCTTCTCGCCCGTTTGGTGATGGGCCAGGCCGGGCGTCTGGCAGGTCTCGAACCGGACGAGGTCTACGACCTCAAGCTCGCCGTTACAGAGGCGGTGACCAACGTGATCCGCCACGCATCCGTGGAGAGCTACGAGATCGAGTACAGGATCCTGCCTTCGGGCGTCGAGGTGAGCGTAACGGATGCCGGCGGCGGCTTCAGCGTTACGGATCTTACGGGTGAATCGGACGAGCATGGTGGGTTCGGTCTCACCGTGATCCGCAACCTGGTGGACGAGTTGGTGCTCGACTCGACCAGGGGCGGCGGGACGCGGCTGAAGATGATCCGGCGTGTCCGCGGATAGGCCGGAAAGAGACACTATTTGGCGTTTCGTAATCTGTCCGGTTGATTCTTCGGTGGACATTAATATACAGTTCACCGTGTGGGTAGCTTGCCAGAACACTAGAGAGGGGCTAGAAGGTAGACAGTGCAGCAGCGTGTAAATCCCGGCAACAAAGCGCTCGCCGATTATCGCAGCATAGTCCGCAGGGAACTCTACGATGAGGTCGTGGCCCTCGGGGAACGTCTGAGGGGGAAACGGGTCCTGCACGTCAGCGCGACGAGCTTCGGTGGCGGGGTCGCCGAGATCCTGTACACGCTCGTACCGCTGATGCGGGATGCCGGCATCGAGACCGAATGGGACATCATGTTCGGGTCGGAGCCTTTCTTCAACGTCACCAAGAGCTTTCACAACGCCCTGCAGGGCGCCGAGTACGAGCTCACCGTCGAGGACCGGGCGATCTACGAAGAGTACAATCGCATGTCCGCCGAGGCACTCCAGAAGTCCGGCGAGGACTGGGACATCATGTTCGTCCACGATCCGCAGCCCGCCCTGCTAAAGCATTTCTCGGGGGGGCTTTCGCCCGAGACGAAGTGGATCTGGCGCTGCCACCCGGATCTCTCGACCCCCAACCGGCACGTGCTCGACTACCTCCTGCCGCACATAGCTGACTACGACGCGCAGATCTACACCATGGAGGAGTACACCCCCCCCGACGTGCACCTTCCGGGGCTCACCCTCATCCCCCCGGCGATAGACCCGCTCTCGCCCAAGAACATGGCCCTGAGCGCCGACGACGCCCGCTACATAGTCAGCCAGTTCGGCGTGGACACGGAGAAGCCCTTTATGGTGCAGGTGTCGCGCTTCGACCCGTGGAAGGACCCTCTCGGCGTCATAGACGCCTACAGGCTCGTAAAAGAGGAAGTCCCCGAGATCCAGCTCGTCCTGATCGGCTCGATGGCCCACGACGATCCCGAGGGTTGGGACTACTGGTACAAGACGGTCAACTACGCCGACGGTGACCGCGACATCTTCCTGTTCTCCAACCTCACGAACGTCGGAGCCATCGAGGTCAACGCCTTCCAGTCCATAGCGGACGTGGTGATTCAGAAGTCCATCCGCGAGGGCTTCGGGCTCGTCGTGACGGAGGCGCTCTGGAAGGCAAGGCCGCTGGTCGCGGCCAGGGTCGGCGGCATCCCGATGCAGGTAGACGGGGGGGGCGGTATCCTGATCGACACCATCCCCGAGGTGGCCTCCGCGTGCATCAAGCTCCTCAAGGATCGCGATTTCGCCCGCCAGATGGGCCGTCACGGGAAGGAACACGTAAGGACTCACTACCTCACGCCGCGGCTGCTGCGCGACGATCTCCTGCTTTTCGCTAAACTGCTCGGGGTATAGCAGCCGCGAACGAGAGGGGGACCATGGCGCGAGGCGAAGGCCAAAGGACCATCGTGGTCTCGAACAGGGGGCCCGTAACGTTCGCCCGAGGCGAGTCGGGCGAGCGCGAGTACTCTAGGGGAGCGGGTGGCCTCGTTACCGCCCTGAACGCGGTCCTGAGGCGCGCCGAGAACGCGGTCTGGATCGCCTCCGCCCAGAGCGAGGAGGACGTCGCTGTCTCCAGGGAACCTGCCCCCTACGAGGTCGAGGATCTGCGTATCAGGTTGGTGGAGCACGACCCGGAAGCCTACGACCTTATGTACAACGAGCTCGCCAACCCGCTCCTTTGGTTCGTCCAGCACGGGCTCTACGATCTACCCTACTCGCCCGCGCTCGGGGATGAGACGAGGCGGGCCTGGGATGAGGGCTACGTCCCCGTCAACCGCAACTTCGCCGACGCCGTAGTCGAGACCGCATCAGACCAGGACTCGCCAACCATCCTCCTCCACGACTACCAGCTCTACATGACCCCGCTCTTCGTCCGCGAGCGTCTCGGAGCCGGCGCCTTTGTCTCCCTGTTCGTCCACATCCCCTGGCCGGAGCCGGATCTCTGGCGCGTTCTGCCGCGCTACGTGAGGGAGGGTGTGCTCGAGAGCCTCCTCTCGGCCGACGTAGTGGCCTTCCACACCCACCGCTACGCCCGCGCCTTCGCCGAGACCGCCGCCGATGTACTCGGCGCCGAGACCGAGGACGGTGTGATCTTCTACAGGGGGCGCGAGATTTGGGTGCGGGCTTACCCTATCTCCATAGATCCCGGGGAGTTCGAGCGACTGGCAAAGGGCGAGGACGTGCTCGAGGAAGAGAGTTTCGTCAAGGGCCTTCCCGGAAAGCTCCTCCTGCGCGTCGACCGTACCGACCTCTCCAAGAACGTCGTCCGCGGCTTTCGGGCCTACGGCAGGATGCTAGAGCGCCACCCCGAGATGAGGGGCGAGGTCACCTTCCTCGCCCAGCTCCAGCCCTCTCGCACCGACATTCGCGAGTACGCCGCCTATATGGAAGCCGTAGGCAGGACGGCGGAAGAGGTCAACGAAGAGTACGGCACGCCTTCGTGGAGGCCCGTAGAGCTCTTTATGGAGGACAACTTTCCCCGCTCCGTCGCCGCCTACAAGAACTACGACGTCCTGCTCGTCAACGCCGTTCGCGACGGCATGAACCTCGTCGCCAAAGAGGCGGCCGTCCTCAACGAGAAGAACGGAGTCCTCGTCCTCTCAGAGAACGCGGGGGCCCACGAGGAGCTCGGCGAATACGCACTGACCGTCAACCCCTACGACATAGACGAACAGGCCGATTCCATCTACGCCGCTCTCTCCATGCCGGAAGAAGAACGTGGTCGTAGGGCGGGAGCCCTGCGCGAAACGGTCGAATCCAACACCATAGAAGACTGGGTCGAGGCGCAGATACAGGACATTGAGGCGTACCGGGGGCGGCGATAAGCGCCCCACTGCGCATCTTCTTGATGGCGGCGGCCATGCTGATCGCGCTGGCCAACGCCATCCTCTACAGTCTGATCGGCAACAACACCTTTTCCAACCTCTTCGACTTCCACCTCGACCCTTGGCACCTCTGCGCGATGTACGTGCTCTGTGCCGTCTTCGTGGGGCTCCTGGTCGCGGGCGGCCTCATCGCATTCGCCGAGAAGGTGGTCAGGGAGACCTTCTTCGCGCGTTACGGTTTGATGGTGCTGGCGATCTGCATCGGGGGGGCGGCGCTGGCCATCCTCCTGACCACCGTCACGTTCCTCTTCGACGACGCGGCCTACGTGCCCAGAGGAGCCACCGAAACCTCTTACACGCTCGTCCTGGTCACCATACCAGGCGCGACTCTTGGCGCGATAGAAGGGGTGATTCTCGCCTTCCCGCTGGCCTGGCTACTCGGCCTGATCGCCGAAAGAAACTAGCCCCGGCCGAGAAGCGCCTTTAGCACCCTGCCGACGCCGTCGACGCCGTCGACGACGATGTCGGCCTCGATACGGATCTCCTGCGGTCCCTCTTCGCTCGCCACGCCGACGCGCAGGATCTCCCTTAGCCTTCCCTCCTCGCGCAGCCGCTCCAACTCGCGAAAGGCGTCGAGATCCGTGGTGTCGTCGCCCATGAAAATCGCCCTCTTCGGGTGGTACTCCTCGACCAGGGTGCGCACTGCGGTGCCTTTGTCCGCCCGGATGGGCGGACGCGCCTCGACGACACCGCGGCCCACCGTGATCCTGAGCCCCAGGCGTTCCCCTTCGTTCTTCACGAACGCCACGCAGTGCTCGCCGACCTCCCGCCCCACGTTGCGGTAGTGCACCGAGGCCGTTATGCCCTTCTCCTCGACGAAGGCGCCCGCCGGGGCGAGTTCCTCCCTCGCAAGCCGTTCCAGCTCCTCGACCCTCTCCAGGTAGGGTAGGGCCTCGGGGATCACCTCGACCTCGCCGTCGCGCAAGATCTCGAAGCCGTGGTTGCCGAAGTAAACGACATCTTCGAGCCCCAGGAGCCCGAGCGCGTCCTCCGCCTTCCTCCCGCTGATGGCCGCGACCAGGAGACACTCCCTGCTCAGTCGATCGAGCGAGTCCCTGATCCCATCAGAGATCTCGGACATGTCGGGTGTCGGCACGATGGGGGCGAGCGTCCCGTCTATGTCCGTGAGCAAGGCCACCGCGCCGGGCTCCTCGCCCCAGGTCCTCAGACGCTCGTAGGCCTCTCTATCGTCCACCGTGACCGCTAAAGGGATCCGTTCGGGAGCGGCTCAATCCGTATACGTACCTCTCTGTCGGCCCTGGGCGCGGGCGCGGATGTCATCGGTGTCGATCTCTCCGTCGAGATACTTGCCGATGAAATAGCCGATTATGCCGAACAGTACGACGACGAGGGTCTCCTCGAAACCGATCAAAAACATCGAGAACAGCACCAGTGCCCCGATCACGGCGCCCCACTGTTTGTTGGTCCAGGTGGCCATCTCCTACCTTCCTTTCACTAGGGAGCGGTTCCTCTTACCGTGACTTCGACGTCCTTTAGGGGCACACCCTGGTCCCCCAGCACCCTCTGGATGTTCCCCCTGGCGCGCGCCGCGAGTTCGGTGTAGTTCTCGGACAGAGGGACCTGTATCCCCGTGAACACGATGTAGGAGTTGCCGTCGGAGGCGAGCGAGGCCGAAGGGGATTCGGCGCCAACCTCCCTGGCCGCGCCCTCGGCGAGGGTCTTGACGGCGTTGGCCGTTATGATGGTCTCCCTGCCCGGCGTGTCCTCCATCACGGTGCTCCTGGAGACCCTGCGCCCGAGCGTGAGTTCCCTGAGCAGCAGCAGCAGCGCTATCAGGGCCACGAGGGCGCCGGCGACGGCGATAACGACCCGAACCCCCGTAGTGAGAGCGGAGGCCTGGAAGCCGCCGAGGGCCTCGACCGCACTCCTGTACCTGGTGTACTGATCTACCACGTCGGCCTGGATGAGCCCCCAGTTCACGAGCAATAGCAATACGGGGACGGCCACGAGCAGCAGGGCCACTACGAGAAGGATGAGGCGATTCAGGGCGTTCACTGTACCCTCGTCTTCGTCTGTCTGGGGTCCGCTTCGACGAGCTTGACGTTGAGCTTGCTCACGGGCAACCCCTTCTCAGAGAGATGTTCCTGGACCGCGGTGCGCAGGCCCGCCCTGATGGTCTCGAGGTCTTCGCCCCGTCTCACCCTGGCTTCGAGGTCTACCCTGGCCCCCGGACCTCGCCTGGCTTTCACGCCGACCGAGGAGCCGAGGACATCAGGAACCTGCTCGGCGGCCGTGGAGACCTCCTCTCCGACGACGCCGCGGCTCACGTAGGTGTCCTCCCCCATGCGCACGCGCCTCGGGGTAGAGGGCCTCAGTTCGGCGATAAACCAGATCAGGCCGAGTATCGCCATGAGAACCAGGGAGATTATCGTGATGACGGAGAGATTACCGTCCTCCACGCGCGTGACGAAGTCCTGCAGTCCGCCGGAGAAGTCCGAGATGGGCAGCGAGGTCAGGCTGCGGCCGAACAGGTCGAAGCTGTAGACGACCGTGAATACGCCGAGCACGAAGAGGCCGGCGAACAGCAGTGTCATTACTATCCTGTTAAAGACGCTCATCTTCGCCCACCTCGAGGTCCTCGACTACCACCGTTGTTCTGCGCCCGCCGGCCTGGGGCGCCACGCGTTCCCTTATGTTCTCGGCGATCTCTGGGATCGGCCTCGGCAACGGGTAGGCGGCGACGATGTGGATCTCCAGATCCTCCGGCCCGACCACCACTCCCAAGACCTTCTCGCTTCCCTCGTAGGTCGCGGCCTCGGCGTAGCGCCCACGCCCCATGGAGTGGACTCCTTCGGTCGCGAGGGCCGCTTCGATCGCGGCCCTCGCGAGTTGAATTCCGTCCGACAAAATAAGCCTGGCTAACCGCTCTTTACTGGACCCGCTGCTGTTCCTGAGCCTCCTGCTCGCGGCGCTCCTGCTCGAGCTGCTGCTGCCGCTCCTGCTCCGCCTCCTGTTGCGGGAAGAAGATGTTGGAGACCGTTATGTTGACCTCGGTCACGCGAAGACCAACCAGGCTCTCCACCCTGTTGGCCACGTTGCGCCGTACGGCCTCGGCGAGCTGGGGTATCGATTTGCCGTACTCGGCCGTCAGCGTCAGGTCGAGGGCGGCCTCCTCCTGGCCCACCTCCACCGACACCCCCTGGGTCTGGCCCCCGCTGCTGCCGCCCGTGATGCTACCGATGAGGCCGCTCACGGCCTGGGAGCCACCGCTGCCCATCCTTACGCCGTCGACCTCCTGGGAAGCGATCCCGGCGATCTTCGAAACAACGCTGTCCGAGATGCTAGTGGAGCCGCGCTCCGTCTGTAGCGGGCTGCTCTGCTGAGACCTCTTCTCGCTCACGTTTCTCCTTTCTTCGATGTACCCTGTCCTCTTGGTGTGGCGTTCGCTATACCGCCCGGCGTGTTATCAGCCGGTAGATCGCCAGCAGGATTATCGCGCCCAGGGTCGCTATGAGAATGGACCCGAGGCTTATCTGCGTTATCCCTGGGCCCCCGAAGAGGCTCTGGACTAGGAAACCGCCTACGAATGCTCCCGCTATGCCGATCAAGACAGTGATTATGATTCCCCCGGGGTCCGGCCCTGGCATAACCCACTTGGCCAGTACGCCGGCTATGAGCCCGATCACTATCAACGCTACTATGCCTATGCGCTTTCACCTCCCCCGCATACACTACTCTCTCCCACCGGACGGCATCCGCAAGCGCAATATAACAGATGCCGTACCTGACACTACTGTTGCCCGTTTTACCCCCCACGCTGCACGCATAAACACCTGTGGACCCGGCCAAGTTCAGGACAAGAGATCCTGCAGAGCGGGCCACACGAAAGCCAGCGCGAAGAGCACGGCGGTGCCGTAGAGCAGCGGGTGGACCTCGCCGGCCTTTCCGCGGGAGAGTTTGATCAGGACGTAGGAGATAAAACCGAAGCCTATGCCGTAAGAGATGTTGAAGGTCAGCGGCAGCGTCAGGATGGTAAGGAAGGCCGGGATGGCCTCGTCGAAGCGGTCCCAGGGGATGAGCCTGACGGCGGTCATCATCAAGAAGCCGACCACGATGAGGGCGGGAGCGGTCACGGGCGAGACCAACAGAGGGTCGTTGCCTCCCGCGGGGTCAGGAATCGGGAGCGAGCCGCCGAAGACCGAGATCAACGGCGAGAACGGCAGGGCGAGCAGAAACAGGAGCCCGACGACCACGCTCGTCATGCCGGTTCTCCCTCCCTCGGCGACCCCAGACCCGCTCTCTATGTAGCTGGTTACTGAGCTGGCGCCCATGCTGCCGCCGAGGATCACCGCCAGCGAATCGACCAGCAGAATGCGCCTGGCTTGCGGCACCCTGCCCTCCTCATCGAGAAACTTGCCTTCCTGGGCCACGGCGAACATGGACCCCATGGTGTCGAAGAAATCCGTCATGAAGAGGGCGAAGATCACGGGCAACAGCGAGAGCTGCAATACCTGCCCCACGGCGAGCACGCCGCCCCCTACGGTCGAGGTGTCGAAGGTGAAGTCCACTATCCCCTTGGGCGTGGGCACGACCCCGAAGATCATACCTGCGATGCCGGTCGCGAAGATCCCGATTATGATGGCGCCCCTCAGGCCGCGCGCCACGAGCACGAGCGTGACTATGAGCCCGAATGCCGCGAGCAGCACGGGGCCCTGCGTTAGGTCGCCGAGGGCCACGTAGGTCTCGGGGTTGGGCACGACGAGCCCGGCGTTCTTCAGGCCGATGAACGCGATAAACAACCCTATGCCGACGGCGATCGCGAACTTGAGCGAGTGGGGGATGGCGTGGAGCACCGCCTCGCGCAACCTCGTAAGCACGAGCACGGTGATGAGCACGCCTTCGACCACGACCACGGCCATCGCCTGCTGCCAGGTGAGCCCCAGGCCAAGGATGAGGGTGAACGCTACAACGGCGTTCAGGCCGAGCCCCGAGGCGAGGGCCAGCGGGAAGTTCGCCACGAGGCCCATCGCTATGCAAGCCACCGCGGCCGCCACGCACGTGGCGAAGAACACCCCGGGAACGGAGAGTCCGGTGCCCTCGGTGCCCAAGATGGCCGGGTTGACGAAGATTATGTAAGCCATCGTCATGAAGGTGGTGAGTCCAGCCACCACCTCCGTCCTGAGATTCGTTCCCCGCTCGGAGAACCTGAAGAAGGTGCTCAAAGTCGAAGTCTCCCCGCTGGCCTACGCGCAAGTGCAATATAGCAGCAGAAGGCTTCAGGCATCAGGTTGATCTAGGGCGATTCTTTGCCGGCCACAACCAGGCTACGCGCGAAAACCCAAGGTGCTATCCGCGCGAAGAAGGTCGATCTCCTCCATGATGATGCCTCCGGCCTGTAACCTGAAGCCTACAGACCGAGAAGCGGTCTGTTCCTCTTCCAGGCCAGCCAGGCTATGGAGAGGAGCCAGAGGCCGATTATGGCCGAGTAGGCAGGGAAGATCTTGCGCAGGTACTCGGGCGTCTCGCCCGTGTTGACGACCGGTATGCTCTCGTTGCGGGGAAGGCCGGCGCTCTGGAGTCCTCTCTGGGTGGTGTCGTGGAAGATTACCGTCCCCACGGTCTCCAGCTTGCCCCTCCAGACGCGCTCGCCCGAACCCTCGAGGTCTTTGGGAAGGCCCTGCGTGGTCTGGATGAGGAGGTTGTCGCCGGTCTCTTCCAGGCGGAAGTAGAAGTATGCGGTCTCGTAGCGGGATACGACAGCTATCTTGGATTCCGGGACGCCCACGCGCTTCAGGTTCTCCCCGACATCGGGTGTGCCGCTCACCCGGACGTAGTCTCCTAGCTCCGTGCCTGCGGGCAGTCTCCCCGAGTTCAGTTGATCTATGCCCAGTACGGTCGGCTTGCCTTCCAGGCCGTAGGAGAAGTTGGCCGCGACCGTCGAGGCCGCAAAAGAGAAAACGATGACCGTAAACAGCCGCATGAGCAACCAGGGGTTGCGCCGGATCCAGGACCCCAGTCCCCGCTCTTCGTAGGGCTGGCCCTCTATTCCGCCCGAGGTCGGTCTCTTGTCCCTGGTGTCCATGGGCCAAGTTTACCCGAGCGTGCGGCAAGGTTTGGAGTACGGTTTCACATCGCGTGGATTGTGAAAGAGATTCCCGCGGGGCGTGGGGAACGGTCTAGTATGCAGGGGCTCGACGATGTATGCTGTTGGGCGGCTGGAAGCGGCGTGCAGAGCGGTCTCGATCCCTCTTTGGAGGTCAGGGTTTTGGTGGAAGGGCCGGAGGTACAGGAGCAGGGCTCCTGGTACACCGTGGTTGGGGTAATAGACGACGGTACAGGGCTCAACCAGGCCGTCCAGGAGGTCAGGGAACTCGGCGTGGACAGGGACGACCTCACGGTAATCCTCAAGCGCGTGGATTCCAGCGAGCCCGAGCCTTTCCCAGACGGCACGCGCTACATCGTAATCCCTGCCGACAGACGTGGGCTCGAGGTGCCCCTCGGCTTCGCCGTCGCTTTCATAGTCTTAGGTGTCTTCTTCGCCCTGACGACGCCGGCGATCGGGATACCCACCCTCATGGTCTTCGTCTCGCTGGCGATCATACTCTTCGCCGCCTCGCTCACGAGGGTCGGGGTCACCCCGATACTGATGGAGATGGAGGCGCCCCAGGAAGAGGCCGATTCGTGGAACGACCAGTTCGAGTTCGGTAAAGTACTCATCTTCGCCTCTACGCGTGAGCGCCGGCTGCTTCGTCCCATAAGGGAGGCCATGCAGCGCGGCGGCGCGACCTACTACATAGTGGACCGGCGGCTGGAACCCCGGGCCGTCCACCAGGCGACCCTCCACCGAACCGGCGGGCGCCAGGCGGGGGAGTCGGTGTTGGAAAGAACCGGGGAAGCCTAGATAGGAGTTTTAGCGTGGGTGTAGCAACCACTTCGAGCCTGCACCTCCTGGCCCAGTTGAACCTTTCGGACGCCTTCTCGGGCTTTGGCGGCGCCCGCGCTATCACGGGCTTCACGATGCTGGTGCATATGTTCTGGGCCGAGCTGTTCGTCGGGTTCGCACTCGCCGCTCCGGTGCTGCAGGCCTGGGGGGCGCGCACGGGTAGCCCGCGGATGGACCGCCTCGCCCACTCTATGGCCCGCTTCAACGTGCTCACGTTCTCGACTGGCGCTACCTTCGCCGTCCTCTTTATCGTACTGCTCGTAGGTCTATATCCTTCGGTGACGGCCTCGCTCTTTACGCACTTCTTCTACGCGATCGCCATCGCCATGCTCTCCATGGTACTTACGCTCTGGGGGATGTACTCCTACTATTACAAGTGGGACCGCTACAGCGTGCTGAACAAGAAGCGGCACATCGCGCTCGGGTTCACGATGGGCTTCTTTATCTGGATCTGGATGGTCATCATGACCGGCATAGACACATACATGGTGACCGGCGGCCCAGGCGTCCAGCCGCTCTCCGGCTCGACCATCGAGAGCTTCGGTACGGCGATGCAGGGCGTCTTCAACCCCATGTTCACGGAGATGGTCCTGCACAGGACCTTCGCCAACCTCTCCTGGCCCGCCTTCGCCATCGCCGCGTGGGCCTCCTTTATGTACATCCGCTCGAAGACCTCGGAAGATAGGGCTTTCTACGACTGGAGCAGCTCCGTCGGCCTTACCTGGGGCGTGGGGTTCTTGATGCTGCAGCCCCTCGTGGGCTTCACCATGGTCTACGCGCTGAAGTTCTCCCGGCCCGAGAACCCCGTGTCGGGGGCTGACGCAGGGGGCGCTTACGAGCGGCTCACCTCGGGGGCCACCTCGAACCTGCTGCTCATAAACCTCATCCTGGTCGTTGTGTTGATCGTGCTCTCCAACGCGGCCATGTACTTCGGGGCGGAGAGGCATCCCGACCGTGCCGGACGGGTGCCTATCAGGTTCTTCGGCCTCGTTGCCGCGGTGGCAGGCCTCTACGCGGTCTCGCCGCTGGCCGAGTTCCCGTTCCTGTACATGCGCTACATAGCGCTGCTCGTCATGGTCCTCGCCACGTTCGGGGCGTACATAACCTATCTGCGCGGCAGGCTGCGTTTCAGGTACGGCAGCCCGGGGAGGAATTACAGGGTCGTGCTGATGGCTACGGGGGTCGTCGCGGCCGTGATCGCGCTCAATATGGGGTTCATGAAATCCAATTCGAGGGTGCCCTTCACGGTATATAATCAGCCTGGATACACGGTGCAACCGAGTCCCCCGCCGACCGGATTCGGCCAGTGAGGCTCGGGCGGCCTAGAAGGGACCAAGCGTGGCGGAGCTACAGAGAGATCCCATAACCCGCAGCGACTTCCTCGGCTTTGGCGTGATGGGAGCGATAGTCGGGGCCATACTTACCATACCCCCCGCCGCATTCATCCTCAGCCCGGTTATCAAGACCGACTTGCTGGGCGAATCTGATGTGGGATCCGGCTGGCAGGAGGTCGCTTCGGTCTCCGAGGTCTCGGCGGAGGAGCCTTCTCACTTCAAGGTCGAGTTCCCCCTAGAACAGGTCTACGGGGAGAGGGCCATACAGAAGGAGCATCCTGGCTCCCAGAAATCTGACATGAACTACAAGCTTGACAACGCCATCTGGCTCTCCTGGAAGGCCCCCATCAAATTGCAGGGCACGCAGGGGTCGAGCGGCGACGTGTTGGGGAAGCCGGAGCGCCCGGCCATTCTGGACCAGAAGAGCGAGGGTTTCACGGAATCCGAGCGCAAAGAGATCTTGAGCCAGCTCAACATCCTCAGCAACTCCTGCGCGCACCTCGGGTGTCCCGTGCGGTGGTTCACCGACGAGCAACTCTTCCTCTGCCCCTGCCACGGCGGGCTCTACGACATCAACGGTGGGTGGGTCGGTGGCCCGCCGCCGCGCGGGATGTATCGGTACGTCGACGCCGAGGTCAGGGAGAACGGCAAGCTCTACGTCAGGCACAAGTACGACATCGAGCCCGGCCTGGACAAGCAAGAACCCTACGTGGTCTAGAGAGGGAGCACCGAGCATGATCGGCAGGATAAAAACCCAGACGGCGGAGACGAGCCAGTTCCTGGTCGACTGGATGGAGCACCGGACGGGCATAGTAACCATGCTCGAGCACTTTCTCTACGAGCCTGTTCCCAAACGCGGCGCCTGGCTCTACACCCTTGGCAGCGCGGTGCTTTTCACCATAACTTTGCAGTTCTTGACGGGCATCCTGCTGCTCTTCTACTACGCGCCGACCACGGACGACGCGTGGAACTCCGTCGAATACATTATGACCGAGGCGTACTTCGGACAGCTCATCCGCGGCATCCACTACTGGTCGGCGAACTTCCTGATGGCGTTTATCGGGTTGCACATGGGCCAGGTATTCTTCTCGGGGGGCTACAAGGCGCCGCGTGAGCTCAACTGGATAGTGGGCGTGGTCCTGCTCCTGCTCGTGATCGGGCTCTCCTTCACCGGATATCTCCTCAGGTGGGACCAGGACGGATTCTGGGCCTCCGTGGTCGGGATGAAGATAGGTTCTTACTCGCCTTTCGTTGGTGGGTATGTGATTCATTTCCTTCTTGGCGGGGACGCCGTGGGGCCCGCGACGCTCTCCCGCTTTTTCGCCATCCACGTCTGGCTGCTCCCCGCCATGATAGCCCCGCTTATCGGCGCGCACCTCTATCTGCTCAGGCGTCACGGGGTGTTCGGCAGCGAGTTCGAGTACACGGACAGGCTCGCGAAGTTGCACGAACGACAGCGCCTCGAAGAGTACGCCCGCTACGAGACGGATGAGGACGAAGGGGAACCCTACGTCGGCCGCCGCGACCGGGCGGACAGGGAAGGCTACGAAAGAGATGGTGAGTAACAGCTTTTACCGCGAAGGCTGGCGTACCACTGCTACGATTGTGGTACGGGACATTATACAGAGAGATGAGGTGTAGAAGGTGTACGCTCCGGCGACAGGCAAGGCCAAACCAGTCGAAGAAGAGGTAATTACCGAAGAGAACGTCTTCGAGCGTCCTGACGAGACCATAGGATTCTTCCCAGGGCAGGTGCTCAAGGACGGCTACGTCAGCACCTTCATTCTGCTCGCCTGCGTCGTGCTCTCCTACGCAGCACCCGCGCCGCTCACCGAGCCGGCGAACACGGCGACCGTGGAGTACGTGCCGAGGCCCGAGTGGTTCTTCTTCTTCTACGAGCAGATGCTGATGTTCTTCCCCGGATACGCCCTGATATCCTTCGGGGCCGTCGTGGTGCCGACGATCTTCATCGGGCTCCTCTTCGCCGTCCCGTGGCTCGATCGAAGCCCGCTGCACTACAACGCCATCAGCAGGCCCTTCGCTTCGGTCATAGGTGTCCTGGTGGTCATAGTCGTCATCCTCAACATGCTTCTGGCCGTCAGCCGGATCATGAACTTCCCCACGGGCTAGAGGAGGCCGAGCGGTGCCCATAGGCAACCTTGACGTACCGATAATCGGCAAGAACGTCGTTATTGCCGTTCTGGTCCAGTCGCACATCCTCTTTGCGGCCTTCATCATCGGGGCCGTCCTGATAGCCGCCACGAGCGAGTACCTGGGGATGGTGACCAAGCAGACCTACTACGAGCGCTTCGCGAGGAGCCTGGCGCGCTTTGTGGTTCTGCTTTTCGCCTCGGGTGCGGCACTGGCGATCACGTTCGTTCTCGCCCTGGTTACGCTCTTCCCCGTCTTCTTCTCCATCTTGCAGAACATATTCTTCTGGGTGTTCTTGGTGGAAGCCTTCATGTTCTTGGGCCAGATCATCATCGTCTACGCCTGGTACAACGTGTGGGACAAGCTCGCCTACCGCAAGAGTCTGCACGTCGTCTTCGGCTTTATCGCCGGCTTCTTCGGGCTTATGGCTATGACCATGATCGACGCCGTCGCCTCCTTCATGCTCACGCCCGCCGAGGTCACCTCCGAGGCCAGCCTCGTGGCGCGCAGCTTCCTCAACCAGACCATGGTGCCGCTAAACATGCACCGCTTTATCGGGAACTTCTCCTACGCCGGGTTCTTGATCGCCGGCTGGGCCGGCTTCAGGTACCTGAGGACCACGCGGGAGGACGACAGGGAGTACTACGACTGGATGGGGCACTTCGGCCTCCTCTGGGGCTTCGGGTTCTTGATCATGCAGCCGGTTATCGGTTACGGCTACCTCAAGGGCATCCGCGAGAGCGCGCCCGAGTCGTTCAACACCATCATGCTCGGCGACAAGGCCTGGGTCTTCAATCTGCTGGTGATCTGGATAGCCGTACTCAGCATCGCCTCTACGGCTTACTTCGTGCACAAGCTGCGCTTCGCCGTAAAGCCCATGGAGACGTTGCGCAAGCTCTCTGTCGGCGCTTTAGGCTTTACCGCGCTGTTCACCGTGCTCAACGTCATCCCCACCAACGCTAGCCTCATACCCCAGTTAGGGCTCGTCTTCGCGCAAGGCGAGGAGACGAAGATACCGCTGGGCAGCATGTACCCCTGGAAGTACATCGGCCTGATCGGGCTGATGCTCGTCGGCTTCTTCATCGTCGCCCTGTACCTGAAGGCTTCCGCAACAGGCTTCCATTGGGGAAGGGCGAGCCGGTGGAGCCAGATCGCCCTGATGGCGTGCGCCTTCACCGTCGTGCTCACCATGGTAACGATGGGCTACACCCGCGAGACCGCACGTCGCGTCGACAACGACCCGGGCTACCTCATCAACGGGTGCGTAAAACTGAACCAGTCCATCGTCAAGGAAGGCTGTCCGACAACGCCCATTATGGAAGGGAACGGCAGATGACGGAGCTGGCGCTGCTACTGCAGGAGGGGAGCACGGGCGACCCTACGGCGATCGGAATCTTCCGTTTCTTCGCTGGCTTCGTGCTCATCGTCACGGTCTACACCACCTTCCTTGGATTCACGTACTGGATTAGCAAGGACGAATAGAAGCTATTCAGCAAGTCAGCACGGCGCTTCGCGCCTTGTCAGCACTTCAGCTCGCGTTTGCCCAAACACCCTTGCTGACATGCTTTTTACAGTTCTGACGTGCGAGTAGCCGCGCTGTGGCCAGCCCGATGCCGCTCGAGGCTCCCGTTATGACTGCCGTCTTGCCAGCGAGAGTCAGGGCTCCTCCTTCAGGGCTTCGAGCTGTTCGAGGCGGATGATGTGGCCGCTGAGGCGTTGCGCGGCGGGGGTGCAGAGGAAGCTTATGAGCTCCGCGGGCTCCTCGGGAGGGTGGAGCATCCCGAAATCTCTGTAGCCCTGGAACATGCGGTGGAGTTGTTTGCCGATGAGCTCCTGGCCGAAGCTTCGCGTCTCCTCCTGCATTCTGGTGTCCACCACGCCCGGATAGACGCCCATTACGGCGATGCCGTAAGGCCTACCCTCCAGTGCCAGAACGCGGGTGAGCTGGTCGAGGGCCGCCTTCGAGGCGCCGTAGGCGGCCATACCCGCGACCGGATGCCTGGCGGCGGCACTTGAGACGTTCACGATTCGTCCCCAGTTCGCCGAGACCATGCCAGGGAGCGCCTCTCTGGCGCAGAGGAAGGCCCCGGTCACGTTGACGTCGAAGGCGCGCCGCCAGGCATCCGGCTGCGTAGCCGCGACGGGGAGCGGGATGCCAGGTGTGCCAGCGTTGTTTATGAGGATGGTGACGTTGCCGAGTTCGCCCTGCACCCTCCCGAAACAGGCCGAGACCGAGTCCTCGTCGGCCACGTCCAGGCTCACGGGTAGGGCTGTCGAGCCGCGCGAGGAGATCTCGTGCGCCACGGAGGAGATCTCCTCCTCCGTGCGGGCGGCGAGGGCGACGGTTGCGCCCTCGCGGGCGAGAAGACGGGCCGTAGCCGCCCCGATGCCGCGCCCCGCCCCGGTTACGAGCGCGACGCGACCGGCGTGTATCCCGCCTTCTGTCATTGCCTGTTTTCGGCGGAGACGTGCGTCCTTACGGCCATGGATCCCGCCTTCCACTCTCTGACCCTATCTTCTCGCCAACTAGCTTACCCTACGCACCGATCGGCGGCAGGGGTCGTTGCCGCGGAGTGTCGAGCATGGCCGGTGCCAGGTGAGATAGAATTCTCTCAAAGAGCAAAGGAGCGTACGCTTGTCCGACATACCCCTCTTTCCGCTCAACGTGGTGCTGATGCCCGGGGCGCCTCTGCCGCTGCACATCTTCGAGGAGCGCTACAAGCAGATGGTGAACGAGTGCCTGGAGCAGGAGGGCGAGTTCGGGATGGTCTTCGCCGATGAGTCGGGGACGCGGCAGGTAGGTTGCACGGCGAAGATCGTGGAGCTCGTCGAGCGCTACGAGGACGGGCGGATGTTGATCCTGGTCGAAGGTTCGCGCCGCTTCAAGCTAAACAACGTCCTTACGGGCAAGCCTTACTACGTGGGTGAGATCGAGTACTTCCAGGACGAGCCCGAGGAGGACGTCGGCACGCTGGCCGAGGAGTGTATTGCCCTGCTCGAGCGTGTCGTCGAAGCCGCGACCGAAGGTTCCGTCGGGATCGAGATAGAGCCACCTTACAGGAACCTGTCTTTCGCCATCGCGGGCCGGGTGGAGTTCGAGCCCGAGATCCGCCAGCAGATCCTGGAACTCACCTCGGAGCAACAGCGCCTGCAGAAGGTCAAGGAGCTTCTGGGTGCGGCCGCCGAGAGACTCGAGCGCGAGCGGCAGACCCGCGAGAAAGCACAGACCAACGGGCACCTGCGTGGCGACTGGCAACCGGGGAGTTAGGCATCAGGCAACAGGCATCAGGTCCTGCGGACGATACTTTCGTCCGTGCGCGAAACCTTAGGCAAAGGGCATACGAGAACGCACAGCAGGTCACGCGCTTCCCGGGTTCTACCTGAAGCCTCCTAAAGCTTTCTATCCGCCTGGCGGGGGAGGTTTCGCTCCGCTTCCTGGGGGAGGAGGGATCTTATCCTGCGCAAATTCGCCTGGTCCACCTTGTAGATCAGGGGTTCCGCGGCCAGGGAGTCTTCCCCGGCTGCGGCCTTTATGCGCTGCGTCAGGTTCTCCTCGACGAGCCAGGCCATCGAGGGCAGGACGCCGGCGACGATACGCATCCTGACCCGGCCGTCGGCCTCGCTTCGCTCGACGAGGCGTGGTGGGTTCAGGTACAGTTCCGAAGCCTCGCCTAGTGCATGCTCTACCCTTGTGGCCGCCTCCTGGTCCGAGACCTGCACCTCCACATTGAACCGCTGCTGGCCCGAAACGTAGTTGACAACGCCCTGCATCGTACCGTTTGGGATATAGCTCACCTCACCCGAGAGGGAACGGATCTTGGTCATCCTTAGTCCTAGCTCCTCGACGATCCCGGAGATGTCCTGTGGCTTTATGTGGACGAAATCTCCGACGCTGTACTGCCCCTCGAAGATGATCGAGAAACCGGCGATCACGTCGCGCAAAAAGCTCTGCGCCCCGAAACCGATAACTGCGGCGATGATGGTGGTCCCCGCCGCGGCGGGCAACGGGTTACGGAAGAAGATGCTCAGGATCACGAGTACAACGATGATAAAGACGACGTAACGCAGTGCGTTGCGCATCAGGGTGATCGCGGTGTCCTGGCGCTTGACGCGGGCCACGGCCTCCTCGTCCAGGAGCGACTCCCTGCTCCTCCGCCGCCACTGCAGGACCCGTGGTACGCCACGGGTCAGGATGCGGAAGACAAGGATCCCGAGGAAGGCGACGAGCAAAGAGGCGAGTACGTTGCCTACGAAGTCAGAGCTAAAGATGTAATTGTAGACATCCTGCAGAAACTCCCTTAGCCCCTCGAAGATGTACAGGGGTTGTTCCGCCACGCCTTCGGCGACCTTCTTGGCATCATCAGCGAGGTTGGCCGTCGTTTCCTGAAGTAGGGCGAAGGGCATGCCTAGCCGTGGCGCTGGAGGGCCAGTTGTATGAGGTGGTCGAGCAGTTCTTCGTAAGGGAGGCCGCTTGCTGCCCAGAGTTCCGCGTAGACGCTCGTCGGAGTGAAGCCGGGGATGGTGTTGATCTCGTTGAGTAGCAACCGGTCCGTGCCGCGTTCGAGGAAGAAGTCGACGCGGGCCATACCAGCTGCGTCGATGGCCTCGTAGGCAGTTCTGGCGATGCGCCTTATCTCCTGCGTGATCTCGTCCCGGATCGGGGCGGGTACGAGGAGCTCCATCCCGCCCTCGACGTACTTCGCCTCGTAATCGTAGAAGCCCTCTTTCTTGATTAGGATCTCACCGGGGACGGAGACGTCGGGGTCCTCGTTGCCCAGCACGGAGACCTCGATCTCGCGGGCGTCCACGCCTTCCTCGACGATGATGCGCCGGTCGAAGTGCGAAGCGGTGTCGAGGGCGTCACCCAACTCTTCAGCGTTCTCGGCCTTGCCGATACCGACGCTCGAGCCGAGGTTCGCAGGTTTCACGAAGCAGGGGTATAGGAGGGTGTTTTCGATCTCCTCTATCCTAGTATCCCTGTCTCTCTCCCACTGCAATCTGGTCAGGGCGACCCACCTGACCTGCGGGAGGTCGTGGTGGGCGAAGATCTTCTTCATAGTAGGCTTGTCCATGCCGGCGGCGCTCCCCAGCACCCCGCTGCCGACGTAGGGGACACCAGCGAGCTCGAGCATACCCTGTATGGTGCCGTCCTCCCCGTACGGACCGTGCAAGACGGGGAAGACCACGTCTACGGAAGCGAGGCCCGCCGGTAGTTTCTCCGTCGTGGAGGCTGGCGGACCCGAGACGTCGAGGTCGGAGCCGTCGGGCAGGTAGCCGCTTTTCGCCTCCAGCTGGCGCATAGGCTCTCCAGAGGAGATCCAACGCCCTTCCCTGGTTATGCCGACGGGTACGACTTCGTAACGGCCGCTCTTCCCCAGCGCCCGCGTTATGGCGCGCGCGGAGGCCAGGGACACCTCGTGCTCTTTGCTGCGGCCTCCGAAGACGACCATCACCTTGACCAAACGCCGCTCCTCTCTTCTCCAGCCCGCCTATCCTAGCAAAGGGCTTGCCTGACGTACTCTTCAGGCCTCTCGCGGCGTGAAACCGAGCTCGCCCGACCGCTCCTTCAGCGCATGGGCCACGAACTCTATATGTTCATTGAGATCCACGCCGAGCTCTTCGGCGCCCCTTACGATGTCGTCCCTGTTCACAGCCGCAGCGAAGGACTTCTGCTTCATCTTCTTGCGGACGCTCTTTGCCTTCATGTTTTCGAGACCTTCGGGACGCATGAGGGCGCAAGCCACGATAAAGCCGGAGAGCTCGTCTACGGCGTAAAGCGTTTTGGACATGAGGGTGTCGCGGGGTACGTCCAGGTAGTCGGCGTGCCCCTTTATGGCGTGGATGACGTCTTCGGGATAGCCCCTGCTCTCCAGCTCCCTGACACCGACCATAGGATGCTCATCCGGCGTGGGGTGTTTCTCGTAATCCATATCGTGCAGGAGGCCGGTTATGCCCCACTTCTCCTCATCTTCGCCGAAACGGCGGGCATAGGCCCGCATGGCGGCCTCGACGGCGAGCATATGCTTGCGCAGGGAGTCACTCTCTGTCCACGCGCACATAAGCTCCCATGACTGTTCGCGGTTCAAATGTCTCCCTTCGGTCGACAGGTTTCAGGCATCAGGCTACAGGTTTCAGGTTGTTATGGGCGGGACGTTCGGGCGTGCCCATAACTCTGTCACGCCTTGCTACCCGCGTACCGTCTTCTTCGAAACAAGGCGGCCCAATTTTCCTGAAGCCTGAAACCTGATGCCTACTCACCTTCATACGAGACTTCTATGACGCCGCCCGGCGCGTTCGTCTGCTGGACGGATCTGGTGGAGTCGCCGGCGACCAGGATGACCTCGAGGTCGCCGGTGCCCCCGTCCCGTTTCTCGATGCGGCAGGAGATCTGCCTTCCCTTCAAGTGGTACGCGAAGCGCTTGGGCACCCGGCCGCTCAGCACGCTACGCTCCTCTCCCACCGAGCAGAGGCCGGAGAACGTGGTCCCGGGGTCCCCCTCCAGCCGGATGACGACGTCAGGCTTGCCGTCGGGGTCGTCGCCGAGGGTGATCTCGGGAGGCGAATCCTTTGTTGTCTCCAGTTCGGTGGTAGAAGCGGACGTCGGCTGCTCCGTGACCTCCGTCCTCTCCCTAGCAGGGCTGCTTCTCTCATCGGGCTTCCTGGTCTCATCGGAGCAGGCCCCGGCGAAGAGCGGCAAAGCGAGGAGCAACGTCGCCACCGGCACGATCGCACGAGCTCTTACGGTCTCAAAGGAATCCACGAGCATCCATTCTATCTGACGAGACCTTCGTCTTCTCTCGCTCTGGACAATTCCAGGGAGCGGGATCTCGCCCTCGACAGGACGGCATCGAGCATTCCGGGGGTGAGCACTCCGGTGAAGGTGTTCTGCTGCGACGGGTGGTAGCAACCGATCAATACGAGCGAGCCGGCCTCACACTCCGCGCCGTGGGCGAACTTCGGCTTCGGTCTCTTTCCCAGCAGTCGCAGGGCGGCGTCCCAGGCGAAGGCGCCGAGGCAGACGACGACCTTCGCGTCGAGCACCTCTAGTTCGCGGGCGGCGTAAGGGAGGCAGGCGTCACGCTCGTCAGGGGTCGGTCTGTTCCCGGGCGGGGCGCACCGGACGGCGGCCGAGATCCAGAGCCCCGTGAGACGCAGCCCGTCGTCCTTGCTCTTCGAGACCGGCTGGTTGGCAAAACCCGTGCGGTGGAGCGATGCGAACAAGAAATCGCCGGAGCGGTCGCCGGTGAAGAAGCGTCCCGTCCTGTTCGCCCCGTGCGCGGCGGGGGCGAGCCCGAAGACGACGACGCCGGCCTCGGGATCGCCGAATCCGGGTACGGGACGTCCCCAGTAGGTCTCGTTCGCGAAGGAAGCCCGCTTCTCCCTGGCTACCTCCTCACGCCAGGCTACGAGACGCGGACAGTGACGACAGGAGACGATCTCCCGCTCTAGCGTCGCGAGTTTCTCGCTGTTCAGCACACTTTCATGCGCCAAAGCGGTTGAGCTTGAGGGCGTGGCCCATGAGGTAGCCCATGATCTCTTCGGCCTGGATGACGCCGAGCGAGCCGCCTGCGCAAGGGCGCTCCCCGAAGGTGTTCGCTGTCGGGAGGGTATATGGTGAGGCGAGCAGGAACGGTACGCCGTGCCAGGAGTGGCTCTTCAACTTCGCCGGCGTTGCGTGGTCGCCTGTGATGGCGAGGGCGTCGGGACCGAGGTCGAGCAGCGCGGGTATCTGGGCGTCTACTTCTTCGATCACGGAGGCCTTCCTGTCGAAGTCCCCGTCCTCGCCTGCGGCGTCTGTCGGTTTGATGTGGACGAAGAAGAAGTCGTGGTAGTCCCAGTTCGTCTTCAGTGTCTCGAACTCTCCGGAGATGCCTTCCCCCTCCGTCAGGAGATGCATGCCGGCGAGTCGGGCCAGTCCTTTGTACATCGGGTAGCCCGCGATGGCGGCCGCGTCGAGCCTGTAGGTCTCCTCGAAAGAGGGGAGGGCGGGGTGCATCCCGAAGCCGCGCACGAGAACGGTGTTGGCCGGGTGCTGGTCGGCCAGGATCTCGTTTGCCTGCTCGACGAAGGAGTTAGCGATCCCGGCGCTCTTCTTGGCCTGTGGTGACCCGTCCGTCGGCTCGACGGGGAGCGGTTCGAGGCCCGTGCGCTGGGGGTCGGAGTCGGCCAGGGCGTCGGAGAGTCCCTCGCTCCTGAAGACGGCGACGGCCCTGTATTCCTTCTCCGGCACGACGAAGACCTCGACGCCGTCGAGGTTCAGCTGCTCGTTCAGGAGCGCGACTAGCTCCTCGCCCTTCTCGGAGGGGATTCGGCCAGCCCTCCGGTCCGAGATCCTGCCCGATTCGTCTTCGGTGGCGAAGTTCACGCGGGCCGCCAGGTCGCTCTCACCGAGTTCGAAGCCGACGCCGAGCGCACTGAGGACGCCGCGTCCGACCTGGAAGCAGACGGGGTCGTATCCGAAGAGGCCGAGATGGCCAGGGCCGCTCCCGGGGCTCACCCCCGCTGCGACGGGTTGCGAGAGCCCGAGGTCGGACCGGGCTGCGAGGGCGTCGAGGTTCGGGGTGTCTGCGGCCTCGAGCTCCGTCTGGCCCGATGGGTCCATAGGCAGCCCGCCCAGGCCGTCCAGGATGAGCAGGACGATCTTCGTGTCGGTCTTGACGGATAGCTCTCGCATGAGGTTGAGGTCCAAGACAGAGTCCTTTCCTTTTTCGAGGAGCGCCGGAAGTCTAACAAAGAGGGTCTGTATAATCTCCGCTTGGAGCCACAGCAAAGAGGGCCGTAGATGAAGATAGAGACGATAGATCTTGGTTTCATGGACACCGAGGAGGTAGTAGCCTCGTTCTTGCTGCTCGGCGAGGACGGGGCTTCCGCCGCCCTCGTGGAGACCGGTCCGACGAACTGCCTCGACCGGCTCACCGCTGGTCTGAAGGGTCACGGCGTCTCCCACGAAGACGTACGGCAGGTCTTTCTTACGCACATCCACCTCGACCACGCGGGCGCCTCCGGACATCTCTCTGGGGTGCTGCCCAACGCGACTTTCTACGTGCACGAGGTCGGCTACTCGCACCTTGCCGACCCTTCGAAGCTCGTAAAGAGCGCCACCCGCATCTACGGCGAGAGGATGGACGAGCTCTGGGGCGAGGCACGCCCCGTGCCCGAGGATAGGATCAGAGTCCTTAAAGACGGGGAGGAGACGAAGACCGCAGGAGGCGTCCTCGTGGCCCACGACACGCCGGGTCACGCCTACCATCACCTCGCCTACCTCGAGCCTGGCTCAGGGTCGCTCTTCACCGGTGACGTGGCCGGTATCCGGCTGCCGGGCCAGTCTTACATCCGTCCGCCGACGCCTCCGCCCGAGATCGATGTCGAGGCGTGGGTACAGAGCATCAACTACATGAGGCAGATAGATCCTGCAAGCCTCTGGCCCACACACTTCGGTTGCTACGAGGATGTGGGGCGGCATCTCGGCGAGCTCGAGCAGCGCCTCCAGGACTGGCTGCTGTTCGTCGAGGGGCAGATGGACGAAGGCGCCGACCGCGAGGAGATCTCCGACCTGCTAAAGGCCAAGGGTGATGCCGAGATGCTCGCCGAGGGCTCCGATACAACCGAGTCGGAGCGCTACGGCCTGGCCGGTGCCTACAGCATGCTGACCGACGGCCTCATGAGATACGCGACCAGGCAGCATGAGAAACGTTGACGGTGCCCCTCCACTACAGTCGAGCCGGAATCGTGTCGAGAACTGGGTCTCACGGAGGATAGAGGGACGTTGGCCAGAAGCATTATCCTGATCGCGGTGATCGTACTCATCCTGGGCGGGCTGTTCTTCCTGCTGCGTCCCGACACCCCCTCCGGCGTGCCACGCGACCGGACGATCTCCGTCTCCATCGAGGGCGGAGAGATGAGCCCGGCCGAGATCTCCGTCAAGGAGGACGACAGCGTGACGCTCCGGGTTAGCTCTGATAGGCCGATGGAGCTCCACCTGCATGGCTACGACGTCGAGCAAGAGGTCGGGCCAGGACAGAAGGCAAGCCTTCGCTTCGAGGCGGATCTCACGGGACGCTTCGAGATCGAAGACCACGAATCCGAGAGGGAGCTCGGCGTGCTCCAGGTGCGCCCGCGGTAGCGAAGGGATGATGCGCCGCGTCGCAGTTGCCGCGCTCGCTTTCTCACTTACACTGTCCGGCGCCCGTCCGGCGCTGGCCCATGGCTTCGGGCCGACCTACGACATCCCGATCCCGCTCTGGCTCTACCTGTACGGTGCCGCAGCCGCCGTGGTGCTCTCCTTCTTACCGTTGGCCCTGTTCTCCCGAAAGGAGCGGTACTCCCCATTCGAGTATCCCCGTTTCGACCTGTTTCGCGTTCGGCTACTGAGGACGGTCCTTACTTCACGCCTGCTCATGGGCGGCCTACGCTTGCTCTCTGTTGCGCTCTTCCTGGTCGTCGTGATCTCTGGCCTTGTAGGCTTGCAGAGCGGCTACAACATCACCCCGACGTTCGTGTGGATTATCTGGTGGGTGGGCTTCGGCCTCCTTACCGCTTTCGTGGGGAACCTGTGGCCGCTCGTGAATCCCTGGAGGATAGTCTTCGATCGGACCGAAGGGCTGGTCCGCCGGCTCGGCTTCAGGAACGGACTCGAGCTGGACGAGCCCTACCCCGAAGCTCTCGGCATCTGGCCAGCTGTGGGACTCTACCTGGTATTCGTCTGGATCGAGAACGTCTTCTCGGGTTCGTATGTGCCGCGCAACATTGCCCTCTTCACCCTCGCTTACACCCTGATCACACTCTACGGCATGGCCTTCTTCGGCAAGGAGACCTGGCTGCGCAGTGGAGATGCGTTCTCGGTCTTCTTCGGAGTGCTCGGCAGGTTCGCGCCCACGGAAGTCAGGGTGAAGGACCCCGACGTTTGCCTGGGCTGCGATGGCTGTGGCGACGACGCAGCGGGAAGGTGCGTGAACTGTTACGAGTGTTTCGTCCGCGCCGCGCCCGAGGAGCGAGAATTGAACCTGCGCCCTCCCGCGGTCGGTCTCGGACTGCCCGAGAAGGTGACGCCGGGCGGGGCCGCGTTTGTGATCTTGGTGCTTGCCGGCGTAACTTTCGACGGCCTACTCGAAACCCCGCTGTGGCTCGAGATCGTACGTCTTACCCCTGTCACGCAGACGCTGGGGACGATACTGCTGCCCTTGCTCTTTTTCGGCATCTATCTGGGCTTTGTGGAACTGAGCCGAATCCTCGGCGGTGGAGGGGGGATAGGTTTCAGGCGGTTCGCGGCCGCGTATGCTTTCTCGCTGGTACCCATCGCGATCGCCTACCAGGCAGCCCACTACTACACGTACCTGCTCCTCCAGGGACAGATGATAGTCTCCCTCGTCTCCGACCCTCTGGGATGGGGCTGGAACCTCTTCGGCACCGCTGATTTGGAGCCCCGTTACGGTATCGTCGGGGCCGGGTTCGTCTGGTACTCGCAGGTCGCGCTCATCGTGGCCGGGCACGTGATCGCCGTGTATCTTGCACACTCGATCTCGCTTCGCCTGCTGCGCGACCCTGGACGCGCCCTGAGGAGCCAACTCCCGATGCTCGTCCTTATGGTCCTGTACACGATGACCAGCCTCTGGATCCTTGCCCAACCCATCGTCAGGTAGGGGCGGGTTTTAAACCCGCCCGTTTCCGAAACGGGCGAACCGTCCATGACGTGCGCTCAAATCCTGTGCCGTGTGGTACATTCCAAGGTACAAGAATGCGACGTTGGTCTACCCGGGGGGAGCAGACTTAGACGGGCCCGGAGTGAGCATGAGCGGCGAGTCTGGCAACCCGCATACGGGACTAGAGATAGGCAAGACTCTGCGGATGGCCCGCGAGAAGCGAGGTCTATCGCTCCAGCAGGTCGAGGAGGCGACCAAGATCCGAACCAGGTACCTCCGCGACCTGGAGAACGAGAATTTCGACGTGCTCCCTGCCGTATACGTGCTCGGGTCCCTCAAGACCTACGCCGGGCACCTTGGACTGGACGGAGCGGCGATGACCAGGGAGCTCAAACGCCGCCGGGCATCCTTGCGAGGGGAACAGGACCAGGCACCAGAAGATTCTCAGTCGGGTGAGCCGCGTGGGCTCCTGGCATCCCTTGGTCGTCTGGCTGGCCACGGTGGGACGGTCGCCGCACCATCGGGCAGGATGAGTGGCGGCTCAGGCGGGTCTCTGCCCTGATCAAGCTATCTGGCGCTCGCGCCGAACCACCGCCTCCACCGCGAGCAGATTATGGATCTCCTGTGGCCACATCTTGGCAGGCGGGCTGCCTCCAAAAACCTGCGCCATGTGTCGCAGAAGCTAGAGGAAAATCCGAGCGGGCGGCCCGTCTGTTCGAGGCAGCGGAGATCCTGCGCGAGGCTGTGGGCTACCAGCACTCGCCCGAAGGGGATGCTTGGCGCGAGCCGTACCTAGCCGCCGCCCGCTCCCACCTGGATGAGGTGGCGTGGGAAGATAAAAAAGCTGAACCTCAGCTCCCGCCAGCAGGTAGCCTCCAACTGCCCGTCGGCGGCATGCACCGGCGACGGCAAGAAGAGCGACGTGCTCGCACGCTTCGTCGAGGAGGGCTTGACAACGGAGCGCCCGGCCTGGGTGCGCAGGGTACGCCAATGGGCGCGAGATCGCGCAAGACGGCCCGAGACCGAGGACGATTAGGGGTCTCTAAAAGGGCTACGACGTGTACGCCGGGCGCTAGGAGTTCTTGACGGCTTCGTTGAGGTCCTGCAAGCCTTGCTTGGCGTCGGAGAAGAGCATCATGGTCTTCTCGGTGTCGTAGAAGAGGGGGTTGTCCACGCCGGCGAAGCCTGGGCTCAGGGAGCGCTTGATGAAGATCACGTGCTCCGCGTTCTCGACGGTGAGCACGGGCATTCCGCTTATGGGGCTCTCCACCTCGGGGTCGTTCGCCGAGGGGTTGACCACATCGTTAGCGCCGACGATTATCGCGGCGTCGGCGTCATCGAACTCCGGGTTTATGTCTTCGAGGTCGTAGAGCTTCTCGTAGGGGATGCCGACCTCGGTCAAGAGAACGTTCATGTGACCTGGCATACGACCGGCCACGGGGTGGATGCCGAAGAGGACCTCCTTGCCTTGGGACTCCAGCGTCTCCACCAGGTCTCGCATGGCCTGCTGGGCCTGGGCGACGGCGAGTCCGTAACCGGGTACGATCACGACTTTCTCCGCCTCGTCCGCGAGGTACTCGCCCACCTCCCCGGCGCTCTTGTCGTTGACTTCCCGGTCTTCTTGCTGCTCGCTTCCGCCACCCCCGGAAGCGGCGATGCCAGCGAAGATGATCTTGCCCAGGGGGCGCCCCAGCGCGCCCGACATCAGTCGGGTGAGAATCGTACCCGAGGCCCCGACCAGCGTACCGCTGATAATGAGTGCGTAATTGGAGAGCACGAAGCCCGAGGCCGCCGCCGCGAGCCCGGTGAACGCGTTGAGCAGCGAGATCACGATGGGCATGTCGGCCCCGCCGATGGGGATTACGAACAGGACGCCGAGCAGCAGCGAAGCGCCCAGGATCAAGTACAGAGAGACGAGCGGAGAGAGCACGAGCCCGCCCGCCAGGATGTTCGCGGAGAGCAGCAAGATACCAAGAAAGATAGCGGCGTTCACCACCTGTTGCAAAGGGAACGTAACCGAGCCCGTCAACGCCAGCTCCTGGAGCTTGATGAACGCGATGGTGCTCCCCGCGAAGCTCACCGTCCCTATAATGACGCTGAGGAGCACAGCGATGGCTGAGACGAGCGTCTCGTGGCCCTGGCCGAGGGCCTCCACCCGGTAGAACTCCGAGACGGCGACGAGCGCGGCCGCGCCGCCGCCCACGCCGTTGAACGCAGCGACCATCTGCGGCATCGCCGTCATCTGTACCCGCTGGGCCGCGACCGCCCCGAGTACCGACCCGATCAGCACCCCGACCGAGATCTGACCCACGCTTAACACGTTGTCTATGTCGGCGACGAAGATGGTGGCGATGAGGGCGATGACCATCCCGACAGCCGCGAGCGTGTTCCCCGAACGGGCCGTCTCGGGCGTCCTCAAGCGCCGTATGCCGTAGATGAACAGTGCGGCCGCCGCGAGGTAGGCGATGAACGGTGCGACCTGCAAGGGCTATTCCTCTCTCTTCTTGACCCGCTTTTTTGGCGGGCCGAACATGCCGAGCATCCGGTTCGTAACCCAGAAACCGCCGACCACGTTCATCGCCCCGAAGATCACGGCTATCATGCCGACGGTTGTGGTGAAGCCGTCAGCGGCTGAGGCGAGCGCGATGATAGCGCCGACCAGCACGATGCCATGAATCGCATTAGTTGCGCTCATGAGCGGTGTGTGGAGCAGGTTCGGCACGCGTGAGATCAGCTCGAACCCGAGGAACGCAGAGATCACGAAGATCGCCAACTGGGCGAGGAGTTGTGAGGTCATCCGGCCTCCTGGAGCGCTTCCCTGGTAGGACCGTGGCGGATCTCGCCCCCGTGCGCGATGCACGTCTCGCCGGTGATCTCATCCTCGAAGTCCAGATCCAGGTGCAGGTCCTTCTCGTCTTTGTCCTCCGAGCGGTCTTCGGTAATGTGCGCTATGAGGTTGTACATGTTGCGCGAGTAGAGCTGGCTGGCGTGTATGGGCATCGTGCTCGGCAGGTTTACGGGACCAACGATCCTGACCCCTTCGTGCTCCACGGTCTCTCCAGCCTCGGTAAGCTCGCAGTTACCCCCGCTTTCGGCAGCGAGGTCCACGATCACGGACCCCGGTCTCATGCTCTCGACCATGTCCTTGTCAACGAGCTGCGGAGCCTTCCTGCCCGGTACGAGCGCGGTCGTGATCACAACGTCCATCTCCTCCATGCGCTCCCTGATGAGCTTCTGGTCCTCATCGAGTTTCTCCTCGGACCACCCTTCGTCTTCCTCCTCGGAGTTAGCCTCTTCCTCCTCTTCGCCCTCGACGATGTACCGGTCCCGGGGCGGCTCGGCGTAGGAGTAGAAGCCGAGAGAGGTCATCAGCTTGCGCCACCCGGTGGGCTGGTACTCCTCGAACGGGTCCTCCTCTTCCTCCTCTTTCTCGTCCTCGGAGTCTATAAATGTGGCGCCCAGTGACTGCGCCTGCTCCTTGGTCTCTGGCCTGATGTCATAGGCGAACACCTCGCCCCCGAGGCGGTTCATGATGGCCATGGCCTGCAACCCCGCCACCGCCACCCCGAAAACCATGACGTTCGCAGCCTTCGTCGTACCTGCGGCGGTCGAGAGCATGGGGATGTACTTGCCGATTGTGTCGGCCGCGATGAGCGCGCACTTGTAGCCGGCGATGGAGCCCATCGACGACAGAGCATCCATCGCCTGCGCCGCGCTGGTGCGCGGAACAGCCTCGTTCGAGAAGACGGTGACGCCCGCTTCGGCGAGCTTCTCGACGAGCTCAGGTTCCTGAGGCCCGTTTAGGAAACAAATGAGGACCTGACCCTCGCGCAAGAGCCCGATCTCGTCCTCCGTCGGGCTTTGCACCTTGACCACTATGTCGGCTTCGCCGTAGACGCCATCGGCGCCCTCTACGATTCTTGCCCCGGCCTCCTCGTAGTTCGCGTCGAGGTTGTAGTCGCGGCCCGCGCCCGTCTCGATGACGACCTCGAAACCGTCCTTGATGAGCTTGCCCACGGTCTCGGGCACGAGCCCGACCCGACGCTCGCCTTCGGCCACCTCCCGCGGAATACCTACTTTCACGCGCCAGATTATAGCGTCGGAACCGGATCTGCGCTCCCGCAGGCCAACCGTTACCAACAAAGCTCCGTTTTGTAATCGAAATGTCACATATGGGGCTTAGAGTTTCACTATCGACCGTTGTATCTGATCGAGGAAGGAGGTCGAAGACGATGAAGAAGATGGCATCTGGCGGCAAGCGCAGGACTTTGGTTGCGTTCGCGGCGGCCGTGTTCGTGCTCGCCGGTCTCGGCCTTCTTGGGTATTCGCTACTTGGCGGCGGGTCGCCGGCTTCCGCGGAGAGCCCCGAGCGGGTGCACGGCAGGATCTCCGAGGAGCTCGAAGCGAAGTTCCATAGGAGCATCCCCGAGAGGATCGTCGAGACGGTCAGGGGCTCGCAGGTGGAGACGCCAAAGAGCAAAACGCTCAAGCTCACCATCCCCGGGATGGAGCGCGTCGACGGCGTGCCCGTCTACGACGCCCCCGAGAGTGGGTACGACGAGGCCCTCCACGACGGGACGCTTCACGTGAGGGGCACGGGGTTCCCGTGGCAGAGGGACGCGAACGTCTACATCGCTGGCCACAGGGTGGGTTATCCCGGCACCAGGAGCAACCTCGTGTTCTGGGACCTCGACAAGCTGCAGAGAGGGGATGAGATCTTCCTCACGGATGCGGACGGAACGCGCTACACCTACGAGGTCTTCGCGAAGCGTGTGATCTCGCCCGACACCGTCAGCATCATGCGGCCGGCGAAGGGTAAGAACATCGTCAGCCTGCAGACCTGTACTCTTCCCGACTACTCGCACCGCCTCATAGTGCAGGGCGAACTGAAGGGAAAGAAGTAACCTCCTACCACGGCCCTGTGCTCGATTGACACCGGCAGGGCCCATTTTGTAACCTGAATGTTACTTTTGCGGAGTATACCTACACGGTGAAGAAACCTGAAACTACGGAGAGGAGGTAGACGGAGATGAGGACCTACAGGAGGAGAAGAAGCGGGCTCAGGATGTTTGGCTACCTCGTAGCCACCTTGCTCGTCGTGTCCGGGTTGGTCTTGATGGGGTACTCCTTCCTCATACGCGACCCGTTCGCCAGCGCGGCCGTCTTTGCGCAGAAGCCCCCGAGCGACTCGACCATGACCCTGACCGTCCCCGAGATGCGGCGCGTCGACCGCGTGCCCGTCTACACGGGCGCTGCGAATGACAAGGCCGCACTCCACGACGGGACGCTGCACTTGAAGGGTACCGGTTTCCCCTGGCAGACGGGGACCAACGTCTATATCGCGGGCCACCGCTTGGGTTTTCCGGGCACGAGGAGTTACCTCGTGTTCTGGGACTTGAACAAGCTGCGGGATGGCGACAAGGTCATCCTGACCGACGCGAACGGTACCAGGTACACGTACAACGTGTTCAAGAGAACCATCATCAACCCCGACGAGTACTACGTCACACGCCCCGTCGCGGGCAAGAGCGTCATCACCCTCCAGACGTGCACCCTGCCCGACTACGCGCAGCGTCTGATCGTTCAGGCCGAGTTGACGGCCGTAAGCTAGACTCGACCAGCGCGGACGTATCCATGCCGGCTTCGGCATTGTGCGGGTAGCACACGGTCCCAGGCCCGTCTGCCGAGGAGCTCGTAGACGGGAACGCCAAGGGCTTTGGCCTTGATGTCCCAAAGCGCTATGTCCGCGGCCGAGATCGCCGCCGAAACGTCGTGCCGGGCGGGGAAGAAGCCTCCCCGAAAGAGCAGTTGCCAGAGGTGCTCGGTACGAAACGGATCCTCGCCCAGGAGCAACGGCTGGAAATGATCGATTGTCCCCATCACCGCCAGCTCGCGGCCGATGAGCCCCGCTTCGCCGACGCCATAGAGGCCTTCGTCGGTATCCACGACCACGAACAGGTAATTCCGCTTCCCATCCCGCACCGGGAATGTCTCGACGCCGGTTATCTTCACGCGTATCTCCAGGTCCCGTTGACCAACGATGGTACACGAGAGGGCTGCTTCGAGCAGTCGACCTCAAGCGCTACTGGTCAGGTGAAGGATAGAGTGCTTCCGCAAGCGGCGAACCAAAGACTCCCAATCGTTCAGACTCCTCTTGCGTGCCTCGCTGACCGAGTGTGGTGACCGAAGAGTGCAACTTCACAAAGCCTGAACTTCGGATGTACGTAGTTCTCCGAAGTTGCGCCAGCCTTGGTACCCCTGCATACTAGGCTACGTTGATCAACGGGCGGGGCTAATCCCCTAGTCCCGCCCTTCGGGGAAAAGGGGGCACAGGTGAGCCAAGATACTTCCAACCACTCCTTCGACGAGCTAGCTAGAGGACTGGCCAGCGGCACTCTCTCGCGAGGTAAGGCGCTTAGGTTGATGGCAGCAGCCCTCCTAGGAGCCGCGTTGGCCTCCTTCCCAGGGGTGGCCTTGGCCGATGATGATTGCAGGCGTTTGGGGCGGGAATGTCGTAGGGACTCCCAGTGCTGCTCGAGGAACTGCGTAAGGCGTGGAGACGACAAGGTTTGCGCCTGCCCCACGGGCCGAACCCGCTGTAAGGACAATTGCGTAAACCTCGAGACAAACGAGCGCCACTGTGGCCGCTGCTTCAATCGCTGCGCAGAGGGGCAAGAGTGCGTGGCGGGTGTGTGCGAAGGCGAAGTGTGCGAAGGCGAGTTACTTCCCCCAGTCGGCGGTGGAGACCCGATCTGTTCTTGTTCGGGGTTCTGTGCAGCGTCATGCGACGAGTGTCCATCAGGAACGATTTGCACAATTGGACCGACTGAGTGTGGCACTCCACCCACTTTGGCTTGTTCTACGCCGTGCTAGGGGAAGTGCCTCTCAGGGCCCAGACTTCGGAGAACGTCGCTTCTGGCCAGTTGGGTGACTAAGGGCAGCGGAGGGCAGTATTCACAACCGTCTTAGAAGGCTTATTCGCGGAAGTTCGAATACAGGATCTTGCATGCCCAGAGTCCCTTGGAGTCGCATGATGATCCGAGGACCAATTCTACAGAACGTCGGAGTCTACATCTTGTGGTCCTCAATAGGTATGCATAGAGATGAATAAGGAACCTTTGGGGAGGAGGGAAAGTGATCTCGTAGCGTCTGCTGTGTAAGCCCTGCAGGGTTTCCCGGAGTGTATGGCCCGGCTCGGATCTATCTGGCCTTTCTACGGGGTCGCAGTTCGGCGGCGAGATGTTCGACGGGTTCGCCATCCTTGAGGTGTCTTTGTACTATCTCTGGCACGTCTTGCTCTACGACGCCGAGGTACCAGGTCCCTGGCGGGTAGACGACCAGGTTCGGGCCGTGTTTACAGAGGCCGAGGCAACCTACGGAGTCCACGCGAACGTCCCTGTTCATACCCTCCGCACGCAACTCGTCCTTGAGCGATTTGCGGACGGCTTTGGACCCGCGCTTTTTGCAGTCGCCGTCCTTGCAGATGAGCACGTGGGCGTCGTAGTCCCTGACCTTCGCGTCCGGCTTTGCGAGCGTCGCCAGCTGACCACCCTTCTGCGCCTTCTTCTTCGGCTTCTTGCCCCTCTTCGAGATGGCATCCTCCGGTTCCGGCGCCGGCTTGCGCCGCGCTGGTGCGACCTGCGACTCTTTCGGGAGATTCGAATATATCACCCGGGGCTGTGGGACGGTATCATGGGCGGCATGAGTTTTCACGACGCGTTACACGACTCGATGGCTTTGGCAAGGATCTGACCGTAGCGCGCGCAGGAGTCGGGGAGGGGACGCTGCTCGCGGAGGGGAGAGATATATGACGGACGTAGCACGTAGGCCGAGCCTTTCCGACCCTTCCCTGTACATAAACAGGGAGCTCTCGTGGCTGGGGTTCAACAACAGGGTCCTCGAACAGGCCCGCGACCAGCGACACCCGCTGCTGGAGAGGGTACGGTTCGTCGCGATCTCCGAGACCAATCTGGACGAGTTCTTCATGATCCGGGTCGCAGGGCTGCAACAGCAGGTCGCTTCGGATCTGCCGAACCCTGTTCCGGACGGGATGACCCCTGAGGAGCAGCTCTCCCGGATACACGATCACACGGAGGAATTCTTCGAGGAGCGGCGCAAGATACTGAACAAGGAGCTGATACCCGCCCTGGAAGAAGAGGGCATACGCACGGTGCCCCACGGCAAGGTCCGCGCCGCCGAGCAGCGGGAGCTCAGGGAGAGGTTCGTCAGGGACATACTGCCCATACTCACGCCCCTCGCCATAGACCCGGCGCACCCCTTCCCCCACATCTCCAACCTATCGCTGAACTTGCTCGTCGTGATCGAGGATGCGGGAAGGCGGGTGATGGCCCGCGTAAAGGTGCCGACCACCATAGACCGCTTTATGCGGCTCGCCGACGAGGACCGCGGTCCGGGCGAAAGGCCCGAGATGCGCTTTGTGAGGGTCGAGGAAGTCATCTCGGCCAACCTGGACGAGCTCTTCCCCGGCAAGGAGGTCGTCGCTAGCTACGTCTTCCAGGTAACCCGCAATGCGGACTTCGTGATCGAGGAGGACGAGGCGGCCGACCTCCTGCAGGCGATAGAGGACGAGCTGGAGAGCCGCTGGTTCGGACAGAGCGTCAGGCTCGTGGTCTCAGACGAGATGCCAGACTACCTGAGGGACTGGCTGGCCGGCAACCTCAAGGTCGACGAGAACTCGGTCTTCGCCTCTCCCCACCCGATAGGGCTCGCCGACTTCGCGGAGCTCACGCATCTCGACCGCTCGGATCTGCTCTACCCGCCCATCACCCCTCGCGTGCCTTCGGAGATCCGGAGCGCGCGGTCTATCACCCAGGCCATACGCAACGGCGACATCTTGATCCACCACCCCTACGACTCGTTCGCACCGGTCGTCGACTTCGTCAGGGCGGCGGCCAACGATCCCGAGGTGCTCGCCATAAAGCAGACCCTCTACCGCGTCGGCTCGAACTCCCCGATAGTCGAGACACTCTCGGAGGCGCGCGACGAGCAGACGCAGGTCGCCGTTCTAGTCGAACTGAAAGCGCGCTTCGACGAAGAGCCGAACATCACTTGGGCGCGCCAGCTCGAGGCCAGGGGCGTCCACGTCGCCTACGGTATCGTCGGCCTCAAGACGCACGCCAAGATCAGTTTGGTCGTCAGGCGCGAGGGCTCGGGCCTGAGGCGCTACGTCCACCTCGGCACTGGAAACTACAATCCTGGGACGGCCCGCGTCTACACGGACTTCTCTTACTTCACCGATGACCAGAAGCTCGCCGAGGACGGCTCTGACCTCTTCAACTACCTGACCGGCTACTCCGAGCAGGAGGAGTACCAGGAGCTACTCGTCGCCCCTCTGACCATGCGGGAGAGCATCGTGCGCCTTATAGAGAAGCAGATCGAGAAGGCCAAGGGCGGCGAGCACGCCAGCATCACGTGCAAGACCAACTCGCTCACGGACCCCCAGATCATCGAGCTCCTCTACGAAGCCTCCCAGGCCGGGGTGAAGATAGACCTGATCGTACGCAGCATCTGCTGCCTCAGGCCCGGCGTGGAAGCCGTGAGCGAGAACATCCGCGTAGTCTCGCTGGTAGGACGCTTCCTCGAGCACGCCCGTATCTTCGCCTTTTCCGACGGGGATGACGAGAAGATCTACCTCGGAAGCGCCGACCTGATGCAGCGCAACCTCGACCGGCGCGTGGAGACTGCCTTCCCGCTGCGCGAGAAGCGTCACCGCGAGAGAGTCCGCCGGCTGCTCGATCTTCAGCTCGCCGATAACGCCAACGGTTGGGAACTCGGTCCCGATGGTACCTTCGATCGCCTGCACCCCAAAGACGGTGAGGAATACGTGGACAGCCAGGCGATACTGCTCGAAGAAGGTTTCTGATCATCTCGGATGTCGCAATGTATACGTTTGTTGCTAGCGATCCACGTCCGTGCTAAATTTCGCCTCTGTATTTCTAGGTTGTAAGGCAAGAATTGGCTAACGAAGCGAGGCACGAATGACCACCCGACTGGATAGCAAGTCTACCCGTACGAAAGAGCCTTCGGCCACGGATCACCAGGAGATAGAGTGGCAGTTCGACGCCGACGAGCTCGGGTCGGTAGATGGCTGGCACGACCAGCATGATTCGGGTTCGTCAGATCTGGTCGTCGTTCCTGAATCCACGTTGGAGATAACGGACACCTACTACGACACCGATGACTGGCGTTTCTACAGGACCGGCTACGCCCTGCGCGTCCGCAGCACGGATGGCGAAGTCGAGGCCACGATGAAGTCTCTGACACCGGCCGAAGGCAGTCTCATGAGGAGGCGTGAGATCTCCGAGCCCCTCAGCGACGATAAGCTCGCCACGCTGAGAGAGGCCGGGGGACCCGTCGGTGGGCGATCTCGGACGCTCGTTGGCGGACGCGAGCTGCGCCCACTGTTCACGCTCGAGACCCGCCGCCAGCGTTTCGCGCTCCTGCTCGAGGGTTCTGCTGATGGGAACCAGGATACCGTGCGCATCGGCGAGATCTCGCTCGACACCTCGGAGATACCCCTGGGCGAGGAGAAGGCCAGCCTGACTCGTGTGGAGGTGGGGGCCGGCATGACTCCAACCCCCGACCTGAAGAAGTTCGAGAAGGTTATGGAGAGCCAGAGTGGAGCTAACATACCAAACGAGGGCACTCGGTAGGCCCGCTTGTACGTCTACATCATCCGCCACGCTGTCGCCCACAAGCGTGACCAAGAACGCTGGCCCGATGACAGCAGGCGTCCGCTCACGCCTGAAGGCGAGGAAGCCTTTGAGGGGGCTGCCCGCGGTCTGGCCAGTATAGTCCCTGAAGTAGAAGTTCTGCTGAGCAGTCCTTACGAACGGGCGTGGCGGACCGCGGAGATCCTGGCCGAACAGGCTGGCTGGCCGGCACCGGAGAGACTCCCCGCCCTGGAGCCTGACGTCTCTCCAGAAAGAGTCGTCATCGCGCTGCAGACCTATCAGGGGAAGCAGTCCATGGCCCTGACCGGGCACAGGCCCTGCCTGCACGAGCTTGCCGTGTACCTGCTCACCGGAGATATCGGGGGCGCAGACATGAAGATAAAGAAGGGCGGCGTCGTGTGCATCGAGTTCGACGACGTCATGAAGGCCGGAGCCGGTAAGCTGCGCTGGCTGTTCACGCCGAGAGTCCTTCGGACTCTAGCCGTTAGCTGATCAGCACGCTCCGGCTTCGCCTGGCGAAGCCGGAGCGTGCTGACAAGCGAAGCCCGAAGGGCGTAGCGTGCTGAAATGCTTACTTCAGCGGTATCCGGGCCAGCGTCTCGGGCTCGGGGTAGTCCAGTCGGAGGTCGAGCAGGGTCATCTCCACGTTATCTGCCAGGATCTCGCCTATGGGCCAATCTCTGTAGCGTGCTATGGTGGAGATGAGTTCTTCGGGCGCATATGTGCCGTCCGGCGCCTGGAAGTAGGCGATGGTAAGGTGCGGCGGGCCCGCGGGTTTCTTCAGGTCGCAGCTCGTGCACAAAGCATCCCGCAGGCTGTCGAGCGCACCTCCGTCGTGCGCCTCGATGAACGCCGCGCCGGGGAAAGCGTTGAGGTTCGCGAACCTGACGGTAAAGGCTGGCACGTCAGACAGGGCGATCCTGGCGCGCTTCTCGATCTCTTGCAGTCTCTCGCGGGAGACCTCATCCTCTTCCCCCGGCTCGTCCACGAGGAAGCCGAGAAGTACCAGCGTAACGTGCATGAAGTGGTCGGGGTGTAGCGAGACGAACGGGAAAGGACGCAGCGCCTCCTTGAGCGGTTCGAGGCGCTCGTGGAACCGTGAAGCCTCTCCGGGGACTATGAGGGAGGCCGAGAGCTTGTGCCCCTCCTGCCAGGCGGGGTCCATGTACCCACCGTATTCCAGACGACGCCCATCGACGAAGCGCTCCCACACCCGATCATACTCCTCCATCCGCAAACTCTAGCAGACGGCGCATCCATCCCGCTCCCTGAGACCGAGTCCGCGTGGATACCAACGTCGCGAATAAGCCCGACATTGCCTGGGCTCTCCTGCCACTCCTCGTGGATTCCCGCCTGCGCGGGAATGACGGGTAGGCGGTCCTCCCGTACGCGCTCGCCCGAACCCCAACGCGGTCACCTTCCAACGGACCCGGTCTGATGCAGCCTCGGAACCGCGCCCGTGCAGGCTACATTCCGGACCCGTGAACCATCTAGGTAGTAGACATTGCATCTGTTCCCAGAGAATACCTGATGCCTGTAGCCGCGGGTTGTAAGGCAACCCGCTCTAAAACCGGGTCAGGCCCGCTATGCCTCCGAACTCGTCGCGCAGGGTGTCCGTGTTCTCGCCGCGCATGAAGTCGAGGCGCGCGCAGGCGAACCAGGTACGCCCTTCGCTGGTTCTCGGGGATGTCTGCGTTGACGCTCAGGTAGGCCGAAAGAATCGGTCCCGGCCTGCCCGCCACGGAGGTTATCGTCTGCCTGAGATCCTGAGCCATGCCTACAACACCTCTTGCTTGTATCCTAAAAGGATTGGCCCTACTAGAATCCCCGCCCTTCGGGTCACGTAAACACGCGCTTTGTTCCTGGAGCTGTGTCTAGCAGCCCTTCTCTATGTCGTTGCAGGCCTCGACGTGCTCCAGGTTGTCCTGGAGGAGTTCCTCGCCGAGCTCCAGTATCTGCATGACTCTCTCGTCGGCCACGGCGTAGAAGGCGTTTCTGCCCTCGCGACGCACCTCTACGTAACCGCACCAGGCCAGGCAGCGCAGGTGGTCAGAGACCCTTGGCTGCGGCGCCCCGAGCTCGTCTACCAGCTCTCCGACCTTCATCTCGCCCCGCTGCGCCAGAAGCAGCAGGATCGAAAGCCTCGTCGAGTTGGCGAAACCATTGAACAACTTTGCGAGGAGGCACATCTCCTCGCTCTCGCGCCCTACTTCGATACCGGATCTGGGTTGTGACTTGATCAATTCGTTCTGCACAATCTACTCCTTCCGCATACTTTCCTACTATACACCGCCTGTTCGAAAGTGTTAACCCTATTGCGGCTGGTCAGGATCTCTACGGCTAACCGCGTGCGGTGCCGATCAGGCGAGCGGGGGAAAAGAGGTCTATCGGGTGAGGGGTCTCGCCATCGGTGGCGAGGTCGGCCAGGATCTCGCCGACAACGCTGCAGAATTTGTAGCCGTGCCCGGAGAAGCCTGCGGCGATGGCGACCTGGGGGTAGTGGGGGTGCGCGGAGATCACGAAGTGCTCGTCCGGGGTGTTCGTGTACATGCAGGTCTTGGCGGAGAGGAAGTCACCGTCGAGGTCGGGGACGTACCTGGCGAGGTAGCTCCTGATGAACTCCACCTCCTCGTAGTGGACCTCGCGGTCTATCGTCTCCGGGTCTGCCGGCTTGCCGTCCGCCCTGAAGAACGCGACCTTGACCCCGCTTCCTGGTCCGTCGTGGGCGGGTATGGCGTAGAACGAGTTGCCGTCCTCGGGTACCCAGATAAAGATGGGGAAGCGGTCCGGGAGGAAAGGTTCGACGCCTCCTTTGGGATCGAACCAGAACAGGAGCTGGCGCGTAACCTCTAGCGGGAGACCGAGGTCGGCGAGAAGCCTAGGTGCCCACGCCCCGGCCGAGACTACCAACCGCTCCGCCTCGCAAGTTCCCGAGGCCGTCTCGACTTTTACCCCCGACTCGGTAGGTTCCCAGGACAGCAGTTCCTCCCCGAAGCGGAGGTCGGCGCCAAGAGAGGCGGCCCTGTCCAGGTGGGCTTTCACGGAGGCCTCGGGCCTGAGGAAGCCTGCCTTCTTCTCGAAGAAGGCGACGGTATCAGGGGTTGGTTCGAAGACTGGGTAGCGTCTTTTCAGTTCGGTGGCGTCGAGGACCTCGTGGGGCAGATCGTACATCTCGGCGCTCGCCTTGCTACCCTCGAAATATCTGGTGCCTGGGGGCCCGATCATAAGCCCGCCCGTGAGCGTCATCAGGTCCTCGCCCGTCTCCCTCTCCAGCCGCTCCCACAGCTCGTAGGCCCGAAGGACCAGCGGTACGTAGGCGGGGTCCTCGGAGTACGCCAGGCGGATGATCCTGGATTGCCCGTGGCTGGAGCCTTTGTCGTGCGCCGGTGAGTACCGCTCCAGCCCCAGCACGCGCTTGCCACGTCCGGCGAGGTGGTAGGCCGCCGCGCTCCCCATCCCGCCGAGGCCGGCGACGATCACGTCGTACATCAGACGCCTTTGTCTTCCTCGGGGAGGGTGTAGTCGAGGTCGGCGGGGAGGTCGGCTATGTCCATCTGGGCCTTCTGGAGCTTGCCGGCGTAGTCCCAGTTCATGGACTGCCAGCGGGTGAACTGGTCGAGAACCCAGATACCAGAGAGGCGGCTCCCGTTGCCGCTCTTGCCGTTGCCCCCGAAGGGCAGGTGGGCCTCCGCGCCGCTGGTGGAGTTGTTGACGGAGAGCATCCCCGCGCCGTTGCGCTCCCTGAAGCGCAGAGCGTTCGTCGCGTCGGTGGTGTAGATGGCGGCCGAGAGCCCGTAGCCGTGCCCGTTGGAGAGGGCTACGGCCTCCTCAAAAGCCGAGAAAGAGGCGACGCCGACGATGGGGCCGAAGGTCTCTGTGCGGTAGATCTCATCCTCCATCGTCACACCGTCGACGATCGTAGGATGATCGTAGATGCCCGCCCCGGCGTCGCCGACGAAGCCCTCACGAGGGTTATCCTGGGAGATCCTGCCCATCCCGCTCGAACCGTGGATGCTGTGATGGGTCTCGATCAGCTCGAGCCAGCCCAGAAACCGCTCGTGGAAGCGCTCGCTTAGCATGGGCCCATAAAGCACGTCCTGGGTCGGGTCGCCTATAGGCGACTCCTCGACGGCACGGGTGAACCTGGAGAGGAACTCGTCGTGGACGGACTCGTGGACGATCACGGTGCCCAAAGAGGTGCAGCGCTGACCCGCCGTGCCGAAGCCCGAGAACAGGGCGCCTTCGACGGCGAGATCGAGGTCTGCGTCGGGCATGACCACGAGGGGATTCTTGCCCCCGAGCTCCAGGCAGGGAGACTGCATGTGCCTGCCGCAGAGCTCGCCTATCCTCTTCCCGACCTCGGAGGAGCCCGTAAAGCCAACCTTGTCGACGAGCGTTTCGTCGAGGGCCCGCTCCAACCCTTCGAAGGTCGCTGGTCCTTCGGACTGCACCACGTTCAGGACGCCGTCGGGGAGGCCTCCGGCCATGAATAGCCTGGCCAGGGCGTCGCCGATGGCGGGGGAGTATTCGGCCGGCTTCCAGACCACGGCGTTGCCGCAGGTGAGGGCGGGGATTAGGTACCACGAAGGGACCGCGACGGGGAAGTTGCCGGCCGTGATGATGGCCGCGACGCCGATAGGAACGCGGAAGGTGAAGAGTTGTTTGTCCGGCATCTCCGAGGGTACGGTCTGGCCGTAGAGCCTACGACCCTCACCGGTGAAGAAGTCGCAGGTGTCTATGATCTCCTGCACCTCGCCGAGAGACTCAGCATAAGGCTTGCCGATCTCCCGGGTCACCAGCCTGGCAAGCGCCTCCTTGTTGTTCTCGACGACGCGACCGATCTTCTTTATTACCTGAGAGCGGACAGGGGCGGGCACAGATGCCCACTCCCGCTGCCCCCCGCGCGCGGCCCTGCACGCCTCTAAAAACGTCCCTGCGTCCCCGAGCGACACTTCGGCCACCGTCTCCGACGTGCGCGCCGGGTTCGTCGAAGTCGTGCGCCCGCCGGGCGCGCCCTCGGGAGCGCGGCCCCCTATTATCGAGGCCACGGTAAGGGTCTCTGAAGCTGTTCCTTCACGTGCGTCGGTGGTACGCATTCTCTACCTCCAGGCCTCTCTCGCTCGCTCAACTTGTCACTATCCTACACCAAAGCCTCGGGACGCTCCTTACAGTAAAATCAGGGTACACACAGCGTCATACAGTCTGTCTTGCGGAGTTTAGAGACGTGGGAATAGTAGACAAAGCCATAGCAAACTCGGTACCAGCCATCCCACGGCCCATCGTGAAAAAGATCTCCAGCCGCTACATAGCCGGCGATACGCTGGATGAGGCTCTCTCCACGGTCAGAGACCTCAACAAGCAAGGCTGCGTCGCCACCATCGACCTCCTCGGTGAGAGCACCGAGAGCAAGGCCGACGCCGCCGCGAAGCTGAAAGACTACGAGAAGGTCGTCGACGCGCTGGACGCGCACGGCCTCGAGGGCGGCATCTCGGTCAAGCTCACCGGGCTCGGGCTGACCCTGAACGAGCAGCTCTGCCGGGCGAACCTGGAAGAGGTAGTCGAGTACGCCGGGGAACGGGGCCGCTTTGTGCGGGTCGACATGGAGGACTCGCCCTACACGGAGGCGACGCTGCGGATCGTCGAGGATACGCACGCCAGGCACGGGAACACGGGAGCGGTCCTGCAGGCCTACATGCGCCGCAGCATCGAGGATGTGCAGCTCGCCATACGAGCCGGTTACTCCGTGCGTTTGTGCAAGGGCATCTACGACGAGCCGAGGTCCATAGCCTACAAGGACTTCGATACCGTCCGCCAGAACTACATCTTCCTGCTCGACGAGCTCTTGAAGGGTGGCGTCTACGTCGGCATAGCGACGCACGACGAGTTCCTGATCTGGCACGCCCTAAGGCTTATCCACCAGCTCGGAGTCCCCGAGGACCGCTACGAGTTCCAGATGCTCCTCGGAGTAGACGAAGAGATGAGGAGCATCCTCGTCGGGGCCGGACACAAGCTCAGGGTCTACGTGCCCTTCGGAGAGGACTGGTACGAGTACTCGAGTAGGCGACTCAAGGAGAACCCCAAGATCGCCGGCTACGTCGCGAGGGACGTGATCGGGGGCATAACCGCCAGGATGAAGAGATAGGAGCCTGATATGGGACTGATCCCGTACAAAAACGAAGTGTATCTCGACTGGTCCGAGGAAAAGAACGTCGAAGCCATGCGGGCCGCCCTCAGAGAAGTAGGTTCCAGGCTGGACCGAAGCTACCCCGCGATCATCGGCGGCAAGCGCGTGGAGACGGAAGGCGAGATAGTGTCGGTAAATCCGGCCGTTCCCTCGCAAGTAGTAGGCCGCACCGCCAGCGCGACCGAGCGCGAGGCGGACATGGCGCTCGATACGGCTACCAGAACCTTCGAGACCTGGAGCCGTACGGCGCCGGAGGCAAGGGCGCGCATCCTGCTCAGGGCCTCGGCGATCATGAAGCGACGCAAGTTCGAGCTTCTCGCCTGGGAGGCCTACGAAGGCGGCAAGCCCTGGTTCGAGGCCGACGCCCAGGTCGCCGAGGCCATAGATTTCCTGGAGTATTACGCCCGCGAGATGCTGCGTCTCAAAGACGGGGTCGAGATCTACTCCGTCCCCGGCGAGGAGAGCCGCTACACTTACCAGCCGATGGGTGTCGGGGTGATTATCGCTCCCTGGAATTTCCCTACGGCCATCCTCACGGGGATGTCGAGCGCCGCCATCGTTGCGGGAAACACGGTCATCATGAAGCCCTCGGAGTTCACGAGCGTCATCGGCGCCGTGGTGGCCGAGATCTTCGAGGAGGCCGGCCTGCCTGAGGGCGTCCTGAACTTCCTACCGGGCTACGGCTCGGAGGTCGGGGATTACCTGGTAAAGGATGCGAGGACCCGTTTCATCTCCTTTACCGGTTCGATGAAGACGGGTCTTCGCATCAACGAGCTGGCGGCCAGGCAGATAGAGAACCAGCGCTGGGTCAAGAGGGTCGTAGCCGAGATGGGCGGCAAGGACGCGATGGTGATAGACGACTCGGCGGACCTCGACTCCGCCGCCTCGGACATCGTCAAGAGCGCCTACGGCTACTCGGGCCAGAAGTGCAGCGCCGCGAGCCGCGCCATCCTGCACGCCGACGTCTACGACGAGGTCCTGGACAAGGTCGTCGAGAAGGCGAAGGCGCTCAAGATCGGCGGCCCCGAGAGCGCCGACGTGAACGTCGGACCCGTCATAAGCGAGCCGCAGTTCGAGAAGGTCTCGGGCTACGTGGACGTGGGCAAGCAGGAGGGAGATCGCGTGCTCGGCGAAGACCCGGGGGACCCCGCCAACGGATACTTCATCAGCCCGACCATCTTCGAGGTCGAGCGGGAGGCCAGGGTCGCGCGCGAGGAGATCTTCGGTCCCGTCCTCTCGGTCATAAAGGCCAGCGACTTCGACGAAGCCCTCCGCGTCGCCAACGACAGTCCTTACGGCCTCACGGGCGGCGTCTACTCCAAAAACCGCGACCACCTCGAGCGGGCGCGCCAGGAGTTCAAGGCCGGCAACGTCTACTTCAACCGCAGCATCACCGGCGCCCTCGTCGGCGTCCAGCCCTTCGGGGGCTTCGGCATGAGCGGCACGGACTCCAAGGCCGGCGGCCCCGACTACCTGCCGCTGCACATGCTCGCCCGCACCGTGGTTGAGAGGTTCTGACGCCTACTCCGAGGCCCTGATGCCTTCCCTGGCGCGGTCGAACTTGCCTGAGAGGATGGTGGCGGCCTGTATGACGGGGCTCAGGGCGGGGCCGTATGGCGGGGAGTAGGCCAGGTCTATGTTGACGAGATCGGGGTAGGAGAGTCTGCCCCAGAGGGCAGCGGCACAGATGTCGGTGAGCTTGTCGGCGCCAGAGCCCGCGGACTCCGCGCCGAGCAGCCTGCCCGTCGCCCGGTCTGCCATGAGCTTGAGGAAGACTTTCCCTGCTCCTGGGTAGTAGGCCGCGCGGTCGTTGGCCTCCAGTCCGGCGCTCACTACTTCGAAGCCGGCGTCCCCGGCCTCTTTCTCGGAGAGTCCTGTCTTGCCCACGCCGAGGTCGAAGACCTTGAAGATGCCCGTGCCTAGTATGCCGGGGAACTCCAGGGTCTCTTCACCCGTGGCCGCGTTCGTGCCCGCAACGCGGCCCATCTGGTTTGCGGTGTCGCCGAGAGGGACCCAGACCGGTCTGCCGCTTATGAGGTTGGTCGTTTCTACGCAGTCCCCTGCGGCCCAGACATCGGGGACGTTGGTCTTCATGTGACGGTCCACCAGGATGGATCCCGTGGCCCCTATCGCGACCCCTGCTTCCGCGGCAAGTTCGACGTTCGGCCTTATCCCAACGCCGACGATGACCAGGTCCGTCTGGAGCTCCTTGGCGCCGAACTTCACGCCCGTGATACGTCCTTCGCCGGTGAACTCATCGACCCTCTCGCCCGTGTAGACGCCGACGCCGTTGGCTTCGAGCTCGGCCTCCACGTTCTCCGAGACCTCGGGTCCGTAGGCGAGGGCGACCCTGTCCTCGCCCTCGATCAGGGTGACCTCCATCCCGAGCCGGCACAGGTTCTCGGCGACCTCGAGCCCGATGTAGCCCCCTCCGACAATCGTTGCTCTGCTAGGAGACCACTCCTGAATGTATCTGGCTATCTCATCGGAGTCCGTCAAGAAACGAAGCTTGAAGACGCCTTCGAGCTCCGCGCCGGGAACGGGGGGGAGGACGGCCCGAGCGCCGGTCGCGATAATGAGCCGGTCGTAGGTGTCATCGAAGGTCTCGCCCGTATTCAGGTCTAATACCGAAAGCTTCTTTCCGGTAACATCTATCCTCTTTACTCTGTGGCGGACCAGGACCTCGATGCCTTTCTCGGCGAACTTCGCGGGCGTACGCGCCACGAGGTCGTCTCGTTCTTCGACCACACCGGAGAGGAGGTAAGGCAGGCCGCACTCGCTTATGGAGGGCTCCGGTTCCTCCTGGTAGACCGTAATCTCCATCTCGCGGTCGAGCCTGCGCGCCCTCGAGGCAGCCTTGGTTCCAGCCGCAACGCCGCCCAAGATCACAAGCCGCATGGATGAGATTCCTCCCGCTGTGCCTACAACCCTAGTCTACAGGCTTTGCCCCGACCGCGAAGGGGTCTCTATTACGACGTCCGGATGCGCAACCCGGCGCAAGAAGAAGTCCCCGGGGTGCACCCCCGGGGACTTCTTCTCTCACGTGCGTACTATCGAGATCTTGGGGCTAGGCGTTCCTTGCGGCCTGGTAGCGCCTCTCGGCCTCGTCCCAGTTTACAACCTCCCACCAGGCATTTATGTACTCGGGTCGGCGGTTCTGGTACTTGAGGTAGTAGGCGTGCTCCCACACGTCTAGACCTATCACCGGCGTCTTGCCTTCCATCAAGGGAGAGTCCTGGTTGGCCGTCTTCTCGATGGTGAGCGACCCGTCGGGGGCGGCGATGAGCCACACCCACCCCGATCCGAACACGCTGCCTGGAGCCCCCATGCTGGCCCACTCCTCCTTGAAGGCATCGAACGATCCGAACGTGGAGTCTATGGCAGAGGCGAGCTCTCCCGTGGGCTCTCCTCCCCCCTGGCCGGAGGGGCCCATGATCTGCCAGAACATAGAGTGGTTGGAGTGCCCCCCACCGTTGTTCCTTACGGCTCTCCTGATGTCCTCGGGGACGGAGTCCAGGTTGGCGAGGAGCTCTTCCAGGGAGCCCGGGTCGGCCTCAGGGTGCCTCTCCAGGGCACCGTTGAGGTTGGTTACATAGGTATTGTGGTGTTTTTCGTGGTGGAGGTGCATGGTCTGTTCGTCTATCGTGGGCTCTAAGTCATCGTAACCGTACGGCAGTTGTGGTAGCTCGTAAGCCACTTTCGTTTCTCCTTTCGTACTCCGGATTTCCTTTACCCACCGAGTTATACCCCGAAGTCACATGCTCTTAACGTCGGGAGAAGATCTCACGGCCATCCTCACCCGGTGGATGTGAGATCGTGGAAGGCTGTAGAATACGGGGATTGGAGACTTCCTCTTCACGTACCTGGCGCGGTGGAGACCCGGAGCGGCCCGCTCCGGAGGAGATGCGGCGTCTGCTCGATCGGGCGGTCGCCGCGAGCTCGAACGGCATCGTCATTACGGACCCGAAAGTGTCCGACAATCCCATCGTCTACGTAAACCCCGCCTTCGAGGAGATCTCGGGCTACACCGCAGAGGAGGTCAGGGGACGGAACTGCCGCTTTTTGCAGGGCGAACATCGCGACCAGCCCGCGCTCGACGAGTTGCGAGAGGCGATCACGGAAGAGCGGGAGTGCAGGGTAGTCCTGAAGAACTACCGCAAGGACGGCACGCCGTTCTGGAACGAGCTGTACGTCTCGCCCGTCCACGACGAAGAGGGCCGTCTGACCAACTTCATCAGCATCCAGAATGACGTAACACAACGGCGCATGATCGAGGAGGAGCGCGACCTGCTGCTCGTGAAGGAGCAGCTTGCGCGGGCCGAGGCGGTGGAAGCGAGGCGGCGACTGGCGTTGCTCGCGGCGGCCGGTCCGTCGCTCTCCGCCTCGCTCGACTACAGGGAGACCCTGGAGCGGATCACCCGCCTCCTCGTGCCTGAGCTCGCGGACTGGTGCCTGCTCGACATTGTGGAGGATAACGGGAGCGTGAACCAGCTCGCCGCCGCGCACGCCGAAGAAGAGAAGGAGGATCTCCTGAGGAGGCTCGGGGGTCACAGACGGTTCGGGGAGGGGGACCCGGGGAGCACGGACGAGGTTCTCAGGACTGGGCGGTCCGTGTTGCTCCCCGATCTCCCCGACCACACCTTCTACGAGCGGGAGCTGGGCCGCGGCGAACACCTTAGCATCGTACTCGCTCTGGAGCCCCGCTCGCTGATGTGCGTGCCGCTTCTTGCACGGGGGAGGACAATAGGCGCCATAACCCTCGTATCGTCGAGGCCGGATCGCCGCTTCGACAGAGAGGACCTTCTGCTCGCCGAGGACCTGGCCTACCGCTGCGCGCTGGCCGCGGACAACGCCCGCCTGTACAGGGGTCGCAGCGAGATAGCCCGCATCTTGCAGAGTAGCCTGCTCCCTCCGCACCTACCCGAGATCCCAGGCGTCGAGGTCGGTGCCGAGTATCTGTCCGTCGAGGAGGCCAGCGACGTGGGAGGGGACTTCTACGATCTCATAAACACTGTGGAGGACGGCTGGATCTGCGCCATCGGGGACGTGCGCGGCAAGGGAGTGGAGGCGGCATCGGTGACGGCCCTGGCCCGCTACACTATCCGCGCCGTCACCCTGAAGAACGACAGGCCCTCCGAGATCCTCGCCGCCCTCAACGAGGCTATGCTCCGCCAGCTATCCGAGGACCGCTTTTGCACGGCGGCCTGCGTCCGACTCGAGCCCCAGGACGGCTCTGCGGGCGTGGGGCTCGACCTCTCACGCGCAGGCCATCCGCCACCGCTTCTGGTTCGCCCCGACGGCACGGTGGAGGAGGTCGGCCTTTCGGGTAGGGCGCTGGGTGTGTTCCCCGACGCCGAGCTTGGGGATACGTCGCTGCGTCTCATGCCCGGTGAGGCCCTCGTCCTCTACACCGACGGCATCACCGAGGCACGCTCCTCTGGTGGCGACTTCTTCGGCGAAGGCAGGTTGCGCCGGCTCCTCAGCTCCTGCGCCGGCTGCGACGCGGCGACTTTCGCCGCAAGGATCAAGGGCGTCGTCCTCGATTTCCAGGAGGGCTACCCGCGCGACGATCTCGCTATCCTGGTCCTACGCGCCCGTGACGGCGCGGTGCCTGCGGATAGGGAGCTGGGATAACCCCGGGAACACTTTCCCCGCGCGTGGAATCACCCGCCGATAACAACGAAAACACATCTTAACGCTATGAGATACTGCACACGTCCACCCTGGAAGGAGCGAAGACTTGGCCCAGAACGCAGATCTGCCACGTTCGCTCGCCGGCCTCTCCAGGGAGCTTCTGGCGAGACGCCTCTCTCCCGTCGAGGTCGTGAATGTGCTGCTCGGGCGTATCGAGGCGGACGAGACGAACTCCTTTATTACCGTTACGGCGGAGTGGGCGCTGGAGAGGGCGTCTCAGGCCGAAAGAGAGATCCTGGCCGGACGCTACAGGGGCCCGCTGCACGGCGTGCCTGTGGCCCTGAAAGACATCATATACACCAGTGGCGTCCGTACGACGATGGGCTCCGCCTCTTATTCCGGACACGTCCCAGACCACAGCGCGACCGTCGCGCGGAAGCTGGAAGGGGCGGGATCCGTCCTTATCGGCAAGACCAACACGCACGAGTTCGCCTACGGTCCCACAGGCGACCGTTCGCACTTCGGAGCAACGAAAAATCCCCACGATACGCGCAGGATAACGGGCGGCTCCAGTGGCGGCTCGGGGGCCGCGGTCGCGGCAAACCTCTGCTACGGCGCGCTCGGCTCGGACACGGGAGGCTCCATCCGGATCCCCGCGGCCCTCTGCGGTACCGTCGGCATGAAGCCGACCTTCGGGCGGGTGAGCAAGAGCGGTGTCTTCCCACTCTGCTGGAGCCTCGACCACGTCGGTCCCATCACCCGCACCGTGGAGGACAACGCCCTAATGCTGAACGCCCTGGCCGGCCACGACCCGGAAGACCCCTACTCGGTAGACCGACCCGCCGAGGATTTTACGCGGGATCTCCAACGCGGACTCCGGGGAGCCAGTATCGGTCTTCCGACGAGCTTCTTTTTCGATCACGCTGATGGGGAGGTCAAGGCGCTGTTGCGCGAGGCCGTGGAGGCGTTCCGGTCACTCGGCGCAGAGGTGCGCGAGGTCGAGATCCCCAACCTTTGGGACACGCTGCACGCGCACCGGCTGATCCTCGGCGCTGAAGCCTACGCCGTTCACCAGGAACGCCTCGAAAACGAGCCGGAGACGTTCGGCGAAGAGGTCGGCGAGCGCCTCATGGACGGCGAGCGTCCGAAAGCTTACCGTTACGCGAACGCGCGTAGGCGAGGGGTGCTCGCCGCAGGTGAGTTCGACCGTGCGCTCCAGAATGTCGACGTGCTCCTCACCCCGACCCTACCGATTGTGGCGACGGAGATCGGGCAACGTGAGGTCGATATCGGGGACTACGAGGAGAGCGTTCGCTCCGCGCTAACCCGCTTTACAGGGCCGACCGACCTGACGGGACATCCGAGTCTCTCTGTACCCTGTGGCCTCACCGGTACCGGGTTGCCGGTGGGGATGCAGCTTATCGGACGCCCCTTCGATGAGGTGACCCTTTACAGGTTCGGAAACGCTTACGAGGGGACGACCGCCGGGGAGTCGACCACCCCTTAGGGCGACTCGCACAGACCTTGAGATTCCACTTACTTGCTATTCAGCAGATGACCTCCATCGCCACGGCCCGCACCGGCGCGCCGTCGGAGCCGCCGAGCTTGATGGGCAGGAGGCTCAGGAGGGGGTTCGGAAAATCCAGGGCGGCGAGGTTGGCGAGGTTCTCGGCGATCACACCCCCTGCGCCCAGTATGGCATGGTGGACCGGGTAGCCCTCAGGGCTTCCCCCTTCGACGGCGGTCTCGTCCACGTTCAGGGCGTCTATCGCGACGGTCCTCACGCCGGCGTCGAGGATCAACCTTGCCGCCCGGCGGTCGAGGAAGGGATGGTCGTAGTACTCAGGCGTGCCGTAGCGCTCCTCCCAGCCGGTCCGCACGATAGCTACTGCGCCCTCGTGGAGCCGACTCTCGTAGGGCCTCAGGTCTTCCACCGTGATCCTCTCCCGCGCCCCTTTGCCCCGCACGTCCATAACTACAGCAGGACCAACGAACAGGCGCGGGTTCAGCTCGTCTATGCGCGCACCGCCCTCGATGAAGTGGTAGGGCGCGTCGGCGTGGGTGCCGGAGTGGCTCCCGAGGTGGACGGCCAGGACGTTGACTCCATCCGCCGCCAGGGTCGTCGCGGGCTCCAGGCGCACGTGAGGGTCGCCTGGATAGACCTGGGTCTGTGCGTCCACCCGGCGCGAGAGGTCGACGATGCGGCCTATCCGCGGGGGCACGTGCCTAACCCGGTACCCGGTCGGTTTCGGTGGCCCTACCCTTCGCGCGGTCAGCGGCGAAGCGGAGGATCAGGTAGAGGACGAAAGTCAGGGCAAAGACGGGGACGGTCGCACCGAAGGAGAGGGGGCTGATCCTGGTCCAGTACAGTGCGAGCCCCGCTCCTACAACGTACGCTGCCCACGCCGGCACATTGAACCCGCCCGTGAACCAGTAGCGGCCGCCACGCCTCTCGAGTACGTCCCGAACGGAGTACTCGCCGCGCCGCAGGATGTAGTAATCCGCGAGCATTATGGCGAAGACCGGCACGAAGAACGTACCGATCAGCAGCAAGAAGTCCAGGAAGTAGTTCAGTACACCCTGCCAGGTGGCGCCGAGTATGGAGATCAGACCGATAGCGAGCGCGGGCCCCAGAAAGCCGCTCTGGGGCCTGAGGTTGAGGTAGGACATGATCATGCCGTACACCACCAGCGTGTTCGTCGCCATCACGGAGAGGAAGACCACGATCGCGGCCGGTATCCCGAAGTTCTCCACCAGGACCGCCGCGTCGAAGCCCTGCGCGGCCCCGCCCTGGAGCTGGGCGTAGGCGGCGGCGGTCACGCCCAAAGACATCGCCAGGGACGTCGAGGCGGTGTAGCCGATCACCGTCCCACCTATGCCCCCGAGTTGCGACGTGGCGTTGCGGTTGAAGTCCGCAGAGAGGACCGTCCAGGAGATGGCCGTCGCCACCACCACGTCGAACGCTATGGCCGTCGTCATGCCGGTCGAGGGGTCGGCGGGGATGGATGCGAACTCGCCGACCCCGAAGGCGCTAAAGGCCGTGTAGAACACGAAGAGGGCGAGCCCTATCATCACGACCGCGATAAACGGCTCGACCCGCTCTATGCCCTGATGCCCGAAGAGCGCCAGCAGCACCACGAGGCTCTGGCACAAGACCGTGAACAAGACGACGTTGGAGAAGCCCGTGAGTGAGTCGACCGCGGAGTTCACGGCTATTCCGGCCAGGAGCGCCTGCACCCAACTCCACCCCATGAGGACGGCGAGGTTCAAGAGCGCCGGGAACGTCCCTCCCCTGATGCCGAAAGAGGCCCGCGTCAGGACCATCGTCGGCAACCCCGTGCGCGTGCCTATGCACCCCACGAGTGCCAGCACGCCAACCCCGAGCAGGGTCCCGAGAAGTATGATCAGGATCGCCTGCAAATACGGGATGCCAGGCACGAACAGGGTCCCCGTGAGCAGGGTCGTGACCACCATGTTCGCCGCGAGCCAGACCATGACGGTGTTCCCGAAGCCCATCGTCCGCTCGGTGTCCGCGCCGGGCTCCACCGTATCGTGACCCAGGCGCGATACGATCCGCTGCAGCATGCGCCCTCCCTTCCGTTCCCCTGCTAGCAACGGAACTTATACCCTTTTCCGTCACCTTGAGTCAACGTTGTAAGCCGCGGGCAACGCGATCCTGGAGCTCATAGCCCGCCACGAGACCAACCCCGAGATAGCGAAGCGCCTCCACCTCAGCCCCAAGACCGTCAGAAACCACGTCTCGAACATCGTCACCAAGCTGCAGGTCGCCGATCGCGCCCAGGCCATCATCCGCCGCCCGCGAAGCCGGACTGGGGCAGGACAGCGGATAATTGAGCCGGGCGGTAGATGGTCAGAGCTAACTTGGGAGCCGTATCCGGCTGCGAAAGGATCAATCTTCTATGGGGAGAGTAGAATAGTACGGACGATAGATCGTTTGAAGGGGCGGCTCGTATGACGTTTACCCGCATCACGGTAGATCCGGAGAAGATGGGCGGGGTTCCTTGCATCCGTGGCTTTCGCCTCCCCGTTGCCACCATAGTAGAGATGGTGGCCGAAGGTATGGGCGATGAGGAGATCCTGCGGGCCTATCCGGATCTCGAGCCCGAAGACATCCGCGAAGCACTGCGTTACGCTGCAGAGGCGGTAAGGGAAAGAGAGATTCCTCTTCTCCCTGCTCCTTGAAATTCCTAATAGATAACGCCTCTCTCCCTCGGTCGCCGACAAGCTCCGCGAAGCGGGTCACGAAGCTCTGCATGTCAGAGAACGCGGAATGCAGGCATCGACCGATGAGGAAATCTTCGAGCTTGCAGGTAGCGAAGATCGAGTGCTCGTCTCTGCTGACACGGATTTCGGCACTATACTGGCGCTCAGAAGGTCCACCAGACCTTCGGTCATAATCTTCCGCCGTAGTTCCGGGCGGCGTCCCGAAGCTCAGGCGAAACTCCTTCTTGACCGCCTGCCGGACATACAGGAAGCCCTGGATCAGGGCAGCGTGGTAGTCATAGAAGATACTCGCCTGCGAGTTCGACGACTCCCTATCGGAGGAGGGTGAGTCTGGGCAACATGTAGATATCCACCCACCTCTACCCCAGCCCCAAGACCGTCAGAAACCACGTTCCGAACATCTTGACCAAGCTGCGGGTCGCAGACCTGGCCCAGGCCATCATCCGCCGCCCGCGAAGCCAGGCTGGGGCAAGAAGGACTGTAGGGACCGTTCGAGGGATATGTCTCGGAGTCGTGCGCGCAAGCGGACTCGTCAACTCCTCTCCGTCCTTCTCATCCAATCGACCCGGTCCACCCAATCTTCTTGCGACAGGCCGCGGAGCGTGCTCTGAATGCCTGAGATCATCGTCCCGAAATCGTTGAGCCTGACGGAGTGCGGGATCAACAGGAGCCCCGAATGGCTCATTTCCGGCGGGCGCTGCTTGAGGATCTGCATGAAGTCTTTGACGTTCTGGGTCACCATGATGCGATTCTCTTCGACGGCCAGATCGAAGAGCAGCTCGTCGGATAATCGCTCGAGTTCTTTTTCTTGATCCACGGCCCTGACAGCGTGATCCATGTTTTCCAGGGCTTCACCAACCCGGGGGCCCGAGATATGGGCATCGAGCATGAGCCGCATCTACTCCTCCGGCGAAGGCAAGATCCCCGGGTAGAGCTTGTGCCACTCCTCGGGCGTGCGGCTGTTCTCCTCGATGTGCCAATCCACCTCGTCAGCATGTTCTTTGTAGTAGGCGAGCGCCACCTCCAGCTGACGGCGGGAGATCGGATGGTTCTCGAGGATTCCCACGCCCCCGTCCCCGTAAAGCTCGATCATCTCCCACACGTCCAGCCCCGTACCCATGACCCACGCCCTGCGGTCATGCTCAGCCCCCCTGAACCCTATACCCGGAAAGCGCCGCATCCTCAAAGCCTCATCCGCCAGCGCTTCCAGCATAACCGTCTTCGGCCGCCGCGCCCTCCTGGCCTCCTCCTCCAACCGCCGCTCCACCTCCGGCCTCAAACGTACCGTAAACGGCCGCCCCTTCGTCGCCATTTCTTCACCGCCTCCAACAGAACACATCGTAGTCTATTGTAGTCTATCGCGATCCACCTTCACGTTGTGAGTGGCGGCTATGAGGCCGTTGCGTCCTGAGCCGACGACGATGGCATCATGATGGTCGTGTTCGTTGATGCTAATAGCGGCATCTGTCTATCGCCCTCTGGAGCTTCTCTCTTCCGTCAGACCTCATGACCGGCCCGTGCGCCAATATCACCGTCGCGAAGTCCTCGCGCAGGAGCTTCTGTGCCGAGCGTTTCGCCATCGGCGGGTCGGTGCAAAGTGCCTGGATCACACCGACCCTTAGCTTGCGCGGCAGGCAACCGAAGGCATCGGCCGTGAACAGCAGGCCATCCGTATCACGTAGCAACGAGACATGGCCTGGACTGTGGCCCGGCGTAGAGATCACGCGGAACCCGGAGACCAGGTCGCCCTCGCCCAATGTCCGCGCGACGGGGATGCCGGGCGGCTCCGCGTTGCGGGTCATGTACCTGAAGAATCTGTTGTCCTGAGGATCGTAGGGAAGCTCGCCAGAGATCACCTTTGCCTCGTGCTCCGAGGCGCCTACTTCGGTATGGGGCGCCCACTCCAGGAGACCTTTCAGACCGCCCGTGTGGTCGTCGTGCTGGTGGGTGATGAAGATGCGCTTGAGGTCTCCTGGTCCTGAACCGAGGCTGGCTAGAGCTTCCTCGATACGCCCCACGCTGCCGGCCACGCCGGTGTCTAGGAGCGTCCAGCCGTCGTCGTTCTCCAGGAGAAGCACGCTTATGAAATTCGAGAAGCGGAGGGCGTCCACCCTGTATACACCAGGCGCCAAATTCTCTGGCGCGGCCATCTAGATAGTCCTCTGTCCAGGATCGTCGTCCTTGCCGTAGGGGTACCACCACTCCTTCTTCTCCACCTTCGGGTCGATGTGGACGTGCTTGGATTCCTGGAACGCTTCGAGACCCTCGCGGCCGAGCTCGCGGCCGATACCGCTACCTTTCTGGCCCCCAAAGGGGGCTGCGTCGTTGTCGGTCAGGGGGTCATTGATCCAGACTGTCCCGGCCCTGAGCTCGCGCATGCATTTGAGCATCTTCTCGAAGTCTTGCGTGTACACGTTCGCCCCGAGACCGTAAGGCACGGAGTTGGCGTGCTCTATCGCCTCGTCCAGGCTCCCGACCTCCACGACAGGGACCACGGGCCCGAAGGTCTCGTCCCGCATCACCGTCATGGACGGCGTTACGCCGGTGAGGACCGTGGGCTTGTAGAAGAAGCCCTGCTCACCGTAGCGCTCGCCGCCTGCGACGAGGGTAGCGCCGTCGTCGACCGCCTCCCCGACGTGACGCTCGACCTTCTCCCGGCCCTTCGCGTTGATCATGGGCCCTACGTCCGTCGAGCGGTCCATCGGGTCCCCGATGTTCAACGACTCGACGAATTCCTTTGACGCCTCGACAAAATCGTCGGCGACCTCGCTCATCACGTAGAAACGCTCCGAAGACGTGCAGACTTGCCCGGCGTTCAGGCACGCGGCCCACACGGCGCCCTGTGCGGCAACCTCTATGTCCACGTCGTCACAGATGATGAAGGGGTCTTTCCCGCCGAGTTCCAGATTCGCGGGGATGAGACGCTCGGCGGCTGCAAGGCCGACCTTGCGCCCCGTCTCCTGGCTTCCGGTGAACGCGACCATATCAACACCAGGGTGCCGAACGAGCATGGACCCGACCTCGCCAGCCCCGTACAGGACCTGCAGCAGCCCGTCGGGTAACTCATGCATGAGCTCAACGAGGCGCCGCGTAGCGAGCGGTGTCTCCTCGGACGGCTTTAGGAGCACCGCGTTTCCGGCGGCGAGCGCAGGGGCGACCTTCCAGGCCGCGAGCAGCAGCGGATAATTCCAGGGTACGATGCAGGCCACCGTCCCGACGGGTTCCTTTACGACGAGGGCGAGCTGCTGCGGCTCGATAGGCGCTGGCAGGTACCCGACGGAGTCGCGGGCGATCTCACCGTAGTAGTCAAAGCAAGCGGCCGTCCACGTAACCTCATCGCGGTTCTCGATAAAGGGCTTCCCGCCCTCCTGCGTCATTACCTCCGCGAGCTCGTCCGCGTGCTCCCGCATCCGCGCAGAGATCTCGTGCAACACCTCGGCCCGGTCAAGCCCGGCGAATCCCTGCCACTCGCGAAAACCGTCCCGCGCCCGCTCGACGGCGGCATAGACCTCCTCACGCGAAGAGATCGGTACCTCCTCTATGCTCTCACCAGTGGCCGGGTTGACAACGCTCAGGAGTCCGTTTTCGGTCATCTCTCCTCCGTTCATCTCTCGTAGACCACGAACGATGTGGCAGTGCCAACCACATCGTATAGCGACCGGGCCGGGGCGTTGTACTGCTGGGTGTGCCAGTAGACGCGATCGGCGCCGCGCCGGTCGGCCTCGGCGTAGACACCCTCGATCAGGGCGCGTCCGGCCCCGGAGCCGCGCCCTTCTCGCGACACGAACAGATCCTCCATGTAGCAGTAGGGCGCCGTCGTCCACGTGGAGGGGTGGAAGATGAGGTGCGCCAGACCGACGAGCCGGCCCTCGTCGTCCTGCGCGACCAGACCGAAGAGTCCGTCCGACCCGTCTCGCACGCGCCGGAAAGTCTCCCGTGTGATCTCCTCCGTAGGGTCGTTACGGTAGAAGTCGTTGTAGCCATACCAGAGGGGTAGCCAGGCGTCACGATCCTCTTCCCTGATGGGGCGGACGGTCGTCAAATGCCCTCCTCTAGAGGTTGATGGCTACGTACTTGGTCTCGAGGTACTCTTCGATCCCTTCGATGCCGCCCTCGCGGCCGAAGCCGGAGTGTTTGATGCCGCCGAAGGGGGCTGAGGCGTTGGAGACCATGCCCTGGTTGAGACCGACCATGCCGGTCTCGATGCCCTCGCAGACGCGAAGGGCGCGCTTCAGGTCGCTGGTGTAGACGTAGGCCACGAGGCCGAACTCGGTGTCGTTGGCGGCTGCCACGGCGGATTCTTCGGAGTCGAAGGAGGCAACAGGGGCCACGGGGCCGAAGATCTCCTCCTTCAACAGCGTCGCATCCTCGGGGATGTCGTCGAGCACGGTGGGGCGGTAGAAGTACCCGGACCCCTCCATCTTCTCGGCGCCGACCAGGGCCCTGGCTCCCTTGCCGAGCGCGTCATCGACGAGATCGGCGACCTTCTCGCGCTGGTCGCCGTCGATGAGGGGCCCCACCTCGACCCCCTCCTCGGTGCCGCGCCCGACCTTCATGGCCTCCATACGCTTCGCGAGCTTCTCGGCGAACTCGCCGGCGACGCCGTCTGCGACGTGGAAGCGATTGGCCGCGGTGCACGCCTCGCCGATGTTGCGCATCTTGGCGACCATGGCGCCCTCGACTGCGGCGTCGACATCGGCGTCGTCGAAGACCAGGAAGGGAGCGTTGCCGCCGAGCTCCATGGAGACGCGCAGGAGCTGCTCGGCGGACTGGGCGACGAGCTTGCGCCCTACCTCGGTCGAGCCCGTGAACGAGAGCTTGCGGGCGCGCGGGTCGGCGATAAGCGGTCCCATCGTGCCGCTGGAGGAGGAGCTCGTCACCACGTTGAGGACACCACCGGGAAGACCTGACTCCTCTAGGATCCCGGCGAGGGCGAGCATGGAGAGGGGAGTCAGCTGTGCCGGTTTCACCACCATCGTGCAGCCGGCGGCGATGGCAGGCCCGATCTTGCGCGTCCCCATCGCCATGGGGAAGTTCCACGGCGTTATGAACAGGCACGGGCCGACGGGCTGCTTCATCGTCAGCATACGCCCTGCGCCCGCGGGGGGGATGGCGTAGCGGCCCTCTATGCGAACGGCCTCCTCCGAGAACCACCGGAGGAACTCGGCTGCGTACGTGATCTCCGCCTTAGACTCAGCGAGCGCCTTGCCCATCTCCAGCGTCATCAGGAGGGCAAGCTCGTCCGTGCGCTCCACCAGCTTCTCGAAGGCGCGGCGGAGGATCTCACCCCTCTCGCGCGGCGCCGTATTGCCCCACTCGGCCTGCATCTCGTCGGCCGCCCCAAGCGCGGCCATAGCGTCTTCGGGCGTCCCGTCGGCGATCTCGCAGAGCGGCTCGGCGGTCGAAGGGTCCTCGACGGCGAGCGTGGCACCCCCTGAGGCGTCGCGCCACTCGCCCCCGATAAAGAGCTGTTTGTTTACGCTATCGACTACGCTTTGTTCGGAGGTTGCGATGCTCATGTAAGCTCCTTTCGTCGCAGGCTTCAGGCATCAGGCTTCAGGATACCCCGTGCGGCCGTTCGCTAGGCATGACCGAGCGTTCCAACTTCTCGTCGCGGTACTTCGCGTCGTGCCCGACCACCGGATTCCGATGCCCAGTCCGGACCTCGGGTTGGCCGTTCTTGCTGAAGCCTGATGCCTTTGGCCTGAAACCTCTCTTACGCTTCTAGGCTCGTCATAACGTGCTTGATGCGGGTGTAGTCCTCCAGGCCGTACATAGAGAGATCCTTGCCGTAACCGGAGTGCTTGAAGCCGCCGTGGGGCATCTCGGCGACGAGGGGGATGTGAGTGTTGATCCAGACGCACCCGAAGTCCAGCCTCCGGCTAACCCGCATCGCCCTTCCATGGTCCTTCGTGAACACGCTGGAGGCGAGACCGTACTTGACGCCGTTGGCCCACCTCACCGCCTCGTCTTCGTCGGAGAAGGACTGCACGGTGACGACGGGGCCAAAGATCTCGTTCTGGGAGGCCTCGTCGTCCTGCCTGAGGCCGGAGACCACGGTGGGGGAGTAGAAGAACCCCCTCTCTCCGAACCGCTCGCCGCCGACGGTTACCTCGGCGTGGTCGGGTAACCTGTCGACCATGCCGGAGACGTGCTCCAGCTGGTTGGCGTTGTTGAGCGGGCCGTAGTCCACCTCGTCATCGGGGTGGCCCGTCGTGGTGTTCCTGGCCTGTTCGGTTATCTCGGCGACAAAGTCGTCGTGGATGCCAGGGTGGGCGAGCACCCGGGTGGCCGCGGTGCAGTCCTGGCCGGCGTTGAAGTAGCCGGCGCCGGCTATCTCCTCGGCAGCCGCTTCGATGTCGGCGTCGTCGAAGATGATCACCGGCGCCTTCCCGCCGAGCTCGAGGTGGACCCGTTTGAGGTCGGAGGCGGCCGCCTCCGCAACCTGCATGCCGGCCCTGACGGAACCGGTGATCGCGACCATCTGCGGTGTGGGGTGCTGGACCAGCATCCGTCCCGTGTCCCTGTCTCCGCAGACCACGTTGAACACGCCCTCGGGCAGGAACTCCGCCGCGATCTCGGCCATCATGACCGTGGAGACCGGGGTGGTGTCGGAGGGCTTGATCACGATGGTGTTGCCCGCGGCAATAGCCGGAGCGAACTTCCAGATCGCCATCATCATCGGGTAGTTCCAAGGCGTCACCTGGCCGACTACGCCTACAGGCTCGCGGCGGATGAACGACGTGTACCCTTCGAGATACTCTCCGGCGGATTTGCCTTCCAGAACCCGGGCCGCGCCGGCGAAAAAGCGGATCTGGTCCACCCCGGCCGGGATCTCCTCCTCCATGGTGAGCCCGAACGGTTTACCGGTGTTCTCCGACTCGGCCCGCACCAGTTCCTCGGCCCTATCCTCTATGGCGTCGGCCAGCTTCAAGAGCGCGAGCTGCCTCTCCGAGGGCGTCGTCTCGCGCCACGTCTCGAAGGCCCTCTGTGCCGCATCGTACGCCCGGTCGATATCCTCCTGCTCCGAGATCGGTGCCTGGGCGAAGGTCTGGCCCGTGGCCGGGTTCACCAGATCGTAGGTGCGGCCGTTGGACGCATCCACGTACTCGCCTCCCACGAAGTTCTTCAGCGTGCGCGTCTCCGTCATCTCTCCTCCTTGGTTGTTTGCTCGTCAGGTTGTCTTCTCCGGCGGAGGGCGATGCCGCCGAGAATCTCGCGTACGATCCGGTCCGCCGCGAGCGCCGTTATGTCCGCCGAACCCACCCCGGTCGGGATCACCTCGACCACGTCAGCCCCTATCAGTTCGACACCACTCGCCACCTCCCGCACCGCCCACAACAGCTCCGCGGTGCTCATCCCGCCCGGCTCGGGTGTCCCGGTGCCCGGCGCGAAGGCCGGATCGAGCACGTCTATGTCCACCGACAGGAAGACGGGGCCGGGGCCTACCGCCTCCGTCGCCCTGCCGATGACCTCCCCGATGCCGAGGTCCCGGATCTCGTGCATGAAGAGGCTTGTTATGCCCCGTTCGGCCTGCCAGGCGAATTCCTCGCTTCCCGGCCAGTAGCCGCGCAGCCCGATCTGCGCGTAGCGCCCGGGGTCGACGTGTCCGGCCTCGACGAGGCGGCGCATTATTGTCCCGTGCGAGAGCTCGACGCCGAAGACCTCGGTGCCGGTGTCGGTGTGGGTATCGAAGTGCACCAGGCCCACGGGACCGTGTGCGGCTGCGCAGGCGCGCACGTTAGGCTCGGAGATCGAGTGGTCCCCGCCGATGACCACCGGTATCGGGCCCGCGGCGAGCACCTGACCCACGGTCGCCTCTATCGCGGCGTGGGAGCGGACGGGATCCGCCGGCCGGACGGGCGCGTCCCCGAAATCCACGACCCGCAGCTCGGACATCGCGTCTACCCCGGTTTCGAGCTGCGGTCCGGGCGGGCAGCTCGCGGCCCTGATGGTGCGCGGCGCGAAGCGCGTCCCTGGGCGGTCCGAGACCAGGTCGTCTGTAGGGGCGCCAACGATGGCCACGTCTACACCGTGTAGGTCGACGGGATCCTGCGTGAGGGGCATCCCGGCGTAGGACAGCGGGCCCGCGTAGTCTGGCTTCTCGCCGATGGATGCCCAGCGTTGTTGGGGATCTATCACGGTCCTACCCGTCTTCCGGGTTGTGGCAGTGCCCGTTGGAACTCGGGGGAACGTCCAGGGCGGGGTTGCGGTCGAAGAACCCGGCCGGTTTGAGCCAGAACGAGACGGTGTCCACGGCCATCACGGGCCACTCCTCGGGCCGTGTTATGTGGTGGATGCCGAACACGTACCAGAGCACGACGTCGGTGTTCTCGATCGGACGGTTCTGTTGGGTCCAGACCGGTAGTCCCGTGTCTACCTCGCTCTGGTTGACGAACTCGCCGCAGGGCCAGCGCTCGTCCTCGTGGTAGGGGGTGACCCACAGAGTGTGCCCGATGACCCCCGCCCTCTCGAAGACCGGTGAGGAGGGATCGAACATCGCCGGCAGGCAGCCGGTGGGTACTAGCTTGTAGGCGGTGGACGTGCCGAGCCCGTTCTTGGCGTTGTCGTTTACGACCTTCCAGGAGCGCTGGGTGTTCCAGTCATAGTCCTGCTTGCCCTCCACTTCAGTGCGTAGGGGCGTATTCCTCTGCACGAGGGCAAGACCATAGGGGTTCTCGGGTCCGACCGGCGACGCTTCTGTCTCGGACATGACGACCGTGTTCGCCTCGCCGTCCACGTCGAGATCTAGCCTGGCGACGATGAAGTGCTGGTGAAACGGGGCGTAAGTCCGATCGTCGACCAGGGACCCGTACGGGGGCTGCTCGCCTTCGGCGAAGTGGGAGGTGACCATGATGCCGGTGGCCCGCACCTCGCACTCGATGTTGCCGTCCTGGTAGAAGCGCCAGTACACGAGGTACTCGTAGTTCGCCACGGTCGCGTGAAAGGAGAGGACCAGACGCCGGCTCCTGCGCACCTCCGCTCCGGCGATCTCGTCCACGTGCTTCCAGAGGACGGCATCGTCTTCCTCGTGGATGCAGATGGCGTTCTTGATGGTGTAGGGCTCGCCGGTGGAGTCGTGGAGGACCGCGTCGAGGTAGGAGATCTCGCCCAGGCAGTCACAGCCCAGCTCCAGCGAGGTCGTCATGAACCCGAGGCCCCACTCTCCGACGTCGAAGGCCGTGCGCCGGAAGTGTTCGGGGCTGGGATCCCGGTATGGCACGACCATCTCCGAGAACGACATCCGGTGCGCCACTGGCCTGATCTTGCCGCCGTCGTCGTAGCCGACGGTGTGGAGCACGAGTCCCTCGCGGTAGTTGAAACCTACGCGCATGGACCACTTCTGCCACCTGAGCTCGTTGCCGTCCAGGACGAAGGAGGCCCCCTCGGGTTGCGTGATCTCCAGGGGTTTCAGATCGCCGCGCTCTCGCAAGCCGGGGACGTGTTTCGGGACGTATTCGCCCATGATCCTCGGCTTCTCGACAGCGAAGGAGTCCTCGATCTCCAGCAGCTCCGCGCTGTTTAGGTCGACTATTAGCTTGAGGCCGTTGACGGGGTTGGCGTAGGGGTTGGAGTCCTCGTGGTCCCGGTACCAGATGTCCGTCCAGCCGACGCGCCGGCCCCGGTACTTGTCGGCGATCAAAGACCCCCCGTAGGCCCAGACGTCGAAGAGCACCTTCTCCATGTCGGTGACGCCGCGCGCGGCGAGCGCCTCGATGACCTTCGGGTCACGCCTCAGCGCGACGTCGCACTCGTGGTATTCGTCGACGGTCACGTTTGGCTGCTCGCCGGGGCGGTGCTCCCACGAGACGACGCGATCCTCGTCGAGCGAGACGACCGCCTTGTAGGCCTGGCCGTCGTCGCGATTCCAGCATACGAGCAGGGCCTCCCGCGGTACCTTGCCCCCTGAGGCTAGCACCTCCTTGGACGGCTCCTTGAGCTCGATGGCGGCGAAGCGCCACCGCTCGTCGAAGCCTTTGGCCTGGCGCAGGGTTCTCGCCGCCAGGCGAAACTCGTCCGCGCTCAGCGGGTCGAGAGGATGTCGAACCGCTGCGGGACTCTCCGTTCTGCCCGTGGATTTCCCCATCTCAGTTATCCTCAGGGTCCCGGTCCTGCAGCAGATCCTCTTCGGTGGCGAGCACGGCTGTGTCGTGCGTGAGGGTCTCTCCGCGGAAGAACTCCGGTGCCCGGAGCTGCCAGACGAACATCAAGATGACGCCTAGCAGCAGCAAGCCTACCCCGATAACGAATACGGTGCCCATCCCGAATATCGCTCCGCCGCTGCCGTAGGCCGGGTCGAAGGTATCGACGGCCGTCTTGAAGAAGAGGAGCGTAAGCATTATCCCGCCGAGACCAGGGAAGAGGCCCTTGAACGCGAAGCTCTTCGGGTTCGTGAACAGCTCCCTGCGGAAGTACCACACGCACGCAAAGGCCGTGAGCGAATAATAGAAGGCGATCATCAACCCGAGCGCGTAGATGGTGTCGATCAGGACATCCTCGCTTAGGAACGTCATCACGGCGTAGAAGATCGCCGTGGCCACGCCGGAGAAAAGCGTCGCGTACGACGGCGACCGAAATCGCGGGTGCACGTGCGAGAAGCGCTCCGGCGCCGCCTTGTAGAAGGACATGGCGAGCATCGTCCGCGCCGCGGGCAAGAACGTGGTCTGCAAGCTCGCCGCCGCGCTCGCCAGCACAGCGAGGAACAGGAAGATGGCGAGCACTCCGAGCACGGGCCCGGCGAGCGCGGCGAAAACATTGTCCGCGGTGTCGGGGTTGCCCAGACCGATGCCCTGCTCGCCGATGCCGGCAAACATCTGGGCCGAGATCGCAACCAGCATGTACGTGCTGAGGATCGTGAGAATGGTCAAGAGCGCGGCTCGTCCCGGCGTGCTGGAGCTGCCGGTAGTCTCCTCGTTGATGGTTAGCGTTGTGTCCCAGCCCCAGTAGATGAAGATGGAGAGCGACAGCCCGGCCGCGAAGGCCGCGAAGGACTCTATCGCGAAGGGGTTGAGCCAGCTCCAAGAAAAGCCGATGGCGAGCTCTGAGGCACCCCCGAGCGCTCCGCCGAAAGCCAGGGCGATGAAGAGAACGAGGACGACCATCTGTAGCCCCACGAGCGCGTACTGGACCCCTTTGGTCGCCGCCATGCCACGGTAGGAGATCGCCGTGGCGGCCGCCACGAAGACCAGGGTAGTAAGGACGTTGACGACCGCGTTGCCGCCCAGCGCCTCGATGGCCGGGTTCCCCAAGACGTTACCGAGCAGCAGGTAGAAGAACGTGACCGCCACGCCCACGAGGTTGGAGAGCACGATAACCGTTGCCAGCACGAAGCCCCACCCGCACATCCAGCCGACGTGCGGGCCGAAGGCCTTCACCGTCCAGGTGAACGAGGTGCCGCAGTCCGGCGCCTCACGGTTTAGTTCCCGGTAAGCATAGGCCACGAGCAACATCGGTACGAACCCCGCCAGGAAGACCGCCGGCATTTGCAGACCGACCTCGCTGACCGTGGGGCCGAGGGTTGCGGTGAGGGCGTAGGCCGGGGCCACGCAGGAGACGCCCAGCACGACGCTGGCCAGGAGTCCGACGGCGTCGTGTTCGAGTCCCTTGTCCTTGAGGTCTTCGTGTGGACTATCGGATCTGGCCATGCTCGAGGCGTCGCCTCGATCTATCGGCTCCGCCACGTTGTCTCCTTTCCCTGGGAGCCCGCCTGTACGCTAGACGGTACTCTCCATTTTACTCGCCTATCGTGATCCTGCTGATTCGGCCGGCACGCTCGGTAGTCTCCGAGATGTGCAGGAGCTCGTGTGGGGACGAGCCCAGGATGGCGCGATCCTCGCCCACGCTCAAAGCCACCCTGGCTGAAGGGAAGCCGAGCGCCACGTTTACCATTCAACCCTCCTCTGGCGGTGCTCCGGCGGTTTCGCGGACCGCGACCCGTCCTTGGGCCACCTCGGGAGCAACGGTCTCGGGGGTGCGTCCGAAGAAGCCCTCGTGGCCGCCGAGGCGCCAGATGATCTCCAGGATCACGCCGAGCAGCAAGAAACCGACCCCGATAACCAGCGGCACCCCGAGCCCCAGGAAGGAACCGCCGGTGTAGGAGGCGCCGGGATCGGCGAGGTCGAAGATAGACCGGAAGAACAGGTAGGCGAGGATCAGGGCTCCCAGCACGGGCGCCACCCCGATAAAGACGAAGTTCTTCACACTCTTGAGCAGCTCGTGGCGGTAGTAGATCGCGCAGGCGAAGCCGGTGAGGGCGTAGTAGAAGGCGATCATCAGCGACAGGGCGGAGAGCGTGTCGAAGAGGAAGTTCTCCGAGAGGAAGTTCAGCGGAACGTACCAGATCGTGGCCAGGGCGCCGACTACGATGGTGGAGACGTGCGGCGTCAGATAGCGCGGGTGGGTCTCGCCGAGGTAGGCGGGCATAGCACCGGCCCGCGCCATCGAGAGCACGGTACGCGAGGCTGGCAGGATGGTGGTCTGGGTCGAGGCCAGGGCCGAGGTCAGTACAGCCAGGACGACGAGCTTGTCCCAGGGCGAGCCGAGGACGCCGGTCGCCAGGGTGCTCAGGATCGCGTCGTCGTCGGCGAACTTCTCTGCGGTTCCCACGCCGCCGAACGCGACCACAGCGGCGGCTACCGAAAGGTAGGTGACGAGCAGGATCACCGTGCTGGCGACGGCCGCAAGGCCCGGAGCCGTCTCGCTGTGCTGGGTCTCCTCGGTCAGGTTCACCGAGCTCTCCCAACCCCAGTAGATAAAGACCCCGATCAGGAGCCCCGCGATAAGGGCGCTGGAACTATCGATAGCGAAGGGAGAGAACCACGAGATCTCGGGAATGAGCGATCCTTCTGGGGCCGTGCCGCCGAAAACCCTCGCCAGGGCCACGACGGCGAAGAGCAGGAGCGCGCCGACCTGGGCGATGATCAAGATGTCCTGGAAGTGGGCCGAGAGCTCCGTGCCTATGACGCACATGGCCGTCATCGCGACGATGATGACCACGGCGAACAGCGTGATCGCCACCTTCGAGCCGGCGAGGCCGTCTAGGCCGAAGAACAGGTAGGTGTAGCGTGCAGCTACGTCGGCCAAAGAGCCCACCACCAGGATGCCGGTAACGCAGATGGCCCAGCCCCCGATCCAACCGGCCCACGGTCCCATGGCCCGCGTAACCCACGAGAACGTCGTGCCGCAGTCCTGGTCGGCCCGGTTCATGTAGTAGAAAGCGGTGGCCACGAAGAACATCGGTACGAATGAAGCCAGCAGAACCGCCGGCGCTTGCACACCGACGGTGACCACCACCAGCCCGATGACGGCCGCCAGCGAGTAGGCTGGCGCTGTGGAGGCTATGCCGATGATCAGGGCGTCCCTGAAACCTATCGCGTTTTCCTTTAAGCCGTGCTCACTTACCTCCGGAGATCTGACGTCCCTGCTCTCACGCGCACTTTCCACCTCTACTCCTTTCCCCGGGAGTCTCTATCTCCCAATCACCCCTACACTACTTCCCCCGTCTCTTCGCCCACCACAGCCAAAGACGGGAGCCTACTGATACAGTTCCTCCAGCACTTCCGAGAAAACGGCCGTGTGCCGGTCCACCTGCGCCTCCGTGGTCGTCGGGGCCATCAGGGCCATGTTGTGAAACGGCGTTATGAGCACCCCACGGTTGAGCGCATACAGGTGCAGCAACGTCTCCAGCGCGTCGTCGTGTGACGCTGCCGCCTCGCCGCCGCTGCGGGGCGGCTCGGGCGAGAAGCCGTACTCGACCCGGCAGCCGAGCCTGACCACGTTCCAGGGAGCCCCGGCCTCCCCGATAGCTCCCTTTACCCCCCGTTCGAAGCGCTCGGCCAGCGGGACGGTATGCCTGAAGGTTTGCTCCGTAAGCACCTCGGTCAGGGCGGTTCGCATGGCCGCCACGGAGAGCGCGTTGCCGGCCAGAGTTCCGCCGACGCCACCGACGTCCACGTAGTCAGCGTCCTCCTGGGCGAGCGCCCTCTCGGCTACCTCGTGGGTGACGCCGAAGGCCCCGGCCGGCACCCCGCCGCCTATGGTCTTGCCCGTTGTCAGGATGTCCGGGTCGAGCCCGTGCTCGCGGGTGTAGCCGCCGTAGCCGGTAGAAATCGTGTGGGTCTCGTCGATGATCAGCAGTGTCCCGTGGCGGCGTGTGAGGTCGCGTAGCGCGTCGTGAAAGCCGGCTTCGGGGAGCACTATCCCTATGTTGGTCATGGCCGGCTCGGCCAGCACGCACGCCACGTCTTCGTGCGCAAGGGCTTCTTCTAGCGCCGCGACGTCGTTGAACTCGACCACGCGGGTGGTGCGGTCCAGCTCTACGGGAGGGCCCACGTTGCCGGGGCGGGCGACGACGCGGCCTTCGCGCAGGACGGCGAACGTCTCGTCCACGGTGCCGTGGTAGCACCAATTGAATACCAGGATGCGGGGGCGGCCGGTGATCTGGCGCGCCATCCGGATCGCGAACCGGTTCGCGTCGGTGGCGGAGAGCGTAACCTGCCACAGCGGCAGGCCGAATCTTTCTGCCAGGGCCTCGCCTACCACTGGTGCGTCGGGAGAAGGCATCATGGTGGTGATGGCGCGCGCCGCCTGCTCGGCGGCCGTCGCTGCTACCGCCCGGGGAGCATGCCCCGTCATTGCCCCGGTGTCGCCGAGGCAGAAGTCGGCGTACTCGTTGCCGTCCACGTCGAAGACGGTCGACCCCTCGGCCCTGTCGGCGAACACTGGGAATCCCCCGGCCCACTTCATCATCCAGCTCATCGGCACGCCGCCGAACAGCGAGTCGGCGGACCTCTCGTAGAGCTCGCGGGATCTCTGGTGCGAGCGGACGAAAGTGTCGCGCTCGCGCTCGGTTAGCGCGAGGACGCGCTCGCGAGGCGGGCCGGCTTTCGGTCGAACGGTCATGGCCCTAGGAGTTCCCCCTTCTCGTCAGGATGCGGCTGCCGCCCAGGATCAGGACCAGGGTCGCCACCAGCACCACCGTAGAGAGTGCGTTGATAACCGGCGAGACGCCGAACTTGATCATGGAGTAGATCTTCAGCGGCAGCGTGCTCGATCCTACGCCAGCGACGAAGAACGTGATCACGAAGTCGTCGAATGAGAGCGTGAACGCGAGCAGCGCCCCGGCCATGACACCAGGTAGTATCAGGGGCAGCGTCACCCGCAGAAACGTCGTAACCGGGTTCGCTCCGAGATCCTGGGCCGCTTCTTCGAGCGACTGGTCCATTCCCGACAGGCGTGCCCGCACCACGATGGTGACGAACGAGATCGTAAACGCCACGTGCGCGATGACGATGGTCGTGATCCCGAGCGCGAACTGGATGGCGACGAAGAAGACCAGGAGGCTCACCCCGACCACTATCTCCGGCATCACCGTAGCGGCGTAGATCGTAGAGTCCGCAAAGGTCTTGGCCCGGAAGCTATGGCGCGTCAGGGCCAGCGCCGTGAGCGTCCCGATCACGGTGGCGATGGCCGTGGCCGTTACGCCGACTATCATCGAGGTCTTGAAGGCGTCGAGTACCGACTGATCGCGCAAGAGTTCCCCGTACCACTTCAGCGAAAAGCCGCCCCAGACCTGGGTGCTCCGGCTTTCGTTGAACGAGAAGAACACCATTACGAAGATCGGGGCGTAGAAGAACAGGTACACCAGGCCCGCGAACAGGAACAACGCGCGGTCAGGGATCTTCCCTAGCCCTTTGTAGATAGGCCCGCCTTTACTCTCTCCCACGGCCTACACCCCCTCCAGCTTGTCCGTCCCGATCCGGCGGATGTAGAACATGATCGCCCCGAGAAGCAGGACGGCGAGCATCACCGAAAGGGCGCTCCCGAAGGCCCAATCGCGGGCCTGGAGGAACTGCTGTTGGATCAGGTTCCCCATAAGCACCGTCCGCGACCCGCCGAGCAGGTTCGGAATGACGAACTCTCCCGCCGATGGTATGAACACCAGGATGCTGCCCGCGATTACGCCCGGCATGCTTAAGGGGAACGTAACCCGCCAGAATGTGTGCCAGCGGCTGGCCCCCAGGTCCTGCGCCGCCTCCTTCAAGCTGATGTCGAGCTTCTCCAAGGCTGCGTACAGCGGTAGGACCATAAACGGCAGATACGAGTAGACCATCCCCATCGTTACTGCCTGTGGCGTAAAGATCAGGGTGACGGGCTCCTCGGTGATCCCGAGGAACTGCAGCGTCCGGTTGGCGATGCCGTTGCCGTTCAGGATAACCACCCAAGAGTAGGCCCGGACCAAAAGGCTCGTCCAAAACGGGACCATTACGAGCAGGATCAGGGCGTTGCGCCACCTGCTGCCCTTGAAGACGATAAAGTACGCCAGCGGGTAGCCAAGGACCAGGCACAGTAGCGTGTTGGTGAGCGCGATGACGAACGTGCGGCCCAGGATCTCCAGATATAGAGGGTCGAAGACCTTTAGGTAGTTGCCCGGATTGAAGCCCAGCGTTATGCCGCCGTAGATCCCGCTTTTCCCGAAGGAGAAGATCAGGATCAGCAGCAGCGGCACCAGGAAGAAGAGCCCGAGCCAGATCGTGACTGGGGCCAAAAGTCCCGCCAGCCTCCAGGTCCACCCACTTCTTTCTCGCTCTTCCATGCTCAGGCGCTCTTTACTTCGGTGAAGATGCGTTCGTACTTGCGGGTCGCTCCCCCGATGTCCTCGATCACCTCCAACCGCTCGAAGACCTCGGGCGGCGGGTAGATGCGCGGGTCGTCGAGAATCTCCTTCTTTATCATGGGGTTGGCGGCTTCGTTGGGCGAGCCGTAGTACGTGTAGTTAGTGAGCGATGCACCGGCCTTCGCGCCCAGGATGTAGTTTATGAACTTGTAGGCGTTGTCCGCGTGCTCTGCGCCCACCGGTATGGCCATGTTGTCCACCCAGCGGGTGGCTCCCTCTTCGGGGATGGCATAGTCCAGGTCCTTGTTCTCGGCGATGGCCAGAAAGCCGTCCCCGCTGTAGACGTGCCCCAACAGGACGTCACCGTTCTGGACCAGGGGCCTGACCTCGAAGGAGGCGAAGTATCCTCGCAAGAGGGGCTTCTGCTCCAGGAGCAACTGCTTGGCCTCTTCCAACTGGTCAGGGTCGGTGCTGTTCATGGAGTAGCCTAGCAGTTTGAGCGCCGCCCCCATGGTCTCCCTGACGTCGCTCATCATCGCGATCTCGCCCTCGTACTCGGTGTCCCACATTACGTCCCAGCTGCTTATCTCGCCCAACTCTTTCTTGTTGTAGAGGATGCCCGTGGTTCCCCACTGGTAGGGCATGCTGTAATCGTTGTTCGGGTCGAAAGGTAGGCTCTTGAAGGCCGCGCCGACGTTGTCGAAGTTCGGGATCCTGGACCTGTCCAGCTTCAGGATAATGTCGCTCTTGCGCATGACCGAAACCATGTAGTCCGAGGGGACGATGACGTCATAACCCGTGCCTCCGGCCTGGAGCTTCGCCAGCAACGCCTCGTTGTCGGAGTAGAAGTCCTGGGTTACTTCCACCCCGTACTCCTTCTCGAAGTTGGGGATCGTGGTCTTGGGGTTTACGTAGTCCGACCAGTTGTAGAAGTTGAGCGCGTTCTCGTTGCCACCACCGCCACCGTCGCCGCTCTTGGCGGTCGTGCTGACGGTGCAGCCCGAAAGAGTCGAGAGCGTCGAGCTGGCCACCACCCCCGCGCCGACCACCTTCAAAAAATCGCCCCTCGAGAACCTCTTCTTTCTAACCATGTCTATCCTCCCAGTATGGAACAGTTGCGAGCGTCCCATGCCACCGATACTTCTTCGCCTTCTACGGGATGGTCCTCCTCGCGGATATTCTGCTGGTAGAGCACCAACTCCTGCCCGTCGGGGAGTTCCGCTATGTACTGGGTGCTGACCCCGAGGTAGACGATCTGCCTTATCCTGACGGTGCTGACGTTGTCGCCCTCGGTACCGAACCGGATCTTCTCGGGCCTCACGGCGGCGTGCGCATCCTCGCCGATCTCGACCTCATGCGCGGTGGCTTCGATTCTCTCCCCCGAAGCAGTGCGCAACGTTACGCGCTCACCGATCACAGACTCCAGCGTACCCGAGAACACGTTCGTCTGGCCGATGAAGTCAGCGACGAAACGGTTCTTCGGATGTTCATAGAGTGTCGGGGGGTCGGCGACCTGCTGCACCCTACCCTCGTTCATCACGGCGATCCTGTCGCTCATGGTGAGCGCCTCTTCCTGGTCGTGGGTGACGTAGATGAAGGTGATCCCAACCTCGTGCTGCAAATTCTTGAGGTAGAGTTGCATCTCTTTCCTGAGCTTGAGGTCTAGCGCTCCGAGAGGCTCGTCCAAAAGCAACACTTTGGGATGGTTGATGAGTGCTCTCGCGAGCGCGACCCTCTGCTGCTGGCCGCCCGAGAGCATGTTCGGCTTACGCTTTTCGAAGCCGGAGAGCTGCACCATCTCGCAGGCCTCCGTGACCCTCTTGTGCAGCTCTTCTCCCTTGACGCCGGAGCGACGCAGGCCGAAGGCCACGTTGTCGAAGACGTTTAAGTGGGGGAAGATGGCGTAGGACTGGAAGACGGTGTTTACCGGCCTCCTATAGGGGGGCACCCCGCGCATCTGGTCCCCGTCGACGGAGATACCGCCCTCGGTCGGTTCTTCGAATCCGGCGATCATGCGCAGCGTCGTCGTCTTGCCGCACCCGCTCGGACCAAGCAGCGAGAAGAACTCTCCCTCGTAGATGTCGAGCGTGAGGTCGCCGACCGCGACGAACTCTCCAAAGCGCTTGGTAACCGCGGACAACTCCACGGCGACGGTGTGCTCCACATCCCGGCCGGTGTCTTCCACCTCTTGCGGCGGACGCTCGCTTACACGTCGCTCTTCCACCCTCAGCCTCCTGTAGCGTCCACAATGACCTTTCCCCTCTTACGATTCTAAACGTATACTCAGTGTCTGCCGAGCCGTTCTGCGAGGGTCTTGCCTGTTGGCGGCTCTCCTGTTCGCTCGGCGTTATCGTCCACCTTCATCAGGCCGCGCTGCACGTACCTGGCGCCCAACCAACGCAAGGGTTCCGGCTCCCAGGGACGCTGCTCGTGGTCGACGGTGGGCAAACGGGTTGTGACGGTCTGGCGTTCGAGGATCAGGTCCGCCAGGGTCCGGCCCGAGAGGTTGGCCGTCCCGACTCCCTGCCCCGTGTAGCCGCGCGCGGTGGCTACGCCCCTGGATGGGTCGTAGGACATAGTCGGCATCCAGTCGCGGGGTACGGCCAGCGGCCCTCCCCACGCGTGGGTGAACCGCGCGCCTTCGAGGGCCGGGAACCAGTCCCTAGCCGTGCTGCGCAGCATCTGGTGCGTCGGCTCGTGCCTGTCGTACTCGTCCTGTATGCGCGAGCCGTAGTGGTATGGTGCGCCCCTGCCCCCGAACAGTATGCGCCCGTCTTCGGTACGCGAGAGGTAGTCGACCGTGTAGCGGTTGGACGCCACGCACTCGCGCCCCTCCCAGCCGATGCCGGCCCACCGCTCCTCGGAGAGGGGCTCGGTAAGCACGATGAGGGAATAGATGGGGAGTAACTGGCGGCGCAGCTTGCGGAGCCGCGCCAGGTAGGCCTCACCAGCGAGCACGACCGTGCGCGCGCGCACCCCGCCCGAGTCCGTGACCAACCTCGGGCCCGAGCCGTTCTCGCCACCCTCCTCGTAGTCCGTCACGGGCGTCCGCTCGAAGATCTCACCGCCCAGCCGCTCGACGGCCCTGGCGAGCCCGCGCGCGAGCCGCGCGGGGTGAATGGTTGCGCAATGCGCATTGAACAGCGCACCCCTGGCGCCGGTGATCCTAACGCGCCCTGCCGTCTCATCCGCGTCCAGCAGGCTGACGCCGTCCTCCAGGCCAAGCCCGCACAGCGACTCGTACGCTTCCTGGATACCCGGTAGCTGGCTAGGGCCACGGGCGACGCGGAGCAGTCCGCCCCGAAAGTACTGGGCGTCGATCTCCTCCGCCCTGGCTACCCTGCCTACTTCCTCGACCGCGCCCCGCATCTCCAGCAAGAGCTCCCGCGCGGCATCTCTCCCGAAACGCCGCTGGAGCTCCCCGGGGCTGACGGGAAAGCCCGAAGAGCACCAGGCGCCGTTGCGCCCGGAAGCCCCGAAGCCGGCAATCTCCGCCTCGAGCACCACCACCTTCAACGAGGGCTCCCTGGCGAGCAGATAGTAGGCCGTCCACAGGCCCGTAAAGCCGGCGCCGAGGATGGCCACGTCGGCTTCGACCGGACCGGGCAGCGAAGGTCTCGGCGCGAGCGCATCACCGGACGTCTCCAACCAGAAACTGTAAGAGCGGTAGTCCCTGTCTTCGGGGAGGGCGCTAGGAGCGCTGGTCAAACTCTACCCCCGGTAGCCGAGTTCTCGTTCGAGTTCTGTGAGGGCATAGTCGGTTATGCCTGCTATCTTGGAGATGATCTCCTTGTCTGCTACGAGCGCCGGGGAGAACTGGATGACGGGATCTTCTTTGTCGTCGAAGCGGCATATGAGACCGCCCTCTAGTAGCTTCTTCGAGACGACACCCTTGAAAAACTTCTCGTACTCATCGCCTTCCAACGGCGTACCGTCGGCACGTTCGGGCCTGACCTCGACGGCCCAGAAGAAGCCCATCCCTCTGACTTCCTTGACGATGGGATGGTCGGCGGCCATCCGCCTGAGCTCGTCGCCGAAGTACCCTTCGAGGTCGTGGACGTTCTTCAGCAACCCTTCGCGCTCGATGATATCTATGTTTTCCAGGGCGACCGCGCTCGAGACGGGATGCCCCCCGAAGGTCGAGCCGTGCATGAACATCGGGGCGTTGCCCTCGAGCGTCGCGCGCATCTTCTCGTTCACCACAACTCCGCCCATCGGCAGGTATCCCGACGTTACGCCCTTGGCGAAGCTCGTCATATCTGGGACCACGTCGAAGCGCTCGATGCCGAACCACTCGCCTAAGCGCCCGAAGGCACAGATCACCGCGTCCGAGACGAGGAGTACTCCGTGCCTGTCACAGATCTCCCGCACCTGCTTCCAGTAGTCAGGGGGCGGAACCAGGCACCCACCGGCGTTCTGCACGGGCTCCAGGATCACGGCAGCCACCGTCTCTGGCGGCCCGAACTCTATGGCCTCCTCGATGGCGTCGGCAGCCCCCTCAGGGTCCTCGTAGGTGTTCGCTACATGATAGAAGCCCTGCAAGAGCGGCTCGAAGGGCGCCTTGAACGCAGGCAATCCCGTCACGGAGAGCGCACCCATCGTGGTGCCGTGGTAGGCGATCCTGCGCGATATGACCTTGTAGCGCTCGGCCTCGCCGTTCGCCTTGTGGTACTGCCTAGCCAGCTTGATGACCGTCTCGACGGCCTCGGAACCCGAGGAGACGAAGAAGCTGGAGGAGAGGTCGCCAGGCGCTATCTCGGAGATCCTGGCCGCAAGCTCCAGCGATCTGGGATGGTGCATGCTCCAGTTGGGGAAAAATCCGAGCTCCTTCATCTGCCTCGCGGCGACCTCGGCCAGCTCGCTCCTCCCATGCCCGACCTGCGTCGTGAACAGCCCGGCGAGCCCGTCTATGTAAGATTTGCCCTTCTGGTCGGTGACGTAGCACCCCTCCCCAGAGACGATTACAGGCAGCTTGGACCAGTCCTCCGAGTAAGGCGTGAAGTGGAGCATCAGGTTCTCCACACCAGGATGCGGCGCGCTGCTCCCGCTCTCTTCGAGACCCCTCATCACGTCCATGTAATACCTCCTACAGGCATGGTCACCCGGCTCCTCGCTTTGCACGAATACTACACAGTTACTGTAATGGGGTCAAGATCCAACGATTACGACGGGATCCGCGTGAGATTACTCTGGTGCCATTGTAATCGGTGAATCACGTGTGGCGCGAGTTGGGGCCTCGAAAGAAAGCAAGAAGAAAGGCCGGGACTCCAGCCCCGGCCTCTCCGTTACGCTCGTGTGGCTTCTGCTATGAAGCCCTGAGCTTGCTGTCGAACCGGTCGATCAGGCTCTGGCGGTTCTTGTTGGCCTTCTCGTAAGCCCTGAGGCGCCGGATCTGCTCGGCGCTCAGACCGTCGAGCCGCGCGGAGATCTCATCGACGTTCTTCTCGTCGTAACCGGCGATCGGGAATGTAACCGTCGCCATAGTCTCCTCTGTGCTCCTTACAGCGGTATCCACAAGCCGCATCCCCTGCCTCTGAAAGGGGAACATTACACTATTGGTCATGCCGGGGAACGGGAAGCTTCCCATGGGGAAGTTGCCCCACTGCCCGAAAAAATGCCTGTAGGCGTCCGCCTGCTCCTCAGCCCTCCCGAAGAGCTCCAGCGCCATCTCCTGGGAAAGCTCGGTCTGCTTGCGCATCCCGTCAATCCAGGTCTCCACGGCACGCCGGGCGAACTGCGTGTTCAACTCCTGCGCCTTTACGGTGTAGTCCGTAAAGATCCTGGCCGACTCCTGAGAAGTCCTGACCACAGTCTGCGTGGTCTCGCCCATCTTGTCGAAGGTTCTGGTCTCGTGCGTCAAAACGATTCCTCCGTATAGTAGCTTTCCTTCTGCACGTATGTGTACCCAGCACATATAGGATTTAAACATCTGGTGTGGAGGCATCAGGCTACAGGCTTCAGGAATGGGCGGGTTTGAGGCTCCGGCGGTAAGTTCGGTCAAGAGGGTTTGTCGAACGCCTTCTGGAAGAACTCGGCGAGGCGCGGGTAGAGGACGCGCAAGTTCGTCGGACGGGCGATGCCGTGGCCTTCGTCTTCGAAGGTGAGGAGTTCGTAAGCGATGTTATGCGCTTTGAGGACTTTCGTAACGGCGTGGACGTTGTCCTGGGTTACGTTCGGGTCTCTCAGGCCCTGGACGATCAGGAGATCTCCTTTGATGTTCTTTACGTAGTTGATCGGGGACCTTGCGCGGTAACGGTCCGGTACGTCTTTGGGGGAGCCTCCCATCATCTCTTCGCTATAGGGTCTGAGGTCGGGGCGGGTGGCATAGTAGTCGATCGCGAGGTCGGTCATACCGCAGATCGGGGCCGCGGCGGCGACGATCTCGGGTTCGAAGTGCGTGATCGCCCACCACGCCGAGTATCCGCCGTAGGAGGTGCCCGTAACGCCGACGCGTTTGGGCTCTGCCAAACTGGCAGCGATCAGCGCCTCGATCCCGCACCTTATGTCTTCCTGCTCCCGACCGCCCCAGCCGTCCTGCTTTATGGACTTCTGGAAAGCGAGACCGAACCCCGTGCTGCCCCTGTAGTTCGGCGCCAGCACGTCGAAGCCCCGCGAGGCGAGGTACTGGATCTGGGCGCTGAACCGGTCTTCGGCGTGGCTGGTCGGGCCACCGTGGACCAGGACGATGGTTCCGAGCTTCTCCCCACGCGTACGGTAGAGCCAACCCTGTACTTCCATGCCGTCGACGGACCGCCAGCGGAAGTCTTCGGCGGCGACGAGCCGCTCCTCGTCTACGTCCATCCTTTCCGGCAGGCCCGTGAGGCTGGCCCGTTTGCCACTCTCACTGTAGCGCACGAGGTCCGCAGGGTGGAGGGCATCGTAATGGGTGCAGATCCAACCGCCGTTATCGGCCTGGGTCAACGGTATGAGGTTGCCTATCGTGTGCTGTAGCGAGGTCTCGGTGCCGTTCTGCACTTCTAGCAGCGAGGCCCTCATCCCCGCTTGTTCGACCCCCACCACGACTACAGGTCCCCCGTTCGGAGGCGCGAATGAGTACTCGATGTTGCGGCCTGGATCTTCTACGAGCCAGCGCACGGACTCTTCGTCCATGCTCCAAACACCCAGCCTCCGGTAAGACTCGCCCTCGGCGACGAAGAGGACCCTACGCCCGTCGGAAAACCAGGAGGCCGAGACCTTGTTGTGTGGGCCGAAGTTCAGGATCTCGCGATCTTCCAGGCCATCTATGTCTACCAGCCAGACCTGCTGTCCGGCCGAGTGCCGTTCGTTGCGCGAGTAGAGTACGTGGGTGCCCTGTAGGTTCAGCTCGGGCCAGGGGATACTCCCCTTTTCGGGTCTGGCCAGCACCAGCCTTTCGTCCGTCTGCAAGTCGTGCCTGTATAGCCGGTCGGTCTCGATCTCCTCTCCGCTGTCGGCGTCGAGGTTGGCGGCGTAGATGAGCCAGCGGCCGTCTTTATGCAACTGGCCGCCCCTGAGATAGTAGTTCGGGTTAGCCGCGGTGAGCGGCTCCATCACCCCTGGCTCGGCGAGCCTGACCCGGTAGAGCCGGACGCGCTCATCTCCGTCATTGTCTTGCGACACGAGGACCGCGTCGCCCTGCGAGGTCCAGGAAACGACCATTGTGTCCCCCTCTACGGTCTCGGTGAGGCGGAGGGGAGGCTGCGAGCCGTCGGTGGGTGCTGCGAACACGTCGGCTGAGGGTCCGAGGCGCGACCAGCTCCACGCCACCCATCTTCCGTCGGGCGAGACGTGCGGCCCGAAGAGCGCAGGGATGGAGAGCAGGGAGTCGAGCCTGAGGTCGCGGGACACGGCTGGCTAGAACGTTGGCGGGGTGTTGACGTAGACGGCTTCGACGGGCTCTTCGCCGGCCCACCACCGGTGTGGGGTGGTCGAGGGGAAATACAGCGTGTCGCCGGGCGCGACCTGGAACGTTCCATGGTCCTTTAGTTCCACGAACAGTCGGCCGGAGATCACGTAGATGAACTCCTCTCCGTTGTGGGAGTAGAAACCCTCGCTCCCCGTGCCGGAAGGCACCCTTATGTAGGAAGGGTCCATCACCTGCTCACCCGAGGCCATCTCCTCGAATCGCACGCCGTTATCCCACTGCATCACGGGCCTTTCGGAGCTCCGCACCAGCGGCGAGCTCTGCTCGAGGTCGGCGCCGAACACCTCGCGCATGTTCGCCCCGTAGGCCCCCGCAAGCAGCCGCAAAGACGCGACCGAAGCTCCCGAACCACCCCGCTCCAGCGCGGAGATAAACGAGATGGAGAGCCCGGTGGCCTCAGAGACATCCTTCAGCGTCTTGTGGGCCTTGATCCTGAGCCTCCGCAAGCGCTCCCCGGGCGCCCCTGACGGTTCGCCGGGCGCCGGTCCGTTGGGGCTTGTCGTCTCTGGCGCGCTGCCCAGTTGCTTGCGTATCGCCGCGAAATTCAGGCCCTCGACCTTCCTGAGCTGTTTGATCTCGCGCAGCCGCTGTACGTCGGGTTCCGTGTATACCCTGTAGCCCCGGTCTGTCCTGCGGGGTTTGATCAGGCGCTCCCTCTCCCACAACCTCAAAGTCTGCGGCGCAAGCCCTACCGCCTGTGAGACCTCGCCTATGGAGAACCCCATCGAACCGCTTCCCTGTGCCAATGCATCTCCCGTCGTGCCCGCAATGCCGGTCCCTGTATGCTTGAACCCTTATTGTAAAGGTTTCGCGACAAAAACAAGCATCCACTGTTCGGTGTGGCCCCACCGGGTGAAGGAGAGCTGTCGGCGCGCTGCGAGTCAAGGACTTTCAATACGACGATAATCTCGCGTGGTTGCCAGAGATTCTCGATCGTAACGCTTTTCGTAACGCTTGGCAGACGCCCGCACGCTACGGTGGTGAGACAAACAGGGGCTCCGGGCACCTCGGAAGGAGTGAGAACGATAGTCAGGGGTACGGCAGGCCAGCCTGGCGTAAGGACGGCGTTGCGCTTTGTATACGCGGATGGAGTCTCAGGCTTCCTCGCCAGATCGAGGAATCAGTGAGATGAGCGCTTGCGTCGTTCCGCCTCCCGCTCCCTTGCGCGGGCGACGGCTTCTGGTCGCCCGGGTGGCGTGGGTTGTGGTGGCCGTCGCGGCGCTGGCGATCGTGCTCTTCAGTTTTCCGAGCAGCCTCGAGCACTTTCGAAGCGTGTGCACCGTCGCCTCCGAGGTCTGTTCCGCGCGGGCGGTGGGCCGGCCCACTCCCGAAGGAGTGCGGGCGCTACAGGATGCCGGCCTGTCGTTGTCCACGTATGCGTTTCTGAACGTCGCCGTCGACAAGGTCGCCGACTTTGTCTGGATCGCGATCGGCGCGCTCATCTTCTTGCGGCGTTCCGACGACCGGATGGCACTGCTGGTCTCGCTGTTTCTGGTAACGTTCTGGACGACTGGAGTCGATTCCACGGATGTCGAGGTCTTGGTCTCCTCGCAGCCGGCCTGGTTGTTGCCCGTCCGGGGCGTGGTAATCGTGGGAACTGTTTGCTCCGCGCTGTTCTTCTTTCTTTTCCCCGGCGGACGGTTCGCGCCGCGCTGGACGCGCTGGCTCGCGGTTGCGTTCACCGCTTTCGAAGTTTCCCGCATTTACTTTCCCGAGTTGCACTCTAGTTCGCCTCCCCTGGAGACAATCTCATACCTGGTGTTCTTGGGGACGGTGGTGAGCGTTACCTGGTCCCTGGTCTATCGTTACCGGAGGGTCTCCTCCGCGGAGCAACGTCGGCAGACCAGGTGGGTGGTGTTCGGCGTGGCCCTGGCCATCGCGGGAAGCTTCGTCTTCCAGCTGCCGGTGGACCTCCAATGGATTGGCGGAGACACGCCATTCGTTCTACTCCTATTCAACATAGGCTTCACGGCGTCGTTTCTGCTCATACCGCTGTCCGTCGGCGTAGCCGTACTACGTTCGCACCTGTTCGATATAGACGTCCTCATCAACCGCACCCTCGTCTACGGCGCGCTCACAGTAATGCTGGCGCTCGTGTACTTTGGGGGCGTGGTGGGGTTGCAGCGGCTCCTCTCTCCGATTATGGGAGAGAGCAACCAACTCGCTACTGTCGCCTCCACTCTCGCGATAGCGGCGCTGTTCAACCCTTTGAGGCACCGGGTGCAGACATTCGTGGATCGGCGTTTCTACCGCAAGAAGTATGATGCGAGAAAGACCCTCGAGGGCTTCTCCGCCAAGCTCAGGGAAGAGACGGATCTCGACGCATTGAACTCCGATCTGCTGGAGGTGGTCAGTGAGACGATGCAGCCGTCTCACGTATCCCTGTGGCTGCGTCCCGACACGACCCCCCTCAAGACCCGGCGGACCTACAATTAGCCCGGGGGATTCGCCCGCTGCTCCCAATCGGCCTTCCGTAGCGCGTATTCGACGTCTCCGTGTTCCGAACCTTCGATGGGGTACGGCCACGGCTGGTGGAACGTGCGCACGTACGCCAGGCCCGCTTTCTCCATCACCCGCCGGGAGGCGACGTTGACGACCATAGTCTCCGCGACCACGCGGCGCACGCCGAGTTCGGTGAAGCCTTTTTGGATCAGGGCTCGTGAACCTTCGGTGGCGTAGCCCTTGCCCCAAGCGGATCTCTTGAACCGGTAGCCGAGCTCGGCCTCGTCCGGATCTCCGCCCTCCCGCGGCCGGAAGTGGAACCATCCGAGAAATCCCCCGGTGGACTTCTCGATGGCCGCCCAGAAACCGTACCGGTCACCTTGCTCGTAATGGCTGAGGAAGGCGGGCAGAACGTCGTTTTCGATCTCCTCGCGCGGCGTCGTCCTGCCACCCGATATGAAGTGCATTACCTCAGGGTCGCCGTCGAGTTCGAGCAGATCCTCCGCGTCGGCCATCGTGAACCGGCGAAGCGCAAGCCGCTCGGTTTCCAGAAAGACCCGCAACGTGTAATCCTCCTCGCGCCATCCACGACGGAGCCGACACGCCCAGCATAGTTTAGTCCGACATCGCCGGCAAGCCGCATGGAGCTGGTCGCGCTCTCGACATACCCTCCCCCTTCCGCGACGTGCTTACGACCGCGCCTGTGTTGCTACGGACTACGGCCTCGCACCACCCACGACTTTGCCCGGGTGCTCTCGGACCTTTTCCAAGGAAGTTTCCGAATCTTCTTGCTCGTAACGGTTGTCGTAACGGTCGGGAGACGATCTTCTTGTAGAGTGGTGGTGTTGTGAGAAGCGATTCAAAAAATCGGGGCCAAGGAGTCGGTAGGACGGGCAGCCGCGCCGCCGTTTGGCTCTCCTGGTCGCTGGCGACGTTGTCCGTGGCGCTGCTCTTGGGCGGGGTCGCTTTGGATCTCGTGACGGGGTCCGCCGTTCCGGATCTCCCGTCCGGCGGCGAGACGGACGATAGCAGCGTGGTCTCTGATCTGGTTCTGCTGCTCACCTTCTCGGTGGTGGGCGCCAGCATCGCTTCCCGCCATCCCCGCAATACCATAGGTTGGCTCTTCTGCAGCGTAGGCATGACGATAAGCCTCAACTCTTTCGTGGGGGACTACGCCGAGTTCTGGCTCGCGAGCAGCTTCGGCACGAGCGGGCTCGGCGAGACGGCGGCGTGGCTCAGTTCGTGGTTGTATATCCTCCTGTTTTATTTCCCCACGAGCTTTCTGTTGCTTTTGTTTCCCGACGGCCGGCTACCCTCGCCGCGTTGGCGTCCCGTGGCCTGGGGAGTCGCGCTTGGGACCGTCGGCGGCGTGGTGGGCAACGCGTTGGAGGCCGGTCCGCTCGAAGACTTCCCACGGATCGCGAACCCCTACGGCGTCGATAGCCCCGTCGTGTGGGTGCTTGGCGTCGCAGGTGGCATCTTGGCCGCGGGCTCCATGGTGGCGTCGGCCGTCTCGCTCATCGTTCGGCTTCGGCGCGCGGGGAGCGAGCAACGCCAGCAGATCAAGTGGCTCGCCTACGGGGGCGTGGTGGTCGTCGGCACCATCATCGTGGGTGCCCTGGTCATTCCCTGGAGCGTGCCGGTCAGCATCCTGATCATGTCCGTCGCCCTGCTGGGGTTGCCGATCTTCACGGGCATCGGGATCCTGCGCTACAGGCTCTACGACATAGATCTGGTCATCAACCGCACCCTCGTCTACGGCGCGCTCACAGTAATGCTGGCGCTCGTGTACTTTGGGGGCGTGGTGGGGTTGCAGCGGCTCCTGTCGCCTATCGTGGGAGAGAGCAACCAGCTCGCCACCGTCGCCTCCACTCTCGCGATAGCGGCGCTGTTCAACCCCTTGAGACACCGGGTGCAGGCGTTCGTCGATCGGTGCTTCTACCGCGGCAAATACGACGCGAGGAAGACGCTGGAAACGTTCTCGCTGAAGCTCAGGAACGAGACGGACCTCGATGCCTTGAACGCCGATCTGCTGGAGGTGGTCAGGGAAACAATGCAACCGGCGTATGTCTCGCTGTGGCTGCGTCCCGACAAGGACTCCAGCGGCCGGCGGGCAGACCGGTAGGCTCCTACCTGGCTCTACACGGATAGCTTCTACCAGCATCCTTGCACGTTTATAGTAGCCTTGCTATAAGGTATGGAGGATTACGCGTGGAGCGAGGGAAAGGAAAAGCTATGGCGACGGTAGTAGGGGTACCCAAGGAGATCAAGGACATGGAAGGGCGCGTCTCCATGCAGCCCGATGGTGTCGCCGAGCTGGTGCATCACGGCCACGAGGTGGTAGTGCAGGCCGGTGCCGGCGCGGGCTCGGGTTTCTCCGACGAGGAGTACGAAGAGGGTGGCGCGCGACTCGTTGACGAAGCCGACGACGTCTTCGAGGCCGCGGATCTGATCGTCAAGGTCAAGGAGCCTGTCCCCGAGGAGTACGACCGCTTCAAGGAAGGTCAACAGTTATTCACCTACTTGCATCTCGCCGCTGACAAGGGGCTCACGGAGTTTCTGATGGAGCGTAAGATCAACTCCATCGCCTACGAGACGGTCGAGACGCCTGACGGCCTTCTGCCGCTCCTTACGCCCATGAGCGAGGTGGCTGGAAGGATGTCTGTGCAGGCTGCGGCGCACCATCTGGAGAGCCCGCAGGGTGGGGCTGGGCTGTTACTCGGTGGGGTGCCTGGGACTCCTGCGGCGAAGGTCACTATTATCGGTGGCGGGGTCGTCGGCACCGAGGCAGCCAAGATAGCCCTCGGCATGCGGGCGCTGGTGAGCGTGCTGGACATCAGCCCCAAGCGGCTCGCCTACCTCTCTGACATCTTCGAGGGAAGGGCCGACCTCGTGGTACCCAACCGCGCCAGGACCGCGGCCTACGTCAAGCAGGCCGACGTGGTCATAGGGGCCGTGCTCGTGCACGGGGCGAAAGCGCCAAAGCTCGTCACGCGGGAGATGGTCGCGAGCATGCGCCCTGGGAGCGTGGTCGCCGACGTCGCCATCGACCAGGGCGGGTGCATAGAGACGGCGAGGCCGACGACGCACTCGGATCCTACGTACGTCGAGGAGGGCGTCGTACACTACTGCGTCGCCAACATACCGGGGGCCGTGGCGAGGACCTCGACGCTGGCCCTTACCAGCGCGACGTTGCCTTATCTGATCAAGATAGCGGACAAAGGCATAGAGGGCGCCGCCACCGAAGATGAGCCCCTGGCCAAAGGACTCTCTACGCTCGGGGGGGATCTCGTCTCCGAGCCGGTCGCCGAGGCCCACGACCTCTCGTATACCGACGCAGAGAAGATCCTGGGGTAGATTGATCTCCAGGCGCCGCGGGTCATGATCCATTTCTCTCTCGAAGAGCTGGCGGCCCGCCGCAAGGCCGCCGCGGACGAGCTGGCCGCCCGCGGACTCGACGGGCTGCTCATGTTCCGCCAGGAGTCGATGTACTACCTCACCGGGTACGATACATTCGGCTACGTCTTCTTCCAGTGCCTCTACATGGGCGCCGATGGCGAGACCCTCACCCTCTTGACCCGCACTCCTGACGTGCGTCAGGCCGAGCATACCTCGGTAGTCGAGGACATCAGGGTCTGGTACGACACAGAGGAAGCGGATCCCGCCGGGGACCTGAGGGAGATCCTCGAAGAGCACGGCTGCAAGGGGAAGCGTCTGGGGATAGAGACCGACGCCTACGGCCTCACGGGCTACAACCTGAAGCGCGTGGAGGCAGAGCTGGGTAGCTTCTGCGAGCTGGTGGAGGCCTCCGATCTGGTGAGCAGGTTGCGGGTGATCAAGTCCCCGGCCGAGATCGCCTACGTGCGCGAAGCCGCGCGGCTCGCGGATCTCGGCCTGGACAGGGCCGTGGAGGTGGCGGCGCCCGGCGTCTTCGAGGGTGAGGTCCTGGCGGCCTTGCAGGGCGCCATCTTCGAGGGCGGCGGAGACTTCCCTGCGAACGAGGTGATCATCGGCTCCGGGCCCCGCGCCCTCCTGTTCCGCTCGGCCGCTGGTATGCGCCGCATGGACCCCGTCGACCAGTTGTCTCTGGAGTGGGCCGGCTCCTACAGGCACTATCACGCGGCCATGATGCGTACCCTGGCCGTGGGCGAGGTCTCCGGCTACCAGCGACGTCTCTTCTCCGCCGTTCGCGAGGCGCTCGAGGAGATGACCGAGGCCCTGTCGCCGGGACGTCCGGTCGGCGAGATCGACGATGCCCACCGGCGCGTGCTCGATGCGGCGGGACTCGAAAACCATCGCTTCGCCGCGTGCGGGTACTCTCTGGGCACGACCTTCAGCCCCAACTGGATGGACTGGCCGATGCTGTTCTCGGGGAACCCCGTGCCGGCCGAGCCGGGGATGGTCTTCTTCTTGCATTGCGTGGTGGCCGATTCGGGGCGCGGGGTCGCCATGAGCCTCGGCCGCACCTGCCTGGTGACCCGTTCGGGGAGAGAAAACCTCTCCGCGCGGCCACTGGACCTGATCGTCGTCTGATCCGGACTTCCGATTCGTTGAAAGAAATGGTGTGTAGCCTGTTGTAAGCTGCGCGCAAGGCAACGATTTCACGGAAGGGGAATCACATGGCCCAGGCGGGTGAGGAAGGGCGAGAGCAGGGCCAACAGCACGGCCATCTGCAACAGGGCCTGAAGAGGCGGCACATGACCATGATCTCCCTCGGCGGGATCATCGGGGCCGGGCTGTTCGTGGGGACCGGACCGATTCTCAACCAGGCAGGTCCGGCGACCATCCTGACGTACCTTTTCACAGGGTGCATCTTGATCCTGATCATGCGGATGCTCGGCGAGATGGCCGTGGCGCTGCCGACGGTCGGCTCTTTCTCGGACTATGCACGGATGGCCCTTGGCAACTGGGCCGGGTTCTCCATCGGCTGGCTCTACTGGTACTTCTGGGCCATCGTGGTCGGGTTCGAGGCCACGGTAGCGGCCGGCATCCTCGGACAGTACGTGAACATAGCGCCGTGGCTCATAGCCCTGATCCTGGTCCTGGCGCTTACCGCAACCAACCTCTACTCCGTCGGCTCCTACGGCGAGTTCGAGTTCTGGTTCGCGGGGATAAAGGTCGCCGCGATCGTCATCTTCATCGTGCTTGGTGCGCTGTTCGTGATCGGGTTGTGGCCGGGGGGAGGCGGGGGCATGGGGCTCTCCAACCTCTACGACAAGGGCGGCTTCTTCCCCAACGGCGGTCTGGTGATGTTCAGCGGCATCGTCACCGTGATCTTCGCGTTCGTCGGCGCTGAGATCGTCACCATCGCGGCGTCCGAATCAAACGAGCCGAGCAGGAACGTGGCCCGCGCGACCAGCGCGGTCATCTACAGGGTCCTGCTCTTCTACGTTGTCTCGGTCTTCTTCGTCGCCGCCATAGTGCCGTGGGACACCACGTTCGCCGAAGATGTCATCAAGAGCCCGTTCACCCTGGCGTTCGAGAGAATGGGGATACCAGGAGCCGGTACGCTCATGAACTTTGTGGTCCTGGTCGCCGTGCTCTCCGTGCTCAACTCCAGCCTGTACACCACCTCGCGGATGCTCTTCGCCCTTACCAGGCACAACGACGCGCCAGGGTTCTTTACCAACACGACGGCACGCGGCGTGCCGATCTGGGCGATCCTGACCGGGACCAGCTTCGGGTACGTGTCCGTCGCGATCTACTACTTCTTCCCGGCTGATGTCTTCACGTGGCTGATCAACGCCTCGGGAGCGATCGCGCTCTTCGCCTACCTCCTGATCGCCATCTCGGAGCTCGTGATGCGCCGTCGCCTGGAGCGCGAGAATCCAGAGTCGCTCCAGTTAAAGATGTGGTTCTACCCGTGGCTGACGTACCTCTCGATAGCCGCCATGGTGGCTGTGCTCGTCGCCATGTTCATCATCCCCGACCAGCGTCCCCTGCTGATAGCCAGCCTCATCAGCCTCGGCGTGATCCTGGCCGCCTACCTGCTCCGCCGCTGGTTCGGACCGCCGGAGAGGTCCCGAAGCGAGGTAATCAGGGAGCATGAGGAGGCAGCCTCCTGAGCGGAGGCGTCTCTCGAACCGCTACGAATCTGCCGACTCATTCGGGACTCCGAGCTTCTCTGGCGTGCGCACGAGTTCCTACGCCCCTCGCGTTCTCGAAGAAGACGGGGCCGACGCAAACAACACGCTCTACTATCTGACTCGGGGGTATCGCTCGGGAGCCGGCGGGGAGTATACTGGAACGAATTAGCCCGACAGGAAGAGGTGGCGACTATGCTCGAGTCCACGAGGATCAAGACCGAGATACCGGGCCCGAAGAGCCGGGCTTTGATGGAGCGGCGGCACAACGCCGTCTCGTCGGGCGTCGGGATCGCGACGCCGATGGTCGCCAAGGAAGCGAAGGGCGCCCTTCTCACCGACGTCGACGGCAACACGTTCATAGACTTCGGGGGCGGCATCGGGGTGATGAACGTCGGGCACACGGACTCGCGGGTGGTCGAGGCGGTCAAAGAGCAGGCCGAGAGGCTCACGCACAGCTGCTTCTACGTCACCGAGTACGAGGAATACATAGAGCTGGCCGAGAAGCTGAATGCGCTGGTGCCAGGCGATGCGGAGAAGCGCTCGTTCTTCGTCAACTCAGGTGCCGAGGCGGTCGAGAACGCGGCCAAGATCGCACGCTACTACACGAAGCGTCCTGCGATAATAGCCTTCGAGAACTCCTTCCACGGACGTACCATGTTCGCGATGACCCTCACGGGGAAGACAGACCCGTACAAGAAGGGCTTCGGGCCTTTCGTCCCCGAGGTCTACAGGGTCCCCGCGCCCTACGCGTACCGCTGTCCTGCGGGCAGGGACTGTTCCGGCGGCTGCGTGGGCGACTGCTTCGCGTCCATCGAGAAGGCGTTCGTGAGTACGGTGCACCCGAGCAGCGTCGCGGCGATCATCGTCGAGCCGGTGAGCGGTGAGGGCGGGTTCATACCTTTCCCCGACTTCTACATGAGGAGGCTGCGGGAGCTTTGCGACGAGCACGGCATCTTGATGATCGTTGACGAGGTCCAGACGGGATTCGGCAGGACGGGCAAGATGCTCGCTGTCGAGCACTCGGGGATCGAGCCCGACATCCTCACCACGGCCAAGAGCATGGGTGGTGGGCTCCCCATAGCCGGAGTTACGGGGAAGAAGGAGATAATGGACTCCGTCCACGTAGGGGGTCTCGGAACTACCTACGGCGGCAACCCGATAGCCTGCGCCGCCGCCCTCGCCGTGTTCGAAGCCTTCGAGGAGGAAGACCTCCTCGCGCGTGCGAACGTCCTGGGCGAGCGCGTCATGGCGGCGATGCGCGAGATCCAGGACCGTCACCCCGACTTCGTCGGCGACGTGCGCGGCAGGGGTCCGATGGCAGCGATGGAGTTCGTCACGGACGCGGAGAGCCGCACACCCGACAAGGAGAGGACCGCCAAGGTGATCTCGGCCGCCCTCCAGGAAGGGCTTCTGCTCCTCAGCGCCGGCCAGTACGGCAACTGTATACGCACCCTCATGCCCTTCGTCATATCCGATGAGGAGCTGGAAGAGGGACTGGCCGTCCTCGGGCGCGCCGTAGACGCCGCAGCTTGAAACAATGGCGTCAGGCAACAGGTTTCAGGGCTGATGGCGTGGCTCATAGGCCGAGATCGCATCGCGCTGCGTGCCCGGGGGACTCTCCTTGCAAACTGCTCTGGGTCAGCCGAGCACTTCGTCCACGCTCGGGGTCAAGCCGGGTAGCCCTGTAGACTCTAGTGTCTGTCCGCTACGCGTCTGCGCTACGCGCTGGTAGCCGTCACCGGACGGGTTTGTGTAACGCTCGATGGTCTCGGAGGGGAGGTTCACGATCCAGACCTCCCTGATGCCAGCCCGCGCGTAGAGCGACAGCTTCGTTCCGCGGTCGTAGGCGAGGGTGGTATCTGAGACCTCGATCAGGAGCAGCACGTCCTCAGGCATGGGCAGCGATTCCCTGTAGTCGCGCGGGCGGATCACCGTTAGGTCGGGCTGGGGCTCGGTGTACTCGTTCAGCCTTACAGGGTTCTGGACGCTGACGATTGCCTCATCGCCCACGCTGACCACCAGCAGCCGGTTTAGCCTGTTGACGCACGAGAAATGCCTGGTGCCTATGGCTGTCATCTCGACTAGCTCGCCTTCGATGAGCTCGACCCTGTCGTCTTCGTGCAGGATCCCGGCCTCGCCCATGCGGTGGTAGTCGTGAACGGTGAAGCGCCAGCGGGTAGGCTGTTGCATGCTCGTCTCCACGGGAAGGACCTCCTGTGGTTCGCCCGTCTCATGAAGAAGTATACTCGGACCGCGAAAAGAAACCTTTAGGTCTTCGCCCTTCAGTCCTCGTTCAACAGCTCCTCCAAATAGCCCGTGTGGTACTCGCCGGCGCGGAAGGCACCTCCTTCCAGGAGCCTGAGGTGGAGTGGGATCGTCGTCTTTATGCCTTCGAGGCGATATTCACGAAGGGCCCGGCGAGCCCGATTTATGGCCTCATCGCGGGTGAGGGCCCAGACGATGAGCTTACCGACCATCGAGTCGTAGAACGGGGGGATCTGGTACCCCTGGTAGATGGCCGAGTCTACCCTGACGCCTGGGCCGCCAGGGACTTCGAGAAAGGAGACCGCGCCGGGCGAGGGCATGAAGTCCTGGTCGGGGTCCTCCGCGTTGATGCGAAACTCCATCGCGTGCCCGACCATAGGCACGTCTTCCTGCTTCAGGCTCAGGGGTTCGCCCGCGGCTATCCGGATCTGCTCCTTCACGAGGTCCACGCCGGTGAGCATCTCCGTCACAGGGTGCTCGACCTGGATACGCGTGTTCATCTCTATAAAGTAGAACTCATCGCCGGCTTCGCCCTTTTCGACCAGAAATTCCACAGTACCCGCGTTCGCGTACCCTGCCTCCCTGGCCAGCCGAACCGCCGCCTCCGTCATCTTCTCTCGAACCTCGGGGCTTATGCCGGGCGACGGAGCCTCCTCCAAGATCTTCTGGCGGCGGCGCTGCATCGAGCACTCGCGCTCGTAGAGGTGGATGACGTTGCCCTCGTGGTCGCCCATAACCTGCACCTCGACGTGCCTCGGCGCGACGAGCAACTTCTCCAAATAGAGCGTACCGTCCCCGAAAGCAGCCTCGGCCTCGCGTCTGGCCACCTGCACGGCTTTGCGAAGCCCCGCCTCATCCTCGGCCACCCTGATGCCGCGACCCCCGCCACCCGCCGCGGCCTTCACCATGATCGGGTAGCCGATCCCTCCCGCCGTCTCCGCGGCCTCGTCCGCGGACGAGGCATCGTCAGAGCCAGGCACGACCGGCACCTCGGCCTCCCCGGCCAGCCGTCGGGCGGCGGACTTGTTCCCCATCTTCTCGATAGCCTCGGCCGAAGGCCCTATAAACACGAGCCCAGCGTCCAGGCACGCAGCCGCAAACGCGGCGTTCTCGGCCAGAAAGCCGTAGCCTGGGTGTACTGCCTCCGCGTCCGTCTCTTTCGCCGCTTCTATCAGCGCATCGACGTCGAGATAGCTCTTGCCTGCTGGCGGCGGGCCGATGCGGACGGCCTCGTCCGCGTGGCGGACGTGGAGGGCTGTCTCGTCGGCGTCGGAGTAGACGGCGACGCCGACAACCCCGAGCTCCTGGCAGGCGCGCACGACGCGAAGCGCGATCTCCCCGCGATTCGCCACCAGAACCTTCTCGAACATACCTCAACCTCCTCCGAGTCGCCACGATCGGAGTGTCATGTTAGCTTCGCCGTGAGCCCCGCGCTCCCTCAGGTCCGGGAGACGGCGATGGCAGGGGCGGCGGCCACGGCGATGAGCGCCGCCAAAACTACCTTCACCAAGTCCAAAACCACGAAAGGCAGTACGCCTGTAGCCAGGGCTGCAGCCGGCGAGAGACCGGCGATCACGGAGAGCCACGTTGCCCCGAGGGCGTAGATGACAACCAGTGCGGCGCATCCGCACAGCAAGCCGGCCAACAAGGCACGCCTTCGCGGATCATGGGCGACCGCGTGTGCGGCAAGGCCAGCGACGGCGGCGGCGAGGGGGTAGGAAAGGAGGTACCCCCCGGTATCGCCAAAGACTATACCCAGCCCGCCCTTGAATCCGGCGAACACGGGCACCCCTACGGCCCCGACGAACAGGTAGACCGCCATCGCCAGCGCCCCATAACGCGGCCCAAGCAGGAGACCGGAGAGGATCACGGCGAGCACCTGAAACGTGAACGGCACAGGCTCGATCGGGACGGTTATCTGGGCTGCCACGGCGGTGACGGCGGCCATGAGCGCCACACGGGTCATCGTCGCTGCGTTCAAGCTCGTCTCCCTCTCGCCGCCCTCGAATGTATTCAGGCTCCCTTTTAGCATCTATTGACCGAAAAATCCGGCGTCTGTAGTATGGCGGCACTGTCTAGGGGAAGGCTGGGTGCAACCGGATATGAGTCGCGGCGTCGAGACTGAGCTTCCGCAAGCGCGCTACAGTTACGGGGGGGACGAGTTCGTCTTCGTCGAACTGGCCGAGGCGATGAGCTTGAAGGTCAACTTCAGGGCTATGGCGATAACGAACAAGCTCGAGGAGGAACGCATCGATGGCGTGATGGACATCTGTCCGTCCAACGCCTCGTACATGGTCCGCATAGATCCCGACGTGCTGCATCCTGACGACCTGATCTCACGCCTCGAAGAGATAGACGCCGAAGCCGGAGATATCCAGGGTTTCGAGCTCCAGACGCGGGTCGTTGACGTGCCCGTGATGATGGAAGACCCCTGGACCCACGAGACCCTGATGCGCTTCCGCGACCGCCACCAGGACCCTGATGCGACCGACCTCGAGTACTCTGCCCGCATCAACGGCTACGACTCGAAGGAGGACTTTATCGCGGCCTTGCTCGGCTCGCCGTGGCTTGTGACCATGATCGGGTTCGTGCCTGGCCTACCGTGGTGCTACCAACTCGTCCCACCGGATGAGCAGGTGGAGGTGCCAAAGTATGTGAGGCCCCGCACCTACACCCCGGAGAGGGCCTTCGGCTTCGGCGGCGGGTTCGCTGTCGTCTACTCTGTCGAAGGGGCCGGCGGCTACCAGCTCTACGGCCTCGCCCCTGCGCCTGTCCTCGACGTGAAGCAGGAGTTGAAGGACTTTCAGGACTCGATAGTCTTCCCGAAACCGGGTGACATCTTCAACTACCGTGGCATAAACCGGGAGGAGTTCGACGAGATTCGTGGCCGCGTCGAGGACGGCACCTTCGAGTACAGAAAGAAGGACTTCGTCTTCCACCCTGATCGCGCGCTCGACGATCCCCACGCGTATAACGAGGAGATCCTGGGGGTGCTCTATGGCGATTAGGGTGAAGAGCCCTGGTCTGCTCACCACCGTCCAGGATACGGGACGCCTCGGCGAGTACGCCATCGGGATGCCCCCAAGCGGGGCGATGGACGTTTTCTCCTACCAGGTAGGCAACTATCTCGTCGGCAACGAGGAGGGCGCTGCGGGCTTGGAGATAACGTACTTCGGACCGGGGCTGGAGTTCACAGAGGATGCCGTCGTCGCTGTTACGGGGGCCCAGATGCCGCCGAAGATAAACGGCGAGGAGGCCCCGACCTGGGAGACGCTCGCCGTGGAGTCGGGTGACGTGCTCACCTTCGACTATCTCCAGAACGGAGCGAGGGCTTACTTGGCCGTGGCGGGCGGGATAGACGTGCCAGTCTTCATGCACAGCCGCTCGACCTACACCCTGATCGGGCTTGGCGGCCACGAGGGCAGGGCTCTGGCTGAGGGCGACGAGCTGGCGCTGGGCGAGGCTGGTGACCGCTCCGACCGCGTCGGGATGGCCGTCGTGGAGCAACAGATCCCACAATACTCCAAAGAGACGGAGCTGCGCGTCATTATCGGGCTCGCCAGCTACCGGTTGACCGAGGAGAGCATGGAGGAGTTCCTGAGCACCACGTGGACGGTCACCCCTGACGCTGACCGGGTCGGCTACCGCTACAAGGGCGGCGAACTAGGTTTCGTCGAGCGGGAACAGCCGGCCGGGGCAGGGGCAGACCAGGCCAACGTGGTTGATTTCGGCTACCCCGTTGGCTCCATCCAGGTGCCTGGCGGCGTCGAGCCCATCGTCCTGATGAACGACGCCGTTACCGGCGGGGGCTACGCGACCATCGGCACCGTCATAAGCGCGGACCGCGACAAACTGGCCCAGACCAAGACCAACGACAAGACCCGTTTCCGCTCCGTCGATCTCGAAGAAGCGCTCGCGGCCAGAGAGCAGAGGCGCAAACAGATGGCGGAGATCAAGGAAGCGCTCTCTTGAGGTTTCAGGCAGCAGGCTTCAGGAGGTGCGGTCCTCTGTGGAGCAAACGACACGCTGTTCGAGGTGAGGGGGACCTTCTGTACTGGCCGAAGGGAAGCGCTAACGCGGACCTGATGCCTGAAACCTGTAGCCTGTAGCCGCCGACCGAAGGGAGGCACCTTGCAGATAGATTTCAATTGCGACATGGGCGAGAGCTTCGGCCCTTACAGTTTCGGTTCGGACGAGGAGTTGATGCGCCACATCTCCTCGGCCAACGTCGCCGGCGGCTTCCACGCCGGTGACCCGCATGTCATGCGCGAGACGGTAGCGCTGGCCAGAGAGCACGGCGTCGCGGTCGGGTTGCACAACGGGTATGCTGACCTGGTCGGCTTCGGCAGGAGGGAGATAAAGGCCGCGCCGGAGGAACTCCGCGACGAGTTGATCTACCAGCTAGGTGCGCTGCGCGAGTTCGCCCGCCTCTACGGCCTGGAGGTCCAGCACGTCAAGCCCCACGGCGCCCTCTACATGGCCGCAGCCCGCGACGAGGAGCTCTCGCGCGCGATCATCGGGGCGATCCAGGAGTCAGACCCGGCCCTCGTTCTGTACTGTATGCAATCCTCGAAGACCCACGAGATCGCCCGGGAGATGGGCCAGCCCGTCGCGAGGGAGTTCTTCGCCGACCGCGAGTACAACGACGAAGGCCAGATCGTCTTTACCCGGCGCGTAGGCGAGGAGCTAGATCCTGAGGAGGTGGCCGAGAGAGTCCTCCGGGGCGTGACGGAGGGCAGGGTCAGGACCGTGGACGGTAACGAGATAGAGGTGGCTGCGGACTCGATCTGCGTCCACAGTGACACCCCAGGGGCTGCGAGACTGGCCGAGACCATAGTGCGCAAGCTCGGGGAGAACGGCGTTGAGGTAAGGCCCGTCGGACGGGCGGAGCAGAGGGTTCCCTAGCACGAGGAGAGTTCGAGTTGGCGAAGACAGTGAAAGCCCAGATGCCAGGTACCTTCTACCGCCGCCCCGATCCGGAGAGCGACTCTTACGTCGAGGAGGGCGACCAGGTCTCGGCCGGAGATACCGTCGGCCTGATCGAGGTCATGAAATCGTTCCACGAGGTCAAGGCCGAGGAAGAGGGCACCATCGCCAGGTTTCTCGTCGAGAACGAGGAGGCCGTGGACGCGGGCCAGGATCTCCTAGAGATAGAATAGGATGCCGGGACTCACCTCCGTAATCGCCTGTACGCACAAGATCAGGTGACTCCGCGGTGCACGACAGAACCGGCTGCTACTGGTTGAAGGACCCCGACTTAAAGGAGGAGGTCGCGCAATGACCGAAATGGCCCGGCGGTACATGGGAAACAGCGTACCACGCAAGGAGGACCCTACGCTCCTTACGGGACACAGCAACTTCACCGACGACATCCGACTGCCGGGAATGCTGCACATGGCCTTTCTGCGAAGCCCCCACGCCCACGCCAGGATCACCTCCATCGACGTCTCGGCCGCCAGGGAGCAACCCGGCGTCGAGGCCGTCTTTACCAGTGGGGACCTGGCCGACGTGTTGGGCGGTGGCGCGAGGGACGCCGAGGAAGCTCCCGGCTACGCTGTCGAAGAATCGGCCGGAAGCGAGACCGATGTATCCGAGTCTCCGCCGAGGACCTTCTGCGGCTGGCCGGTCACGGAGGACATCAAGATCCCGCACCACTCGCCCCTGGCCCACGACGAGGTCAACTTCGCCGGGGAGCCCGTGGCCGTCGTCCTGGCGACCGACCGCTACAAGGCCCAGGACGCCCTGGAGTTCATCGAAGTCGAATACGAGCCTATGGGTGCGGCGACAGACATCGAAGGTGCGCTCGAAGACGGGGCTCCCCTGGTGCACGAAGAGTTCGGGACCAACGAGTGCTACCTCTGGCCGCTCGCGACGGGAGATATAGACGAGGCCTTCGAGAAGGCGGATGTGGTGGTCCGTGGACGCTACATCCAACAGCGCCTCATCCCCAGCGCCATCGAGACACGGGCCGTCATCGCACAGCCCGAGCCGCTGGATAGCTTTACCGTGTACACCTCGACGCAGGTTCCCCACTTCGTCAAGGACGTGCTCTCCCTGATGTGCGGGGTGTCGGATACCAAGCTGCGGGTCGTGGCGCCGGACGTGGGAGGGGGTTTCGGTTCCAAGCTGAACGTGTACTCGGAAGAGGTGTTGGCGCTGGAGGTGGCGCGCAAGCTCGGAGCCCCGGTGAAGTGGGTGGAGGACCGCTCCGAGAACCACCTGGCGACGACCCACGGGCGGGGACAGGTCCAGTACATCGAGCTCGCCGCGACGAGCGAGGGCAAGATTCTCGGGATGAAGGTCAAGCTCCTGGCCGATATGGGCGCCTACCTGCAGCTCCTAACGCCCGGCGTCGCCATCTTCGGGTCCTTCACTTACCCCGGCCTCTACGCCTTCGACGCTTACTCCTTCGAGTGCACCGGGGTATTTACCAACCTCACGCCGACCGACGCCTACCGCGGTGCCGGGCGCTCCGAAGCGGCCTACGCCCACGAGCGCATCATGGACGCCCTCGCCCGTGAGCTCGACATGGACCCGGCGGAACTGCGCCTGAAAAACCTGATTCCGCCCTTCGACGAACCCACCACAAACCCGGCGGGCGTCCAGTACGACTCAGGCGACTACGAGACCTGTATGAGGAAGGCCCTGGAGCTGGCGGACTACGAGGATGTCCGCGCCGAACAACGTCGCCGCCGTGAGGCCGGTGACACCAGGCAGATCGGCATCGGCATCGGTAACTTTACCGAGAGCGGTGGACTCTCACCCTCGAAGGTCTCGGCGGCGGTCCGCCTGCAGAGCGGCGGTTGGGAGGCCGCATCCGTGCGTATGCTCGCCTCGGGCAAGGTGGAGGTGGTCACGGGCACCAGCCCACACGGCCAGGGCCACGTCACCAGCTGGTCCCAGATAGCCGCCGACGCTTTAGGCGTCGATGTGGACCACGTCGAGGTTCTGCACGGTGACACGGCCATAGCCCCTTACGGCCGCGACACCTACGGCTCTCGCAGCCTCCCTGTCGGGGGCGTCGCGGTGCACCTCGCCTGCGACAAGGTGGTAAAGAAGGGCAAGAAGATAGCGGCGCACATGCTGGAGGCGGCGGAGGAGGACATCGAGTTCGAGGGCGGTACTTTCAGCGTCGCCGGCTCGCCCGACCAGAACGTCACGATACAGGACGTCGCCGCGGCAGCTTACCTGGCCGACAACCTCCCCGAGGGAATGGAACCGTTGCTCAACGAGGACTACACTTTCGATCCGCCAAACTTCACCTGGCCCTACGGGACCCACATCTGCGTGGTTGAGGTGGACACGGAGACAGGGATGGTCACCATCCCCAAGTACGTGGCGGTGGACGACTGCGGGCCTGTGGTCAACCCTGCTATCGTTGACGGCCAACTGCACGGTGGCATCGCCCAGGGGATAGCGCAGGCCCTCTACGAGGAAGCCGTCTATGACGACGACGGCAACCTCGTGACCGGCACGATGGTCGACTACCTCATCCCCGGCGCCCCCGAGATACCGAACATGATCCTCGACCGGACAGAGACTCCCTCCCCCACCAACCCGATGGGCGTGAAGGGCATTGGGGAGTCGGGCGCCATAGCCGCCCAACCGGCGGTCATCAACGCGGTTATAGACGCGCTCTCCCACGAGGGCGTCACCCACGTAGACATGCCGGCTTCCCCGATGCGGGTGTGGCAAGCCTTGCAGGAGGCCCGAGGCCAGAGTGCCGGCACGCGCGACGCAGACCTCTCAGGACGCCCTTCGCTGTCGAGTAGGGCTGAGCAAGAGAACGTCGATGGTGTTTAGCCCGGGGACGGTGCACGTTCATCCCTGGTCTCCGGCGATCGAGGTACCCACGGGCGTTTGATTCCCGCGCCTCCGGGTAAGTAAGGTAAGGAACATTCCCGGGCAGAGGAGGAACAGGTGGGTAGCGGACGGCGGGACAAAGACGAAGGCGCCATGGACAGGGCCAAGGGCCAGATGAAGGAAGCGGCCGGCGCCCTGACCGGTGACAAAGACACGAAATCCAAGGGACGCGCGGACCAACGCCGCGGGAAGATGAAGGAGAAGAAGGGTAATCTGAAAGACTTGCTGAAGTAGGTTTCAGGCTACAGGCATCAGGTTTCAGGTATCGCTCGAGAGAAGCTGATCGATGGGCGAAAGGGCCGGGGATTTACTCCCCGGCCCTCTCTCTTATCAGCCGCGTCGTTCCTTCTAGGAACCTGACAGCTGAAACCTGATGCCTGATACCTATGCCGAAGCAGCCCTGAGCTTGCGGTCGAACTGCTCGATCAGGGTCTCGCGGTTCTTGTTCCGCTTCTCGTACTCGCGGACCGTGCGGACCTCCGCCGCGGTTATACCGTCGAGGCGGTCACCGATCTCCCTGACGTTCAACTCATCGTAGCCAGCGATCGGGAACCCCTCGCTCTCGACGAGGCGCAGACCCTGCTTGTAGTAGGCAACGGGCGCGTATAGCAGATCCGTGTAAGCATCGACCGACTCGCCAACCAGCGTCCGGAAAGCGTCACGCTGCGTCTCGGCCCGCTCGACGAGCTCTTGGGTCAGCACTATGTTGCTCTCAGCCTGGTGCCTGATCTCACCTACAGCGTCGCCGAATACCTCCCGCGCAAACCGCACGTTGCGCTCCTGCCGAGCTACCACATGGTCTATGACCATCTTGTAGGAGTCGGCGCTCGTCTTCGCCAGCCGCTCCGCAGTCCTGTTGATCCGCTCTGTAGTCTCCACTCTCTGCCTCCTCTTAATGGATATCGTCTATGTGCAGTATACACATATATTCAAGCACGTCAAGATAGATGTCGGCCTTGCACATAAACCCCATGCCCAAGCCGACTATTTGTGCAACCTGGATTCTTGAACAAAAACCCCCGCCGTCGGACGGCGATCTAGGGCTCGCCCGAGAGCATGTTGGCGATCATATCCGGGAAGACAGAGAAGCCCAACCAAAGCGCCACGGCGATGAACACCAGGGCGACGAAGAGCCGCAGCAGAGCACTCGTCATCTTCTAATCGGCAATGGTGGAACCAACTCTATGAGGGGCCTTGCACCTAAAGTCGCATCTGACTCACAAGCCGGGAATCTGAACCAAAAGTCCGTCGGTGAATAAGCGCATGAAGCAGGGCCGGAGCTACGATGCCCGGCCCTTTTGACTCCGCTAGTACGGGGGCTTGGGCGCGATGATCAGCCACATACGAACACGGTTTGACTTTGATCTGTCGGGACGCAGCTTCTGGCACAGCACTGCTCGTCGGCCGTGCAGCTCTCGCCAATCACTAGGCAACAGAAGGGGCCATTCTAAGGCCCGCCGCAGAATCCGTTACAGCACTGCTCGTCGGAAATGCAAGAGATCGCAAGCGGTACGCACCCAAGACCGCCAGCGCAGGTGCCGCTGCTGGAGCAGTCGCCGCTACAGCACTGGTTGTCCCTCTTGCAGTGCTTGCCGTTGCGCTTACAGCCAGGACGGTCGGCTGCAGCCTCACCGATGCCTACTACTGATGCCAGCGTGCCCCCTAGGAGGGCTGCTCCCATCAACCTAAGCGCCTTACCGCGCGAGAGGGTGCCGCTGGCCAGCCCGCTAGCCAGCTCGTGGAAAGATCGCTCTCCCACTTCTTTGGTCATTACGACCTCCCTTCCCCGAAGGGCGCGACACTAGGAGATTAGCCCCGCCCGGTTGATCAACGAAGGTATGTATGGGGGGGTTACAAGGCTCGGCGCAAGGGCGGGGATCACTCGCGAAACCTCCTTTTTGTGCAGACTATCGGCTTTTTGTGCAGATGCCGTTGGATACGGAGTTTATGTGCAAGGCCATAGATATCCATTACGGTCGAGAATCGGAAGTTTCCGTGGTGTTGGATCCTGGGCTTTACACTCGGGGTTGCAAACCTTAATATGACCGTCCGGCAGGGTGATCCAGGCGTGGCCGTGTTTTGAGAGGTCTCTTGCGGTGAGGCTTGTAACGAATGTTTGGTCCAACTGTTACGGCCTTGTTATCCTGGATCTGTATGCTCACTCTGAGCACGGCGTCTGGTAAAGACAGCGAGAGGTGAAGAGATGCGTTTGAGAAATCTGGTGCTGATTTTGGCGGCACTGACGGTGGTGGTGTCGCTGGCCGCTTGCTCCTCCTCGGGCCAATCCTCCGATCAGGGGGGGAAGGATCAGGCGGGGAAAGACGAGCAGGCGCGGAAGCAGAAACCTCCCGAGAAGGCGGCCGGGGACAGGAAGGAGCCTTCCAAGAAGGATCTTGCCAAGAAGGAGCGTCCCAAGATGACGAAGGAGGCGAAGGGCAAGCAGGTCGCGCCGACGAAGGGTAAGGTAGGGGGGCAGCGTAAGGTAGCCAACAGGCTCGAGCCCCCCAAGGACAAGACCCTCAAGCTCACGATTCCCGAGATGAAGCAGATCGAGGACGACACGATACCGACGGGTAAGGGCACGAACGAGGCGCTGTTCCACGACCACGCTGCTGTCCATCTGAGGGACACGGGTTTCCCGTGGCAGAGGACTGCCAACGTCTACATCGCGGGACACCGCATCGGCTTCCCTGGGACGGACAGCAACCTGGCCTTCTACGATCTCGAGGACCTGAAAGATGGCGACAAGGTTTACCTCGAGGACGCAAAAGGCAGAGAGTACACTTACGAGGTCTTCGGCAAGCTCGTAGTCGGGCCCGCGGACCTCTCCGTACTGCAGCCGATCAAGGGCAAGAACATCGTCAGCCTGCAGACCTGCACGCTACCCGACTACACGAACCGTGTCATCTACAGGGCCGTGCTCAGGGACGTCAAGACGTAAGCCACGGGGCGTATACAGAGCGATGAACCCAAAGTAGGAGGCGCAGTCCCGCCGCCGGTGTGCTGTCGGGGCTATGGCATGTCCGAGCAGGGCTCGGGCAACAGAGAACGGAGGAGAGATGATGGCGCTCACAAGGGACGGTGGTCCGGCCTTCGGGGCCCACGCCTTTATCTGGGCGGGTGAATGGACGCGCGAGGGTGCGGAGCGTGTGATCTCGGGCGCCGCCGACGCTGGCCTGGATTTCGTGGAGATACCACTCCTCGATCCAGGCTCGATAGACGTCGGGCATACCCGTTCGCTGTTGGATCGCTACGGTCTTGGTTGCTCGTGCTCGCTCGGCCTTCCTCCTGAGGTCCATCTGCCCTCCAACCCCGAAGGCGCGCGGCGGTTTCTCGACGGGGCTGTGGAGGCCACGGCAGCCCTGGGCTCGCCGATGCTCACGGGTTGTCTGTACACGCACGTCGGCTCGCTGACAGGCAAGCCCCCAGGGCGCGCGGAGATCGAGCTCGTCGCCAGCATCCTCAAGAAGACGGCCCGTCGCGCTGCGGAGTACGGCGTCGAGCTTGGTATCGAGGCCATAAATCGCTACGAGACATACCTCCTCAACCTTGCTTCGCAGGCCAGCGAGCTGTTGGATCGGATAGACGAGCCCAACGTTTTCGTCCACCTCGACACGTACCACATGAACATAGAAGAGAGGGGCTTCTACGAGCCGATCGTTTCTTTGGGATCACGACTCGGCTACATCCACCTCTCAGAGTCCGACCGTGGCACGCCAGGGACGGCCAACGTTCACTGGGACGAGGTGTTCCGCGGCCTGGGGGACATCGACTACGGCGGTGCGCTGGCGATGGAATCCTTCGCCGCCGTGAACGAGGCGCTCATCGGCGCGACGGCGCTGTGGCGCGACGTGGTCGGTGATCCCGACGCCCTCGTTCGGGACGGGCTCGCCTTCCTGCGCGCGAGGGGACGAGAACATGGTGTGCTCTCATGATAGAGAACGGTTCGTCCCAAGGACAGGGATAAGGCGCACCGATGCTCCTCGGCCTCGACCTGGGAACGAGCTCAGTCAAAGCGCTGCTAATGGCCGAAGACGGTACCGTTCTCGGGGAGGGCTCCGCCTCCTACGCGGTGCGCGCGCCGCGACCGGGGTGGGCTGAGTCTACTCCGGAGGACTGGTGGGGGGCCGTACTGGAAGCGACGGGCGTTGCCGTCGGGCGGCGCGGGGCGGAGGTGACGGCGCTCGGGCTCTCGGGCCAGATGCACGGTGTTGTCCTCGTGGACGAGCCTGGTCTTCCCCTGCGGCCGGCCGTCATCTGGGCCGATGCCAGATCCGGTGCAGAGCTGGCAGCCTACCGCCGGCTCGATGAGGATCTGGGCCGCCGGCTCGCAAACCCGCCGGCGGTGGGCATGGCAGGACCGAGTCTCCTGTGGCTGCGGGATCATGAGCCCGATGCGTACACATCCGCCAGGTGGGCGCTGCAGCCGAAAGACTGGCTCCGCATGCGTATGACGGGGGAGGTCGCCACAGAACCGTCGGATGCCTCGGCCACCCTGCTCTACGATCTCCCCGCCGACGACTGGTCCTACGCGGTAGTCGAGGAGCTCGGCCTCCGCACGGAGCTTCTGGCCCCGCTTATCCCCTCCGCCCGCGTCGCTGGGACGCTAGAGGGAGAAGCCGCGGGCGACCTCGGGTTGAGGGAAGGACTGCCCGTCGCGGCAGGAGCGGCCGACACCGCGGCCGCCATGCTCGGCACCGGGCTGTTGCGGCCTGGTCCCGTGCAACTCACGGTCGGCACGGGCGGCCAGGTCGTGACGCCGAAGAGAGCGCCCGAACCCGACCCGCATGGTCGCACCCACTTGTACCGGGCAGCCCTGCCAGGGCTCTGGTACTCGATGGCGGCGATCCAGAACGCGGGACTCGCCCTGGAGTGGGTACGCAAAGTACTAGGCGTCTCCTGGAAAGAAGTCTACGAGGAGGCCTTCGCGGTACCGCAAGGCTCGGGAGGCGTCACGTTCCTACCTTACTTGAGCGGAGAGAGGACGCCGCGCTTCGACCCCGGCGCCCGAGGCGCGTGGACCGGCTTCGGCCTCGACCACACGCGCGGCCACCTCCTGCGCGCCGCCCTCGAAGGCGTCGCGTTCGCCCTGCGTGAGGCACTCGAAGCACTGGAGGATCACGGGATCACTGCCCCCGAACTGCGCCTCGCAGGAGGCGGTACCGGAGGAGGCTCGGGCGGTCCCTGGCGTCAACTACTGGCCGACGTGCTCGGCCGTCCTTTGGGGCTGCTTCCCGATGAGATATCCTCCGTGGCATCGGCCCGCGGCGCCGCTTTCCTGGCCGGACTGGCCTCCGGTGTCTACCCCACAGCCGAGGATACGCTCCCGCTCACCCCCGAACCCGAGAGCGTAATACGACCCGGCGAGCCTGCCTACGAGACCGCCTACGAACGCTACAAAGAACTCTACCCGAAGCTGTACGCTTGAGAGCTGGCCAGCTGAATAGCTAACAAGCGAGGGCCTTCAGGCCCGAAGCGTGCTGAAATGCTTACAATTGTGAGCGAAGCCGCTATACCGCTAGTTACTCCTTGCTACACTACACCCTGAGATGACAAGGTGGCATAGATCTTGTTGAGCAGGGAATACACTGGCCCCCTTGGGGACAACGGCGCGTCAGCAGGCGCCCGCTGGCTACTGGCCGACAGGGTGAGCCGTGCGCTCTCGGATGCAAGTCTGGAAAGCCTCGCGGACCCGGTCGAGCGAATCGTGCGCCTCGCCGTACCCGCGGGCCGGGTTGACTCTTTCAGGTGGCTCTCAGAGCAGCGGATGTTCCCGAAGATCTACTGGTCGGGGCGTGAAGACCGGGCCGGGGTCGCGGCCGTGGGGATCGCGGACCTGCGGGAGGCGGGCGTCTCTGAGGGTCCGGGATCCCTATCCAAGGTGCTCGTGGCGCTGCCCGACTCGGGGGTTTCTGGGGCGCGCTATTATGGCGGAGCACGCTTCGATCCTCTTGGCCAGCCCGGTGAGGAATGGGCTGCGTTCGGCGCTTACCGGTTCGTCCTGCCGCGCTTCGAGCTGCACGTGGGGGAGACGGAGACGATGCTGGTCTGCAACCTGGTGCTCCCCAGGGATACGGATGAGGCTTCGAAGATAGCGCAGGAGATCGAAGACCTCTCGCTACCCGAAGGCACGTACGGCGCCCCGTTGCCGGCACCGGTACTCCGTGAAGATAGTCCCGACCTGCGGGGTTGGAGGGAGAACGTCGAGAGGGCTCTCGCGGCGTTTTCGCAAGGTCGTCTGGGTAAGGTCGTGCTGGCCCGCAGGGCCGAGTTCGGCTTCTGTGAGGACCTTGATCCCACGCTGCTGCTGGAGAGTCTGAAGGCGGCTACGCCCGGCTGCTTCCATTTCTACGCCGAGCCTGAGAGTGGGACGGCATTTTTGGGGGCCTCCCCCGAACGCCTGTTCCGCCGCGACGGACGCACGGTGGAGAGCGAGGCCGTGGCGGGGACCAGGCCCCGTGGAGTCTCTTCGGCGGAGGACAAGGGTCTGCGCGACGCCCTGTTGCACAGCGCCAAGGACCGGGTCGAGCACACTTACGTGAGCAAAGGTATAAGGGAGGCGCTGCAGCCGCTCTGTGAAGAGTTGGAGATCGAGGACCACGTCTCCGAGATGAAGCTGGCCCGGGGAAGGCACCTCAGGTCGAAGGTTCGTGGGACGCTAGGGGATGGTGTGACGGACGCCGCGCTGCTCGACGCAATGCATCCTACGCCCGCGGTCGGCGGGCATCCGCGAAACGAGGCGCTGGAGCAGATACACGACCTCGAATCCTTCGACCGGGGCTGGTACGCCGGCCCTGTCGGTTGGATCGGGGCCGAAGGCTCCGAGTTCGCCGTTGGTATACGCTCGGGGCTGGTGCGGGGAAGGACGCTCGCCCTCTTTTCGGGGGCCGGGATCGTCGCCGGCTCCTTGCCCGACGAGGAGTGGGCCGAGATCGAGCAGAAGATCGGCGACTTCACGGGGATGTTCGGGCTTGAACAGGGACACGCCGCGAGCTAATCGCCTCTGGGCGTACCTGATCGTCGAAGAGTTTCTCCGCTGCGGCGTAGACTTTTTCTGCGTCGCCCCTGGCTCGCGCTCGACGCCCCTGGTCGCGGCGCTCGCCGCGAACGAAAGAGCCCGTAGCCTCATCCACTTCGACGAACGTGGGACCGCCTTCGCAGCCCTCGGCTACGCGCGCGCCACGGGGCGTCCTGCGGCCTGGATCACGACCTCGGGCACCGCGGTCGCCAACGGACTTCCGGCCGTCGTGGAGGCCGCGACCGACGGCGTTCCCATGATCCTGCTTACGGCCGACCGTCCTCCCGAACTCCGCCAGACCGGCGCCAACCAGACTATAGACCAGCCTGATATCTTCGGCGACTACGTCCGCTGGCGCTTCGACCTGCCCGCTCCAGACCCCGACATCGACCCGGCAATGGTCTTGACGACCGTGGATCAAGCGGCCTACCGCGCGGACCGAACGCCACAGGGCCCCGTACACCTGAACCTGATGTTCCGCGAGCCCCTACTCCCCGAGCCGGGTACCGAGCCCGTGCTTTCAGGACCATCCTCCTGGGTACGGCGCGGCAGACCGTACACCCGCTACGCAGCGACGAAACCCGCCGTAGAGGAGATAGAGATCCACCGCCTCTGGGAGACGCTTCGCCCCGTGAAAAGGGGCCTCCTCGTCGCAGGACGACTGGCCTCCCGCAAGCAGGGCGAGGCCGTCTTGCGGCTCGCCGATACTCTGGGCTGGCCGCTACTACCCGACATAGGCTCCCAGGTCCGTCTCGGTTCAGAGGGCCTCGTCGCCCACTACGACGCGCTTCTAGCCGGGGACTCGTTCGCGGAGACGCACGCGCCAGAGGCTGTGGTCCACGTCGGAGGAAGGGCCCTTTCCAAGCGCCTGGAGCAGTTCCTTGCCGGCAGCCGTCCCGACCCTTACGTCGTCGTCCGCGAGAACCCTTTCAGGCTGGATCCCGCCCACTGCGTCACCCACAGCGTCGAGGCGGACGTACTTGACTTCTGCTCCGCATTGGCCCGGGCCGCCACGGAAGACCCACCCGCGACGGACTCTTCATGGAAGGCGGGCTGGCTGGAAGCATCGGAGGAAGTGGGCCGCCATCTTGACGGAGAGCTCTCCGGAGAACCCAACGAGCCGCTCGTGGCCAGGGTTCTCTCGCAAAACGCCCCCCCGGACCACGGCCTCGTCGTCGCCAGCAGCATGCCCGTGCGGGACCTGGATACCTACGCGACGACCAACGGCGCGCCTGTTCCCGTCGCGGCCAACAGGGGCGCGAGCGGCATAGACGGCACCGTCGCCACGGCCGCAGGCTTCGCGCGGGGCCTCGGACGGCCCGTTACGCTCCTTATCGGGGATCTTGCGCTGTTGCACGATCTGAACTCCCTGGCCATGCTGCGGGACGTACACGTCGTCGTCGTGGTGCTGAACAACGACGGGGGCGGTATCTTCTCCTTCCTACCCATCGCCGGGCACGAGCAGTTCTTCGAGACCTACTTCGGCACGCCGCAGGGCGTGGGCTTCGAGCCGGCGGCGAAGATGTTCGGGCTCGCCTACGAGCATCCCGGCACGATGGAGGGGTTCGTCGAAGCGTACGGCTCTGCGTGCGCCCGTAACTCTTCGATCCTGATCGAGATAGAGACCGACCGCGGGGAGAACGTGGCGCTGCATCGCAGGCTGCTCCGAGAGGTGGCGGACCGGGTTGCTGAGTTGTAATGGGTGTTGTTCTGAACTACGAGGTCTCGGGAGACCGGCGGTCTCCCGCGGTCCTCTTCCTGCACGGTTTCATGGGTTCTTCCGCCGACTGGCGAGAGGTGGTTTCGGAGATTGGAGAGCGAACCTTCTGCATCGCCGTGGATCTGCCCGGACACGGCGCATCACTGGGGCTGCCGCCTGATTCTTATACGATCGAGGGCGCCACACGGGCTGTGATCAGAACCCTGGAAGGACTCGAGGTCACCCGTCCCGTAGTCGCCGGTTACTCGATGGGCGGGCGGCTGGCTTTGTATCTGGCTCTGCGTTACCCGGAACGGTGCGCGGGGCTCTTCCTCGAATCGGCCTCGCCCGGCCTGGAGAGATCCAGTGAGCGAGCAGCACGGCGCGTTGCGGATGAGCCGAAGGCAGAGCGCCTGAAATCGGGAGACTTCGAGGCGTTTCTTCGGGACTGGTACGGCCAGCCGCTCTTCGCGCCCCTGGCGCAGGATGAGGACCTGCTCTATCGGACCATCGAGGCGAGGAGGCGCAACTGCCCTGGCGAGCTTGCCCGGTCGCTTCGGGGTATGGGAACGGGGAGCCAGCCTTCGATGTGGGGAGAGCTGGAAGGTCTCTCCGTACCGGCGCTCGCCATAGCCGGAGAGCTCGATGAGAAGTACGCCAGAATCTCGCTGCGCATGGCTGGCATCAACCCGCGACTAGAGTCTGCGGTCGTCCCCGGAGCGGGACACACCGTGCACGCCGAGACCCCGGTAGCATACAACTCCTTGCTGTGGCGTTTTGTGGATGGACTATCGTTTGCTCTAGGCGGAATACAGTAAGATCCCGGGCCGTCCTTATTGCCCTCGGCGGTGGATGCAGAACTTCGATAAGGGGTGTTCAGATCCCATATAATCCCCGCCATGACTGACATAGTGTGGGAATCGGCCGGAGAGTTCGAGGACATCAAGTACGAGAAGGCGGAGGGGATCGCGAAGATCACCATAAACCGTCCGGAGGTGCGTAACGCCTTCCGTCCCCTGACGGTTATCGAGATGCAAAGTGCTCTCGAAGATGCCCGGGAGGACCTCGAGACAGGGGTCATCATCCTGACGGGGGAAGGACCTGACGCTTTCTGTTCCGGAGGAGACCAGAAGGTAAGGGGAGATGCCGGATACCTCGAAGATCCTGACGCGCCGCGGCGCACTCCGGGAGGAGAGTCCGTCGGGCGCTTCCACGTCACGGATCTGCACGTCCAGATCCGGCGTTGCCCCAAACCCGTCGTCGCGATGGTGGCAGGATACGCCGTAGGCGGGGGCCACGTCCTGCACGTGGTGTGCGACCTCACCATCGCCGCCGATAACGCGAAGTTCGGGCAGGTCGGCCCAAGGGTCGGCAGCTTCGACGGCGGTTTCGGCGCTTCTGTTCTTACAAGCCTCGTGGGGCCGAAGAAGGCCAAGGAGATGTGGTTCCTCTGCAGAATGTACTCGGCCGAGGAGGCATTAGAGATGGGGCTCGTCAACACGGTCGTGCCGCTCGCCACACTCGAGGACGAGACCGTCCGCTGGTGCCGCGAGATGTTGGATCGCTCGCCGTTCGCGCTACGTCTCCTGAAAGCGAGCTTCCACGCCCACGAGGATGGCTACGCTGGCATCCAACAGCTCGCCCACGACGCTAACCTGCTCTTCTACGGTAGCGAAGAGGCCCAGGAAGGCCGCGACGCCTACAAACAGAAGCGCAAACCCGACTTCTCGAAATTCCCCCGCCGACCCTGACCGCCCCCCGTCATTCTCTGCAAGGGAGTCACATCCTGAAACCCGTAGCCTGACACCTTCCTTGCGGAAGACTCAGCCCTTCCGCAAGACGGGAACTTCGCCTTCCGCCTCGGCCCTCGAAAGCGCCAGGTGGCTAGATCCGATCACCGCCACCAGCACCACGATTAGCAGCCCTGCTAACGCCAGCGCCGGCACGAAGAGACCGACAAAGCCTACCGCGACGCAGGCCAGCGCCCCGAAGAGCTTGGTCTTGTACACCAATCCCGTCAGCCTGTAGCCGAAGAGGGTTTGGGCAAAGAGGTACACGGCCGGTCCAGCCGCCACCGCCGCAACTTCGTACGGCGGCAGAATCTCCGTCGGATGGGCGATCACCAACTCGTCTCCCACCGCTGAGAGGATGATCCCGGCGACGAACACCACGTGCAGATAGGTGTAGGCGTCCCTGGCGAGGATGGTCCTGTTCTCGGAGACCTCGAGGTAGTGCTCACCGATAGTCGACACGGACGTGAAGTACAGCCACCAGATGGCCGCTGCCCCCAGGAAGGCCATCACGAAGGCTATGATCCTCGCCGCGTCGAGATCGAGTTCGGAGGTTGTCGCGCCGGTTATGACGATAGACTCGCCGAGCGCGAGGATGATGAACAGGCCGAAGCGCTCGGCGAAGTGCTCCGTTCCGACGTTCCAGGTGGCTGGCGCGAGGCGCCGCCGGCCCGGTACCCAGTAAGTCACGAGCGGCGCGCAGTAGTCGAGCGCGAGCGCGATCAGCCAGAGCACTATGCGTTCTGGACCAGCGAACAGTGCCCCCGCCACCCACAGCACGCCAACCACCACGAACCAGGTGAGAATGTGTCCGGCCCGCTCGCGTTCGACCGTCCCGCGATCCGCCGCCGCGAAGGTCAGGAAGGAGTGCCTGCCGATCTGTATGGCGACGTACGACCCTGCAAACAGCAGCGCGTGCGCTTCGAAAGTCTGCGGTATCGCCACCGCCATGAGGAGACTGACGAGCATCAAGGACAAAAGCAGCAGGCGGACAGGAACGGTCTCCGTATCCAGTTCGTTGGTGGTCCAGGTCGTGTAGTTCCACGACCAGTACACCGCGAGGAGCACTATCAGGGACTGCAGGACGCCGACCCACGTCAGGTGCTCGAGCAGGAGGTGGGAGACCTGCGTGATCGCGAACACGAATACGAGGTCGTAGAAGAGCTCGAGGGTCGATGCCCTCTGGCTCGCCCCGTCCGTCAGTCGTCGCCTTACGTACCCCACGGGAGCAGTCTAACCACGTTCTGGCCCAGTCGCGATAGTCAGGCCCAAACGCGCAACGAGCGAGGCCTGTTTTCGCGTCATTCGACTCTTGCGAATGTGCGGGCGCACCTCCTTTCTGCACCCGTTCGCGACAAGTGTCAATATGACTAACAGATGACACCGTTACGCTGTCAGGAATTTCCGGGATGAAGCTAGCCCGCTTCGACCTCTACCGCTACAGCCTGCCCTTCTACAGGCCGTTGACGCTCGGGAGCATTACGCTCTTTCAGCGTGAAGGCATCCTCCTGAGGCTGTCCGGCGACGATGGTTCAGAAGGTTGGGGCGAGACCTCCCCGCTTCCGGGCTTTAGCGTGGAGAGTCAAGGCGAAGCCGCCTCGCAGCTACGCCGCCTCGCCGCCTCGATGATCGGCCGCGAGGTCAACGAGGACTGGGTCGACCCGTACGGCGAGTTTGGTCGCGAGCTGGACCGCGTCGCACCCTCCGTCCGGTTTGGGTTCGAGCTGGCCGCCTGGAACCTTTACGGCGATTCTTCCGGTAGGACGCTGGGGGAGCTGGTGGCGCCCGCTTCGAGGTCCGTGGTACCGGTCAACGGGTTACTCGCGGGATCTCCCGCCGAGGTACTCGAAGAAACGCGGCGCATGAGGGACGCGGGTTACGGGAGCATCAAGCTCAAGGTCGGCACGAGGACCGTCGCCGAGGACGTCGACCTCTTCCGCGCGCTGGGTGAGGAGCTGGGCGAAGACATCTCACTGCGTCTCGACGCGAACCGGGCGTGGGACTACGAGGAGGCGGCTGAGTTCGTAGGTGGCACCGCGGGTGTGCGTTTCGAGTACGTCGAGGAGCCGCTCGCCGATCCCTGGCGGCTACCCGAGCTCGTTGGGGAGTTCGGGGTGCCTGTGGCGCTCGACGAGTCGCTGGTCGGGATGGAGCCGGAGAAGGTGGAGGAGACCTTCGCGGTGGCCTTCGTGCTCAAGCCGACGCTGCTCGGCGGCATCTCGCGGACGCTGCGGATCGCGGGGTGGGCGCTCCGCCTCGGCGTGACGCCGGTCGTCAGTTCGGCTTACGAGAGTGGCGTCGGGATGGCGGCGCTGGTGGCGCTGGCGGCCGGCATCGGAGACAGCCCTGTACCTGCCGGGCTGGACACCTACCGGGCGATGGCCGAAGACGTTCTCGAGACGCCGCCGAACCTGCCGGCACCTGAAGTGGACGTCAGGGAGACGGCGGAAGCCTCGCGCACGATAGATGTCCGCAGGCTGGAGAGGCTATAGCTGCTCCGTGCGAGGTGGGGGACGCTGGAGTATACTCTCGGGCATGTAGCGACCTTCCTTTGCAAAAAGTTTCCCTCGTCCTCTCGCCCTGCAAAGGATCCTTACGTGCTCGCCCAACTCAGAAACGTCTCGCTCTCGTTCCCCGACAAGAAGGTGCTCGAAGACGTCTCCGTAACCGTCTATCCTGGGGATAGGATCTCCCTCGTAGGAGAGAATGGCGCGGGGAAGACGAGCATTTTCCGCATGCTAAAGGGAAGTTTGGCACCGGACTCTGGCGAGGTCTCGCTCTCCAGGCGAGTGCGTATCGGATACCTGGAGCAGGACTTCGCCGGCATGGAGGAGGACCCGAAACGTACCTGTATGGAGGTGGCGCTGGAGCCTTTCGGACCCCTGATCGCGCTCGAGAGACGCATCGAGGCCCTCGCCTCCGAACTCGGCGAGGCGAAAGATGGCGAACGCACCTCGGAGCTACTGGCCGACCTTGGCGAGGCGCAGCAGCGCTTCGAGGTCTCGGGCGGCTACGAGTTCAGGGCGAGGACACGGTCTACGTTGACGGGCCTCGGCCTCTCCGAGACGTTCTGGGGCCGCAGGGTCTCCGAGCTCTCCGCCGGCCAGAGGGTGCGGCTCGCGCTCGCGAGGCTGTTGCTAGAGGATCACGACCTCATCCTTTTCGACGAGCCGACCAACCACCTCGATGTTCCGGCTCGTGAATGGCTAGAGGGGCGTCTCGCGGGCATGGATACCGCCTACGTCGTAGCCTCCCACGACCGTCGCTTCCTCGACGCCGTCTCCAGGAAAGTCGCCCACCTCGATCGGGGTGAGCTAACCCTCTACTCCGGCGACTACGCCGCGTTCAGGCAGCAGCTAGGGCGGGCCGAGGAGGAGGGATGGCGCAAGTATGAGAAGAGCCGAAAGCTGGCCAAGAAGCTGCAGCGGCAGGCCCAGGACTACCAGAGATGGTCGGACGCCGGCGAGAAGAAGAAGCGGGGCGCGGCGGACAAGGGGTTCGTCAGCCACAAGGCCGCGAAGGTCATGAAGCGTTCGCTCGTCGCCCGGCGTAGGATGGAAGAGGCCGTCGAGAATGCTCGTACGGAGAAGCCGTTCGAGAAGGACGCGGTCAAGATAGAGTTCGGGTCCTCGAAGGGCCGCAGCCTCCTGCGCGCCGAGGATCTCGTAGTCGGTTACTCCAAAGAGAGTCCTTTGACCAGAGAGCTCACCTTCGAGCTCTGGGCTGGGGAGAGACTAGCGGTCCTAGGTCCGAACGGTTGCGGCAAGACCGCGTTCCTGCGCACCGTTCTCGGTGAGATCCCACCCCTGCGCGGTGACGTCCGTCTCGCCCCTTCCTCGAAGGTCGGCTACTTCGACCAGGACAATCGCCTCGTGCTTCCTGACGTCACTGCCGTGGAGGCGGTCCTTGGGACCGGACGCGACGAGACCCTGGTCCGTACCGTCATGGGCAGGATGGGCGTCAGGAGGGAGACCGTCAACAAGAAAGTGGCGAAGTTGAGCTCAGGTGAGCGTGCCAAGGTGCTCCTGGCCGGGCTCATCCTCGGGAACAACAACCTCCTCGTCCTCGACGAGCCAACCAATTACCTCGATATAGAGACGCAGGACGTACTACTCGAGGCGCTAAGAGACTTCCCCGGCGGGGTACTGTTCGTCTCCCACGACCGCTACTTCGTGGAAGAGCTCGCAACAGAGACCCTGACGCTCGGGCCGATGGGAAATCCGGGAGAAGGGTTCGGAACGTCGGTTAGAAGGGAGTAGGAAATGGGGCCGTAGGGGCGGGTTTGAAACCCGCCCGTACCAGGGAATAGGGAAAACCGGATCTATCGCCCGTGGGGTAGGTGCGGCGCGGAAGTGTCCATACGGATTCCTTGTAACATAGGGCCATGAAAGATGACGCTCCATCTTTCCCCTGTCCATTACGGGCGGCGGCCCTCGCCGCTCCGAAAAGCGCCGCCCTCGTAGGTGCGCGAGGAATTACCTCCTATGAAGAGCTGGACCGGATGGTCTCGGCCGCAGCGTTTCGTCTCGGAGGACTCGAACCGGGGAGCCGGGTGGCGCTGTATTTGCCCAAAGACGGGCGTAACGTGGCGTTGATGCTGGCCCTGATCCGTGCCGGACACGTGGCCTGTCCCATCAGCGATCGCCTCCCACCGCGGGGCGTCGCGCGGCTCCTGGAGAGCGCGGCCTGTTCGGCCCTGATCTCTGAAGACGAAGAACTCTTGCAGGCTGTTGGCCTCATCAAGCCAGAACCTGCGGCCCTGTTCGAAGGGGGACCCCCAGAATTCTCTAGGCGTTCGAGGCCGGCGGATATTCCGCAGGAGCGTCCCGCTACCATCATCTTCACTTCGGGGAGCACCGGTGCCCCGAAGGCGGCGCTCCACACGTTCGGCAACCACTACCACAGCGCGCTCGGCTCGAACGCCAACATCGCGCTCCGGCCCGGCGATAGGTGGCTCCATTCTCTGCCGCTGTATCACGTCGGGGGGCTTTCCATAATATTCCGTTGCCTGCTCGCGGGGGCGACGGTCGCTTTCCCGCAGCCTGGGAATACACTCGGCGAATCCATCGCAGGCCTCGCAGCCACGCATATCTCGGTCGTCTCCACCCAGCTCTCGAGGCTGCTGCGAGAGAGAGCCAATCTGGGCGGACTGGAGGCCGTCCTCATGGGGGGAGGTCCGGTCCCATCCTCACTCGTAGACGAGGCACTTGTCTGCGGACTGCCGCTCCACACCAGCTACGGCCTTACGGAGATGGCCTCGCAGGTCACGACGACACCGCCGGGTGCCTCACTCAGGGAGTTGCGTACCTCGGGTCGTGCGTTGCCCGGGCGCGAGGTCTCCCTCTCCGAGAGAGGGGAGATACTGGTCCGGGGCGCGACGCTCTTCGCGGGTTATGTCGAGGGCGAAGAGTCAGATCGTCCTCTGGACGAGGAAGGCTGGTTCCATACCAGAGACCTCGGCGTGCTCGACGAAAGTGGCTACCTCCGGGTCGGAGGACGCCTGGACAATCTCTTTATCTCGGGCGGCGAGAACGTTCAGCCCGAGGAGATAGAGGAGGCCCTCTGCCGGTTGAACGGGGTCGACGAGGCCGTGGTCGTGCCCGTGTCCGACGAGGAATTCGGGGCAAGTCCCGTAGCCTTCGTAAGGATGAATGACGCAGAACCGAGGGATCTTGCCAGAGAGCTCGAGCCCGTCTTGCCGCGGTTCAAGATCCCCGTCTCATTCCACCCGTGGCCCGAGGAGGCACGACGAGGCATGAAGGCAGACAGGGCGGCCCTGGGTGAGCGGGCGCGGCGATTGCGTGGCTGAGTATGAGCTGGCTCGCTGTACTGGGTCAGGCCGTGGCCACGCGTCTTCCGGTCTCGAACGATTCGATGGCCGCATGGGCCAGTTCGAGAGCCCTGTGGCCGGTGCGGGCGTGCACCGGCGGTTCTTCGCCGCGCCTGAACGCTGCCAGTAAAGCGTCTACGTGCCTGTCGAAAGTCCGGTGGAACTCGCGGTCACGGTCGTTGAAGTATCCGGCCTGCCACACCCTGGCGGTCTCGTCACCGGCGGCCTGAAACGTGTACCTGCGCACGGTGTCCTCAACGAGCACGCGTCCTGCTGTGCCGTTGATCTCCAACGTGTGCGTACCGCTGTAAGCGTAGGAGGAGTCGTAAGAGCCCAGGAGGCTGCCGACCGCCCCGTCGGCGAAGCGCAGGGTGAGGGAGAGTGTACTGTACCCGCGGCCCGTCTTATCTGTCATCTGGGCCATGATGGATTCGATCCTGCCACACAAGTTCTCCAGCATGTCGAAGCCGTGGCATTGGGTCTCTATGAGGTTGGCATGGGGATGGGGAGTCTCGGATGGTTCCCCTCCGAAACGCCACGTGGCGAATGTTGTCTCGCCCAATAGACCCTCCCCGATCGCTTCCCCCGCCATCCGCACGGGCCTGGCGTAGCGGTGGTTGAAGTTGATGGCGAAGAACAGGCTGCGCCTGGACGCCTCGTCCAGCAGTGTTTCCGCTTCTCCCAGGTCGAAGACGAGGGGTTTCTCCACCAGCAGCGGGTATCCGGCCTCTATGACCTGGAGGGTCGGTTCGAAGTGGCCGAGGTTGGGCAGGCAGAGGCTTACGAGGTTGGGCCGCTCTCTGTCCAGCATCTCCTGGATGTCCAGGTAATAGTCCGCGCCAAATTCTTCGGCCCGCGCCGAAGTCCTCTCCCTGGTCCTTCCCACCACGGCGCAGAAGTCTACGTCCTGACGTCCGGCGAAGATGCGGGCGTGTTGCCTCCCCCAGCCTCCTGCTCCGATCAGGGCCACCTTTATTCGCCCGGCCCGGTTCAATGCTCTACTAGCACTTTGCCCGTCTCTCCGCGGAAGAAGTTCTCGAACGCCTCGCTTATGTCCTGCAGCGCGAATCTGTGGGTGATGATCCGTTCGAGAAAGGGCAGATTGTCGCGGAGTATCTGCAGGTTGGATCGGAGCTCGTCGTACGTGAAGTACTCGCTACCAAGCACGGAGCGTTCTGGTGCGATCAAATCCCGCGAGACGTCGAGGGTCAAGCCTTCCCCGTGTCCCGCGCACACAAGAACCCCGCGCTTCGAGAGCACATCCACATACGATCTCCTGGCCGAGCCCTTCCCGCTCGTGTCGATCGCGAGATCCACCTCATCGAGGCCGTGTTCTTCGAGACCTTCGGCCAGCGTCTTCTCCCTGAGGTCTATTGCTTTGCCTCCGAGACGCCGCGCGAGGTCGAGCCTGTAAGGTGAGAGGTCGGAGATCACGACGACAACCTCGGGACCCAGCAATATCCTCGCCATGGCAAGGACGCCGAGCCCCACAGGACCTGCACCGGCGATCCCGAGCGAAAGTATGTCCTCCCGCAACCTCAGCCCGCGTTCTATAGCGTGCCCCGTGGTGCCCATCACATCGAGGAGCATGGTCGCCTCGGCCAGGGGAACGTCATCCCCCGTCGGAAAGAAAACGTTCTCGTTGACGAGGACGTACGGCCCGTAACCGCCATCCCTGTTGAAACCTACGTCGCCCCGCTTGTTCGTGCACTGGTTGGTAAAGCCCAGGGCGCAACTGCGGCACTCGCCACAGAAATCCATCAAGTAGATCACCCCACGAGTGCCGGCCGCCGTTCCGGTCTCTGGCCCTACATCGACCACCACCCCTGCCGCCTCGTGACCCGGAGTTACACCAGACCCGTCGAAGTACTGGCCCCTTTCGGACCCGCACAGCGCGTTGGCCCTCACCCCGATCAACAACTGCCCGCGTCCTGGTTCCAGTACCGGCTTGCGCGTGAAACCTATCTCCCCTCCCCCCAGAAACCGCGGAACGACCATCTCGGCGGGTACCGTCTCGCCCGTCATCTACGCAGTCCCTCGAAGTTGCCGGTCCTTGATCCATGACACAAAGATATGCTAGCTTGTAACATAAATAGATTATAAGTGGCACAAATGGGGGTGTAAACAGTACAAGTAGGCTTGCCTGAGAGTGTCGACCCGACCCTGGATGAGGAGGACATCGCATGAAGCTAGCGCTCCGCGAGGACATGAGCCGGGGTGGGATGTTGGCCGAACAGTTAGCCTGGCTCGATGGCCTGGGGTTCGAAGGCATCGAGTTGTCTGCGGCGGCTTTGGAACTACCGCCGCGGGAGCTCGAGGAGATCTTCGCCGACTCGCCGATTCAGGCTGCGAACATCGCCGGTAGCGGAGCATTGTTGGATCCCGACCCTGTCGAACGAGCAGCGGCGAAGGAACTCATGCGCAGGAGGTTGGACCTGGCGGCCACACTCGGCGCCGTCGGCCTCCTGACGGTGCCGCAGTTCGGTTCGGCGCCACGTCTGCCCGACCTGTCTCCATACAGGACCGGAGCAGAGCTCGAAAGGGAGCTATTCGTCGACCAGCTCGAGGAGCTCGCGCCGGCCGCACGCGACGCAGGAGTACCGATCTTCCTCGAACCGCTCAACCGCTACGAGCAGCACCTCGTCAACCGGCTGGAGCAGGGAGTCGAATTCGCCGAGCGGGTCGGGGATGAAGTTGCGATTATGGCGGATTTCTTCCACATGAACATCGAGGAGGCTGACATCGCGGCGAGCATCGGGGCCGCCGGGCGGCACATCGTCCACGTCCACGTCGCCGACAGCAACCGCCTCCAGCCGGGGAAAGGGCACCTCGACTTCCGTCCGGGCTTCGCCGCGCTCAAAGAGGCCGGCTACGACGGATACCTCGGCATCGAGTGTAGGATCTCTGGCCCCTACGACGAGGCGTTGGCCGAGTCCGCTGTGCTTCTGAGGGAGCTATGGGACGCCGCGTAGAGAACACTGAGAGGAGCAGACCATGACGACCAGATTCGGAGTCTTCGTTCCGCAGGGCTGGCGGATGGACCTCACCGAGATAGAAGACCCCATCGAGCAGTTCGAGACCATGACGAGGGTAGCCCGCGCGGCTGACGAGGGCGGTTGGGACTCTATCTGGGTCTTCGACCACTTCCACACGGTGCCCACGCCGGAGCTTGAGACATGTTTCGAGGCCTGGACCATCAGCGCGACGCTTGCGCGGGACACGCAGAACGTCAAGATCGGGCAGATGGTCGGCTGCAACGGTTACCGCAATCCGGCGCTATACGCCAAGATGGCCTCTACCGTCGACGTCGCCAGCCACGGTCGGCTGTACGCTGGTATCGGGGCTGGTTGGTACGAGCACGAGTGGCGCGCCTACGGGTACGGGTTCCCCGAGTTGCGCGACCGGATGGGCATGTTCCGCGAGGCGTGCGAGATCATCCACCGCATGTGGACCGAAGACTACCCGCGTTTCGAAGGCAAGTACTATACGATCGACGCGCCCATCAACGAGCCGAAGGGCGTCCGGAAGCCTCACCCTTCGTTCTGGATCGGGGGCGGAGGAGAGAGGGTCACGCTGAAGCTCGTCGCCCGTTGGGGAGATGCCTGCAACGTCGCAGGTTCCGTCCCTGGAGACGTCGACACGATCAGGCACAAGCTCGACGTACTGAAGCGCCACTGCGACGACCTCGGCAGGGACTACGATGAGATCATCAAGTCGACCAGCGTCAACATCCACGTCGTCGACGACATGAGCAATGCCGAGCAAGCGACAGCGGACGCGCGCGGCGACAGGCCCTTCGACGATTATGCGACAGGCACCATCGTCGGCACGCCGGAGATGATAAGGGAGCGCTTACAGCCCGTGATCGATGCCGGCATCGACTACTTCATCGTCACTATCCCGCGCGAAGCCTACGACCAGGAAGCGGTCCGCAGCTTCGCCCGTGAGGTCATCCCGCTCTTCGACTAATCGTGCCTGCCGAGCAGGGAATGTCAGCGGTCAGGGTTCGTCGACGACGAGCTTTACACCTGTCAGCCCGAGGTGAAAGTCCGTCGACCAGCACGTTCCGACCCTGCGCTCCTCCATAACGTGCAGGCCCACGGCATCGGTGAGCGTGAGGTCTTGATCTGAGAATTTGCGTAGCAGCCGTGTCGCGCCAGCCTGCTCGGCCGAACCCACCGGCGCGACCTTCAACGGTTTCAGGTCTTCGATCATCGCGAGAAACTGTAGCGCCCGGAACCGATCATAGCGCCGCAGAAACCATGCATGACCCTCGGCGATCACCAGTGTCGTCGTGAAGATCCCGGGCGGTTCCGAGAACAGCCGGCGAAAGCGAGCGTGGTGCGTATCAGATCGATCAAGGAAGGCAATGAACGCCGAGGTGTCAACGTAAACCTCAGTCTTTTCGACCATAGACTACGTCGTCGATGTTCTGGCTCGATCGAGGATCCCCGGACTCCACCATTCCCGCATAGCGCATCCAGGGTCTGGCCTCATCGGCAGGGATCACCGCGCGCAGCGAACGTCGCAGCAACTCCGCCAGCGAAATTCCAAGACGCTCCGCTTCGCGCTTCGCAGCAACGTACTCCTTCTCCGTAAGGCTGATCTGGGTACGAATCATGATAACATTTTATCACCCTTTGTTATCATATGCGCTAGAACCAGGGATCGATACAATCGTATTGTTGCCAAACAACAAACACGGGGGATCTCAGGTTTCGTGCGATGCTCACAGAGAACGGCACGCGGCGAGTAGAATTGACGAGAGTTTAGGTACAACCACACCGCTGCACGGTTGCTTCACACTTTGGTGTGTGAAGGCACCGTGTTTCGCACCCTGTCAAAATGACCAGCATGACTCGCTTTGTCGGTGCCCGCTTCGTTGCGGTTCTTTGCATCCGGTGAGGTCGAGACCAAAAGAACTTCCTATTACTCGCTCGGGTGGTTACGGCGCCACGCTTCCATTAGATCGTCGGAGCGGAGCTTCCTATCTTGGTTCCTCTTTTCTCGGCGGCGTTCGTCGGCCTCCCTGGTCTTCTTCCTCTCCCTCCGCGCGCGGTCACGCTCCGTGCGGCGGTCCGTCATGCCACGGGTCTCCTTTGTGGCCAATCCTCACGCGCCAGATCGACGGTCGCGGCGATCTCGGTCTCATCTTCGCCAATTACATCAGAAAAAATGACCGCGCGTACTCGATCTAGTCTGTGCGATGCTCCATACTTCTCCTGGCAGGAGAAAGTTGCACTAAAATGGATCGGGAAGAGATGCCCGGTCAACAATCGTTCACGCGCGAGTCGGTGCCGGCTAGCGCCCGACCAGGGAAGGGACCAAGTGCTGCGGTTGCTGAGAATAACTTCGACGAGCGTAACTATAGTCTTGGCACTAACCGTGCTCGCCTTACTCGGCGCCGAGTTGTGGAAGATGTTGGGTGTATACATCGATCCCCAAACCGCTGCTGAAAGGAAGTACCTGATCCAGTCGTTTGTCATCGTCGTGGCCGGAGGGACATCGTTGCTTGTCGGCGCTGGTGTGGTTGGGGTTCTCTACGTCTCACGCAGGAACTCAAAGCAGCAACGAGAACTCGATGGGCTGAGCACACAAGAGAAGGCACTGCCAGCATACCTGGCTGAGATGGTTCGAATGTTGAACGACAGAGAGAGACCGTTGCGCCGGTCCGAGGCGGGCGACGAGGTGAGCATTCAAGCCAAGGGGCGCACGCACACGGTGCTGCCAAAGTTGGATAGCGAATATAAAGCGCGCGTTTTGCAGTTCTTGTATGAGACGGGCCTGATCATCAAGGGCCGCTCGGTCGTTGATCTGCTAGGAGCCGACCTGCGAGCAGCCAATCTCAGAGGGGTCAACCTCAGAGGGGCAGACTTGAGAGGGGCAGACCTGAGCAGAGCCAACCTGGTAGGGGCCGACCTCAGAGAGGCAGACCTGAACGGGGCCAACCTGCGCGAGGCCAACCTGCACTGGGCCGATCTAATCTCGGCCAACCTGAGCAGGGCTTACCTGGGCAGTGCAGATCTGAGCCTGGCCGATCTGAGCGGGGCCGACCTGCGCAACGTCGAGGAACTCACCGTTAGGCAACTGGAGCAAGCCTACTCCCTCGAAGGTGCCACCATCCCTGACGGATCGAAGCGTCCCTAGCAGCACACTTCATGCAATGCACCTTCTACGACCTCGGGTGAATAGACGCGAAGCAGTAGCGGAATGGATACGCGACTGGTTACTGCCGTGTTCCGGATCGTCACCTATTGCTTACGAGAAGCGGATACCGAGCTTGATCGAACGCTCGGGGTGCTCGTCTATTTCACGATATGCTTCGACGCTCTCCCCGAAGGTTACCACCGGCGTCACGATGCCGTCCGTGCGAAGGCGCCCGGTTTCGAGCCAGCCGAGTGCCACCTCCACCAGCCGCTCCAGCGTCCAGGCGGGGGCGTCGCGTAGGGGCAGGCTCTCCACGCGGGCGGAGACGAGTTGCTGGCGGTTGACGTGAAACTCGTCGCCTAGCCTGAGCCCTGTGGCGTCCCCGCCGTAGTAGGAGATCATGCAGATCGTACCCCCGAACCGCGTGGCGCGTATGGCGTGCTGCAGCGCCGGAATGCTCCCCGACGCCTCGATGGCGACGTCCACGCCACGCTGTCCGAACTGCGTCGGCACCTCCCAGTAGCCGCCGAGCACGCGCGCGCCATCAGGAGGCTCGCCTTCCGACCGGGCTGCGCCCGAGATGCGCCTTATAGCCATCCCCGCATCGCCGCCATCGGCGAGCGGGTCTAGCACCGCGTCGGCGCCAAGAGCGGTCGCCGCGTCCCGTCGCGCCTCGATGGGGTCGACGCCTACAACCCTGTCCGCCCCGGCTATGCGGGCCATCTGGACGGCCATAAGGCCTATGGCGCCGAGCCCGAAAACGGCGACCTGATCCCCCAGCCGGACCTGTGCGTCCCGCATCGCCAGCGCCATGACCGCAGGATCGAGACACACCACCGCCTCCGCTTGGAGACCGTCGGGCACGGGATCTACGGCTTCCTCATCAACTGTATGAGTCTCGCGGATAGGAAGGTGCCCGAACACCCGGTCCCCAACCCCGAAGTGCGTCACCTCGGGCCCGACCTCGGTGACGACGCCGACCGCCATGTTGCCGAGCGGGAAGTTGCGCGGACCTTCGCCCGCCGGACGTGAGATCATGCAGCCCCACTCCGGGTCGTAGGACCTCATCGCCGAAGGCTCATTCCGATACCCGACCATCTCCGTCCCGTGCTTGGGCGAGGCGAACTCGGTCCGGATGCGGATCACACGCAGCCCCAATTCCGGCTCCTCATACTCCCGCAGTACAGGCTTGCGCGGCTCCAGAGCTATCAACTCACGCGGCATCGCTGTGAACCTCCTCGTGTCCGTCCCGCAGCTATCATCCCGGCGCCGGAGAGGACCCTTGATCCACCGCGAGAAGATAGTCTATACTGTGTCATAAGTAAGATTATAGGTAGCACAAGTGGGGTTGTAAATGGTAGAAGTGGGGTCTGCCGGATACCGCTACCGGGGTTGTATGCTTTGGCGTAAGGGACGAGATTTTCCCGTTGGGTGGCATTGCCGACGCGGGAAGCTCGCCCGCGCGCCCAGGAGGAGCTAAGGATGGAAGAGCAACGCAGGTTCAGCCGGGGCCGTTTTCTGCGCCTCTCCGCGATGACGGCTGGTGGTGTTGTGCTGGCCGGGTGTAATCTCCAGGAGGGTGGCAACCTGCCCGGTGCGAACAGGGGCAAGGGTGGGGACGGATCGGTAGATCTGGGCGAGATCCGGGCGCCCGGCAACAGCCAGGAGCTGGAGAGGCTGGCAGAGGACTGGAAGCCTTATGACGGCGAGCCGGTGGAGCTCTCCATCTGGATGTACGTCCAAAACGAGAACGCTCTGGCGGCGTACAAGAAGGCCTTCGAGAGAAAGCACAAGAACATCACCCTCAAGTACGTCACCTACCCCGAAGAAAACTACGTGACGAAGATCAACGTCGCGCTCCAGGCTCACAACCCGCCCGACGTAGCTCTGATGGATGAGATAGGATGGATGCAGGCAGGCTTGGTAGTAGATCTCGCCTCGTTCTACAAAGCCTGGGGCATCTCCATCAAGGACTTCGCTCCTGGCGGGGTGGATCGTTTGACGCTCGAGGAGGTTTCGGAGAAGGGCATCTTCGGCGTGGGCGACTTTCTCGCCGGCAACATCCTGGTGTACAACAGAGCGTTTTTCGATGAGGCAGGCGCCGAGTATCTGCCCGTGGACCGGTCGCTCGAGTGGCCCGAGTACGCCGAGCTGTGCCGACAGGTGGCGCAGCCCAACTCCGATCCCACAAAGAGGGTGTACGGTGGGACTGCTCCGGACTGGGGATTCAGCGTTTGGGAGAGGTGGATCTACGGCGACGACGGCCGGCAGGCGACCGGCAACATGAACTCGGAAGAGGTGATCCAGGGTTGGGACCTCGGCACCGCGCTCGTCCGCGACAAGATCGCGCCCAGTGGCCAGGTCATCTCGACCGTGACGGAGCCGGATCTGTTCACCCAGAAGCGAGTCGCCATAACCTGGACGGATTTCACGGCGATCGAGGACTACCAGGCCGCTGGGATCGACTTCGGGTTGGCGCCGTGGCAGGTAGTAAGCGGCTCCGCGTCTTTCGTGGATACCTGGACGGCGGCTTGGGGCACCTTTGTTGAATCGAAGCACCAGCACGCTGCGCTGACGTTCTTGCAGTTCATGGGGACCGATGCGCAGCGCATCCGGGCCGAGGTGACGCCCGACCCGCCGCTGTCGCTAAAGGTGGCGAGGGAGATCGGCTGGGGGATTGGGGATCCCATCAAGGAGGAGTATCTGACGGTACTCGAGGCGGCGGCAAGGCCCCAGCCTTTCGTGCCTCCGTTGCCGGAGGGCGCGTACGACCCGCTGGAGATCTACACCGACATGACGGTCGAGGGTCAGACGGAAGCCGAGCCATTGCTCGACGCCGCGGCGAAAAAGACGCAATCGCTCCTGGATCAGGGCTGGAAAGACTGGGAGGCACTCGGCCGCTAGGGACGACCCGGCGACGTCGCGTGAGGAGCGGGTAGAGACAACGGAGGTGCCGCCATGAGTATGCCTACCCAGCAGTTTGGCAAGCAGGAGGAGTTGGGTGTCCCTCCTTCCGTCAGGAGCGCGCCGGCCAAGAGAGAAGAACGCGTCGCCTACCTGTTCTTGATGCCCTGGTTCGCCGGGCTGCTCTTGTTTTTGGCCATACCTCTGGTGTATTCGCTGTACATCAGCATGACCGACAGGCGTCTCATCAGCCGCGGCGCCGCGAACTTCATAGGCCTCGAAAACTACGTCTACATGTTTACGAGGGACGCCTTCTTCTACAAATCCCTGTTCATAACGATAAAGTGGATCGTGCTAACCACGCCGCTCCTCCTGATCGCCGGGCTGCTGATCTCGCTCCTCCTCAACCAGAAGTACTTCGGAATGAACGTGTTCCGTACGATCCTGTACATCCCTGCGGTGGTCTCCGGCGTGGCGGTTGCGGTCCTCTGGTTGCAGCTTCTGAACCCCGAGCTGGGAGCCGTGAACTATGTCCTCATCAAACTAGGGGTGCAGAACCCGCCGTACTGGCTGGAGGACCCCGCCTGGGCGATGCCGGCGGCCGCGCTTATGAGCCTCTGGGGGGTGGGAGGCACCGCGATCATCTACCTGGCGGGGTTGCAGAACATCCCACCACACCTGTACGAGGCGGCCACGATAGACGGAGCCGGCGCCTGGGGGAAGTTCCGGTACGTCACGCTGCCCATGCTCTCACCGACCATATACTTCCTGCTTTTGAACGCGGTGATAGACGCGCTCCTGATCTTCGGCCCCCTGTTCGTTCTCGTCGGAGGCGGAGGCTCGGGTGGTCCCGACAACTCGCTGCTGTTCTACATGCTGTACCTGTACCGGGTGGCGTTCGTACAGGGGTTCATGGGGTACGGAACCGCGCTCGCGTGGATCCTCACGATAATCGGCGTGCTCATGGTCGTCGTGATGTTGAAGCTGGAGCGACGGTTCGTCTTCTACGAGTCGGAGGATTGATCGATGGTCCAGCACACCGCAGGCAGGCCGAACGCCCGATCTCGTTCCCCGCGGGTCCCGAAATTCCCGCGCCTGCCACGCATACTTCACGCGGTCTTTGTCTACACCTTGCTCGTCCTGGCGAGCCTGTTCATCTTGCTGCCGGTGGGCTGGATGCTGACGGCCGCGCTCAAACCCGACACGGCGCCGGTCTTCACCTTCCCGCCGGAGTGGTTCCCGACGGAGTACTGGCACTGGCAGACGTTCCGGGAGGCTCTCTTCAAAGAGCAGTTCATCCGCTACACGGCCAACAGCCTGTTCCTGGTTTTTATGACCGTGACCGGGGCGGTACTCTCCTCGTCCCTGATCGCGTTCCCCTTTGCCCGGCTGCGCTTCCGCGGCAAGAACTTGCTCTTCACGTTCCTGATAGCCACGATGCTGCTTCCGGCGCCCGTGCTGCTCATACCGCAGTTCTTGCTCTTCTACCAGATCGGCTGGTACGGAACCTACTACCCGCTGTGGGTGCCGGCGTGGGCTGGCAACGCTTTCTTTATCTTCCTGATGCGGCAGTACATGCGCTCGATCCCGATCGAGCTCGACGAGGCCGCGCGGGTGGACGGGGCCGGCTACTGGACGATCTACTGGCGGATAATCATGCCCTTGTGCGTCCCCGTTCTGACGGTCGCCGCCGTGTTCCAGTTCATGTGGACCTGGAACGATTTCTTCGGGCCCCTGATCTACCTCGACGAACCCGAGAAGTTCACGGTAGCCCTCGCACTCGCGACGCTGGTGCAGCGCTTCGGCACGGATTGGAACGAGGTGATGGCCGCCAACCTGATCGTCATGATCCCCGTCCTTCTCATCTATTTCTTCGCCCAGGACAAGCTGATCGGCGGTATCGCCAACGTGGGCCTCAAGGGATAGACCGATCCCGTCCAGGGATGTGAGGGCGCTGCGAATAGTCCTGCTACTGGTCGTCGCGGCGGAAGTATGCCTGCTTATACTAGCGCTCGCTTCTCCCAAAAACACGCTTCCGGCCGACTCGGACTTGCCGAGAGAGCAACGCGTAAACGGGTGGCGGAAGGTCGCCGAACTCGCCCGCACGGAGACCTTCGAGCCAACCTACGTGCCTGGAGGAGCAAAACCCACGTTGACGGTGCGCGGTGTCCCTGGAGATAGCTCCCGCCCGCTCTCCGCCGAGTACGAGAACGGTCTACTCGTGAGGCAGGCGCACGTAGACGTAGACCCCCAGTTGGAGGACGAATCTGCGGATGTGGAAGGGGCCGATGACGCCTGGTGGGGCATGGTCAGGGAGAAGAGGTACCTCTATGTTGTGAGAGGCGAGACTCTGGTAATCATGTCTGGTCTTTCGAGAGAGGACCTTATCCGGACCGCAGGCTCGCTCAGGCCCGTGGAGGGCAAAGATGGCTAGGTGGCGCGCCGCCATGGCGCTGGCGGTCCTGACTATCTTGCTCGCGGTGGTTCTGCTGGCCGTACCTTCCGTACGTGCCGCGTTGCCTGGCATGACCCAACGCGCTGAATACAAGAACCCCGTCATACGCTGGGACTTCGCGGACCCGCACGTCATAAAGGCCAGTGACGGCTTCTGCTACGCTTACTCCACGGAGCACCTGACGTACGAACGTCTGGCGTACATCCAGGTAGCGCTCTCCAGGGACCTCGTGAACTGGGAGCTACTCCCCGATGCCATGCCGGAGAAGCCAGAATGGGCCAACACCACCCGCGACTTCTGGGCACCGGGCGTCATCGAGGCTGACGGCATGTACTACATGTACTTCTCGGGCATCCGCGATGGCACCGAGGGCATGTGCCTCGGGGTGGCCACTTCCGAGTCGCCCGCGGGCCCGTTCGACCCCGAAGACGAGCCGCTGCGGTGCGGTGACGGCTTCGCGAACATAGACCCCATGCCTTTCGACGACCCGAAGACGGGCAAGCGCCTGTTGTACTGGGGTTCGGACAGCTCGCCGATCATGATGCAGGAGCTTGCGGAGGACCGGGTGAGCTTCGCGCCGGGGTCAGGCCCGAAGGAGTTGATCTTCCCCAGCGGCTTGCAGCAGTACGAGCGCCTGATCGAGGGCGCGTTCGTCGTCTACAGAGACCCTTTCTACTACCTCTTCTATTCGGGCGATAACTGCTGCGTCGCGCCCGTGAACTACGCGGTGATGGTCGCCCGCTCGCGCAGTGCCATGGGCCCATTCGAGAAGAAGGCCGACGTGACAGGCGAGTTCGGCGGTAGCGTGATCCTGCAGCAGAACGACCGGTGGGAAGGCACCGGCCACAACTCGGTCGTCAGAGACGAAGCGGGGCAGGATTGGATCATCTACCACGCCATAGACCCGAACGACCGCTACAACCCGGGCACCGAGGCGCCCAAACGGCCCATGCTCGTGGACCCCATCGTGTACCGCTCGGGATGGCCGGAGGTAGAAGCGGGATCACCCTCCACGACCGAGCGGCAGGGGCCCCTGGTACGCTAACGGCGCGTGACAGGCGGGTAGGCCGAACCGTTCATCCGGTAACGCCTACTCCATCCAAGACCGTAAGCGTTTGGTCACTTCGGGCAAGACCGTCTCGGGATCGCCCCTGATGCCGCACTCCATGGCCATGTAGCCGTCGAAGCCCGAATCGCGCAGTGCCGCGAACGCCCCGGTGAAGTCCGTGTGGCCGGCTCCAGGCTGCAGGCGGTTGCTGTCGGCGAGATGTACGTGGGCGATGTGGCTTCCCGCTCGGCGGATGGTCTCGCCCAGGTCGTCCTCCTCGATGTTCATGTGGAAGAGGTCGCCCATGACCTTGACGGAGGGGAGTCCCACGTCCTCGCAGATGTCGACCGCCTCTTCCACGCGGTTCAACATGTGGTCCTCGTAGCGGTTGAGTGGCTCGAGTAGGACCAAGGTGCCTTCCGCGTCTGCGTGCTCTCCCAGTTCTTTCAGGGCGTCGAGCAGCACGCCCCGGTCCTCTTTCTCGGTGCGGGGCACCTCGAAAGGGGGGAGCCTCTTGGAGGCGAGGCCAAAGGCGGCGGGGGTGACGGCGCCGGTACCCCCCAGCTCGGCGATGCCGGAGAGCAGCATCTTCATGTGCTCGATGGCCGCGCGGCGGGTTTCCGCGTCGAACGCGCCGATAAACCGGTCGTCTATCAGGCAGACGCTCGAGAACACGACGCCTTGATCCCGGGCGGCCTTCAGACCGTCGAGGCGCTCAGGCCATTCGCGGATTCCGTGCAACTCGATGCCGTCGAAGCCTGCGGAGGAGGCGAACTCCCACTTCTCCAGGATGCTCTCGCCCGGGAGTAGCTGCTCTTGGCACGCCAGCTTCACGCCTGACGCCTCATCCCTTCAAGGCGCCGGACGTAAGGCCCTTGATAAAGAACCGCTGGAAGATCAGGAAGAAGATCAAGACGGGCACGGTCATGATCAGACTCCCTGCGGCCAGCAGTTCGTACTCCCCGGATCGACCCCCGGCGAACAGGTAGAGCCCGCTGGCGAGCATCTGGTTCTCTGAGCCCTGCAGGTACACAAGCGCCAGCACGAAGTTGTTCCAGGTCATGAAAAAGACCAGCACGGCCAACACCGCGACGCCCGGGAGCGACAGCGGGAGCATGATGCGCCAGAAGACCTGGAACTCGCCGGCGCCGTCCACCCTACCGGCGTCGGCCAGTTCCTCCGGCAGGTCCATGTAGAAAGAACGCATCAGGAACACGCCCAACGGAACGCCGAACCCGCTGGCGCCGGCTATGGCGGGGAGTATGACCGCCGCTTTCGTGCCCAGAAGACCCAAGCCCTGCAGCTCGTAGAACAGCGGGATCATCACCGAGAAAAACGGGATCATAAGTCCCAGTACGAAGGCGAAGAAGATGATGTTGTTCCCCGGAAACCGGAAGCGGGCTAGCCCGTAGCCGGCCAGCGACGAGAGGGCGACCACCCCGACCACGGTTATGGACGTTATTACTACGGTGTTCCAGAAGTACCCGCCGAAGCCGCCCAGCGTCCACGCGTCGTAGAAGTTGATGGGGTTGAAGGAGCTGAACAAAGCGAACGGGTTCGCCGTTACGTCCAGCGGGTCCTTGAGGGAGGTAGAGACGATCAGGAGCAAGGGATACAGGCTGATGGCGGCGAACAGCAACAGCAACAGGTACTTGGCGGCGGAACCGATCAACCGGCCCGGCGCCCCGGTGGAGCCCGCCACCGCGTTGTGTCGTGGTTGGGTCATCTCTGGCGCTCCCTCAGGCGGACGAAAACGACGGCGGCGACCAAGGACAGGACGGTGATCAGCATCGCCAGCGCGGAGCCGTAGCCCGCCTGGTTCTGCTGGAACGCCGAACTGTACGTGTACGTGGCGAGTACCTCGCTGGCGTGTCCCGGTCCTCCCCCGGTCATAACAAAGATGTTGTCGAAAACGGCGAAACCCCCTATGAGCGTGATAGATGTCACCATCGTGATCACCGGCGCTATCTGCGGGATGATGATGTGCCACGCCCGCTGGAACCAGTTCGCCCCGTCTATCATGGCCGCCTCTACTTGGGTCATATCCACGCCCTGAAGCGCCGCGAAGAGCACCACCACGACGAACCCGATGGCCCCCGGGATGGCCGAGATCAGGACCGCGTACAGCGCGGTCCTCGGCTCGCCCAGCCAGCCCTGACTCAGCTGCTGAAGCCCGATGCTGTCCAACATCTTGTTCAGCGGGCCGTAAATGGGATGGTAGATCCACTGCCACACGATGGCCACGACCACCAGGGGAAGCACGAAAGGCAAGAAGTAGACGGTCCTGAAGAAGACGGAGCCACGGGCCCCGCTCCAGAGGAGGAGCGCCAAAAACAGCCCGATGGCTACCGGAGCTATCGTCCCGATGATCACCCAAATCACGTTGTTCCAAAACGCCTGGAGGACGGCCCCGTCGCCGATCATCCTCGCGTAGTTCGCGAGCCCGATGAAGTCCTTTTGGGTCGTGGCACCGTTCCAGTTGGTGAGGCTGAGGTAGATCGTGTTGATGAACGGGTAGAGCATGAAGACCAGGTAGATCGCCAACGCGGGCGAGATGAACGCGATGGCGTAATACAGTTGCTGGCGCCGCAGCGGCGGCACGTAGAGATGCCGCTCCACGAAGCCCCGTTTGCGCGGCGCCGCACGCGCGGCTTCGCCTTCTATCCGAGCCTGCACTCCGGCCCCCTTCCTACTCCTGCGTGGCGATCTTGCCCTGCTTCTTTGCCTGCGCCCAAGCCGCCTGCAGCGCCGCGGCCTGATCGGCCGCGGACCTCGTGCCGTTCAAGACCTCCTGGAAGCCGGAGAACATCACCTCGTTGTAGTTCTGCGGGGTGAGCACGTCGATGTTGTAGCCGAAGGCCCCCGCCTCCGTGGACTCGGAGAGGTCGGCGAGCACCTGCTTGAAGAGCTCGGGCAGCTCGAGACCCTCTGTGTTTACCGGGTGCGCCGGTATCGTTTTGGCCGTCTCCATGATCGTGCGGGCGGTGTCTTCCTGCTGGTAGAAGTTCATGAGGGCGATGCCGCCCTCGGGATTATTGGCTTCCGCGGCTATAAAGGATCCCGCCCCCACCCCCGCCGGCGGCGAGATGCCCGAGCCGTCTATGGACGGGAACGGGAAGAACCCGACCTCGAAGTCCTGGACGGTCTCCACGATCTCGGAGACGAGCCAGGTGCCCGTGATGTTCATGGCCGCCTCCCCGGCGTAGAACAGGTTGTTGGCGTCCTCGTAGGTTATGGCGTTTACGCCCTCGGGGTAGTAGCCGTTCTCAACGAAGTCCCGGAAGAACAGGTCGATCGCCGCCTCCACCTCCGGGGTGTCCCAGCGGCCGTCGCCGTACAGGATGTTATCGAGCCCCTCACGGCCGAGGAGGTTGCTGATCCCGATGCTGTACAGGTGGCCGGCGGGCCACTGCTCGGAGTCGCCGAAGCCGAACACGGTCTTGTTCTGACCCTTTAGGTCGTCCGCCAGCGCCCGAAGGTCGTCGAGGGTCTTCGGCACCTCGGGGACAAGGTCCTTGTTGTAGTAGACGATCAACTCCTCGACCTGGCTCGGGACGCCGTAGGTCTTGCCGCCGTAGGTGGCCCGCTGCTTGGCCCAGTCGTAAATCTTCCACCCGTTCTCTTTGTAAGCTTTGTCCAGCGGATACAGGAGTCCCGCTTCCGCGAGCACTCCGGCGAACCCCGGGCCGGTGTCGTAGCCGAAGTAGTCCGGTGGCTGCTCGGAGCGCAACCTGGTCTGTATCACCTCGCGCACCTGGTCGGGCGGTATGGACTCGCGCTCCACGGTGTACTTCGGGTTCTCCTCGTCGAACCTCTCGACGAGCCTTATGGCCTCCCTCTCCTGCGCCGCTGTCTCCGCCGTTCCGACGAACATCCTGATGACCTTGCCCTGGTCCGAGCTCCCACCACAGCCCGCGACGCCCAGAAGCGTGGCGCCAGCGAGCCCGGCACCCCCGATCTTCAAGAACTCCTTGCGGCTGAACCCCCTGTGCACACCCCGCATCTGCTCCTCCTTTCTGCTCTACACTTGCGAACGTCCCCAACGCCGCGTCGAAGCCTCGCTGTCAACCCTTGTCGTCCGCAGCATCCCCTCCACCGCCAGGACGCTGGCCCCCGTCACGCCCGCCTCCTGGTCCAGCTCGCTAAACACGATCGGGAGGTCGCGGGTAGCGAGGGGCAGCGAACGGCGGTAGACGGCGCTCCGGATCTCGGCCAGAAGCGAGTGGCCGATGTTCGCCACGCCTCCACCGATCACGATGACGGAGGGGTTGAGCGTGCTGACGAGGGTCGCCAGCACCTGTCCCACGAGCCGTCCCGACTCCCTGATGATCTGGAGCGCGTGGTAGTCACCGAATGACGCGGCCTCGCCGACGTCCCTCGCGGTGAGCTCGCCGCGCTCTTCGAAGACTTTCCTGAGGGCCGGAGAGAGCCCTTCCTTCGCACATTCCTCCGCCCTGGCGGCGATTGCCGGAGCGGCGGCCATCGCTTCGAGGCATCCCTTGTTGCCGCACGAGCACACTGGCCCATCAGGGTCCACGCAGATGTGTCCTATGTCCCCGGCGCACCCCTGGCTGCCGCGCTGCAGATGACCGTCCGCGATGATGCCGCCGCCGATGCCGGTGCCTATCTTGACGAAGAGCACGTCGTCTTCGCCTTTGCCAAGGCCCTCCCTGTGCTCGCCCAGCGCCATCACGTTCACGTCGTTGTCCACGAAGACGGGGGCTTCGTACTCGCCTGCGAACGCCTCACTTATGGGAAACCCGTCCCAACCGGGCATGATCGGCGGGCTCCTCAAAACCCCCGAGGCGTGCTCCACGGGACCAGGAACTCCGACACCTATCGCCAGAACATCATGCGTATCGGCCCTCTGCTCCGAGAGTAGCTCCGAAAGCAGCTCCTTGACCCTGTCGAGCACGCTCCACGGGCCGTCCTTGATGTCCCCTGGCTCCCCGCGGTGCACCAAGAGCTCGCCGCCCAGGGTGGTCAGGGCGACGTCCGTTGACGTGGCGCCGAGGTCGACGGCGGCTATCAGACCGGCCGAACGGGGGATGTGCAACAGCGAGGAGCGCCGGCCACCCTCCGACTTGGCCAGGCCGTCCTCGGCGAGCAGGCCGGCCTCGATCAACCGCCCCACCTCCAAGGAGATCTTGCTCCTGCTCACACCCAAGGCGTCCGTCATCTCGGATCTCGATACAGGACGATCCATCGCCCGGATGTGATGCATGATCTCCGCCTGAATGCGGTCCTCGACAAGCGGATACCAGCCACCGGCTGCCTCGTCTACACCGTCTTTACTCCTCACAATCACAGTATAGAGAAACTTCCTCCATACGTCCAACGACTTTTGCCGATTCTTGTCATAAGTCGGAGAAATGGGTGCGTAGAGTCGAAGCGCGTTGGAATGCCGTTTACCTGTTCGTGAAGTACGCGACGTGCCCGCCCGACGCCGGATGAGACAATGCTGCCCGTATTGCCCGGTTCGTTTCAGGAGAGGAGCATTAGCATGCGCATAGCCTTCGCTGAGCCCGCAGACCTGGATTATCTGGCGCGGGCGGATCATCACGTGCGGCGAGGTGTCATCGAGCAGAAGATAGAACGGCGCGAGATCGTGGTGCTACATCACGACGGACGGCGGGCAGGACTCTTGCGCTGGGGGTACTTCTGGGACGAGATCCCCTTCATGAACCTGCTTTGGGTACGGGAAGAGTTGCGGGGCAGAGGATTCGGTACCGGGCTCGTGGCGTTCTGGGAAGACGAGATGCGAAAGGCGGGCTACGAAGAGGCTATGACTTCCACTATGTCCAACGAGCGGGCGCAGCATCTGTATCGCAGACTCGGTTACAAAGACTGTGGTTCCCTGCTCCTGAGTGACGAGCCTTTGGAGATCATACTCTCAAAAAAGCTGTCGTAGGGAACAAGGCTGCGATCTCATCATAACCGTCATTCCCGCGAAAGCGGGAATCCACTGCTGCAGGATCTCCGCGCCCGTTCAGCCACGAGCGCACTACCGGACTACGTTTCACCCATACTGTCAGACTCGCCACACTACAGTCCCATAGGCGCCCTGTCGAGGTGGGCGGCGCCGCTCTCAACCGCGGCGTCTCTGACGGCGTCTGCGACCTGTTCGTGCACCCGCGAGTCGAGCGCCTCGGGGACGAGTTCGGACCCTGTGGCGAGGGAGGCTATCTTCTCTGCGGCTGCGAGCTTCATGGGGAAGTTGATCTCCCTGGCCCCCGAGAGGAGGGCGCCGCGGAAGATGCCAGGGTAGCCTAGCACGTTGTTCACGCTCGTTCCGTCTGCGGCGAAGGCGGCGCCCGCTTCGACGGCCTCGTCGGGGTCGATCTCGGGGTAGGGGTTGGTGAGGGCCAGTATCACCTGACCTTCGCGCACCATCGCGGGGTCTATGAGACCGGATCTACCCGTTGTGGCCACCACGACGTCGGCTTCCCGCATGACGGTCTCGATGTCGGTTAACTCTATGCCCTTGCCCTTGGCGCGTTCGTGGGAGAGTGGGTTGGGGTCCGAGCCGAGCACGCGCCTCGCGCCGGCATCGACCAGCAGGGCGGCGATACCGAACCCGGCGGCGCCGAGCCCGATCTGGCCCACCACCTCATCCTGGAGGGTCAGCCCTGCGTGGCGACAGGCGACGAGCACGGCCGCAAGCGTCACGACTGCCGTGCCATGGACGTCGTCGTGCATCACGGGTTTGTCGAGGGCCTGTATAAGGCGGGCCTCTATCTCGAAGCACTCCGGCGCCGAGATGTCTTCCAGGTGGATGCCGCCGAACGTAGGCGCTATGCGTACGACGGTCTCCACGAACTCGTCGACATCTTTCGTATCGACCAGGATCGGCATCGCCGAGACGTTGGCGAGCTGGTGGTAGAAGACGGCCTTCCCCTCCATCACGGGCATCGAAGCCACAGGTCCTATATCTCCAAGGCCCAGAACCCGTGTGCCGTTCGTGCAGATGGCGACGCTGCGCCCGATCATGGTCAGCTCGCTGGCTAGCGAAGGGTCCTCGGAGATGGCCACGCACGCCCGGGCAACCCCGGGGGTGTAGACGTCGCGCATGTCCTGCACCGTTCTGACGGGCCTGGTCGACTCGATGGTAAGCTTCCCGCCCTCGTGCCTTAGCAGCGCCCTGTCCCGCGCCCAAAGGACCTCGACGCCGGGAAGCGCCTCGAGCATCCCTTCTATGTTCTCGGCGTGGTCCTTGTCACGGACCTCCAGTGTGATCTCGCGCACCGAGGCAACCCGTCCGACGCTAATGGTGTTGACTTCACCGATCAGACCTTCTCCTTCTGCTATCGTCCCGGCGACCTTGGCCAACTGCCCCGTGCGGTGCGGCAACTGGATGCGATAAGTGTAGTCGAGCGGCAAAGCAAACCCCCTGATTCCCGGACCAAAACCCCGTGCCCGGATTCTATATTAGGCCACACCCGGCAGCCACGTTGCGGAGTGCCCTCTACCCGACTACCGCTACGGCTTCGATCTCGATGAGGAGCCTGGGGTCTATGAGGGCGGAGACCTCGACCATCGAGGATGCAGGGAAAGGCTCTTCGAAGTACCTTCGCCTGACCTCGTGGATCTCATCGTAGTGCCGCATGTCCCTTATGAAGACGGTTACCTTGACTATGTCGTCCATCCCGCCACCGGCCTCCTCGACCACGGTCTTTACGTGCTCGAGCACCGTCTGTGTCTGGAGCTTTACGTCTCCCTCACCGACCACGTTTCCTTCGGCGTCCATCGAGACCTGACCGGAAACATAGATCGTCCTCCCGGTCGGCGCCTCCACTCCCGAAGAGAACGCTCCCCCTCGCATCGGCGCCGGCAGGCTGGGACTGGTGATCACACGCCTCGACAAAACGACCTCCTTGCCTCTGTTCCACTACAGGGAGTAAGGTAGCATCCGCCCAGGGCCCGCGCGCCCGCCTGATGTAAACTGCGCCGGGCAGGAGGATCGGAGCGGGAGGATTTATGCAGCGTACGTTCGACGTCGAGGCCGTTCGCGAGCAGTTTCCGGCGCTCGGCCGAACGCATAACGGCCGCGGCGTCGTCTACTTCGACGGGCCTGGCGGCTCTCAGGTGGCGCGGCAGGCTATCGAGGCCATCACGGGCTACATGGAGCGCGGCGGGGCGAACCTGCACGGCGTCTTCCCGACGAGTACGGAGACCGAGGAAATCCTGGCCGATACTCGCGCAGCGGCGGCGGACTTCCTTGGGGCCGCGCCCGACGAGGTCGCCTTCGGGGCCAACATGACCACCCTGACCTTTGAGATCTCCCGCGCCATCGCCCGCGGGTGGGACAGAGACTCGGAGATCGTCGTCACAGAGCTCGATCACCGCGCCAACGTGGACCCCTGGCTGATCGCGGCCGCAGAGCAGGGGGCAAGAGTGCGCTGGGTCAGGGTAGATCCCGAGACCCTCACCCTCGATGAGAACGACCTTGAGCAGAGTATCACCGGACGTACAAGACTCGTAGCCATCGGTCTGGCCTCGAACGCGGTCGGTACCGTAAACGATGTGGCCGCCGTCGCCGAGAGAGCCCACAGCGTAGGCGCCCTCGTAGCCGTCGACGCCGTGCACGCGGCCCCGCACCTCCCCGTAGACCGCGACGACATAGGGGCCGACATCATTACCTGCTCGGCCTACAAGTTCTTCGGCCCTCACGTCGGTGTGACGGCCATAAGGCGCGACCTGTTCGAGAAGATGGGCGTCTACAGGCTCGACCCGGCGCCGGAATATATCCCGGACAAACTGGAGACGGGGACCCAGAATCACGAGGGGATCGCCGGTGTAAAGGGCGCCCTGGACTTCATCTCCTCCCTGGGTGAAGGCACCACGCGACGCGAGAAGCTCACCAGCGCCATGAAGACTATCGAAGAGCACGAAGCCACACTCGCCGAAACCTTCCGCACAGCGCTCAGGGACATCCCCGGCGTAAAGCTCTACGCCGCCCCAGATGGCGTCCGAAAAACCCCCACCATCGCCTTCAAGGTACAGGGAAAGGCGCCTGATGAAGTCTGCGTGCGGATGCTCGAGCACGGTTTCTTCATAGCCGCCGGCGACTTCTACGCCTCTACGCTCGCCGAGAAGCTCAGCATAGGGGACAGCGGCGGGTTCATCCGCGCCGGCCTCGCCCCGTACAACACTGAAGTAGAGGTTGAGAAGTTTGTCGAAGCGCTGGAGGGAATCGTACGCGAAACCTGAGATCCCAGCGACGAAGCTTATCCTTCGACGTCTTTCAGGTGTAGTACCGCCGGGCTGGCTTCCGCGAAGGGGGCTTCGAAGGTGGTGCCGCCGGGGTTCTCGACAGTCACCGTGCCGGCGCCTTTTGCCTCGCGGCTGCGGACGCTGTGCCACCGGACCGAGTAGGCATTGGCTTCCAACGTCACGGTGAAAGGTTCTGCCGTCTCGCCGGGCTGGAGGACGAGGTACTCCTGGCCGGGGTTCGCGAGCGCGTACCCGGTCGAGCTGAGATCCCCCCGGGGCTCCATCTGGGCAAGATCCATCTCCCGCGCGAAGCGCAGCGTATCGCCCATCGCGTAGCGCGCTCCTTCCAGGGACGCGAAGGAGGGGCTGCCCGAGGAGGGGTCGGGCGGGTTCACGCCGGTGACGATCCCGAGGTCGTACAGGATCGGGTTGTGGCCCCGGAGGAACGACTTCCAGGCCCACAGCGCGTCGCTTTTCATCGGCGAGTAGTGGTCGGTGTCACTGATAATGACCTTCGCGCCGTCGTTTGCGGGCGGGTCCGTGTACCAGCGGCTATTCTGCATCGGCGAATCCACATCGTCGAAGCCTGGCGAGATCCAGTCAGCGGGGCCGTCGAATAGAACTTCGTTGACCTTGCTCTGATCCCGAACGGGGTACTGCATCGTCATCCCCACAGGGTGCCTGGCGTACCCCATCTGTGCCTCGTAATGCTTGAGAAAGTCGATGACCCAATACTGCCACTGCGTGGAGTCGCCCCAATCGGGTGGCTCGGACAGTCCTATCGCCTCGAGGAAGCTCGCGTCGACGGACCCGCCGCCAGAGGACTCGTTGGCGACCTCGTAGACGACGTTCGGCAGATCCTGGACGGTGTCGATAACTTTGCGGATGTACGACTCTTGCAGAGCCTGTACGCGCGGGTCTAGCGGCAGCACCTGGTAGTCTTTGATCGAGGCGATGCCGATCCCATTGACGTTGTTGGCGGCGTGGAAGGGGTGGCCTTCGACGCTGTCTGGATGGAGGCTGAGGTGAAGCCCGAAGCCCTCGAATAACATCACCGAGACGTTGATGCCCTCGTTTCCGGCGGCGATGGCGTAGTCGCGCAGCCGGTCGAAGTACGCAGGATCGAACTTCGAGAGGTCGAACGTCGGCTTGCCGTCTGTTGCCGTCCCTGGCCCGGTGCGGGGCCACGGTTGCGGCGTCATGCAGAAGTGGAAGGCGCCCCCGGCGACCTGCGACTTGAACTGCTCCCAGCGCCACAGCCGGATAAAGTTGTGGCCGCGCTCCTTGAGAAACTCCAGGTAACCGCGGAAGTCGTTCGGCTCCGGAGTATCGGCGCAATCGGCGCCGGGACCGGAACCATCGTGGAAATTGTTGTTGACGTGCGATCCGGTCAAATACACCACCCGCCGGTCGGCCACGTCGTCCGCCGCTACCGTGAAGTAGCGTGGGTTGGTCTCCGAGACCGCCAGCGGCCCGGCGGGCCCGGTCAACGGCTCGAACGAGGATGTCTCGTTCGTGGCCGGCACGGCTTTCGCCTCGTTCTCAGGCATGAATCGATTCTCCTTTCTGATGCCCGCGCCCGTGTCTCGACGAGAAACCGCGCGGACGGCTTCGGCAACGGCGCAATCTAAGCCTCGGCGAGCATCGCTGCCACCTCGTCCAGGCAATATTCCAGACCCATCCTGGAGAGGTCGTGCGCCCCCTCGGTCGTGTATGCGCGCTCGGTGACGGTCATCTCCGTCTAGCCGTCGCCCACTCCACGCTACAAGATGGTGTTGCAAGGTCAGCTTGAGGCGCAAGCTCTCGACAGCAAGCTCCGGCAGAGCATCGCGCAAGGAACTACGCGGCAATCGTCTTGGGCGTGGCAGGATCGCCATTACCCCTCGACTGAGTGCCGGTATGCGAGGGAGACGACGCCCGTGGTGAACGTCTTGGAGTCCACCAGCGTCAGCCCTACCGGATCTCCCCGATCTACGAAGAGGCGCTTGCCGCTACCCAAGATCACCGGATGGACCATGAGCCTGAGCTCGTCGAGCAGCCCCTCCTCGAGCAGCGACCGGACGAGGGCGCCGCTGCCGATGATCGTGATATCCTTGCCTGGCCTACGCTTCAGTCCGGCCACTCCCTCCGCGACGTCGCCCTCGACCAGGGCCGAGTTGTTCCATCCCAGGGGCTCGTCCAAGGTCTTAGAAACGACGAACTTGGGCACGCTGTTTATGTAGTCCACCATCGGCGTGCCGGCCGGCTGGTTCGGCCAGAAGGCGGCCAACCCCTCGTAGGTCACCCGTCCCAGCAGCATCGCGTCGGAGGCGGCCATCCCCGCGGCGTTCGCCTCGTTCATCTCGTCGTCGGCGTAGGAGAAAGCCCACTCCTCAGGCCTCTCCATCACGCCGTCCACCGACACCAACTCCAGAGCGACCACTTTCCTCACGAAAACCTCCTCTGTCCGAACCTGCATCTCTCCGACTTCCGTGCCGGCGTAGCCCGCTTCCCGTCCGGGCGGGATCCGCACGCTCCTAGTCGAATTCTCACCAAGGTTGTCTCTGATGGTATTGCCGGTCATGTAGAGTGACATCCACCAAAAGGCAGAGTCGCCTAGATCTCTCGGGAACTCGCTCGCCCGGCACGTGGCGTCGCCCGGGATTCCGTTCGACCAGGGGTGTCCCGCAAAACACTGAAGGCGATCCACCCTCCACCCACGAGCGCCATCAGTGCTCCCGCGACCGAACCTGCGACCGAGAATGGTCCGGTGATCAGGGGAGCGTGAACAGCAACGAGTACCCCCGTCCACCCGGGCAACACGCCCGAGCGCCAGATTGCGACGCCGAAGAGGACGAAGCCCGCCGAATAGAGCAGGATGCTCACGCTCTCTACCGTTCCCAAGGGACCCGCGAACATGGAGTCGACTATCCTTATGCTCTCCAGGTTGCCGTCCAGGAACGACCGGCTGAGGGCCGGAACGGCGTAGGCGAAGACGCCCGCGCGCGAAAGCATCAGGGCTATCCCGATGATGCTCGACGCCATGGCGCCCAGCGCCAGGATTCTCTGACCCCCGTTTGCCAGATACGCGTGCAAGGCCACTACGCCGAAAATCAAGACGGTCAGGGCCAACACGTTGCCGAAAAGCACGCTAACGAAGTAGCCCGAAGAGACGATGACCTGATTATCGCCGGTGGCCAGTATCCCTCCCGAACCCAACTTGAATGCGCTGTACAGGCCCGCCAGGGCTAGTAAGCTCGCAAGAGGCAGAGCCAACATACCGAAGCGGACCAAACCGTCAGGGTTACGCATTGCCTCAGGGTACCTCCCTCTCGGTAGACCCAACCATCCTGTGTTGGTCGCTACTCTGGTTGCCCATGTCCCATCTCTTCTGATCGTGGTCCGTACGGCCGGTCAGCTCTCGGCGACGGCGTTAGTGAAGATCTCGCCGACGCGCTGGACCGTGGCGTAGTCTCCGGCAGTCACCCTCTATCGTTCTTCCGATTCCTGCTGCAGGAGTAGGGGGCTGCCGTCCTGGTCCAGCAGGATCGCGGCGAGGCCCCACGGGTAACGGTAGGGCTCTCCGAGGAACCGCACGCCCCGCCTACGCAACTCCTCGTAGGCCGCCCTGACGTCGTCGGTGCCCAGCGTCAGTATCGGGGCCCCGTCTGAGCGTCCCACTGTCGCCTTCTCGTGATCGTGCTCGGCCTTCTTCAGGACGATCCTGGTCCCCGATCCCTCCGGGGATACGGTGATCCAACGGGCGCTCTCGCCGTAGAACTCGTCCTGGACCTTCACCATCCCAAGCTTGTTCGTGTAGAAGTCCAGGGCGGCTTCCTGGTCGTCGACGAAGATCCCGGTCAGCGGCACGTCCTTAATCATCGCATCTCCTCCTTTGCCGTTCGTCCACCCGTCGGCCCGATCTGCGGCGCCATCGAAGGGGCATCTCCTCCGAGGCTCTGTACGCCGGGAACCGACTCGGGGTTGCGACCCCTTCATGCCCGCGTTCCGTTCACTCCCGCCCGCTCCGGGCTCTAAGCACGACCACGGACGCCGTTATACCGGCGGATAGGAGGATCGCGCAGAGGGTGCCCAGCGTCCGGGCGTCGGGCGAGATCACGGGCTGGCCGCGAAGCGCTTGCCAGGTCAGGAGTCCGACGAGGCCCAGGTACGAGAGGGCGGCCGTCCACACCAGCGCGACCCGGTGCCCCGGGCGGAGCCAGGCAGGGCCGAAGAGGGCGAGTAGGTACCCAAAAAGGGGCAGCGCCTGCAGACCGTGCAGCCCGACGAAGTGCGGTACGCGCAGGTCGCCGCCGGTGGTGCTCCACCCGGTCACGGGCAGCCCGGGCCCTCCGTCCTTGACGCCCACGCTGTGGGCGCCCTGTATGGGGGCTTCTTCGATCCCGGCCTTGTCCGCGGCCCGCTCTTGGGCGGGGGTCTCCTGTGTCATCGGGAAGGCGACCCCCATGCCGAAGAGTGACACGAGAAGCCCGAGCCTCAGGGCCCAGGCGAAGGCGGGGTCAGGCATCCGCTGAATGAGCAACAGCAGTGCGGCGAGCAGGTTAGCCGCCCAGATCATCGCCACGAAACCGGTCATCGTGTACCACACGGCAGCGTGGGTCGGCGTGCTGACGTTGAAGTGGCTGGTCGTGCCGAGCGCCGCCGCGCCGGCGATCAGGACCATCTCGACGAGAAGCGCGATGGCCGTGACCCAGGAGACGAGGCCCACGAGACGCGGACGGCCCCGCACGAAGGTCAGCATCCAGAGCAGCGTGAAGCAGTAGATCGAGATGGAGATGGCGAACTTCATGGGCTTGAGCCACGCCGGTGCGCCGGTTATGACGCGCGGGTCGAACAGGAGCCCGGCAAGGGACACCGCCAGGACAAGCAGCATCGTCGCGCCGACGAACGACAGCGGCCGGCTCGAAGCCCAGGCGAGTCGCGGAAGGCCACGCGACCCGTATGCCCTCACAAACTGCGTCTTCACTACGCGTCGAAGTAGCAGACGGAGCGACGGGCTGCCTCCGCTAGGCGCCCGTCTGCAGGGAATATCACGCGTACCCTCGGATCGGTTTTCCTTTGCGGACCGACGTTTCTCCGGCGGCGCGTGCCACTTTCCTTGATCACTTCGACTATCTCCTTCCTCTACTGGCAACATAACGGCAGGTACACAGATAGAGAACTCATTCGCGCTTTCGCGAAGGGTGGTGAAATGCGTGCGGCGATCCCGGATAATTCGAGGACCTGAAGCCAAGCGCCGCAACCGGAAGGTCGTAAGAGCTATGATCACCATCCCCCTCACCACCGAAGACCTCACGAAGGTGCGTCTTGCGGCCAGTCCTTTGTGGGAGACCGTGAACAGCTTCGGGGTGCTGCTCCACCACGGGCGCGATACGGTACACGCGCCGTGGGCCGCCCGTGCGAGGCGGACCCTACCGGGCACCGATCTCTCGCCACTGCTCGCCGCGATGTGCCTGGAGAAGCACTGCCCGGACTTCCTGAGCCCACCTCCCTACGCCTCTGACGCCACCTTCGACGAGGAACTGGAGCGGCTGAGGGCCACTCCCCCCGAGATCGTGTACGCGGAGGTCGAGGATCTCACGCGCGAGGAGGAACAGCAGTTCGGCCCCCTTTCGCCGGAGAAAGAACGGCTGCTGAGAACCTTCCGCATGAGCCCGGAGGGCTCCTTGAAGAAGCTGGTCGATTCGCTGCGGCGCTACCACGACCTTGCGATCTCGCCCTACTGGTCCAGGATGCGGGAACACGTGGAGGGCGACACGCTCAGGCGCGGCCAAGCCCTCGCCCTCGGCGGCGTCGAGGCGCTACTCTCCGGCCTGCACCCGAAGGCCGGATACGCCGAAGGAGTCCTAACTCTGGACAAGACGTACGAGGCCGTGGTCGACACCGCAGGGAGGGGGATGACGCTCGTGCCCTGCGTCTTCGTCTGGCCCTGCGTGGACGTGCTCGTACAACCCGGCTACCGGCCCACCCTGGCCTACCCGCCCCGCGGGGCGGCGAGCCTGTGGATCCCTGCGTCCCCGCCATCCCACGGCACGGCCCTGGGGGCCGCTCTGGGCGACAGCCGGGCTTCTGTGCTCAAGAGCCTGATCTCGGCTCCGACCACCACCACAGAGCTCTCCCGACAACTCAGGCTCGCCCCTGCAGCGGTCTCGGCCCACCTGTCCAGGCTCAAGGCTGCCGGGCTAGTCGAACCCCACCGCAGCGGCAGGAAAGTCTACTATCGCCTCAGCTGCTCTGGCGAGTCGCTGCTGGAGGTGTTCGGCGAGACCGGCTGAAGGTCATCGGCGCCGGCCTCGCCCCGTACAACACCGAAGATGAGGTCGAGACGTTTGTCGAAATCCTGGAGGAGATCCTACGCGAAACCTGAGATCCAGGTTACGAAGCTTGGGATCGTCATAGCATCACCACATTCACCTACATCACCATCGGTGATAGACTGGAGATATGAAGCGGGCGACCATCACGCTACCTGACGAGCTCGAAGAGGCGCTGGAGGCTTACCGGCGTTCTCAGGATTTACCCTTACCTCTTACCGCGCTGACACAGGCTGCGCTCCGGGAGTACCTGGAGAAGCGGGGTTTTTTACCGCCTTCTTCGGGACGGTCTTTCAGCATCACCCCGGCCAGGCGCGGTAGTGAGAGTAAAGACGTCAGTTCGGAGCACGACAGGTACCTGGCCGAGGCCGCCGAAAGGTGAGCGGAACGGTGCTGGCCGATACGGGGCCGCTCTACGCCGCCGCGGACCCTTCTGACGACCACCATGAGGCGGCGCAAGGGGATATCAGGCGGTTGAACTCGGAGGGTGTCGGGGTCACGGTTGCCTACCCGACGTTGTGCGAATGCTACTCGCTGGTCTTGTACAAGCTGGGCGCAGGGGCGGCGCAGGGATGGCTGGGGGAGATCGAAGGCGGCTCCTTCCTGATGAATCCTACCCCCGAGGACTTCCGCGAAGCAGCTGGCCTGATACGCGAGTATCGGGATCAGGCGTTGAGCATGTTTGACGCCGTCACCGCGGTCGTCAGTCGGCGGCTCAGAATGCCGGTCTGGACGTACGATCACCACTTCGACGTCGTTCGGGTCGAGGTGTGGCGCAACGGGTAGCCTGCGTCGAGTCCCCGGTCGCCGATCGAAGGTACATCGGGAATATTTGTGGTCGAGGGGTGTAGATCAGAGGAGACGGAGGTCGCGTGACTACCGACGCGCTGGGTAGGCTGCAAGCCTTGCTGAGAGAGCTGTTTAGGTTCGGGAGCAAGGAACTGGCGTGCAGCATCGACCGCGTCATGAACCCGCAGACGAGGTCTTCATCAACATCGTCTCTTTCATCCCCGAGGCCGGGCTCTCCTACGCGCAACTTCGCTCGTGCGAGGTTCGCTTCTGAGCGCCTATGGGGCATCTCCGAGGATGAGCACTCAGGTAAATTATGGCTTGCTAGAGCGCCGGGTCTGCTCACGTGGCATCATACGTTCTCTGGGGTGACAATATCGAAGGAGGAGACGAACAGATGAGCATCTTTCCTACCAGGATCCTTCTGGCCGCCGATGGTTCCGCGGAGGCCCAGTTGGCCGCAACTACCGCTGCCGACCTGCACAAGAGCACCAACTCCGAGCTGCACGTCGTGTACGTCGGAGAGTTGATGCCGACCTTTCTTGCTCAGACCGAAGTGGAACCCGCTGAACTCGAACGCGAGGCACAGCAGCAGCTTGATGAACAGGTAAGAAGTGTCGAGGAGGCAGGAGGCACAGTCAAAGAGGCGCACCTGAGGTTGGGACGGGCAGACGAAGAGATCGTCGACCTGGCCGATAGTCTAGGCATCGGGTTGATAGTTATGGGCAGCAGGGGGCGTGGCAGGATAAGGAGAGCCCTGATGGGCAGCGTATCCGACTCGGTGGTCAGGCACGCCCACTGTCCGGTCACAATAGTCAGGGAGTAAGAGACAGCGCAACTCCCGAGAAGACATATCTTCCCCGACGTTGGATGAATAACGTAGGATGTTGAGTTGAGGGAAGCGAGCGAAGGGGGAGGACGTATGCCCGACAACGAGCCAGACAACCCGGGTATCAAGGTGCCTCCGCCTCTGATCTACCTCCTACCACTGCTCTTGGGGTTGATACTCCATTCAAGGGCACACCTCCCTTTCTTGCCGAACAGCGTGGTGCGCATGGTCGGCTGGCCACTCATAGGTTGTGGGGCGCTGATCGGGGGCTGGTGGCGCAAGACCATGCGCGACGCCGACGCGCCTGTACGCACCGATAGGCCTGTTCCTAGGCTGACCACTGCAGGTCCTTTCGGCTACAGCCGCAACCCCGCTTACCTCTCTCTGGCCATGATCTACGCCGGGATAGCCGCCCTGAGGAACTCGCTTTGGGCGATACTCTTCCTACCGTTAGTTCTGTATGTAATCCAGCGCGAGGTGATCGGGCGCGAGGAACGTTACCTGGAACGCGCCTTCGGGGAGGAGTACCTGGCCTACAAGGCGAGGGTACGCCGCTGGGTGTAGAACAGGCGAAGCCCGCAGAATCCATCATCCACCCGGTTAGCGGACAGACCTTCATCAGATTCCCAGCTGCTGGGCAGTGGCCTACCTGATGCTGAGCATGTTCGACGCCAGCACTGCCGTCGCAGCCGCTACCTCTCCTCATCCCAATTGGCGTGTAGTCGATTGCCGGGGCCGTGAGCTCGTGACAACTCCCTTCGAGATTCTGGTATAATCTTCACCTGTAACGTAAGGTGGGTTTACAGTAGACGGAGCGCCACCCCGTGAGATAGAGGGTGGCTTTTTCGTTTAGTGGAGCCCAGGAATACGAAAGGTGGGCTCCAGCATATGGCCCAAGGAACAGTAAAGTGGTTCAGCGACGAGAAGGGCTACGGCTTCATCTCCCCAGACGACGGGGGTGAGGATCTCTTCGTGCACCACACGGGGATAGCGGGAGAGGGTTTCAAGACCCTCGACGAGGGCGCCAAGGTATCGTACGAGGCGACCCAGGGGCGTAAGGGAATGCAGGCGGAGAACGTTACTCCGGCGTAGAACCCAAGAAGCAAGAGAACGCAAAGGCCGGGGTACAAACCCCGGCCTTTGTCATGTGTGGGGGCGACGCAACCCAATGTAGGGGCGCTTCGCGACGCGCCCTCTTATACGAACCGCCCTATCCGCGAACCGACCGAGATCAACCCATCAACAGGTAAAGCAGCGCTTTCTGGGCGTGCAACCTGTTCTCGGCCTGGTCGAAGACCCGACTCCTCGGACCGTCTATAACCCCAGCCGTGACCTCCTGACCCCTGTGCGCCGGCAGACAGTGCAGGAAGATGGCGTCTTCTGCGGCGAGGGACATTAGCCTTTCATCGACCTGGTAGGGGGCGAATATCTCCTTGCGCGCTTCGGCCTCGTTCTCCTGGCCCATACTGGCCCATACGTCGGTGTACACGACCCTGGCGCCCCTGACGCCCTCCTTCGGGTCTTCGGTAAGTTGCGGGGCGGCGCCCAGAGATGTTGCCAGCTCCACTATCTCCCTTTCGGGACCGTGTCCTTCGGGGTGGGCGATGGTGAGCTCCGCGCCGCTCAGGGCGCAGGCTATGGCGAGGGAGTGGGCCACGTTGTTGCCGTCGCCGACGTAGGAGATCCTTATGCCTTCGACCGAACCGAACTCCTCGCGTACGGTCATGAGGTCGGCGAGGGCCTGGCACGGGTGGTGGGTGTCCGAGAGTCCGTTCACTACGGGGACGTCGGCTGCGCCTGCGAGCTCCTCCAGGTCCCCGTGGTCGAAGGTGCGGACCATTATGGCGTCGATGTAGCGGGCCAGGACGCGGCCCGTGTCGGACGGCGTCTCGCGTTTGCCGATCTGGATCTCCTCTGGGCTCAAGTGGAGCGCGTGGCCGCCGAGCTGGTACATCCCTACCTCGAAGGAGACGCGGGTCCTGTTGGATGGCTTCTGGAAGACCATCGCGAGCGTACGCCCGCGCAGGGGCCTGTAGGGGATGCGGCTCTTCTGCAACGCCTTTATGCGAACGGCCTCGTCCAGGATCAGGGACATCTCCTCGGGGGTGAACTCTCCGAGCGTCAGGCAGTCGCGGCCAGATAGGGGAGAGGGAGGAGCATTCTGGAGGTCGGGGATCACCATGCTCATGCTACCGCCGCCTCGGGCACGGACTCGACCTCGCTCATCGCTGCGTAAACGCCGCCTCGAAAGGTATCGAGCGCAGCCCGAACCTCCGTTCGGCTCACGGTGAGCGGCGGCGCCATGCGGATGGTCGTTCCGCCCACCAGGTTGACGAGGACGCCCCGATCCAGGCAGTGCTCGAAGACCTCCGCGGCAAGGTCGGCGTCCCCGAAATCGAACCCGAGCAAGAGTCCTTCTCCCCGCACCTCAGCGCCGGGGACCTGTTCCGCCAGCTTCTCCAGCGCGTTCTTCAACACGGTCCCCTTGAAACGTACTTCTTCGAGGAAGGCCGGGTCGTTCACCACGCCGAGCACGGCCTTCACGGCGGCCATCGCCAGGGGGTTACCCCCGAAGGTGGAGCCGTGGTTGCCCGGCCCCAGCGCGGCGTACTCTTCCCTGACCATCATCGCCCCGACGGGGAAACCGCCACCAAGACCCTTGGCGCTGGTGAGCACGTCGGGGACGAAGTCCGTCCCCTGGTAGGCGTACAGATGTCCCGTGCGTCCCGCGCCGGTCTGCACCTCGTCCAAGATGAGCAGCGCCCCGTACTCTTCGCAAAGCCCACGCAGCCCCTTGAGAAAGCCCTCCGGTGGCTCGTTTACGCCGCCCTCGCCCTGGATCGGCTCGACGAGCACGGCCGCGGTCTGGGGACCGACCAGCGCCTCTGCGGCTTCCAGATCTCCGAAGGGAGCGTGGACCATGCCTGGCAACATCGGACCGAAACCATCCTGTAGCGCGGGCTGGGCCGTGGCCGTGAGGCCGCCGTAGGTACGGCCGTGGAAGGACTTCGAGAACGTCAGGATCTCATGCTTGTCGGGACCGTAGGTATCGTGGGCGTACTTGCGGGAGAGTTTGATCGCCGCCTCTACGCTCTCGGCTCCCGAGTTGCAGAAGAAGACCCTGTCGAAGTCCGTCGCGCCGCAGAGCATCTCAGCCACCTCTGCCTGAAGTGGGATCTCATACAGGTTGGAGCAGTGGATGAGCTTGCCGGCCTGCTCTTGGATGGCCCCCACCAGCGCAGGATGGCCGTGCCCCAGGGAGTTCGTGGCGATACCGCCTATAAAGTCCAGGTACCGGTTACCCTCGCTATCGAAGAGCCAGCTTCCCTCACCCCCCGTTGGCGCTATCCCCAGACGTTTGTAGGTCTCCATCACTGCTTGCATGCTGCGACTCCTTCGGATATGAGAGTTCCAACCCGCCCGCCGGCTACAGCCGCCCCGAGCGCACCTTTCCTGTTGCCGTTGAGGATCCTGGCCTCCACCCCGCCGCGTGCGGCCTCGGCCGCGGCCCGCAACTTCGGCACCATCCCACCCGCCGCGAGCCCGCTGTCGACGTAGGCCTCGCACCCATCCGGGGCGAGCGCCCCCACCGTCTCGCCCTCCTCCAGCAGCCCGTCCACGTCGGTGAGTAAGAAAAGGTGTCCGGCCCCGAGCCCGACGGCGAGCGCCGCAGCGGCCGAGTCGGCGTTGACGTTGTATGCCCCTTCAGGACCCAGCCCGAGCGGCGCGACGACGGGTACGAACCCTCCGGCCCACAGGGCCTCGATGAGCTGCGAGCCGACCCGCACGACCCTGCCGACCCTGCCCAGTTCCGGCACCGGCTCGACCAGCAGGGTGGGTCCGTCGGTCCCCGAGATGCCCGCTGCCTGCACCCCGAGATCTCCCAGCCCGCGCACGAGGCCCTTGTTCACGCCACCGGCGAACACGTTCTCGGCCACCTCCATAGTCTCCTCGTCCGTTACCCTGAGCCCCGCGCGAAACCGCGTAGCGATTCCCAGCGCGTCCAGCATCCTGGTGAGCTGGAGGCCGCCGCCGTGGACGATGACGACCCTGTGGCCGGCCGAAAGGAGGTCGGGCAAATCCTCCAGCGCCCCTCCAGCAAGGGTGCCGCCGCCGATCTTGATCACCACGGGCTTCACGTCCTGTAGCTTCCGTTGATCCTGACGTACTCATAACTCAGGTCGCAGCCCCAGGCCGTGGCCGACGCGTCGCCTTCACCCAACCGGACCGTGATCTTCACTTCGCCCGCGGCGAGCGTCGCGTTTGCCTCGGCCTCCTCGTGCGGCACCGGCTCTCCGCCCGAGAAGACCTTGATCTGTCCGAACCAGATCTCTACTCCGTCAGGATCAAGACCCTCCCCCGAGTAACCCATCGCCGTGAGCACCCTTCCCCAGTTGGCGTCCTCGCCGAAGACCGCCGCCTTGACCAGGCTACTCCCCACTACGCTCTTCGCGAGCGCCGCCGCGGACTCCTCGCTCGCTGCGCCCTCGACGGCCACTTCGACGAGCCTGGTCGCCCCCTCGCCGTCGCGTGCGATCTCCCTGGCCAATGTCCGCGCCACATTCTCTACGGCCTCCGCGAAGATCGGATAGTCCGGCGAGTCTAGGGTGAGCGGCTCGTTACCCGCAGCGCCGTTCGCCATGAGTAGGGCCATGTCGCTCGGGGAGGTGTCTCCGTCCACGGTAACGCGGTTGAAGGTGCGGTGCGTGACCCGGCTCAGAGTCTCCTTCAGACAGTCCTTCTCGACGGCGGCGTCCGTCGTCAGAAACGCGAGCATCGTGCCCATGTTCGGGTGGATCATACCGCTCCCCTTGGCCGTCCCCCCGACCGTGACGGACCTGCCCCCGATCTCCACCCGGGCAACCGCCTCCTTTGCACGAGTATCTGTCGTAAGTATGGACTCGGCGAAGCCCTCATCGCCCTCACCAAGCTCGCCCGACGCCGCACTTATACCGGATGAGATCCTGTCCATCGGCAAGTGGACGCCGATGACGCCGGTCGAGGCTACCGCGACCTCTCCAACTTCGAGCCCGAGCGCCTCAGCCCCTATCGCCTGCATCGCACGGGCGTCTTCGATGCCCCGCTCGCCGGTCGCAGCATTGGCGTTGCCGCTGTTCGCCACGACCGCCCGCACGCCGCCTCTCTCCACAGCCTCTCGCGTCACGACGAGCGGCGCACCCCAGACGGCGTTGCGGGTGAACACGGCCGCCGCCTCGCAGGGAAGCTCGGAGAAGAGGAGACCGAGATCCCGCCTCCCAGCGTCGCGTACCCCACACCCAACCCCGGCCGCCACAAAACCCGAGGCAGCCGTCACGCCAGGGGAAGGAGACTTTATTCTGATTGTTGAATCTTTATTCATCACGGGGGCATATTGTCGCACCCGCCCGTAAGAGCGTCAACCGGTTTATGCAGAAACTTGAATAAATATCCGGAGGTTCTACAATGGGCGGCATGGGACTGAGAGTCGGCGTCTATGGCGGGAGTGGGTTTGCGGGTATCGAGCTCGTGCGGCTGCTCGCCGGGCACCCCGAGGTTGGGGCGATGAGTGTTGCGTCGCGTGGGTATGTGGGGCTAGGGATCGGGGAGGTGTATCCGCAGCTCGCCGTCGATGGAACGTATGTAGCGCCGGAGGAGATCGAAGCCTCCGACCTCGACGTGGCCTTCGTGGCTTACGGGCACGGCGAGAGCGCTGGGGCGGTAAAGGAGTTGCTGGGGTCGGGGACTCGCCTGGTAATCGACCTCTCTGCGGACTTCCGGTTGCCCGAGGTGCTATACGTGGAGTGGTACGGGGAGCATCCCGCGCCCGAGCTTCTCGGGGAGGCGCACTACGGGTTGCCCGAGGTCTTCGGGGCTACGACGGGGGGGCTCGTCGCCAACCCCGGTTGCTATCCGACGGCGGCCATTCTGGCTCTTGCTCCTGTGGTGAGGCGTATGGGCGAGGGGATCCGCTCCGTTACCATCAACGCTCTCTCCGGGGTGAGCGGGGCAGGGGCGAAGCCGAGCGTGAAGACGCACTTCGTCAGCGTGAACGAGAGTGCGGGCGCCTACGGGGCTCCGCGGCACAGGCACACGCCCGAGATCGAGACGATGTTGCGGCGCGTGGGGGAGATGCCCGAAGTCACGTTCGTACCGCACCTCATCCCCATAACTCGCGGGGAGCTCGAGACCATCGTGGTCGACGTAGAGGAGATGCCTGAGGCGGAGGAGGTCCTTGGCTGGTATGCGGAGGACTACGAAGGGTGGGCTTTCGTCGAGGCGCGGGAGGAGTACCCGCAAATCGCGCACGTGGCGAACACCAACCGGTGCAGGCTCTCGGCTACGGTAGATAGCCGGGCGGGGAAGCTGTTGCTCTTCTCGGCGGTTGACAACCTGCTCAAGGGCGCTTCGGGGGCGGCGCTGCAGAACATGAACCTGGCGCTCGGCTACGAGGAGTACCTCGGGCTCGAGCACCTTACGTAGGAGGACGGTTTTGGGAGCGACGATGTCACCCGTGGACAAGATGACGAGGCAGGATCTGATACTGCGTTTGATCTCGGAGCGCGACCTCGGCACCCAGCAGGATGTCGTCGGGGCCCTCGCCGACGAGGGGGTCGAGGTCGCGCAGGCGACCGTGAGCCGCGACCTCGCCGAGCTGGGGGTCCTCAAGGTCGGGAACCGCTACCTGGCGTTGCCCCACGACCCCGGCTCCGCGGGCATCGAGGTCCTCCCCAGCTTCGTGCTCGGCCTGATGCCCGCACAGAACCAGGTCGTTATCCAAACCCGCGACGGGACCGCCGGCGCCGTCTCCAGCGTCCTAGATCGGGTGAAGGGCTTGAAAATAGTGGGCACTATCGCGGGCCAGGACACCGTGCTCGCCATAGCACCAGACGCAGCCGCTGCCACCGAGGTGGCGACCCTCATAGCCGACGTCTGCCGGGCGAAGACGCGGCCCGCCGGCAACGTCGAGTAGTCGAAGGCCGGACCTTCGGGGACCATTGCGGCTGAACCCGGGCTCACCCTAAGGCCACAGACATATTTCAGGAGGAATCATGCTGGAAGGAAAGAAGGTCGTACTCGCCTACTCGGGTGGTCTTGACACCTCGGTCTGCGTCAAGTGGCTCGAGCAACAGGGGGCGGAGCCCTACGCGTTGTACCTGGATCTCGGCCAAGGAGAGCCCTCCAATGACGTGAAGGCGAAGGCTCTAAAGATAGGCGCCTCAGACGCCTTCGTGCGAGACGCGAAGGCCGAGTTCGCCGAAGAGTACGTCGCCCCCGCGATCAAAGCCAACGCGCTGTACGGTGGGAAGTACCCGCTCTTCACGGCGCTCGGGCGCCCACTCATTGCGATGAAGCTCGTGGAGACTGCGAGGGAAGTTGGGGCCACGCACATCGCGCACGGCTCGACCGGGAAGGGCAACGATCAGGTCCGCTTCGACGTGACGACGGCCTCCATCGCCCCAGACCTGACCGTCGTCGCCCCCGTCCGCGACTGGAACATGAGCCGCCCCGAAGAGATGGTCTACGCTGAGGAGCACGGCATCCCCGTCCCCACGACGAAAGAATCTCCCTACAGCGTGGACGAGAACCTCTGGGGCCGCTCTATAGAGGCCGGACCCCTGGAAGACCCCGACCACGAACCCACCGAAGACGTCTTCGCGCTCACCACCTCACCCGAGAACGCCCCCAACGAGCCGCAATACGTCGAGCTCGGTTTCGAAAGTGGCCTTCCGACGACCCTCGACGGGGAGGAGCTGCCGCTCGCAGATCTCATTTCCGAGCTTGGCTCCGTCGCAGGCGCGCACGGCGTCGGCCGCATCGACATGCTCGAGGACCGTCTGGTCGGGATAAAGAGCCGCGAGATCTACGAAGCCCCCGCAGCCCTCGCTATCATCGCCGCCCACCGCGAACTGGAAACCCTGACCCTCACCAGAGATGTCCTCCGCTTCAAGACGACCGTCGAACAGCGCTACGCCGAGCTCACCTACGAAGGTCTGTGGTTCACCCCCCTCAAATCCGCCCTCGACGCCTTCGTCGCAGAGACCCAGAAGACCGTGACCGGCACCGTCCGCCTCAAACTCTACAAGGGCAACAGCACCATCGTCGGCCGCTCAGCCCCTAACGCCCTCTACAGCGAAGATCTTGCTACCTATGATCCCAATAGCACCTTCGACGAGGGCGCAGCTGCAGGCTTTATCGCCCTCTGGGGCCTCTCAGCCCGCCAGTGGGCAAGCGTCAACGGCAGCACGGAATACAGCCAGACATCCTCACGACCTTAAACGTGTGGTCCACACTACAACGTAAAACAAGCCGATTTGCAGCGCATTCATAACCGAAGAACGCGAACCCGAGTTAGACCGTAATATAAACGTATACATCAAGTCGAGTATGACTCTGAACTATAGAGTTATGCTGACGTGTTCGGTGTTCCGGAACGGTGCTCGGGTTTCGGGTTCTTCGGGATTCGGCCTCTGGAGCGTCTCTACTGCGGTGAAAGTTACTGCCTCGACTTGACACATCCATTTTCGTTGATCTATACTTGAATCAAGATTTCTTGATGTGAGAGGTGGTCATGGAAGAAAAACTCAAGCAGAGAGTACGGGACCGGTATGCTGGAGCGGCGAGGAGCGTACTCGGGGAAGCTGAGGATGGCGGTTCGTGTTGCGGGGATGGTGCGTCGTGTTGCGGGGTTGCGGAGTCTGGGGAGCGGGCGGCGTTCGAGGTGGATATGGTCTGTGGGAGCTACTCCGAGGCTGAGCGGAGTGAGTTGCCGCAGCTCGCCGCGGATGCTTCGTTGGGGTGTGGGAACCCGGTGGCGCTGGCTACGCTCTCGCCCGGTGAGGTCGTGCTCGACCTCGGCAGCGGCGGTGGGATAGACGTTTTGCTCTCGGCGCGGCGGGTGGCTCCTGGGGGGAGGGTCTATGGTCTGGACATGACCGATGAGATGCTCGAGCTGGCCCGGAGGAATCAGGCTGAGGCTGGTGTGGAGAACGCAGAGTTTTTGAGGGGGGAGATCGAGGACGTACCCCTTCCTGAAGGGCACGTCGACGTCGTTATCAGCAACTGTGTGATCAACCTCTCCACGGAGAAGCAACGCGTGATCTCTGAGGCCTTCAGGGTTCTCAAGCCGGGAGGCAGGTTCGCCGTCTCCGACGTGGTGTTTCTCGGCGAGAAGAACAACTTGCCACCCGGTGTCGCGCGGAACGTCGAGCTCTGGTCGGGGTGTGTCTCCGGTGCGCTGGAGAAAGGCGAGTACGAAGCGCTGCTCTCAGGAGCCGGCTTCGAGGGGGTGGCGGTGGAGGTTACCCATACTTATCCCCCGGAGCAGATAGCAGGGCTCTCCGGCGAAGACGTCGAGGCCCTGCGCGAGGTCCCTGCGGCCAGCGCCTTTATCAGGGCCAGCAAACCGGAGGCCCTGTAACCGTGGCGCGGCAGCGATTGCCAGTCCTCCAGGCGAGTGGTGTCGCCCCGGGAACCATGGACATCGGTGGAGGGGAGCGCGCAGGACGGCTGGTGGCGCTCGGCCGGGCGCTCTCGGACCCGATCCGGGTACAGATGTTGGGGATGCTTGCCGAAGGGCGCGGATGCTGCGAGCTACCCGACTGCGGAGTTCCGGCGAAGGATCAGGACGCCGGCATCTGTGTCTGCGAGTTCGAGAGATACTTCGGTGCGGGGCAGTCGAAGGTCTCCTACCATCTCGGCAAGCTCAAAGCGGCAGGGTTGGTGCATGAGGAGCGGCGCGGCAAGTGGAGCTTCTACTCGCTCGACCGCGAGGCCGCAGGACGGCTCCTCGCCGAGACCGCGGCCCATCTGGACGGCAGCCCACGCAATGATGGCTGACCGGCGTGCAGGAGATCGGATGCGTGTCCTGTTCCTGTGCACCCATAACTCGGCCCGCTCCCAGATGGCCGAAGGGTTGTTGAGGGGTATGGCCGAAGATCGTTTCGAGGTGTTCAGCGCGGGGACCGAAGCGACGCGTGTCAGGCCCGAGGCGATCTCGGTCATGGCCGAGATCGGGTTGGATATCTCAGCCCAGGAGTCGGAGGCGTTGGACCGCTACCTCGGAGAAACCCTGGATCTCGTCGTCACCGTCTGCGACGACGCGAACGAGGCCTGTCCGGTCTTCCCGGGAGCGAGAGAGCGCCTGCACTGGTCCTTCCCCGACCCTTCGAAAGCCGCCGGTGGCCGCGAAGAGCGCCTGCGGGCGTTTCGAGACGTGCGGGATGAGATCCTTGCCCGCATCGAGGGCGAACTGGCGAAACCGGGGGTGTGATCCCAACCCGGCGCGACATGAGCGGAAGACAGACTGCTATCATCGGCTTCGTGCCGGCGCCACTGAAACAAGATCCCTCGGAGACCGACCTCGCCATGATGCGCCGCGCCCTGCTCGCCGCCGAGGAGGCCGCCGAAAAGGGTGAGGTCCCCGTTGGGGCCGTCGTCGCCAGGGGAGAAGAGCTCCTGGCCGCCGCCGCCAACGAGCGCGAGGCAACAGGGGATCCTACGGCCCACGCCGAACTCCTCGCCATCCGTCGGGCATCCGCCACTACCAAAGACTGGCGACTTACAGGCTGCACCCTCTACGCCACCCTGGAACCGTGCCCCATGTGCGCCGGCGCCGCCCACGCAAGCCGTCTCTCTCGTCTGGTCTACGCGGCACCAGACCCCAAAGCCGGATATGCCGGCACCCTCCACAATACCCCCACCGACTCCCGCCTCAATCATACCCTCATCGTCGAAAGCGGCCTGCTCGAAGAGAGAGCCGCCGCACTGCTCCGCGACTTCTTTAGGTATCGTCGCCGGAGACCCGGAAAGGCCTCCGAAAGCCCCCTTCCATAGGTTCGACTATATACCATACACTGTACTTGTACCTGAAGTAGATAGTTCTTTATATACTAATCATAGTCTCGACTAAGACTAGAAGGACATCTGTGGACCTGAACATAACGGTGCGTGATTTGCGGCATATTCCCGGATGTTGCGTAGTTCTGAAAAATTCTTTGAAAAATTCTGTGGATGACGACATTGGTGAGTATTCCGCTTGCGAAGGGGCAATCGAGCGTTTAGTGTCAATTTAACCTAAGGTAAAGGTAAATCGCGGGGGTATTGCATCTCGAAAATATAGTGTGCTAGGTTTTCACGGTACCAGATGTGGTGTTGGCGTGATGGGAGTTATGGTATGCAGTGTCCCTATTGTGATTTCGAGGACACGAAGGTGATAGATTCGCGGCTTTCGGAGACGAAGGACGCCGTACGCAGACGGCGAGAGTGTCTATCGCGCTCGTGCGGGAAGAGGTTTACGACCTATGAGCGCCGCGAACCGTTGAGGCTTATGGTGATCAAACGCAATGGTGGGAAGGAGCCATTCGACCGGGAGAAGTTACGGTCGGGGATGGCGAAGGCCTGTGCCAAGCAGCAGGTCACGGACGAGCAGGTCGAGCTCATCGTCGATGAGATCGAGGCCGAGCTCCGCGAGCGGCGGCGGCACGAGGTGACCTCGAGGCGTCTCGGGGACATGGTGCTTTTGCGGCTCAGGAGGATGGACATGGTGGCTTACCTGAGGTTTGCCTCCGTCTACAGGCAGTACACGGACGTGGACCAGTTCCGCACCGAGCTCGTGCGTCTGGCGGGCTCGGGGATGGGCAACGGCAGGTAGGGACCGAAGCGCCCGCGACCGGGGGGTAAAGCGGGCGAATCCGGTGATGGAATCAGGGCAACGAGCGGTAGAATTGGAAGGATGGGTATGGAGGTAGACCGTAACAGGCTGGTAAGCATTGATCTCACCGAGAACGCGCGCGCCGTTCTGGGGAAGCGCTACCTGAAAAAGAACGAGAAGGGCGAGCCCATAGAGGAGCCCATCGAGATGTTCTTGCGGGTTGCGTCGAACATCGCCGAGGGTGAGTTCCGCTTCAAGGAGGGGGAGGAGGCCCAGAGACTCTACGAGGAGTCGAGGGAGAGGTTCCTCCAGATCATGCTAAGCCGGAGGTTCATGCCGAACTCGCCGACCCTCATGAACGCGGGCAGGGAGCTGCAGCAGCTCAGCGCGTGTTTCGTGTTGCCCGTCGAGGACTCCATAGACGGCATCTACGACACCCTCAAGCACCAGGCCGTAATCCACAAGAGCGGCGGCGGCACGGGCTTTGGGTTCTCCCGGTTGCGTCCCAAGAACGACCTAGTGAAGTCGACGATGGGCGTCTCATCCGGTCCCGTCTCGTTCATGGCCATCTACGACGCTTCGACGGACAAGATCAAGCAGGGCGGAACCAGGCGCGGGGCGAATATGGGCATCCTCAGGGTCGACCACCCCGACATCGAGGAGTTCATCGACTGCAAGAGGGATAACGACCAGATCAACAACTTCAACATCTCAGTTGCCGTAACCGACGAGTTCATGGTGGCCGTCGAGGGTGACACCGACTTCGAGCTCAAGAACCCCCGCGACGGCGAGGTCATCAAGACCGTTCGCGCCAGGGACCTGTTCAGGAAGATCGTCGAGGGGGCTTGGCTCAACGGTGAGCCCGGCGTCGTGTTTATAGACAAGATCAACGACGACAATCCGACGCCGCAGTTCCCGATAGAGTCCACGAACCCTTGCTCGGAGGCGCACCTGCCGCCTTACGACTCGTGCAACCTGGGGAGCATCAACCTGGAGCGCTTCTACCGCGAGGATACGGGAGACGTCGACTGGGACGACCTTAGGGAGACGGTACACACCGCGATCCGCTTCCTGGACAACGTCATCGAGCAGAACAATTATCCTCTCTCCGAGATCGATGAGATGAGCCGGGGGAACCGCAGGATAGGGCTAGGAGTCATGGGCTTCGCCGATCTCCTCATAAAGCTTGGCATCACCTACGACTCGGAAGAGGGTCTCGCCTTCGCCGAGCGGATGATGAAGTTCGTGGACGACGAGGCCTGGGAGGAGAGCAGGGCCCTCGCCGAGGAGCGCGGCGTAATGCCCAACTACGAGGGTTCGCGCCACCAGGCGCGTGGTGACAGAGTCCGTAACGCGACCGTAACCACGATAGCCCCGACGGGTACGATCTCCATGATCGCCGGCTGCTCCGGCGGCATAGAGCCGCTCTTCGCCGTGGCCTTCATGCGCCGCCAGGCAGACATGGAGATGCCCGACGTCAACCCCGAGTTCGTCAAGCTCGCCAAAGAGCGCGGCTTCTACTCAGAAGAGTTGATGAAGAAGGTTGCGGAGCACGGCTCAGTGCGCGACGTCGAAGAGGTCCCCGACGACGTGCGCAGCGTGTGGGTGACCTCGCACGACATAAGTTCGGAGTGGCACGTAAGGATGCAGGCCGCCTTCCAGAAGTACACCTCGATGGGCATCTCCAAGACCATCAATCTACCCAACGAGGCGACGCCCGAGGACGTGGAAGATGCCTACCGCCAGGCCTACGCCCTGAACTGCAAGGGGATAGCGGTCTACCGCGACGGCTCGCGCGACGCCCAGGTCCTGTCCACGGGCAAGACGGGCGGGGAGAAACCGACCATGACGCCGGCCTCCCCGGAGGCGCCGACGGCGCCACCCGTTACCCCACCGGCCGGCGCGGAAACCCAGCCGCAGACCTTCTCCTCGCTCGCCGAGGCACGCAACGGGAGGCCACGCACGCTGACTGGCGTGACGAAGAAGATACGTACAGGACACGGTTCGATGTACGTAACGATGAACGATGACGAGTTTGGGCCGAGGGAGTGCTTTGTCATACTGGGCAAGCCGGGCGGTACGGCCGCCGCGTTCTCGGACGCGCTCGGGCGTATGATCACCATGGCCCTTACCCACGGCGCCGCGCCCGCCGAGGTTGTCCACCAGCTCCGCGGCATCCAGGACGGTCATCCTGCGGGCGTAGGGCCGAACGCCGTCCTCTCCGTCCCCGACGGGGTGGCGAGGGCCATGTCCGAGAACTACCTGATCGAGGACAGCCTGCCGGACACCCGCGAGCTCCCGATCATCGGGGCCTGCCCCGACTGCGGCAGCGGCCTGACCCGCCAGGAGGGCTGCGTCGTCTGCCACTCCTGCGGGTACTCGAAGTGTAACTAGAATACCGAAGGCGGCCTGCCAGGGACGGACCTACCCGGTCCGTCCCACCTTTTATGCCTCGGTGTCCCTGCGCTCCCTGTCCAGGCTTTGATCCTCGAAAGACGCGGGGTCTTCTTGAGGTTCTAAGTGGATGAAGAAGGAGCTCTGGGGCAACGCCTCGGCGACCTCGCCTTCTATCTTCTCGGAGAGATCGTGGCCCTGCTGCACGGTCCACTGGCCGGGCACGAGCACATGCATCGAGACGAAGCGGCGCTGCCCGGCCGCCCGCGTGCGTAAGGCGTGGAACCGGATCCCCTGTCGCTCGTAACGGGACAGAATCCTGGAGATGACTTCCTGGTCTTCCGGGGGCAAGGCCCGATCCAGCAGTCCTTCCGCGGTGTCGCGCAGCAGCCGGAAGCCCGTCCAGACGATGTTCGCGGCGACGAGGAGCCCGATCAGGGGGTCGAGCACGAGCCACCCCGTGAGCTGCACCATCACGACTCCGAGCACGACGCCGGCCGAGGTCCATACGTCGGTGAGCAGGTGCTGCGCGTCTGCCCTGAGCGTGATCGAACGCAACCTCCTGCCCGCCCGCAGGAGCACGAGCGCGACCACGCCGTTGAGTGCCGCAGCAACTAGCGTGACGGAGAGGCCAAGCCCCACGTTCTGAAGCGATTGCGGGTCCATCAGACGGTCCCACGCCGTAACCCCGATCCAGACCGCAGCGATGATTATCAGGGCGCTCTCCAACCCGCTGGAGAAATACTCCGCCTTGCTGTGGCCGAAGGCGTGCTCCTCATCCGGCGGCCGTACCGCGAAGGTCAGCGCCCACAGAGCTGCTACTGCTGCGACCAGGTTGACCACGGACTCGGCTGCGTCGGAAAACAGACCGACGGACCCCGTAAGATAATAGGCCCCGAGCTTGAGCCCGATAGTCGTTGTCGCTGCGGCTATCGAGAGCACAGCGTAGTGGCGCGTAGACCAGCCGTTCGTCATGCTCCCCTTCGTCACCGCGCTTTCACCCGGGGAGAGCGCTCCTTGCACCAGCAAGAGCCTCAATGAATGTCGGTATCGCAGCAAGCATCTCCACTTTCTACCATCTTCCCGACAAACCCAACTGCAAACCTCACGAGCCATAGAACAACGGCCCTGAATGCGGCTGCTGTCTTGGTTCGATTTCCCATCGTAGTATCTCCATCAGAGCATGACGAACACAGACTGTCCCTGATGTTCATGGTTGCTTACGGATGAACGGCCTCTCTGCTGTGCTGTCCTATCGTGCATCGCAAATACGACCATGTGCAGGTCTTTTACCTCCAGCTGTGGGACTGCTGGTCGAGGTTCGTAGGCGGGGAACGAGACGATCTGGGCCGTGTGAATAAACCGGAGATCGAGGTACAGGGTTGTGGGACACGATCGTAGCGGGGGAGATGCGGTTGAAGGTGCGGAGTCAGGTAGATAAACTCTGCCACGGAGAGGTGGCAGAGTGGTTGAATGCGGCGGTCTCGAAAACCGTTACGTCGGTAATCCCGGCGTCGGGGGTTCGAATCCCCCCCTCTCCGCTCTTCTAGGCTTCAGGCATCAGGTTACAGGCTTCAGCAAGGATCTAAGACCTGATGCCTGAAACCTGATGCCTTCGATTTCAGAACGCGTATGATGCTCTCTATGGTCTGGCTTTGGAGATCTGGGCGTGCATAGACGCGGGGATTTTAGGGTTTGGGATGCGGTGATGATCACTGCCGGCTTGTGGGTGCTTGGGGCCTCGCTGTGGATGTACATCGACTACATGGGCGCGACTCTGGAGAGGATCTCGACGCGGTCGATGGCGTTTCACGTCGACTTCGACAGCTTCTGGCGTTCGGCCAGGGCGATGCTCGAAGTACAAAGCATCTACGACACGGGGGTCGATCTGGTAAACCTCAACCCCCCTCTGTGGACCGTGCTCATCTCGCCGCTCGGGCTGCTAGAGCCGATCACAGCGTACAGGGTCTTCGTCCTGATCTCGCTGCTAATCGTCGTCGGCTACCTGGCGTGGACCGTGGAGGAGCTGCGCCTGAGGCCGGGGTGGACGGTGGTGGGGGTCGTCATGCTGCTCCTCTCATCTCCGCTGCTCGCTACGCTGGCGCTCGGGCAGGTCTATCCCGTGCTGGCCCTGGGGCTCGTGGCGGCCTGGGTGGCGGATCGGCGGGATAGGCAGGAGGTCTCCGGCGCGGTCCTCGGTCTGGTCGTTGCCTTGAAGCCTTTGCTTCTCCCCGTGCTACTGTGGCCGCTCGTGAGGCGGAGGTGGTGGGCTCTCTCGGCCGCGATCATCTCCGGGGCGGTGGCCACGATCCTTGGGGTCATCGTGCTCGGGCCCAGGGAGACACTGGACTACATAGGGGTTCTGAGGGAGCAACCGGTCAGCGCTTACTGGGACAACGCATCCCTGCCCTCCGCGGCGGCGCGGCTGTTTACGGAGAATCCCTACGCCCAGAACGTCGCGACTTTGCCGTGGATGGTCGGTTTAGGCTTCGCGCTTGGGATCATCGCCGTCGGCCTTACTGCCATGAGGGTAAGGCACGGACCCGAAGTGGGATTGTGGGCGCTGGTTGCGGCATCGCTTTTGGCCTCGCCCATCGCCTGGCACAACTATCTGGTGCTGCTCGGGCCCGGCATCTTGCTGCTCCTGGCGAGGGGCAGGGCGGCGACGGCCTTTCTGCTGCTCGCGTTGCAGTTCGTCCCGGCGCAGTGGCCCCTGATCTGGAACGACAGGGGCACCATCACAGCGTCCCTGGCGATGACGCTGTATTTGTACATCCTGATAGTGCACTGGATCGCCCTCCTGGCCGCAACGAGTGAGCCCGCGGATACGTTCGGGCCCGCTGCAGAGAAGCCGGGATAACGGGAGTTACGAACCCCTTGATAAGCGTGGCATACTTCCATTCTGGTAGAGCGATCCCTAAGGAAAGGTAGGAGAGATGGCAGAGACCCTGATGCAGCGCGTGGTCGAAGCATTGCCCTTCCTGGACGACATAGCCGAGGACGTTCAGCCGAAGGTGCAGGAAGCCGTCGCCGCTGGCGGCACTACGGCACGCAACGTGCTCGACGGCGTCTGGCTCGAGGCGCCATTGCACCCGGTCCTTACGGACGTGCCGGTTGGAGCCTGGACGGCGGCGCTCGTCTTCGACGGTCTCGACGTTGCTACTGGGAAGGAGCCCATAAGACACGCGGCCGACGCTTCGCTCGCTTTCGGGACGTTGGGGGCTCTCGGTGCCGCCGTGACCGGGCTCTCCGACTGGCGCTACCTGAGCGGCGGGTCGAGGCGGATGGGAGTGGCGCATGGACTTCTGAACACTATCGGGCTCGTCCTGAGCATCGTCTCGCTCATACTCCGGGCTATGGGGCGGAGGAACGCCGGCCGCCTGACATTTCTGGCGGGATACTCAATCAGCGGCATGGCCGCCCACCTCGGTGGAGAACTCTCCTACCACTACGGGCTGCGCGTCAACAGGAACGTCTTCGAGGAAGCCGGTCCCGATGCGTTCGTTCCCGTCCTGAGCGAGGACGAGCTGGCGCAAGGCGACCTGCGCCGGGTCGAGGTCGAAGGAGTGGGGGTCTTGCTTAGCCGCTCTTCGGTCGGCGAGGTATGCGCGATAGCCGCCACGTGCAACCACTTCTCCGGCCCACTCGAAGAAGGAGAGCGCGAAGGCGACACCGTAACCTGTCCCTGGCACAACTCCCGCTACGACCTATGTAGCGGCCAGGTTATCGACGGCCCGGCCGTCTTCCCCCAATCTCGCTACGAGACCAGGGTGCGCGACGGCAAAATCGAGGTCAAGGCCGCCACGGAGAACATTCAGAAGAAGGTCAGGTAATCAACTATCCGCCGGCCGAGAAGGCGACCGACACGCCCGCGGGGTGGAAGATGCTGGCCTGGTGCTGAGCGCCTTCGTCTTCGGGTTGGTGGCCTCGAGCGCATTGGTGATCGGCGCGGTCGCAGGGGCCTACTGGACGCCGCCGAGGCCGTTGCTCGCGGCGGCCCTGGCCTTTGCCAGCGGCGCCCTGATCACCGCGCTCGCCTTCGACCTGTTCCAGGAATCATTCGATCGCGGCGGCGCATGGCTCTCCTCGATCGGGTTGCTCTCGGGGGCCGCTGCCTTCGTCGGAGCAGATGAGGCGCTAGACCGCTACATCGAAGGGGCTGGCAGCGGCGTTTCGGCCTTCGCCCTGCTGGCAGCAGTGACGCTCGATGGAATCCCCGAGAACATAGCCCTCGGCGTCTCTTTGCTGGAGACGTCCACTGGAGGGACATTGACGCTGCTAGTCGCCATCTTTCTCTCCAACCTGCCCGAGTCCCTTGGCGGGGCCGTGGGAATGCGCCAGCAGGGCCGCTCCAGACGCTTCGCTATCGGGGTCTGGAGCGCAACCGCGCTCATACTCGCCGCCGCGGTGGTGCTCGGCAACGTGGCCTTCTCCAGCGCTGCAGAAGGAGTGCTTGCAGTATTGCTCGCCTTCGCCGGGGGCGCGGTACTCGCCTCGCTGGCCGACACCCTAATGCCTGACGCCTACAGGGAGGGCGGTAAGCAGGTCGCCTTCGCCACGGCCGCCGGCTTCCTGCTGTCGTTCCTGATCGCGGAATTATGAGCACGCTGCCGAAAGCAGCGTGCTGACTAGCTCTTCTCCAGCGACTCGAGGGCTTCCGCAGCGGCGCGACGGAGGGAGCGGCTGGAGTCGACCTGGAAGACCTTCTGCAGGTCGCCGCGGGCGCGGGCCTTCTCGCCCAGGGCGGCGAGGGCCGAGGCCCGATTGTAGTGGGCAATGCCGAGTCTGGGATCCAGCTTTATGGCCTGGTCTGTGGCTTCGAGGGCGGCGCCGGGGTTGCCTGATGCGTCGAGGCTCGCCCCGAGGGCCGAGTAGTAACGGGGTAGAGGACGGCGGGCGCAGATCTCGTCGTAGAGGTTCGCCGCCTCCTCGTACTCACCCTTGCGGAAGGCGGTCCCTGCCCGGCGTTCTTCAGGGGTGACGGCGCGGGTCATCAGGGCCGTGAGGACGGCGGCGCCGCCGAGGTACACGAGGAGGACGGGGCCGTAGTTCTCGACGGTCGCGAGGTTCATCACAAAGGGCAGACCCGCGACAAAGACGCCCGTGGAGAGGGGCGGTATGAGCCGCAGGAAAAAATCCCTGTAGGCCCTTACGCGCAACAGGTCCCTGTTCTGACGGCCGATCAAGAAGGTGAAGACCATCAGGATCACCAGCGCGCCAAGCGTCGGATAGAGTAGCTTCACGAGGAGAGCTCTTCGAGCATCTTCCTGGAGGCCGCCCGGAAGCGGCGGGGGAGGTCCGTCTCCTGAGCCTTCTCGAGGTCCTTGACGGCCCTGCTCTTCTTCCCCATCCTTTGCAAGACGAGGGCGCGGTTGTAGTAGGCGAGGCCGTACTCGGGGTCGTCCTGGACCGCTTGCGTCGAGGCTTCCACGGACTCCTCGTAACGCTCGGAAGCCCCGAGGGCGGCTCCTAGAAACGCTTTGTTGCGGGCGAGCGGCTTCTCTTCTACCAGCTCCTCGTAGAGCTCGACCGCCCTCGCGTAATCGCCGGCGCGGAAGGCCCTGTTGGCGTTGCGCTCCAGGGAGGACGTGGAGAGGAAGCTGGCACCGATTATGGCGACCGCGGAGACGCCCATCCAGGCCAGGAGCATCTGCCCCTGTCCAAAGCTCTGGACCAAGAACAGGCTGAGCACCATCAAGAGCAGGGCGAGGAAGGGGAGGGCCTTGCGGGCGAGATCTCCCCAGGCTTTAGCCCTTGCCAGGTCGCGGTTGGCGGCGTAGATCGTCTGCCAGCTCACGAAGAGGAGCAGGAAGATCAAGACTATCGTTATCGCTCCGGAGCCCACGTCTCCTCCTAGGAGCCGACCGCCGCCGGCTCGAGGCCCCCCAATACCCCGAGCGCAGGGGCGATCAGCATATGGAAGTCCTCGTCGGAGAGTGCGGCCCGCGCTCCTTCGACGGAGACGGGTTCCTGGAGCCCTATCCAGGATTTGCATCCTCCGTACTCATCCCGGTACGGAAGCTCGACCTCTTCGGGAAGCAGATACGTGCGCAGGACGAGCACCGTCAGAGGCTTCTTCGGGCGCCACTTGAATCGGCTCTCGGCGTACTCGGGCGTCCACATGTGGTGCGCATCGAGCGCCGCAAGCTCTTCGGCCTCGGAGACCTCGTAGGCGCCTTCTACCTCTGCGAACGACGAGAAGAACAAGGGGCCATCGTCGGAGCGGTCGGGGATCCCGCCCATCAGGCCACGATATTCCTCTTTCAGTAGCTCCGGCCTCTGGTGCTCGTAGCCTGGTAGGAGCAGAAAGCGCGTCTGGGGCACGGCGAAGCCTTTCTCCCTTATGCCGCCCTTTCTCACGACGAGCGCCGTCTCCCCACGCTCCAGCGCCTTGACGGCGACCGCCCACTCCTTGAGCGCGTGCTGTAGAGTATCCAAGACATCACCTCTCGTATAATGCGAACGTTGCACGCCTGATTATATGACGAGAGCGTTCCGGCTTCGATAAAGGAGGCACAATTGACCCGGCAAGAGACGCCGCACCGCGTAGAAAGAGATTCGATGGGGGAGGTCAAGGTCCCCCGCGAGGCTCTATTCGGCGCCCAGACCCGCCGCGCCCTGGATAACTTCCCCATAAGCGACCTCAGGTTCCAGAGACGGTTCATCCAGGCCTTAGGCGCCATAAAACTAGAGTCGGCGAACGTGAACAACGAGCTGGGGTTGCTCGACGACGAACTCAAAGACGCCATCGTGGAGGCGGCGGAGGAGGTCGCCCAGGGACGGCTCGACAATCAGTTCGTACTCGACATCTTCCAAACAGGGAGCGGCACATCAACGAACATGAACGCCAACGAGGTCATCTCCAACCGGGCAATCCAGATCCTGGAAGGCGAGTTGGGCTCCAAGAGTCCGGCCCACCCCAACGACCACGTCAACCAGGGCCAGTCCTCCAACGACGTCATCCCGACCGCCATCCACCTGTCCGCGCTCGTAGCCATAAAGGAGGACCTGCTCCCCGGCCTGCGCAAGCTCCAGGAGGCGCTAGATGAGAAGGCCCGCGAGTTCGATAGTGTGGTAAAGACAGGGAGGACGCACCTCCAGGACGCCACCCCGATCCGTCTCGGGCAGGAGTTCCGCGGCTACGCGGGCCAGATCGAACGCGGCATACAGCGCGTCGACAAAGCCGTAGCAGACCTCAGTGAAGTTGCCCTCGGTGGCACCGCCGTCGGCACCGGCGTCAACACCCACCCCGATCTCGCTTCCAGAGTCTGCGAGAGACTCAGCGCCCGCTTCGGCATCGAGGTACGCGAGACGGAGAACCATTTCCAGGCCCAGAGTGCGATGGACGCGGCCGTTTTCGCCAGCGGCGCCTTGAAGACCGTCGCGGTGAGCCTGCTAAAGATCTCCAACGACATCCGCTGGCTCGGTGCTGGGCCGCGCGCCAACCTCGCCGAGATAGCATTGCCGGAGGTGCAACCTGGCTCGTCCATCATGCCCGGCAAGGTTAACCCTGTGATCGCCGAGAGCGCCACCATGGTCGCCGCGCAGGTCATAGGCAACGACGCCACCATCGCCATCGCCGGGCAGAGCGGCAACTTCGAGCTAAACGTAATGCTTCCTGTTATCGCGTACAACCTGATCCAGAGCATAGAGATACTGGGCTCAGCCTCGGCCAACCTCGCAGACCAGTGCGTCTCCGGCCTCCAGGCGACGGACCGCGGACCTGCGCTCGTCGAGCAAGGCCTCATGCTGGCCACGGCCCTCGCCCCCGAGATCGGCTACGACAAAGCCGCAGAGATCTCCAAAGAAGCCTACAAGAGCGGCAAGACCATCCGCGAAGTCGCCCGCGAAAGCACGGACCTCTCAGAAGAAGAGCTCGACAGGTTATTGGACGCGCGCAAGATGACATAGATCCATGACCCGACGGATGAGGCGCTGCTGATGTTCAGCTATTGCTAGAATGAGATCATTGCCCTCGCCGAAGCCGACGTCCTGGCCGGTGGAGACGTCGTGCCCGGTTTCGAGCTTGCGGTCCGAGAGATCTTCGCGTAACCGCGCGAGGCGATTTAGTCTTCATCTACAGAACGTCGAAGCAGATTCTGCCGGCAGAACGCAAGCTTTTCCGAACGAGCCTTACTTCCGCATGCCGGGTTCGAGAACCTTTTTGCGCAGGCGGATTGACTCTGGGGTGATCTCGACTAGCTCGTCTTCGCCGATGTATTCTAGGGCTTCCTCTAAGGTCATCTTGCGCACGGGCGTGAGGTTGAGGGCGTCGTCGGCGCCGGAGGACCGGACGTTGGTTAGCTTCTTGTTCTTGCAGACGTTGACGTTGAGGTCGTTCTCGCGGTTGTTCTCGCCGACGACCATGCCGACGTAGACGTCGGTCGCCGGCGTGATAAAGAAGCTGCCGCGCTCCTGGAGCTTCCAGATGGAGTACGCGAAGGCGCTTCCTGCCTCAGAGGCTACGAGACTACCGTTCTGGCGGGTCATGAGATCCCCTGCCCACGGCGCGTAGCCGTCGAAGACATGGCTCATTATGCCTTCACCCTGCGTCATGGAGAGGAACTGCGTCCTGAAGCCGAAGAGGGCACGGGCAGGAATCACGAACTCTATCCGGCTGCGCGAGCCCTGGGGTACCACGTCGATCAGCTTGCCCTTGCGGCCAGACAGCACCCCGATTATTGTAGAGACGAACCTCTCGGGGACGTCGATGACGAGGTGCTCGAAGGGCTCGTACTTCTTGCCGTCGACCTCACGCGTAATAACACGCGGCGCGCCGACCTGGACCTCGTATCCCTCGCGGCGCATGGTCTCGAGCAGGATCGAAAGGTGCAACTCGCCGCGTCCCGAGACTTCGAACTCGTCGGGGCGCAGCTCTTCGACGCGCAATGATACGTTGGTCTGCACTTCTCTCTTCAATCGGTCCCTGAGGTGGCGCGATGTGACGTATCTGCCCTCCCTGCCCGCGAAGGGGGAGGTGCTCGGCCCGAACATCATGCTGACCGTCGGCTCGTCCACTGTGATCGTTGGCAGCGCCTCCGGGTCGGCCGCGTCGGCTATGGTCTCCCCGATCTGGGCGCCCTCGATGCCTGAGAGGGCCACGATGTCGCCGGCGCCAACCTCCTCGGCCTCGATACGTTGCAGTCCGAGGTGGGTGAAGGGCTGTACCACACGCGTCTTCGTCATTGTGCCGTCTTTGTGGATCAGGTTGACGAATTCGCCGCGCTTGACCTCGCCCCGCCGCACGCGGCCGACCACGATCCGCCCGAGGTACTCGGAGTAGTCGAGATTGGTGACGAGCATCTGGAAGGGGGCAGCGAGGTCGACCTCAGGGGTGGGGATCTCTTCCAGCACCGTCTCGAACAGCTCCCTCATGTCGTCCCGCGGCTCGTCCAAGCTCCTGAACGCCCTGCCCTCGCGAGCAACGGCGTAGAGGATCGGGAAGTCGAGTTGTTCGTCTGAGGCGCCGAGATCGGCCATCAGGTCGAAGGTGAGGTCGACGACCTCGTCGGGACGGGCGTCAATGCGGTCGACCTTGTTTACGACCACAATAGGCTTGAGGCCTAGCTCGATGGCCTTGCGGAGTACGAAGCGCGTCTGGGGCATCGGGCCCTCGGCGGCGTCGACGAGGAGCAGGCAGCCGTCGACCATACCGAGGACGCGCTCGACCTCACCGCCGAAGTCCGTGTGACCGGGGGTATCGACGATGTTGATCTTGACTCCCTCGTACTCGACGGCCGTGTTCTTGGCCAGGATGGTGATGCCTCGTTCCTTTTCCAGGACGTTGCTGTCCATGGCGCGCTCGGAGATCTCCTGCCCGTGGCCGAGCTCCAGGGTCTGCTGGAGCAGGCCGTCCACGAGGGTGGTCTTGCCGTGGTCGACGTGCGAAATGATGGCGATGTTGCGGTATTCCACGTGTTCTCCTGACACACTCCTCTCACCGCGACACTAGCGCCTCGCCAGAACACGGTTGAGAGATCCAAGCAACGAAAAAGGCCTCGCGGAGCGGGCCCTCGAACCCAGATTCTACCGCATGAAAGGACATGGATCGAACAAGGGTTCATTGCTCCTTCCTGATAGGTGGATAGAGGACTCTTCTGCGGGACGCAGGAGCCTCGCGTATAATTTTTGCCCAGGGAAACAGGGGTGACGAACATGATCTCGACACCGACGACGCCAGTAGATGTGCCTGAGCCGGGCTCAGCGGAGGAGCTCAGGCGCTTCGCGGCTTTACAGGCCAAGCTAGGGCCGCTGGCGCGGCGGGTGCTCTCTGACCCGCGCGCCTCCCAGACGGTCATCGTGGTGCCTAGTCTCACGCTCGACGTCGAGGAGCTGGCGAAGATACCCGGTGCGCACCACTACGAGGAGCGGATGCTTTGCATGCTGATGCTCTTGCGCCTGCCCCGCACCCACGTCGTCTACGTCACGAGCCAGCACGTCGCGACGGCCATAGTAGATTACTATTTGCACCTGCTGCCTGGCATCCCATTGCGTCACGCCCGCAGCCGTATGACGCTCCTCTCCTGCCACGACGCCTCAGACGTACCGCTGACGCAGAAGATACTCGACCGTCCGCGCCTGGTGGGGCGGATCCGGTCGGCGATCATTGACCCCGAGGCGGCGCACTTGACCTGCTTCAACAGCACGGCGCTGGAACGGAGTCTCGCCGTTCGGCTTGGCATCCCACTCTACGGCAACGACCCAGAGCTCAACTACCTCGGGACCAAGAGTGGCAGCAGGGAGGCGTTCAGGGAGGCAGGGGTCCTGCTGCCCGACGGGTTCGAGCACCTGCGCGACGGGGGCGACGTGGCCGAGGCCGTCGTCGAGCTCAAGCGCCGCAAGCCAGGGCTGCGAAGGGCCGCCATAAAGCTGGATGAAGGTTTCTCGGGTGAGGGGAACGCGGTCTTCCCCTACGACGGCGCGCCCGAGGGGAGGGATCTTGCGCGCTGGGTTCGGGACGAGTTGCCGGAGCGCATCAGGTTCGAGGCCGAAGGAGAGACCTGGGAGCGTTACGGGCGGAAGTTCGAGGAGATGGGCGGCATCGTGGAGTGCTGGCTGGAGGGTGAGGAGGTGCGTTCGCCTTCGGTTCAGTGCCGTATCAACCCGCTCGGAGAGTCGACCATCGTCTCCACCCACGACCAGGTTCTGGGAGGGCCATCGGGCCAGATCTTCCTCGGCAGCACGTTCCCCGCCGACGCTGAGTACAGCCGCGACATCAAGGAGGCCGGAGACAGGGTGGGGAAGGTGCTCAAGGAACGCGGTGCGCTGGGAAGGTTCGCCATCGACTTCATCTCCGTCAGGCGCGGCGAGGGCTGGGAGCACGCGGCCATCGAGATCAACCTCCGCAAGGGCGGCACCACGCATCCCTACCTGATACTACGTTTCCTGACCGACGGTACCTACGACGCGAACGACGGACTTTACTGTACGCCGACGGCGAAGCCCTGCTACTACTACGCCTCCGACAACCTCCAGAGCCCCGTATACAAGGGCCTGACACCCGACGATCTGGTGGATATAGCCGTCGACAACGGCCTCCACTTCGACGGCGCCTCCCAGCAGGGAGTCGTTTTCCACCTCATCGGGGCGCTCTCCCAGTACGGCAAGGTCGGCACCGTCTGCATCGGCGACAGCCACGAAAACGCCCTGAAGTTCTATCGAGATACCATTGCGGTCTTGGACCGCGAGGCGCGGCAGTAAAGGGTCGGACCGGCGAACAGCGAGCGGGCTCTATACCGGGCCATTCCGTTAGAACACCCAGACTCTGACAAGCAAGAGGTAGACGACGTAAGCGACTGCTGCGACGCAGAGCGCGGACACCAGGAGCACCGCGATCTTGCCCCAAACAGAAGACCGCCAGATCTCGTGGACGAATCGTCCGAGCTTCCTCAACCATACTTCGAGCCAGTCGAGAAAGCGGGCCGCCGGGAGGAGTTCGCCGGCCAGGATCATGAGCCCGACAAAGACCGTGCCCCAGCCGGGGCCGGGCAGGGGGGCGAGGACCAGGCTGCCGAGGGCGATGACGGCGCCGAGGGTGATCAGGAAGATCCTCCATAAAATATGACCCTGTTCGTGCTGCCGCCGGCGCCGGTAACGGTCCTTGAAGCGTTGCCCCGGCTTGCTCTCCCTAAACTCCCGCCAGTGCTCCTGCAACTGCTCGAACATGTATAGATGATTCCTCATCGGAACCCATTTGACAACCCGGCTTGAATCCAACCCGTACTACGCGTAGATGGCGAAAACGTTTCGCCCTCATCGAGGAGGGGTGATCATGCCCGACAAGAATAGTAGGTTCGACGGAGGACCCGTACCAGCGCCGTGCACCCGAGTAACGAATGCGGTATACCGAGGGCGTCCAGGAGATACGAACGGAGAGATGTGAGCCATGACGCTTGACGATAGAATGAACGGCTCTGCGATGGAGGTAGCCACGCTCGGGGGCGGTTGTTTCTGGTGTCTCGAAGCGGTCTACCAGGAGCTGCGGGGCGTAGAGAAGGTCGAGTCCGGATACTCTGGCGGCCACGTGCCGAACCCGACCTACAGGGCCGTATGCTCGGAGACCACGGGGCACGCCGAGGTAGTGCAGGTTACCTTCGATCCCTCGATAGTATCGTACAAGGATATTCTGGAGGTCTACTTCACGATCCACGACCCGACGACTTTGAACCGTCAGGGCGCGGACGTGGGGACGCAGTACCGGTCTGTGATCTTCTACCACGACGACGATCAGAGGCGCGTCGCAGAAGGGGTGATCTCCGACCTGGAGTCCGAGGGTATCTGGAGCGACCCGATCGTGACCGAGGTGGAGCCGTTCGACGAGTTCTACGTCGCCGAGGACTACCACCAGAATTACTTCCGCAACAACGGGTTCCAGCCTTACTGCCAGGTCATCATCGCGCCGAAGGTGGCCAAGTTTCGTAAGGAGCATCTCGACCGCCTGAAGGCGTAGTCTCAAAACGGAGCTCGTTAGAATCTTGAAAAGAGCCATCCTGGCGACCCTGTTCGCTGTGGTTCTCTGTTCCTGTGGCACGGGGTCGACAGCCTCGGATGGAGCAGCAGAGGAAGACACTGGCAGGCCAGCCACGACCGTGGAACAAACCTTGCCGGAGACGACCGCCGCGCTGGAAGAAAGTAAGGCCGAAGAGACCCCCGAACGGGGAGCCCCCGCGACCACCACCGCAGAGTCGGAGGTGCGGGAAGGTCCCGCGAGCTGGAATACGGTGGTCCGCCCGGCGGTCGGGACCAACGGCATGGTCAGTTCGGCGCACCCGCTTGCGACACGGGCGGGGTTGGAGATCATGGAGAACGGCGGAAACGCCTTCGACGCGGCTGTGGCGGTCGCCGCCTCGCTGGGCGTCGTCGAGCCGATGATGAGCGGCGTCGGCGGGTACGGGGCAATCGTTGTCTACAGCGCCGAAGAGCGCCGGACACGCTTCCTGGAGATCGGGAGCCGGACACCCGCCTCGCTCGACCCTTCCGTGTTCCGGCCGCCGACGCCCGGCTACGCGGAGAATCGTTGTGGTGCCAGGGCCGTCGCCACGCCAGGCAACCTTAACGCCTGGGAGATGATGTGGGAGGAGTACGGGGAGGCGGAGTGGCCCCGCCTGTTCCGGCCCGCCATCGGGTACGCGGATCGGGGCTTCCCCCTCGACCGGGAGACGGCGGCCTGGCTCGACTCCGAGTACGCAGCGTTCCCCGCGCACGCGCAGGAGATCTACGGTCCTGACGGCATCCCACTGTCCGCGGGCGAGAACCTGGTGCAGGAGGACCTGGCCGACTCTTTACGCCTCGTCTCCGAAGAAGGCTCTGAGGCCGTCTACGGGGGAAGGCTCGGCGCGGCGATGGCCGCCGCCGCGCAGAAAGGTGGTGGCTTCCTCTCGGAAGAGGACCTGCGCCGCAACCGCGCCGAATGGCGGGAGACCATCGGCCTGGAATATCGCGATCACCGCGTAGTCACGGCCGCCCCGCCTTCCACCGCGTGGGCCGCGCTCGTGCGGCTGGGGGTGATGGATCGCTACGATACGGTACCTGCGGGCCACAACACCACCGCCTATGTCCACGCGGCGACGGAGATCTCCAAACGAATCTCTAAGACGACCCGCCGGTTCGCCGCCGACCCCGAGAAAGCCCAGACTCCACTGGGCCGCCTGCTCTCCGACGAGTACCTGGAGAGCGAGGCAGCGCGCGTGGACCCGAACGCCGTCGCGCCCTACGACCCGCCCGCGCAGTTCGACACCGCCGCGACCTGCTCTCCGACCGGCTATCGGCCGACCGGGTACCCCGACACCCAGCAACACACCACGCACTTCGTCGTCGCCGACCGGGAAGGCAACGTCGTCTCTGCGACGCAGACCCTGGGCAACGTCTTCGGGAGCAAAGTTATGCCGGAGGGGACCGGGATCTGGCTGAACGACGCCCTCGCGTGGTCGCGCTTCGAGCCCGTGGGCAACGTCTTCGACGTGTATCCGGGCCGCCAGCCCCTCTACGCGCTGTGCCCGACCATCATCATGCGCGACGGGAGGCCTCGCATCGCGCTCGGAACCCCCGGCGGGCGCACCATCCAGCAGACGACGCCGCAGATGATCACCAACATGCTCGACTTCGACATGAACGTACAACAAGCGCTCTCCGCGCCACGCTTCAGCCACGTAGTCCCCGACCTGCTCGTGGTCGAGCAGAGCATCCCACAGTACGTCGGCGCCGACCTCTCCGTCCTCGGCCACGACTTGATCCCCGCCGAGTACCCTCTTGGCAACGCCCACGCCCTGAAGATCGAGTACGGTCCCGGCGGAGAGACGACCCGCTTCACCGGCGCCGCCGACCCGCGCGGCGGGGGCTCCGCTAGAGGATACTGAGCGCGTCTGCTCTCAACCGGAGCCTTTGGAGCCTAGCCCGAAGAGGTCGTCCTCCTGGCTCTGCTGCAGGGCGTCGACTAGCTCCTCGAGGCTGCCCATCCTCACCTTCATGGGACCCTCACCGGCCGGCGGCGGGTTGATGGCGACGTAGTCGACCTCGTCCCTGACGGACTCGAGCGCCCTGACGAGGCCGGCGCCCGAGACTTCGACAGACTCTAGCCCGGCCCCGAAGTCCGTGGAATCCACGAATGCTCCTGCCTTCTCCTCGGAGTCGAAGAGCGGCACGGCGCCGCGCTCGTCCACCAGTATGGTGAGCGGCCTGGCGGCAGGGACCACTTCCTCGAAGAGGAGCACGTAGGGAGGTTGGGGCATTTCGTTCGAGGCCACGGCTCAGGAGGAGGGGCGGGGGGCCATCGTCACGAGGATGACCAAGTCTTCTCGCGTCTCGTTTCGGACGCCGTGGGGGTCCCCAGCGCGGGCGATTACGGCGTTGCCCTCGCCGAGATCCTGCTCCTCCTCGCCCACGGTAAAGTGCCCCGTGCCCCGCAGGACGTAATAGACCTTGTCCGAACCCTCGTGCGCGTGGACCCTCTGCGACTGGCCGGGGAGGAGGCAGTAGGCATCGTAGAAGAGGTGCGGCGAGTCGAAGAGGGCGTTCTTCTTCATCTTCTCCTCGGAGAATGCTACTGCGTCTGGGATGGACCTGATCTCCATGAGGTTTTCTCCTTACGAGTCCGGGCCGGAATACGGCGGGGCGCTACTCGACCCGTGAGAGGTACGATTATCTGTTGCGCATCTACGGTCTGATCCGAAACTCCTTCGGAAACTTCGTCAGGTTGCGGCAGCCTTCTTCGGTTACGACTACCAGGTCTTCTATGCGGACGCCACCCACGTTCGGATCGTAGACGCCGGGCTCTACGGAAATGACGTCGCCGGGGATGAGCTCCTCGTCGGCCAGAGAGACACGAGGAGCCTCGTGGAGCTCCAGTCCGACCCCATGCCCCGTGCCGTGGAAGAAGCCCTCCGTGAGCGGCTTACCTTCTTCCTGGTCGTGGACGTTCGTCTTGTAGCCGGCCTCGTGCAGGACTTCGGCGACCTTGCGGTGGACGTCCCTGCCGTTTACGCCCGCCCTTATCATGGAGAGGGCCGCCTCCTGGCTCTCCAGGACGGCGTCGTACATCTCCTGCAGCCCGTCGTACGGTTCGCCCTTGACGAAGGTGCGGGTCATGTCCGAGTAGTAGCGGGTCGAGAGGTCGACGGGGAAGATGTCGACGATGATGGATTCTCCCGCCTTCAGGGGGCCGTGGCCGCGCTCGTGCGGGTCTGCAGCCTGCGGGCCGCCGGCCACGATCGTGCCGTCGGTGGCGCAGCCTCGCCTGAGGAGCTCGACGTCTATCTCGGAGCGCAGCAGCTCGCTCGTGAGGGTCTCGCCGCGCCAGTCGAGGACGTCGTCCTCCCCGATTTCAGCCTCCTCCAGGATACCGACGCAGTGGGCGCAGGCGGCCTCGACGGCGCGCTGCGTCTTCTCGATGTAGGAGATCTCCTCCTCCGTCTTGGCCCGGCGCAGGCCGTCGAAGTGTTTGCCGTCGGGCGTGAGGGTGATGCCGCGGGCGCGCAACTCGTCGGCGTAGACGATGCCGAAGTGGGCCGGCACGACGACCGGGGAATTTGAGGCGCCGAGCTCCTCGAGGAGGCTGGCCACGGCGGCGCCGTAGGCCCTGGCGCCGCTCTTCAGCTCGCGGGCGAGGCCGATAATCCCCAACTCCTCATAGGAGAGCAACTCGTCCACGGGGGCCTGTTTCTCGGCCCGTCCGTATTCGAGGGAAGAGACGGCTAGATACCTCTTGCCGGCCACACGAAGGCAGATCACCGCGTCGGGCGCGAGGAATCCTGAGAGATGGTAAGCGTCTGCGTCGTGCTCCGGCGCCCCGATGACCAGCAGGTTCTGTCCTTCGTACTCGTTCATAAGACTTCCTTCCCTAAACGGGTCCTCTTGGACGCCCCATTCTACTACCGTAGCCGACGAAATCCGTCCCCATAACCGGATATAATCGGCAGCGAGATGCAGCAGCGGGACATGCACAGCAGGGTAGAGGACGCGCTGGACAAGGTCCGGCCGGCGCTGCGTGCCGACGGGGGAGACGCCAGGGTAGTAGCCTGCGACGAGCAGAACGGCTCCGTCAGCATCCAGATGCTGGGGGCCTGCAAGGGATGCCCGCTCTCGCAACTCGACTTCGTCTACGCCATCGAAAGCCTCATCAGGCGCGAGGTGCCCGAAGTGCAGGAGATACTCGCGGTATAGGCTTCGCCTAGGCTACAGGTTTCAGGCTACAGGCATCAGGTACCCGGCGATAGGAGTCGCGCTCCGCGCTGTGTCGTCTCTTGCTGTTGGGAAACGGTCTCGCGTACGAACGAAGTTAGCGCCCCGAAAACCTGTAGCCTGATGCCTATTTCTCTTGCGGTGCGGTACGTAGGGCGCCCGGCGGCAGAGCCTTCCTGGCTCCGGAGAGGGCGTCGATCGCCTTCTTGCGGCTTCGGCGGAGCCTGATACGTGTGAGGAAAGAGGCATCGGGGAGGGCCTCGTTGGTGAGGTGGGTAAGGGTGATCATGTCGTTCGCGCAAGCCCTGTAGCCGAGGGCGCACATCTCGACACGGACCTCGTCTGAGGGCGACTCTTCGAGTGCGCGTTGGATCTCCCTGGCCCGCTCTACTATGGCGTGGGAGAGCGCTTCGGGGGAGTTGGTGTAGGGATCACGGGCCCTGTAGCCGGCGATCGCCTGGGGCGAGAGACGGCGGATGCCGTAAGCAGGACCGTCGAGCCTGCGGCGGAAGATAAACGCCGCGACGAGCGTCAGCGTAATTATGGGGACGAGGAACCAGAGCCTCAAGTCCGCCAGGGACGCGAGCGCCACGACGGCGACTACCTCGGCCACCAGTATCGAGGTTAGGTAGAGCTTGAACATCGCCTGCGGTACCTCTCCGCCACCATCTTCGAGGGACCTAAGTCTAATTTTCTGGGAGCGATTTGGCAAGCACGGTCCTGACGGTCTGTATAATTCTGCGTATGCAAAAAGATCCGTCCCCCGAGTTCGACCTGCAACGACCCTTCGCGAGCGCGGTCGCGGTGATACGCACGGTCCTCCTCTCTCCGAGAAGCTTCTACGTGAACTTCAAGATCGAGGGGCCTCTGAAGGAGCCTGCGGCCTTCGTGCTACTCGTCGGCGCGGTCTGTGGCATCCTCGGCGCCGCGGTCGCCCTCTGCACCAACCTTCTCTTCGGCGACTTCGACGCGGGGGATCTGCGGGCGGCGGCGCTCGACGCCATCCTCTTCGCGTTGCTCTCGCCGGTCGGGGTCGGCGTGGTAGCCGGAGTCTACCTTCTCTCGATAAGGACCTTCGTCGGGAAGGTGTCGGGCTTCAGGGAGGTCTACCGCATGGCGGCCTACGCTGCGGCCGCACTGGTACTCGCGTGGATACCCGTGCTCGGCGCTTTCGCCTTCTCCTACGCCCTAATAGTCCTTATGGGTATCGGCATCCAGAGCGTCTACGGGACCACGTTCTTGACCACTTTCGTCACGGCCGTGGTGGGCTTCGTGCCCGTCGCGTCGGTCGTGATCTGGCTCATCATCGCCGGATTGGCTTCCTAGGGCGCGCATCGGGCTTCGTTCCCGGTGGCCTCAGACCAAAGCGTGAGGGTCGGACTGTCGATGTGCGCGGAGACTGCGGGCGCTCTATGCTACCCAACGTGACCATCCGCCCTCAGAGACTCGCCGGCGCCCTTACGAACGCACTCAACCCGTTCGTCATCTTCACGGCGCTCTTTGCCCTGGTCGCCTTTGTGGAGGCCGGTGTCTACAGGGGCCTGCTCTACCTGGCGGTGGAGTTGACAGCCGCGGCGGTGGTCGCAGGATACGTGCTCTCTATGCGGCGACGCTCGCGAGTAGGGGACTTCTGGATCTCCGCCCGCGCCGAACGTCTCGCGCCCGCCGTGTTTCTGCTCGCGGCCTTCGTGGCACTTCTCGCGATCCTGGTACTGCTCGATGCCCCACAAGACCTCTCTTTGATGACCCTTTCGATGGGCCTTGCGAGTGCGGCTGTCGCCGGGATCACAATGCTCTGGAAAGCGAGCGCCCACTGTACCGTCGCCGGACACGCCGCCGCTGCCGGACTCCTGCTGGCGGGCCCTCCTGGCCTCGTATTCCTCCTCGTGCTCCCTTTCGTACTCTGGTCACGGGTGACCCTCAAGGCGCACACCATATCTCAGACACTCGCTGGCGCGGTGGTGGGAGCGGGGTTTGCGGTACTCTTTCTGGCGTAGAAATTGCCCGCTCTTCGGCGGGCTAGTGACCCCACAGGAATTCGAACCCGGGTTCTCCGTGGGACGTCGCGCGCTTGCTAGAGGGTGAAACAGAACTCATCGGAGATAGCTTAGCTTGCTGGTCTCGAACCTCTCCAGTACCAGCTCGAAGGCTCCCGTCCCTATCCTCGCCCCTCCTGAGAAGGGATGCTCCATCGCTCCTATCGTGAATAGCACAAGCCCTATAACTGCTGCCAGGGTCAGTACCATAAGCCTGTGGGCCCACGTGTTCTCCAGACCAAACAGGTAGGTGAAGCCCACCGCCGCCATCCCACCGAAGATCAGCACGGACCACAACACTCCCGGGACGCCCTCCTCGGCCGCGACCAGGCGCGACCTCCTTGCGTCGGCCAGCCTCTGGACCTGGTCGAGTCCTTCGGCGTAGAGTTGCTCGTCGGCCGGTGTGCGGGGCTCGATCTCCTGTACGGTAGCTCGGATATCGTCTATAAGGGTCCACCCCGCCGGGATTTCTTCCACCTGGGTCATCAGGGGCGCTTCTCCCTGCTCCATGAGGGGCCACTCCGTATGGACGACCTCCTCGGCGTAGCCACGGGCGAGTTCCTGGAGTTCGACACCTTCTGGCTCGGGAAGCCTATGGGCCAACCAGAAGATCTCGGCTAGGGCGTTGGCCTCCTGCTCGACCGTCTCTGAGGCCGTCTGGAACTCCTCCCACACCGCGATGACCACGAGCGCCATCAGCACGGCGTAGATCACGCCCAATGCGGCGTAGATGAATCCTGCGACGTCGTTATGGGGGCTTCGGGAGTCGGCTGGCACGAGGCGTTGCACCAACTCAAGCCCGGCGAGCGCGACGAGGCAAACCGCCCCGATCACGAGCACGCCATAAACTACTGTGAGTAGCACAGAGGACTTCCTCCTTGCCTTTTTCGGGAAGCGAGTAAGCTGTTTACCCCGGCCCTGTTATCAAACACGTCTAGGTTGCACCTCTTGGGGAGAAAGCACATCCCCCAAATGAGTGATTTTTGTTCCACATCACAGTTGCAAGGGGGTGCTAGTGGCATTATCGGCTTATTCAACCAACGTCTTGGAAGAGATCAGCCCGTCGAAGTAGTCGGCACCGAGTTCATTGCGCCTATAAATCGGGTCGTAGATGCAGGGTAGGGCGCAAGAGCGTCCATGCCTTGCGTCCGCTCGAGCGTGCCGTTGTGCGCTTCTCCGATGCATGCTCACCGCCTGATGGGTTCGGGCGCGTCGGCGTACCTCCTGTACTTGCCCAGCAACCGTCCCACGCTCACCTGCACGGGGAAAACAACACGCTGCACCACCGCAGGGATCTCCGCCATGTAGAACTCGCTCCGGTATCGTCTCATCAAGAACGCCGTCTCGAACGGCTTCGGCCGGCTCCCTCCGTTCTCGCGCTGCAACTCGTAGATCGCCGTGAGGAAGTACTCCACGTTATCGGCCGGTTGGATGTAGCCCTTGCACAGTAGGTTCTCGTCCCCGGCGTTCCAGAACCTGTGTGCCTCCCCAGGCTCGAAGACGACTGTCTCACCAGGCTCGGCGTACTGCGGCGGCTCTCCGGACCGCTGATAGCCGAGTCGACCCTGCTGGATCGTTAGGGCCTCCTCCTGGTAGGTGTGGACGTGCATCGGAGGGCCGCTGCCGGGCTTGACGAAGTTCTCGACTTCGAGGCGGTCGCCGGCGGAGTCTTGGACCCGCCGAACGAAGGTGATTCGCTCCCCGGCCCCGTTCTCGATGGTGTGCGGGTAACTGTAGATGCCCATGCCCCTAGTGTACGAGGTTTGGGGTCGTACAGTCACTGCTTATGCCGCTACGCGGGGTAGCAACCCGCAGAAAGGAGCGGTGCTGTACGATGCCAGACCCGCAAGTATAGACGGGCGCATAAGGGGTGTGACCCTACCATCCGCAAAGACGGGGTGAGATCATTGGATACTGGGTTGCTGGCGAAGAAGGAGGCGCTTCGGATGGCCGTTTACGTCCTGGTAGGTGGTGGATGGCTCGGAGGCTGGTGCGGGCGATCATCGACAGCGGCAACCCGGTGTTCCGCGAGATGGCGAGCCCGAGTTGGCGATTCGTCGAGCTACCCACGGGTCACTATCCCATGTTCTCGAGGCCAGAAGATCTGGCGTCGGTGCTCCTCGACCTTTCATCCGATACGACTGCATAAGGTGATCACGACCCGCCTGATTCCAACGCAGAACCGTTTCGGGCGTGCCAGGCTAGTCTTACCGCCGATTATATTCAATGCAGGGTAGGTGGAAATCCGCTTAGGTAAGCGAACATTCGAGAGTGACCCCACCGGGATTCGAACCCGGGTTTTCGCCGTGAGAGGGCGATGTCCTTGGCCTCTAGACGATGGGGCCTCGCCGACGGGTAAGCGCGAGTTTATCGCCCTTTGAGTTATTGGCTGCTCGTTTACTGGGGCGTAGAACCCGCGGTTTGACCCCCACTCTGACCCCCACGCCGGACCACGGACGAAGAGGAGGTACGTTCGTGGCGAAGAAGAACGCTAATGGGGAGGGTAGCCGTCCCCGCAAGAGGCCAGACGGGCGCTGGGAGGGCCGTTATTGGTCGGAGGGGAAGCGGCGCAGCATCTACGGTAATTCGCGCAAGGAGGTTGCAGACAAACTGGCGGACGCCCTCTCTGATGAGGGCGTTGGGGTGTTCGTGTCGTCGGACATCACCGTGGCTGAGTTCCTTGCCCAATACGAGGATGCGGTCAAGCACACTATGAAGCGCCGTTCGTTCGAGACCTACCAGGGCATCGCAAAGGTACATCTCCTGCCCGCATTCGGGGACACCAAGCTCAAGGATCTGAGACGGGAGCAGGTCCAACGTATGTACTCGCTCAAGTGTGAGGGCGGACTCTCGGCGGCGAGGGTGAGACGGATACACGGGGCGCTTTCCTCCGCCTTGAATCACGCCGTCAGGTGGGGCTTGATCGAGCACAACGTCTGTAAGGAAGTATCCCCGCCAAAGGTGCCTGCACCGGAGATCCGCCCGCTCAATCGGGATGAAGCAAGGCGGTTCCTTAAGGCGACCGAATGCGATAGATACCACGCTTTGTACGTGTTGGGCCTGACTTCCGGGATGCGCATAGGAGAGATCGGAGGTCTGTTCTGGTCTGACCTGGATCTAGACCTTGGCGTGCTGCACGTACAGCGCTCCCTTATCACTGGCTACGGCCAAACGTTCGAACCACCCAAGACCCCGAACGGTCGCCGCAACGTCGTCCTTACGGAAACCGCCACGGGAGCCCTGCTGCGACACCGGGAGCGTCAAGCGGCGGAAGGGTTTGCTGTGGCCGGTGATGCATTAATGTTCACCAATACAGTGGGGAAACCCATCAACCCGTCGCACTTGCTTTGCCGTTCGTTCAAACCTGCCCTGAAGAGGGCCGGTTTACCGAACACAACCTTCCATGCGGCGACCCGTCATACTTGCTGTTGTATTCTGCTGGCGCAGGGGGTGAACCCCCGCGTGGTCAGTCTTCAACTTGGGCATAGTTCCGTGGCTTTTACCTTACAGAGGTACGCGAGTTACTTGCCGGGATGGGGAGACAACGGCGCGATGGATTCGGCGCTCTCTGACACCCCTTAAACCCTCGACACCTACTCTCACGACCCCCCAACATGCAGGAGAAGGCCGCAGAGGCTATGGAGGAGATCCTTGACGGTAAGGATTGGGGTCTTCTGACCACTAGGGGGGTAATAGTCCATACCACTCTCTCTATCCCCTATAGATTGGATGAGTGGTACAGAGTATTACCCCCCCTTCCTCCAAGCCACTACGAACAGGACTCCGTGTCATGTCTTGGTGCACTCAGGAAGCCTATGGAGGCTTGGAGGCGGTAAGATCCCCTTGAAAGCTCTTACACTCCTTCACTCAGATGTCCCATACAATCCTTATGGATAGGCCAGCAGTATCGCACTTGGAAGGTAGTATGATCATGGGCTCTCGAACGAAGCACAACGTAGATATGGGGTCGAAGGCTCCGAACTTCACACTCCCCTCTCAATCGGGAGAGCTAGTGAGCTTCAGAGATTTCCTCGGTGAGAAGCCCGTGGTTCTCTTCTTCTATCCCAAGGACGACACCCCTGGGTGTACCAGGGAAGCTTGCACCTTCAGGGATGAATACGAGCAATTCAGTGAGTTGGATACCGAGGTCATCGGGATAAGTTCGGATTCTGTGGACTCACACAAGAGCTTCGCACAGAAGCACGATCTTCCCTTTACCCTACTCAGCGACGAGGGGGGTAAGGTCAGAAGGCTCTATGGTGTTCCCAACACCTTCGGTCTCTTTGCTGGTCGGGTTACCTACGCAATAGACCAGGAGGGGATCGTCAGGCACGTTTTCTCTTCCCAGATTGGCGTGGAGAGGCACGTAAGGGAAGCCCTTGAGGCTCTGCGCTCCGTAAGTTAGCGTTGCAGAACCCAAGAAACCTCGCCTCACAGCTTCGGAAGCCTCTGAGGCAAACGGTTACCTACACGGATGCCTCGTAGCTCTCCCTACTCTCCACCCGCTCTATCCAGACCATCACGTCAGGGTACTTCTCTAAGCCAACCTCGCCGCTCTTGGCCAGCACCCCTAGACGGTGGAAGTTACCGGCGTGGGCGATGTCCGCCAGGGTGTACTCCCCTACCAGATACTCCCTGCCCTCCAGTTGGCGCTCTAGGCGTGAGAGCGTATCGTAGAGCTTCTCCTTGGCCTCTTGGATCTCATCTTCTGAGTACCCTCGCTGCAGCCCCATGCGAACCCTGTACACAGAAGGGAAGAAGTAGTCATCGGCAAACGCCATCCAGGAACGCACCGATGCCCTCTCCTGGGGGTCCTCCGGCATCAGCCTGGGAGGGTCGTAGACCTCGTCCAGGTACTCGTTGACTACGTTCGATTCGTACAGAGAAGTCCCGTTCACCCTCAGCACCGGGACCTTACCGTAGGGGCTGACGCTCAGGAACTCTTCGCTCTTGTTGCTGAGGTCGACCTCGTGTACTTCGAAGTCGATCCCCTTCTCGTGCAGCACCATCCTGGTGCGCAGGGCGTAGGGTCATTGCTGAGTGTTGTAGAGCTTCACCTTCACCAAGGATCGCCTCCTACAGTAGCTCTTCAGAGCCTTGATAGTAGCATCCCGCTGTCTGACGCTATGTCCGCCGTGTGCGTATCATGGCACCATGGTCGGGAGCGGATCATCCGGTGGGGGAGGGGAAGAGGGTTTCAGCGGGAGGGCAGCTATCGGGTACGACCACGGCTACGATGGGGAGGTCTTCTACCTCGGGTTGGCTCTTGATCCATACTACGTGGATGGTTGGGTAGAGGGATGCTTGGAACGAATTGGTGAGGACCATCCCGAGGAGGAACAGCTCTTCCGTGACCTCTTCGAGGACGAGACCCAGAGGGACGTGGTGATAGAAAGTCTCCAGGCCGACTGTGAGGTTAGGACGGGTAGGCCTTCGAGGTAGTCCTTCACCAGGACCGAGCGGTATACTTGACATCGGTAGTGGGGCCAGCGGCGGGAGGGAAACGTTAACCCCTCGGATCGAGACCGGAACGACCACGCTAACGGTGCCCCTCATGGTGGTACTGATGAGCCCAGGCATGACAGCGGGACGCCCGGGGAAGGCGACCGATGGCTGCGCTATGTGTTGGAGAACTCCTCGGAGATCATACTGATCGTCGACCCCGACGGCACCTTGCGTTACGCGAGTCCCGCCTTCGACCGCATCCTTGGCTACGATTCCGAGGAGACCATCGGCACGATGAACGTGCTCGACCATGTCCACCCCGACGACCTGCCACAAGTTCAGGAGGAGAGGGAGAAGGCCCTCTCAGAGGAGGGCATCGTCACGAACAAGGCCGAGTACCGCTTCCTCCACAAGGACGGCTCGTGGCGATGGATGGAGAGTATGGGCACCTACCTGCTCGATGACCCCGTGGTCGGGGGCGTGGTGGTCACCTCCAGAGACATTACCGAGCGCAAGGAGGCAGAGCGCCGCCTCCGGGAAGCCGAGGAGAGGTATCGTACTCTTGTCGAGACTGTCCCTGCGGTAACCTACACGGATCGGGCCGTCGGCTCCTATCCGGACTTGGCCATCTACACCAGTCCGCAGATCGAGGAGTTGCTGGGATATTCGCTGCAGGAGTGGCTCGACCCGGAAAGAGTCCTGTGGGAAGAGAGGCTCCACCCTGAGGACAGAACGTGGGTGCTGACCGCCGACGAGCGCTCCAGGGCCAGCGGGGAACCCTTCAGTGAGGAGTATCGTCTCCTCGCCAAGGACAGGTCGGTGGTGTGGGTCAGAGACGAGGCTGTGCTCCTCAGAAACGAGGCGGGAGAGCCGCTCTACTGGCAGGGAGTCATCGTCGATGTTACGGACCGCAAGGAGGCGGAGGAGGCGCTCAGGGAGAGCGAGGAGCGGCTACTTGCCCTCGCCGAGGCGACCTTCGAGGGCATCCTCATCAATGACCAGGGGGTGATCCTCGAGGCCAATCGGGCCCTCACCGACATGTTCGGTTACGAGGTATCGGAGGTAATCGGCAGGTCCACCGTGGAGTTCGTAGTACCAGAGCACCGAGATTTGGTAGAGCAGAAGATCGCTTCCGGGTCTGAAGAACCCTATGAGGTCACGGGGGTAGGGAAAGACGGCACGCTCCTCGATCTTGAGGTTAGGGGAAGGGCCTACAATTATCGGGAACGCAGGGTGCGCATCGTCGCCATACGGGACATAACCGATCGCAAGGCAGCAGAAAAACGCTTGGAGTACTGGGCCTTCCACGATTCGCTAACCGATCTACCCAACCGGCAGTCTCTCCTGGATCGCCTCGGCCATGCCCTACAGCGTACCAGGAGGCGGCGAGACCTCCGGGTGGCGGTTCTGCTGATGGACCTCGACAACTTCAAGGACGTAAACGACTCTCTCGGACACGGACCGGGTGATATGCTGCTCGTAGCGGTGGCCGAGCGCCTGAAGGGGTGCCTGAGGCCCGAGGACACCTTGGCCCGCTTCGGTGGGGACGAGTTTGTGGTGCTAATCGAGGATGTCGAGAGCCCCGACGATGCAGTACGGGTAACCGAGCGCATAGTGGAGACTCTTAGGGAGCCGTTCGTCGTGGAGGGGAGGGAGCTGTTCCTCAGGACTAGTATTGGTGTCGCTTTGGGCACTGCCCGCCAGAACTCCGCTGAGGATCTCCTCAGGGACGCCGATACGGCGATGTACGAGGCCAAGGAACAGGAATCGGACTACCGTATGTTCGATCCGGCTATGTACGAGCGGGTCGTCGGGCGCTTGGAGTTGGAGAACGAGCTGAGGCGGGCCATAGAGACAGACGAGTTCGTGGTCCACTACCAGCCGATCATGAGCCTTAAATCCGGGGAGATGTGGGGGGTGGAAGCCCTGGTGAGGTGGAGCCATCCCGAGCGAGGCCCCTTAGATCCTTGGGAGTTCATGGCGGTGGCCGAGCAGAGCGGTATCGTCGTCCCCATGGGGGAGGGAGTGTTGGAGGAGGCTTGCGGCCAAGCCAAGGAGTGGCAGGAGGAGCATCCCCGCATCCCAGCGCTGGTGATGTCCGTTAACCTTTCAGCCAGACAACTGCAGCGTCCCGACATCGCCCAGATCGTCGAGAAGGTACTGAAGAAGACGGGGCTAGAGTCACGCTACCTGAGCCTCGACATTACAGAGACCGTCTACATAAAGGCTCTGGAGGGCAACACCGAAGCGCTTGACGAGCTAAGGCACTTGGGGGTGTGCATCTCCATTGACGACTTCGGGACGGGCTACTCGTCCCTGGCTTACCTCAAGCGGCTGCCTGCGAGCGCCCTCAAGATAGACAGGTCCTTTGTAAAGGGCCTCGGGGAGGACGTAGAGGACACGGTGATCGTGGGAATGGTCATAGAGCTGGCCCACACGTTGGGCATGGAGGCTTTAGCCGAGGGTGTAGAGAGCGAGGCTCAGGCGACACTGCTCAAGGAGATGGGCTGCGACATGGCCCAGGGCTACCACTTCTCAAAGGCGCTTCCTCCAGAAGAGATCCCGGCCCTGCTCTCATCCGACACACCCACCTGAGGGCCGGTTCTCGGACTCGGACCGATGCCTCCGTGGTCGTAGGCCCCGAGGATGTGGAGGCTAAGGATACAAATCTACTCACCAGCTTCAGTATTGATGGTGAACGCTCCTCTATCACCTTCTCAGAGCCACGAGGATGGCTTCTGAGGGCCTCCGCTACCCCTTCCAATAGCAGGTACTTAGGGTGCTGGGAATGAGCAGAATCGATCCTCGTGGACCTTCGTCCACGAGCTTCGGTGTATAAGGCTCCAGCCCATGTGCCAGAGCCCTCCGGGTGGCATCATGCTCATGGTGTCGACCCGGTAGAGAAACGCTGGTTGGCAAGAAGGAGGGAAGCTCCTGTGTCGTTGGAGGAAGAGAAGAACAAAGCCCTGGTCCGTCGGTTTGTCGAGGCGCAGGCGGAGAAGGACCTCGCCGCGCTGGAAGAGATGATAGCCCCCGACTTCGTCGACCATAGTGTCCTCCCCGGTCAGGGCACTACCCGCGAAGATTACCTGCAGGATGTCGCCGAGGAACAGGCCGCATCCTCCGACGCCCAACTAAGCATCGAGGACCAGATGGCTGAAGATGACAAGGTGATGACTCGCCTCGCGATACACGGCTCCCACGACCAAGAGATGTTCACGGGTGTGCCGCCGACAGGCGTGGAGTTGAAGTTCACGGGCATCATTATCAACCGTGTTGTTGGTGGCAAGATAGTCGAAGAGTGGAGCGAGGGCACGTATGCGTACGAGCTCGCGCAGCAGCGTCTCGATCATGAATTACGCGAGCGCGAGCGCATCGAGCAGGAGCTGCGAGTGGGGAGGCGTATCCAGCAAGCCTCGCTCCCCAAGGAGGTGCCCGAGCTAGAGGGCTGGCAGATCTCCCCCTTCTACCAACCAGCCAGGGAGGTAGGAGGTGACTTCTACGACTTCCACCTCCTCTCTGAGGGCAAGCTGGGCCTCGTCGTGGGGGACGCCACAGGCAAGGGCGTGCCTGCCGCTCTTGTGATGTCCACCACCTTAGGCATGCTGCAGCTCGCCGCCTGGACCTTGGGCTCCTCCTCGCCCGGGGAGGTACTCAAGCAGGTCAACGAGACGCTGGTAGCCCGCATACCTACCAACATGTTCGTCACGTGCTTCTACGCCATACTCGACCCCAAGAGCACCAGCTTGAGGTACGCCAACGCCGGCCACGACCTACCGTATCTACGTCGTGATGGTGATGCCGAGGAACTGAGGGCGAGGGGTATGCCCTTGGGACTCATGCCGGGGATGAACTACGAGGAGAAGGAGGTAGTGGTCGATGCTGGCGAGAGCGTCCTCTTCTACAGCGACGGGTTGGTCGAGGCCCACGACCCCGAGGGAGAGATGTTCGGTTTCCCGCGACTACGCACACTCGTCGCCGAGCACGATGAGGAGAGGGCGATGGGGGACTCGCTCCTAGAGAAACTCTACTCCTTCGTGGGGGAGGGCTGGGAGCAGGAGGACGACATCACCCTCCTTACGCTTCGACGCTCTGCACCCCGAACCTGAGCGTCCGAGAACACCCCTTCGTCTATGAGCTTCGGTGAATAAGGTGTGAGCTCTAGCCTGCCTGCTCTCGTTGCTGTCCTGCATCGGGACGCGACCACACAGACACATGCGCAGGCTGCATCGTCTCCCTTACCATGCCCACCAGGCCCATGCCTACGAACCTCATGCTGATGGTCTTGGTCTCGTGGGGTGGGGGTGAGGTGTACTCCTCTACCTCCACATCCTCACCAGGTCACCCCAACTTCGGTGGTGGGTCTTTCATCCCCCTCTATACCACGAGGAGGTCATCCCTTATCCCCAGCGCCCTGGATGACCCCCCGTAGTCACCATGGTTGAGGAAGGGCCTGTGGAGCAGGTCCAGCCGGTTGATGGCGTTCCCTATCTTCTCCTTACTGTCACTTACTATGACGCTCTTCTCCTGGGTCTCATCCATCCTTATCTCCTCTCATCGAGCGACAATAATACGATTCATCCCTGTTGGGCCCGACGCTGTTTATCGGACATCTCCACTCTCTCTTGCTCTCCCCCTTACCTCGACCTTCCTGCCCTCCAGGACGTCCCTGTGTGCCCTTAGACGGCCCGTTAGAGTAGAGAATCGGCGAGGACGATCTGGGAGGAGGGAAGTCCAACGTTGACCGGGGACCACGAAGGATTAAGCGGGCGACGACCCCGTCATTGCTTGCCTAGGCTAACGTCCATCACCTGCTAGTCAGCGCTCACCCTTCTCTGTGCCGGATCGGGACGCAACCACAAAGTGACATGGGCAGGCTGCATCGTTTCCCTCACTACACCCACCAAGTCATTATTGAGGGCTTCCAAGTCTGTCTCGTCCCTGAGCTTGGCCGAGAAGGCTTCCAGAGTCTTCCTCGCGTCGTACTTCCTGCGGTAGAAGCGCCTGTCTATAAAGGACTGGATGCGGCGTCTTAGGGGCGTGAACAGTGCTGCTATCAAGAGGGTGGATGCCACCACTGCGAGTGTGGACTGCTGCCCAGTGAGCGTGACGAAGATCCTCTGCAACACCACGATGCCGCCGAAGTAGAGGGCGACCAGCGTTGCGGTGAGAGAACCGTAGACGAGTGCACGGTTTACGACCACGTCTATGTCGTAGAGGTTGTAGCGCAGGATGGCGATGTAGGTGAAGACCGGAACGAGGAGAAGGGCCAACACCTCTACATAGACGACGGGTGCCAAGAGCCCCAACGAATAAAGTATGTAGACCGGGTGGAACATGAAGTTCCTGGTGAAGCCATAGACTAATTGGTCAAGCCCGTCCAGGGTTCCCAAGACGGTCAACGGCACGGCGGCGAACAAGAACCACTTGAGCTGCTGGCGTTCATCTCCCCTAGCACGGCGCAGCCGGAGTACGACCGTAAGGAGTGCGGCGAGAAGGCTCACCGACATCAGCGCCAGACCCAGAACATGAGATGCTCCGAAGAGATCGAAGGTCGTCACCCCGGGGCCGACGACCACGATCTCGAAGGGGTTATCTAGATACTCGTGGGTGATCAGGGTACCTGGCATGAAGGCAAGCCCGACCGCGATCATTACTGCTGCCACGACCGTCACCCACCGCAAGATCCGCCACCGACGAGAAGGCGACCAACCATCGGGAAACAACAGGAGAAGGAACACTCCAAGGGCGGGGCCCGCGGAGAAGCCCACCCACGTCGATAACCATGCCGAGACCTCGCCCCAGGGCAAGGCAGAAGGCTCAATAAAGGCGTAGTCGGCGTAGGCGGTCGTGGAGCGTCTCATCGCGTAGATCAGTCCCGTGCCGCAGAAGATCCAGCCGATCGGGTTGGCGGGCAGCCGCGAGGCGATTAGGGCGCCAACTGCCGGGTACGCCAGCGACAGCACCCCTGTGAGTACGGCGAAGGCAGGATCGTATCTGAATCCGACGTCAAGAGGTAACTCTTCCGTCATGAAGTCAAGCACAAGGGCGAGCGTGATGAGCATCACGCACAGCGCCCACAGCGACCAGGCCAACCATGCAGCAGTGCGGTGGCTCATCCAGCTGACTCCTCGTCGCAGTTCCCTTGTCCCTTCTATTACAATATTACTCTACAGCACTACCGTCTCCCAAGCGTTACGACAACCGTTACGAGCAGGAGTTCCAAGAAGAAAGTTCTATGCCCGCACCAACTACCCACAAGGACATGGAGGTGGCACCGAGGACGAAGAGGTGGAGGACGCAGGGTCTCTCACTAGATTCAGTGCTAACAGTGAATACATCTCTAACTCCCTCTGAGAGCCGCGAGAATGGCTCCTGAGGGCCTCCGTTACCTCTCCTAATGGGTTGGGGGTACTCCAGAAACCTCGCAGGGGGTTCTCAGAAGTTGACCTTCGCATTGACGGAAGGTCTAAGAAGTTCGCCTTGAGGGGATTCAAGAACGTCAGCCCGCGAAGAGGGCGGGTAGTATGGCTACCGCGGCCAGCCCCGCACACAGCGTGAACACCAACATGAAAACCGTCTCAAGCGGGGAACCGTAGGAATCAATCCTTCGGTAGTGTCTCCACAACAGCCCAGACGACCCCGCCACCGTAGCCAGCAGCACGAGGACTACGCGCAAAGTCTCCCCCTCGTCGAAGCGTCCTGCCACGAGCAACCTATGGTGTATCCACTGGTCTCGGATTACTAACCAGAAGAAGCAAGCCATCGCCACGCTTGCGACCAAGAAGAGACTCATCACTAGCCAGTACACCGGATTGGAGAGGGTTCCGCCTCTAGGGTGATGTCTGACGTTCGCAGAGGACGGTTGATCCCTGCTGTCCAAGACCTTCGCGCCCCCCTGCACCGCGAGGCCGATCGTCCCAACCACCACGAGGAGTATCAGCGCCATAGGCAACAGGAAGCTAAAGAGAAGGTGGAACACCCCGCCAAGCCCGACAACGAAGATGGCGGTGAGTACCCCCACGACCACGATGATTGCGCCCAAGAGGATCGCGAGCGGGTGGCGGTCGAAGGGTCCCCGGTTGCTGCCTCTCATGGGCGTTACCTCCTTACACTATGCAGCCGGACCCTGGCACCGACCGCAAGGGCAGCGTAGCGCTTTGTGCGTATCGATACATCCCCCAAATGAGTGATTTCTTGTTGCATACTATAGTGGCAAGTGGGATGCTAGCTGCATTGTCGGCTTATTCACCCGAGTGTGTGGAACTCCTCAATGACTACGCGTTAATCCCAAGGGTAGGCCTAGGTTAGTACTGCGTTGGTGATCTTCAGGTGCAGGACACAAGCCTATTCACCAGTCTCAGTATTGATGGTGAATGCATCCCTGACACCCTCTCAGAGCCACGAGGATGGCTTCTGAGGGCCTCCGCTAACCCTTCTAATGGGGAGAGGTGCTCCAAGAACCTCACAGGGGATTCTCGTGCCTCATCTTGGGCCATCTTCCAGCCTTGGCTTCGACCATCTCGTACCGGTGATCCTGAAGTACCCACGAGGAGAAGGGCCGGGCCGGAGGAAGGGTCCGAACCCCGGTCCGATAGGCCAGCACAATACAGGATCGTGTATCTGAACCTCGGAGAAAGCACCTTCTACGCACTCGGGTGAATTGGCTCTCGATGGATGCGCTACCCTTTCTTAGATGGCAGCATGCCTGTATTGGTTAAGAGGTAGCTAGCATACACATCCGAGCGGCCAGGGATGGCGGGTGCAATGTCCGTACTCGTTCTGTTCAGGTGGGAAGGTGCCCCCGACGAACTCCTTGCCGCCTACGATAGAGAGTTTGAGCATCCCGCTCCCCGCGAGCAGCCTCAGCGTATATCTCACACCTGTGCGCGAGCAGACGATGGCGTGATGATCGTCGATGTGTGGCACTCAAGAGAAGACTTTCAGAAGATGATGAACGACCCTGAGTTTCAGAAGAATCTGGACGCTGCAGGGTGGCCGACAAAGCCGCAGCTCGTTGAGGTCTACGAGATCCACGCTAGCATCCCTTAAACCTACTTCATACTAACTCCAGAAGAGCACGAAGATTCACCGCAGTGACGAGCCTAACTTCTGGGAATCCCTACGAAGCGAGGTAGTTCGCAGAATTTTCCTACTAGCCAACTTGGTGAATAAGCCTCTCGTCGATGCGCTCAACCTCCTCGGGTGGCATCATGCTCATGGTGTCGACCCGTAGAGAAACTTAGGTTGGCAAGGAGGAGGTAGCTGCTGTGTCGTCGGCAGAGGAAAACATGGCGTTAGCCCGTCGTTACTTTGAGGCACGTCTCAAGGGGGATGTGGACGCCGTGGACGAGATGATGGCCCCCGACTACGTCAGTCACACTCCACTGCTTTCCGTACAGAAGCCCGACCGCGAAGGCATGAAATCGGTGATGGCCCAATTGTCTGCGGCTTTGTCTAACGTCAGCATACACTTCGAGGACCAGGTTGCTGCGGGCGACAAGGTGGCGACACGCTTCGTCGCTCACGCCACCCACGATCGAGGGGAGCTTATGGGCGTGGCTCCCAGCGGCAAGGAGCTGACTTTCATGCCCGTAGTCGTCCAGCGCATAGAGGGAGGCAAGATCGCCGAGGAGTGGGGCGCGAGCATGGGCCTCACTGAACTAATGAGAAGGCAACGCCAGGAGCAAGAGAGGATCGAGCGTGAACGCATAGAGCAAGAATTGCAGGTGGCAATGCGCATCCAGCACGCGTCGCTCCCCAAGGAGATGCCCATGCTAGAGGGATGGCAGATCTCCCACTTCTACCAACCAGCCCGACAGGTAGGAGGAGACTTCTACGATTTCCACTTCCTCTCTGGGGACCGGCTAGGACTGGCCGTGGGAGATGCAACGGGCAAGGGCGTGCCTGCAGCGCTGGTGATGTCCACCACCTGCGGCATGCTTAGGGCAGTCTCACAAGCCTTGCACTCTCCGCCAGGCGAGGTACTGGCCCGTGTGAACGAGACGCTGCTCGCTCGCATCCCCTCCAATATGTTTGTCACCTGCTTCTACGCCGTCCTCGACCCCAACAGCGCCAGCTTGAGCTACGCCAACGCCGGTCATGATCTGCCCTACCTACACCGCGGTAGAGGCGAGGCTGAGGAACTAAGAGCCAGGGGTATGCCCTTGGGACTCATGCCCGGTATGAGCTACGAGGAGAAGGAGATCGAACTCGATGTTGGGGAGAGCGTCTTCTTCTACAGCGACGGGTTGGTAGAGGCCCACGACCCCAAGGGTGAGATGTTCGGCTTCCCCAGGCTTAGGGCGCTCATCGCCAAGCACTGTGAGGAAGGGGCGCTAGGGGACTTTCTCTTGGAGGAGCTTTTCTCCTTCGTAGGGGAGGGCTGGGAGCAGGAGGACGACATCACCCTCCTTACCCTGCAGAGGTCTGCACAGTAGGTACGTCCTTATCCTTGCAAGATTCGTGGTGCTAGCCTCTCCGGATGTGGCTAAAGCACTACGTCCAGTGGACTTGCATCGGTTCCGTGGACTGTTTAAGACTGAGAACAGTGCGCGGAAAGGAGAAAATTGCCACGAACGAACCCGACCTACCCGCCGGAGTTTCGCCGAGAAGCTATCCGGCTGGTCAGGACCTCCGACCAGGAGCATCCCATCCCCGGGATCGCTCGCGAGATCGGTGTCTCCGATGGCACCCTTAGAAACTGGGTAAATCAAGAGGAGATCGACTCCGGCGAGCGAGAAGGGCTCACCACGCAGGAGAAGGAAGAGCTCCGGAGACTCCGGCGAGAGGTGAAGACCCTGCGCCAGGAGAAAGAGATCTTAAGAAAAGCAGCGGTGGGTTCAACCGGTCGGTGCAACACGCTAGGTTTTGGGTGATGTCCGGACCGGAGGTGCATGAGTGGCGAGACTGGGTCGTCCAGGAGGGTTGTCGGCAGCAGGCAAGAAGGAGTTGTGGGAGCGGTGGAGGGCCGGGGAGTCCATAAGCGACATCGCCCGGGCACTACAGAAAGCCCCCGGCTCCATCCACGGGATGATCGAGGCCACCGGCGGCTTCTCTCCGCCCGAGCAGCGCAGGCGAGGATGCGCGCTCACCCCGGCAGAGCGGGAGGAGATCTCCCGCGGGCTCGCTGCCGGAGAATCCCTTCGTGCGATTGCCGCTCGGCTAAGCCGGCCCGCCTCCACGGTGTGCCGGGAAGTAAACCGCAACGGCGGGCGCAGAAACTACCGGGCCCAGAAGGCCGAGGAGCGGGCCTCTAAGCGTGCTCGGCGTCCGAAAAGGTGCCTGCTCGCGATCAATGATCGCCTGCGAGAGTTGGTGGCAGCGAAGCTCGAAGCGGACTGGTCGCCCCAGCAGATCTCCGGCTGGCTCAAGAGGGAGTATCCTTCCGAGGAGGCGATGCGTGTGTCACACGAGACCATCTACCGCACCCTGTTCGTGCAGGCCAGAGGCGCTCTGAAGAGGGAACTGCTAGCCCATCTGCGTTCCAGGCGGATGATGCGCAGATCCCGACGCGCTTCGACGAGGGGACAACCGCGCGGGCAGATAAAGGAGGCCGTCTCCATCCGTGAACGTCCGCCCGAGGCCGAAGACCGTGCGGTGCCAGGACACTGGGAGGGGGATCTCTTGGCCGGATCGCGCAACACCCACGTGGCCACCCTGGTCGAACGCAGCTCGAGGTTCGTGATGTTGGTGCGGGTTGACGGCAAGGACACCGAGAGCGTGGTTAGGGCCCTTGGCGAGCAGATAGGGTGCCTACCCAAGACCATGATGGCCACCCTCACCTGGGACAGGGGACCGGAGATGGCCGCCCACAAGAGCTTCACAGTAGCCACGGACGTCTCGGTCTACTTCTGTGATCCCAAGAGCCCTTGGCAGCGCGGGACGAGCGAGAACACAAACAGGCTCCTGAGGCAGTACCTGCCCAGAAAGACCGACCTATCCGTGTACGATCAAGGCGACCTCGACCTGATCGCGCTGAAGCTCAACACGAGGCCCCGCAAGACTTTAGGCTACAGCACCCCGGCTGCTACACTGGTCAGGACCGTTGCGCTCACCAGTTGAACTCACCGCGGCCTTCTTCGCCAGGGAAGAGATCGGGGGTCGGTGAGCGTTTTCAGGCTCATCGATCTAAGGAGAGGGTCAATTACCCGGTAGCAGCGCTATGCAGGATGCTCGGAGTCTCAAAGAGCGGTTACTACGCCTGGAGATCCAGGCCGCCCTCCAACAGGAGCCGCGAGGACGCCGTCCTCACCGAGAAGATTCAAGAGATCCATAGCAGGAGCCGCGAGACTTATGGCTACCCGAGGGTACACGCCGAGCTGCGCGCCCTAGGTGTGCTGTGCGGCCGGCGCAGGGTGGCCCGGCTGATGCGAGCTGTGGGCCTTCAGGGTTGCGTGAGAGGTAGTAAGCGTAGAACCACTCGCCACGACCCAAGGGCTGCTCCCGCCCCGGACCTGCTTGGCAGAGACTTCGTGACCGCTCGGCCCAAAGCAGGGTCTGGCTGGCGGACATCACCTACGTACCGACACGGGAGGGCTTCCTGTATCTGGCCTTCATCCTGGACACTCATTCGCGTAAGGTCGTTGGTTGGTCTATGGACACTCACATGAGAACGGAGCTCGTGGTCGACGCCCTAGAGATGGCGGTATGGAGGCGCAAGCCCGGTGCTGGTCTGATCCACCATAGCGACCGCGGCTCGCAGTACACGGCGCTCTCGTTCGGCAGGTGCCTCCATGAGGCGGGTATCGTTCCTTCGATGGGAAGGACCGGAACTGCTCTGGATAACGCCATGGCAGAGAGCTTCATTGCTACCCTCAAGACCGAACTCGTCCATAGGCGCCGCTTTCCCGATCGGGAGGTAGCAAGGAGCGCCATCTTCGAGTACCTAGAAGGATTCTACAACCGACGTAGGCTGCATTCGGCTTTGAGCTACCAGAGCCCTATGAGCTACGAGGAGGCTACAATGGAAGGAGCGGCCGTGGCGTAGACGCTACCCGTCCACGAAACCGAAGTAATTCCACTCCCCCTCCGCTCGGGCGGGTGTACTCCCTCTCCTCCTCTTCGGGGAGCAAGGAGTCCAGGATGTACTCATCGAACCTCCGGGAGTCATCCAGGTAGAGAAGCTCTGCCACAGGCCCTTCGCGGTGCTTCCAGTTAATGGCCCCCGGCACCCGCAGCAGGCCAGACAGCTCTGTCTTCTCTCCCCTGATCTTCTTCCCAAACCTCTTGTTAAGCTCGCTCGCCCTGTCAATGGGGGTGGAGGGATCAATGGCAAAGTAGGTATGGTAGTGATCCTTCCCATCATCATTCAGGCGCGCTGGGGACGAGAGCACCACTGCTGTGGGCTTGAGCTTCCCGTCGGGAAGAGGAGGACCGTCCAGCTCTACGGCCATGGCTCCACATCCCACCACGTTGTCATTCCCACGCCTCCTGGTCTTGAACAGGGTCTTCGAGAACCACACCTCGCGCAGTGGGACGCTGTTAACCTCGTGGATGTAGGCTAGTGCTTCGTCTACCTCTTCGGGATAGTGGAAGAACTCGTTGGTGAACTCCCTGGTAGCATTGTTCCCCTTCTTTATCGGGACGCCGTTATCACCCAGGTTACGGACGGCAGTTGCGATGCACAGGAAGCCTTCGAGGTCTCCGTAGATATGCGACCACAGCTTACGAGCATTCTCGAATGGAGCATTGCTATTCACCGCGGTCTACCCCCTGCCTGCTGCGAGCAGGCCGAACCGCTCCACGTCAGAGGCCCTCATTCGAAGCCCACTGACCTTGGAGCAGCGGATGGTCCTACTATGGGAGTGACACCGGTTCTTGCCGGCCTTCAGAAAGGGATGGGCGCTGCTGGACGATGTCCGGGCCCTGGTGTTTGTGTTCACTCTCGCTCCTTCCGCGCCTCAGGCGAGCGAGAGAAAGAATCTACGTGATGAGGGTTACCTCATCATACCTGCCCACTCGGTACCAAGGCTGTCCGCTGGTTTGGCGGAAGCCAGAGTTAGCGGTTAGAGTCCGAGTGACCTCAAAGCTATAGATATCCTGAATCACCCTCATATTATAGCATTCAGCAGGATGACGACCACCCATATCGCTACCCATAACAGCGAGGTTCACTCGAAGCTGGGCGTCGCAGATTATCGCTGGTAACTGTGGGAATACGGCAGGTTCTGCGCCGGTATTGCGGAGCAGGTAAGGGACCCTTTCCTCACAAGAGTGGTGGGGAATAGATGCTTTGAGGGTTGAATCTCTCGGGCCCTGCGGTATACTTACAGTGTAAGGTCGCTGGTTCTGATGTGGCCTGAAAGTTGTTGAAGAGAGTGCTCGGTGTCCCATAACTCTCTTCCTTCTCCTTCCGGGGATCACCCTGTCCGAGGTGGTCCCTACTTGTATTGTGGGATTGCACTTTGAGGAGAGATCTACGTGAACACAAACAGAGGGTAATCCGGCGTATCCCCGATCCTGTAGAGACCCATCGACGTGGCACCTAACGACTGCCGTCACCGCAAGCTAGCGTCGCCCTTTATAGTACATGTGACGAGGAGCTTTGCTGCTTCGGGTTGTGTGTCCCCAGTTATGCCACGACTACCCAAGACCCTATCGCAGGCCCTTAGAGGGCATTCTCGCTCGTCTCCCGGGGGTGTGGGCTATCTATGCGTGACACGGTCCTGTACTGTGTTGGGTGCCCTAGACTTCCTGAGTTCTCTTCTGTCTCCTTGTTTCCAGAGCTACTCATTCTTACTCTCCTTCCCCTCCCCTTCGCGTGGCACCTCCCGATAGATAAGAGGGGTGCTCTATTCTCTACAGAAATAGTGAACAAAGGGATGCCCCGGTCCCAGCTACGGGGTGAACATTCAATGCCTGGTGAGGCACACAACCGCTGTCCCGCTCTAGGACTCGTCAATCTTCGGCTTCGGTGAGTAGGGGGAGGTGTTCTGAGATGTACCCCTAGCAGCTCGTGCCCGGGAATCTTGACCCCTACCTGACCCCCACCGCGACCCCTACGGGGCGTGTTAATCTACCCATGTTGACAATTGGTCCGGCGCTGGCGCGGCGGTGGGAGCAGGGTTTGCGGTTCTCTTCCTGGGATAGAAATAGCTCGCCGAAGAGCAACCTGGAGAGTGACCCCACCGGGATTCGAACCCGGGTTTTCGCCGTGAGAGGGCGATGTCCTTGGCCTCTAGACGATGGGGCCTCGCCGACGGGCAGGGGAAGATTCTACCCGACGCTCCCCGCTTCGTCAAAAGGTTTCGGAGTCGCTGTCTAGACCGGTAGACGCTGCACCTTCTCGGCGGCGACCCTGGCGCGGAGCAGGCTGCGTTCGCGTCCCAGGAGTTGCATGGTCTCGAAGAGGCCCGCGCTGACGGTGCGGCCCGTAACGGCAAAGCGCAGGGGGTGTATCAGGTGGCGCGCCCCCTTCTCCTTTTCGGCGGCGAGGCCACGCACTGCTTCTTCTATTGCGGTCTCCGTCCACCCGGGAAGAGCTGTGAGGCGTTCCACGAGCTCGGGGAAGTTCTCGCGGACGAACTCCTTGCCGAACTGCTTCTCGAACTCGGCCTCGTCGTAGTCGAGTGGGCCACCGTAGAAGTAGCCGACGGAGTCGGGGATCTCGGTCGTAAGGGCGATGCGCTCCTTCAGGAGATCCATAATCTCCGCAAGGCGCGCCGGGTCTCGTTCGAGCTCCTCTTCGGTTGCCACGCCGGACTCGACGAGCATGGGAGCGGCGAGGGCGGCGAGTTCCCCAGTGCTCTTGCGTCTCAGATACACGGCGTTCACGGACCTTAGCTTCTTCTCGTCGAGGATCGCCGGGTTGCCGCTCACACGGTCGATTCGGAAGCGCTCTGCCAGCTCTTCTGGGGCGAAGATCTCCTCGTCAGCGGCGTAGCCGGCGCCGAGGAGCGCCAGGTAGTTGAAGAGCGCTTCGGGCAGGTAGCCCCGCTCCGCGAAGTCCTCGACGCTCGCCGCGCCGTGGCGCTTGCTGAGCTTCTTCTTGTCGGGTCCCAAGACCTGGGGGACGTGGGCGAAGGCGGGGAGCGGGTTGCCGAGGGCCTCGTGGATCAGGATCTGGCGCGGCGTGTTCGAGAGGTGGTCGTCGCCGCGGATGACGTGGCTTATCTCCATCTCGGCGTCGTCGAAGGCGGCGGCGAAGTTGTAGGTCGGGGTGTCCGTGGACTTCATCAAGACGAAGTCCTCCAGGTTGGCGTTCTCGAAGGTGATAGGGCCACGGATCATGTCCTCGACCACGGTCTGACCCTCGCGCGGGGTCTTGAAGCGGACGGTGTAGGACTCGCCCGCCTGTATTCTCTCTCGCGCCTCATCCGGGTCCATCTCGCGGTACTCACCGCCGGTGTAGATCGGCTGCCGCTTCTCGGCCCGCGCGCGTTCCCGGAGCTCGGCCAGTTCCTCCGGGGTGGCGAAGTCGTAGTAAGCCGCCCCCGAGTCGATGAGCTTCCGCGCGGCCTCACGGTACAGGTCGAAGCGCTCGGTCTGGCGGTACGGTGGATATGGTCCGCCGGCCCCCGGGCCTTCGTCCCAATCGAGGCCGATCCAACGCAAAGAGCGTTCGAGCTGCTCGACCGACTCCTCCGTGGAACGCTCCAGGTCCGTGTCCTCTATACGCAGCACGAACGTGCCGTCGTTCTTGCGGGCGAAGAGCCAGTTGAAGAGCGCCGTGCGCACGCCACCGACGTGCAACCTCCCCGTCGGACTCGGCGCGTACCTAACCCTAATATTCGCGTTGTTCTCCATGAGCTAAACCTAACACACGGCCACCAGGTTAGAAAGTTCACATCGGAGGCGTAGCGGTGTAAACAACTCCACGCCAGCAACATCGCAACGGCACGATACTCCAGGCGAAACGCTAGATCCCCGGAGGTAAAGGTTATGAGAACTCTACCGGGACCGCTCGACCCCGTAGACGCGAGGCTGACGTTGTGGATGGCCCGTTACGGGATCACGGCGCTCCGCGTGACGCTGGGTTTAGTGTTCCTCTGGTTTGGCACCCTCAAGTTCTTCCCTGGCCTCAGTCCGGCGCAGACCCTCGCGGTCGAGACCATAGACGTGCTTACCCGGGGCCTCCTGACGGCCGATGCCGGCCTCGTGCTGCTCGCGACCCTCGAGTGTGCCATAGGAGTTGGCTTGATCTCGGGCAAGTTCATGCGCCTCACGTTGCTGCTTCTGGCCTTCCAGATGTTCGGTGCGGCCTCGCCGCTCTTGCTGTTCCCAGGCGAGGTCTTCACGCAGTTTCCCTACGCTCCCACGCTCGAAGGCCAGTACATAATCAAGAACCTGGTGCTCGTGAGCGCCGGGATCGTCATCGGGGCCACCGTCCGCGGCGGCTTTCTTTCCGCCAGTTCTACCAGCGCCGGACAGGAAACATAGAACCCGGCGCGGAGTGCGCAGATGGTAACCGGAGAGGAGCGTGGACGCCCGGCTGCCCAACACCGGGTTCCGCTCCCGGGGGCAAACGGTCCCGAACACGCTGGTACTTGGCGCGGCTAGATCTCCAGCCGCGCTCAGTGGACCAGGTTGGAAAACGTGGCTTCGGAATCGTCGTCCTTCGGCTCGACGTCCAGCACCGCCTCGGCCGCCTGGGCTGTAGGGCCTCATCTCTCCGAGACCTCCCTTATGGCAGGGACGATGTTCGCGTAGGCGGCGCACCGGCAGAGGTTGCCGCTCATCCTCTCCCGGATCTCGTCGTCCAGCGCGACTTCCTCGGCGTCCGAGTCCCCGGTGACGTGGCTCGGCCAGCCAGCTTCGGCCTCCTCGAGCATCCCGACCGCCGAGACGATCTGTCCCGGTGTGCAGTATCCGCACTGGAACGCGTCGTGCTCGATGAACGCCTGTTGCATCTGGTGCAGGTACCCGTCACCGGCGAGCCCCTCGGCCGTGACGATCTCGGCCCCGTCGTGGGCGACGGCCAGAGCGAGACAAATGTTGGCGCGCCTCCCGTCGAGCAGGACGGTACACGCGCCGCACTGGCCATGGTCGCAGCCCTTCTTGGGGGAGGAGATCCCGAGCCGCTCGCGCAGCGCGTCGAGGAGCGTCGTGCGGGTGTCTACGGCAAGTCGGTGCTGCGTGCCGTCTACCTTGATGGTGATCTCCTGCTCCATCGCTGCTCCTTCTCGTGCTTTATAGGTCCCGGGCCATACGGCGGCTGACGAACCCGGCTCAGCCCACCTCCGGTCGAAGGTCTCAGTGTCAAGGTGTCGTGACGCGGCCATCCCGGGCTTGATGAGGACCCTGGTGCGGCCCTCAACGTCCCTGTCGAAAGTCAGTACCCAGGCCGGACCCGGGGATAACCACACATCGGTCCTTCCGGATGAAAATGGCCCAAAGTATGCAGACCTGCGTCAGCCGGCGATCAGCACCTCGAGGGTACGCGGACCGTGCACGCCCTCGACCCTGTCGAGCTCGATGTCCGATGTCGCCGACGGGCCCGAGATAAAGGTGATGGCTCTGCCTTCGCCCTCGACCGCCTGGTTGAGGCTGGCGAAAGCTTCGGGTACGAGGCCGACTATCTGCTGCTCGCGCACGACGCACAGGTGGTAGTCGGGGAGTAGGGTGAGCGCCCGGCGGCCCTGCGCCCTGCCGGCATCGAGCACGATAGTTCCAGTCTGGGCTATGCCGAGGGCACAGCCCGTCAGTACGCCGTCGCTCTCGTCGAGCTCCTGGTTCGTGAGCCGGGAACGGGAAGCGTCGCGAAGGGTCTCTATGCTATCCGGGATCCACTCCCTCGGGAGGTAAGGGGGGATGACGAGGCGTCTCACGCCGCGTCGCTTCAGGGCTACTTCTATGGCCCCGGGGAGCTCGGCGTGCCCCACGCGACGGACGTCTGCCTCGTACTCCGCCGTGCGCTCGGCGAAGCGCGCGACGATCTCCCCGCGCTCCGCGCCGTCTTTCTTGCGGTATTCGCGTCTGACGGATACGTCTTCGGGGCGTTCGGCTTCTGGTACGTCGCGGGTGGCATGTCTTATGCGCCACAGGATCGTCTCTTTCGCCTTCGCCACTAGGCAGACTCCCTGTTTCGCCACCACTCCCGGAAGGTCTGCTGTGGAACGGGCTTGAGGTCGCGGACGGCGGTCCAACCGGCGAGCCTGCCTGGAAGGCGTCCTATAGAGCCACCGCGCACAAAGGGCCACTGGCCCACCCTCGCCCATCTCTGGGCCCTCTCGTAGAGCTCGGGGTCTGAAAAGACTCTGGCGACCATCTGCATCGCGACGTTCTCGGGGTCGAGTTTCGAGCGCGGGCCGCCCATGTATTGCTTGTGGCGGACGACTTTGCCGCGCAGGTGGACGAGCACCTCTGGGATGTTGATCTTGACCGGACAGACCTGGTAGCAGGCCCCGCAAAGCGACGAGGCGTACGGTAGTGAGTCTGGTCCAGGGTCGCCGATCCCGACGAGTTGGGGCGTCAGGATCGCGCCTATCGGGCCTGGGTAGACGGAGTTGTAGGCGTGCCCTCCGGTCCGCTCGTAGACGGGGCAGACGTTGAGGCAAGCCGAACAACGGATGCAGTTCAGGGCCTGGCGCCCTATCTCATCGGCCAGCACGTCGGTACGCCCGTTGTCCATGAGGACCAGATGAAACTCCCGCGGCCCGTCACCGGCTTCGCCCGACACCCCTGTCCAGAACGAGGTGTAAGGGTTCATACGCTCCGCCGTCGAGGAGCGGGGGAGGAGTTGCATGAAGACCTCGAAGTCCCGCCAGGCCGGGATGACCTTCTCTATCCCCATGAGCGTAACGAGGACCGGCGGCAACGTCGTGCACATCCTGCCGTTGCCCTCGGACTCGACGACGCAGACGGTCCCCGTCTCGGCCACAGCGAAGTTCGCCCCCGAGATGCCGATCTTCGCAGCCAGGAATTTCTCGCGCAGGTACAGGCGGGCCGCCTCCGTCAGGTCGGAAGGCCTGTCGGAGAGGTCCTGCGCGCCAAGCTTCTCCATAAAGAGCTCCCTGATCTCCGCGCGGTTCTTGTGGATCGCAGGCACCAGGATATGCGAGCTCGTCTCCCCAGCGAGCTGGATGATGAGCTCAGCGAGGTCCGTCTCGAATGCCCTGATACCCTCCCGCTCCAGGTGCTCGTTGAGCTTTGTCTCGTCCGTCGCTATGGACTTGACCTTGACGACCTCTTCTGCGTCCTTGTCCTTGACGATTCCCGAGATTATGCGGTTCGCCTCCTCGGCGTCACGCGCCCAGTGGACCTCGCCTCCGGCGCGCGTCACGGACTCTTCGAGCTGCAGCAGGTACTCGCCCAAGTGGCGTACGACACGCTCCTTGAGGGCGCGTCCGGCCTCCCTGAGGCCTTCCCAGTCGGGCATCTCCTCGACGGCGACGGCGCGCTTGTGGCGGATGGTCTGGGTGGCCTTGCCGAGATTACGTCTTAACTGCGAGTCGGAGAGGCTCTCCTTCGCCGACTCCTCGAACGTCGGTGTCGGACCTGGGGAGAATGCGTCGGACTTCTTCGTCTTCACTACCCCTCCTCGGCTTTGCTGGCGAGTATCTGGGCGAGATGCACGGTCTCCACCCCCGTACGAAGGCGGCCGAGTCCGCCGCCGATGTGCATCAGGCACGAGTTATCCCCTGCCGTGCAGACCTCGGCCTCGGTGTCGAGGACGCGCCGGATCTTGTCCGAGAGCATCGCGGCGGAGGTGTCCGCGTTCTTGACCGCGAAGGTCCCGCCGAACCCGCAGCACTCCTCGGCCTCGGAGAGATCCACGAGGTCGATTCCCCGCACGCTCTGCAACAGCTCCAGCGGAGCACCTCCGACCCTGAGCATCCTCAAGGAGTGGCAGGTCGGGTGGTAGGTCACCCGGTGCGGATAGTAGGCGCCCACGTCGGTGACGCCGAGCTGCTTCACTAAAAACTCGGAGAGCTCGAAGACTTTCGGGCCGAGCTCCTCGACCTGTTCGGCGAGGCGCTTGTCCCCGGCGAGGTCGGCGGCCATCGGGTAGAGCTCACGCACCATGCTCACGCAGGAGCCGGAGGGCGCGACGACGGCCTCGTAACCGCCGAAGATCTCCACAAAGCGCCTCACCAGGGGGATGGCCTCCCGCTGGTAGCCTGTGTTGAAGTGCATCTGGCCGCAGCACGTCTGCGCGTAGGGAAAGTCTACCTCCACCCCGAGGCGTTCCAGAACCTCGACCGTGGCCTTTCCTGTCTCGGGGAAGAGCGTGTCGTTGAAGCAGGTTATAAAGAGCGCCACGCGCACCGTTGTATTCCCTCCTCTCAACCTTAGAGGTCCCATGATAGACCATCTGGGGTCTCCGGCGCGGTATTGTCGAGACTAGGAGGGTCACCGTGACCGACCGCATAGCAAACCCCTGGGGAGAGCGCACGCCGTTCGAAAGGGACGGGGATGGCCGGTGAGGTTGGATCAGTACCTGGAAGCCGGTACCTCCGAGGACGACGTGGACCGCCGGGTCCAGACGTCCTCCATCCTGCACTCCAACTCCGACACCCTCGACATCGTGGTCCGCTCTGGGCGGCGTGATGTTAAGGTTTATGGGCGCCGGACTTTGCTCGCGGCGCGTGCTGGGTTGTCCGACGGTTGGGGATCTGGGAGACGGGCCTGAGATGGAAGAGTACCTGGTAACGGCCGTCGGCTACTTGCGGTTGGTCGTCGAGGCGATAGGCGCCGCCGTGATCGGGTACGGCGTTTTGGCGACCACTTTCCGGTACATCCTCACCCTGATCGGGGTGCGGGAGGATACCTACAGCGAGATCCGACTTTACCTCGGGCAGTATCTCGTCCTCGGGCTAGAGTTCCAGCTCGGCGCCGACATCCTCTCTACCGCCGTCGCTCCTACCCTGGACGACGTGATACTCCTCGGGGCGATAGCGGCGATTCGCACCGTGCTCAACTACTTCCTCTCTCAAGAGCTGGAGCGCGAGCGCCGCGAGGAAGCGTCGAGGCCAGGGCGCGACGCCGCCCCCGGCTAGTAGGGCCAGGGTGGAGACCTATCGGGTCGCCGTCGATCTCCTGCGGGTCTTCGCGCTCGCGGTCGGGAGCATTGTCATTTGTGCCGGCGTCGTGCGCGCCGCCCTCGTCGCCCGCGGGCCTGGAGGCCGGGGCAGGGCTGGGAGGAGGATGCTGGATCACGCGGCCCTCGGCCTCGACTTCTTCGTCGCCGCTACGCTCCTGAACCTCGCCATCAACGGCTCCTGGCCGACGGTGGCGGCGACGGCCCTTACCATCGCCGTGCGCAAGTTGCTGACGTTCTCCCTCGGCTTAGTGGGGAGAGGGAGGAGTGTCTAGGGGATCAAGAACGGCAGCACGTAAGCCTGTAGCGTGACCCAGACCGCCATCACGAGGGTTAGCGCTATGGACCACTTCAGGACCAGTCGCAGCAGGTCGCCCTCCCTGCCCTGCAACCCCGTGGCGCTCGTGCCGACGGCGAGGTTCTGTGGGCTGATCATCTTCCCCAGTACGCCGCCTGAGGAGTTGGCGCCCACCGTGAGGTTCGGGCTGACCCCGATCTGCTGGGCCGTGACCTTCTGCAAGTTGGCGAACAGGGCGTTCGAAGAAGTATCGGATCCCGTAAGCGCCACCCCCAGCCACCCGATAAACGAGGCGAAGAACGGGAACAGGACGCCGGTCGCGGCGAACGCGAGGCCTAAAGTGTAGGTCACGCCCGAGTAGTTCAGGAGGTAGGCAAGCCCGAGGATCGAGGCTATCGTGAGGATGGCGGACCAGAGTTGTTTGAGCGTCTGGCCGTAGATCCTCAATGCCCGTACGGGCCCGACCCTAAGGACCGCCAGGGCGATGAGGTCGGCGATCAGGATGATCGTGCCCGCCGCCGAGAGCCAGTTGGTAGCGTAGGAGGCGGAGTAGGGGGCCGCTTCCGGTACGACCGGCGGTTGCTGTTCGACCTGCCCGTCGAGCCCGGGCCACGGCACGACCGGCAACCCTGTCGTCGGGTCCACCGCCGCCGAGGGGAAGTTTACGGCGGTCTGGACGCCGCTTACGGCGTCCTTGATCGGGGGCACCTGCACCAACAGAAACAGCGCGACGATGATGATGAACGGCGACCACGCGTAGAGCGTGCGCCCGATGGGCGGGGTCTCGTAGCTCTCGCGCTCATCCGCCGCAGGCTCGTTCTCGAAGTGCCACTCGCTCGAAGGGCGCCAGAACGAGAGCAAGCCGACCACCGCGACGACCGTGAGCAGGGCCGCCAACAGGTCGGCGAGCTCTGGGCCCAAGACGTTGGAGACCACGAACTGTGTCCCCGCGAAGACGATACCGCTGACCGCGATCACCGGCCACACCTCCAGCATCCGCCGAAAGCCCGACATCACCGTAACGAGCATGGCGGGGATGATCAGCGCCAATAGCGGTGTCTGGCGCCCCACCATCTGCGAGAGCTCCAGGGTGTCTAGTCCGGCCACGCTGGCCCCGGTCAGGATGGGTATGCCGAACCCGCCGAACGCGACTGGCGCCGTGTTCGCGAGGAGCGCCAACGCCGCCGCGTAGAGGGCCTCGAAGCCGAGCCCGGCCATAAGGGAGGCCGTTATGGCTACCGGCGTCCCGAAGCCGGCCGTCGCCTCCAGGAGCGCCCCGAATACGAAGGCTATAAGCACCACCTGTATCCGCCGGTCGTTGCTAACACCGGCGAGCGAGTCGCGGATGGTGTCGAAGAGGCCCGTGTCCACGATGACGTTGTAGATGAAGATGGCGTTGATGACGATCCACACGATGGGAAAGAGCCCGAAGCAGATCCCAAGGAGCGTCGAGTTGAGGGCCAGGTCTATCGGCATACCGTAGACCAGCACCGCGATCACGAGCGCCACAGCCAGGGTGATCAGCGACGCCCACTGCGCCGCGATTCGAAACCCCGCCAGCAACACGAACAGCACGAGTATCGGGATGACCGCCACCAGGGTGGAGAGCGCAAGGTTTCCTGCTATGGGCTCGTAGACTTGCTCGTACATCAGACTCCAATCCTCCCGATACTTTCCAATGCGCCGGTAAGACTTGCGGTGCGAAAGAATGGCACCGTAAGAGACTCAATGCAACCCTCCAGCTTCACCCTCGGGAGATCAGGGCCACCCGCAAGTCGTTAACGTTGGTGCCTGTGGGCCCTGTGACCAACAGGGCTCCACCCGCCTCCAGCGCCGCGTACGAGTCGTTGTCCGCCAGCGCCCCTTCAGGGTCCATGCCAGTTTCCCTGATCCTCTGCGCTGTATCCCCGTCCACGATGCCACCCGCCGCGTCGGTCGACCCGTCTTGGCCGTCTGTGTCAGCGGAGAACGCCGCCCAGCCCTCGACGCCATCCAGCTCGACCGCGAGTGCCAAAGCAAACTCCTGGTTCGGCCCGCCGGTGCCGCTTCCGCGCACGGTAACCGTGGCCTCGCCGCCCGAGACGATGGCGCACGGCGGCCGGGCCGGGTTGCCGCTCGCCAAAACCTCCCTGACGATCGCCGCGTACATCGAGGCCGCCCCGAGGGCATCGCCCGTGAGGGTGGTGGTGAGCAGCAGCGGCGTGTACCCGAGCTCCCCGGCCTTCTCTGCGGCGGCCTCGGCTGCGTGCCGGCCGCCACCGCAGATACGGTTCACGACGCGCTCGAAGATCGGGTCGTCCGATGCCGGGGTCTCCTCCGCCTCCTGCAGGTGCGTCGTGACGCTCTCGGGGGCCTCTATACCGTAGCGTTCCAGCACGCGCCTGGTGTTGTCGAGGGTAGTCGGGTCTGGGGCTGTCAGGCCGCTGGCGATGGAAGAAGGCTCATCGCCGACCACGTCCGAGAGCAGGAGGGCTATGGTCGGGGCCGGGTGGGCGAGTCGTACCAGGCCGCCGCCCTTCAACACGGAGACGTGCTTTCTTACGGTGTTGATCTCCCCTATATCCGCCCCGCTCTTGAGGAGGTCGGACGTAAGCTGCTTCAGGTCCGCGAGCTCGATCGATGCGGCCGGATCGGCGAGCAGCGCCGAGGCCCCACCCGAGATGAGAGCGATTAGCAGATCGCCATCTTCCAGAGACCCGGCCATTTCCTGCGCCTTCCGGGCCGCCTCCACGCTCCTCTCGTCGGGCTCGGGATGGGAGGCGAAGACGGTCTCGAAACCCTCGGGACCTGGATAGTGGCCGTCTTTGGTGACGACGAGCCCGCCTGAGACCTTCTTCCCGAGAAGCTCCTTTGCGGCCTCAGCCATCGCTCCCGCCGCCTTGCCCGCCGCGAGTACGAACACGCGCCGCGGCTCGAAACGCTTCCCTCCGGTCAGGATGGCGCCGACTTCGAGCTCCAGCTCGCGCCGTACGGCCCGCTGCGGATCGGCGGCGGCCAGTCCGGCCGCAAATATCTCCTGGAGGTCCTCGCGCACAAGGGCATTGTAACCATCCCGGAGTTCGACGCCTGGTTGGGTTATGCTTGTAGCTGAAGGAAGGCAGGTATGAGGTTCAGCGCGAACGTCTCTATCTTGTTCAAAGAGGTCCCGTTACTGGAACGATTCGGGCGGGCGGCCTCAGCGGGCTTCTCGGCGGTCGAGTTCTGGTGGCCCGGTCATGAGGCGGATTTGGGCACGGTGGAGCACGCCGTCAAGGATGCCGGACTCGACGTGGCGCTCTTCAACTTCGACGCCGGAGACATGGCGGCCGGAGACAGGGGGCTGGTCAGCGATCCCGAACGGCAGCACCTGTTCAGGGATAACGTGCCCGTCGCCCTGGATCTGGCGCGTGCTATAGGCTGCGATAGGATGAACGTGCTCGTGGGACACGAGATCCCCGGTATGGACCGCGAAGGGCAGCTCGCCCTGGCACGCGAAAACGTACGCTTCGCCGCAGAGAAGGCACAAGCGGCTGGAATCACGGTCATGGTCGAGGCGGTCAACACCTTCGAGAATGGGCCCTATCTGCTGTACACCACGGAGCAGGCCGTGGAGTTCGTGGAGCGTGTCGGGCGGGAGAACGTCCGGATACAGCACGACTTCTATCACATGCAGCGCATGGAGGGTAACCTGTTAGCCAACCTGCGCGAGCACTTCGACCACATCGGGCACGTCCAGGTCGCGGATTCTCCGGGACGCGGGGAGCCGGGGACAGGCGAGATCCACTACCCCTTCGTCCTCGGAGAACTCGAAAAGCTCGGCTATGATGGCTACGTCGGCCTGGAGTACAACCCGACCACAGAGCCGACCGAAGAGAGTTTGGGATGGTTGCCGAAAAAACTGCGCGGCAGGGACGTATCCGTCTCTGACCTGGGACTTTAGAGAGGAGCGACATGGCTTACGCGGTAGGTTTTATCGGGCTTGGGATCATGGGCCGGCCGATGGCGAAGAACCTGATGGACGCGGGCTACGAACTGGTCCTGCAAAACCGCAGCCCGGAGAAGGCGGAAGAGCTGGTAAAGGAGGGGAACGCCACCGTCGCCGGGAGCCCGAGGGAAGTTGCGGAGGCGTGCGACGTCGTCATCACCATGCTCCCTGACTCTCCGGACGTTGAGGCCGTGGTGGCCGGGGAGGATGGCGTCCTCGAAGGCATCCGCGACGGCGCTCTGCTCGTGGATATGAGCACGATCTCACCGGTGGTAACCGAGGAGCTTTCGGAGAAGGTCCGAGAACGGGGCGCCTCGATGCTTGATGCGCCGGTCTCCGGGGGGGACGTGGGGGCCATAGAAGGCGCGCTCTCCATCATGGTGGGCGGTTCGGAGGAGGACTTCGAGCGAGCGCGTCCGCTGTTCGACGTGATGGGCAAGGTGGCGACGCATGTTGGCCCCATCGGAGCCGGACAGGTGGTCAAGGCATGCAACCAGATCGTGGTCGCGCTCACCATCGAGGCTGTCTCCGAGGCGCTCGTGTTGGGCTCCAGGGGCGGGGTCGCGCCGGAGAAGCTCGTGGAGGCGCTCTCCGGGGGGCTGGCCGGCAGCGCGGTGATGGAGGCCAAGAAGGAGAAGTTCTTCTCCCACGACTTCGAGCCGGGTTTCAGGATAGAATTGCACCACAAGGATCTGGGTATAGCCCTAGCGGCGGGCAGGGAGTACGGTGTGGCCCTGCCGGTCACGGCCATCGTGGACCAGATGCTCGAAGCGTCGAAGGCCAAGGGCCGGGGCGACAGGGACCACTCGGCGCTACTCACCTTGCTGGAGGAAGCTGCGCAACACGAGATAGGGGAGGGAGGCTGAGGCTTCCCGCCGAAGGAGGTCACACATGGAGCGTAGCCGGCTCATAAAGGAGATGGAAGGCATCGTGAGCGCGGAGGGCGTGATCCACGAGCACGAGCAGTTGCGCACCTACGAATGCGACGGCCTCATGAACTACCGCGTCATCCCCGACCTGGTCGTCCTCCCCGAGACCGGCGCACACGTCCAGAAGGTGGTCAAGCTCTGTTACGATGAGGGAATACCTTTCGTCGCCCGCGGATCGGGGACCGGCCTCTCGGGCGGAGCCTTGCCGGTCAAGTCGGGGGTTCTGATCGTGCTCTCCAGGATGCGCAAGATCCTGGAGGTGGACATCCCGAACCAGCGCATCGTGGTCGAGCCCGGCGTCGTCAACATCTGGGTAAGCCAGGAGGTCGCCGACGAAGGCTACTACTACGCCCCCGACCCGGCCAGCCAGATCGTCTCCTCCATCGGCGGAAACCTGGCGGAGAACTCCGGCGGCGTCCACTGCCTGAAGTACGGCTTTACCACCAACCACGTTATGGGCGCGGAGGTCGTGCTGCCCGACGGCTCGGTGACGCACATCGGTGGCGGCCGGACGCCGGATGCACCAGGCTACGACCTGCTCGGCGCTTTCGTAGGCTCGGAGGGGACGCTGGGTATCGCCACCAGGATCACACTCCGTCTGTGCCGCGTCCCCGAAGCGGTACACACCTTGCTGGCCGGCTTCGAGGATTCCGAGGGGGCCGGCGGCGCGGTCTCGGGGATCATCGGCGAGGGGATCGTCCCCGCCGCCATCGAGATGATGGACCGCCTGACGATGGAGGCCGTCGAGGAGGCCGTGCATCCAGGCCTGCCTGACGCCGGAGCAGTGCTCGTTATCGAGCTGGATGGACCTGAAGCTGAGGTCGAGGAACAGTTCGGGCAGGTACTCGAGATCTGCAAGAAGAACGAGGCCACCGAGATCCGGGTGGCTGAGGACGACGAGGAACGCGCCCTGTTCTGGAAGGCCCGCAAGGCCGCTTTCGGGGCCATGGGCCGCATCTCCAACGACTACTACGTCCAGGACGGGGTCATCCCGCGCACGGAGCTCCCTGCGGTCCTGGCCAGGATCTCCGAGCTCGCCGGGGAGTACGGCCTGCGGGTCGCCAACGTCTTCCACGCCGGGGATGGGAATCTGCATCCCCTCGTTCTCTACAACAACGACACGGAGGGCGAGGCCGAGAGGGCCGAGAAACTTGCCGGCGAGATCGTCTTCACCTGCCTGGAGCATGGTGGGTCGCTCACCGGGGAGCACGGCATCGGGGAGGACAAGAAGAAGTACATGCCGAAGATGTTCACCGATGACGACATGAACGTCATGCAGCTCCTGCGGTGCGCGTTCGATCCGCACCAGTTGGCCAACCCGGGCAAGATCTTCCCCACCCCCCGCCTCTGTGGCGAACGTCCTGGCCCCTTCCACATGCACCCCCTGCAGAAGGCCGGCATCGTGGAGCAATTCTGATGCAGACAGAGAAAGGACTTACAGAGGACCTGAGGCGCATAGTCGGCCCGGACAACGTTAGCGAGGCAACGGAGAAGGATGCTGTCGAGGGTGTCGAGCCCGACTTCGTGGTCGAGCCTGGCTCCGTCGAGGAGATCAGCGCCGTGATGAAGCTCGCCGCCCGCGAGGGACTGGCCGTCGCGCCGCGGGGCGGCGGCACGAAGATGCACATTGGCGATCCGCCGCGCCGGCTCGACTTCATCGTAAGCACCGCTCGCATGAACGAGGTGCTGGAGCACACGCCGGGAGACCAGATCGTCCGCCTCGAGGCCGGGGTCAAGCTGGAAGACCTCCAGGAACACATCTCGGACTCGGACCAGATGCTCGCCGTAGACCCGCCGGAGATTGGGGCCACCATGGGCGGGATAGTCGCCGCCAACTCTTCCGGGCCGAGACGTTACAGGTACGGCACCATCCGAGACCTGATCATCGGCATAACCGTCGTTCTGCAAGACGGCACCGTGGCCAAAGCCGGCGGCAAGGTCGTAAAGAACGTGGCCGGCTACGACCTATCGAAGCTCTTCACCGGCTCCCTGGGCACCCTGGGCGTCATCGCCACCGCCAATTTCCGCCTCCACCCGCGTCCCGCCGCAGCCCGCACCGTGGCCGTCGAGGTCACCGACCCCCAGAAGGCGCAGGCGGCGGCCCAGGCTATAGTTCATTCTCAGGTCGAAGCCACGGCGGTCGAGTTGCACTACGGCGAGAACGAGAAACGGTTGGCGGTCCTGTTGGAGAGCATCCCCGGTGGCATAGACGCCAAGGCGGAGACAGCCTCCTTCCTCCTCAAGCAGTTTGGGGAGGTGCGGGTGCTCTCGGACGAGGAGCCGGACCGACTCGGTCCACTGACGTCGCCCGAGGTCGCCGACGAGGTCGTCCTGAAGATCGGGGCTCCGCCGGTGGATCTGGCCGCGGTGCTCGAATCGGTCCTGGGCGCGGCGGAGCGCAAGGGACTCGCGCATCCGCGCATCACGGGCCACGCGGGGACCGGCGTCACCCTCGTCGGATTCTCTACAGAGAACGAAGATGGTGCGGCCGGGTTCGTGGATGAGCTGCGAGAGATCTGGGTGCGGCGCGGCGGAAACGTGACTCTGCAACGCGCTCCACTAACCCTGAAGGAAAGGGTTAGCACATGGGACAACGGGGGAGACTATCTCGGTCTCGTGCGGAGGGTGAAGGAGAAGTTCGATCCCCGGGGCGGCATGAACCCCGGCAGGTTCCTGGGAGGTAACTAGTGACAGAGGGAAACGGTCGGGGCGGAGCCGGCGACGATCGCTACGACGCGACGGACGCTACGGAGCGCCGGAGCGACGAGGGGACGGCGCGCGAGGACGCTATGGCCGGGGCCATCGGCGCCGGGGGTCCGGAGGACGTGGGGCAGAGCACCTTTGCGGCAACCACGGACTCTCTGCAGCACACGATGGGCGAGGACAGGCCCGAGAGCGGCAGCTACGCGTTCCCTGCCTTCGACGACCACCATCCGCCGGACAAGGACCTCATAGACGAGTGCGTGCATTGTGGCTTCTGCCTGCCGACGTGCCCGACTTACGTTTTATTCGGGGAAGAGATGGACTCTCCGCGCGGGCGCATCTACCTGATGAACAAGGGCCTCGACGAGGAGCCGATGAACGACGAGATGGTCCGCCACTGGGACCTGTGCCTCGGGTGCATGGCCTGCGTTACCGCCTGCCCGTCCGGCGTGCAGTACGACAAGCTCATCGAGTCCACGCGCCAGCAGGTCGAGCGTCGCTACGAGCGCCGGGCAGACGACAAGGCCTTCCGGGAGATGATCTTCCAGTTCTTCCCCTACCCCAACCGCCTTCGGGCCATCGCGGCCCCGATGCGCCTCTACCAGCGTTTCGGGATCGGGGACAAGCTGCGCAGGGCCGGCATCATGCAACGCATCCCGGCCAGGATGAGGGCCATGGAGGCGCTTCTGCCGGACCTCCCGAAGGAAGAGAAGATCCCTGACCTCACGGGGCCTTTGGGCGAGAAGCGCCGCAGGGTGGGTGTGTTGACGGGTTGCGTGCAGCGGGTCTTCTTCTCCCCGGTCAACGCTGCCACCGTACGCGTCCTGGCCGCCGAGGGTTGTGAGGTGGTGGCCCCCAAGCAGGGTTGTTGCGGCGCCCTCTCCACCCACGCGGGCCGCGAGGAGGAGTCCCTGGACTTCGCCCGCAAGACCATAGACACCTTTGAGGACCTGAACCTGGACAACGTGGTCGTCAACGCCGCGGGCTGTGGCTCCACGATGAAGGAGTACGGTTACCTCCTGCGCGACGACCCGGAGTACGCGGAGAGGGCGAAGGCTTTCAGCGCGAAGGTCCGCGATGTCTCGGAGTTTTTGCAGGAGCTCGGTCCTGTGGCCGAGCGAAATCCGTTGCCCGTTACGGCGGCCTACCACGATGCCTGCCACCTGGCGCACGCGCAGGGAGTACGCAAGCAACCGCGCCAGACCCTCAAGCAGATACCGGGGATGGACGTAAAGGAGATCAGGGAGGCCGAGATCTGCTGCGGATCCGCGGGCATCTACAACATGGTCGAGCCCGAGCCCGCCGCCGAGCTCGGTGAGCGCAAGGCGAACAACATCCTGAAGACCGGGGCGCAGATTATCGTCACCTCCAACCCCGGCTGCATGCTCCAGATCCAGGCGAGCCTGAAGAAGATGGGGCACAGGGGTCTTCCGATGGTTCATCCGGCGGAGGTCCTGGACGCCTCCCTGCGCGGAGAGCCCGTAGAGACGCTCCTCGATAAATAGCATGAAAGCTGCCCGTTCTCTCCTTGCCGTCCCAGCAACGCGGCGAAAGATGGTCGAGAAGGCGCTCGCCTCGAAGGCTGACGCCGTGTTCCTCGATCTCGAAGATGCCGTAGCCCCTGACAGCAAGGCCGCGGCCCGCGGGGACGTTGTCTCTGCTCTCGAGGAGCTCGACTGGCGCGGTCGTCCGGGACTCTTCAGGGCCAACGCCCTGGACACGTCTTACTTCTACAGGGACCTGATCGAGGTGGTAGAAGGGGCCGGTGACTCTTTAGACGCTGTCATGATCCCCAAAGTGAACCGTTCCGAAGACCTCCACGCTGTCTCCATCCTCCTCTCCCAGCTGGAGCTTGCGATGGAGCTGGAAAAGGGCAAGATAAAGCTCGAAGCCCAGATAGAGAGCGCCGGAGGCCTGGCCAACGTAGACTCGATAGCCAACGCCACAGACCGTCTCGCGGCCCTCCACTTCGGGCCTGGAGACTTCGCCGCCAGCATGGGCATGCCCCAGACGAGTATCGGCGTGATGGACGAGTGGGACGAATTGTATGCTGGCCACCGCTTCCACTACGCCATGCAGCGCATCGTCGTGGCGGCCCGCGCCGCGAAACTGCGTGTCCTCGACGGCCCTGTCGCCGACTACCGCGACGAGGAGGGGCTGCGCAGGAGCTGCCTGATCGCCCGCTCTCTGGGCTTCTACGGCAAGTGGTGCATCCATCCCGCTCAGATAGGGATTGTCAACGAGGTCTTCTCGCCCACCGATCGGGAAGTAGAGTGGGCGAAGAAGGTCGTCGCAGCCTACGAGGAGGCCAGCGCTGGCGGCTCCGGGTCGGTGAGCGTGGACGGGCAGATGATCGACGCCGCCTCCATAAGGATGGCGCGAACCACGCTCGATCTGATCTAGGTTCTGTTATCAGCATTCAGCGACCAGCAAACGGCAAGGCCGACCGCTACGAAGGATTATGTAAGCTACGGCGTGTGCACTGTCGAAGTCTGCTACGGGGCGGGGAAACAGTTTGACGGATTTTGGGCGGATACTGATAGCATCAACCACCGCCCTTATCGTCGTCTACGCGCTGCGGTTTTGGGCAATGGGTTTCGACCTTGGGTTGGAAACCTTCGGGGACATATGGGCCCTCAGGTTGATGACATACTGGGTCGTCTGGGCGGTTACCTACTTGGGACTTACTTGGTTCCTGTTGATCCGCTCGTCCGCCCAGCAGACCCGTCGATGGGCCTTAGACCAGCGAATACCACCTCGCCCGCATCTTTCCATACTGCGCTCGGTGACACTGCGAATATTGCGGGTACTGTTCTTGGTTAGTCGGACGGGCTCTTTGATATTTATCGTCTTCATAAGTTTGGTGAGTCTGGTGCTGGCGATCAGCCTGGCGCCCGAAGTACGCGACCTGCAAACCACACGAGGCATCTCTCTGGCCTTCATGGCCGCGTTAGGAGTGGTCTCGGCGTGGGGAGTGCTTCATACCTCCTACGCGCTCCACTACGCTTACCTGTACTATCGATCTGAAACTTCGCCCGGAGGGCTTACTTTTCCCGGCGAGCAGAGTCCGAAGCAACGCGACTTTGCCTATTTCGCCTTTACGGTCGGCACGAGCTTTGCCGTCTCCGACGTCGACGTAACCGACGATGCGATGCGCCAGGCAGTCCTCGGACATCAGATCCTCTCGTTTTTCTACAACACCTCGATCCTGGCCACGGTGGTAACGATGGCTACCGGCTAATGAGCTTCGGTTGACGAGCCCGTCAGCACTACCTCACCGTCCACCAATGAATAGGGAGTTGCAGAGCGCTTCTCCGACCTCTCGACTCGCGAACGAGCGAGGATCTGCCTTCTTCCAAGGCGCTTCTGGTCCGGCGGCGTATAACATAGTTGTATGAGGGGCCGCGACAACCGCCTTTTACGGTGAGATCCATGAAGATAGAAGCTGGCACGATACGCTGGTTGCGGGTCTTGTTGCTCGCTGCTGCTGCTGCGACCTTCGGTCTACTGTATCTTCTGTCCGCGGAGTTCCGGTCCGAGACGAATCGGGCGTTGGGGATCTTGGGTCGTGGTGACATCGCCGCGCTCAGAGACTACATCGTCTCGTTCGGTGTGTGGGCGCCTGTGGCCTCGTGCTTTCTTATGGTATTGCAGGCTTTGGTTGCGCCAGTACCGTCCTTCCTCATCACGTTCGCCAACGGGCTCGCCTTCGGGGTGTTCTGGGGCTGGATGCTCTCCCTTTTCGGGCACGTGCTCGCGGCGGCCGTGTGCTTCGGGATCTCACGCGCCCTCGGCAGGGTCCCCGTAGAAGTGCTCGTCGGGAAGACGGGACTCGAATCGGCCGACCGCTGGTTCGCGCGGTGGGGAGTCTACGCCGTCTTCGCCGGACGGCTCCTGCCCGGTGTCGCCTTCGACGCCATCTCCTTTGCTGCGGGGCTCACCCGGATGCGGTTCAGGAGCTTCATAGCGGCCACGGCTCTCGGGATCTTCCCCCAGACGTTCCTATACTCGTACCTGGGACGTCAGGCGCCCGAGTACGTCGCCCTGTTCCTGGTGACCTCGGGTCTCGTGGTCCTCGGAGTAGTAGTGGTCGCTGTTGTCAGGTACAGGAGGGAACGCCGCAAGCCCAAACGGAACCTGCGTTAGCGAAGTAGACCCTGTAGACGGCTCCGCGGAGGGTAGAATACGCACCATGACGCAGATCTTCGATCCACCGGCAGAATATTCGACCCGGAGAACCGGGTCTCTCATAGTTATCACGGGGTCGATGTTCTCGGGCAAGACGGAGGAGTTGATCCGGCGCGTACGCCGGGTCCTCTACGCCCACCGCAGCGCACAGGTTTTCAAGCACACCATCGACACCCGCTCGGAGGACACCGAGATACGATCCCATAACGGCGTCCTGCACAGAGCGCTCGCTGTCTCGACGGGCGAAGAACTTCTGGGGAAGGTGGAGGAGACTACCAACGTCGTGGCCATCGAAGAAGTGCAGTTCTTCGACGAGGGAATTATCGAGGTCTGCAGACGGCTGGCCGATGCGGGAACCGAGGTAATCGCGTCGGGACTCGATATGGATTTCAAGGGCGAGCCATTCGGGCCGATGCCGAGGCTACTTGCCGAGGCCGACGAAGTAGTAAAGCTGAGGGCCATCTGCGCCCGCTGCGGCAGGGAAGCCTCACGCTCGCAGCGTCTCATAGACGGAAGACCGGCACCTGTCTCTGCGCCGACCATCCTTATAGGGGCCGAGGAGAGCTACCAGGCCCGCTGCCGACACTGCCACGAGGTACCCGAAGGCGTGTTCCAGTATGGGTTCCCTGGAATATAGCGAACCGTGGTGACAGGATAATGCCGCGAAAATACATCATAGTCCTGATCCTGTTCTGCATCGCGTTGAATGCAGCCGGCTTTATGTGGAAACTCTTCGAGCCTGTTCTGTTCTACGACGAGGTCGCCCACTTCATCACGCCGTTCACGCTCGTGCTGATACTGGCCGAGGTCATCTACCGTAGTGGGGGAGACGACGAGTTCTTCAACACACCGATGCGGGCCATCATCACAGGCTCTGTCATCGGACTCCTCGGCGCCACAGGTTGGGAGGGCGTCGAGGTCGTGATGTCCATGATGGGCATTAGCGTATCCAATGTCCTGCCCGATACGACCTTCGACATCATTCTCGGCGTCCTCGGCGGCGCAGCGGGCGCGTGGGCCGCGGACCGCTACCTAGACCGTATCTTCAGACGCTCGCGCACCAACGCCAACCAGCCCCGCGTTCGTTAGAAGGGGCGGGTTTCAAACCCGCCCCTACGAGCGTTCTTGTGACTCGTCCCACTCGTCCTGGACCGTGTCCTTCACGCCGCCTGTGGCCTCTTCTTCCTCGACGGCCTCTTTCGAGGCGTCCTTGGCGGGCTTACCCTGCTCCGTGGCCTCGTCGAGCTCGTCGCGTACATTGTCCTCCGTTCCGCCTGAGCCCGCGCGGCGTTCGCGTTCGGTCATTCGTCCTCCTATTCGGTCGCCTCAGTTGTGTTGCATCCGATTCATGCTAACACGCAGCCGCCTCGCCGGATCGCGTCGTGCCCTCTGACCCCTGGCGCCCTTCGCAGGCGATCTGAGGGCGAGGGAGATACGGTGAAGTTACGCGGGTTACATTTCGGGGAATAATGCAAGCTAGATAGACTAGTGGGAGGAGGAGATGTGGGAACTACGGCCCTGATCGTGATCATAGTGGTGATCGTTATCGTGGTCTTGTTACTGGCGCTTTTCTTTGCTTCGCGGCGGAGGGCTGCGCAGAGGAGCGAGGAGCGGCGGGAGCGGAGCAGGGAGGAGTTCGGCTCGGAGTATGAGCGGATGGCGCAGGAGAGGGGTTCTGAGGAGGAGGCCGAGAGGGAACTCAGGGAGCGTCGCGGTCGCGTAGAGCGACGGGTCGAGCCGCTCTCCGAAGAGAGCCGCGGTCGCTATGAGGAGCAGTGGGGAGAGGTCGAGAGGGTCTTTGTAGACAATCCGGAGAGGTCCATAGAATTGGCGGACCGGACCGTCTCCGACATCCTGGATGAGCGCAACTTCGTCTCCGACGCGGGCCAGTCCGAGGAAGAGACCGAGCAAGGTCTGGCCGCCATGCACCCCGATATCGCCGACGACTACAGGGAGGCGCGGCGCATCAGGGCCGACGTCGTGGCCCGTTCGGCAGGGCGCGGGGAGGAAGGCTCGAACGAGGAGTCAACCGAAGAGCTACGGCAGGCCATCCGCAAGTATCGTGCAGCCTACCAACGCCTCGTGCGGGATTAGAGAGGTTACGAAGGGGCGGCGTGGGGGCGCTGGCTGCGGGGTTCTGGGGGTTCGTCGGGGGAGCCGCCCTCCTTATGGGTGCGCTCGTGGGCATCTACGCCGGCGCTTCGAGGCGCACCATAGCGACCGTAATGGCGCTCGGGGCCGGGGTCCTGATCTCCTCGGTCGCTTTCGAGCTCATGAACGAGGCCTACCAGAGGGGAGGCCTCGACGCTTCGGCCCTGGGGCTTTCGCTCGGGGCAGTGGCCTTCTTCTTCGCCGACAGGGCGGTAAACAGAAGGGGAGGGGAGCGCCGCAAGAACCCCGGGGACAAACAGGGTGCCTCGGCGAGCGCCATCGCGATAGGCGCGCTCATGGATGGCATCCCTGAGTCGGCGGCCATCGGGATCAGCCTCCTCGAAGGTGGCAATATCAGCGCCGCCCTCGTCGCCGCCGTCTTCCTCTCGAACGTCCCGGAAGGTCTGTCCTCGGCCTCGGGGATGAAACAGGCCGGGCGCCCTGCGGCCTATATCCTCGGGCTCTGGGGCGGGGTAACGTTGGTCTCTGCACTGGCCGCGCTGTTAGGCTACTTCTTTCTCGCCAGCGCTTCTGAAGATCTGGTCGCCGCTATCCAGGCCTTCGCCGCTGGGGCCATCCTGACCATGCTCGCAAGCACCATGATGCCTGAGGCTTACGAGGAGGGCGGTCCGGTCGTCGGGCTCGTCAACGCCGCAGGCTTCCTCCTATCCTTCGTCCTGAGCCACCTCGCGTAGGGTGGGGAAGGAAATCAAAGGAATGGACCGTCCTCGGTGCGCTCCCGCTACATACTTCGGGCCATTTTCGCCGCGATGGGCGCCGTAAGCCGGGACAGATCTTGTTGTGTAAGTTACTATCGACACATGAGTTCGCTAAGGAGGAGGACTGATGGCTAGTTTGGTGTGTCCTTGCGCGCGAGGGGGAGACCTTTGGGGGGAGTTCTGGTGGGTAGGTCGGGAGTACAAATGGGTGTTCTTCGACGACGACAACACTAGCGAGACTTTCAGCGAGCAGGTTACGCACTGTCCGGGGTGCGGCAAACCCCTAGATCGGAAGACGCTCAAACTAACTTCCGCTTTCATGCCCCACCAATAGCAGAGGAATCGAGAACTAGGAATTGGTCCATCACCTGACCCTTTCCTGATTCACAATTCGATCCGGCGCTAGCCCCACTACGAACTCGTCAAAGCATCGGCGGGCAAACGATATAGAGCGAGTATGTAGAATGAGTAGACGAGCTTGGGGACGCAAGGCGGGGGTGATGGACTGTGGCGAAGAATCTGGTCACCAGGATCCTCGAGGATCACATGGTCGAAGGGGTGTTGGATCCCGGCGAGGAAGTAGGGCTGAGGATAGATCAGACCCTGCTCCAGGACGCAACGGGCACGATGGCCTGCCTGCAGTTCGAGAGGATGGGCGTGGAACGCGTCCGGGTGGATCTCGCGGTCCAGTACGTCGACCACAACGTCATCCAACTCGACTTCAAGAACCCCGACGACCACCGCTTTTTGCAGGGCTTCGCCGCCAGATACGGCCTCCACTACTCCCGCCCTGGGAACGGCATCTGCCACTACCTGCACGTGGAGCGCTTCGCCAGACCCGGCGCGACGCTCGTGGGGGCGGATTCGCATACCACTTCCTCCGGAGCTCTCGGGTCCATAGCGATCGGGGCCGGCGGTCTCGACGTGGCCCTCGTGATGGCCGGCCAGCCCTTCCAGACCCCCGCTCCCAAGGTCGTCGGCGTGGAGCTTACGGGGGCTCTCTCTGACTGGGTGACGCCGAAGGATGTGATCCTGGAGCTCTTGAAGCGTCGCGGCGTCAGGGGAGGGCTAGGGCGCATCTTCGAGTTTTACGGCCCCGGAGTCGCGAGCATAGACGTAACGGGAAGGACCACGATCTGCAACATGATCGCCGAGCTCGGCGCCACCACGGGCGTCTTCCCCTCGGACGAGAGGACGCGGGAGTGGCTGAGGATGCAGCAGCGCGAGGAGGACTTCGTGGAGCTCTCCGCCGACGAGGGCGCCGACTACGACGAGCGCGAACACATCGAGCTGGACGAGCTCGAACCCCTGATAGCGCAGCCCCACTCGCCCGGCAACGTCGTCCCCGTGAGCGAGGTGGCGGGCACAAAGGCCGCGCAGGTATGCATCGGCAGTTCGGTAAACTCCGGCTTCGAGGACCTGGCCGTCGCCGCTGCAGTCTTGCGGGACCAGACGGTCTATCCCGGTCTCGTCATGACCGTGACGCCGGGGAGCCGTCAGATCCTCGACTCCATCGCGAGCACCGGCGTCTACTCCGACCTGGTACGGGCGGGTGCTCGCATGCTCGAGCCTGTCTGCGGCCCGTGCGTCGGGATGGGACAGGCTCCACCCTCCGATTCTGTCAGCGTCAGAACCTTCAACCGTAACTTCCCCGGACGCTCGGGGACCATGACCGACCAGGTGTACCTGACGAGTCCGACCACGGCGGTTGCGACCGCTTTGCGCGGCGCTATCACGGACCCCCGCGAGCTCGGGGAGTATCCGGATCTCCCTGAGGCTCCTGCGAACCCTGCGGTGGACGACCGCCAGATCCTGGCCCCCGCGCCGCCCGAGGAGGCATCCGGGATCGAGATCGTACGCGGCCCGAACATAGAGCCGCCGCCGGAAGCCCCCGAACTCCCCGATTCTTTGGAGTGCACGGTCACCATCGTGGTCGAGGATGACATCTCGACGGGTGACCTCGCGCCTGATGGGGTCGAGGTAATGTCGTTCCGCTCGAACGTACCCGAGATCGCCAGGTTTACCTTCCGCCGCTTCGACCCCGAGTATCATGGGAAGGCCAGGGAGTCTGCGCCCGGCTTTATCGTGGGCGGGCACAACTACGGGCAGGGATCCAGCCGCGAGCACGCGGCCCTGGCGCCTTTGCACCTCGGCATCAGGGCCGTTATCGCGAAGGGCTTCGCCCGCATCCACCGCAGGAACCTGATCTCCCAGGGCATCCTCCCTTTGCGCCTCAAGGAAGAATCCGACTACGACAAGTTCGAACAGGGGCAGACCTGGGAGCTGCCGGAGATAAGGGACCGCCTGGAGAACGGTGACGAAGAAGTTCCGCTGAAGAAGGGAGACGACGAAGTAACCCTCCTCGCCGAGTTCTCGCAGCGGGAGCGCGACATCCTCCTGGCCGGCGGCATACTGCGCCAGTTACGCGAGAAGGCGGAGGGCGAACAGCCCCAGGCGCCGGACCGTGTGTCGGGAGAGGCCGAGCGGTAAGAGTCAGCTCTCCGTTCGCTGCCTGTCGCCGACGGCTGGTCGCTGGCCGGTCCTCTCGGGGCGGAGAGCGGAGAGCAGCAAGAGTCCGACGCCCGCTACTATCGCGGCATCGGCGGCGTTGAAGATGTACCAGAAGCTGAAGTGGACGTAGTCCGTAACCTCTCCGCTGCTCAGACGGTCGAGCAGGTTGCCCGCTGCGCCGCCCAGGATCAGACCGCACCCGAGCATGGTGAGCGTCGACGGTCTCCCTGACAGCAGCATCCAGAGCACGACCACGACGGCGACGGCGCTCCCGACGAGGAGAACCAACTGGCTTCCACCGAGGATGCCGAAGGCCCCGCCGTCGTTCTTTATGTAGGTGAGGCTGAGGAATCCCGTAATGAGTGTGATGCTCTCCCCGACCCGCATCGAGCCCTCGACGATGGATTTTATCCCCTGGTCAACGACGAAGACAGCGAGCGCGAGCGCGAGGGCGAAGAGCAGACCGGTCCGGCGGCTCATCACGAAGCGGGATGCATTTCAGGACCACTCATCGGCTCATTGATCCTAGCATGATTCTCAGGCGGCGAGCCGGACCGTCGCCGAACCCTGGACGTGTGGCGTGAGGCTGGATAGGGGATCCGGCGGGTAGAAGCTCTCGAACGTCTCTATCTCGAACCCGGCCTCCTCGATAGCAGCGACGGTGTCTCGATTGGGGTGGCAGCCGCCGAGGAGCCGCCTCCAGAGAGGCTCCAGCGTGTCCTGCCAGCGGGCCGCGGACCCAGCGGCGCGTACGTGCTCGATAAACAGCAGCCGCCCGCCAGGACGCAGGACGCGCCTGACCTCGTCCAGTACGGCTGCCTGATCCGGGACCGTGCACAGGACGAGCGTCGAGACAACCGTATCGAAGCTCCCGTCAGGGAAAGGCAGCTCCTCAGCCCCGGCCGCCGAGACCTCGACAGGGACGCGGGAGTCCTGGAGCTTCGGGCCGATCCTACCGCGCATGAAAGGGTCTGGCTCGGCGATGGTTACCCGGTCTACATCACGGTAGTGCGCCAGATTGGCCCCGGTACCCCCACCGATCTCGAGCACAGCGCCACGGGCCCCGGTGAGCAACCGTCTCCTTCGCCCACCCATCCACCTCCGCTCCATGGAAGCGCCAACCGGGTCGTAGAGCGCCGCGAAGATAGGATGCCCGTCCCTCGGTGGGCTGACTTCGTGGATGTTGCGCGATCTCTTCATAGACTGTCAGTCCGGAGTCTGCCACGTTGGGAGAGACTTCGCCATCTGAAACGCTGAGTCTGCGGACCTACCCACATTCGGTCCTGGGACCGATGCCGAACCGGTAGTGAGAGAGTAACTTTCCTATGTAAATCGTAGCGTGACGAGAGGAGCCACAGTGGAAGCGAAGGACCACAACTACGGGGTAGCCGGAGACGAGGTCTCCGAGGAGCAGGGCCCCGTGACCGAAGGCCGGGGTCCGGTTACGATGGGTACGCAAGAGGAGAAGACGATGTCGGTGCTCGCGCACCTCAGCATCTTCCTCAACCTGGTCACCGGGTTCCTCGGGCCCGTGGCCGCCCTGATCATCTGGCTGGTCTATAGAGACCGGTCGAGCAACGTGGGCTTCCAGGCCTTGCAGTCGATGTGGTACCAGGTGGCCTGGCTTGTGATCCTGGTCGCGGGATGGACTGTGACGACGCTCTTGATGTTCGTCTTGATCGGGTTCCTACTCGTCCCCGTGATGGCCCTGATCACACTGGTGCCGTTCGTGCACAGCGCCTACGCGGCCTACCGCGTGAGCAAGGACGGCGGATACCGTTATCCGCTCATCGCCGACATGATCGAAGCCCGTTAGAAGACAGTCAGAGAGAAGCGGCGCCCCCGATCCATCTTGGTTGGGGGCGTTGCCCGAGGGGACTTGGATTCGGCGCTGACACCTCTTGTAGAGGTCGTGCGTATAAGTAGGAAACGTGGATATTCGAGGAGGATAGAGATGCTGGAAAGCAGGGAATATTATCCACCGGTGGCGGTCCCTGATCCCGTGTCGGTTACAGAGAGTCGTGACGTGACAGAGCTCCTGCTCGGCGTATTGAGGAGCATCGAGCCCTACGAGGCATGTATCCTCGAGGCCGAGCGGGACGGGGACTTCGAGGTCGCCGCCTTCCTGCGCGAGTTGCGGCGTCAAGACCTCATCCGGGCCAAGGAAGCGACCCGCTTGCTAAAGAGATCCCTCGAAGGGGCGCGCGTAAAGGTCTTGCGAGAAGGAGGCTCGTATGTTGAGCTATCCGTTGGATCTTAGCTTCAAGATAGTCACGATCGGGACCCGCATAAGGATCAAGGACGCCACGGGGCGCCAGGTCGCATACGTCCGCAAGAGGAAGCTCAAGCTCAGGGAGGATGTCAGGGTCTACGAGGACGAGGACCAGAGCCGTCTGCTTTTCCGCATGAAGGCAGACAGGATGATCGACTTCAGCGCCAGGTACGCGATCAGCGGTCCCGACGGACACCCTATCGGGGCCATCGGACGGCGGGGTATGAAGTCGCTGTGGAGCAGCGCCTACGTCCTGGTCGACGCGTACTACACGGAGGCAGGTTCGATCCGCGAGGAGAACCCCTGGACGAAGGTCCTCGACGGCTTGATGGAGTCCCTACCCCTGGGCGACGCCCTGGGCGGCCTCTTTTTCAACCCGGCCTACCTGGCGGAGCTGTACGGCAGGGACGTGTTGCGCATACAAAAGCAACCCTCCGTCCTGGAGAGCAGCTTCCGCATCGAGAAGCTCGCCGATTTCTCCGAAGACGAGGACGACCTGCTGCTTGCTGGCATCGTCATGATGGTGCTGCTCGAGAGGGACCGAGGTTAAGGCGGCTGTCTATGACAACCATTCGGGACGTTCTCAGCGAGAGTCCGTCCCCGGCTACGGCGAGAACTAGGGCGAGCTGCAAACGTGCGATGAGCAGAGTGACTCCCACGCTAAGTCCTTACGCCTATTGGCGCAGCCTGCTCAAAACGCAAGGTTAGTACCTAGCGGTTAGCACCTAGCAAGCGGGCACGCATCTATTCTCCTCGGGGTCGCAGAAAGTGGATACGCAAAGCTCACCCAAGGAGCAGTCAGCGTCGATGTTACAGGTCAGACGAGTACAGTCACCATAGGCGTCTCCGTTGACACAGACTTGCTGCCCTGCGACCGTCACAACGCCCACACAATAAGGATCATTTGAACAGCAGATTGCAATCTTTCCGATTTCGCCATCACTCCAACATGACTCATCCGCTGTGCAGCACGCATCGCCACAGATCTGCGTGTCAGGGCAACCGCCTTGGCACACTCCGCGCACGCACTCCTGTCCCTCTGTGCAGCGGTTGAAGCAGCGGCCACAGTGGCGCTCGTTTGTCTTGAGGTTTACGCACCTGTCGTTGCAGCGCCTCTGGCCTTCCGGGCAGCCACAAACCTTGTCGTCTCCGCGCCTTACGCAGTTCCTGGAGCAGCACTGGGAGTCCCTGCGACATTCCCGCCCCAAACGCCTGCAGTCGTTGGCCCAGGCCACCCCCGGCACGGAGGCAAGCGCGGCTCCCAGGAGGGCGCCACCCATCCACCTTAAGGCCTTGCCCCTGGAGAGGGTGCCTGTTGCAAGCCCCTTTGCAAGCTCGTCTAAGGATTGGTTGGTAGTTTGTTGGCTCACCCGTGCCCCCATTCCCCAAAGGGCGGGACACTAGGGGATTAACCCCGCCCAATTGTACAACGAAGGCAAGTATGAACGGTTACAACCCCTGGCGCAACTTTCGAGAACTCCGTACGTCCGAAGTTCAACATCGGAGAAGGGTACATAGACGAAGTCCGCAGAAGCCCGCAAAGCGAGGTCCAACTTCGGAGAAGGTGTATTCGGATATTCATCGTCCGTGGAAAGACATCGCCGCTTGCACAGGCAGCGGCCTAACGTGTTACCGAAAGAACGTGCGAGCTTGCGAGGCCGCGAAGGCGGAATACCGTAAACGTCGTTTGTGTTTGTTCTACGCCGGTGCGCGAACCATGACCCGCAGGAGGTGCTCTATGGCCTTCTTGGGGTCATCGGCGAAGCCCGTATGGACCGGAGAAGGTTGGACCACAGTGCTGCGGGGCGCGACGACCCACCCGAAGCGCTGGCCCTGAGGCAGCATCCCCACGGTGCCGGCCTCGGCTCCTCCTGCGCACACGCGTCGTGCGGCCTCGAGGTGTGCCTGCACGGTCTCGGGATCGAGGTTGGGGTCGAGAGCCCGCAGGCGTTCCGGGTCGAGGTGGATGCGCGCGTCGAGGAACTTCGCGTCCTGGCAGTAGAGTACCACCCCCGCATTTATGAACTCACCGCGCTCGACACGCGGCACCACGCGAAGGAGCGCGTACTCGAAAAGGCTCATCGCGTAATCTCCTCCAGGGCCTCAACCCAGACCCTCGGCGCCTGCAGACGAGTATTTAGGTAGGCGACGTAGGCGGAACGTACCTCTTCGGCGCTCCCGAAGCCTGGCTCGTCAGCGAGCCACTCCTCAGGGATCAGGTCTACGATAGAGCGGAGCACCTCTGGGGTGAGCCGTAGGGCGAGCGTCGCGTCGGCTTCGGAGATAGAGCCGGCGAAAGGCAGCAGAACGTGGTCCTTGATGGCCGAGAAAGGACGCCGGCTCGCGGCCTCCAGGGCCTTCCCGTCCCTCGCCGGCCAGTTGTGGTGGAAGTACAACGAGGCCCCGTGGTCTATGAGCCAGAGACGGTCGTGCCAGACTAGGAGGTTCGTGTTGCGTGGGGTGCGGTCGACGTTGGTCACCAGGGCGTCGAACCAGACGATGCGCGAGGCGAGGTTGGAATCCGGCGGCTCTACGAGTGGGTCGAAGCCTAGAGAGCCTGGTAGGTAGTCCAATGCCAGGTTCAGGCCGGCGCTCCTTTGAAGCAGGTCCTGTATCTCGGGGTCGGGTTCCGAGCGACCCAGCTCGGGCGCAAGGTAGGCGAGCACGACCTCCGGTACGAGAAGATCCAGGCGGCGGGCGATCTCACCCGCCACCAGTTCCGCCACCAGCGCTTTTCGACCCTGTCCGGCACCGCGGAATTTAAGGACGTAGGTCCCGAGATCGTCCGCTTCGACGATCGCGGGCAGCGAACCCCCCTCACGCAAGGGTGTTACGTACCTCGTTGCGGTGACCGTCCTGAGCAAGCTGAATACCTCGGCGTAGGTGTTACCGAGAGAACCGACGCCACCCATTCTACCGGCTCTAGCACCCCACGCTCGACAGAGCAGCATCCCGTCGATGGGTTAGCTGCGGACTCTAGCGCTACCTTCGGGGTAGGGGATCGTCGCCGCTGCCGGTACAATCAGTTACCAAGGGTCGCCGTTCTCCCCATCCTCCCCGGCGACCCTTTGTTCGTTCTGGCGAATTTCTATTGCCGTTCGGCCACCGGGTCCCCAAGCCAGCGCAAGTGGCGGGCTGCGATCCCGGACTCGGCCGCGTGTAAAGACACTCCGTCCGTAGACCTAGACAGCTTCGATCCGAGGTCCGATGTGCGTCTGGAGCAACCCGCCTATGGTTACTGCGTAGAGTGTAGGCGACACAGGAGAGCGTCGTGCTCGGATGGCGAGGGTCAGTTTCGACGGAGCAGGGAGGAAGTTTCTTGGAGGAAACCGCGGCAGATTTCATTATCGAGGCCACAGGCGTCCAGAAGGTGTACGCCGCCGGCGGACTGCGGGTGAGGGCGCTCCAGGGGGTTGACCTCGGGGTCAGGCGCGGGGAGATGGTCGCCATCATGGGTCCTTCTGGATCCGGGAAGACCACGCTGTTGAACGTCCTCTCTGGTCTCGACGACCTCTCCGACGGCGAGGTCTACGTCGACGGCGAGTCCATAAAGAGCATGTCAGACAGGAGGCGGACGCGCTTTAGGGCCGAGAAGATGGGCTTCATCTTCCAGTCCTACAATCTGATCCCCGTCCTCTCCGCGATCGAGAACATCGAGCTTCCGCTCCTGGTCGCAGGCAAGAAACCGAAGAAGGCCCGCCAGTGGGCGCAGGACGCCATCGAGATGGTGGGTCTCGCGGATCAGGCCAAGAAACGTCCCGCCGAGATGAGCGGCGGCCAGCAGCAGCGCATAACCGTAGCCCGCTCGCTCGTGAACAACCCGGCCATAGTCTGGGCCGACGAACCGACCGGCGCCCTCGACTCGGAGACCTCGAAAGGGATCATGGACCTCCTGGTCAGGATGAACGAGCTGGAGCAGCAGACCTTCGTCCTGGTCACCCACGACGCCGCGGTCGCGGCCAGGGCGCACCGTACGATCCGCATGCGCGACGGCCGCATCGCAAGCGACGAGTCGAACGGGAAGGGAGAGTAAGTGGAAGAGCTCTTCGGCGTTCCGACGCAGCAACTACTTTGGATCCTCCTCGCCGTTTTCGGTGCGGCGGCCCTGATCCTCGGTCTCTCCGCTCTGCGCAACCGCGTCTCCTTCAGGATGGCGGCCCGTAACCTGCCGCGCCGTCGCACCCAGACCAGCCTCGTCGTGCTCGGCCTGATGCTCGCGACCATGCTCTTTTCCGCATCTTTCACCACGGGAGATACCCTGACCAACTCCCTCCGCCTGCAGTCCCTGGAGAACCTGGGCCAAGTCGACGTTCAGGTGCAGGCCGACGGCGCAGGCGCCTCGGGCCAGCAGGAGTTCGGGGACACATCCTCAGAACGCGCCGGCTACTTCGAGGCGAAGGTAGCCGACGAGGTGCGCGACCGGCTCTCCGACGAGAACCACGTCTCGGGCGTGGCTCCCACCGCCATCGAGACCGTCCCTGTGACGGCCAGGGGCAGCGACCTCAGCGAACCGAGCACTGACGTGCTTGGCCTGGACCAAGAGCAAATGGAGGGCTTCGATACGCTCACGACCTCCTCGGGCAAGAAGCTCGACCCCGCCGATCTCGGCAAGGACGAGATCTATCTCAGCGCCGACGCTGCAGAAGGTCTCGACGTCGGGAACGGGGACGCGATAGAAGCCACCTTCGCAAAAGAACCCGGCACGACCGCCGCCCCGAACGTGCCTCCGGCCGCTGGCCCTGGTGCTGTGCCCGTTCCGCAGCCTTCGGAGCTGACCGTGGCGGGGGTCTACGAGAGTGGGGCGAATCCGGCCTCTTCGACCTCGATGGTCATGCCATTGCAGAGGCTGCAGGAACGGGTGGGGGAGAAGGGCAGGATCAACGCTGTCCTCGTCACCCACAAAGGGCCGGCCATCGAGGGCGCCACAGGCACTGCCGACACCAAGGACGCCCTTAGGCCATTCCTCGAGGAGAACGACCTTCAGGCCGAGCCTGTCAAGAAGGAGGCCATAGATCAGGCCGACCAGGGTGGGGAGACGTTCACGAGCATCTTCCTGCTCTTCGGGCAGTTCTCCGTCGGTGCGGGCGTGCTCTTGATCTTCTTGATCTTCGTCATGCTCGCCGCGGAGCGTAAGCACGAGCTCGGTATAGCGCGTGCCGTCGGGATGCGCAGGGGGCATCTGATGCGGATGTTCGCCTTCGAGGGGGCACTCTACGCCCTGCTCGCGAGCGCCCTCGGGAGCGTCGCCGGCGTCGGGGTAGGGTGGCTGATGGTGCGCGTGATCGGCACAGCGTTCGCGGGCTCCGGCTTCGAGATCTCCTTCGCCACGAGCCCCGAGAACGTGGTCATAGCGTTCTGCCTCGGCATGTTGCTCACGTTCGCGGTAGTCCTGATCTCCTCGTGGCGGGTGAGCCGCCTGAACGTGGTGAGGGCCATGCGCGACATCCCAGAGCCCGACAAGAAGGGCCGCAGCGTCAAAGGCGTACTCCTCGTACTCGCGACCCCGCTCGCCGGGGCGGGTCTTCTCTGGCAGAGCCTTCAGGCGGAGCAGATGGGCCTGTACATGCTGGGGCTCTCGCTCATCATCGTCGGGGCCGCGCTCGTGGCCCGCGTGCTGCGGGTGCCAGAGCGGATCTCCTTCACGGTGGCAGGGATGCTCTTGCTCGGGCTCTGGCTCTTGCCCATCTCGTTCGCGCCCAGCGGGATGACGGAAGGCATAGACCTCTTCTTTATCTCGGGCGTCATGATCGTGCTGGCCGGCGTGTGGATCATAATCTACAACTCCGACCTGCTCCTCGGCGCCGTCGTCGCCCTCTTCGGCTGGCTGCGCGGGATGCCGCCCGTCCTCAGGGCCGCCGTATCCTACCCGATGCAGAACCGCTTTCGTACAGGCATGACCCTCGCCATGTTCTCCCTCATCGTCTTTACCCTGGTGACCATGAGCTTCATAACCGCCGCCTTCGGTTCTATCTTCGAGGAAACGGACCGTCTCTCAGGCGGCTTCGACGTGCGCGCCGACGCGGGCTACGCGGCCCCTATCCCGGACATGAACGAGGCTCTGAAAGACAAGAAGGGCGTGAACGCCGACGACTTCACCGCGGTCGGTACCCTTACCGGGCTCTCCGTGGACGCGAAGCAGAAGGACACGAGCCGGAAGCCGCAGAGCCTGTTCTTGCAGGGCGTGGATGGCAGCTACACCAAAAACGTCGGCTACCGGTTCAAGTCCACCGTCCCCGAGTACGACACGGCGAACGAAGTTTGGACCGCGCTTGGGACCGAGAAGGACACGGCGGTTATCTCGTCAGATCTCGCGCCAAGCAGATCCAACTTTGTGGGCGATGTGGAACCTCAGCTAAAGCTCTCGGGCTTCTACGGTGAAGCCCCGACCCTCCCCGACGACCTCTACATACAGGTTGAGGATCCCCAGACGGGGAAGGCGCGGAATCTGCACGTTATAGGGGTTCTCGAAGACACGGCGTTCTTCGCGCCTGGCGTTACGGCCTCGCGTGCGACCGTCGATGACGTCGCGGGATCCCCCTTGCCGGCGCAGAGCTACCAGTTCGGGTTGGCGGAAGGGGTGGATCCGGTGGCCGTCGCGAAAGACCTGGAGAAAGCCTTCGCCCAGAATGGCCTCCAGGCCGTCGCAATAGAGCAGGAGATCGAAGAGGGTTCGGCCACGCAAGGACTCTTCAACAACCTGCTCATGGGCTTCATGGGTCTCGGGCTGCTGGTCGGCATCGCGGCCCTCGGCGTGATCGCGGCCCGCTCCGTCGTCGAAAGAAGGCAGCAGATCGGGATGCTCCGGGCCCTTGGCTTCCAGCGGGGACAGGTGAGGCTCGCCTTCCTTATAGAGTCGTCTTTCGTGGCCCTGCTAGGCATCGGACTCGGCGTGGCCCTCGGCGCTGCGCTCTCGGTCGGAATCGTCGACTCTTTCGAGGAGCAGATCTCCGGTATCCGCTACACGGTGCCCTGGAGTACCCTGGGCGTTATCGTGGGCCTCGCCTACTTCGCCTCGCTGCTCACCACCTCACTCCCCGCCAGCCAGGCCTCAAGGGTCTATCCCGCAGAAGCGTTGCGCTACGAGTAGAGAGGTCCGAACCTATGGGAGGGTCCGCGCGGACCCTCCTTTCGTCCTCGAGACCGAGCATCGTTGCGTCCGCGGGCCGATGCGCTGCGTCTCACACGGTACTAAACTGGCCTGAGTCATGAGAACGGGCATCTCCGATGATGGGTGAGATCTTCGCGCTGCGGCGGTTGAGGTGGAAGCTGACGCTCAGCTACACGCTCGTGGCCGCGGTGACGTTGCTCGCGCTGGAGTTGATCCTTGCCGGCGCAGTAGTCGCCTTTTTGAACTCGCCCCTATTACCGAGGCTGGTGGTACAGAACTTCAGGGACGAGGTGGCGCCGCGCCTGGAGAGACCCATGAACCAGAATCCGCCGGACACCGAAGCTATACGAGAGAGGCTCGTGGGCTTTGCTGATGAATCCGGTGTACGTGGCGCCGACGGACCCCCGCCACCCCCCACGGACCTGAGCAACTACACGGCTGACCAGGGCGCCCTCCTCGTGGTCGACGACAGACGCCGCCTGCTGGTCTCCGTCCCCGAGATGCGAGGCTTCCCCGAAGGCAGGCACTTCGACGCGGGCAGTATCTCCGGCCTCGAACCACTGGTGAACGCCGCATTCGACGGTGAGGAGAACTCGGGCCAGCTCTCCTCCAACGTCGATGGCGAGGTCGTGACCGTTACGCCCATAGAGGGCAAGAAGGGCCGGGTCGCTGGGGTTCTCGTCGGCACGCTGCGGCTGCCGAACCTTACGGCGCCGCTTCTCATCACGGTGGGGATCGGCGCGATCTTCCTGGCGATACCGGCCGCTTTTCTGGGTGCGCTCTTCGGCTTCTTTACCGCCTGGAGCCTGACCCGTCGAATAGGACGACTCGTCAGCGCGTCCCGGTCGTGGAGCAGGGGCGACTTCTCCGTGACGACGAAGGACCGCTCGAGGGATGAGCTCGGACAGCTCTCGCGCGAGCTCAACAACATGGCGGCCGAGTTAGAGAACCTGCTTCAGGCACGGGGAGAGCTTGCGACGCTGGAAGCCCGTAACCGTTTCGCGCGCGACCTGCACGACTCCGTCAAACAGCAGGTCTTCGCGACCTCGCTCCAGATCGCCGCAGCCCGCGCCCTGATCGAGAAGGACGTGGACTCGGCCGAGTCACACCTCTCCCAGGCGGACGAACTGGTGCGCCAGGCCCAGAAGGAACTGAACGTCCTGATCCATGAGATGCGTCCCGCGGCCCTGGAAGGGAAGGGCCTCGCGACGGCGCTCCGCGAGTACATCGTCCGCTGGTCGGAAGGGGCCGAGATCCGGGCAGATTTTCGGGTCCAGGGCGAGCGTAGGGTGCCCCTGGAGGTGGAACAGGCGCTCTTCCGGGTCGCCCAGGAGGCGCTGGCCAACGTCGCCAGGCATAGCGGAGCCGGGCACGCTGAGGTGGACCTCGCCTACGCCGCAGACGCCGTTACCCTGCGCGTCGCTGACGACGGCCGCGGCTTCGACCCCTCGCGGAACCCGGGCGGGGGCTTCGGTCTGCAGAGCATGCGCGAGCGGCTGGTCAGGCTCGGCGGGCACGTCAACGTGGAGAGTGCGCCAGGCAAGGGGACGCGGGTGGAATGCTTCTGTCCGATTCAGGAGAAGAAGGGTGAACAACTATGAGCGAGCCGATCACGGTCCTGCTGGTGGACGATCACGCCCTGGTGCGGCAAGGGGTGCGCGCCTTTCTGCAGACGCAAGACGATATCTGCGTGGTCGCCGAAGCCGAAAGCGGACAGGAGGCCGTGAGGCTCGCCACCGAGCACGCCCCCGACGTCGCCTTGATGGACCTCATCATGCCTGGGATGGACGGCGTCGAGGCGACCAGGCGCCTCGTCGCGAGCTCGCCTCGCACGAACGTCGTCATGCTTACCTCCTACCACGACGACGAGCACATCTTCCCCGCGATAAGGGCCGGCGCCCTCTCCTACGTCCTCAAGGAGATCGGGCCCGACGAACTCGCCGAGGCCGTCCGCAAGGCCGCCTCCGGCGAGGCCGTTCTGCACCCGCGGGTGGCGGCGCGGGTAGTAAGGGAGCTTCACGGCGCCAGGCGCACAGAACCGAACGTCTTCCACGACCTCTCAGAGAGGGAGCTCGAGGTGCTGAAGTTGATCGCCGAAGGGCTGCACAACTCCGAGATCGCGGGCCGCCTCTACGTAAGCGAGAAGACGGTCAAGAGCCACGTCTCGAACATCCTCTCCAAGCTACACCTGGCAGACCGTACCCAGGCCGCCGTCTACGCCTGGAGAGAAGGCGTCGTCAGGAGGGACTGAATTACAGCGTCGCGCTCGTGCCGCCGGTGCAGACGGCTCCAGGTTCTGGGGTCTGGGGACCCTGCTGGTAGGCCTGGATAAAGCTCTCCAGGTCGGGGTCGTCCGAGCCGCTAAGGCCTATCTGCTTACCCCAGGCCGAGGCAACCACAGGGGTGTTGGAAGGCAGGTCTGGGTAGGGGCTGACCAGGACGTAGGACTGGCTCTCTGCGATGCCCTGCAGTTCGTCTATCTGGTCCTGCGGGAGGTCTGGGGAGTAGGTGATCCAGACCGCCCCGTGCTCCAGGGAGTGTACGGCACTCTCGTCGCGGACAGGCTTGTCGTAGTAGCCGCAGTTCTGCCAGACAGGGTTGTGCTCGCCGCCCGCGGGTGGATTCTGCTCGTAGTCCACTTCTCCTTCGGTGTGCTGTCCGGCCGGACCTACGTCGTAAGTCTGTACGTCATCAGGGGCGCCGGCGCCGGACTGCTGCCTGGCGTCGAGCACCGCGAGCGCGATGAACCCCGCTACGAACGCGACGATAACCGCGCCTACTATCAGGTATGTCCTTCTGGAGCCTCCCGACCCGTTGCTCCGGCTTCTTCTGCTCTTTGCCAAGGTCTTCCTCTTTCTAGTCCGCGCTGAGATCGTAGCACATGCGGCCCGCCTCTCCGAGAAGCTTCAGAACGCCCGCGCCGCGAGCCATACGGCCATCGCCGCGAGCGAGATCCACACGGCCACCACTACCACGGCGGCCACCGTGCCGACCGACCTGTCCTCTACCCCACGCGCTTCTTCCCGGCACTCGGCAAGGACTTGGGGTGGAATCATCTTTATCGCGAGCGCGACCCCTAGAGGGATGATGACCAGATCGTCGAGGTACCCTAGAACGGGGATAGGATCCGGTATCAGGTCTATGGGACTGAAGGCGTACGCGACCACGACCGCGGCGAGAACCCGCGCATACCAGGGCACCCTCGGGTCCTTGTAGGCCAGATATAGCGCGTAGACTTCGACCCTGAGCCTCTGCGCCCACCGCTTGAGTCGCCCCATCGGACTCACCGTCTCTCGATAGAGTCCACAGACGACATACTTATCGGCAACCCAACGCTTATCGCCCCGGCCCGCTGGCGTCGAGACACAGTGGATCACAGCGGGCACTATTCATGTTTTCATTCCGATAAGTGTTGATACGAGCAAGATCCAACATCAGTCGAGACGTGAGGGGAAGCGGAGGGTCTGGAGTGGGGTGTGATGTTCGCCCGCGTGGTCGACCTGGAGGGTGGTATGGGAGATGCCGTACTCGTGGGTGAGGAGTTCTTCGAGTTCGCGCCTGCGGGAGTGGCAGTCTTCGTGCCTTCCGACGAGCACGTGGGCTGAGAGGGCCGGGAAACCCGACGTGATGGTCCAGATGTGAAGGTCGTGGACTTCGACTATACCTTCGGCCGCTGCCATCCGCCGGCCTACTTCTCCGGCGTTCAGGCCGCGCGGGGTCGCTTCGAGCAGGATGTTGGTCGAGTCTCTGAGGAGCGTCCAGGAGCTGCCCAGGATCAGGAGCCCGATGGCGACGCTGACCAGGGGGTCGGCGTAGCGCCAGCCGGTAAGGATGATAGTGGCGGCGGCGACCATCGCGCCGACCGAGCCGAGGGCATCGGCGAACACGTGTCGCAGGGCTCCCTCCACGTTCAGGTTCTCACCGCCTGTTCTGTAGAGGATGGCGGCGCCGGCCGCGTTGACGAGGAGTCCGAGCGCGGCGATGGCCAGCATCGGCGCGCCGAGGACCTCGGCCGGCTCCCTGAAGCGTGAGTAGGCTTCGACGAAGACCCAGACGGAGACCGCCACCAGCGTCATCCCGTTCGCGAGGGCCGCCAGGATCTCGGCCCGGCGGTAGCCGAAGCTCTTCTCCGGTGTCGCCGGTCTCCCTGCCAGCCAGGCTGCGAAAAGGGCGACCCCGAGCGAGAAGTTATCCGAGAGCATGTGTCCCGCATCGGCGAGCAGGGCCAGGCTGCCCGTGAGGATGCCGCCGATGATCTCCACCACCGTGAAGCTCGCGGTCAGGACGAGCACCACCGCCAGCGCGCGGCGGTTCCCGTCCCGCGCGTTCGCCGGGTGGTCGTGTTCGTGATTGCCCATGAGACTATTCTATCGCCGCGCGGCTGGTTCGCGGAAGGTGACTATCGTCCGTGTTATTGGCGCTGCGCCGGCCGGATGCCGAAGGCAACCTGGGCTGCGCCGAGGAGGCGCATCAGGTTCGGGTTCTCCCCACATACTGCGACATCTGGCCGAGTGTCATTTCCAGCTTCTTCTCCGTTGCGGAAGACCGTCAGGGTGACCCTCTCGCGGACGTCCTGCTCTCCGCGCGAGAAGGTGTCCTGGAGATAGAGTCCGTAGACGACGAGGAAGTCTTCAGGATCTCCATCACACATCCCGAGATAGAGCAGCGCCGGATGAAAGATCTAGAACGCGTGCTGGAACGATTTCTGGACGGTTACGAGATCACCCCTACCCGCGCGATGCTCGTAAAGCGGTTGCGTTAGGGCATCAGTTGTCCCCGGAGGTGGGCACGCTGAGGGCCGCCTTGACCTTCTCTTCTTCCTCTCTGAGGTAGACGAAGACGTCCTGGGCGAAGCGCACGGCGTGCTCCTCCGGAAGGTTGACCCGCCGGTTTCCGAGGACCGACTCGAGCTCCTTGATGGCCGCGGTTGCCATCCCGACCATCGTCTCTGCCTCTCTCAGGGTCTCCTCGCGCTTTACGTCCGAGAGTTCGGGGCCACGGACCATTCGCTCCTGATGCTCCTTGAGATACTGTATGAAGTCCCTTATGCCCACGGGGCAGGATTATATCGGTTCAGGAGCGCGACTCCAGGAAGATCTCTCGCGTCACCTCGCCCGAGCCCTGCTTGCGGGCACGTTCTTCGGCGAGCCTGCGGGCCCTCGCCCGCAGGAACAGCGGCACCTCTGCCGCCTCCTGCAGCGCCTCGTCGGTCCACAGCATACCGGCCTCTCCCGCTGGCTCTCTCCCGTTCTCCCGCAGTACTTTGTCGAGCGCGTCGGCAAGGAGGCTCGACCCGGCGTAGCCCATCAGTGGTCGTCCGACGAAGGGCGTGTCGGAGACCGGAGGACAGAGGGGGAGAAAGGGTACTCCGAGGGATTCGGCTACGCCTTCTTCCAGGTGTGTCCCGACGATGAGGTCGGGCTTCGCGGCTTCGATTCGGCCTGCAACCCGATCAGGATCGTCCTCCACAAAAGCCCCTTCCGTGAAGGTGTGGGCGTGGAAGCGGAAGTCCCTTTCGAGATGAGTCAGATAGGTCCCGCAGGCGATGATCTCCAGCCCGACCTCGCGGGCTAGGGCGTAACCGAGGCCGATAGGATAGGTGAAGTCCCCGAATATTGCGACTCTGCGGTTCTGGAAGGTCTCGGGCGGTTCGAGGCGCGCGTACCAGGGGAGCTTCGCCGTGCTGGCAAGCTCGGCCCAGATCGTACGCTGCACGGACTTCGGGTCGAGCTGGCACAGCTCGCCGACGGACCGCAAGGCCGCGCCGGTTCCCGCGGCGCCGATCATCGGGGTCGTCACCCGCGGCATCCCGAACTCGTCTTGCAGGTAGAGCGTCGCGGACTCCCCGATCTCCCTGTAGAGGAGCACGTTGGCCCACGCGCGCGGGAGGCGGCCCAGGTCTCTCGCGTTCGCTCCCAAGGGCACCCTGGCGTTTACCTCGACCCCGATCATATCGAGGAGCCGCTCGGCCTCGGCGTACTCGGCCGCCGCGCCTGGCCCGAAGATCGGTGGCCCGAAGATGTTGACCGTAGGGTAAGGACTCCTCTCGGGCCTGTGGTGCATCCCAGCGTGGATCAGGTCCTCCAGCGCGAGCTCCGCGGCTTCGGTCTCTCTCATGCCAGGTTGCTCCCAGGGGAACGTTAGCAGCCTGGGGATCCCTTCTGCTTCGGGCAGGGTAGTAGGAATGCTCTCCTCCGAGAGCAGGGAAGCCTCCGAGCGGGCCAGGATGACGATCTCCGCTTTCGGGTTACGCCGGATGACACTGGAGAAGTCGCGGGTGAGGTTCCCTGGCGCCATCGAGTCATCCGGTCCCTCGCGCAGCGGGCTTAGGGTGACCGGTGCCATCTCCCCGGTTCGCTCCCTTGCTCCGTAGAGTGGACGGAAGTACGCTTCGCCAGGTAGAGCCCTGAGCAGGGTGTGTACGCCCCCGATGCTCGCGGCCATGCGCAGGATACCGTAGCTCTGAGGTCCCTCGTAGACGCCGCGCAGGAGCTTCACAGGTTCAGTGAGTCGAGGGCCTCTGCGCGCTCCATGGTGCCCACCAGTAGTTCGAGGATGCGACGGGCGCCCCCGTAACCGTAGAGTCCGGACTCGAGGAAATCACGGGGCGAGCGGCACAGGTGCCCGCGGGCGACCAGAGGCAGGTGGAGGCCGGGGCTGGAGATCACCACGTCGGGTCGCGATTCGTCGATCCGATTCGTCTGACCCCTGTAGTCAGGCGAGACGACGACGTCGACGTCAGGACCGAGAGCCTGCAGTTCGGCGGCCAGAAAGCGGCGGTCCAGCCGCGGCGCCCCAACCTCGAGCACGACGGCTCCCGCGTCGGCGAGGAAGCGGGCGAGCGGGATCTCGAGTCCCGTGTCGCCGGTGAAGAAGATCCTCTTCCCCCTGATGCGGTTTCGCAGGACACCCAGGTCCTCCCACGCAGACCTCGCCCGCACGACCTCGCTGGTCCGCGACCCCGCTTCCTCGGCCACGTCCTGGACGAAGCGGGCCGTGCCGTCGACTCCGACGGGCATGAGGGTCTTGACTACCGTGGCCCCACGTCTCTCGGCGGCCTTTGCCGCCGAGGTCAGGTTCGGGTCCATCACGCCCACCACTGTGCCTTCCCCGATGGGCGGAAGCTCCCCTATCCCGGACCCGGGTACGCTCCCTGCCACCTCGACCCCGGACCTGGAGAGCTCCGCGGCAAGGACCCGCGCGCCTCCTGATGTGAGTGCGCCACCGAGCAGCACCACTGGGCGGCCACCGGAGTCCGACGCCTCGGTCCCTCGTCTTAGAAGGTTGCCGAATAGCCCGCCGCGCTTCGCCGGAGAGGCAGTCTCCACGAGGTCCGAGGTCTTCCTCTTCGGGCAGAGGTTCACCAGGACAGCGAGGACATGGTCTTCGAGGTCGGTGGAGAGGATGCCAGGGATTTCGTGTGGAGCATCGGGATTCACTACATCGGCCGGCAGGTCGAGCTTGCGGGCCACGAGCCTGGTCTCGAACTCGGCGTCGACACCGAGTGCTTCCGCCGCTCGTCCCGCCACGAGCAGCACGAGTCTCGTGCCACGGAGCCCGGCGGCGCTCTCTACTATGCGGGAGGCAAGAAGTCCCTGCTGCGGCGGGTCGTCGGGGTCGAGGATCGCGAAGATCACCCGCTGGCTGCGCCTGAAGGGGGGGAGATTCGGGGAGGGTACGGCCGGAAGGCTTTGCACGAGGTGCGCTTCGGCCTGCGTACCGGCGACGACGATCAGGACATCGGGAAGCCTCTGAGCCAGGTAATTTACGGCATGCAAAGGGGGGAGAACGTCCGGTATCCCCGACTCATTGAGGATCGTCACTCTACTTTCCTATCTAGCAGAGGTCGGTGCCCGACCTGCTCGATCTCGTCCCCACGGGAGGTACTAGTTTAAGGCGTTGAGGGTGTCCAGCGCTAGTGCCAACATGTTATCCACGGCGTTGCGCAGTTCATCGTCGCTGATTCTGACTATCTCGGCGCCTATCGAGTCGGAGACGGTCAGCAGGCATCCTGCTCTTACGCCGCGCATCGCGGCTATGGTGAAGATCGCCGCGGCCTCCATCTCGACGGCGAGAACACCGAGGTCGCCCCACAATTTCGCGGGGTCTTCGGTAGGATCGTAGAACAGGTCGGAGCTGACTACCTGGCCGACGAATGTCCTTCGCCCCGCACTCTGTGCCGCGTGGTGGGCGGCGTGGACGATGTCGAAGTGGGCTGCCGGCGCGTAAGGGACGCCGCGGGTGATCGAGGAGACCGTCCCGTCCTGCGGGGCGGCGGAGGTCGCAACGATGAGATCTCCCAGTCGTAATTCACTGCTGTACCCTCCGCAGGTGCCGACCCTGAGCAGATTCTTCACCCCGAGCTGTATAAGTTCCTCCGTCACGATGGAGGCGCTCGGGCATCCCATACCCGTGGCCTGGACCGAGACCGGGTTCCCCCTGTAAGTTCCCGTGTAGCCGAGCATGCCGCGCTCCTCGGTCACGAGCTTAGCATCCTCGAAGAACGTCTCGGCGATGTATTTCGCCCGCAATGGGTCGCCCGGCAACAGAACGCTCTCTGCGAAATCTTCAGGCTCCGCGCGAACATGAACAGGGGACATGGTCGACTCCCTTCGGTCGTCGGAAGGCATCAGGCTTCAGGTATCAGGTAGGGGTCTTTTCTGGACGTGGTCCTCGTGCGCCAGAGTATCGCCCGAACCCCTGATGCCTGTAACCTGAAACCTATAGCCCATTTTCACAGACTATCCAGGATAGCAGGGGGACGGTCTACGGGCTCCTCGGAGATCTCCAGGGCCTCGAGTACGAGGCGCCGAGCCTGCTCCGCTTCGCGTTCGCCGTAGAGGCGGGCTACGGGTTGGCCTTCCTCGAGAGGGTCTCCAGGTTTTACGAGGACTTCGATGCCTGAGCCGGGGTCGATCCGGTCGCCTTTTCGCCTGCGGCCGGCACCGAGAACGAGGGCTGCGTTGCCGATGGCCGACGCCCCGAAACGGGCTACGTAGCCGCTGCGCGGGGATCTTACTTCGCTTACTTCGGCTGAGACGGGTAAGTCTTCGAGGGCGCCTGCGTCGCCGCCCTGGGCGCTGACGAACTCGCGGAACTTCTCGTAGGCTGCGCCTGAAGAGAGCGCGTTTTCGACGGCGGCGGCCGCTTCCGGGATGCCCTTGAGCTCCAGGAGACGGGTTGCGACGCGGTCGACCTCGCCAGCGAGGTCGTAGGGGACGGGCTCGTTCTTGAGTAGAAGGACGCTCTCGCGGATCTCCAGGGCGTTGCCGACCGCGCTCCCCAGAGGGTCGTGCATGTCTGTGATAAGGGCCGACGCGTCGATGCCGAGGTCCTCGCTCAGGCGTACGAGTAGCTTTGCCAGCTCGCGGGCTTCTTCTGTAGTTTTCATGAACGCGCCCGAACCTTGCTTCACGTCGTAGAGAAGGTGCCCGGCGCCGGTCGCGACCTTCTTGGATACGATGGAGGACCCGATCAGCGGCAGGGAGTCTACCGTGCCCGTCGTGTCGCGGAGGGCGTAGATCTCCTTGTCCGCCGGCGCGAGGTTCACCGCCTCGATTATGGCGATTCCGACCTTCTCGACCTGGTCTCTGAACTGCTCCTCGGAGAGGTGGCACGAGAAGCCGGGGATCGACTCCAGCTTGTCTATAGTGCCGCCCGATGAGCCGAGGCCCCGTCCGGAGAGCTTGGCCACGGGGGCCCCGCAGGCGGCCACTATGGGGAGCGCCGTGAGGCTCACCTTGTCTCCGACGCCGCCAGTGGAGTGCTTGTCCACGCACTCGGGGAAGGAGTAGGTCTCGCCGGACTCGGCCATCGCCCGTGTCAGCGCGAGCGTCTCCCCGTAATCCATACCCTGGATGAAGATCGCCATGAGCAGCGAGGCCATCTGGTAGTCGTGCACCTCTCCTGTGGTGTAGCCTTCCACCACGTCCCGGATCAGCCCGTCGGATAGTTCCCCACCGAACTTCTTGGCCTCTATGGCATCGAGTATCGCGCTTCCTGAGCTCATAAGGTTCCTGCCTTTGATCTGCGCTGCCGCCGTGCCATTCTAGCGGGTGGGAGGATCTCCGGCTCTCTACACGAAGCTCCTGCCCGGTAGACCGCCCTGTTCGACCCCGAGCCACGCGGCGACGGAGGCTCCGACATCGGCGAAGCTTTCGCGAATGCCGAGGTCGCGTGGTCCACCGCTGCCGATGACGAGGAGCGGCACCCTCTCTCTGGTATGGTCCGTTCCTTTGAAGGTAGGGTCGTTGCCGTGGTCTGCGGTGATGATCATGATGTCTTCTTCAGCGAGCGCGTCGAGCAACTCGGGCAGTCGCTCGTCGAAGCGTCGAATGTTTTCGGCCATACCCTCGGGGTCGCGGCGGTGACCGTAGCTGGCGTCGAAGTCAACGAGGTTTGCGAAGATCAAGCCCGACTCGACGCGGGCCAGCGCATCCAGGACGGCGTCTACTTTGGCAGGGTCGTCGGGCGGGGCGGGCGAGTGCTCGGTTATGCCCCGGCCGTCGAAGATGTCCCTGACCTTGCCGACGGCAATGATCTCGTGTCCTGCGTCCTCAATGCGGTCCAGATAGGTCTGAGAGGGCGGGGTTATGCCGTAGTCGTGGCGGTTTTCGTTTTCGCGGACGTAGGCGCCGGGCTCGCCGTGGAAGGGACGGGCGATGACCCGCTCGACCATTATCTCGCCCTCGTCGATCAGCATCTTGTGCGCTTTTTTGGAGGCTTCGTACAGTTCTTGGAGCGGGATCACGCCGGTGTTCGCCGCGATCTGGAAGACGGAGTCGGCGGAGGTATAGAGGATCCAGGCCCCCGTCTTCTCCTGCTCGGGACCGAGCTCCTCTATGATCTGGGTCCCCGAGGCCGGCCTGTTCCCTATGACCCCGCGCCCCGTCTGGCTTTCGAAGCGGCGCAGTATCTCTTCCGGGAAGCCCTCGGGATATGTAGGAAGCGGGGTATCGAGCACGAGGCCCATCATCTCCCAGTGTCCTGCGAGGGTGGCCTTTGCCGCTGACAGTTCGACCATCAGGCCGTGGGAAGCTGCGGGAGAGGAGGTGGGAGGTATGCCTTCTATCTCCTCGACGTTACCGAGCCCGAGGGCCTGGAGGTTCGGCGCTTCGACACCCCCAGTAGCCTTCGCCGTGTTCGATAGGGTATTCGCGCCCTCGTCGCCGAAGTCCGCCGCGTCAGGGGCATTGCCCGCCCCGAGACCGTCGAGCACGATCACGACCGCCCTGCGTCCCATAGAAATCTCCGGACGGGGACTGTCGTTTTCAAGCGACAGCGGAAGTCCGGCGCACCTCCCTTCCGTGGTAAAATATGTACCGAAGTCTGCGAGGCGAAAGCCTCTTGACAACCGGATATTGGCGGTTCGGGAGAGTAGCCCTTCTCCCGGTAAAATGTCTGAGGCCGGGTCGGATCGAGAATCCGTTCCGTGTCTGGCTGCACACTTCATTCGCGACAGCGACAGCCGAAGGGACAGAAACCAACCTATGGCCCGGACGGGGCCTTCGTAGCGTAACGTAGCGGTAGTCAACGCAAGCGTGCTGCGAGAAGCCACCTTCTTTAGATGGTGGAGTCGTCACCAACCTCCTTTCCGCTCCTGGATCATCTTAGTGCTTTAATCCGTTCGTTGCCGGGCTACGTAGGATAAGTAATACTCCATACTGCGATCCGAGGAGTGGCATGGACTCCAAATCCAAGATCAAGGCGCGGGAAGCGACCACCAGGGACGCCGCGGGGATACACCTTCTCGCCCGCGAGCTGGCCGAGACGGTCGGCGACGAGCCACCCATGGAAGAGGCCGTCAGGACGCGGCTCGAGGAGCTCCTGGACGAACCCAGGGCGGGGGTGTTCGTCGCCGAGGCCGAGGCCGGAATCGTGGGTGGGGTGAGCTTCTGGATCAAACCCGACCTCGCCCACGGCGACACCGTCGTCGAGGTGCCGATGCTCGTAGTCGCAGAGGACTACAGGCGGGCCGGGGTGGGCAAGGTCCTGATGGAGGAGGTGCGCAACGTCGCTTCCGACAACGGCGCATCGCAGATCGAACTCGTAGCCACCCGCGCGAACGTAACGGCCCGCGAGTTCTACCGCTCCCTCGGCTTCGTCGAGGCCGACGTGGTCTCGCTGGAGTTCGTAGGATCCCAGGAAGACCCGCCCGAAGAATGACCCTCGCCCGGATCAGGCAATGCTCAAAAAGTAGTAAGCCGTACCAAACACGATTACAACAGCCGTACAGAAGAGCCCGGCCCGGAGCCTTCCGATCTCCTGCACCTCAGCGAGCCCTATCCCCATAAGCACGAGCCCCGAATAAGCTGCTCCCAGTGGTCCGAGAACCGGTACGGCGGTGAAGGGCAGGTAGAAACCGAGCGGGTACGCGAGGACCCTCCAGGTCACCACGTACCCGTGCCGGCCGCCGAGGGCGCCGAGATGGTAGAGGCCGGCGAGGAGGAAGGATAGTGGCAGCGGCAGTACGAGCGCTACCAGCGCAGGATAGAACCCCCAGAAGAGCAGCCACGAGATCGCGGTGGGGAGGCCGGAGAAGATGAGAAAGAGGGCAGGCGCCCTCATGTCCGGAATCCTTGGCAAGAGCTCGAAGAACCTGACCGGGTGCACGAGTAGCGTCGCCAACGTACGCGCGTAGCTCGAAAGGGGCCGCGAGACGTCCCAGTCGCTGGCGCCGCCCCTGATCGTGTCCCGCGTGTAGCCGCGCTTAGCCACGGGCCGAGTATACAGAAGGCGCCCGGGGAGAGCGGCACACCGACGTAGTATTCTGCCCCTGCGATGAATCCCCCCTCTGGCGATAGGATCGGATCTCCCCGGCGGTGGAGTGTGACGTTGCTCGGAGCGGCGGTCGCGGTCTTCGTCGGTTTCCTCTACGTCGGGATTCTGGCGCCGACGGTCCTGCCCTACGGCGTTCCCGACACGCTCGACTCCCCGATGCTCCAGACCGAGGTCTCGGTGCTCGGGGTCGGACATCCGACCGGCTACCCGACCTACATGATGCTGACGCACCTCTTCACTTACCTGCCATTCGGGGATCCCGCCTACCGGGTGAACCTCGCCTCCGCCGTCTACGGCGTCGCGGCGGTGCTCGTCGTGTACCTCGCAGGGTTGCGGTTGGCAAGACGTGCCGTTGCAGCGGCGGTCGGCGCTCTGGCTTTCGGGCTCTCCGGGACGTTCTGGGGCCAGGCTGTGATCGCCGAGGTCTACACCTTGGAGGCATTACTCGTCGCGCTCGTCATCTTCGTACTACTCACCTGGAGAGACCGACGCGACGGCCGATACCTGCTGCTCTCTGCCTTCCTGGTCGGACTCTCCCTTACCCACCACCTGACGAGCGTTCTGCTGGTCCCCGCCGCTCTGGCGTTCGTTCTCCTAACCGACAGGCGCGTTTTTTCGAGGATGGGTCTAGCGGTGAAATGCCTCGGAATGTTCTTGCTCGGCCTTCTTCCGCTGCTCTATCTCCCGGTACGGGCTTTGATGCACGCTCCTCTGAACGAGGCTGACCCTTCGACCCCCTGGCGTTTTCTGCTACTGGTCACGGGAGGTAGCTTTCTGGCCGAATCGTCTGAGAAGGGGAGGCACTGTAGCCCTTCCAGCCTCGCGCTCGCGGACGCCTCGACCAAACTGGAACTGTTCGGGGACCATCTCCTCGGGCAGTTCTCTCTTATCCTGATGGTGGTCGGAGTACTGGCCGCCGTCAACCTGCTCTTTACGGACCGCGCGGCGGCCATTCTCCTCGGCGTGCTCTTCTTCGGGTGTCTCGGTCAGGCCGCCGTTTACCTTAGGCTTGGGATCGAAGACTTCTATGTGTTCCTCATCCCAGCCTTCTTGGTCTTCGGGCTGTGCATCTCGACAGGCCTCGGTGCCTTGTTGCGGTGGGTGGAGAGCCTGGAGATCGGCTCGACTGCAGGAGCCGCTCTTGTCTTTGCCCTATCGGCCCTGATGCTCATCGCACCGCTCTTGGGTGTGCGTGAAGCCTACGTCGAGCATGATCGCAGCGAGGACTACGCGGCGCTTAGGACTATCGAAGCCGTCGCCAGCAAGGTGGAGAAGGGCGCAACGGTGTTGCATCACAGGAGCCCGCTCTGGTACATGGTGCTCGTGGAAGGGCGAAGGCGAGACCTTACCCTGATCGACCCCTTCTGCACCTCCTGGGACCGCCACGCCGATGTCGTCTGGCCGGACCAGATCAATGCGGCCAAGGCTGTCGAGCGCTACGGCACCGAAGACACCACCGGTGTGGAGGCCGCGCGCAAGGCAGCCGGTTCAGGACCCGTCTACCTACTGGCTAACGGCCGTGCCCGACTAGGCTCCTTCCGCGAAGCTGGGTTCGACGTAGTACCGGTCGGAAAGGACGGCCACCTCTACGAACTCGTGCCCCGGCTCCCGAATCTCGGGAACGACCCTGTCCGGTAAAGCAACCCGGATCAACTATAATCAAGACAGCTTACGCATACGAGTTTCAGAGAGAGGTTGCAGACATGGCGAACGATCCCTTCGGTGCGCGCACGACGTTGGAGACTGTTTCTGCTGACGTAGAATTCTATAGCCTGAAGGCCCTGGATGAGAACGTGGACGGAGACGTGTTCTCGCTACCGTTCTCCATCAGGGTGATGCTGGAGTCCCTCTTGCGCAATGCCGGTGGGAAGTTCGTCTCCAAAGAGGACGTCGAGGCGCTGGCAGCCTGGCCTGAGTCGGTCGGTGGAGAGCTTGCTTACCTGCCGGCCAGGGTCGTCATGCAGGACTTCACCGGGGTGCCTGCGGTCGTCGACCTCGCGGCGTTGCGGAGCGCGATGGCGAACGTGGGGGGGGATCCGAGCAGGATCAACCCACTCGTGCCGACCGACCTGGTTATCGACCACTCGGTCCAGGTCGACGCTTTCGGATCTCCGGCTGCCCTCCAGTTCAACGCCGAACGGGAGTTCGAGCGCAATCGCGAGCGCTACGAATTCTTGAAGTGGGGCCAGCAGGCCTTCGACAACTTCTCGGTCGTGCCTCCGGCCACGGGGATCATCCACCAGGTCAACCTGGAGTATTTGGCTAAAGGCGTGATAGTCAAAGACGGCGTCGCTATGCCTGATACGCTCGTCGGGACCGACAGCCACACCACCATGATCAACGGCCTCGGCGTCCTTGGCTGGGGCGTAGGGGGCATCGAGGCCGAGGCCGTCACCCTTGGCCAGCCCTACTACATGCTCGTCCCCGAGGTGATCGGCTTCAAGCTTACCGGCGCCTTGCGAGAGGGCGTTACGGCCACGGACCTCGTCCTCACGGTCACCCAGATGCTGCGATCCCACGGCGTAGTAGGCAAGTTTGTGGAGTTTTACGGCGACGGGCTTAGCAAGCTCTCGCTACCCGACCGGGCAACCATCGCGAACATGTCCCCCGAGTTCGGGGCGACGTGCACGTTCTTCCCCGTAGACACGGAGACACTGCGCTACCTCAGCGGCACGGGCCGCGACGAGGAGCTTGTGGACCTGGTCGAGGCGTACAGCAAGGAGCAGGGCCTCTGGCGCACGGACGAGACTCCCGAGCCGCGCTTCTCGGAGACGGTGGACCTGGACCTGGAGTCCGTCGAGGCGAGCCTGGCAGGGCCGCGCCGCCCGCAGGACAGGGTCGCCCTCGACGACATGCAGCCCTCCTTCAGGCAGGCTCTGGCCGAGATGGTGGACCCCGACCACCCGCTCCTGGGGAACGGCCGCGAGGACGCCTACGACCGAGCCGACGCGGAATCGTTCCCCGCGAGCGATATCCCGAACCCCGATATACCGGTCGCCCGCGGCGGGGTCAACGGGGCCGAGGGCAAGGAAGGCAGCGCCGTCTCAACGGGTGAGAGCCACACCGCAGACGACACCGAGTCACTTCCCGCGAGCGATACCCCCGCAGGCGCGTCTGGCGTGAGCGACGAAGGTGGGGGAGATCCGACTTCCAGCGGCGGGCCCGAGAACGGCAAGCCTGAGGCCTTGCCCACGGGCGCCATCACCGTCACGGTGGACGGGGAGGAGCTCTCTCTCAGGCACGGCTCCGCCGTTATCGCCGCGATTACGAGCTGTACCAATACCTCCAACCCTTCCGTGATGATGGGTGCCGGCCTCCTGGCCAGGAAGGCTGTCGAGAAGGGGCTCTCCGTCGCGCCGCACGTCAAGACCAGCCTCGCGCCGGGGTCCAAGGTCGTTACGGAGTACCTGCAGACCTCTGGCCTCCTCGACCCTCTAGAAAAGCTGAGGTTCGATGTGGTCGGCTACGGGTGCACGACCTGCATCGGGAACTCCGGTCCGCTGGCCGAGGAGATCTCCGCCGCCGTAGAGGAGAACGACCTCGTTGTCGCGGCCGTACTCTCGGGCAACCGCAACTTCGAAGGGCGCATCAACCCTGACGTCCGCGCGAACTACCTGGCCTCCCCACCGCTCGTAGTCGCCTACGCCCTGGCGGGCACGGTGGACATAGACCTGTCTAAAGACCCCTTAGGCGAGGATGAGGACGGCAACCCCGTTTATCTCCAGGACATCTGGCCTTCCCAGGAGGAGGTGGCCCGCGAGATAGAGAATGCCCTCGACCCCAAGATCTACAAAGAGCAGTACGCGGACGTGTACACGGGCAACGAGCAGTGGAACGACGTGGAAGTGCCCAGCGGGGACCTCTACCAGTGGGATCCCGAATCGACCTACATCCAGGAGCCCTCGTTCTTCAAGGACATGGGGCCCGAAGCCGAAGACCTCAAGGACATCGAGGGCGCGCGAGTCCTCGTGAAGGTCGGGGACTCTGTGACCACCGACCACATCTCGCCCGCGGGCGCCATCCCTTCGAAGATGCCCGCTGGGCAGTACCTGATCGAAAAGGGCGTGAGCTCGCGCGACTTCAACTCTTACGGCTCGAGGCGCGGCAATCACGAGGTAATGTTGCGCGGCACGTTCGGCAACATCAGGCTCCGCAACCAGCTCGTGGAAAGGGAGGGCGGCTATACCGTCTACTTCCCTGATGGCGAGGAGACGACGATCTACGAGGCCAGCCTCGCCTATGAAGAGGAGAACGTGCCGCTCGTCGTCCTGGCCGGCAAGGAGTACGGGTCGGGTTCCTCGCGCGACTGGGCGGCGAAGGGATCGTTCCTGCTCGGTGTGAGGGCCGTTATCGCGGAGAGCTTCGAGCGCATCCACCGCTCGAACCTGATCGGCATGGGCGTGCTGCCCTTGCAATTCTCCGAGGGTGAGAGCGCAGAATCCCTCGGCCTTACCGGTCACGAGTCCTTCGACATCCCCGGTCTCGCCGATCTCGAACCCGGCATGGAGCTGTCCGTAAGGGCCACCTCTGACGGCGGCGAAGAGAAGGAGTTCCAGGTCAAGGTGCGCGTGGACTCCCCGGTCGAGGTCGAGTACCTCCGTAACGGCGGCATCCTGCAGACCGTGTTGCGCCAGATGCTCGAAGAGGAAGACTAGGGCCAGGATAGGGGGGGGTCGCATGCCGGAGAAGGTACTCGTAACCCGTGAGATACCCGACGCCGGTCTCCGTCTCCTTGGAGACTTCGACGTCGCGGTGCTCGCAGAAGGGCCGCCTGCGCGCGAAGAGCTCCTCGAAGCCGCGCGCGGGTCCGCAGGCATCCTCTCCACCGTCACAGAGAGTGTGGACGCGGAGTTGATGGATGCGGCCGGCGAGGACCTCAAGGTCGTCGCAAACATGGCCGTCGGCTACGACAACATAGACCTCGACGCCGCTGGGGAGCGGGACGTGGTCGTGACCAACACCCCAGAGGTCCTGAACGAGACGACCGCCGATACCGCCTTTATGCTGTTGCTGGCGGCGGCCAGGAGACTCGGCGAGGCGGAGCGTCTCCTGCGCTCCGGCGGGTGGGACGCCTGGGGACCGATGCAGCTCACGGGTCCCGACGTCTGGGGCAAGAAGCTCGGGGTCTTGGGTTTCGGTAGGATCGGACAAGCCGTAGCCCGCCGCGCCCGGGGGTTCGACATGGACGTCCTGTACCACGATAAGTACCGCAACGAGAGTGCAGAGAATGAGACCGGCGTGCGGTACGTCGAGTTCGACGAGCTGCTCCGCACGTGCGACTTCATCTCCGTCCACACCCCTCTCACGCCCGAGACCAGACACCTTATAGGCCGGGGAGAGCTGGACCTCATGCAATCCACGGCCGTCCTCGTCAACTCTTCGCGTGGTCCGGTGGTGGACGAAGCGGCTCTCGCCGATGCACTGGAGGAGGGAAACATCTTCGCCGCCGGCCTCGACGTGTACGAGGAGGAGCCCGAGGTGCATCCCAAGCTTCTGGGGCTCCAGAACGTCGTCCTCGCCCCACACATCGGCAGCGCCTCCATCGAGACCCGTGACAGAATGGCGGAGCTGGCCGCCGAGAACCTCGTGGCCGTACTGCGCGGTGAGGAGCCGAAGACGCCGGTCGGCGGATAAAGTGCCCGGCGATGACGGAGCCGGTGCGAGACCAATGGGCGGAGTGGCTGCTGGAGCGGCGCTTCGGCGGTGACCCCGGGCAGCGGGATAGATTGCTGGAGGGCCTTATCCCCTGGCGGGATCGCATACTAGAGAACGCCGCAGTGCAAAGTGGCGAGATCCTTCTCGACGTGGGGGCCGGGGATGGCCTCATCGCCTTCGGCGCCCTCGACCTCGTCGGGGAAGACGGACGGGTCATCTTCTCAGACATCTCGCAAGTCCTGCTGGACCATGCCCGGAGCCTGGCGGAGGAGCTGTACGTCGCGGACCGTTGTGAGTTCCTGCTCGCCCCGGCGGACGACCTCTCTGCGCTAGGCTGCGCTTCGGTGGACATCGTGACGACGCGCTCCGTCCTGATCTACGTAGAAGACAAACGCCGCGCTTTCGAGGAGTTCTTTCGCGTCCTGAAGCCCGGGGGCCGAATCTCCCTTTTCGAACCGATCAATCGCTTCAATACCGTTGCCTGGTCGGCCGAGTCGGGTCTTTACCTGGGTTATGACGTGACCCCGATAAAGGATCTCGCCGTGCGAGTTCAGGCCATCTACGAGCGAATCCAGCCGAGAGATACGGACCCTATGTTGAACTTCGACGAGCGTGACCTGCTCGCCCACGCGGAGGAGGCGGGCTTCGAGGAGATCCACCTCGAATACGAAGCAAACGTTACGCGCGGCAATCACCTCATCTCCAGCGAAGGTCCGGGCTGGGAGCTCCTGCTCAAGAGCTCCGGAAACCCCAAGATCCCCACGCTGGAAGAGGCGATGAACGAGGCGCTGAAGCCTGAGGAGATCGAACGCTTCACCACCCACCTCCGCCCGCTGGTGGAGCGTAACGAAGGTATGGGGATGTCGGCGCACGCTTTCCTCCGGGCTGCGAGGAGATGATCGGGTCGGTGTCCGTTCTTCGTGGCTCACTGTGCCGTTCAGTGCACCTCTTCGGGCTTCATCGAAGGGGTTGGTGGCCGTAGGCGTCGCGGACTCCGTACTCTCTCCTTAAAGGCTTCGCCTCGGTCAGGAGGAGGGGGTATCCCTGCACCAGGCCGCCTAAGGTCCTATGATCTTAAGATTCCACGCTCGGGCCGGAGCGCAGGAGAGCGGGTATGCCCTCCATTAGCAACACAAGAAATCCTGCTCGTAACAACAAAAATCAGCCATTTGGGGGATGCGCCGCAGCTCTCCTTCATTCCAAGATACCTTTGCTACAGGGAAAAGAAGGGGTGTACCTCGCCCGGCCAGGGAGGGCATAACCGCCGCCAACAGCGACGGAGGAGGATCGGGATGATAGGTCCGCAACGATTCGTGGGCGCCAGCGAGGCAGTACTTCGCGCGCCCGCACGTGGCCGGAGCAGCAGGGGGTATTACCGGCGTCTCGGGGTGGCGGCGGCGCTCGCCGCCCTCTTCGCGGCTCTGGCGGTGCTTATGGCCGTGGGGCCGGCGTGGGCAGCGGCACCGCCCACGGGTGAGGCTGGGGTTTCGATCTCGACGGCTCCGGCTGGCACGATCGCCGGATCGGTAGACGCGGGCGGCAACCACAGCTGCGGGGTGAAAACCGACGGCACCATCGCCTGCTGAGGCAACAACGGCGCCGGGCAGCTGGGCGCCGCTCCCGCGGCCCCGAGCCCCGATCCCCCGGCGGGGCAGGTGGGAACCGCCTACTCCCACTCCTTCACCTCCTCCACCGGCAGTCCTTCGGGCAGCTTCTCGGTGAGCGCCGGAGACCTCCCGCCCGGCCTCGATCTCAGCGGCGCGGGCGTCCTCTCGGGCACGCCCACGGCCGGCGGCGAGTACATCTTCACCGTAACCGCCTCCAACGGCCTCTTCGCCGATGCCAGCGAGGAGTTCACGGTCACAATCACCGTCACCCCGGTAAACGACGCGCCCACTATCAAGGTTTTGGCGGGCAGCGCCAGCCAGAGCGCGTGCCTGAGCGGCACCAGAGGACGCATCACCCTAAAGCTCGCCGATGTGGATAACAACGTCAGCGCCCTCACACTCAGCGTCCTCACCTCCTCAAACACCCGCCTTGTGCCGAAAAGCAATGTCAGCTTCTCTGGCAGCACAGAGACCCGTACCGCCACCATCACAACGGTCTCGGGACGCACCGGAAGCTCTAGTGTGACGCTGAAGGTTAGTGACTCTCAGGCGAGCGCCAGCACACCGGTGACGGTTCGGGCAGGGGGCAATGATGAGGACACCCTCACCGGAACCAGCGGGGCTGACCTCCTGCTCGGTCGGGACGACGGAGACTTGCTGCGCGGCTTTGGCGGCAGCGACGTATTGTGCGGGGCCAAAGGCGCCGACCGGCTCACAGGCGGCGGGGCGGACAGCTTCGATGGAGGCTCTGGGACGGACACTGCACCCGACTTCAATGCCACAGAGGGGGATTCAAAGACGAACATACCGTAGTAGTGAGGAACAGGCGGAGCCGTTCTAGTGAGCGGCTCCGCCTATTGGAGACCCTTCGACCGGTAGGACTCTCTCCGACTTCGCACGCCAGGAATTCCGGCGAAGGCTGCCGGTTGGCACGCGTGTACCCGGAGAGGGCCTTGCCGGCTCAACACGCTTTGGGCAACCATTCCGACCGGTCCGTCCAATCCGCCTGCTCCGGGACCCGCTCGAACAGAACCCTCACCCCGCGAACGACGACGCCGAAGTGTTCGTGGCGGACGCCTCTGGAAACCAGGATGAGCCCGGAGTGCGGGCGCTCCTCCTCGCGCCAGCTCTCGGCTATCCGGCGAAAGTCTCCGACGTTGAAGGTGATGAGCACGCGGTTCTCCGATGCCGCCAGCTCCAACAGCTCGTCGTCCGTGGCACCCTCCAGCTCGACCTCGCTATCTACGGCGCGCACGTCGTGCCCATCGTTTTCCAGAGCCCGACCAATGGCGCGCCCTGAGACGTGGGCATCTAAGAGGAGCCGCACCCTGGCGGGTCCTGGCGGGCGGAGGGAGAGGGCGGTATGACGGCCGGGGAGAGACCATGCAACTCTTCCTCCGAGAGCCGGTTCTCGGAGATGAACGACTCTATCTCTTCAGGGTACGACTCGTAGTAGGCGCGGGCGAGGTCTATCTGCCGCTCCGAGAGGTGGCTCTCGGAGATCAGGCGCTCCTCTCCCATCTGCTGGCAGGCTTCGATGACCTCCCAAACATCGAGCGCCGTGCCAAGCACACGCGCGCGCCGTCCGGCAGGTCCGTCCCGGAAAGCGATGCCGGGGAAGCGACGCATCCGGAGGGACTCCTCGATCAGCTCCTCCAGAAGCTCGCGCTCGTCGCTTCCGCGCGCCTCGGCCATCTCGCGGGCACGTCTCAGAAGGTCGCTGCTTATCTCGGGCCTGGCACGTTCCATCATACTTTATTCTATCGCCCGGGCCGGTGGGATTCATGCCCCCACGTCCGGGGAAGGCGCTCCCGCCCCTTTGCCCGGCTCGATTCGGTAGCGTGGGTAGTCTGGCCCGGGCGGCGGGTCCTCCACTACCCTTTCCGGTGCCTTGTCTGCGTGGCTTCGCCTCGCCGGTCACCGTTCTTGCTCAAGACACTCCTTCCCCTGTCCGTATGGCCGACATACCTGTGCGGAACCAAGCATGACCCTTCCGGTTCGTTCAGGGAAGTAGCGAGGCTGTCAGTCGTTCCTGACGAAGATCGATCGCGCCAGCGGCTCTCCGAGGGCGTGGATCTCCGCCTCCTCATCCTCGACCACCACGACGCCGTCGAGGGCCCGCACCTCCCTGACGCTCAACCGCCTCCCCGGGACGAGGTTGCGATCTCCCAGGTAGTCGAGTATCGCAGCGTCCTCGTCCCTGACCTTGGAGATGCGGACCCGCTGATCCGCGACAGCCTGATTCAAAGTAAAGGATTCCTCCACCTCGAGAGTGCCCTCGGCCGAGGGGATCGGGTCCCCGTGCGGATCGTGATCCGGATGTCCCAGTAACGCCGCCAGACGCTCGGTGAACCCGTCCGAGACCGCGTGCTCCAGCCGCTCGGCCTCGTCGTGTACCTCCTGCCAATCGTAACCGAGGTGCTCGAGGAGGAAGGTCTCGATCAGACGATGCCGCCGTACCAGCCGCAGGGCCTCCTCTCGGCCGCGCTCGGTGAGCGTCGCCCCCCTGTAGCGCTCGTACCTGACGAGGCCCATATCCTGCAACCTCGCGAACATGTTGGAGACCGAGGCTGACGAGACGGAGAGTCGCGCCGCTACGCCCTTGGTCGAGGCAGCATCCCCCGAATCCACAGCGAGCTCCCAGACGGCCTTCAAGTAGTCCCCGACCGAAGTTGAGGGGGAACGAGTCTCCGACAGATCGTTCATCTCATTGCCCATAGTAGACTATGCGAATTCATTGGCAAGGGCACAGCGTCCTGACTAGGAGGGGCACCGGAAGAGGGAACGCTTGGGGAAGACCTGCTTCTTAGGAGCGCTGTGCCTCAACCCAGGCGGCAACCTCGGAGCGCGAAGACAGCCTCAGCTTCTTGAGGATGTTGCGGACGTGGTTCTCCACGGTGCGCTCAGAGAGTACGAGTTCCTCGGCGATTTGTCGGTTGGTGAGGTCGCGCGCCACCAGCTTGGCCACCTCCTGCTCGCGACGGGTGAGGGCCGACGGACGTGGTGCTGTGGCCGGGGTTTGCTCCGGAGTCCGTGAAGCGATCATAGGCGAATCGTCTTCGGAGAGGGCGTACTCGACGGCCTCCTCTAGTTTCATCGCCCGCCCCTCGGCGAGCGCCGCTTCCCACGCCGCCTCACCGAGCTGGACGCGTGCGGCAACCATGCTGCGCTCGAAGTACAGGTGCCCTTCGCTCGAGAGTGGATCACCGATGGTCTTGCGTAGGGCCTCCGCCGCCCCCCACAGCCTGGCCGCGCGCTCCCCTTGCCCCCTCGCTCCAGCCAAGCCGGCGAAGCCCTCCAGACAGTACGCCCCGGACATCCAGTTCCCAAGCTCCCGGCTTAGCATCAAGGCCTCCTTGAGGAACCCTTCCGCCAAGTCGTGTTCGTCGCCGCTAAAAACCGTAAGCAACCCCACCCAAACTACAATGCGGGCTAATTGCCACTTGTCCTCCATCTCGCGCGCCAGAGACATACTCTCCATACCCAGCGTTTTCGCCCGCTCATAGTCGCCCCTCATGCGCTCCACGTCTGCGAGGTTATGGAGGGTGACGACTATGTTTCGCCTGTCCCCGATCCTCCGGGAGAGCGCTAGCGCCTCCTCAAAGAACGGTGCCGCGCGCTCATAATCGCCCGGGTCGTTGTATTGGGCCCCCAAGCACATGAGCGAGAAGGCGACGCCGCTATCGTCCCCCACTTGCCGGTAGAGTTCCAGCGCCTCCCCGTGCAACGCGGTGGCTTTATCGTAGTCGCCTCTATGCCACGCGAACGTCCCCGCCCCGCTCAAGGCCTTCGCCCGCGTGGCCGCCTCGGTGACCGTGTCGGGGCGACCGCTTTGGCGCAGCGCCGCCTCCAGCCACATGCTCCCCTCCGAGATGTCAGAGCGTATTTCCCAGAAGTGTGCCAACATCCCGGCCAGCCGGAGGGCCGTCTCGGGCTCTTTCTCAAGCGACCAAGTGAGAGCCGCTCTCATATTGTCGTGCTCGGCTTCGAGGCGCTGCAAGCACGCGAGCTGGTCTGGTCCGGTTAGCTCTGGCTCGGCTCCTTCTGCCAGTGCCAGGAAGTACTCGGCGTGCAGCCTCTTTATCTCCTCGGCCTCGCCGCTCGCTTCGAGCCTTTCGCGGGCGTACTCGTGGATGGTCTCTAGCATCACGAAGCGCGGCTCGCCCTCTGGCCCTTCTTCCTGCCTGAGAAGGCTCTTGTCCAGAAGCGAGGAGACACCGTCCAGCGTGTCAACAGGCAGATCGCCCTTCGCGTCGCATATTGCCTCTATCGCCTCCAGCATGCGTCCCCCGGAGAACACCGCGAGGCGAGCGAAGAGCATCCGCTCGCCTTCTTCGAGGAGCGCGTAGCTCCACTCGATCGTGCCCCTGAGGGTCCGCTGTCGCTCGGGCAGATTGCGCGCTCCCCCCGTCACCAGCTTCAGACGGCTACCGAGCCGCTCCAGCATCGCCCCGGGCGGCAGCAGCTTGATCCGAGCGGCGGCCAGCTCTATGGCCAGGGGCAGTCCGTCCAGCCTCCAGCAGATCTCGGCCACCGCCGGGGCACTCTCGTTGGTGACCTCGAAGTCTCCTTTGGCGGCCTGCGCCCGCTCGATGAACAACCTCACCGACTCGTAACCTTCTAGCCCCTCAAAGAAGCTAGAATCCTCAGAAGAGGGCCTACCCTGGGGCTCGGGCACCGAGAGCGGGGGCACGATCCACCTAACCTCGCCGGTTACATCTAGTGCTTCCCGGCTGGTGGCAAGGATGCGCAAGCGCGGACATGTATCGAGCAGCATGTCCACCAATGCCGCCGTGGCCTCCAGCAGATGCTCACAGTTGTCCACCACAAGCAGCGTTTGCTTGGCTCGCAGGAACTCGCCGAGCGTGACGGGGAGTGGTTGGCCGGGTCGTTCCTTTACCCCCAAGGCTGCGGCCACCGCCTGCGGCACTAGCTTACCTTGCGAGAGCCCCGCCAACTCCGCCAGCCACACTCCATACGAGTAGGCGCCCACGCAATCCGTAGCCACCTCCAGGGCTAGCCGCGTCTTTCCCGATCCGCCTGCCCCCATGAGGGTAAGCAGCCGCGTCATCGAGAGGGCGCGCTTTACCTCCACTATCTCCCGCTCTCGCCCGACAAAGCTGGTCCTGGGTGCAGGTAGGTTGTGCCGGGGTGGATCGAAGATTTCCCCCTTGGGCGTAGTGAGCTGTCGATGGACCGGTCGATGGGGCGGCGGGAATCTCCCCGTGGCGATCTCCTCCCTAAGGGCGCGGCTCGAGGCTTGCGGCTCAGCCCTAAGCTCCCGAGAGAGCAATTCCTCCAGACGCGCATACTGGGCAAGGGCTTCGGCTTGCTTTCCCCCCAGGGCATACAGGCGCATCAAGCCTATATGCGCCTCTTCGCGGGTAGGCTCCTCGACTACGACCCTCCGGAGCGCCTCGACGGCCGGCGCGTACTCCCCGCGCTCCTCGTGGAGGCTCGCCAGCTCGACCAGCAGAGAAAGGAACAACTGCCCAAGACCCTCGCGGGGGACCTCAGCCCACTCCTCGTAAGGGTCTTTCGGCAACAGCTCCCCGGCGTACAGGTTCATGGCCGCCCGGTAGGCCGCTGTATCACGGGAGCGTCTGGCCGTCGCCGCCGCCTCCTCGAAGGCCTCCACGTCAACCCACAGTTCTCCTTTTGGGCACAGCACGAGCTGCTCGCCCTGCGAAGCTAGGTAGCCGGAGTCGGCCTCCTGGGCGTCGTCGGGTTCGAGGGCGTGGCGGGCGGCATGGAGTGCCTGGCTGAGGCTGTTGGCGGCCGCGTGCCTCCCATGCTCAGGCCACAGGAGGTCCATGGCCCGCTCGCGGTGGAGGTGGTGAGAAGGAGCTAGGGCGAGCAGCTTCACGAGGCTCGCCGCCTTCCTGAGCCGCCACTCGCTCTCCTGCACGGTGCGGGTCCCCACTGAAACCCGGAACCCCCCTAGCAGCCACACGCGCACGCTTCGGGTCGCCAAAGCCGGGCATCTGGCGTGCCTTCCCTGGCCCTACCTGCTCGCTGCGGTGGCATCAGCCGTTCCTGTGCATCCATCCCGCTGTTGCTTGTGAGCCTAGCTATCTTGAAGCTTGTCGCACAAGTCCGGCTCACCTCCCCACCTCCTTAGCAGCATCGCTACCATTGTAGCAGAAGTAGCGAGTCGAAGCGAGAAAAGGAACGCGTTTTGGGTGATTCCCCAGTTTTAGGTGATTCCCCAGGCCGCACTTACGAACTAAGCAACTTCCGTGCGGGCAAGCGGCCGGGGTGAAAGAACCCCGGCCCTCTTTATGCCCTCATGTCCCTTGAGTTCTGTTAGCCTCTGACAGCGCCTTGCAGTGTAAACGAACCATCGGGCATCATGAAGTGGTGAAAGCCTATAAGGTGCCGAGCAAATAACCATGACGGGTACCGCCGAGGTAAGACCATTAGGCTCAACTGCCGTTGCTGCGTGCTGCGACCTTGGAGGGAGGGCGATGAGCCCTCGTTGGTTCGTCATGCCAACAACTTCGTGGTCTGGCGGCGACTGCGAGATCGCTTCTCGCACCCCTACACCCCCGCGGATGCCGAGCAGTGGATCGCGATCGTTCAACGTCAGGACCCGCAGACGCACTTCGCAATAGAAGTCCGTGGCGAAGCCACCGGCAGCATCGGGCTCGAGCTAGGGAGCGATATCGAGCGCCGTTCGGCGGAGATCGGTTACTGGCTCGGAGAAGCCTTATGGGGGAAAGGGATCACCGCCGCTGCCGTACGGGCCGTGAGCAGCTACGGGTTCGAAGCATTGAACTTTACGCGCATCTTCGCCGTTCCTTTTGCGAGCAGTGCTGCGTCGATACGCGTCCTGGAGAAGTGCGGCTACATCCGCGAGGGGGTAATGCGCCGGAGTGCGATCAAAGAGGGCGTAGTACTCGACCAAGTCCTCTACGCCCTGACCGATCGGGTCTTCTCGCGTACGCTGTCGGTGGCCTGACCAAGTGCTGCGGTGCTAAGAGCGCAGCCACATGGGTCAACGTCATCCCGAGCCGCTGTAGGCGCCCTGAGCCCTTATTCACCCAAGTGTTCCATGGCCCTTGTTGCAGGGCCACCCCGAAGGGATGAAAATAAGGAGAGGTCGTCGCCTTGGTCCGACGTCGGCTTTGCTTGGTGCAGCCAAAGCCCGTACACACCAGTGTGACGCGGGAGCCTCATAGGCACCCCAAACTGTTGTCTTAGAGCACGAACATCAGACTCCTTCTAGAAGAGGCTCCTCCAGGCGGCCTTATTTTCACATCAGCTACTTTCAAGACTTGGGAGTTTTCATGAGTGGAAGGATGGACGAAGTAAACGAATGTATCGAGGGGGTGGCTGCGTTCATCATCGAAGGCAACACGCGGCAAGAGAGTAGGTCGGGCGAGTGATCGGGGTTTTCGCTGGGATGTCCCCTATCTTGCAGGCGTTTTTGGCTACGATGTTCACTTGGGGGGTCACGGCGCTAGGGGCGTCGCTGGTGTTCGGCACGAGGAAAGTCAGCCGCAAGCATCTGGATGCGATGCTGGCGTTCGCTGCCGGGGTCATGATCGCGGCCAGTTTCTGGTCGCTCCTCGCGCCCTCCATAGACCTCTCCCGGGGAGGACCGCTACCGATGTGGGTGCCGCCCCTGATCGGGTTTCTGGCCGGTGGGATCTTCCTGCGGTGCCTCGATCTGGTGCTTCCGCACCTGCATCCCGGACACCCGATGAAGGACGCGGAGGGCATCCATACTAGCTGGCGCCGGAGCGTGCTGCTCGTCTCGGCGATAACGCTCCACAACATACCCGAGGGCCTTGCGGTGGGGGTGGCTTTCGGAGCGGCGGCGGGCATTCCGGGGCTTCGATCGGCGCAGCGGTCGCGCTTGCCATAGGCATAGGGCTTCAGAACTTCCCTGGAGGTATGGCCGTGGCCATGCCGCTGCGGCGTGAGGGACTGTCGAGACCCAGGAGCTTCTTCTACGGTCAGCTCTCGGCCGCGGTCGAGCCCGTCGCGGGGATTATCGGGGCGGCTGCGGTCGTGCTCGCCAAGCCGATACTGCCCTATGCTCTGGCGTTCGCCGCTGGGGCCATGATCTTCGTCGTCGCCGAAGAGCTCATCCCCGAGGCGAAACGCGGCAGCCCCGACATAGCGGCCATGTCTCTCATGGTCGGGTTCGCCGTCATGATGACCCTCGACGTCGCGCTCAGTTAGGGAGGCGAGTGCCCGAAATGATCTAAACGTCGGCCGGCTGCCGCGTACTCTATACTGCCGCCGAGATGAGAGTGAGGAGGTTATCCGGCGGCAAGGCCTCGCGGCTGGCGGCCTTCTCCTGGATCCTCTATGACTTCTCGAACACCATCTTCTCGGTCACCATCCTCTCTTTTTACTTCCCGCTCTGGGTCGAGGAGCAGGTCGGGAGCGGGGGGCTCCTCTCCGGGGCCGGCCTCGTCAATTCGGCGACGGCCGTCTCCGCGCTTTTCGTCGTGCTCACGGCGCCCGTTCTCGGGGCCGTAGCCGACCTCAGACAGCGACGGGTGCCTTACCTGATCCTGCTTACCACTATCGCGGTCGCGCTCACCGCCGCGCTGGACGTAACCGGCGGGGTAGTGGTGGCGCTCGCGCTTTTCGTCGCGGCCGACCTCGCCTACCAGTCCGCGCTCGTCTTCTACAATGCGCTCTTGCCCGTCGTCTCGGCTGGACGCGGGGCCGGCAGGATCAGCGGCTACGGCACCGCAGTAGGCTACGTCGGCACCATCCTCGGCCTCGTTGTACTGACGTACTTCGTCGAGAACGGAGAGACGCTGCGTCCGCTGCTAGGGCCCCTTGGAGGATGGCTGGAGGCCGGTGACGAAGTCTACTCCAACGCCTTCGTGCCGACGGCTGTCATCTACCTCGTCTTCTCGCTGCCCGCTTTCTTCTTCGTACCCGACCCTGCGGTGCGGGCGCGGCGGCCCGTGTCCCTCTTAGTGGCCTACCGCGACGTGGTCAGCACCGTGAAGAACCTGCGCGCTTACGCGGGGGTGGGGACCTTTATCCTGGCTACGGTCCTCTACACCGACGCGGCGAATACCGCCGTCGCAAACATGGCGCTCTACGGTCGGGTGGTCTTCGAGATGGACGGCACGCAGGTCAGGAACCTGCTCCTCTTCTCCACGGCCTTCGCCGTGGTCGGCTCGGCCGTATTCGGTCTCCTTACGGACCGGGTGGGACCCAAGAGGTCGCTCGTCGGCGTACTCGTTCTGTGGCTCGTCGCGATCGTGCTCGCCGCCGCGGCCCTCGGGGGGTGGATGCTCTTTCTCGCGGGACCCATCGTGGGGATCGCGCTGGGAGGGATGTGGACGGTGGGGCGGGTGATGCTCGTCGCCCTCTCGCCGCCCGAGAAGCTAGGGGAATTCTTTGGGCTCTTCTCGCTGGCCGGAAAGGTCTCCGCGGTCTTCGGGCCCGCGCTCACGGCCGTGTTTCTCTTCGTCTTCGGGGGAGGCGCTTACGGCTACAGGATCTCCATAGGCTCGCTCGCCGTCATCATGGCCCTGGGCCTCTTCTTCCTCCTCCGCGTCCCCGACGCCCGCCCGGAACGCAACGTCGACGAGTTCGCCCCGAGAGCGGGTGACACCCTTGATTCGCACGCCCCGTAAGCGGAAGATGTATGCCATGAGGGGCAAGGATAGCCGGAGGACCGAAACATGAGGTTCGTCGCGCTGCGGGGCCAGATCGTTACGGATTACGAGGTGTGGCCCGATGGGACGGTTCTCCTGGGCGAAGGGTCCATCGCGGACGTGAGCCCTGATGACTCTCTCCTCGCCGAAGCGGATGAGGTCCACGACCACCCTGAATCCCTGATACTGCCCGGCTTCGTCGATTTGCAGGTCAACGGGGCCTTCGGTGTCGACGTGGCCTCAGAGACCCAGCGCCTGCCCGAACTCTCCGAAGCCCTGCTCTCGACAGGCACCACCTCATACCTGCCCACGGTCATCTCGTCGCCCGAGGGTCTCTACGAAGAAGCCCTGCCCGAGATCGGTACCCCCACCGGGTCGGGCGCGGAGGTGCTCGGCGTCCACCTCGAAGGTCCCTTTATAAGCCTGCAGAAGAGGGGTGCGCACGCGGCTGCCCACGTCCTGATGCCCGATGCGGAGTTGCTTGCCCATCTGCTCGACCTCGGGCCCGTGCGTATGATCACACTGGCCCCCGAGCTGGAAGGCGCCGACAAACTCATCTCCCTCGCCGCGAACCGTGGGGTGGTCGTCTCGGCCGGCCACTCCGACATTGCCTTCGAAGAGGCCTACGACGCTCTGGATGGGCAGGTCGCCGGCGTCACGCACCTCTTCAACGGGATGAGCGCGATGCACCACCGCGAGCCGGGGTTGCCTGGGGCCGCCTTCGCCCACCCGAGGGCAATCTGCGGTCTGATCGCCGACGGGTTGCACGTCCATCCGGAGATGGTCGGACTAGCCTTCCGCATGCTCGGGCCTGACCGCCTCTGCCTCGTCACCGACGCCATAGCCGCAATGGGTATGGAGGACGGCGAGTACCGTCTGGCTACCCGCACCGTGTACGCCGACGGCGGCGTCCCAAGGCTGGGGAGCGGGTCCATCGCCGGAAGCGTGCTGACCATGAAAGATGCGTTCATGAACATCCTGGCTTTCACCGGCTGTACCATCCCCGAGGCCGCGCGTATGACCTCCACCTCACCGGCGAAGCTCGTCGGCGAAGGTCGCCGCAAGGGCCGCCTCGTCCCCGGCTACGACGCCGACGTTACGGTCCTGACGCCCGATCTCTCCGTGGAGAGGGTGTGGCGGGGTGGCAAGCTGGCCTACTCCTGGGAGGGCGGATGAGACGTGAATTTGGGGCCGTTACGGTCGAGTGCATCCAGGGAGACATAACCTCCCAGGAAGACGTGGAGGCCGTGGTCAACGCGGCGAACGCGCGGCTCGAACCCGGCGGAGGGGTCGCAGGGGCCATCCACCGCGCCGCCGGGCCCGGTCTCGCTGAGGAAGCCGTGCCGCTCGGCCCCATAGGACCCGGCGAGGCTGTCATAACCGGCGCGCACGGGCTTCCGAACCGTTACGTCGTCCACACGTTGGGGCCAGTCTACGGCCAGGACCGCCTGGAGGCCGAGCTCCTCGCGGGCTGCTACCGCAATTCACTCGCACTCGCCGAGGAGAACGGGATAGAGTCCATCGCCTTCCCCGCCATCTCGACCGGTATCTTCGGCTACCCGGTCGAGGAAGCAGCGGAGGTGGCGCTCGGGACGGTGCGAGGCGAAGCGGAGAGACTCGAACGGGTCCGTCTCGTACGGTTCGTCCTCTTCGGTGAAGAAGACCATGAAGCCCACGAGAGGGTCCTTTCGGGGCTGCCATAAAGTCTGCAAGTACGGCGAGAAGTGGGGGGCACGATGCCGGGTGGCCTTCGCTGGGACGATACTGTGTCCGACCCTTCTGGGGGTGCGCCGCCAGCTTGCGTAGTTCGTGTTACTTACTTAGACTGAACTACATCTCATGATGGCGTCAGGGCAACGAGGAGGCACCTATGGGGCTCAGATCGTGACATCCGCGGCCACAGACGGCAGGGGAAACCAGACCCACGTACCGCTTCTGGTGATCGGGGCCGGACCGTACGGGTTGGCCACGGCCGCGTCTGCAAAGCGCGCCGGTATCGAGCAGATCGTGGTCGGAAAGCCGATGGCCTTCTGGCGCGATAACATGCCGGCCGGCATGTTCTTACGCTCCGGCCCCGACTGGCACCTCGACGCCGCCGGCGTGCACACCTTTATGGCGTACCTCAATGAACTCGGGATAGATCCCTCGGAGGTCGATCCCATCCCGGTCGCGCTGTTCCTGGACTACGTCGATTGGTTCGAGGAGAGGGCGGAGATCGACGTACTGCCTGACCTGGTGCGGGATCTCTCCAGGCCGAACGGGCGCTTCGAGGCGACGCTCGAGAACGGCCGGCGCATCGGCGCCGACGCCGTGGTCGCCGCACCCGGCATCTCCCACTTTACGGTCATCCCGGAGTGGGTCCAGCGGAGCCTGTCGCCCGAGCGCTGGACGCACACCTGCCACCTGGTCCGGTTCGACCAGTTTCGCGGAAAACGGCTACTGATCGTCGGCGGGCGCCAGAGCGCTTACGAGTGGGCCGCCCTGCTCGCCGACGGCGACGCCGAGGAGATCCACGTCGTCCACCGCCACGCAGCGCCGGAGTTCACCGCCTCCGACTGGCATTTCGTGGACGGGCTGATGGACCTGACCGCCACCGTGCCTGGTTGGTTCAGGAATCTGCCCTCCGAAGAACGCGAAGCGATTGCCGGTAGGTTCTGGGCCGAAGGCAGACTGAAGCTCGAGCCGTGGCTTACCCCTCGCCTGGACAAGCCCTCCGTCCATCGCTGGCCTAACGCGTCGGTCGCAGAGTGCACAGAGGCCCCAGGCGGGGAGATCGAGGTACACCTCTCGACCGGAGAGCGCCTCGTAGTGGACCACATCGTCCTGGCGACCGGCTACAAGGTGGATATGAGAGCGGTCCCCTACCTATCTGGGGTGGTAGACGAACTGGAGCTCGCCGACGGATTCCCGGTCCTGGACGATCACTTCCAGTCGAGCCTGCCGGGGCTGTTCGTGACCGGTTTCCCGGCCACGCGGGACTTCGGGCCGTTCTTCGGCTTCGTGCGCGGGTGCCCCGTAGCCGCCTCGCTCACTACCGCGGGTCTGACCAAGACGCTCGGCCGGACGCAGGTTTGAGCTGGTCAGAATGACCTGGGAAGCCCGAGGACGTGCTCGGCTACGTAAGAGAGGATGAGGTTGGTCGAGATCGGGGCTACCTGGTAGAGGCGCGTCTCGCGGAACTTGCGCTCTACGCCGTACTCGGCGTCGAAGCCGTAGCCGCCGAAGGTCTGAAGGGCGGCGTTGGCCGCCTCCCACGAGGCGTCGGCGGCCAGGAGCTTCGCCAGGTTCGCCTCGGCGCCGCACGGTTCTCCCCGGTCGAAGAGGGAGGCCGCCTTCTCCACCATCAGCGAGGCGGCTTCGACGTTCGCGTAGGCCCTCGCTATGGGGAACTGGATTCCCTGGTTCTCGCCGATCCTGCGCCCGAACACCTCGCGCCCTGAGGCGCGCTGCGTGGCCTTCTCTACAAACCACCTCCCGTCGCCCACGCACTCGGCGGCGATGAGGATACGCTCGGCGTTCATGCCGTCGATGATGTAGCGGAATCCTGCTCCCTCTTCGCCGATGAGGTTCTCCGCAGGGAGCCGTAAGCCTTGGAAGGCTAGCTCGTTGGTCGCGTTGTTCATCATCACGCGCCTCGGCCTTACGCTGAGGCCTTCGGCTTCCCTCAGGTCGACGAGGAAGACGGAGAGGCCCCTGGAGCGTTTCTCGACCTCATCGGCTGGTGTCGTGCGGGCAAGCAGGATCATGAGGTCGGATTGCTCGACCCTGGAGATGTAGATCTTGCGCCCGTTCACGACGTAATGGTCGCCCTCGCGCCGCGCCGTGGTGCGAATGGAGGTCGTGTCGGTTCCGGCTTCTGGCTCGGTGACGGCGAAGGCCTGCAGCCTCAGATCTCCCCTGGCTATCTTCGGCAGGTACTCATCTTTTTGCTCCTCAGAGCCGTGCCTGAGGAGTGTGCCCATGGTGTACATCTGGGCGTGAGCCGGTCCGGCGTTGGCGCCGCTAAGGTTGACCTCCTCGAGGATGGCGCAAGCGGCAGAGAGATCGAGGCCCATCCCTCCGTACTCCTCCGGTATCAGGGCACCGAGATAGCCGGCACCCGTCATCGCGGCGACGAACTCTTCGGGGTAGCGACGTTCTACGTCGAGACCGCGCCAGTACTCGTTCGGGAAGCGGGAGCATACCTCCCTTACACCCCGGCGGAGATTCTCGTGCATTCTGGTCAAGACCAGGGATCCCACGAGGCTGGGACCGGGTAGCATTCCGGACCTGTCTGCGAGACGATGATCACGAAATCGACTCTACCATAACCCGAATACAGGGGGCGTAGTATGGCGATCAAAGAGGGGTGGCGGGGACGCTTTTTCGAGGACTTCGAGGTGGGGGACGTCTACGAGCATCCCCTGGGACGCACGGTGACGACCACGGACAACCTGTGGTTCACGCTCCTTACCCAGAACACGGCCCCCATCCACGTGGACCACGCCTACGCGGCCAAGACCGAGTACGGCCGACCGCTGGTCGACTCTACCTTCACCGTCGCCCTGGTGACCGGCCAGAGCGTAACGGATGTCTCCCAGAACGTCTTCGCCAACCTCGGGTGGGATGAGATCCGGCTCCCCGCGCCCGTCTTCGAGGGGGATACGATCTACTCCAGGAGCGAGGTCATCGAGAAGCGAGGGTCGCGCTCGCGGCCAAACGTAGGCATAGTGAGGGTGAGAACCACGGGCTACAACCAGGAGGGCGAGACGGTCATCACGTTCTTGCGAACCGTCATGGTCTACAGGCGGGATCACGCGCCCCATGTGCCCTGTCCGACTCCTGAGGCATAATGCCGGTGATGAATCCCGAACCACCGGCCTTGGTCTACCGGCGTTATCTGGAGTCGGGCGTACTCGCCTTCCAGCGCTGCGCCGGTTGCGGCGAGGCGGTCTTCTATCCGCGCGTTCTCTGCCCCCTATGCGGGGGCAACGATCTTACCTGGGAGACCAGTTCGGGCCGGGGGGTCATCTACGCGACGACGGCCGTGCACAGGCGGGACGGCGATCCTTACAACGTCGTCCTCGTAGATCTGGAAGAGGGTTTCAGGATGATGAGCCGCGTCGATGGCGTGCCGGCGGAGAGAGTAGAGGTCGGGACGAGGGTGATGCTCAGGGTAGAGGGCGAAGGTGATGGCCCTGTCCCGGTCTTCGTGCCGGCAGACGAGGACCGATGAGCTTGCGGGGCAAAGCGGCCGTAGTCGGGGTCGCCGAGTCGGACCTCGGGGAGGTCGGGCCCGGGTTCACACCCCTGGATCTGATCGGGCAGGCTACCTTCCGCGCCTTGAAGGACGCCGGTCTGGAGAAGTCTGATGTGGACGGCCTGTTCTCGGCCTCTGCCTACTACCACATGCCGACCCTCTCGGTCGGCGAGTACCTTGGCATAAGACCCCGATACTCGGACGCGACGAGCATGGGCGGCTCCTCGTTCGTCTCCCACCTCTTGCACGCCGCCGCCGCGATCGACGCCGGACTCTGCGAGGTCGCCCTCATTGCCTACGGTTCGACGCAGCGCTCGGGCGGGGGGCGCCTCGTCACAGGCTCTGAGGCCGACCCTTACGAGGTGCCTTACAATCCCCGCTACCCCGTCAGCATGTACGCCCTTGCCGCCTCCCGCCACATGCACGAGTACGGCATCACGCGCGGGCAACTGGCCGAGGTCGCCGTCGCCGCCAGGGAGTGGGCGAAGCTCAACCCGAGAGCGTTCATGCGCGAGGACCTGAGCGTGGAGGACGTACTCGCCTCACGCATGGTCTCCTCGCCCCTGAGCGTCCGTGACTGCTGCCTCGTAACCGACGGTGGCGGGGCGGTAATAGTAACCAACGCCGAGAGGGCCAGGGATCTCGAGAAGCCCCCCGTCTACCTGCTGGGGGCCGGTGAGGCCCACTGGCACCGCAACATAAGTCAGATGCCTGACCTCACGGTCTCGGCCGCCTCGGAATCGGGGCCCAGGGCCTACGCGATGGCCGGTCTGGGACCGGAAGACGTCGACGTGGCGATGCTCTACGACGCCTTCACCATAAATACCGTGCTGTTCCTGGAGGATCTCGGATTCTGCGAGAAAGGGGAGGGTGGGGCCTTCGTCTCCGGGGGCAGGATCTCACCAGGAGGAGACCTCGCCGTGAACACCAACGGGGGCGGCCTCTCGTACAACCATCCTGGCATGTACGGGCTGCTCCTGATCGTCGAGGCCGTGCGCCAGCTTCGCTGGGAATGCGGCGACCGCCAGGTCGATAACGCGAACATCGCCCTCGTCCACGGAAACGGGGGCGTCCTCTCGAGCCAGGTAACGGCCCTCCTCGGCTCCGCGAGCACGCTGTGATCGGAGCTAGAGACCGGAGCCGGCGTGGTAGAATTACGGTATGACTGATACGCCGAGAAAGATACGGAAGACAGAAGAAGAGTGGCAGGATCAGCTCACCTCCGAGCAGTACCGCATCACTCGGATGAAGGGCACGGAGCGGCCCTTCAGCGGCGAATACTACGACAACAAAGAGGAGGGGATCTACCGCTGCGTGGCCTGCGGTACGCCCCTCTTCGCGTCCGACACCAAGTACGACTCGGGCACGGGCTGGCCCAGCTTCTGGGAGCCGATCGACGAAGCCAACGTGGAGACGGAGGAGGATCGTAGCCTCTTCATGCGCCGTACGGAGATACACTGCGCCGTCTGCGGCGCCCACCAGGGCCACGTCTTCGAGGACGGACCAGCCCCCACGGGGCAGCGCTACTGCATAAACTCCGCCGCCCTCCGCTTCGACCCCGAAGCCGCGTCGGAGTAAGTTCCGAAACGAGAAGACGCCCCCTGCCTCGTTGCAGGGAGCGTCTTCTTGTGTTTTCTGATCCATCCTTCGAATCCGGCTTCGCCTAATCTAGCTTCCAGGCGAGAACTATGGAGGCAGGTGCCGGATGGCGACGCGGAAGATACAAGTAGAGCGTGTACAGAACCTGAACGAGGCGGACGTAAGGGAAGGGGACTATGTCCTGTACTGGATGCAATCCTCCCAGCGCGCCGAGCAGAACCACGCTCTCGAGTACGCCGTGCAGCGGGCGAACGATCTGGACCAGCGTCTGCTCGTGGTGTTCGGCCTCACCGACGACTACCCAGAGGCCAACCTCCGCCACTACACTTTCATGCTGGAGGGTTTGAAGGACGCGCAGGAAGCCCTAGAAAAGCGCGGCATCGAGATGGTCGTCCGCAAGGGCTCCCCCGAGGAGGTGGCCCTCGAGGCGGGCAAGGACGCCTCGCTCATCGTCACGGACCGCGGTTACATGCGTCCGCAGAAGAAGTGGCGTGAGAAGGTCGCCAGAGAGGCGGATCGACTCGTCACGCAGGTAGAGTCCGACGTGGTCGTGCCCGTCGAGCTCGCCTCCGGCAAGCAAGAGCACGCGGCGCGGACGCTCCGGCCGAAGATCCAGGAGTACCTCGAAGACTTCCTGGTCGCGCTCACGCCGACCAAGGTCGAAAAGCGGTCGACGAACATGCACGTAGACGGCCTGGATCTCTCGGATATGGAGAAGGTCCTCGACGGGATGGACCTCGACCGGAGCGTCAGCGCCCTCAGCAACCTGTACAAGGGGGGCAACTCGGAGGCCAGGAAGATCTTCCGCCGCTTTCTGAAACAGGGCCTCGGTGACTACGATGCGAACCGCAACCAGCCGCAGACCGACTACGTCTCGCACATGAGCAAGTATCTGCACTTCGGGCACGTCTCCCCGATCTGGCTCGCCCTCCAAGCCAGGGGAGCAAGCGCGAAGCAGAGCAACATCGAGTCCTTCGTCGAGGAGCTCGTCGTGCGGCGCGAACTGTCCGTGAACTTCGTCTTCTACAACAACGACTACGACTCGTACTCCAACCTCCCTGGTTGGGCGAGGGAGACGCTCGGAGAGCACAAAGGCGACGATCGGGAGTACGCGTACACCAGAAAGCAGCTCGAGAACGCCGAGACACACGACGAGTACTGGAACGCGGCGATGAAGGAGATGGTACACACCGGATACATGCACAACTACATGCGGATGTACTGGGGGAAGAAGATCCTGGAGTGGTCCAACACGCCCGAGCACGCCTACAGGACCACGCTCTACCTCAACAACAAGTACTTCCTCGACGGCCGCGACCCGAACTCGTTCGCCAACGTGGCCTGGGTCTTCGGCCAGCACGACCGCGGTTGGACCGAGCGCGAGGTCTACGGCAAGGTCCGCTACATGTCCTCGGGCGGCCTCGAGCGCAAGACGAAGCCGGATCAGTACGTAGAGAAGGTCGAGAAGAGGATCGAAGGGTCAGGCTAGGACCTCAGCGAACGCCTCCAGCGCTCGCGGCCTTCTCTGTAGAGGTCGCCGCCGTGGAGATCGTTCACTACGACCACAGGGAAGTCCTCGACCACGAGGCGCCGGACCGCCTCGGCACCCAGGTCTTCGTAGCCGACGACTTCGGCCTCCTTGACACAATCCGCCAGCAGGGCCGCCGTACCCTCGACGGCTCCGAAGTACACGCAGCCGTGCTCCCTCATGGCTTCGAGCACCCTGTCGGAGCGCGAACCCTTGCCGACCATGCCCCTCAGACCACGTTCTATTAGCATCGGCGAGTGCGGGTCCATCCTCGATGCCGTCGTCGGTCCCGCAGGTCCCAGCGCTCGACCCGGACGCGCCGGAGCCGGGCCCGTAAAGTACACGACCTGCCCTTCGGGGTCGAAGGGGAGCGGCTCGTCCGCCTCGATCGCATCCTTCATCCTGGCGTGGGCCGCGTCACGGGCCGTGTACAGAACGCCGTTCAGCCGCACGATGTCGCCCGACCTCAAGGGCTCGATGTCCTCCATCGAGAGCGGCGCTGTCAGGAAGACCGGCTCCTGGCTCACAGCTGGGCCGAGGCCGTACGGTGGGAGTGGCAGTCGAGGTTGACGGCGACGGGGAAGGCGGCGATGTGGGTCGGGAAGCTCTCGATGTGGACCGCGAGCGCCGTCTGCGTACCGCCGTAGCCGGCCGGCCCTATGCCCGTGGCGTTGATCTCTTCGAGTAGCTCGCGCTCGAGGACGGCCAGTTCAGGATCGGGGTTGGGCTCGCCGGAAGGCCGGGTGAGCGCCCTCTTGGCGAGCATCGCAGCCTTCTCGAACGGGCCGCCCATACCGACCCCGACGGTGAGCGGCGGGCTGGCGTTCGGGCCCGCCCTCTCGATGGTCTCGACGACGAACCGTTTCATCGCAGAGAGGCCTTCCGCAGGGGTGAGCATCTTGAGGGCGCTCATGTTGTCACAGCCCGCGCCTTTGACCAGCATCGTGAGTTTCAAGCCGTTGCCGGAGACCGGTTCGTAGTAGACGACGGCCGGGGTGTTGTCGCCCGTGTTCGTCCTGTCTACGGGGCTCCTGACGATGGATTTCCTGAGGTAACCCTCCTCGTAGCCGCGGCGGACGCCCTCGTCTATGGCGGCTCCTATGTCTCCGCCCGAGAACCTGACCTCGCTCCCCAGCTCGACGAAGAAGACGGCGTATCCCGTGTCCTGGCAGAAGGCGATGCACCGCTCGCGGGCGACCTCGGCGTTCTCCAGGAGGCGTTCGATCACCTCGCGCCCGAGTTCCGACTCCTCCGCTTCGAGCGCGCGCCTCAGGGCGGCCAGGTGCTCCTGCGGCAGACGCGTGTTAGCCTCGATGCACAGGTCGCGCACCGCTCCGGTTACCGAACTGGCTGCTATCTCGCGCAAAGGGTTATCACTTCGACCTCATCGGGCAAAGGTTAGCATCAGAGGCGTCCTCGTTTCCACGTTGTCGGTTGAGGTTTTTCGGGCAACGACTTTCGTAGCGCTTTGTGTAACTCATCGGGTAGCGTGCAGATATCCTCGGATACGTTTCGTTCGGAGCACTGTGCGGCCCGAGAGAGGGCTGCGCCCACAGGTCAGGCGACGCACAAATCGAGACGTGAGACAATTACTCGGGAGATTTCCGACGGGGAGCTTTTCGTAACGCTTTTCGTAACGTCTGGGAGACGTTTGGGGGCTAGAATCAGGGGCCAGGAGGTAGGATGACGACACAGGAGAGAAACAGGCAGGGTTTCTGGCAGAGTCTCTTCGGGCGCGACGGGAGGCAAGCGACACCCGAGGAGATCCCCGAACCCGTCGTGGAGGCTCCCAGCCAGGAACCCGGTCCCGAGGTGGAGATTGCGCCCAACGACCCCATCGTGGCTTACTTCGCCAGCGCCTCCGGGGTGGTCGAGATCGACAAGCTCGACCTCGATTCGCCCGCCCTCAAGGCCATGAAGGCGGCCGACATCAAGGTGGTCGTACCGCTGGTGAGCCAGGGCGAGTTGATCGGGCTTCTCAACCTGGGGCCGCGCCTCTCCCAGCAGGAGTACTCGGCCGACGACAGGAAACTCCTCAACGACCTGGCGACCCAGACGGCACCGGCGGTGCAGGTCGCCCAACTCGTCCGCCAGCAACAGCAACAGGCCCAGGAGCGCGAGCGCATCGAGCAGGAGCTCAGGGTCGCGCGCCTGATCCAACAGACCCTACTCCCCAAACATGTGCCCGACTTGCCCGGCTACCAGCTTGCGGCTTACTACCAGCCCGCTCGCGAGGTGGGTGGCGACTTCTACGACTTCCTGGAGTTCGACGACGGCCACCTCGGCCTCGTCGTCGGTGACGTGACGGACAAGGGCGTGCCCGCCGCCATAGTGATGGCGACCACCCGTACCATGCTCCGCGCCTCCGCCCAGCGCCTCGACTCGCCGGGCGAGGTCCTCAAGCGGGTAAACGACGTGATCGTCCCTGACATACCGCCCAACATGTTCATCACCTGCCTCTACGCTATCCTCGATCCCGAGACGGGCCTTCTGCGCTTTGCGAACGCCGGCCACGACCTGCCCTACAGGCGCAGGACTCTAAATGGTGGTGCGGAGGAGCTCAGGGCGACTGGGATGCCGCTCGGGCTGCTGCCCGGCATGCGTTACGAGGAGAAAGAGATAGTGCTTGAGAGGGGCGACTCCGTGCTGTTCTACAGCGACGGCCTGGTCGAGGCCCACGACCCTAAGCGGGAGATGTTCGGCTTCCCGCGCTTGCAGGGGCTTGTCGGGGCGCACCGCTCCGACGGGCCGGCGATGGTGAACTTCCTCCTCTCCGAGCTTGCCCGCTTTACCGGCGAAGAATGGGAACAAGAGGACGATATCACCCTCGTCACACTGGACAGATCGGAGACGGCATGACCGACCCCAAGCCAGCGCGGACGGACGCCGACCTCCGACGGACCCTGGCCGACTTTTCCGTGCCAAGCGAGCCCGGGAACGAGCGGTTGGCGATGGAGACCGTCGCCGAGGCGGTCAGGGATCTCGACATTCGCGGGGAGAACCTGGAGCGGCTCAAGACGGCCGTGGCCGAGGCTACCATGAACGCCATGGAGCACGGCAACAAGTACAGGGCGGAGGTGCCCGTAGAGGTGGTGGTCCTCGTCGAGGATGGGGACCTCATGGTGCGCATAACAGATAGCGGTAGTGGGCCGCCACCGTCCCAGGGCGGGGATACGCCGGATCTGGAGGCGAAGTTGGAGGGCATGCAAACGCCCCGGGGATGGGGGCTGTTCCTCATAAAGAGTATGGTCGACGAGATGAGCATCACCGGCGACGACGGGCACCACACGATCGAACTCGTCGTTCATCTCGGAGCGAAAGGAGGAAAGTGATGGCAGTTCGTCATCTTAATGTGGAGGTTCGCCTGGAACCCGATGTTGCCGTGCTCGACCTGATGGGCGAGATCAACGGCTTCGCCGAAGAGGCCCTCAATGCGGCCTACGCGGAGGCCGACGCCAAGGACACGCAGACGATCCTGCTCAACTTCGAAGGGATCGACTACATCAACTCGACCGGCATAGCCCTGATCGTCGGCCTGCTCGCCAAGGCCCGCGCGTCTCACAAGCGCCTGCTCGCCTGCAACCTGAGCGAGCATTACGTGGAGATCTTCAACATCACGCGCCTCTCGGACTTTATGAGCGTCTTCCCCGACGAAGAGAGCGCCGTCGAAGAGGCTTCGGTGTCCTGAGGTGTAGGACGAATCTCTAAGCGGCTCGCTCCAGAGCCTGCGCGGTGAGTATGAGGGAATAAGGGAGATATACCGGACAAGGAGGAACGAAATGCCCGAAGCCCAGGTCAAGATGAACGTCAGGACCGCAGGCGAGAAGGCCAGCATCATAGACGTGCAGGGGGAGCTCACCGCGTTCGCCGAGGACGTGCTGATGGACGCCTACAGCCAGGCCAGCGATGGGCAGGTACGCGCCATCATCCTGAACTTCGAGGACCTGGAGTACATGAACAGTAGCGGCATCGGACTGCTGGTTACGCTGCTCATCCGTATCAACCGCGAGAAGCAACAACTACTGACCTACGGCCTCAGCGACCACTACAGGAGCATCTTCCAGATCACGCGCCTCGATGACGCTATCGGCATCCACGATACGGAAGAGGAGGCCGTGAGGGCGGCAAATTCGGCATAGAGGCGTGTCGAAGGACGCCCACCGAAGGGAGGCACACCATGACCGAGCAGGCCCCGCAAGACGAGACGACAGAAGACAAACAGGAGGAGAAGCACAAGCCCGAGCCCCGGGACTCCGCCTACTGGGCCAGGTACGCCGAGACGCTCAAGGTCGCCGGCGTGGCGGAGGGCGCGACGAACATCAACGTCGAGGGCCGCAGGGCAGTAGGCCCCCTGCAGGGCTTCGGGCAGATGTGGCAGAAGACCTACAGGGTCAGGCTCGTCGGCGCCGACGTTACACCCGTCGAGGTCATCAAGACCTGGAAAGAGAATTACAAGGACTTCTGGCCCGAGGGAAACCTGTTCTACGCGCCGCTGGCCGGCATCACGCCCGGCGAGGTCGCACTCATCTCCGGCTCGCTGCCCGGCGGCGTCAAGCTCTCCACGGGCGTGATGGTCCTCTACGCCGATGACGAGTCCTTCTCTTTGATGACGCCCGAAGGACACCCGTTCTCGGGTTGGATCACCTTCAGTTCCTTTGAGGAAAAAGGTACTACCGTGGCCCAGGCCCAGGTCCTGATGCGCGCCAACGATCCTCTCTACGAGATGGGCCTACGCATGGGCGGCCACAAGATGGAGAACGAGATGTGGCGTAAGACCCTGGAGAACCTTGCAGCCCATTTCGGCGTCCACGAGCCGGTCGAGATGAACCTCGTCTGCGTCGACCCCAAGCTCCAGTGGAGCCATTATCGTAATATCTGGCACAATGCAGGCATACGCTCCGCCCTCTACACGGTCACGGCCCCTCTCCGCTGGCGCCGCAACCGCGCGAGACAGGGTTAGTCGCGAAATCTAGGGACGCAATCTACGATCGGGGCGTGGTAGGTACTTACGATGCCGTCGTCGTCGGCTCGGGCCCCAACGGGCTCGCAGCGGCCATAGAGCTTGCCCGGAGCGGACGGCGGGTGGCCGTGCTCGAGGGCCGAAGCACTATCGGAGGGGGTATGAGGTCGGCGGAGATCACGCTTCCCGGCTTCGTCCACGACCTCGGCTCCGCGATACACCCCCTCGGTTACGCCTCACCGTTCTTCCGCTCGCTGCCGCTCGAAAATTACGGATTGGAATGGATTCACCCGCCCGCCCCGCTCGCCCACCCGTTCGACGACGGTACGGCGGCGGTGCTGGAGCGTTCGATCGCGGCGACGGCCGACGCGCTCGGTCCCGACGCGGCGGCCTACCGCCGACTGATGGAGCCGATCTCCGCCGACGCCGGCAGGATAGCGGACTTCTTCGTCGGCAGGCCAAGCCTCCTCCGGCACCCCCTGGCGCTCGCGTCATCCGGCGTATGGTCCCTGCGGGACGCCCGCACCCTGGCCGAGAGCGTGTTCGAAGGTAAGTGGGCGAGGGGCCTGTTCGCCGGCAACGCGGCGCACTCCTTTTTGCGGCTGGATCGACCACCGAGCGCCATGTTCGGGCTGCTGCTAGGGACACTGGGCCACGCCTTCGGCTGGCCTTTCCCCAAAGGGGGTTCGCAGGCGCTCGCGGACGCTCTTGTGTCCTACCTGGCGTCTTTGGGGGGCGAGATCTACACGGACGCGTTGGTACGTTCGGTCGAGGACGTGCCGCGAACCCGCGCCGTACTCTTCGACGTAACGCCGCGCCAGCTCTTCGACATCGCCGGGGAGCACTTCACCGAGGGTTACAACCGCGCCCTCAAGCGCTACCGCTACGGCCCCGGCATCTTCAAGGTGGACTTCGCCCTCGACGGGCCCATCCCCTGGGCAGCCGAGGGTTGCAAGCGGGCCGGCACCGTCCACCTCGGCGGCACGCTCGATGAGGTTGCGGCTGGTGAGGGCGCCGTCTCGCGCGGGGAGCACCCCGAGAGGCCGTTCATCCTGCTCGCCCAGCAGAGCCTCTTCGACCGGACGCGAGCCCCCGAAGGCAAGCACACCGTGTGGGCCTACTGCCACGTCCCCAACGGCTCGACGTTCGACATGACCGGGAGGATCGAGGCGCAGATAGAGCGCTTCGCCCCTGGCTTCGGGGACCTAGTTCTGGCCAAGAGCGTCGCCGGAACGGCCGACCTCGAACGGTGGAACCCCAACCTCGTCGGCGGCGACATCAACGGCGGGTACATGGATCTCGGGCAGCTCTTCACCAGGCCCATGCCCAGGATCAACCCATATTCGACCCCTGCAGACGGACTCTACATCTGCTCCTCATCGACGCCACCGGGTGGGGGCGTACACGGCATGTGCGGCTACCTGGCTGCCCGTGTGGCCTCGGGCTACCTCCGGTAACGGGGCGGGAAGTAGGCCTCGACCCAGGGTACAGCCGCCGGGAGGACGATAAGGGTGTTCTACTCTAAACTGCGCGAGGAGACGGACCTCGACAAGCCGGGTGGAGCGCTGGTCTCGGTGGAGACTATGCAACCCGAGCACGACTCGCTGTGGTCGAGACCGCCTGTCGGGAAGGAACCCCACGAAAGCGAGGTAAGAAATGTTTGAGGTGGTCGTGATCGGCGGTGGACCTTCCGGGGTTATTGCGGCCCTGCGCGCCCGCGAGCTTGGCGCCACCGTCGCGCTCATCGAGCGCGAACATTTGGGCGGCGTCAGTACGAACGATGGCTGCGTCCCAACGCGCGTACTCGCCCGGGCTGCGCGTCTGAAGCGAGATGCGGAGCAGTTCGCCGACTACGGGCTCGAAGGTGGGCCGCCGACGGTGGATTTCGTCCGTCTGTTGAACCGTACGGAGCGTATCGTAGAGACGGTCCACCAGAAGAAGCAGTTGCGGGCCCATCTCGAAGCCGCGGACGTGCGCGTGTTCGACGGGATCGGCGACGCCCGCTTTCTCGACGATCACACCCTCTCACTCGGCAACGGGAGCAGCGTGCAAGGCGAGAAGTTCATCCTCTGCGTGGGCGGTCACGCGCGTAGGATCCCCTTGCCTGGTGGCGAGCTCGCCCTGACCCACAGCGACGTGTGGACGATGGATGGGCTGCCGGGATCAGTCGTCGTGGTAGGCGGCGCCGCGACGGGATGCCAACTGGCCTCTGTGTTTGCGGCGTTCGGCTCGCGGGTGACGCTGCTGGAGGTCTCGCCGCGCATCCTGGCGGCCGAGGACGAGATGGTATCGGAAGCAGTGGCCGAGGCATTCGGACGCCGGGGGATCGAGATCATTACCGGTATCGGCGGTGTCGACAAGGTCGATAGAGAGAACGGACGCCTCAGCCTGTTCTATGCAAAGAACGACGAGAAGCACACGCTCGCAGCGGAGACCGTTATGTTCGCTGTCGGCTGGCCCGGAAACGTGGAGGGATTGAACCTGGAGGCCGCGGGAGTCGAGACGAGGCGTGGCGGGTACGTGCAAGTGGACGACTCCCTCAGGACCAGCGCTCCGCACATCTTCGCCGCCGGGGACATAACGGGGCGGATGATGCTGGTACAGAGCGCCACCAACGAGGGAAGTCTCGCCGCCGAACAGACCGTGCTTGGCGGGGAACATGGTTACAGGCACACCATCGTACCGCACGGCGGCTTCACCGACCCCGAGTACGCCAGCGTGGGGCTCACCGAGAGCCGGGCCAGCAGCGAGGGGCGCGAATTTGCCGTTGCTGTCGTGCCATACGCGGAACTGGATCGCGGCGTCGTCGACGGGCATACGGAGGGCTTCTGCAAGCTTCTCGTGGACCGCACATCGAGGCACATCCTGGGCGCGCACATCGTGGGAGAGCAGGCCGTCGAGGTGGTTCAGATCGTGGCGACGGCGATGCGGGCCGGGATGCCTGTCGAACAGCTGGCGGACGTAGAGTTCGCCTACCCCACCTTCACGGCCATAGTGGGGATCGCGGCCCGCCACATCCTCCGCGAACTGGGCCTGGTGGCCGTCTCGCCGCGGTGGGGCATACCCGAACGTACGCTCGGGACGGAGTGGGAACACAGCGACCGAGAATGAGCCCGTCTACCATTCCACGAGTTTCCAGATCTCGGGCTGCAATTCATCTCTCTCGCCTACTTCGGCGAAGAGTTCGACGGCACGCTTGAGGTGTGCCATCGACTCTTGTTCGCGGCCTGCCGCGTGAAGCAGGTCGGCCAGGTTGTTGTGTAGCGCGGCCTCCCTGTGCCTGTCCCCCGAGGTCACGCACAACGCCAGGGCGGTCTCGGCGAGTCTCAGGGCTTCGTCCGACTCCCCGCCGTGTTCGCGGGCGAGGGCCAGGTTGTTGAGGGCGGCCACTTTGACGTCCGAATCCCCGAGTGTCTCCGCGAGATCCAGGCTCTCCCCGAGGTGGCTGAGCGCGGCGTCCTGGTCGCCGGATCTGCCGGCCAGGATGCCTAGCATGTTGTGGGCCTGGGCCAGTGACCGCGTATCTCCCGTGCCTTCGGCCAGCTCCAGCGCCCTGCGGGCGAAGTCGGCGGCCTCGTCACGCTCGTCCTGGCCGTGGGAGAGCAGGCTCCAGTCGGCGTAGAGGCGGGCGAGCCCACCGGCGGTTTCGCCTGCTGGCTCCCCGAGCGCTTCGAGGGCAGACTCGTAGTGGCTCCTGGCGAGTTCCCGATCCCCCCTTCGGGCGTGAACGTTTCCGATCTTGTGTTCGAGTACGGAGAGGTCACCCTGGCCGGCCGAGGACGCTGCGGCCTCGTAGCTTGCGAGCGCCGCGCCGTACTCACCGGCGCGGGTCCTCAGGTCTCCTATCGCCTCGTGCAGCGCGCTTGCGTCGGGATGCCCGAGGGCGAGCGCCTCTTCGTAGTGGGCGAGGGCATCGCTGTTGGCGTGCAGGCTCCGCGCGTAGTCCCCCGCGAGCCGATAGTAACTTGCGGCCTCTTCGTCCTGGCCTGCCAGCCTGTGGTGGCGGGCGATCTGGCCGGCGAGGGTGTTCGGTTCGCGCCCTCGTGCCTGCCCCGCAAGCGCGACCGCGGCGCGGCGGTGCAGGAGACGCTTGCGGGCCAGACTGGTCTCCTCGTAGACCAGGGTTCGCAGCTTGTCGTGGTCGAAGTCGTAGGCCGGGGGCCCCCCGACCGGGCTACCGACCTCCCGGATCAAGCCTCGCGACGTCAACTCTTCGAGTGCTATCAACGTCTCTTCTTCGCCCCTGCCGCTCGCCGCCCTGACGGTATCGAAGTCGAACGACCGCCCGACCACGGCGGCGGCGGCGAGCACCTGCCCCGCCGCCTCACCGACCGTAAGGAGACGGGCCCTGAGGAGATCCTGGACCCCCCCTGGTAGCGTCCAGGCCTCGTCCCCTACATCCAACTCCCCCTTCTCCACGGCCGTCAGATACTCCGTCAGAAAGAGCGGCAAGCCCTCGGTCTCGTCACTGAGCCGTGTACCCAGCATCCCCGCGCCAGGCACGGCGTGCCCGACCAGCTCCTCGACGGAGGCCGGGCTCAACCGCTCCAGGGTCAAGGTCATCGCCCTCCCCGACCTCCTGGCCTCCGCGAGCAGTTCTCGCAGACGGTGTACTCTGTGGACGTCCTCGGCGCGCCAGGTTAGGAGCACGTAGATCGGCTTGTCGTCGAGCCGACGCACGAGGTAGGTCAGCAGATCCAGAGAGGCGTCGTCGGCCCAGTGCAGGTCATCGAAAAAGAGGACACCGGGAGGAGGACCGTCGAGGACCTCGAGCAAGACCCTCACGACTTCCCTGAAGAAACGACTCCGGGCGCCAGGAGTGTCGAGCGGCGGTGCCGGCGGCGAATCAGGAGAGAGGTTCGCCAGGTCAGGCAACAGCCGGGCCGCCTCTTGCACCGATACGGCCGGCAAGCTTTTCAAGCGGTCTGTGTCCTGCAGACCGAGGGCGGCGGAGATTCCTTCGACGAAAGGTCCGTAGGCCAGGTTCTTCTCGCCCGCGTAGCAGCGCGCGATGACGGCGATTGCGCCTGCGGCGCGGACGCTGGCCACGAACTCCTCGGCGAGCCTGGTCTTGCCGATGCCGGCCTCGCCCTCGACGACAACGACGTGGCCCGCCTCCTCGATAGATCTGTACGACCCGAGTAGCGCTTCCCACTCCGGTTCCCTTCCTACCAGGGGGCTGTCGAGTGAGCGCCCTGCGTTGCTCGTCGTCTCGACGGGGAGCCTCGTAGAAGGCTCTGCCTCTCTCCGGACAGGCGGCCGATGTTCGGAGAGGACTGGTCGCGGTGGTAGATCGTTCTCCTGGACAGCCCTGTAGAGCAGGGTCGTCTCCACGAGCGGGGCTACGCCCAACTCCAGGTCGAGGACCCTTACGCACTCCCTGTACTGGCGAAGGGCGGCGGCGCGCTGGTCGGACCACGCGTAGAGCGCCATGAGCATCCTGTGGGCCGGCTCGTGCAGGACGTCCATGGCCAGCCAGCGCCTGGCGTTGGCTATCGCCGCCTCCCACTCGCCGAGCGCCCCGCGACCCCGCGCAAGCCTCTCCAGCGAACCAGCCAGCTCCTTACGCAGGCTCTCAGACTGGAAGAACTGCCAGTCGTCGAAGGCGACGCTGTCGCGCAGGCCGAAACCGGTCATGAAATCGTCCCGGTACAGCGCAACGGCCTCCGTCAGCGAAGGCAAGCAATCTGGGCATACCTCCGATACGGGGTGACCGTGCCCCTTGCACTCGGCGAGGAGGCCGTGAAACCTGGCTACGTCGACCCAGATAGCGTCGTAGTCGAGAGCCACGCTTTCCCTGTCGGCGCGCAACCAACCCTCCGCACGGGCCTTGCCCAGCGACGAGAGGGTCCGACGCAGGGCGGCGCGGGCGCGACTCTGGTTGTACTCGGGCCAGAGCAGGCCGGCGAGAGCATCCCGGGAGTGCCTCTGCTCTGTGACGGCTAGGTAGGCGGCGAGGGCAGTGGCCTTGCGCGTGTCGACCTCGACCGGCGCACCGTTGTGCTCGATGCGCGGCGTACCGAGCAATGATATCGTCGTCCGGAACACGCCCTCTTCTCCCAATGGCTCTGCGATGACGATATTATGCCGCCGCTACCACAGCATCGCAACGGTTTTCGCATGGTGAGAAAGTTCGTAACGCTATCAGCTAAAGAGAGAAGGCGCCAGGCACGATGACCCTGCGCCTGTCCTCTATGGGTATTGTCTTGACCTAGCTGCTCGCCAGTTTGCGCGCGGCATCTGCTATGTGGTTCGAGCTTATGCCTGCTGCGTCCATGAGTTCTTCGGGCTTACCCGAGCCTGGCATGTTCCTTACGGCGAGGTGCTCGAAGTGGAGGGGGTCGGTCTCCCCGGCGAGCGCTGACAGGACGGCCTCGCCGAGGCCACCTTCCGGCCAGTGGTCCTCGACCGCGACGACGTTGCCCTCTGTTGCCTGTGCTGCGGCCCGCAGTGTCTCGGCGTCTATGGGTTTGATGGAGTAGGCGTCTATGACGCGCACGGCCAGGCCGTCCCCTTGCAACTCGTCTGCGGCCTTTATGGCTTCGTGGACGGTGATGCCCGTTGCGACCACGGTCACTGCGTCTTCGTCGGAGGAGCGCACTAACTTGCTTCCGCCGACAGGGAAGTCTTCCGAGGGGTCGTAGATCACGGGCGTCTTCGGGCGCAGGGTCCTCAGGAAGACGATGCCATCCGTGTCGGCCATCTCGGCGACGAGCCTGGCGGTCTGGTTGGCGTCGCAGGGCTGGAGCACGGTCGAGCCGTGCACGGCCCGCATCATCGCCAGGTCCTCGAGGGCCATCTGTGATGGGCCGTCTTCACCGATGGAGACGCCGGCGTGCGAGCCGGAGAGGCGGATGTTGGCGCCGGAGATCGCGGCCATCCTGATAAAGTCGTAGGCGCGGGTGAAGAAAGCGGCGAAACTCGAGGCGAACGGGACCCTGTGGCGCACGCTCATCCCTACGGCCGCCGAGACCATCTGCTGCTCTGCGATGAACATCTCGAAGTAACGTCCGGGAAACTCCTCGGCGAACTCCTCGGACTTGGTGGAGTTGCTGACCTCGCCGTCGAGGGCGACCACATCCTCCCTGGCGCCGCCCAGCGCTTTGAGGGCCGCGCCATAAGCCCCCCGGGTCGCCTCCTCGTCTCCTACCTCCCAGGTCGGCAGCTCCAGCCGGCCGGTCAGGCCCGCGGTGAAGGTCTCTCCCGAACCGGGGTCGGGCTTGCGTACCTCGACCAGGAGGTCGTCGCTCCCGCCGAGTTCCTCGAGCGCCGCCTGCTCCTGGTCTTCTGAGACCGGCTTGCCGTGCATGCCGTCCACGTCTTCCAGGAAAGTGACCCCGCGTCCCTTTTTGGTCTTCGCGACGATCAGGGTCGGCGCACCGGCCTGGTCGAGCGCCCGTGCGAAGGCCTGGTCGATCTGTTCGAGGTCGTGGCCGTCGATCTGGATCGTGTTCCAGCCGAAGGCCTCGGCGCGGGCAGCGTAGCGGTCGCCGTTCCAGCCGTCCATCGTCTCGCGGGTCTGGCCGAGACGGTTCATGTCCAGGATGGCCACGAGGTTGTCGAGCTCGTAGTAGGAGGCGTGCTGGAAGGCCTCCCACATCGAGCCTTCCGCCATCTCCGAGTCGCCGCAAAGCACCCAGACCCTGTAGGGGAGTCTGTCCAGGTACTTGCCGGCCAGCGCCACCCCGACGCCTATCGGGAGTCCCTGGCCCAGGGAGCCCGTCGCCACATCGACCCACGGGATCTGCGGTGTGGGGTGCCCTTGCAGGCGGCTGTCGAACGTACGGAAAGTCATGAGCTCTTCGTCCGAGATCGCGCCCGCCGCCTTGTAAGCCGAATAGAGCAGCGGGGAGGCGTGGCCCTTGGAGAAGATCAGGTGGTCGTTGTTTGGGTTCTCCGGGTCGTCGAAGTCATAGCGGAGGTACTTGCTCAAAAGCACGGCGATGAGGTCGGCGGCCGACATGGACGAGGTGGGATGCCCCGAGCCGGCGCCAGAGCTCGAGCGGATGCTGTCGACCCTCAACTGCTGCGCGAGCGAGCGCCACTGCTCAGAGCCCGCGGTCTCCTGGTTGATCTGTTGTGCCACCACTGACCTCCTCGGCAGAATCCCAAAAAGCACAGACAGTATTCCTCCTACCCCGCGTTGGCGATTCGGAAACCGTCCCGGAGCGCATACCATCGATCCTACAGACGGGGGCTTAGCGGCTTTGCTAGAATCCCGAGGGCGAGAGGAAAATAGATCCTGACCGTCCGTTCTGCGCGTCGGGTTCGACCGGGTGAAGGGGTGAACTATGGATCTGGCGGTTCGCAAGTTGACGCTGGAGCGATTTGGGGTGGAGAACGTCGGGGCCGTACACGAAAACCTGCCGCCTGCGCGCCTGGTCGAGGCCTCTGTCAGAAGGCGGGAGGGCATGATCTCAGGTTCTGGAGCCCTGGTCGTCAGGACGGGTAAACGGACCGGACGCTCCCCGAAGGACCGCTTTATCGTCGAGAACGAGATAACCAGGGAGACCGTGGACTGGGGTACGGGCAACAAGGCTTTCCCGAGCGACGCTTTCGGGGCGCTCCTAAACAAGGCGGCCACCTACATCGAGAACCTCGAGGAGATCTACGTGGTCGACGCTTACGCCGGTGCAGACCCCCGCTACCGCCTGAACGTCCACGTGGTGACCGAGCATGCCTGGCAAGCCCTCTTCGCCAGGCAGCTCTTCAGACGCCCCTCGAAGGTGGAACTCGACTCATTCGAGCCCGACTGGGACGTCGTCTCGGTCCCTGGACTCCTTACCGATCCTGAGGAGGATGCAACAGAGTCCGAGACTTTCGTGGGGATAGACTTCGAGCGTAAGGTAGTCCTTATCTGCGGCACGGCCTACGCCGGGGAGATAAAGAAGAGCATCTTCACGGTGCTCAACTTCGTGTTGCCGACCGAACGCGGCGTCTTCCCGATGCACTGCTCGGCCAACGTGGGGAAGGAGGGAGACGTTGCGCTCTTCTTCGGGCTCTCGGGGACGGGCAAGACGACCTTATCTGCCGATCCCGAGCGGGACCTGATCGGGGACGACGAGCACGGCTGGTCCGATTCGGGGGTCTTCAACTTCGAGGGCGGCTGCTACGCGAAGACGATAGACCTTTCCCCCGAAAAGGAACCCCAGATATGGGATGCCATCCGTTTCGGCGCCGTGCTCGAGAACGTGATGTTGGACAGGCGCACGCGCGAGGTGGACTACTCCGACCGCACGCTGACGGAGAACACCCGCGTCGCCTATCCATTGGAGTACATAGCAGGCGCGGTACCAGAAGGCCGGGGCGTCCATCCTTCTGCGGTCCTGTTCCTTACTGCTGACGCATTCGGGGTATTGCCACCCATTAGCGCCCTCACGCCTTCGCAGGCCGCCTACTACTTTCTCTCCGGCTACACGGCCAAGCTCGCCGGGACCGAGGCCGAGATGGAGTCCGAGGTCGAGGCGACGTTCTCCACGTGCTTCGGCGCGCCGTTTCTGCCCTTACCGGCCACGGCATACGCCGCGATGCTCTCCGAGAGGCTCGAAGAGAACGGCGTGAGGTGTTACCTGATCAACACCGGCTGGTCAGGCGGGCCCCACGGCGTCGGAAGCCGCATAGATATCGCTGCCACCCGAGAGATGGTGCGAGCCGTGATCGGGGGCAAACTCGATGACGCCGAGACGGCGGAGGACCCGTTTTTCGGCCTCAACGTGCCCGTCGAGGTGCCCGGGGTCGATAGTAGCCTGCTCGACCCTCGTGGAACCTGGGAGAGCGGCGAAGCCTACGACGAGCAGGCCACACAACTCGCCGATCTCTTCCGGGAGAACTTCAAGAGGTTCGAATCGCAGGTCTCCGAAGAAGTGAGAAACGCGGGCCCGCATTCGTAGAAGGTTTCGGGTGTCAGGCATCTGGTTTCGGCAAGATGTGGGCAGAGCCGCTGAGTTCTGCAAGTTGGTCGGGCCCCTGATCGTTCGCGGCGGTACTCTCGCCACGTGTAACGGAGGAGCATCTCGATCCGTCAATATTAGTGGGAAGGCACCGTGCCTTGACTCTCGACGTGAAAGCTAGTGTTTCTCGAAAGGATGAGCTGTGGATAGAGAAAGCGATCAAGATCCATTCGCCGGGCTGAAGAGCGGCGGCGAAGAATACAGCGTCTACGATGCGCACTACGAAAAGATCGGCAGGGTGGACGATGTCTTCCTCGACGAGCGGGATGCGGTGACTTACATCGGCGTAGAGATGGGTTTCTTCGGGACGAACTCCACCCTCGTGCCGGCCGAGATCGTCAGGGTCAACGACAGGCGCCGCCTGATCGAGGTCGCCGCCGAAGCGGAGACGATCGAACACGCTCCACACTTCGGCAACGAAGAGACCGTGTCGGCCGAACTCGAGGAGAGGGTAAGGGCTTACTTCGGGCTCGAACCTCTTCTGCCGGCCGGTGATCCTTACCCTCCCGACGACGTGGGCCGCTTCGGCCCTGACGACCGGGTTGATACCGAACCGGGCGAGAGGATGGAGGCCCAGAACCGGCAGGGCGGGCTGGCGGAAGACCCGGTGGCCGGTGGGCGCGTCCCCGAGGACCGCTGGGACAGGGAGACGACGGCGGATAATGTTAGGATCCACCGCCGGAGGAGGTGAGACCGGACGCATCCGGCGCCGCCGAACGGGTAGAATGTGCGGGAAGAGCTGTCGAAGGAGGAACGAGTGTCGGAGAGTGGATCCGAGGCGGCGCGGAGGTTGACGGAGGCGTTCGGCCAGCCCTACACGGAGGTGGTAAGGGGCGCCGTCGAAGCGCAACAGAGGAACGTCCAGCTCGCCCAGGGCTGGGTCGAGAGCATGACCGGTGTGCTGGAGAGCCAGGCCGAGGCCAACCGGGCGCTGACCAGGGCCATGGAGAGCCACACGAACGCCGTGGAGGAGGCGATCAAGAGCCAGGAGCGCACCAGCCGCGCCCTCGCCGAGAGCCTGGAGTCATACAGGGATGTTATCGAGCGTAACACGGTGCTCCAGGAGAAGAGCACGAACCTCGTCCAGGGTTTCTTCGGTGACGTCACCTCGGAGCTCAGGGAGGGGATGCAGGGTAGCCAGGAGGTGGCCCGCAGCCTGATGGAGGGTTCGGAGAAGCAGATGGAAGCATTCCAGGCGATGCTTGGCGAGACGATGAACTCCTACGCCGACCTGATGAACGCCCCACTCGACCTATACCGCAAGAACCTGGAAGCATTCGGCAAGCAGGGCCAGTAAGGAGGACGAGATGCAGACGGGCGAGAAAGGCCTGGAGGTCAGGAACCTTATCGGAGGGAGATGGGAGGAGAAAGACGGGCGTGACACGGAACCCGTCTATGACCCGGCAACCGGAATGGTCGTCGCAGAGACTCCTCTCTCGACAAAGGAAGACGTCGACCGCGCTGTAAAGAAAGCACAGGAAGCGTTCACCTCGTGGGCCGCCACCCCGGTCGTCGAGCGGGCCAGGATACTCTTCTCCTTCACGAATCTCCTCGAGGATCACTTCGAGGAGCTCAGGGACCTGGTTACTCTCGAGAACGGCAAGGACGCTGCAGACGCCGCGGGGGAGGTCAGGCGCGGCATAGAGGTCGTCGAGTTTGCGTGCGGGATGCCGACCCTTTTGATGGGCGAGACGGTCAGGGACGTGGCGAAGGGCATAGACAACTCCTCCTGGCGCTATCCTCTCGGGGTGGTTGCGGCAGTAACCCCATTCAACTTTCCCTGCATGGTGCCCCTGTGGACCATACCTGTGGCTATAGGTGTCGGCAACGCCTACATCCTCAAGCCTTCGGAGAGGACGCCCATGTGCGCGGTGAGGATGGGCGAGCTCCTCTCCGAAGCGGGGTTGCCCGATGGTGTCTTCTCCATCGTCAACGGGGCGAGGGAGGCCGTGAACGGAATCCTCGAGCATCCAGGCATAAGGGCCGTCTCATTCGTCGGTTCCCATCCCGTGGCCGAGCACGTCTACACGCACGGCTGCGCCCACGGCAAGCGGGTGCAGGCGCTCGCGGGGGCCAAGAACTCGATGATCGTCATGCCGGATGCCGTACTGGAGAAGGCCGTCCCGAACATAATATCCTCGGCCTACGGCAACGCCGGCGAGCGGTGTCTGGCCGGCAGCGTGCTGGTGGCAGTCGGCGGGATCGCTGACGATCTCGTTGACCGGATCAAGGAGGCCGCAGCCTCGATGAAGGTCGGTCCCGGGGCCGAAGAAGGTTCTGAGCTCACGCCCGTCATCCGCGACTCCCACCGCGATAGGGTCCGCTCCTACATCGACCTCGGTGAGGAGGAGGGGGCCGAGGTCGTACTCGACGGCAGGGCTGCGCCCCTAAAGGAGGGCTTCTTTTTGGGTCCGACCCTACTAGACCGCGTTACGGGCGAGATGCGGGTCGGGCGCGAGGAGATCTTCGGTCCTGTGCTCTCGGTGGTTCGGGTGGACACGCTCGATGAGGCCATCGAGTTCACGAACGGCTCGCCCTTCGGCAACGCCTGCTCCATCTATACCGAAGATGGGGCGGTCGTAAGGCACTGGAGAGAGAGGGTAGAGGCAGGGATGCTCGGGGTCAACATCGGGGTCGCCGCCCCTATGGCATTCTTCCCGTTCAATGGGGTGAAGAACTCCTTCTACGGGGACCTGCAAGCCACAGGCAAGGACGGGGTGCGCTTCTTTACCGAGAACAAGGTGGAGATAACGCGCTGGCTCTCCGACCCGGCCGGATAGCCCACGGCCGTCAAGCGTCCCATAGAGTCCGGCGCCTGACCCCGAGCTAGGGTGGGGCGCCGCCCCACCCTACACCGCCCCGCGTATGCAGACCTTACGCTCATGTAACGTTTGTTTAAAGATTCTGAAAAAATCTTTGCCAAACTAGTGCTTTTCCATCACGACGTCGGTACAATGGCGCGAACGCAAGCATGAATATTGGAGGGGGGCCTCTTGCATCGGCTCGGTTTGATCTCATCGCTGGTTGTTCTGGCTGCACTGTTTGTTTCCGTTGCGGCGCTCACGGCTGGGGCACAGACCGCGGATAGCACATCTCGGCCTTCGGTCTCGCAAGGCACGGTCACGGGGGCTGACCCCTCCAAGGCCGAGCGGCGCGCGGCCAGGAGCGACATGGCGGAGGAGGAGACCCTGCCCGACTACTCGCAGGTCGTAGACAGCACGCACGCACGCCGCTTCGAGGCGCCGGGATGGAAGCGGGGTGGGAGTCACGTATGGGCCCATGGAGGCGAATACGTTTCGGCGGGAGCCTCCACCAGCGATGCGCGCTTCAAGCTGAGGACCCCCACAAGCGGAGACTACGCCCTCTACGCCTGGTGGCCGGTCAGGAAGGACAACAGCAGTGCTGCGAGATTCGGCGTGGAGGCTGCCAGGGGTACGCAGTGGGTAGAGGTGAACCAGGCCCGAGACGGGGGCATGTGGGTAAAGCTCGGCACCTTCGAGATCGAGGCCGGCGACCGCTACGTCGTGCGCGTCTCCCCGGGGGGCGGCTCGGGCGAGGTCATCGCCGACGCTGTCGCGCTCGTCAGGGGCGCTGCCTCACCACCGCCCAAAGACCTGGCTCCGGCCGAAGGCAGCGCTGGTGCCGGCGAGAACGTTTACGGCGCCTCGAACTCCAACGTCGAGCGCCGGGACATAGTACGGTACGGTAGGACGCACATCGGCACCCCCTATTACCATTCTCCACCCGATGCGTGTTGGGCTTACGAGAAGGAAGACTGCTCTTGCTTTACAAGGCTTGTCTACGAGCACTTCGGCAAAGAGCTGCCGGACGATCCGATCGAACAGTATTGGCACAAGAACCGCAAGTGGCTATCCAGGGCCGAGCTCCAGCGTGGTGATCTGGTCTTCTTCAGGGAGAATGGTCCGGACAACCAGATTACCCACGTGGCGATGTACAGCGGCAACGGGTACGTGCTTCATGCTTCGGCTTACTACGCCTACCAGCAAGTGGTCGAGAGCAAGTTGGAGCACATCGAGGGATTCGCCGGCGGCAGGCGCATCCGCCAGATAGAACAGCCAATGGAACAGCCAACGGAACCGCCAACGGAACCGCCAATGGAACCGCCAATAGGACAGCCGTAGGTTACGGCGGGATGGGAAGGGTCGACCCTTCCCATCCCGCTTTCTGTGTCAGGCGCCGGGCAGGTAGAGGTAGTAAGGCTTCGGTTCCAGATCTAGCCCTGCGGCATCCATGATTTGCTGGGCCTGCGGCTCCTGCGGGCCCAGGCGGGCCAGCAGGGACTCGGTGAGGGTCGGCTCCTGCACGTAACGGACCACGGTCGTATCCCTTGCGTCGGCGAGCCTGCCCGCGGTGGCGGACGCCTCGTCGAGGTCTCCGAAGGAGTCGACGAGCCCGAGATCTCTGGCCTGGGTGCCTGAGTACACGCGGCCGTCCGCGATCTCACGCACCCTGTCCTCCGGAATCTCGCGGCCTTCGGAGATCACGTCCACGAACTCGGAGTATGACTCGTCCACGATCGACTGGAAGATCTCGCGCTCGTCAGGACTCATCTTGCGGAAGGCGTTTCCCATGTCCTTGTATTTGCCGCTCTTTATGACGACCTGCCCTATGCCGTACTTGTCGGCGGCCTCTGCGAAGTTGTTGAGCTGGAATATGACGCCTAATGAGCCTGTCAGGGTCGTTTCGTTGGCGATGATGCGGTCCGCCGCCGTCGAGATGTAGTAGCCGCCCGAGGCAGCCATGTCTCCCATGGAGACTACGACTGGTTTACCTGTGTTCTCCCTGAAATCCAGGATGCTCTGGTGCATCTCGTCGCTCGCCGTCACCCCTCCACCAGGAGAGTTGACCTCGAGCACTACCGCGACGACGCTGGCGTCCTGTCCGGCCTGGCGCAGGGCGTCTGCGAGACCTTCCGGCGTGACCGTCGGTTGCGTCCCGCCCAGGGTGTTATCTGCCGGGGCTATCGTACCCTCGACGGGCACGATGGCTATCCTGGACGCTCCGTCGCCGGCCACGTACTCCTCGGCGTAGACGGGGGAAATCGTCGGGCCGCCCGCCGCCAGGATCACGACTACCGCCACGATGGCCAGGCCGATCAGACCGAGTGCCATGAGACCCCCGACTACAAAGGGCCACCTGCGCCGTCTTCCGGGCCGCCTCTCGGGTTGCTGGGAAGGCCCGTCGGCAAAAGTGTCCATAGTGCTCCCTTCACTGCTGTGTGCTCTCTATCTTTGCGTTGAGGTCGCGGGCCTGATCAGCGAGGCTGCCCCCAACCCGACAGGGCAGATTATAAGGCCGATGCAGGGCGGCGCAGGGGCCGGTTTGCCCGGCCCAGCTCGATCTTCCCCGATGCTCCAGGTTCAGGATCGGCGTCGTCTGCGGGTGACGTTCTTCAAGATGTCGTCCTTGGCGGCCCGGGGTGAGATCTTCTCGTCGCGCGCCTCCAGCGCCAGACGCTCGCGGTGGTAGACGATCCAGAGGTATAGGTCGAGCTCGGTGCGATCTGGGAAGGCGTCGAGGATATGTTCCTCCCTGATCATCTCCGAGATCGGGCAGTAACCGTATTCGTACCAGTCCCTAAGGACCTCCTCCGGTGAGACGTAGCGCTTCCAGTGCTGGGAGACCCTGAAGCCGTGTGCCTCTATGTAGGTTGCGAGCCTCCTGTAGTCGGCGACATCGGAGAACTCGACCTTTACCTCGGGTAGCACGCGGTCGATGGGCAGCCGCTCCAGAAGGCGGCGGTGCTCGAGCTTGTGGAGCAGGTCGCGCGCAGTTAGCGCCGAGTCCACGGGCACCCTGCTGCGGAGCTCTATGACCTCGGCGTCGATCATCTCGACACCCTGCTGGCGGGCAACCGAGACCCTGTGGTTGCCGTCCTGGACGAAGTAGGCGTCCCCGATCTTGTACAAACTGACGGGGGGCAACTCTTCGGCCCTGTTCATGATCTCGTCGATCCGCCTCCAGCGGACGCTGAGGTCGGGTTTGGAAGGCAGGAAGGCCCGGTCGAAATCTCTGTGGCGTCCGACGCTACCGACGATCTTGGAGACCGGCACCTCGCGCATCCCCAGGTAGACCTGCGAGATGGCCCCGAGAGCCCCCTTGACCTCGTCGAAGGAGAGCAACTGGTTGGAGCCCGGGTCTCTGCGCAGGTAAGCGCCGATCCTTCGCAGAAAAGCCCTTCTGCGGGCGCGTGAAAAGTCTCTATCGGATTGCTCGTGGGGATCCATTAGTGAACAAATCTACAGTCCCCCGGCCCTGCCAACAAGGGCGCCGTGCGGGAAAAGTTACACATCGAGGATTCGGTGGCCGTAGACGTTGACGATCTTGGTATCTCCCTTCTGTCGGACCCGCTCCTGATCCGGCCCGTAAAGGTGCACGTGCCCGTGCAGCCACAGGGTAGGATGGTGCCTGTCGATGAGGTCGAGGAACGATTCGAAGCCCACGTGGGCCACATCCTCCTGGTCCCCGAGACCGAAAGGCGGGGAGTGGGTAGCGAAGATCCTGGGCTTCGGACGGCCGACGAGGTCCCGGCAACGGATCCTGACCGAGAGCGCCCTCGCCCGGCGGCGCATGTGGCGCTCGGTATACTGGTTGGGACCGCCCGAGTAAAGGGGAGATCCGGAGAGCCCCGCGAGCACCACACCGCCGCCCTCGCCTTTCGCCTCCACGACCCGACCGTCGAGCGGCGTGCACCCACCGGGGTATTCCGGGCCTTCGGGGCCTGGATCGTGGTTACCAAGCACGTAGTAGACGGGGACGCCGAGAAAGGTGACTATGTATTCGAGATAATCGAAAGACAGGTCCCCGCAGGAGATCACCGACTCGACGCCCCTGGCATATGAGGTCAGGTTCGGACCGTACAGCATCGATTCGACCCGGTCGCTGATGCAGAGTATCTTCAAGTGAACACACCTGTCACGCTGCAGAGCATAACCCTTTTCGTCAGCCAGCGATCTCCCGACGAAGATACCGGATCGTCACAAAAAGCTGATACCTGAAGCCGCGGTTTGCGTCGCAAACCGTTCACGATGGGTGGCGTGCTAGAGCCTCCATGAGGCCGGCGAGTACTCGTCGTTCGTCGAGGTCCGAGACGACTTCTACGATTCGACCTGGCTGCGTAAAATCGTGCGCACCCGCCGCGTCAAGGGTTGGGACGGCCACTGGTACTGAGGTTATGGCTCCTGGATCGGCGACGGCGGCGACGCAGGCAAGGTCCCACAGTTCCTTTCCGGGACCCTCCTCGTACTCGGCGGCCAAGAGCTGCAGGATCTCTGCCAGGTACGATGCGACGGGACGTCCAAGCGCGCGCAACTCCTCTCCGAACGAGCTCGGATCCACCAGTATCTTCGCCGGTGCGGGCCACGTGGGAATGTGCAGGAGATCCACGGGTTCTTCCAGCAACGTGCGCCAGGCCGAGATGTCGGCCCTGCCGTTTAGCTCTCCCATCCTGTTGTGCCAGACCTTGTAGCTGGCTTCGTCCCCGAACCCTCCGAGCCAGACGACGCGCACGTTCTCCCGCGACTCCGGCGTCGCCAGAAACAACGATGCGACGTCCGTCGCGGGTCCGGTGGCAACGATGGTCAGCGGGCCCAGGCGCGCTTCTTCCACCAGGAACTCGAGGCCAGCGCTCGGCACCGGCTCCTCCCTGCTCTCCATCGGGCGCTCCGCGCCCGGAATACAGGGCACGTCGCCCGCGCACAGGGCGACCACCCTCTCGGCCTCCTCCTGGTACATGTCGCGGGAGCCAGGACCGTGCGCCGTAGTGTTATGCACGGAGATCACACCCCGCACATCCAGCGTCCCTTCCGGCAAACCGAGCGTGTGGGCTATGGCGAACTGGTCGTCTACCTCGTTCGCGGTGTCGCAGTCGAGGACTACGCGCACTTGGTCCATGATCTCCTCTCACGTCCGATCAGACGTCACGGGCGTATTGTAGGCTGGTGGGCGAGAACAGGTCGGTTCCGCGTTTGCGGCGGTGGTGTAAACTTACGCCAGGAGGCACGAGACTTGGATTGGGAGATCATTTTCTGGGTTGCGCTGGCGGCCCTTGCCTTCGTCGGTGAGCTTCTGACCGTCTCTTTCTTCCTGCTCTTCTTCTCGCTCGGCGCCGTAGTGGGTCTCGCAGCAGCGCTGCTTGGATTCGGCATTACGGTCCAGGCATTAGGGTTCCTCGCGGCCTCGGTTCTCAGCATGGTCATCCTGCGTCCCGCCTTCTTGAATCGCCTCGCGCTTGGGGAGGGATACCTCGGACACCGGGGGATCACGGGCAAGCGCGCTGTGGTGACGGAGGAGATAGAGGCTGGGGGCAAGGGTATGGTGCGGATAGGCAGCGGGGAGTTCTGGACTGCCCGCGCGTTGCATCCCGACGAGATGATAGAACGGGGCGCCAAAGTGAGGGTGCTGGACACAGACGGGCTTACCGCCCTGGTCGACACCGTGGAGAAGGAGGAATAACTATGACCGGCCTCATAGGGTTGGCAGTGCTGGCGCTAGTCGTGTTTCTGGTGGCGGCGAGGGCCGTCAGGATCATCCCCCAGAGCAGGGTTGCGATAGTGCAACGCTTCGGCCGTTACCACCGCACCGCCGAGAGCGGGCTGACCTTAGTCGTCCCGATTATGGACCGCATGCTGCCCAAGACGGACCTGAGGGAACAGGTAGTTGCTTTCCAGCCGCAGGCAGTCATAACGAGCGACAACGTCGGGATGCAGATCTCGACCGTGGTCTACTACCAGGTCGTCGACGCGCGGGCCGCAGAATACGAGGTCGCAAACTTCAACCTGGCGCTGGAGCAGATCACCCAGACAACCCTACGGAACGTCATCGGTAACCTCATCCTCGACAAGACCCTGACCTCCCGCGACGAGATCAACGCGAAGCTGCGCACGGTCCTCGACGAGGTGACGGAGAAGTGGGGCATCAGGGTGACGAGGGTGGAGCTGAAGGAGATCATCCCCCCCAGGGACATCCAGCAGGCGATGGAGAAACAGATGCAGGCCGAGCGGACCCGTCGCGCCGCCATCCTGACCGCCGAAGGCGACAAGCGGGCCGCCATCTTGAAGTCCGAAGGCGAAAAAGAGTCCTCGATCCTTCGCGCCGAAGGGGATCAGAGGGCGGCCGTGCTGCGCGCCGAGGGCGAAGCGGAGGCGTACCGCAACGTACAGGCCGCCCAGATCGAGATGACGGGCAAGCTCTTCGAGCGGCTGGAAAGCTCTGATCTCTCTCCCGAGTCGCTCCGCTACCTCTACCTGAAGGCCCTCCCCGAGATGGCGAAGGGACCGGCGAGCAAACTCTTCGTCGTTCCCTCCGAGATACAGGACCTCGCAGGGACCCTCGGGGCCCTTGCCGGCGGCGCCTCCCTCGCCAATGAAGACGGCCCGCAAGACGAAGGCGGGCAACGCGGGATCCAGGCTCGGGAAGCGGGCCCGAACGGTGAGCTCCCCGCCAGGCGGAAGTAGGGGCGGGTTTGAAACCCGCCCTCTCTACCGTTTGTGGTGCTGCCCGAAGAACCGCACCATCTCGGCCGAAGCATCGGGCCCTCTAGGATCCGTGTAAGAGCCGGGGTGTCTCCCGCCCGACCAGGCGTGTCCTAGCCCGTGCACGCTCCACCGCTCCACGATATCTCGACCGTCCCCGTCACGGTAGGTGAACCGAGTGTACTCGTAACCGCCTGGCACCCGGCCCTGGCGCGTCCTTACCCGCGGTGACGAGCCGTTCTGGCCACCAGCAATGTCCGGATGGACCAGCATCCGCTCACCGTTGCGCGGATGAACGGTCGTGTCGCGATCCCCGTGAAAAACTATGGTCGGAACGATCTCTGTGTGCTCTCCGTTGGGAGACCTCCGTGGTGTTACTACAGGCCCGCCCTGGCGCATCGCGGTAAACGCGGAGGACATGTCGTTGGCTGATCCAGGGGCGAGACCCGAGTGGACGCCGACGGCGGCGTAGAGGTCGGGATAGGTCGCGCCCATGATCGCGGCCATCGCTCCTCCCGCCGACATCCCTGCTACGTACATCCTGCCTTCGGCGACCTCGTACTCCTCTACGACCTGCCTCGTGATGCCCGCAATGAGCGACGGTTCGCCCCGACCGCGCTGCTGGTCCGCGGCCTGGAACCAGTTCCAACACTTCTGCATGTTGGCGTTGCCCGCTTGCGCGGGATAAGCGACGAGGAAGGTGTGCTCCTCAGCGAGTTCGTTCATGCGGGTACCCGTGGCGAAGTCGTCCGGGTTCTGGGTGCAGCCGTGCAGCATGACCATCAGGGGAACGGCCTGCCCAGCGTAGCCGCTCGGGATGTAGAGTTTGTAGGAGCGGGTCCCCGCGCCGTTGGTGTACGAACGCTCGAGGAAGCGTCCTCCCTCGGGAACGCTGACGGAGGCGTGTTTTCCAGCCTTCCTACCGGGAGGGAGTTGAACGCCGCGGGTGAGCAGGGTCGGCCCAGGGGTCGTCCACGTAGCCGTTCCAGGCCGGCGCTCGAAAGTGCGCCGGTCCCCGGCCGGTTCCTGGGGAGTCTCTCCAACGAGACGGGAGATCACCTCTATCGGCTCGTCCGTGTCGCGCGTATCTTCCTGCGCTGCCGGGGCGAACGTGCCTCCGAGGGCGCGCTGGATAGCAGCGGTCGCCTCGTCGAGGCGGCCTTGCTGCGTGAGGCGCGTGGCCTCAGCGATACCTGGATGCATCTGATCGTTCATCATAGTGCTCCTCTCCGTGTCATGAAGATTGGATCCTGTCCTTGAGCGCCGCCTTCACGGCCGGGCTCGCCCTGAGGGCGCCGAGCACGATCAAAGAGTCGATGGTCTCGAGGGCCAAAGAAGGATCCACGTCATCGTCGATGCTCGCCAAACCGAGCACCCTTATCTCCAGAGTCTCACCGGCCTCGCGTACCGCCTCCAGATCGCGGCGACTGTAGTTCTGCAACCCCAGCACAAGCGTCTTGCGCGCCACCGTCTGTCTGACCTCCTCGGCGTGCGTGGTGAGCTGGTTGCGGATGGCCGTTCGGATGAAGTCCGTCCGGTTGGAGTAGAAGCCCTCCTGAACCAACAGGTCTATCTGCCCCAGATCCACTAGCCCCAAGTTGATCGTGATCTTCTCCGTCTCACTCATGCCGGCGTCCCATCTCCTGAACATCCATATACCATCCATATGGATGGTACAAGCACAGGTGTCGGTATGTCAAGTCGATGCGGTCGTCGAGATCTGCGTCTCTGGGGTTCGGTCGGCGGGGCATGAGAGCATGGGAGAGTTCATACGGTTTTATGGTTGTGCGGTGGTTACCATGTTGGTACAGGAGACGCTGGCGTATGGAGGAGGAGCATGAACGTTCTAGTGAGTGGGGCGAAGGGGCTTATCGGGTCGGCTTTGATCCCTGAGCTGGAGGCGGGAGGGCACGGGGTCGACCGTCTGACGCGCTCGCCGCGTTCTGGCGAAGACATTCGCTGGGACCCTGATGCCGGCATGATCGAAGGAGATCTGGCGGGTTACGACGCTGTAGTCCATCTTGCGGGAGAGAGCATCGCAGAGGGACGCTGGACATCGGAGAGGAAACGGCGCATCCTGGAGAGCAGGCAGAAGGGGACACGCTTGCTGGCGGAGAAGATCGCGGGGCTTGCGGAGCCGCCATCCGTGATGGTCTCGGCCTCGGCGATCGGGTACTACGGAGACAGGGGCAACGAGTTGCTCACCGAGGAGAGCGAGCCTGGCACCATGTTCCTGTCCGAGGTGTGCGAGGAGTGGGAGGCCGCGGCTGGGCCGGCTCGGGGGGCCGGGGTACGGGTAGTGCACCCGAGGTTCGGTATCGTGCTCAGCACCGAAGGTGGGGCGCTAGGGACTACGCTGCCCATCTTCAGGCTCGGAGGAGGAGGCAGGATCGGTTCGGGGAGACAGTACTGGTCCTGGGTCTCGCTCGACGATGTGGTCGGCGCCATCGTTCATGCCATAGAGACGGATGCTCTGAGCGGTCCCGTAAACGTGGTGGCACCCGACCCGCCGACCAACGCGGAATACACCAGGGTGCTTGGCCGCGTCCTGGGCCGTCCGACCTTCTTCGCTGTGCCGGCGCCTGCAGCACGCATCGCGCTCGGTGGAATGGCGGACGATCTGCTCCTGGCCAGCGCCCGCGTCGAGCCAGCGCAGCTCCAAGAGACCGGATATGAATACCGCTATCCCGAGCTCGAAGGCGCACTGCGACACCTGTTGGAGGAGTAGTAATGGCTGACCGGACCGGCGAAGGGGCGTCCGCGGGAGACCTCTGGCAGGGGTTGAGGACGCGGATGGGTGACCGTCAGGCGGCGTACCGTCGAGGCTGGCTGCGGGCGCCGATCGGGGAGCCCGCTCGCCGACCGGGAGGGAAGGAGCTCGCGTACGACCTCGACCTGGCGTGCGAGTTGTACCTGCAGGGTGACGCAGTCCTGCGGCGCGAGATACGACACTCTTTCGACGAATGGACGGCTGTGCGGGGACGCATGCTTGCAAAAGCGTGGTCGTTCGCCGATAAGCTCGCCGACACCTGCGACGATCGCTGGCTGCGTCTCGGTCTCGCCGCGGTCTCCATAGACGACAACGGCACCGATTTCAGGGACACCTACGTGGCGCTAGGGGGCCTTTACATCGGCGCTGTCCGATGCGGCACAGAACCGGGCCCTTACTTCGAAGAAGCAGCAGAGATCTCCTCCAGCGACTCGAACACGGAACTCAGCCCGATGAGGGACTTCTTGCTCCGTTTCGAAGGATCGGCGTACTTCGAGGAGGCCGTCGCACCGAAGCTGTGCTGAGCGTATAAGTACCTTTCTAGCCCTGAAGCTCGGTGGTGAAACCCGCGACCCGCAGTAGCTCTCTGGCTTGTTGCGCTGCCTCGGCGTCCAGGGTAAGCACCAGTGCTGCTCTTTCGGTGTTCGAATGTCTCACGTAGAGGTCCAGGATGTTGATGTTGTTCGAGCCCATGAGGGTCGTCACTTCGGCGAAGACGCCGGGGCGGTTCTCGACGGGGATAGCCACGTCTACGTTCGCACCGCCCTTCTCCACGAGGATCCCGCCAAGGGCGTCGTAGGCTTCGCGGGCCTGCCTGAAACGGCCTTCCATGCTCTCGCGGTCTTTGATCTCACTCCCCAGCTGCGCCATCGCCCCGGCGAACGCTCCCAGGGCTTCGCCCAGCGCGGGGGCGTTCTCCGCCAGAATGTCCGACCACAGTTCCGGGTTGGAAGCGCCGACCCTGGTCAGGTCCCTGAAAGAGGGACCGGCGAAGGAGAGCGCCTCGGGGGAGATGTCCGACGCGACCTTCAGGAGCGCGGCCGCCATGAGGTGGGGCAGGTGGGAGAGGGCCGCCACCAGGAGGTCGTGCTTCTCCGGGTCGACGGCGGTGGGGACGGCGCCGAGTTCCCTGACGAACCCGGCGACTTCGCGGTAGTCCTCCGGATCGGTGCTGCCCGTCGGGGTGAGGAAGTAGCGGGCGCCCTCGAAGAGGTTCGAGCTTGCGTTGGCCACACCAGAGAGCTGGCTGCCCGCCATGGGGTGTCCGCCGACGAAGCGTAGTCTCAGGTTCTCCGCCCTACGCACGATGGCGCCCTTTGCGCTCGCAACGTCGGTGATAAGAGCGCCTGTAGGGGTGAGATCCCCGAGCAGGTCCGTCACCCTGGATATGGGCGCCGCGAGTACGATGAGGTCGGCCTCACGCACCTCCTTTAGCGTAGAGACGCGGTGGATGGCGCCTCCCCGGGCGGCGTTCTGGAGCACCTCCGGGGTGTCTACGCCGACTACCTCCCATCCCGAGCCGCCGGCGGCGAGGCCGACGGAGCCCCCGATCAGGCCGACCCCGATGATCCCCAGCGTGCCCTTCATGCTCTTCCGAGCGCCCCTATTACCCGGTCGTTCTCGCCCGAGTCACCGACCGTCACCCGGCTCCAGCCGGGGTAGCCGAGAGGGTCTCCTTCTCGCACCAGGACGCCGGCCCGCTCGAAGGTCTCCGGTCCCTTCCGTACCAGGACGAAATTGCCCTGGGAGGGAACGTAGGTCAGGTCGGCCGCCCCGAAGGCGACCTGGATCCTGTCCCGCTCCCCTACCACAAAGCGGGCGCGGGCCTCTATCTTGTCCCCCGCGCGCATAGATGCGGCGGCGGCCACCTGGGCGGCGAGGTTGACCGAGAAGGGGAAACGGACCCGCTCGACGTAGTCGGCCACCCTCTGCCCCGCTATCCCGTAGCCGACCCGGAAGCCGGCGAGGCCGTGCGCCTTCGAAAACGTGCGAACGCAGACCACGTTCTCCATTTCGAGGGCGAGGACGTGGGAGCCGGCGTAGGCCGGATCGGAGACGAACTCCTGGTAGGCTTCGTCCAGTATCAGGAGCACGTTCTCGGGGAGGGCTTCGGCGAGAGCGCGCACCTCCTCGAAGGTGAGGTACGTTCCCGTCGGGTTGTTCGGGTTCGAGACGATGACCGCGCGGGTCTCGTCCGTCACGGAGGAGAGCAGGGCTTCAGGTTCGATCTCGTGGTCCTCCGTGAGGGGGACCTTCGTGGTCCGTAATCCCAATACGGTCCCGATGGAGGCGTACAGGCCGAACGATGGCCAGGGGAAGATCACCTCTCCAGGCCGCTCGACCAGCTGGAGGAGATTGAGGAGGATCTCACTCGACCCGTTGCCGACCAGGATGTTCCCGAAGGCGCTGCCGGGGTTCGCCCGGACGACCTCCTCGCGCAGGGATGCTGCGTAACGGTCGGGGTAGCGGTTGGCGCGTGGTAGCGCCTCCGCGAGGGCCGCTTCGGCCTCGGGCAGGGGGCCGAAAGAGAGCTCGTTCGACGTCAGCTTGACGTAGCCGTCCGCTCCTCGCTCCGCGGACGCCTCGTTCGCCGCCCGCGGCGGTTTGTAAGGAGACAGTGGGTCCAGCTCGGATCGAAAGGCTACAGGCATCAGGTATCAGGTTTAAGGTTGTGGCAGACAGATTCCATCGCTAAAGACTAAGCCCCTTTGCCTCGCCTTGCAACAAGTATGATTGACGGAGAATTGCGGGTCTCTGTAGTTTTTATGAAGCCTGAAACCTGATGCCTGATGCCTACACTGGTACAATTCCAGATCCTATGACGGATGCCGAGATGCAGAAGAGAATCGGGGAGCTCAGGGAGCGGGTCGACGAGGTCGACAGGGAGCTCATCCAGGCGTTGAGCGAGCGGGCGCGCATCGTGCAGGAGATCATGGATCTCAAGTCAGAGGCTGGGGCTCCCATCTACGACCCCAAACGCGAGGAGGAGATCCTGCGGAGGGTAGTCGACTACAACCCTGGCCCCATCTACGACTCCACTATGAGGGATATCTTCGAGCTCATCCTGCATCGCATCCGCGACCTTGAGATCCAACGCGGGGAGTTTCCCAGGTAAGATGGACGTTTCGGCGGGCGTAAAGACCAACGTAAAGACTTCCAACGGCATGATCCGGCCTGACACCTTCAGGGTGATCGCGGGCCCCTGTACGGTCGAGAGTTACGAGCAGTTCGTCGCCTCCGCGAAGGCCGTGAGGCAGGCCGGCTTCGACTACGTCCGCGGCGGCGCCTTCAAGCCCCGCACCTCCCCTTACTCCTTCCAGGGCCTCGGCGAGGAGGGGCTCAAGATACTCTCCGAAGTCTCGGGGGACCTCGGCTTGAAGGTCGTCACGGAGGTTATGGACCCTTACGACATAGAGCTGGTCATGGAGCACGCAGAGATATTGCAGATCGGCGCCCGCAACATGGCCAACTTCTCCCTGCTCAGGCGCGTCGGCGAGGCGATAGCAGGCACGGATCACGGCGTCGTCCTCAAGAGGGGGCTCTCGGCGACGGTCGAGGAGTGGCTGCTCGCGGCCGAGTACATCACGGCGGCGGGCGGGGACAACGTGGTCCTGTGCGAACGCGGAATCCGCACTTTCGAGACGAGCACGCGCTTCACGCTGGATCTCTCTGCGGTGATCGTGGCCAAGAGGCTGACGGATCTGCCCGTGATCGTCGATCCCTCCCACGCCGCCGGACGGCGCGACCTGGTCGTGCCACTCTCCAAAGCAGCGGTAGCGGCAGAGGCCGACGGCCTGATGGTGGAGAGCCACCACGAGCCGCAGGAGGCATTGTGTGACGGGGAGCAGGCGCTCCCTGTCGAGGCTCTTATGGGTATGAAAGACGTTTTGCAGCCTTTCGCGAGTGCCATGGGCAGGGAGGTTATCTAGTCTCGGGCATGGGTCCCGGAGGTTTTGTGGACCGCCTCGGGGATAGGTTCGTGCTCGTGCGCGAGCTCGGCTCTGGCGGGATGTCCCGCGTATTCCTGGGGCGTGACGAGGTACTCGATCGTCCCGTCGCCGTCAAGATCGTAGAACCGGATCCCGATAATCCCGAGATCGGTCTGCGATTCCGGCGCGAGGGTAGGTCCGCCGCCAGGCTCTCCCACCCCAACATCGTCATGGTCTTCGACGCGGGCGAGGACGAGCTCCATGGGCGGGCAGTCTCCTACATCGTCATGGAGTACGTCTCTGGCGGCGACTTCGAGGACCTGATCGACAGGAACGGGCCTATCCCCGAGACGATGCTCTTGCGGGTTGGGGCCGACGTCGCATCGGGACTCATCCACGCCCACGAGCGGGGCATCATCCACCGTGGCATAAAGCCCCACAATATCCTGCTCGATGAGCGGGGGAGTCCCAAACTTGCGGACTTCGGCACAGCACGCGTCCTCGACGGAACGACGAGCCCCGATCGCGCGGGCTCCTACCTCAGGACGGCGGCTTATTCCTCCCCAGAGCAGCTCAGGGGGGAGAGGCTCACCCCCAAGAGCGACATCTACTCGCTCGGTGCCACCCTCTACCACGCGGCGGTCGGGGTCCAGCCCTTCTCGGGCAACCCCATAGAGGTCGCAAACCAGAACATGCTGAAGGTTCCCGCATCTCCCAGGGAGAGGGGAGCGCGGATCGGCGAGCGGCTCGAGACCCTGATCCTCGGTTGCCTGGCAAAGAATCCTTCCGAGCGCCCCGACGCCCTCCTCCTCCACGAGCGGATGCTCCAGGATGGTGCGGGCGAGGCGACCGAAGCACCGGCCAGGCCGGCGACCAGAGTCAGGGACCTCCCCGGTGCGTCAGGGACCTCGCGCCGGGCAGGGGCGGCCGGGGCTTCCGGTGTCGAGGCCTTCAGACGAAGGCCGGCCGCACAGAGTCCTTTTTCGGGCTTACACGAGAGTACGATGAGCCTCCCGACGCGCACCTTCAAGGCCGGCTATCGGCAGAGGACGATGCTGGCCGTTCTCGTGGCCGCCCTCCTCTTGCTACTAACCGTTGCTGGCGCCTGGGCGCTGTTGGGCCAGCGGGAGCAGGGCGGCGGACAGGGTGCAGGACGCAACGAGCAGGCCGCGGGCGGCGGACCGCAGAAGTCCCAGGAAGGATCTGGGAAGGGAGCCGGTGAGGAGGTCCGGAATCCCTCGGGCGGTGCAGGGGACTCGCAAGGTGCCCAGCAAGAGGATCAGGCACCAGCCCCGTCGCCCGAGGAGGCCGAGAGACTCGTGTTCAACCTCTACTATCAGGAGTCTTTCAACAGGGTAGACGCTTCGTGGGCGTACCTTTCCGAGCGACTACAGAACGAGATAGGTTCTCCCGAGCGGTGGGCTGAGCGTGAGGACATCTACACGTTTACCTACATGGAGTTCACCTCGTTGCCCGTGGCCAGGGCCGTTGGTGATACCGCCGAGGTCACGTTCGAGGTGAGGTTGGATCACACCTGGGGATCCGAGTCTCTCTCGGGGACATGGGTCTGCGTCAACGAGGGTGGAGAGTGGAAGCTGGACCGTCTGGAGAACGCGCAGAGCGTGCGCGTGTAGCCGACCCGGTACGGGATGTCTGGGTTGTTCGGCATCACGCCGTCCTTACCCTATAATCATGCGCGTGATCAGGTTCGCAGATAGGTTCGTCCTGGAGCACGAACTAGGCTCGGGAGGCATGGCCCGCGTCTTTTTGGGACGTGATGAGGTACTGGATCGTCCCGTGGCCGTGAAGCTGCTCGACCCCGTCCATGGAGGTACGGACATCGGTGACCGCTTCGAGCGTGAAGGACGTACCGCGGCGCGTCTCGCACACCCGAACGTTGTGCAAGTCTACGACGCAGGAGAAGCCGAGTTCGAGGGTAGGGAGACGTCCTATATCGTGATGGAGTACGTCCCTGGAGGAGACCTCAAGCGTCTTATAGACCGGAGGGGAAGGTTGCCGGGCCAGGAGCTCGCCAGGCTCGGTGACGAGGTCTGCGCCGGTCTGGCGCACGCCCACGAGCGGGGCATTATCCACCGCGACATAAAGCCCCACAATATCCTGCTCGACGAGAAAGGGCATGCCAGAGTAACCGACTTCGGTGTCGCCCGCGCCCTCGACACGACGCGGGCGACGCGTACAGGCTACTTTCTTGGAACGGCCCTGTACTCGTCGCCGGAACAACTGCAGGGACATGAGGTGACGCCCAAGAGCGACGTCTACTCGTTCGGGGCGACACTGTATCAGGCGGCCACCGGCGAACCGCCGTTCACCGGCCATACTCCGATAGAAATCGCAAGCCAGCACGTCTCTAAGGATCCTACCCCGCCGCGTGAGCGTGGCGCCGATGTGGGCAGAAACATGGAGGCTTTGATCCTCAGGTGCCTGGCCAAGGATCCTGAGGATCGCCCGACCGCCGAAGAGGTCCGTTCCAAGCTCGAAGCGGAGATCCTTCTCGCTGGAGCCACGCAACCACGGGACCCGCTCACCACACCGACCCGCGCGGGGCAGACCCGCAAGGCGTCAGCGGCGTCCCCACCGCGGGGCCGGACCGACGGAACGGCGCGTTCCGGTCGCCCCGAACGCAGAAGGGGAGGTCTCTTGGCCGCGCTGGCGCTCCTCACCGTACTCGCAGTGATAGGAGCCCTCGCCGCGTCAAACTTTCTCGGAAGCGACGGAGACCAGAACGCTGGGTCCAGCGATGCCGGGCAGAACAACGCGCAGGGCGGGAACAATGGGCAGTCGAATCGGCAAGCCGGCGGAGGATCGGGCGAGAACCAGGGCCAGGGCGGAGGTCAGCAAGGCGTGCCGTCTTCTGGCAGCGCGAGCGCGTCGGCTTCTCCGGAGCAAGGCGGCCTCACGGCGCAAGCCGCCGAGGAGACGTTGCAGCGGGTCTACACTGCGGCGGCAAGTGAAGAGTACGGGACCTCTTATGGCCTACTTTCCCAGAACTTCAAAGCGAGCGAAGGAGTAACTGAGGCAGAATGGGCAAACACGTTCGCCGACTTGCAGAGCATACGTTTTGTCGAAGGACCGGACGCGCGAGTCTCCGGCAACACCGCTACGTTAGAGGGGGTTACCATAGCCGAGAACGCGGGCCGGACCGAGCGCAACACAGTTACCTGGCGTATGGTGAAAGAGGGCGGAGGGTGGAAGCTCGACGGCATCCCGACTTTTCGGCAAGAACCTGTCTCAGGATAATCGGGTAAGGAAGATGCTTTGAGAACCGTACTCACAGCCCTCGTCTCCGCGATAATCGGCGGTCTTGTGACCGCGCTCTTTCTCTTCGTCGGGGTGTACGGCCTGGAGGACAGATCAGGTAGCGTGACCATAAAGGAGGTCGCGCCGGCACCAGAGTCCTCCGGGGCGACGGCCGGTACGCCTGCGGTTGCCGACGGCTCCTCCTCGGTGCGCGAAGTGTACACGCGCGACGTCCGTGGCGTGGTCAGCGTCGACGTGGCTGCCACCTCCGATACCGGGCCCGCTGGTGGGTCAGGGTTCGTGGTCGACGAGGCGGGGCACATAGTCACCAACCAGCACGTGGTGGAGGGGGCGGAAGAGATCTCCGTCAGGTTCGCCAACGACGTGCGCAGGAAAGCCGAGGTCGTCGGGCAGGATCCTTCGACGGATGTTGCGCTCATACAGGTGGATGCGCCGAAGGAGGCGCTTAGGCCACTGACGCTCGGGGACTCGGACTCGGTGGGGGTTGGGGAGTCCGTCATCGCCATGGGCAACCCTTTGAACGTCGGGATCAGCGTGACCTCGGGGATCGTGAGCGGCATCGGCCGTCCCATACAGGCCCCGAACGACTACACCATAAACGACGCCGTCCAGACCGATGCGGCCATTAGCCCGGGCAACTCGGGTGGGCCGCTGCTCGATTCGCGCGGCACGGTCATAGGGGTCAACGCCCAGATCGCCTCCGAGTCGGGAGGCTTCGAGGGGATCGGGTTCGCCGTCCCGATCGACACCGTAAAGAGCGTGATCAGGCAGCTTCTAACCGAAGGGGAGGTGGTGCACGGTTACATCGGGGTATCCATGTACCCGGTGGGCATCGACGAGCTCTCCGCCTACACCGGCCTCTCCGAAAGAGCGCTCGATGAACGCTACGGTCTACCCGGCAACGGGGCGATTGTCAGCGAAGTAACCCCCGACGGTCCGGCGGAGAAGGCCGGCATCCGGGGCGGGGATGAGAGAGAGATCGAGGGCATACCCGTGCCCATCGGCGACGTAATAACCGGGATCGAGGGCGACCCTGTCTCCTCCTCCGAGGACGTAATAGAGGTCGTCAACTCGGTGAAACCAGGCGAAAGGCTCTTTATGACCGTCGTAACACCCGGCGAGAAGGAGCGCCGCGTAAGGGTCACGGTCGGGACCAGGCCGGAAGGCGTGTAGGGGGTGTCGGACGACGGGCCCAAACGTGAGGCCGCCAACGCGGCGGTAAAACGTTACGTCGAGAGCGGTATGGTGGTGGGCTTGGGGACGGGCTCGACGGCCACGTTCGCGGTGCGCAGGATCGGGGAGCTCGTGGCTTCGGGGGAATTGAGAGACATCAAGGGCGTTCCGACTTCGGCGAAGACCACGGCCCTTGCGAACGAGCTCGGCATACCGCTGGCGACGCTCTCGGAGGCCCGTCCGCGCTTCACCATAGACGGGGCGGATGAGATCTCCCCCGAGCTTGCCCTCATCAAGGGTCGAGGAGGCGCGCTTCTCAGGGAGAAGATCGTGGCCTCATCGAGCGAGGAGGGCCTGATAGTGGTCGCCGACTCGAGCAAGCTGGTCGACCCTCTCGGCGCAGGTCCACTACCGGTCGAGATCGACTCTTTCGGGTGGGAGACCACCCTTCAGGCCCTCGCCTCCCTCGGCTGCGAACCGGAACTGAGGATGGACTGGACGGATCCCGGACGCCCCTTCGTCACGGACGGCGGCCACTACACAGCCGACTGCAAGTTCGAGAAGATCCCTGACCCGGCATCGCTCGAGGTACAGATCAAACACATCCCGGGCGCCCTGGAGAGCGGCCTCTTCGTCGGCCTCGCCCGCACCGCGGTCGTCGCCGGCGAAAACGGGACAAGATTCATCGAGGCTTCGCCTCGATGAGCTAGTCAGCAATTCAGCACGCTCAGGCTGACGCCTTCGCTTGTCAGCCTGTCAGCTTCCTCCGTTTGGAGCCGCGCCCCGTCGCGCTGATGCACCGCTCGGGCTAGGCCCTCGCCCGGCTGAATTGCTGACAAGCGAGGGCCTGAAATGCTGACTAGCGAAGCCCGAAGGGCGAAGCGTGCTGACTAGCTCCCTGCGGCGCCGAAGCCGGTGCGGACGCCGGCGCGGACGGAGCGGTCCCTCTCGACGACGAGCTTGTAGATGTAGTCGTACCCCACATAGACGATGGCCTTGCCGTCCTGCATCTTGACGCGCAGGTGGTCGTCGTTGGCCTCTATCTCCTTCACGTCGTCGGCCTCTACGGTGAAGGTGTCGCGCCGGTCCCAGATCACGAGGCTCGCCCCATCGTCTCTCGCCTCGTCTATGACTTTCTCGATCAACTGCCTTTCCATCTACCTGCCTCCTGTCTATGAAATGCGTCCACAAAATACCACTCTCATTCTACTTCAGATAACGAGTCGGGTAAGGAAGCGTGTCATCCGGGTCGCTCAGGAGAATCGTACCTGATCCTGGCCCCTGGTCTACAATAGCCATCGATAAATCGAGCTCTGTGGGAGGAACTTGAAAGGCTTTACGCGCAAGGTGAGGGATCTGGACCGGGCGCTGTTCCGGGTGATCTTCGGCCTGAAATGGGCGCCGCTCACGGCCGTGATGCGCGCCTTTACCGTGGTTGGGACGGCCGGTGCTCTTTGGGGCTTCCTCGCCGCCCTGGCCTTCTTGCTCACCGGCCTCGAGCCCCTGCGCCTCCTGGTTCCCTGGGTCGCCGTCGCCGCCTCATGGACCGTCGCCGAGGGCGCCAAGTACCTCTTCGACCGCGCCCGCCCCTTTATGTGGGACACCGAGATAGCCCCGCTCACAAAGACGCCGTCCTCGAGCTCTTTCCCCTCAGGCCATTCAGCGACCGCAGCGGCAGGAGCCCTGACCCTCTCTGTCCTCTACCCGCCGCTCGCTCCCGCGTTGGTGCTGGCGGGGGTACTCGTGGTCCTCTCTCGTGTCTACCTCGGTGTCCACTTCCCCTTCGACGTCCTGGCCGGTGTCATCATTGGAACCACCACCGCAGGGGTGGTGCTCGCCGGAGCCAGCCTGGTAGCCTGAGTCTGGCATCGAAATATAGGTGCCTGACGGTCTCTTACTTGCGTTCTAATTCCGCTGGCAGGTAAGGAGTGCGGAAAGCTCTCTGCGAGTGCATGATGGGCGCATCATGTAACGTTCCGATGCTCTCCACAGCTTCCGCTACTCGCTCTACCAACGCCGCCACGTGCCGAAGTTGAAGTGCAACGATTCGAGTACCTGGCCCGAACCCTCAGCCGAACACGTGTGCGAGAGGTGCGGGCTCACGAAGGCCGTGGTAGCCGAGGTCTTCTGCCCCTAGGTGTGAAATCGACGTTTCATAGGTGTGATATCGAGGTTACAATAGATTCCTCTCCGGAGAGGAGCATGATGGGGGTCTTCTTATGACAGAGTGCGTACGCAACTGTGACACGGGTGCGGTCACGTCCGACTGGCGTGACGCCGGTAAGCACCCGGCTTGCGCCGACACGTCGGAAGCGAGTTGGTCGAGCCGGGGCGCTCTCACCGGTCTGCTGGGCGGTGTGCGGGTTGAATAGCAAACCGAAGATTCTGATGTACTCGCACGACTCGTACGGGCTCGGCCACCTGCGGCGGACGCTCGCGCTGGCCGAGGCTTTCGTGGGCGCGGAGACCGGTACGAGCGTCTTGATCCTCACAGGCTCAACGGTGGCCGGCACCTTCCGCATGTCCCTCGGCATTGACCTCGTGAAGCTGCCTTCGGCGGTAAAGGTCGCGAGCGGCGTGTACGAGGCCAGCAGGATGGCGATCGATTTCGAGAGTCTAAAGTACTTGCGATCTTCTTTGATCCTGAGCGCGGTCAAGTCGTTCGACCCTGACGCATTCATAGTGGACAAGGCCCCGCTGGGAATGAAGCGCGAGGTTTATCCGGCGCTGGAGTTCCTGAACGCGGAGCGACCCTCGACACTTACCGTCCTGGGGCTAAGGGACGTTATGGACGACCCAGCGCGCATCCGCCGCAACTGGCGTGAAGGACGGATCTCCCCGGCCATCGAGAGCTTCTACGACACCATCCTGGTGTACGGTCCCAGGGAAATCTACAACCCTCTGCCCGAGTACGGCCTGTCGGACGCGACGCTCCGGCGATGCCACTACGTGGGGTATGTCGGACGCGTGTCCACGCCCGAGGAGACCTCGGACCTCATGTTCGAGCCGGGCTACGTGTTGGTGACCGCCGGGGGCGGCGGCGACGGCTTCCATCTCCTGAAGACCTATCTCGAGAGCCTGAGGGGGCCGGCACCCGCGTTCGAGTCGCTCGTGGTGACTGGACCGATGATGGACGACGCGTCGAAGGGGAAGATCGAACGCCTCGCCCGGGGGCTGCGCGTCAGGGTTATGGAGTTCCGGGCGGACATGGAGCGCCTGATCCGGTACGCCGGAGCGGTCGTCTCGATGGGCGGCTACAACACGACGGTCGAGCTTCTGGTCGCGCGCAAGCCGGCGCTCATCGTCCCGCGCGTCGAACCTCGCGTAGAGCAGCTCATCCGGGCCGAACAGCTGGCAGACCTGGGACTGGTGGACATGATTCACCCCCACGACCTAACCCCCAGGCTGATGCGGAGCACGGTGGAAAAGCTGCTGGAGCGCGACCCGGCCTCCGCGCCCCGGGTCGAGGTGGATCTCTCCGGAGCGTCCAGGGCAGTGGACCTCGTCACAGCGGGGATCGCCGAGAAGCGCGCATTGACCCTCGGAGCGTAAGTCGGTGAAGGTCGGCTACGTCGTCAAGCGATACCCCAGGTACTCCGAGACGTTTATCGTCAACGAGATCCTGGCCCATGAGGCCGCCGGGATGGAGATCGAGATCTTTTCCCTCCTCCCCCCGGAAGACGGCCACTTCCAAGACTCCATCTCGCGCGTCAGGGCCCCCGTCACTTACCTCCAGGCGAAGGGCCTGAAGGCCGCGGACTTCTGGTCCACGCTCGACGATGCCGGTGAGATCCTCCCTTATCTGTGGGACTCGCTGGAGGAGGCCCGCGGCGAGGACGTGCGTTACGCTTACCAGGCTGTCATGCTGGCCCGTGAGACGCGACTACGCGGTATTGACCACCTGCACGCGCACTTCGCTACGGCCTCGACTACCGTCGCCCGGCTCGCGGCGCGCTTCGCGAGAATACCGTACACGATGACTGCACATGCCAAAGACATCTTCCACGAGAGCGTGCGTCCGGAAGACCTGCGGCGGAAGCTCCAGGACGCCGCCGCCACCGTCACGATCAGCGACTACAACCTGGAGTATCTCCACGACAACTACGGTCCAGCGGCGGAAGGTATGCGGAGGATCTACAACGGTCTGGAGCTGGACAGGTTCCCCTACGAGGAACCGCGAAAGCGGGTGCCGGAGATCGTGGCTGTCGGGCGGCTCGTCGAGAAGAAGGGGTTCGCTGACCTGATCGAGGCGTGCTCCTTGCTCCGCGACCGCGGAGTGGAGGTCCGGTGCCGGACGATCGGCCTCGGCGAACAGGAGCCGGAGCTACGCGCCGCCATCGAGCACCTAGGTCTCGGGAACAGGGTAGAGCTACCTGGCCCCCGTTCGCAGGGCGACCTGATCGAAGCCGTCCGGAGGGCGGCGGTCTTCGCCGCCCCCTGTGTCGTCGGAGAGGACGGCAACCGCGACGGCTTGCCGACAGTTCTCCTTGAGGCGATGGCCCTGGGCACGCCCTGCGTCTCGACGGACGTTACCGGCATCCCAGAGGTGCTGCGCGACGGGGAGACGGGCCTGATGGTGCCACAGCGTGATCCCGCCGCCCTCGCCGACGCCATCGAAAGGCTGCTCGCCGACCCCGAGTTGCGCGTCAGGCTCGCGGGCCGCGCGCGGCGGCTCGTCGAGGCGAAGTTCGACGTGCACCGTAACGCCGCCGTCCTGCGCGAGACGTTCGAGGCCGCCCACGCTGTCGCCGCCCGGAGGGCCTCCTGACCCTGAGGATCCTGTACTTATGCCCCGACCTCGGCATCCCGGTCCTGGGCCGGAAGGGAGCTTCGGTGCACGTGCGCGAGCTGGTCGCCGCGTTCGGGCGGGCGGGGCACTCGGTCGTCTTGGCCGCCCCGCTTCTCAACAAGTCGCCGTGGGAGGAGCCGGCGGAGTTGGAGGCGCAACTACTGCACGCGCCGCCCGCCCCCGATGTCGTCTCCGCGTTCTACGGGCTAAAGGCGTTCAACGAGACGCTGGGGATCGAAGATTCCCTGCCGGGGGAGTTGCGCCGTATCCTGTACAACCAGGACCTGAGGTTGCGACTCGAGCGTCGGTTCGAAAACCACCGCCCGGACTTCGTCTACGAGCGCGCCTCCCTGTACGCGACCGCTGGCGTCTCCCTGGCCCGCGAGCTGGAGCGACCGCTGGTCGTCGAGCTGAACTCGCCGCTGGCCCTGGAGCAGACGACCTACCGGGGCACCGGGCTCGGGGAGCTGGCTGCGAAGGCGGAACGTTGGACGCTCACGCGCGCCGACGCGGTGCTCACCGTCTCGGCTTCGCTGCGTGACTACGCGGTGTCGCTGGGGGCGAACCCGAATCGGGTGCACGTCGTCCCCAACGGGGTGAACGTCAACCTGTTCGGGCCGGACGCGTACGACCCGGAGGTCACAACGCGCTGGGAGCTGGGTGACGGCCCCGTCCTTGGCTTCGTAGGGGGCTTGAGGCCCTGGCACGGGGTGGAGGTATTGCCGGAGTTGCTGAGCCGGTTGGTCGGGCGATACCCCGACCTGCGGCTGCTGATCGTCGGCGACGGACAGCTGCGTGGTGAGCTTGAGCGCGACCTACAAGAACGAGGGCTCGCGCACGGCGCGGTGTTCACGGGGTCGCTCTTGCACGAGGAGGTGGCGGCCCTGATCCACCGGTTCGACGTGGCCCTGGCCCCCTATCCTCGTCCCGCCCACGACTTCTACTTCTCCCCCCTCAAGCTCTTCGAGTACATGGCCTGCGGTGCGCCGGTGGTGGCGGCGAGCCTGGGACAGATCGCGGAGGTGGTACATGACGGAGAGACGGGGCTGCTCTACCCGCCGGGCGAGCTAGACGCGCTGGTCGCCTCCTGCGACCGGCTGCTGGAGGACCCTGACCTGCGGCGGCGCTTGGGCCGGGCGGCGGCGAAGGAGATCCTCAGCCGCTACACGTGGGACCACAACGCGGCGCGCGTGATAGATCTGGCGCAGGATCTTATGGCGGCGCGGAGGACGGACGGGTGAGACAGACGGAGACCATCCCCGTGAAGGACCCGTTCGGCGTCGCCGGCGATCCGGAGATGCCCTCCCTCGCGGCGGCGCTCGACCCGATCGAGGCGCAGCGACAGCTCGGGCACTGCCTCCGGCTTCTGACCGGCGAGCACGGCACACTCCACCTGATGGCGATCCGCGTGACGCGGTACAAGCCGGGACGGCGCTGCGTGATCGAGTACGAAGTCGAGATAGAAGATCCGGACGCTCCGCCGGAGGCGGTTACGCTGCTCGGCAAGGTTCGCAGGCTGCGCTCGGGAAAATCCGGCTACCGGCTCCTGGATGCGCTCCGGAACGCCGGCTTCGGCGACGATAGCCGGGATGGGATCTCGGTACCTGAGCCGATAGGGGTCGTGCCAGAGTTCCGGATGTGGTTGCAGCGCAAAGTGCGGGGCCAGGGCGCGACCGACCTTCTGGCTGCGCCGGGCGGCGAGGACCTCGTACGCCGGATCGCCGAGGCGGCGCACAAACTCCACCGGGCCGGCGTGTTGGCCAAGCGTCGCCACACCATGGCCGACGAGGTGCGCATCCTGCACGAACGTCTGCCGTCCGTGGCGCGCTCGGAGCCGCGGTTGGCGGTGCGCATCGAGCGGCTGCTGGACGCCTGCGACCGCCTCGGAGCAGGAACTTTGAAGCCAGAACCATGTGGCATCCACCGAGACTTCTACGCAGACCAGGTGATCGTGGCCGGACCGCGTCTATGTCTTATAGACTTTGACTTGTACTGCGAAGGCGACCCGGCGCTCGACATCGGTAACTTTCTGGGCCACATACGGGAACAAAGTCTGCGCTCCCTCGGGGATCCCGAAGCGCTCGCAGACCTGGAGGTGGCTATGGAGGAGCGTTTTGTGGAGCTCGCTGGTGAAGAGACCCGCCCCGCGGTGCGGGCCTACATGCTACTCACCCTGGCGCGGCACGTCCACCTGAGTACGCTCTTCCCCGAGCGCCGCTCGTTCACAGGCAGCCTGCTGGAGCTGTGCGAGGAGTATCTCGGCACGCGTTGCTAGGGACGGAAAAGTCGTCCTATGGCTCGAACGTATTACAATTCTTGGAATCCGACCTGAGAGGAGATGTGCAAAAGGGACCGCAGAAGAAGCCGGAGAGGGCAGAGTACCGCCCGAGTACCGGGGCGCAGCAGGAGCTCTCAGAAGCTGCCCGAACGCCAGCGGCGGCACCACAGGAAGCGGCCAAATACTCGCGGTTTAGGCAGGTGGTACTGGACTACCTCCGTGGAGCGAAGGGGAGCCTGTTCTTCGCCGCTGTATGTATGCTGGGTGTGACGCTGATGGAGTTGTTGCGACCCTGGCCGCTGGCGATCGTCTTCGACCACGTATTGGCGGAAAAAGCACTCCCATGGTACCTCTCTCCCTTCCAGGGACTGTTTCAAGGTGGGAAGATGTTGCCGTTGTTGGCGATCGCGATCGCCATCGTTCTGATCGCCGTCTTTACCGGGATATTCGCCTACCTGCAGGTCTATATCACCTCGCGTATTGGCAGCGAGCTGGTTTACACCCTGCGGAGGCAGCTCTTTGCCCACCTCCAGCGGCTCTCCCTTACCTTCCACAACCGCTCGAAGTCCGGTGAACACCTGACCAAGGTCGTCAGCGATACCAACACCTTGCGAGACGTCTTCACGGAGCTGGCCCTCAACATCGTCTCCCAGTCGCTTACTTTCGTTGGGATGTTCGGCATCATGTTATTCTTGAACTGGCAGCTGGCGCTGGTAGTCATGAGCACGATACCGCTCCTGGCTGGCGTTATTCTCTACCGCTACCGGGCCGCCAAGTCCTCATCCAAAAAGCAGCGGAAGAAGCAAGAGGAGATCGCCAACAGGGTCACCGAGGTCCTCTCCACAGTACCCTTGGTGCAGGCGTTCAGCCGCGAAGAGCACGAGGAGGAGCGCTTCGAGGTTGAGAGCGGTGCATACTTGAGAGAGAGCATCCGCAACGCCCGCATAGAAGCCGTCGCAACCCGGAGCGTTACAATCGTAAGTGCCTTCGGCATCGCGGCCGTCGTGCTGGTTGGCGCGCTGCAGGTGCTTGCGGGCACAATCTCGCCCGGAGATCTCCTGGTTTTCACCGCCTATATGCAGAGCATGTACAAGCCGCTCCGTAGCATGGCGAAGTTCTCGACGCGCTACTCGAAGGCCGCGGTCAGCGCTGAGCGCATCGGCGAGGTCTTGGAGATAGAGCCCGACATAAAGGATGCCCCAGACGCCGTCGTGGCGCCTCCCTTGAGGGGCGAGATCTCCTTCGAGGACGTCTCATTCGATTACGGGGACGACAACGACGTCCTCGAAGGCGTTTCCTTCGACGTCCTTCCCGGCCAACGAGTGGCGCTTGTCGGCGCTTCTGGAGCCGGCAAGTCGACCCTAGTCAGCCTTATCCTCCGCCTCCACGAACCCCGAAGCGGCGTCATCAGGATCGATGGGAGAAACGTAAAGGACTACAAGCTCAAGTCCCTGCGCCAGCAGATCGGGATCGTCCTCCAGGACTCGGTCCTCTTCGGAACCACCATCAGGGAGAACATCGCCTACGGCAAGCTGGACGCTACCACGGAAGAGATTATCCAGGCCGCCAAAGCAGCCAACGCCCACGACTTCATCATGGACCTCGAAGATGGGTACGAGACCGTCATCGGCGAGCGGGGCGACACTCTCTCTGGCGGCCAGCGACAGCGGATCGCTATAGCACGGGCCATCATCCGCAACGCCCCCATCCTGATCCTGGACGAGCCGATGGCTGGCCTCGACGTCCAGAGCGAGGCGAAGGTTCAAGAAGCATTGGATCGCCTCATGGCCGGGAAGACGTCCTTGGTCATTACCCACGATCTGCACGCCGTGGCTGGGGCGGACCTCATCCTGGTTCTGGAGGATGGCCGGATAGTCGAACACGGAAGCCATGACAACTTGATGGCCCACAGCCGGCACTACCGTCAGCTCCACGAGCTCAAGCTAGGCCGCTACGATGGGGGGCATCTCTCATGAGCGTTGGCTCGTTTCTGGCCGATCCCGCCTTTCCCCAGCTCAAGATCGCCACCGATCCCGGCTATATGAAGCAGACCTTCCGGACCCACCTTCATCCTGTCGGCGGCAAGGTCTACGACATCGAGGATTGTCGCTTCATTCGACTCCGCTATCGTCAGGATTCTCGTCGCTTTTTGCTCTACACTTTGCGTCTCGTAGAGCCGGATACGGGGCGCGAGCGGGAGGTGCGAGTAACCGGGCTCTTATACGCACAGAAGGATAAGGCTGAGCGGGCCTGGCGAAAACTTCAGGCTACCGATCCGCGGCAAGAGATCCCCGACGCCTGGCTGACCTTCGAACCTGTCTCGTTTGTTCCCGAGCTCGACATGCTGGTGCAGGTATTCCCCTACGACCGTCGGCTACCGACACTTCCCCTTCTGGTGGCGGGCCCACCCCCCGAGCTCGAGCCTCTGCTTCTCGCCCGCTTTGGAGCGGGCGACTGGCGCGCCGAGGCGTGGAACATCGAGCCGGTCCGGTACCGGGAACAGGGGGGGGCTGTCCTGCGCTACACGGCGAAAGCCAGAAACGCTGCGACAGGGGGAAGAAGAGAGAAGCGCTTCTACGCCAAGGTCTACCGCCACGAAAAGGGAGAGCAAACTTACCAAGCGCTGCGCGCGCTGTGGAGCCAGGACGGCGCCAGAGAAGGCTTCACCGTGGTGAGGCCGGTCGCGTATCTAAGCGACCTTCGAGCTCTCATCCTCGAGGAAGCTCCCGGGACGCCACTGGACGAGATCCTTCTGGGGGAGAGCGACCCCACCGAAGCAGTGCGTAGAGTCGCTAAGGCCCTGGCAGCTTTCAATCAGAGCGATGCGCCCGCGACGACGCGGCCACACCTCCTTGCGGACCAGGTCGCCGTTCTGGAGAGAGCCCGCAGACTCCTGGGGTGGGCCTGCCCCCATCTGAGGGTGGATGTGGAGTCTATCATCGAGGGCGTCTTGGCAGGTCTGCAGGAGGTTCCACTGGGGCCGACCCATCGGGATCTGAAGCCTGATCACATTTTCCTGGATGAGGAGCGCACGATCTTCATAGATCTCGATTCGTTGGCCAAGGCCGACCCCGTTCTAGACCCTGCCTACCTTCTGGCGCGACTCGCTGCGATGCCTGCTCTATATCCTATAGCTCGACAGCGGGCGCGGGTGGCGGCGTGGGAGTTCGCGGAGGAGTATTTCTCTCATGTGCCTAGAACGTGGCAGGAGAGGCTTCCCCTCCACTACGCTGGCGCGCTCCTGAAAATTTCCTTCGGCTTATTCGGACGCCAGGCACCGGACTGGCCGGAGAGGATCGCAACTCTGCTGGAGGAAGCCAGAGCTTCCCTGGCGGGTAGGGTTTGGTAAAGAACTCTCGAATCTCTACAGAGGGGGTACGCACGATGAGACAAAGAGCAAAAACGTCCAGAAGGATCGCGAAAGAAACGACGGACGATCACGGCTGTGATCCTTACCTCTTCATCGTAGGGTGCGCGAGGTCAGGCACCACGCTGCTGCGCAGGATCGTGGACGCACACCCCCAAATAGGCATCACCAACGAGATGCACTGGATCAGCCACTACGTCAACTACTTCAAGAACCAGAACCGTCTGGTTACCCCAGAGCTGGTCTCCGAACTGACCGCGCACAAGAGGTTCGCCAAGTTCGAGATCCCCCGGGAAGAGTTCGAAGGCTTGCTCGACTCCGGGGAGGCGGTCCCATACCCAACCTTCCTCAACAGGGTCTTCGACCTGTACGGAAACATTAAGAACAAACCGCTGGTGGGGAACAAGACCTCCGGTTACGTGCGTCGCATCCCTACATTCCACGCCCTGTGGCCCGACGCGAAGTTCGTCCACCTCATGCGCGACGGCCGGGACGTCTGCCTGTCCGTTCTGAACTGGAACAAAGCCGGTCGCACCGCCGGGCGCTACGCGTCCTGGGAGGAGGACCCCGTCTCGACCACGGCTCTCTGGTGGGAGCGAAAGGTACGGAAGGCTCGTGAGGACGGCGTGGCGCTCGGCCCAGGTCTCTACCACGAGACGCTCTACGAAGACCTCGTCGACGACCCGGCTCGAGAATGCAAGAGGCTTTGTGAGTTCCTCGGCGTCCCCTACGACGACGCCATGATCCGTTTCGCTGAGGGCAAGACGAGGACGGACCTACCCAACCCCAGGAAAACTCCTAAGAAGGCGTGGCTGCCCATTACGTCCGGGATGAGGAACTGGCGCACACAGATGCCCGTGGAAGACGTCGAGCGCTTCGAGGCCGCAGCAGGCAATCTGCTCGAAGAGTTGGGCTACGAGAGGTCCTTCTCCCGCCCGACGCCACTGGCGCTAGTGCACGCAACGAGGATTCGGAAAACGTTCAGCCGGGACGTCCAAGAGCGAGAAGAACACCCGCCGGAGCGCTGATGGCAGTAAATCCGTATGACTTCATCATAGGCTGCCCGAGATCCGGAACTACGCTACTGCAGCGCATCGTCGGTGCGCAGCCCGCTAGCGCCGTCGTCTTCGTTTTGGACCTGCCCTACGACGACGCGATGCTGAGATTCTACGAAGGGCGGGAGAAGCTGGATTTCGATTCGTGGGCGCTGCCCCGAGCGACACCCGCCAACCCAGTTCGCCAAAAGCCTCCACATAGATAGCCTTCGCCAGAATAGCTAGCCGCTAATCATCTAGCGGTGAAAGCTGAAATGCTGACTAACTGAAGTGCTGACCAGCTACAAAGAGCAGGGCTTTTGGCGTAAGCATCCAGCGCAGCTTGCCGATGCCTGGCGCAGGGGCGCCGTCGAAGCGGATGCAGGTCACGCCGCCTTTTCTGATCTTGATCTCCAATCGATCGCCTTCCCCGGTGAGCAGGTACGCGGCGAGCTCTTGCAGGCGGGGTTTGTGCCCGACCACGGCGACGTATTTCGCGTCTGCGTAGTCCTCTAGCGCGAGAGTGGCCTTCTCCGGTGAGGCTCGCCGAGAGCTGGCCGCGAGCACCGGCAATGGCTCAGGCGCGGGCCAGGAATCCAGCTCGGAGAGTATCTCCGCCGTCCGCCACGCCCGCCGAGCCGGGCTGCTGAGGATAACGTCCGCCCGGGGCACCATCCGGGCCAACCCGCGCGCTGCGAGCCGGAACTCCTCTTCGCCCTCGGGCGTGAGCGGGCGCTCGCTGTCGTGGGGCCAGCGCTCAGGATCTTTCCGGAAGGCGACGGCGTGGCGGACGAGGTAGAGATCCACGCTACCCTCCAGGCTTCTCGTTAGAAGGCTCAGACCTTTGTTTGAGGTCAACGTTCGAAGCCCCCGACGGATTCAGGCCGGCGGCAGAGAGCCCCAGGTCGAACTTGGCGAGCCTGCGCACGCTTTCGACCACCGGACGCCGGGTTACTTTCGGGGACTTGGCGTTACTCTTGAGCGGCTCGAAGATCTCACGCCGTTGTCGGAGGGCGCTCTCGGCGGACGTGAGGACCTTCATCGTCGCCCCAGCACTCTCGCCTTCCCCGCGGGCGCGCTGGGAGTTGCCTGCGCGGTAGGAGCGCCAGTTCTCCGTCCCGTAGTAGGCGTCAAGCAGAGCTTTCATCGTGTCAGGTATCGCAGCGAGGTTGGAGGTAGGGGAACGTTTCTTAAGCCAGCTCTCGGCGAAGTCAAGGTCAGTAGCTTCGAGCCGCCACTCGACCTCCACGTGATCCTTCGCGACGAACTCCTCCGACCGCCTGCCGAAACGCCCCGCGCGCAGGGATCGACGGATCTTGGAAACACCCCTTGCCATATGCGCAATGAATATACAGGATCGGGGAGTCGTTAGCCAGGGCTAAAACCCCTCTTCGAGCGGGAGCGCCTGGCTGTCGAGTAGTTCCTCGACCCCTCGCGGGTGCAGTCGCGCGAAGGAGCCGTCGGGCTTCGGCTCCCGGGCGTTGGTGGTGTCTAGGAAATCAGTGATATTCGAGCAGTTTCGGAATCAGCTCTGCGGTGACGAAGCCCTCGGGTGTCACTCCCGTTCGCTTCTCGAATCGCTTGGCGATCCAGTGCGTTTCGTGAGTGATTGCTATCTGCCGGTGGGCGTCGACCATTCGCCTCAGGAGCGTGGTGCCCGACCTCGGGCATCCCACGATGAACACGTAGGGGTTCATCGCTACCAGCCTTTCGGTAGCCGTTTCCCCAAGGCGGAGGCCTCTCGGGTAAAAGACTCACGGATCCGTAGTGCCCAAGCTAGCATCTCCTCTGGCGGGTGTGGGCAGGCTCGAGGGTAGCCGAGCTCCTCGAGGAGGTCTCCGGCCGCAGCCTCGAAGCGCTCTAGGTCATCGGCGGGCATCTGTTCGCTCCACTTCCGCAGTCCAGGAGTGAGGGGCCACCACCCCTTCTTCGCGTCGAGGTGGGGCTTCATCTTCGTTCGGCCCTCGTGGAATTTGAGCATGGCGTCGTCGTAGGGTAGGCCCAGGAAGTCGCACAGCGCTGCGCACGTCTCTTCGGGCACAGAGACCAGCGCCTCGTAGCGCACCTCATGGTAGAGATTGGGAGGCAGCGATCCGCCGTCTTCCCGGCCCAGGCGCACATGCCACTCCCACCAGAGGGCCGCCGTCGTTATCGGGTCCTCCGTCCAGGTAGAAAGACGGCGGGCTAGCTTGTACGCCCGGCTCCAATTTACGGCCGACATACACACATCGCGGCCGTCGCGGATGAGATGGACGAACCTGGCCTCGGGCCACAGGGCGTGGAATGTAGGGATGCGGCGTACGTAGCCGGGAGTCTTGTCCCCCACGAGGCGCTTGCCTTGCCCCTTCCCGTAGAGATCGAAGACACCGGTGACGAAGGTCGAGTAGGAGAGCGGCTCCCCGGCTTCGACCAAGCTCTCGAGCAGATCCCCACTAGTCTCCAGGTTTTTGACGCCGCGCGCTTCTAACAGCCGATCCACGAGCTTGGTAGTCACCAGCCCTTCGAGTTCATCTTGGCCGATCCCCATGCGGGTGAACTTCTCGTCTGAGAGCAGCCAAGAGATCAGCTCTGTGGTGACGAAGCCCTCGGGTGTCACTCCCGTTCGCTTCTCGAATCGCTTGGCGATCCAGTGCGTTTCGTGAGTGATTGCTATCTGCCGGTGGGCGTCGACCATTCGCCTCAGGAGCGTGGTGCCCGACCTCGGGCATCCCACGATGAACACGTAGGGGTTCATCGCTACCAGCCTTTCGGTAGCCGTTTCCCCAAGGCGGAGGCCTCTCGGGTAAAAGACTCACGGATCCGTAGTGCCCAAGCTAGCATCTCCTCTGGCGGGTGTGGGCAGGCTCGAGGGTAGCCGAGCTCCTCGAGGAGGTCTCCGGCCGCAGCCTCGAAGCGCTCTAGGTCATCGGCGGGCATCTGTTCGCTCCAGTCCCTCAGACCGGAAGTGATCGGCAACCATGCCTTTTTAGCGTCACGACCCGGCTTCATCTTCGTTCGGCCCTCGTGGAATTTGAGCATGGCGTCGTCGTAGGGTAGGCCCAGGAAGTCGCACAGCGCTGCGCACGTCTCTTCGGGCACAGAGACCAGCGCCTCGTAGCGCACCTCATGGTAGAGATTGGGAGGCAGCGATCCGCCGTCTTCCCGGCCCAGGCGCACATGCCACTCCCACCAGAGGGCCGCCGTCATAACCTGATCCTCTCCCCAGGTCGAGAAGCGTCCAAGTGCGCGTTCGGCCTTTTCCCAATTCAGGATGGACATACACACATCGCGGCCGTCGCGGATGAGATGGACGAACCTGGCCTCGGGCCACAGGGCGTGGAATGTAGGGATGCGGCGTACGTAGCCGGGAGTCTTGTCCCCCACGAGGCGCTTGCCTTGCCCCTTCCCGTAGAGATCGAAGACACCGGTGACGAAGGTCGAGTAGGAGAGCGGCTCCCCGGCTTCGACCAAGCTCTCGAGCAGATCCCCACTAGTCTCCAGGTTTTTGACGCCGCGCGCTTCTAACAGCCGATCCACGAGCTTGGTAGTCACCAGCCCTTCGAGTTCATCTTGGCCGATCCCCATGCGGGTGAACTTCTCGTCTGAGAGCAGCCAAGAGATCAGCTCTGTGGTGACGAAGCCCTCGGGTGTCACTCCCGTTCGCTTCTCGAATCGCTTGGCGATCCAGTGCGTCTCGCGGGTAATTGCTATCTGCCGGTGGGCGTCGATCATTCGCTGCAGCAGCGTGGTGCCCGACCTCGGGCACCCCACGATGAACACGTAGGGATTATGGTCTAGGTCTTCTCTTGGCTCCCCTGCAATTTCTCTCGAAGTACCTGGTATTCGCTTCATCATGTATGTTACATGCCTTCCTGGAGACCTTACCTCAACATCAGTTTCCGAGGGACTGGCCCTCTTGTAGAATGGGTTTGCGTAGCATCGGGCCAGGTGTGGGACAACTTCCGACCTCTTCCACTTTCGCCGAAAGACTCATTTGCATTGAAGTACTTCTTCCATTTCCTCTATAAGCGCCTTTACCTTGTTATGCCCGTCGGCATCAAGCCGCCTGATCGGCTTGACACTCATTCGCAGAAGCGCTAGTGCAGTCCACCAGGAAATAACCTGAGGAACCAATGGCTTTTGTGTGGCTCTGGCATAAGCCTCCAAAAAAGCGTCCGCGACGCTACCGTCTTTGGCCGGGCGGCCCTTAATGCGCTGGTAGCGGAGGTGCGCCAACAAGCGGCCGAGATCGGCCACCACGGGACCGGAGTGAGCCTGGTCAAAATCGAGAATGCCGACCGTTGTCGGGTGGATCAGGACCTGACCGTAGTGAAAATCGCCGTGAACAAAACCGGACGTGCAATCCTCATCTCGGGGCGCCTGCGCGCGTAGGGCATGACCGATTTCATCGATTTGCCTTCTTAGGTCCGGGAAGAACTGCACGAGTAAGTGGATAACCTGGCGCGCTTTAGCCAGATGATCGGCAACGGTCCAGCGCGGCAACTTGGGATCTCTGTAGGCGTGAAGTACGGCCAAGGCTTCTGCGGTCCGTTCGAGAGCTTCGCGTGCGCGTGCAGTGCGCACGAGCGACTCTAGCTTACGGCCTGGTAGGGAGTCCAGGAGAAGAATGTTCTGGTCTCGATCGGATGCGAGCGGCTTAGGAATGCGGAGTTTAGCTTGAGGGCCAAGCCATCCAAGGAGATCGGACATGATGCTGTACATTGCCGTAGCGCTAAGCTCGGTAGGATAAACTCGCAGGTAAACGGCTGCGTCAGAAGATTGTGGCTGGGACTCGGCTTCGCAGCGCAGCACGGCTCTATTTTCTGGTTTGTACCGCACGACAGTAGTGGCCAATTTCTCGTCTGCCGAAGGCCACCGTTCTTCAGATAAATGGTTACAAAGGAATTCCCGTAACGTATCTTCGCAGTCCAAGATCCTCAAGCCATCCAGCTTGCGATCGTTCGGGTAAGGAAACAATAGCGTCTTGTAATCGGTGAGAGCGAAGAAGGGTGGACCGAACGTCGGTTTCACCCAGGGCTTGGCAACTACCATTCTGTGGGCGTCGGTAAAAGTCTCCGGCGTAAAGCACACTGCATACCAGAAAAGTTCTTGAGTCGTGGTGCTGAGCCGGTTCTGGTGCGTGATTACATAGCTGACAATGCAATGGCCGTTAGGTCGATAGCGTATCCAAGCCACCCGGCGGTCGAGAATCCCGTTACCAGCCTGACGGATGTATGGCTCGAGGCGCCTCTCGACCAAATCGGTGTACAACAGTGCGGTTAGACCTGGCAGCCCATCGTCTTGGGGAGTAACAGGGAACGTCATGTCACCCATCCGATGTGCCGGAGCTTCGGCAAGGATATTGACTTATCTATGAAAGCTCTACTCAACCCTTATCTCCTTTACCATACGTTACCCGCTAGCGAATCCCGCGCCTCCTCCAGCAGGCCTGCGATCCTGACTGGCCAGTCCGGTGCCTGGCGACGAAAGAAACCGTGAGCCACCTCGAGGAGCGCGCCAGCGTAGTGGAGGGGAAGCCTCTCCTGCCACGTTCTAGGCACATGAGAGAAATACTCCTCCGCGAACTCCCACGCCGCCACCCGCGCCCGCTGTCGAGCTATAGGATATAGAGCAGGCATCGCAGCGAGTCGCGCCAGAAGGTAGGCAGGGTCTAGAACGGGGTCGGCCTTGGCCAACGAATCGAGATCTATGAAGATCGTGCGCTCCTCATCCAGGAAAATGTGATCAGGCTTCAGATCCCGATGGGTCGGCCCCAGTGGAACCTCCTGCAGACCTGCCAAGACGCCCTCGATGATAGACTCCACATCCACCCTCAGATGGGGGCAGGCCCACCCCAGGAGTCTGCGGGCTCTCTCCAGAACGGCGACCTGGTCCGCAAGGAGGTGTGGCCGCGTCGTCGCGGGCGCATCGCTCTGATTGAAAGCTGCCAGGGCCTTAGCGACTCTACGCACTGCTTCGGTGGGGTCGCTCTCCCCCAGAAGGATCTCGTCCAGTGGCGTCCCGGGAGCTTCCTCCTGGAGCAGGGTCCGGAGGCCACTCAGATAGGCTAGCGGCCTTGCTACGGTGAAACCTTCTCCATTGGTGCGGGCCTGCTTCTGCAACGCTCGGAGCACTTTATGAGTTTGTTGCCCCTGACCTTCGTCGCGATAAACTTTCGCGTAGAAGCGCCTTTCCATTCTTCTGCCTGTCGCGTCATCCTGCCCTTGCACTGTCAATCGCAAGGCAGCCCCCAATCCGGCCCGATATCTTACCGGTTCGACATTCCACACTTCGGTGCGCCAATTGCCCGGTCCGAACTGGTCGAGAAACAGTGACTCGAGCTCAGGTAATGGTTCTGCGATCAAGAGAGGGAGGGTTGGAAGCCGGCGGTCGTAAGGGAACACTTGCACCAGCATGTCGAGGTCAGCGATGAAGGAGAACGGTTCAAAAGTCGAAATGATCTCGGAAATCTCCATAGGATACGAGACCCGCAGCTTTTCCCATTTCCGCCGGGTCTTATCATCAGCGTACATCACACCAGTGACCCACAGGATCCGCTCGGATCCTGTGTCGGCCTCCGCGAGGCGTAGGGTGTATTGCAGTACACAGCGAGCACCTCTGCGGTAGCGAACCCGGGAGAGACGGCAGTCCCGGACGTGATAGGCCTTATTATTGAGAGGCCGCAGATGCTTTTGGAAGATCCCCCGCATAATCTCGGGATCGCCAGCTTCCTGGAGTTGCGGAAAACTAGGGTCCGCCAAGAGAAGCTTAGCGCTCATGTAAGAAGCTCCCCGGCCTCGTGGGAGCCAGGCTTGAGCTCGTGGAGCTGACGGTAGTGCCGGCTGTGGGCCATCAAGTTGTCATGGCTTCCGTGTTCGACTATCCGGCCATCCTCCAGAACCAGGATGAGGTCCGCCCCAGCCACGGCGTGCAGATCGTGGGTAATGACCAAGGACGTCTTCCCGGCCATGAGGCGATCCAATGCTTCTTGAACCTTCGCCTCGCTCTGGACGTCGAGGCCAGCCATCGGCTCGTCCAGGATCATAGACGCCGTTGGAGACTTTCATCGCCGACGGCACCTTCACTATGTCTATTCCCTGAGGCATCAGGAAGGCGCCGGAAACCGTGGAACCGGTGAAGATCAAAACACCCAAGCCAGGGCCGTGCTCGACTAAGGCTCTTGCCAGCGTGCGCCGCTGGTGCCCCTAGCCCGTAGGAGTCATGCGAATGCATGAGTATTCTCGATTTGCTATCCACCGACGGCGTCCTTTTAGACATTATTACGAATTATATACGCTCGCGCGTTAAGGCGTAGATCTTATTAATATCTTGATAAGATGGATCGGCCAATGTACCCCCAACGGAACTCAACAAGGACGGTGCTCGGTCGATTCAGTATGGTAGCGGCAGTAGTGTCCCTGCCATAGGCTGGCGTAAGTTTGATACGAGCAACCCTGCAAAGGAAACGAACCTTCAAGGTCGAGACGACCAAGGGAGGTGAATGGGACACTCGGCGAACGGTGCACCGTCCACAGAGCACTCGAACTTCGAGCCCGTCTCGTTTGAGGAGAAGGCGAAGCTGGGGCTCGTGGCGGTGGTCGTGCCGCTCGGGCCGCTTGCGTCGAGGGACGTCGGGCGCGTTGGGTAAGGGAGGGAAGGACGTCTGGAGTCGCTTCCGTTGGGAGAGTCGATCCCGACGCAGGCCGTGATGAGTCACCTGTTGGCGGAAGCTCTTACTTGCTTTATGGCTTGATTGTATGATTACCTATCCGGGATGGGCGTACCTGCGGGGATGGGTTGAGGAAGATAGCGTTTATCAACGCGAAGGGCGGGGTCGCCAAGACCACGTGCTGCGTGAACATAGGCGCCGGACTCGCCCTGGGCGGCTACAGGACCCTCCTCGTCGACCTCGACTCTCAAGGGCAGGTTGCGAAGAGCCTGGGCGTGCAGGCTGGGGAGGGGTTGGCGGAACTCCTGCAGGGCGACGCCGGCCTGAAAGATGTGCAGATAGAGGCCCGCGAGAACCTGTTCGTGATCGCCGGCGGAGGAGCGCTCTCCGGCGCGAAGCGCCTGATCTCCCGGATGGATATGCGCTCAGAGTTGGTCTTGAGCGAGGCCCTCGAGGACTTGAGGGGATACGACTTCGTGCTCCTCGACACGGCGCCCTCGTGGGACGTCCTCAACGTCAACTGCCTTTTCTACGTCGACGAACTACTGATCCCGGTCTCCATGGAGGCCCTGGCGTTGCAAGGCATAGGCGACTTCCTCGGCCGCGTGAAGGATGTGCAACGCTACCGGGAGGGTCTGCTCATAGGGGGCATAATCCCCACCTTCTACGACGGTCGGGTCAGGAAGAGCGCCGAGATACTCGAGCAACTCGAGCGTCATTTTCCCGACGCCCTGTGGCCTTGCGTGCGCTACAACTCGAAGCTCTCGGAAGCGCCGGGGTTCGGCCAGCACATCTTCGAGTACTCCAAGAGGAGCAACGGGGCCGCAGACTACGCCCGTCTGGCCGAGCGGCTCGCGAAAGGGGCGTGAAAGGGGCGTGAAAGGGGACATGGGCAAGCCAAGGAAAGTGCCGGAAGACCTCATGGGAACCATACTGAGAGAGATCGCCGGGCCGCCCGAAGGCGAACGGGATTCTCTTGAGTCTGTCGAGCCCGGAAGGGCCGCGGGCGACGAGGGCGTAATCTCCTGGGAGGATCAGCCCTGGCTGGTGGGTACCACGTTTAACCTCTCCAAGCAGGTCGGCAGTGAGCTGGACAGGCTTAGGCATGACCTGCTGCGTCAGGAGGACGTTCACACTTCCAACTCCGAGATTGCCGAGGTGGCACTCAGGATCGCCATCGAAGATGCGCGGGAGCGGGGGAGGGGGAGCGAACTGGTCGGGAGGCTTCTCAGTGGACGCGACGGCCGGGCTACTTACGGGGCCGGCGGGGCAGGTTTGGCCCGGCGCAGCGTCGACGGGTCAGGACTCATCCTCGAGACCACCTACAACGAAGAGGGACAGGTGATCGACGAGGAGGAGGTCGGCGACGTCGCCGACCTGCCTGTGGAGACGGAATACGTGGACGCGCAGGGGAGGCTCGTGAGCCTGGCAAAGGACGAGGTGGGGAACACCTTCGAGTGGATTACGGACGAGGAACTCGGCACGCTGGAGGCGAGGATCGTCCGGCCTTCCGGCTGAGAAGATCGCCTCCTTACGTTCCCCGAACTCCTCTGAAGTCGGACAGGGCGCATTCCACTGGTAAAATCGCCCGAGCATGAGCATCCCACGTTATTACACCGTCGGGGCCGTCGCGCAGGACCTGCGGGCGCTCAAAGCCCTGGACGAACGCCTGGAAGACCTTGGTGTCCCAGCCGACACGCTTCTCGTGCTCTCGCGGCGCAAGGACGAGCGACTCGTTGGCGTAACGCTCCCCGGGGCCAGGACCCGCCGGGTCGAGTCGGGACTCACACGGACGCAGTGGTTCGAGTTGGCGAGCACATACCTCGGGGTGACGGCCGTGAGCGTCCTCATGGGCGCCGTCCATCCGCCGACCGGGATCGCCGTACAGGCCGTCATGACCCTGGCAACGATCATCGGTCTCTTCCTCTACCACCGCAGACCGCACCTTCAGAAGCAGCTCCTCGCCATGGGCCTCCCCGAGAGATTCGCCGAAGAGTGGGAATCGGCCTTCCATAACGGCTTCGCCCTGGCGCTGGTCACGGTTCCCTCGGATCTCCACGACGAGACGCAGGACGCATTTCTGGAAGACGCCGAACTCGGCTCTCCACTCGCCGTAGACAGACGGCCGGTGTTGTAAAGCATTTCAGCACTTCAGCACGCTTCGGGCCTTACGGCCCTCGCTTGTCAGCATTTCAGCATCTTCCTTTCCGGCCTCGCCCTGCCGCGCCCGACGAACCGCTTCCAGCGGCGGTCAGGCCCTACGCTCGCGGCAAGGTTATGGGACGACTAGCTGAAATGCTGACAAGCCGCCGACCGAAGGGAGGCGGCGGGCTGACAAGCGGAAGCCGGAGGCTGGAGCGTGCTGACTAGCTGCCAAAGGCAGCGTGCTGCCAAGCTGCTAAGCTTGGCCAGTGATCGTTCGCGAACGGCCAGACTCTTTTGTGCTCTTCGGGCAGCACGAGCACGCCCTGGTAGCGGGCGAGTTCGCGCGTCGGTGGAGGGAGGGTCCGAACCCCTTCGAGTCCACTGTCTACGCCGTCGCCAACCACGACCTGGCCTGGCGCGAAGCTGACAGGGAGGTGCTGTGGGACGAGGAGAAGGAAAGGCCTTATTCCTTTGTGGATTATCCCCTGGGGCTGAAACTGCCGGCCCAGAGACGGGGGATTGATCTGGTAGAGGAATATGATCCTTACGCGGGATGCCTTTGCAGCATGCACTACGCCGGTTTCCTGCTCGACTCCGTGCGGCCCGAGGAGGTCGAGTTCCGCGAGGGCGAGGTGGGGCGGCAGGGCAGGCTGGAGGCTAAGATGGCCGAGTATGAGCTGGAGAATCTCGAGCGAAACTTCCGCTTGCTGCGGCTCTGTGACGGCCTCTCGCTGTACTTGTGCCTCAACGAGCCCGGCGGCGAAGACAGTCCGCCGTCCTATCCCGGAGGGTTCGAGTTTGAAGGGACGCGCTTCGGGCCGGTATGGGAGGATGGACGGACGTTGCGCCTCGATCCCAACCCTTTCTCGGAGGCATTCGGGATCGAGATTCCCTACAGGATCATCGGTACGGACCGGCGGCCGCTCGGCAGCGACATACTCGAACTTCGGGTAACCTGTTAGGAGCGCCGGAAGGCGCTTTTTTAGAGATCCGCTTCTACCATAGAAAGGACCCATTGTGAGAGACGCGTCGTACGATTTCTTGAAGAGGCTGCTTTCGACGCCGGGGCCCAGCGGTTACGAAGAGGCCGCCGCGGAGGTCTGGAGGGAGGAGGCCGGGAAGTTCGCCGAGGTCAAAGGCGACAGGATGGGCAACTCCTTCGCCACCATCGGGGTGGGCGGCTCGCCGAAGGTAATGCTAGCCGGCCACATAGACGAGATCGGGGTGATGATCACCCACGTAGAAGAGAACGGCTTGCTCCGCTTTACCGGCGTCGGCGGCTGGGATTCGCAGGTGCTAGTGGGACAGCGCATCCGGTTGCTCACGAAGGACGGCGAGTTGGTCGGCGTGATCGGCAAGAAGGCCATCCACGTTATGGAGCCCGATGAGCGCAAGAAGGTCTCCGAGATAAAGAGCCTCTGGATCGACATAGGCGCCAAAGACGGTGAAGAGGCCAAAGGCATGGTCCGCGTCGGGGACGTCGGCGTAATCGACCAGGACCTCATAGAGCTTCCGAACGGGCGTCTGGCCTCCCGCTCCGTGGACAACCGCATGGGGGCGTTCGTCGTGCTCGAAGCCTTGAGGTTGCTCTCCGAGGAGGAAGATCCCGGCGCCGAGGTCGTGGCCGTGGCCTGCGTTCAGGAGGAGATAGGCCTCTACGGCGCCCGCGGCGCTGCCTTCGGGCTCGACCCCGACGCGGCCATCGCCGTCGACGTGACCCACGCCACGGACACCCCCGGCGTCTCCAAGAACGAACACGGGGACCACTCCCTGGGCGGCGGCCCCGTTATAAAGCGGGCGTCGAACATCTCGCCCATCGTCTCCGAAGGCCTCATCGCGGCGGCGGAGGGCGAGAACATACCCTACTCGCTGGAGGCCGACTCGCGCTCGACGGGGACCGACGCGGACGCCATACAGTTCGCGAGGGCCGGGATCGCGACGGGGCTCGTCTCGTGTCCCAACCGCTACATGCATTCTCCCAACGAGGTCGTCGACGTAGAAGACGTCGAGAACTGTGCCCGTGTGATCTCCGCCTACGTAAAGTCCCTCAGCGCGGAGACGAACTTCATCCGTTGATCCACCAGTCCTTTTGACCACTGAGGAGGAACCAAAGCGGCGGGCCTCGATAGGAGTCGAGGCCGCGCTGCTGTTGACGGTCTTCTTCTTCGGGACGAACTTCACAGCGGTAAAGATCGTCGTCGAGAGCGTCCCGCCGATCCTCTTCGCCGCAACGCGCTTCACCCTGGCCGGACTCCTCTTGCTCCTCTTCGTGCCCTTCCTCGAACCGGGGAGTCGCCTGCGCCGCGGGGACTTCCTGGCCGTGCTCGGCCTCGGGGTGGTCGGTGTCACACTCACCCAGACGGTCTTCACCATCGGGGTGAGCCTGACCACGGCGGCAAACACGGCCCTCGTATACTCGACGGCCCCCGTGTGGGGGATGCTCCTCGGATTCGCGCTCGGGCTGGAGCGGCCGAAGCCCGCCGGCATCCTGGGCATCGGACTCTCCCTCCTCGGTGTCGGGTTCATCGTGTACGGCGGACTCGAGTTCGCCGGCACGAGCCTCGCCGGTGACGCCCTCATACTCGTCGCGGCCATCTTCTGGGGCTCCTACACCGTCCTCTCGCTCTCACTCCTGAAGCGCTACTCACCCGTCGCCCTCGCCGCCTACGCCATGACCCTCGGCGGCCTCGCCGCCTTCCCGCTCGCAGCACTCGACCCCGGTGGTTTCGACATCGGATCGCTCGACGGCCTGACGTGGGGGGCGGCGGCCTACTCAGCGCTGTGTTCCTCGGCCTTCGGCTTCGCGGCCTGGGGTTATGGGGTCTCCCACGTCGGGGCGAACCGGGTCCTGATCTACCAGTACCTCGTCACCCTGACGGGCGTTACTACGGGCATCGTACTACTCGGCGAGGACTTCGGACTCGAACAACTCGTCGGCGCGGTCGTCATCCTCTGCGGCGTCTACCTGGCGAGAAGACGATAGCCTCCGCCGCCCGCCTCGATGTGGGTCCTGAGACCAACCGGTTTACCCTCTGTCAGGGCGCCGTCTGGTACGGCGAGGGCTTCTGGTGTCTTCCGGTTCCGGCAAGACGAAGATGAGGGCCAGGATGACGATCAGCGCCAGGCTCGCCGCCGCACTGAAGTATGCGAGCGCGAAGGCCAGGATGTAGAGGAGCATGCCGAACACGTAGCGGCGCGTCATAGCACGCAGCAGTGAAGGGTCGACGGCCCTGTCCACGAGGCGGTGGTTCCCGGCGACGTAGAGCCAGAGAATGGTAAAGAAGACGGCGGTCACGGCCAGCGTGCCGCTGTAGACGGCGACGGCAGTAGTCCGGTGCTCATCTGTCCCTGCCATATAGTCGGCGAGCAGCGCTGTGGGAAATGGGATAAAGGCCACGCACATCAAGAACACGATGTTCAAGAAGAGAAGGATGTGGTCCGAGCGTGAGATCAGGCGGAAGCGGTTGTGGTGGTTCGCCCAGACGGTGCCGATGACGAGGAAGCTGATCGCGTACCCCAGATAAGAAGGCCACAGCTCGACGAGCTTGTCGGTGAGGGATTGGGTGCCTACCACGTGCGGAACCCCGATCTCTATGATAAGCAGCGTGATCGCGATGGCGAACACCCCGTCGGAGAAGGCCTCTATCCTACCTGTATCGTCGTTTTGTCCGCCGCTCGTAGTGACCGGGATCTCCCTTCGTCCTTGTTCTCAGGCTCGTAGTTTGCACCACCCGTGAGTCCGAACGCAACGCCCCGGCACTGGCACGATCCGACAGATGGTCAGCAACGCAGAGTCAACAACGTAGGGAGCGCGCCCCTGTTCTCAGGAGCGCGCTCTTCGCCGGCCGAAGTCTGGCCGGGGGAGGGTGCGAAGTGACTTACTGGGGGCTCTCGGCGAGATTTACCTGGAGCCGGCTCTCTTCGCCGTTCCTGAGGATTCTCAACCCTACCGTATCGCCCGGCATGTAGTTGCGCAGTGCCGAGAGCAGGTCGCCCGAGCTACGGACCTCCTCAGAACCTGCGGCGGTTATGATGTCGCCGCGCTGGATTCCGGCGGCGTCGGCCGGGCTACCGGGTTCGACCTCTTCGATGAGGGCGCCCGAGTCTACGGGGCTTCCGAACCTGTTCGCGGTCTCTTTGGTGAGGTCAGAGAGGTAGACGCCGACGTAGGGATGGACGGCCTCGCCGCTCTCGATCAGCTGGTCAGCCACGGAGACGGCCGTCTCGGAAGGTATGGCGAAGCCGATGTTCTCGGCACCGGTCTCTGCCGGCGGCAGGTAGGCCACGTTTATGCCTATTACCCGGCCTTCGCGGTCGGCCAGGGCGCCGCCGGAGTTGCCCGGAGAGATGGCCGCGTCGGTCTGGATGAGGTCGACCAGGGCGCTGGCCTGCGTACCACCCGTGTACTCGGCAGGGACCTCACGCCCCGTGCCGCTGATGATGCCCGATGTGACCGTAGACTCGAAGCCCGACGGACTGCCGACGGCGACCGCCATCTGGCCGACTATCGGGTCGGCGCCCGCGAAGTCCGCCGCGGGCAGGTCGTTGCGGTCTACCCTGACGACGGCGATGTCCGTCGTCGGGTCCTTGCCTACGACCTCTCCGCGCTCCGTGGTGCCGTCCGCGAAGGCGACCTCGACGTCGCGCGAGCCCTCTACGACGTGGTTGTTGGTGATGATGTAGCCGTCGGAGCTGTAGATCACACCGCTCCCCAGACCTTCTTGCTTCTGCGCACCGTACGGGGTCTGTTTGATCCCCGAGACGTTTATCTGCACCACGGAAGGACTCAGTACGGAGGCGACCCTGGCCACAGGTTCCTCGGAAGGAATGCCCGCACGGGCCGACTCGACCGGATCCGCGGTCTGCGTTCTGCCCGTGTCCGGGTCGAAGTAGATGACGCCGAGGACGAAAGCCAGCACCGTCAGTGCCACGAGCGGCAACAACAAACTACGCCGTAAGGTGTGTACCTTCATACCGTTACCCCCGTTTCCCGTAGGTTCTCGGACAAGTTGGCAACGCTCCTCCTTGCTGTGTGATCTCTGCGTCGTAGTCTGGAGTACCAACATGTGAAGAGTCTTTGCGGTCCATGAGCGTTTTCACAGGAAAGGTCCCCAGGGGGGCAGATCTGCTCCGGAGCGGCGATAATACGAGGGTGATGCGGATACTGGTAGTAGAGGACGAAGAGAGGCTGGCGCGTCTGATCTCGCGGGTCCTCGCAGAGGAGGGCTACGCCGTCGAGACGGAGGCCAACGGCCGGCAGGCGCTCATGCGGGCATTGGCGGATGATTACGACCTCCTGATCGTGGACTGGATGCTCCCTGAGCTGAGCGGTGTCCAACTGGTCAAGAGGCTAAGGGCTGCGGAGGTCGGGACGCCGACGATAATGCTTACCGCCCGCGACCAGATCGAAGACCGCGTGGAAGGCCTCGACGCCGGGGCCGACGACTACCTCCCCAAGCCTTTTGCTTTCTCCGAACTGCTCGCCCGCGTCCGGGCTCTCGCCCGCCGCCCGTGGGGCGAGGAGAGGGACGGCGCGATCCTTGGAGCCGGCGACGTTACGCTCGACCCTGTGCGCCACGTGGTCCGCCACAGGGGAGAGACCGTGGACCTTACGGCCAAGGAGTTCGCACTGCTCGCCACCCTGCTCCAGCGTCCCGGGCAGGTCTTCACCCGCCCGGTCTTGCTCGATACCGTGTGGGGCGCCTCGCCCGAGGTCTACGCCAACGTTGTCGACCTCTACATCTCCTACCTGCGCAAGAAAATCGACACAGACGGCGAGACCTCCCACATCCGAACCGTCCGCGGTGTCGGCTACACCTTCGAGCCGCAACCAGGACCGCGCTGATGTTCGACCACATCCGGCGGCGCCTGACGGTGGGATACGTGGGCATACTGGCCCTCACCCTGTTGGTCTTCAGCGTCGTCGTCGTGTTCATGTTCTACCTGCGGGCGAGCGACCAACAAGACGACTTGCTCCTGCAGAAGGCGGAAGACAAGGCCAACAGCGTGTTGAGCGGCAAAGACAGGTACAGCGTCGTGAAGGCGACCACCGACTACGACGTGGCCGTGATCGTACTTCTGCCCGATGGTTCGACCTACGGAGATCTGGACGAGACATCCTTTTCTCTCGGCCTCCCTTACGCATATCTGGCCCAGAGCGCCGGTCAGGAGAGGCGGACTATCAAGGAGACCGTTACCGGTCCTGGTGGCGCGGTAAGGGTGATGAGCATTCCCGTAAAGAGGTACGGAGAGTTCGGGAGTGTGGTCGCGGTGGTGCAGGCCGCCCAGTCGCGTCAGGCGGTGACGGAAACGGTGGAACGGCTGATCTTCGTGCTGGTCCTCTCGGGCTTGGGAGCGCTGGTGCTGGCTGCGGCCGGTGGGTTTTTCATGTCGCGGCGGGCGATGCGCCCTGTACAGGAAGCGTTCGGCAGGCAGAGGGCGTTTATCGCTGATGCCTCCCACGAGTTGAAGACGCCGCTGACCCTGATCCGGGCCGACGCCGAGGTCCTCTCCCGCGGCATCGACGACCCCGGCAAGGCCTCTGAGAACCGTGAGCTCGTCGACGACCTGCTCGGCGAGACCGACAGGATGAGCGCCGTGCTCTCCGACCTCTTGCTACTCGCGCGACTGGACGCGCAGAAGGTCTCCGTCTCCCGCGAACCTTTCGACCTCGCCCACGTTATCTCCGAGACCTCAGAGCGATTCGCCGTCCGTGCCAGGGCCGAGGACAAGAACCTCGAGGTTCACCACTCAGGCAAACTTCCTGCGCGCGGCGACGCGCCCCGAACGGGCCAAAGCCTCGCCGCCCTCCTGGACAACGCCCTGCGCTTCACGCCTCCCGGCGGGGCCATAACGGTGGAGGGCCGTATCAAGGACAAGCAGGTCGAGGCGATCGTTACGGATACCGGTCCAGGTATCGCCCCCGAGAGCCTGGATCGAATCTTCGAGCGTTTCTACAGGGACGACGCGCACAGCGCAGCCAGGAGCAGGGGACCTTCCGGCGGTGGAACGGGTCTCGGTCTCGCCATCGCCCGCGACCTCGCCCGCGCACAGGGCGGTGAACTCAGCGCGGAAAATGCCGAAGGAGGCGGGGCAAGATTCACGCTAAGTCTGCCTGCAGGTCCCTGAACCACTAGAATTCTGGCGACCAGAACTTTCGTAAGTCGAGCACGAAGCCCGGGAGTCCTGGGTCTCCCGATAGCTCAGATGCGTTGAGTCCAGAACCAGAGAAACGGGGTCGCACCAAGCGACCCCGCCACAAGACCTGTTGCCCGTAACCTACCTAGTACTTCGGGACGCTCGGATCGATCTCCTCGCTCCAGGCCGTGATGCCGCCTTTGACGTTGTAGACGTTCCGGAAGCCGGCGTCTTGCAAGAGCTTGACGGCCTTCGCGCTGCGTCCGCCGGTCTTGCAGTGAACGACGAAGTACTCGTCCTGATCGAACTCCACCAGGCGCTGCGGCAACTCACCCAAGGGTATTAGCTTCACGCCGATGTTGGCGACCTCGTACTCGTGTGGCTCGCGCACATCGAGTACGTTGATGTCCTCGCCATGATCCATCTTCTGCTTGAGCTCTCCGACCGTGATCTCGGGCACGCCGTTCTCCTGCTCGGCGGTCTCGGCCTGCGGGATGCCGCAGAACTCCTGGTAGTCAATGAGTTCGGTAACGGTCGGGTTCTCGCCGCAGACGGGGCAGTCCGGGTCCTTGCGGAGCTTCATCTCGCGAAAGCGCATGTTCAGCGCGTCGTATAGGAGGAGCCGTCCGATTAGCGGCTCGCCGATCCCGAGTATTAGCTTGACCGTCTCGGTAGCCTGGATAGTACCGACGGCCCCAGGCAGGACGCCGAGCACTCCGCCCTCGGCGCAGCTAGGGACGAGGCCGGGCGGGGGCGGCTCGGGGTAGAGGCAGCGGTAGCAAGGACCTTCCTCTGCGTAGAACACGCTCGCCTGGCCCTCGAAGCGGAAGATCGAACCGTAGACGTTGGGCTTGCCCAGGAGGACGCACGCGTCGTTCACCAGATAACGGGTCGGGAAGTTGTCCGTGCCGTCGACTACTACGTCGTAGTCCTCGAAGATCTCCAAAGCGTTCTCGCTGGTAAGCGCCTCCTCGTGGACCCTGACCTCGACGTTGGGGTTTATGTCCTTGAGCTTCTCGTAGGCGCTCTGGACCTTGGGACGCCCCACATCCGATGTGCCGTGGATGATCTGGCGCTGCAAGTTCGACTCGTCGACCACGTCGAAGTCCACGATCCCGATGGTCCCGACCCCCGCCGCGGCCAGGTAAAGGGCGAGCGGGCTTCCGAGTCCGCCCGTGCCCACCGTGAGTACCTTCGCGGCCTTGAGCTGCTTCTGCCCTTCGAGGGCGACCTCGGGCATGATCAGGTGCCTGCTGTAGCGTGCGATCTCCTGATTGCTTAGCTCGAGTGCCCCGTTGGGCGATTCGACTAGTGGCTGTCTTGTCTGCATCTCTGAAAACCCTCTTCTTCGGAATAGTAAAAAAACGACCTTCTGAAAACTACCTACATCGTCCTCCGGCGGAACCACCGGCGATGGAGGGGATTATGGAGATCTCGTCGCCATCGGCGACGTCGGTATCCTGGCCTTCCAGATAACGGATGTCCTCGTCGCCCTTGTAGACGTTGACGAACGAGCGCAGCTTGCCGTCACCCGTGTACAGATGCTGCCTCAGGTCGGGATGCTCTGAGGCGAGGTTCCCGAGGGCCTCGCCCGCCGTGGCGCCGCCGACCTCGACTTCGGCGTTACCACCGGTGTACTGTCTGAGGGGGGTTGGGATCTTGACCTTGGGCATATCTCTGAGTCTCCTTATCCTACGATTGTCTCTTCGTCGTAACCCGAGCGGTCGTCTCGGAGCGTCCACGAGCGCATGTCTTCTATGTTCTCGGCGCCCAACGAGGCTATCACGTAGGAGTAGCCGGGCCAGGCGTGCTCGCGGTCGTACTCGGAAGGCTCGGCCGGGTGGTCGGGGTGTGAATGGTAGAAGCCGAGCAGCCCCATCTCCTGCACTTCGGCCCGCTCCTCGAACCTCTTTACCTCCAGCGGCTCGATGAGGAAGCGGCGGCTGCGCTCCTCTTCGTGGGTGTTCTCGGCCCGCCACACGTCGACGACGACCTTGATGCCGCCGCTGTCGATGCCGACCAGCGCGCCGACACACTCCTCGGGGTACGCTTCCCTGGCGTGGTTGTGGATCCGCCCCAGATCCCCTGCGCCTATCTTGAGCGGCACTTACTCCTCCCAGAAGTTCTCGGAGAGATACTTGTCGGCCCCGTCGCAAAGGATGGTGACGACCGTCCCCGACTCTATCTCCCTCGCGACCCCGAGCGCCGTCGCGACCGCCGCGCCGGCCGAGAGTCCGATGAGGATTCCTTCCTCGCGCGCCACCCGCTTGACCATCTCGTAGGCGTCTTCGGTCCTCGCCGCCCGGTTCTGATCGGCGATGGTCGGGTCGTAGATGGCGGGCACGATAGCGCTCTCCATGTGCTTCATGCCTTCCAGGCCATGAAAGGCCGAGTCGGGTTCGAAGGAGATAACCTCTATCTCCGGGTTGTACTCCTTGAGGCGGGTCGCCGTACCGACGAAGGTGCCGCTCGTGCCAAGCCCGGCGACGAAGTGCGTGATCTCGCCGTTCGTCTGCTCCCAGATCTCGGGCGCCGTCGATTCGTAGTGGGAGCGCGGGTTGGCGGGGTTGGAGTACTGGTCCGGATAGAAGTAGCGTTCGGGGTCCTCGGCGTAGAGCCTCCGCGCCTCACGGATGGCCCCGTCCGAGCCCTCGTCAGGGTCGGTCAAAACAAAGTCCACGCCGTAGGCGCGCAGGATCTTCTTCCGCTCCTCGCTGGCATTCTTCGGCATGCAGAGCTTTACCCTGTAGCCGAGCGCGGCACCGATCCAGGCGTACGCTATCCCCGTGTTTCCGCTCGTCGCGTCGAGGACGGTCTTCTCGGGCGTCAGAGAGCCCGTCTTCTCGCCGTCCCTGATCATCCACAAGGCAGGACGATCCTTGACCGACCCACCGGGGTTGTACCACTCCGCTTTGCCGAGGATCTCGACGCCAGGGACCTCGGTCGAGATGCCGGGTAACTCAAGGAGCGGGGTGCCGCCGACAAGCTCCGTCACGTTCGTCCCCGCCCGCGCATTAATCCGAGTAATCATGTCGGGATTGATTATACAGGGTGTAGGATCAGCGTCCAGAGAAGCGAGATGAGATACCTGACCAACGTTTTAGCCGAGAGGCAAAACGGGAACCTCCCGGCTATGGTTGGTGCGTTGCGGAGCATTATACCTGAATCTAGTGTAGCTATTCTACGGCGAGAATGCCGATTATCCCAACGTGTCCAGAATTTCTGGCAGGGTACGGCGGCGGCAGGTGAAGATCGGGGTGTCCAGCTCGGTGTAGGAGCTTGCTTCGCTCTCCCTGAGCTCCATCATCAGGTCCTGGAACTTCTCGGGAGATTCGGCCTCGAAGGAGAGGATGAACTCGTAGTCGTCTATCCCGAAGCAGTAACCCGTGTTGTTCTTTACGGGGTAGTGTTTGCGTCCGATCTGCATGTGCTCGTTCATCATGCGCTGGCGCTCTTCGATGGGCAACCCGTACCACGACCGCGTCTTGACGAAGGGATAGACGAAGAGGTACTCGCCCTCTCCCGGGACGATGTACGTGCGGTTCTCGAAACCTGGCGTGTGCTCTCCGACGTAGATGGAGCGCCTGCTGAGGGCGAAGTACGAGTAGGTGACGCGCAGGTACTTCCCGAGTCCCGTCTTCAGGAGGGCGCCGGTCATGCTCTCGAAAGCGTCGAGGTCGTAACCGATCCTCCACAACATGAAGTCCGCGTCTGCGCGTAGACCCATGAGCGAGAAAGTGCGCAAGAGCATCTCGCCAGAATGCGTCTGGGCAGCTTCCAGGAACTCCCGTTTGCCCCTCGCGCGCTCCTCGTCGGGGAGGCGTCGCCAGAGGGGATCCAAGCCGAAGAAGACGTAGTTGATGTACTGGGCCGGAAGCTTCTCTTCGGGGGCCTCTTGCTGGTGTGTCCTCGTCTCGGTCACCGGATCTCTCCTTGTGTTGAAGGCTACAGGTTTCAGGCTACAGGCATCAGGTCCTTATGGCGGCAGTGGCGTCGACGCGTTGCGTCCTGCCATGTTGTATCCGATACTCGGCATCCACCGGCATTGCCACACTTATTCCTTTCCTGAAGCCTGAAGCCTGATGCCTGATGCCTCTTCGCCTGAAGCCTCCAACCCGAAGTCGTCCCCGTACAGTTCGGCGATGCGGGAGAGCTCTTCCGGCGTAAGGTCCGGCGTCTCCGAGGTCGCCGCGAACTCTTCTATCTGCTCTTTGCCGTAGATGTTGGGGAGGGTGGAGACTACTTCGGGGGCGGCGAGGACGAATTTGAGTGCGGCCTGGCCGAGGGTGCGCTCGCCGGATTCGGTGAGGAAGGAGAGTTGCTCCACCTTCTTCAGGCCCGTCGTGAGCCACTCTTTCGGACGGTGACGACGGTGGTCGTTTTTGGCGAAGGTCGTGTTCTCGTCGTAGTGGCCTTCGAGCATCCCCGAGGAGTGGGGGACGCGTACGATCAGGGACGTGTCCGTCTCTGTGGCGGCCTCGATCAAGCCCCGTCCGGGGTCTTGTTCTAGGAGGTTGTAGATCATCTGCACACCTTCTATTTTGCGCTCGCGCATCGCCCTTACGCCTTCTTCGAGCCACCCTATTTTGGGCCCGAGGGCGATGCCGTAAGCCCTGATCTTGCCCTCGCTCCGAAACTCGTCCATGAGCGCGAACAGCCCATCGTCCTCGACGGCGTCCATCTTGGTGTTGTGGAGCTGGAGGAAGTCTATGTAGTCCGTGTCGAGCCTCTTCAGGCTCTGCTCCAGGGCGAAGCGGACGAACGATTCGGACCAGTCCTGGGGGCGCTCCTGCTGGCCGCGCCTGGCCGTATGATTGTAGAAGTCGTAACCGATCTTGGTCGAGATCACCACCTCGTCGCGCACGTGCCCGAAGGCATCTGCGAGGAGCGTCTCTCCTTTGCCCGAGCCGTAGGTGTCCGCGGTATCGAAGTAGTTGATGCCCCGCTCGCGGGCCTCTCTGAGAAGCCTCACGGACTTCTCGTCGTCCACCTCTCCCCACCAGCCGGTCGAGACCGTCCACACCCCGAAGCCGACCTCGGAGACCGCTATATCGGTGCCGCCCAGTGTACGGTATTTCATCTTCCGCTCCCCTTTCGCGTTCGGAACCTGGATCAGATCTACTACATTCTAGCCCCGGACGCTGTTGACTTTCTCTCAATTCGCGCGCGGGTCTATAATCGCCCAATGCTGGAGAAGCCTCTTTATCTGGCACCATGATCGCCCGCTACGCGGGAGGGGAGAGCGGGGCGCGGAGTGCGGCCCGCTCCGGTTCCGTGGTAGTGGTTGTCGACGCCTTCAGGGCGAGCACGACCATTGCAGTCCTCGTCTCCAAGGGCGCAAGGGTGGTACCCGTCGCTTCCGTCGAAGCGGCCGCGTCTGCCGAGACGGACTTCCGCATCGGGGAGCGGGGAAGCGCGAAGGTGGCCGGCTTCGACTTCGGCAACTCTCCTACGGAGATCCTGGGTTCGGAGATACCTCCGGGCTCCACGGTCGCCCTCTCGACCACGAACGGGACCCGCGTCGTGGAGGCCGCCCGCGGCGCGAGCACCATCGTGACCGGTGCCTTCGTCAACGCCGGCATCCTGGCCGAGGAACTGGCCGAAGGGGCCCACGACGGCGCAGAGGTAGTGGTCGTCGGGTGCGGCTGGGAGGGTCGCCGCGCTTCGGAGGACGAGGCTGCGGCGGGAGCTATCCTCCACCGGCTGCACTCTCGTGGCGCTGAACTGGACGGGCGGGCCAGGAACGTCGTCGAGGGTTATCTGTCTCATCCCGTAAGAGCGCTGCGGAACAACAGTGCGGCGCGGAGACTCAAGCGTCTCGGGTACGAGGGGGACCTCGAGTTTTGCCTCGCCGAAGATACGGTGCCCGTGGTTCCGCGCCTCGTCGACGATGCTTTCGCCGGGTGGGTTGCAGGGTCCCGGCGGCCTCGCCAATCTTCGGCCCGAGGGCCAACACAAAAAGCCGAAATTTCTTCTTGACAAGGGGATGGCGCGCGATTACCCTGGAGTCAGCGAAGGCGGATCAAATGTTACAAGCTCCGTCGAATCCGCGACGGAAAGGAGGTGAGCATACCCGTGACTATGACTATCACCCACGAGAAGACCCGCGAGGTCACCCGCGAGGACGTGGACCGGGCCATAGACGTCATCGAGCGTCACCTCGAGAAGGAGGCCAGGACCCGCAACCTGCTGGACGAGCAGGCGATCATGCGCCCCAAGGATCTGTGCAAGCAGCAGGGCCTGGATATGGTTGCCGAGTTGCGCGGCATGATGTAGGTTCGCGCCAATAGCAAGGGCCCATGAAGGGGGATGCACAGTGATAACCCCTGACGCTCTAATGGAGACGTTCGAGGGCTGTCCATCCCCCTTCACGAGGCTAGCTGAGGGCCGGAGAGATCCGGCCCTCTTAGCATTTCAGCTAGTCAGCACGCGCCCTGACGCGCGAAGGCCTTAAAGGCTTGAGCGTGCTGAAATGCTGACCAGCCGTACAGCGAAGCCGGGCGGCGTGCTTACTTGCTGAAGTGCTAGACGGCGGAGGAGGAGGGATTCGAACCCTCGATACCCCGTTGAGAGGTATAACACCTTAGCAGGGTGCCGCCTTCAACCACTCGGCCACTCCTCCCGATCACAGGAGTATATCAAAGACGTGTTGCGGCTTCGTGCGCCGGCCTCTCATTCTTCCGTGTTCTTGGGCTCCTCGTCGATAATGTCGGGCTTGTCGTTGGCAGGCTCGGCGTCGAGGATCTGCTCGCCTGAGACCTCTTCCTTTATTCTGACGAGCGTGGCGTTCAGGGTGGCGCCGAAGAGGATCGTCAGGGAGGAGATGTAGAGGTACAGGAGCAGGATGATCACGGTCCCTATCGAGCCGTAGGTCTTGTTGTAGGTATTGAAGTCGCTGCTCAGATACAGGTTGAAGGCGACGCTGGCCAGCACCCAGAGCAGGATGCCGACGACGCCGCCGGGTGTGATCCAGCGAAACGGCTGGTTGGCGTCGGGGGCAAAGTAGAAGATGAGTGCTACCGTCACCACCATGAACAAGAGCGCCGCCGGCCAGCGCATTACGTTCCAGACGAACATGAACTCATCGCCGAGAGTAAGTACCTCGGCGAGCGTCCTTCCGATGGAGGGACCGGCGATCAGGAGAAGTACTCCGATCAGTATGAGCGCCGAGAGGCCGAGCGTCATAAGGATGGAGATGCCCCTGACCTTCCAGAAAGGCCGCGTCTCCTGCACGTCATAGGCACGGTTGAGGGCGTTCATGAGGGCCGCGAAGGCGCCGGAGGCGGCCCAGATCGTCCCGAGGATGCCGACTGATAGGAGACCCGGCGCCGTGTCCGCGTTGCGGAGCGTGTTCTCGGTGTAGGTCTGGATCAGGCCGAAGACCTGCGCCGGCAGCAGCCGCCTGAGGTAGTCGAAGAGTTCCGTGACGAACTGCGGACTTGCGCTCGAGAAGGCGTCGAGGATAGCGACGCAGAACAGTATGAAAGGGAAGATAGCGAGGATCAGGTAGAAGGCGAGCTGCGCGCCGAGACCGAGGGCATCGTCGCGCATAAACTCCTTTATGGTCGCCTTGAGCGTCTCGTAGCGGAGAAGGTCTCTTAGGTCGCCGAAGAAGTTGCCAAGCGACCCGCGCGCAGGCCTCTGGGCGACCTCCCTGAGCTTCGTCTCGGCCGTGTCTGATTCCATCCGGGCGTGCCTCTCTTTTCGTGACAGGCCTGATTTTAACCTCGATCCCGATTCTGGACGGCGAAGAAGCTAATCCGGTAAGCCCGGCAGGTCGTATAAAACGTTGTATGGAAGGGTCGGTATCGGGGAGTGCATTACGTCTCGCGCCGGATCACGGACGCGGATGGGATATCATCTGCTCCGAGGGGAGCGGATGGTCCGTTCTTGCCGGCGGTCGGGGAAGGCTCTGGATGGACCGTGTAGAAGACGAGGTTCTGGTGCAAAGGGTGGCATCCGGAGACGAACGCGCCCTCTCTGGTCTCTACGACCGCTACGCCGGACTCGTCTACGGGACGGGGTTGCGCTACCTGGGAGACAGGGGGACCGCTGAGGAGCTGGTTCAGGACGTTTTCACCTCAGTGTGGAGGAACGCGGCCGGCTTCGACCCCGCGCGGGCGAGCTTTGCGACGTGGGTGTACCGCATCACCCGCAACCGGGCGACGGACCTGATCCGGCGCCGCAAGGCGCGCGTCAGGACCGTCGAGGGCGAACTGCTCTTCGAACCGGGAGAGACGGATCCTTCGGGCGATCTCTCCCGCAACTTCGACGTGGCAGCCGCGCTCTCGCGGCTGACTCCGGTCCACAGGGAGGTGCTCGTCCTCGCCTACTTTCACGGCTTCTCGCAGCGGGAGATCTCCGACCGTACGGCTACGCCTCTGGGTACGGTAAAGAGCCGCACGACGGCGGCGCTGCGAGCCCTGCGCGAGACCATGGGCTTCGACGAGGATCGGTTCTCCGCTGATGAGTGAGCACCCTGACACGAGAGACCTCCTCGGGCCCTACGTGATGGGCACCCTAGAACATTACGAGGAACGGGAGGTCGAGGATCACCTGCAAGGATGCGCTGGTTGCAGGGAGGAGGCGCAAGAGCTGCGGCTGGCCCACGAACGCCTCGCCGACCTTGCGTACAGCATCGTGGCGCCACCGGAGGATCTCGAGGCCAGGGTCGTGGCGGGGATGCTGCCACGTGAAGCCGGCCGACGCGTTCCGTCCTGGTTCGCTGCGGTCGCCGCGGTCCTCTGCGTGCTCGCGGTGATCGTTGCCCTTGATCTCCTCGGTGACCAGGCCCGGGCCGCGGCGAACCTGAGCCCTACCGGCCGCGCCCCCGATGCTGGCGGCGAGGTTAGCATCAGGGATACCGGCGAGAACATGGAGCTGCGCCTCGAAGCGTGGGGACTGCCATCTTGCAAGAGCGAACAGTACTACGAGCTGTGGCTCGTCGAGGGTGACGAACGAGTAAGCGCAGGGACCTTTACGGTCGGAGAGAGCGGCCGGGTCGACGTGACGCTGAACGCCCCGAACTTCGCCGCTTCTTATCCCAGCGTGGGCGTCACTGCCGAGTACGACAAAGACCCCCGCGCCAGCGACGCGAAGATGCTATCGGGCGAGTTGCGCGATCTGTAATAGCAGTTTTCCGGGAAAAACTGCGCTGGCCAGCACGCTCAGGCTTTTGCCTTCGCTTGTCAGCCCGCCGCCTCCCTACGGTCGGCGGCTCGTCAGCAATTCAGCCGGGGCTTGCACAGGCGAATGCTGACATGCTGACTAGCTTACACGCCCTATTCCTGCAGCAGGGGAAGGATAAAGGACATACGGGTTCCCTCTCCTAATCGGCTCTCGGCTTCGATGCGACCGCCGTGGGCATCGGCTATGGTCTGCGCTATCGAGAGACCTAGACCGCTGCCCGGCTCCTCGACTTCGGCCAGGCGGTAGAAGCGCTCGAAGATGCGTGGGAGTTCGGTCTCCGGTATGCCTGGACCTCGATCTTCGACGGCGACGCGCAACTCCCCATCGGAGCAGGCAGAACAGAGGGTTACGCGTTGCCCTTCTGGGCCGTACTTCACCGCGTTGTCCACGAGGGCCAGGATCGCCTGTTCCACGCGCACAGGGTCCACCCTGACGAGACCGGTCGCCAGGAGCGTAGTATCGAGGGTCGCGTCGTGTTCTGCGGCCAGCGCGCGGGCCCGACGCTCGAGGCCCGCGAGCAGGGCCCGCGCGTCCACGGGCTCCATACGGAAAGGCGGCGCGGCCGACTCCGAACGGGCCAGGAAGAGCAGATCCTCGACCATACGGGACATCGTCGATGACTCCCTGACTATCTCGCGCAGAACCTCCTCGTGCTCGCAGTGGCCGTCGAGTTCCAGCCCTACTTCCGCGTTGCCCCGGATCACGGTGAGGGGGGTTCTCAGCTCGTGGGAGACTTCGGCGAGGAACTCGGCCCTGGCGCGTGCGGCTTCAGCGAGCGCCTCCTCGGCGCGCTTGTGTTCGCTGACGTCACGCGAGGCCGTCTGGAGGCGGACTACGTTACCGCTTTTGTCGAGAATGGGCTCCGTGAGGGTCTCGAACCAGGTGTAGTCTCCAGACTCTTTGCGGATACGGTAGGTTACCGAGACGGCCCCCTGCCCATCGAGCGCCTTCTCGTGGGCTTCGGAGCGGATGCGCTCCAGATCCTCGGGATGAAAGAGATCGTAGGGGTCCGTGCCGAGGAGGTCTTCCGGCTCGTAACCGAGCAGACGACGGCAGGAAGGGCTGACGTAGAGGTAGCGTCCGTCGGGCTCGTGAAGGCAGACGAGGTCGCTGGTCTTCTCCGCGAGCAGGCGGAACTGCTCCTCGTTCTGTCTGAGTGCGTCCTCCGCCAGCTTGCGCTCTGTAATGTCCCGCGCGATGCCTTCCATGGCGATTACGTTCCCGGCCTCGTCGTAGATCAGCTTGTTGCGCTGCTCGGTCCAAATCAGACCCCCGTCCTTGCGATACCAGCGCAGGATGAGGGGCTCATCCGAAGAACGCATCGAGTTCTCCAGCAGATGTCTGTCTTCTGGGTGGACCCGCTTGAAACCGAGATCCGGGTCTGCATAGTGCTCCTCCGGAGAGTAGCCGGTTATGGCTGTGGACGACGGGCTTACGTACTCGAAGCCTGGCGTCGGATGGAAGCGGAGACGGTAGACTAGGTCCCTTGCGTTGTCGGCATGAAGCCTGAAACGCTCTTCGTGCTCGCGCGACGGATCCTGGCTTCGCAACCCGCCCGCACAAAGTACTCTCAAGCCCAGAACAGCAAGGCCGGCCAGCGTACCTCCTGCGACGATGCGGCGAAACCGGCGGAGCACGATTGGAAGCCTCAAAGTGCGGTCCTCCGAAGGACACTTGACTCACTAGGATCGAGATGGATTATACTTCCGATAGGGAAAGAAAGGCTACAGATGCTGATCCTGATCGTAGAGGACGAGGCCGCGATCGCGCGCTTCCTGAAGCGCGGTCTGAACGCCCACGGCCACAGGGTCCTCTGCGCGTACGACGGGGAAGAAGGCACGCGGCTGGCCGTGGACGAGCCGGTGGATCTTGTCCTCCTCGATATCTCGTTGCCCCGCCTGGATGGCCGCGAGGTCCTTAGGCGCATCCGCCTCCGGCGCCCCGACCTTCCGGTCCTGATGCTCACCGCCCGCGACGACACGCGCAACAAGGTCGGCGCCCTCGACGCAGGGGCCGACGACTACCTGACCAAGCCTTTCGTATTCGAGGAACTGCTCGCGCGCGTGCGCGCGCTCACCCGGCGCTCGGGCCAGGCCGCGTCCTCATCAATACAGACCGACGGCCTCACACTAGACCTCCTCTCGCGCCACGCCTGCCGCGGAGACGAGAGGATAGAGCTCTCCAGCAGGGAGTTCGCCCTGCTTGAGTACTTTATGCGCTACGGCGGGCAAGTCCTCTCCAGGCAGCAGATACTCTCCGCTATCTGGGACTACGACTTCGAGCCCGCCTCCAACGTAGTCGACGTTTACGTGCGCCACCTTCGTAACAAGGTGGATCCTCCCGACGGGCCGTCCCTGATCCAAACCGTCCGCGGTGCCGGTTACCGTTTCAACGCCGCATCAACCCCTTAGCCTGACATCGCGTCTACCAGAGAACTTCAAGATGAAAGAAGTTTCATCTCCAGTTCATCTTGGTTTCACACGCGGTGTATACAATTTTGCCATGTGGACTACGGGCGGTGATCAACATACCCATTTTCGTGTCACCGCTGCCGGTGGTCGACCATTACGGGGTCCGGACGCGGGCGATTCCTCCTTTCCCTACTCTTTTCCCATCGCATCTTCGCCCCCCGGACTCCCATCTGGGGGTTGCACGCCGCCATATCTATGGGGTGACTAAGCCAGGGGTTCGCCCCATTCGCGGCTAGGAAGTAGTTCCTTCGACTTCGACACTTTACCTCTGCCCAGAATTTCATCTGTATCCAGATTGCCTTCGTCGACCTTGCGTAGGAACTCCCTACGTCTACCGCACGGGGACAGCACGTAGGTGGCACTGTTGTCGTCCATCCAAACCGCCACGATCTGCTCGATCCTGTGTTCCCCGGCTGTGACCATGGCCGCTATGGCGCTGTGTTCTGCGCAGAAACCGGTGCCGGAGGCCGTGTCTATGCAGACACCGAGATAGAGGTTGCCGCTTCGGGTGATAAGCGCGCACCCCACGTCGCCAAAGAGACGATCGCCGACCATTCTCGGGTTGATGACGCTCGCGGCGTTGTTGATCAGTTCCTCGTTTGTCGACCCAGATAATCTCATCTGGCTATCGTCCTTTCTGTACGTATACTCCCCTGTATGAGGCTCATTGTCGCCGAAAAACCCTCAGTAGGTCGGGACATAGCTAGCGCCCTGGGGAGGCATCGAAGGGAGAAAGGATCGCTGGTCGGCCAGGGCTGGACCGTTACCTGGGCGCTCGGGCACCTGGCGGAGCTGGCGCCTCCCGATGCTTACGGCGAGGAGTACAAGAAGTGGCGTCTGGAGAGCCTTCCGATCCTGCCGGGACGTTTCAAGGTCAGGGTGAACCACAAGACCCGCGATCAGTTCAGCGTGGTAAAGGGCCTGATGAGGAGCCCTTCAGTGACGGAGGTCGTAAACGCCTGCGACGCGGGGAGAGAGGGAGAGCTCATCTTCGCCTACCTGTACGGTCTCTCGGGTTGCAGGAAGCCTGTGCTGCGGCTCTGGATCTCCTCCCTCACCCACGAGGCGATAAGTGAGGGTTTCGGCGCTTTGCGTCAGGGCACGGCGATGAAGCCCCTCGAAGACGCGGCCCGCAGCCGGGGAGAGGCTGACTGGATCGTCGGCATGAACGCCACCCGCGCCTACTCGGTCCGTTTCGGAGGCCGCGGAAACGTGCTCTCTGTCGGCCGCGTACAGACCCCGACGCTGAAACTTCTGGTCGACCGTGAGAGGGAGATACAAGACTTCGTGCCCGAGAAATTCTGGACCGTCCACGCCCGCTTCTCGCGTGACGGGAGTACCTACGACGGCGTGTGGTTCAAGAAGAAAGAGAACCGCCTGCCCGAGAGAGAAGCCGCAGACCGGATAGCGGAGAAGGTGCGCGGAGGGACGGGGACCGTCCGCAAGGCGCAGAAGAAGACGGCAGCCGAGAAGCCGCCGCTCCTCTACGACCTGACCGAGCTCCAGCGCAACGCCAACGCCCGCTTTGGCTTCACGGCCGAGCGCACGTTGCGGGCCGCCCAGGCGCTCTACGAAGAGAGAAAACTGATCACCTACCCGCGTACCTCGAGCCGGTATCTCTCCGGGGACCTGGTGGGTGGCCTGAAGAAGCGGATCGAGGCAGCTGGGGCGCTCCCCGACCTTGCGCCTTTCGCGGAGAGGCTCCTCGGAGAAAAGAAGCTCCCGATCAGTAAACGCATCGTGGACGACTCCAAGGTTACCGACCACCATGCGATCGTCCCGACGAACAAGAAATCATCGGGGGGGCTGTCGCCGGACGAGACGAAGGTCTACGACCTGGTTGCCCGGCGTTTTGTGGCCGTGTTCTTCCCCGCGGCACGCTTCGAGAACACGACCGTCGTCACCGAGGTTCGAAAGGAGACGTTCCTTTCTCGCGGGCGGGTCGTGCTCGAGGCGGGGTGGCGGGCACTCTACCCGAACGGGGTAGGAGGACGCAAGGAGAAAGAGCCGCCCGTGTTGCCGCCGATCGAAGTGGGGCAGGAGTGGGATGTGGCGAAGGTCGGGGTCAAGGAGGGGGAGACCAAGCCACCCCCGCGCTACTCCGAGTCCGCGCTGCTGGGGGCGATGGAGACGGCGGGCAAGCTCGTCGAGGATGAGGAGCTCAGGCAGCAGATGAAGGATTCGGGCCTCGGGACTCCGGCCACCAGGGCCGCCACCATAGAGCGGCTCATAAAGGTAGGCTACATCGAGCGCGAGAAAAAGATCCTCGTCCCTACCGAGAAAGGCAGGTCCCTGATCGGGCTCCTCGGGGAGAGCCCGCTCTCGTCTCCGGAGCTCACGGCCCGCTGGGAGGAGCGGCTCGCGAAGATGGAGAAAGGCGCCGAGAGCCGCCCCGACTTTATGGCCGACATAAACGGCTTCACCACAGAGCTCGTCCAGGAGGTCCGCGGTATGGAAGGGGAGAAGCTGGCGGCTCCCTCCCGCAGCCGCGAGCCGCTCGGCGCTTGCCCCAAGTGCGGGGCACCCGTCGTCGAGACCAAGAAAGCTTACGGTTGCTCGGCGTGGAAGAAGTCCGGATGCGACTTCGCGATCTGGAAACAGGTCTCCGGCAAGCGCCTCAGTGTAAGCCAGGCCAAACAGCTCCTCACAAGGGGACGCACCGCACCGTTGAAAGGGTTCAAGAGCAAGGCAGGCAAGCCCTACGCCGCCGCTCTCAAGCTCGACGGCGAACACAAAGTACGGCTGGATTTCGATAAAAGCCGCAAATAGAGGTTCCCTGCGGCAAAGCGATAACTGTATCTTCTGAGTTGTGCGTTACACTCTCGCGGGTATGAAGATCATTGTCGTCGGGGCCGGATTGGCCGGCCTCACCTGTGCAAAGGTACTCAGAGAACGCGGAGCGGAGGTCGCCGTCTTCGAGGCGTCAGAAGGCGTCGGCGGTCGCGTGCGGACCGACGAGCAGGGAGGGTTTCTGCTCGACCGGGGCTTCCAGGTCTACTTTACGTCCTATCCGGTCGCGGGAAGGCACCTCGAATACGAGGCGCTCGACTTCAGGGCCTTCGACCCGGGAGTGATCGTCCGCAGAGGACAAGAGAAGAGCGTCCTCTCCGACCCCCTGCGCGACCCGAGGGCGCTCGTCCCATCTCTTCTCTCCGACGCGGCCACCCTCGGGGATAAGCTCCGTACGCTCGAAATGGTGGCGAGAACATCTACGGTGGGGATCAGTGCGGGTGCGGAGGATGGAGAGTCGGACACCTCGACGCTCGAGTACCTGAAGTCGGCGGGTCTCTCGGGGAGGTACATAGACTCTTTCTTCAGGCCTTTCTACGGCGGCATAACGCTGAACCGCGAATTGACCACCAGCGCCCGCGTCCTCCGCTTCACCCTCAGGATGCTCGCCAGTGGCCACACGGTGGTCCCTGCTCTGGGGATGGGTGAGATCCCACGCCAGCTCGCATCCCATCTACGAGAAGGTGAGATACAACTCAACAGCCCTGTGGATGGTCTCCTGCACGATGGAGAGCGGGTGGTCGGTGTCAGGAGCGTAGGGAAAGAGCACGAGGGCGACGCGGTGGTCGTGGCCACGGAAGCGCCGGCGGCCGGAGCACTCACCGGCGAAGCGGTGCCTGAGCGGTCTGTGGGGGAGGTATGTTTGTACTATGAGACGGACGGTTTGGGTACTGGCAAGAAGATACTCGTGAACGCCGAGGACGGAGCATTCGTAAACAATGCCGTGGAGATGAGCAACATCTCCGAGAAGTACGCACCGCCGGATCGCCACCTGCTCTACGCCGTAGCGCTTACGGGAATGGACCTGCCCGATGAGGACCTCTACCGCAGGGGCATCGAGGACTTGAGTCGCTGGTATCCCCAGGCGGACTTCAGGCCGCTCGCGCTCCGCCGCATCCCCTACGGTCAGTTCGCCCAGCCGCCGGGCATTCACAGCAGGCTGCCCGAGAACAGGACGCAGACGCCGGGGCTCGTGCTCGCTGGCGAGTACACCGAGGATTCGTCCATAAACGGTTCCATGCTCTCCGGAGAGAAGGCTGCTGGGGCGGTGATCGTGTGAAAGCCAACGGCACTCCAGCGCTAAAGATAGAGAAGCTCAGGAAGACCTATTCCAACGGCTTTCTGGCCCTCGACGGGGTCTCGCTCGAGGTCGAGGCAGGCAAGTTCTTCGGTCTGCTGGGGCCAAACGGTGCTGGAAAGACGACGCTAATAAACGGCGTGGTCAGCCTGGCCAGGCCCGATTCTGGCTCGGTCGAGGTCTTCGGGAAAGATGCCTACCGGGAGTTTCGGGAGGCGCGGCGTATGATCGGGGTCTCCCCCCAGGAGGTGAACCTGGACAAGTTTCTGACCGTCGAGGAGACGCTGTTGTTCCATGCCGGATACTACGGCGTGCCCAGGAGGAAGGCCCGCGAGAGGGCCGAGGAGCTTCTGGAGCGGTTCGAGCTCACGGGGAAGCGCGGGCAGAGGACGAACACGCTCTCGGGGGGTCTGAAGCGGCGCGTGCTGTTCGCCAGGGCCCTCATGCACGACCCGAAGGTGCTATTCCTCGACGAGCCGACGGCGGGAGTAGACGTGGAGTTGCGCTACAAGTTGTGGGGCTACATAAGGGAACTGAACCGTGGGGGCATGACCATCCTCTTGACGACGCATTATCTGGAGGAGGCTGAGGCGCTGTGCGAAGAGATCGCACTGATAAATGGAGGCTCCATCGCCGCCCAGGGGAGCAGCGATGAACTCAAGGAGCGTTACGAGGCCAGGAACGTCGAGGAAGTCTACATGAAGGTGATAGGCCATGATCTTCACTGACAGGACCTTCCAGACCCTTCTCTCTCGCGAGATACTGCGCTTCACGCGGGTCTGGATGCAGACGATAGTTCCGCAACTTTTGACCTCGCTTCTATACCTCGTAGTCTTCGGCATCGCGCTCGGGGGCCGTATAAAGCAGATCGAAGGCATCCCTTACCTCGATTACATCCTGCCTGGCATTGCCCTGATGAGCCTTATAACGAACTCGCAGATGAACTCGTCCTGGTCGGTCTTCGACGCCAAGCGCGAGCGCTACATAGATGAGGTGCTCATCAGCCCTATGAGCGACCTGCAGATCGCGCTCGCCTACTCTTTGGGCGGTATGCTGCGCGGGGTGGTAATGGGGGCCGGGGTCTTCGTAGTCGGGGTTCCCTTCGTCGGCATACAGATCAAGCACCCGTTGATGCTCGTGGTGATCGGGCTTCTCGCTTCCTTCGCTTTCTCCTCTCTTGGCACGATGGTCGGCGCCCTGGCGACGAGGGTAGAGCACATCTCGCTCATTACGAGCGTCATTATCCAGCCCCTCGCGTTCCTCGGAGGGGTGTTCTACTCCGTAGGTATGTTGCCGGGTGTGCTCAAGGTGGTGACGTTCTTCAACCCGATCTTCTACACCGTCGATGCGGCCCGCTATGTGACGCTCGGCGTCTCCGACCTGAACCCCTACCCGACCCTGGGCATGGTCTGCCTCATAGCCGCTATCTGTTTTGGGGGTGCCTGGTGGGCCATAAGCCGCGGCCCGAATCTTCGATACTGAGACGGCCCGGGTAGGTGACTTCCCAATCTGCGTACCGTCAATTCGACGCGCTGAACACGATCCGTCCGGTGCTCGGAGGATCAGGAAGTGCGCCAAACATCCTGTTCGAGAGTAGAGAAACCTATCAACGCCGCGAGTTGCGGGCCTCCAGCACGAGAAACGCTACCAGGACGATCTCGATGATCTTATCGACGTAGCCGATGGAGTTCCTCGCCCCGACCAGTATCCAGAGGAAGATCGTCAGCGCCGTGTAGCCGACGAGAACCCACCTTGTGAGGCTCCTGTAGTCCGAGATCACTGGTATCGGCAGGATCAGCGCTGCCAGAAGAGCCAGGTACCCCAGCCCGTTGAGGATGAAGAGTGGGAAGCCCTGGAGGCCGAGGTAGAGGTGGATCACGGCCGTCCCGGTGGTCAGGAGGATAACCCCGATCCTGAGCGGACCGTTCGCGGAGGTGCTCGTAGAAGCCATGCTCTTACCCCGGAGTCCCTGTCCTTTGTAGAGCCTCGGTCCTCCGTCCCGGGAACAGATCCACCCCCGAGACGATCAGGGAGAGGAGTACCAGTCCCCCGCCGATGAGGTAAGGCGCCGGGATGCCGAGATGGTCGAAGGCGAGCCCGGCGAGCGCGGGGCCGAGGATCATGGCGAGGCTGAGGATCGCCTGCATGCCTCCCATGAGCCTGCCCTGAACCTCGGCCGGTGTCCGGTTGGAGATGATGGCCGTGAGGCTCGGTATGGCGAGTCCCATCCCCAGCGCCAGGAGGCCTACGATAGGGTAGAGCAGGATGCCCGAAGGGACCAGCGACACGAGGATGAGGTTCAGGGAGACGAGGGCGAGTCCGCCGACGAGGAGCTTGCCCTCCCCAAAGCGCGGCTGGAGGCGACCGATCAGGAACCCCTGGGTGACCACGGCGCACAGTCCCACGAAAGCGAAGAAGAAGGCGTTCGGCGTCGTCCCCCACCCGAACCTGGCCAGGCTGAAGAGCGGGAAGTTGTTCACTAGCCCGGCGAGGGCCAGGTTGAGCAGCAGCACCGCAGCGAGCAAGGCCCGAACGTGTCTCATCTCGAGTATGCGGGCCAGTTGTGAGATGGGGTCGAGACGCAAGAGAGGGATCTTCTTGCGCAGGTGGGGCGCATGGGATTCGGGTAGGGTCAGGTAGCCGAAGGCGCAGTTGGTGAGGGCCAGGGCTGAGGCGAAGAGGGCTGGGGCGCTCAATGAGTGGAGGCTGAGGAGGCCGCCGATGGCAGGTCCTGCCATGAGGCCGAGCCCGAAGGCGGCCCCGATCAGGCCCAGCCCCCGCGCCCTGTCTTCCTTCGTCGTGCTGTCGGCTATGTAGGCTTGGGCTGTCGCCAGCGTGCCGCTCGCGGCGCCTGCCAGGATGACGGCGATGACGAGAGAGGCGAGCGTCTGGGCGAGACCGAGCAGCAGGTAGGCGAGCGAGGTCCCGAGCAAACAGAGCAGGAGGACAGGGCGTCTCCCAAGACGGTCCGACAGCCCGCCGAGGAAAGGACCGCCGGCGAACTGCATCGCGGCGTACAGGGAACCGAGCAGGCCGACGAGCACTGCGCCGGAAGCGTACGGCCCAGCGTAGAATGGCAGCAGGGGTACCACGATGCCGTACCCGATCATGTCCACAAACACCGTGACGAACAGGAAAACTAGCGGCGACCGGCGGCGCCACACGTCTGGCGTCACGCTGACTCCCTATTCTCTATCAACCGCCGCACCTGCTCGATCACCGCGTCGCCGACGGCACCCGGTTCGGCGTGGATGGGACTTCCGAACTCGACCCTGGAGTCCACGTTGCGCAGGGCTGGGACGAGCACCTGGAGTGTGGCGGCGAGCCACTCGCGGTCGCGCCTGCTGCGGCGAACGTGGATCAGGGGGTTTCGCAAGGCCGAAGGTGAGATCACACCGCTGACCACGACGGGGACGACCTCGAGTCCCGGAATCAGACGGGCAAAGAGGTCGGCGCTCGAGGACCAGCGGTCCAGGGCTTCGACGGCGCCCGGCAAGACAGCAGGGTCGGGCTCGATCCTGCCCCCCGGAAACGTGAGTATGGTCCCGCCTCCCCGCAGGTGCCTTGCTGCCGCCCGTACGATGCCAGAGCGTCCTGCAGAGGCCTCACTGATGGTCAGAAGGTAGCGTGAAGTATTCGGGAGGACTTCTAGAAAGGGACGGTCGGCGGCGATGACACGCAAATCTTCCCTCGGTGTGGCCGCGAAGAGGGCGACGGCGTCTGCGAGGCCAGGATGGTTGGAGACCAGGAGCAGCGGCCCGCCTCGCGGTACGTTCTCCCGACCCTCGATGCTGGTGTTGCGGGAAAGCCTTTTCAGTGCCCACGCGCCTCCCGTCCCCAGGCCAGACTCGCCGACTATCGCGTCGTAGGTCAGTATCTGGCGCGCCAGACGCCGAGCCGGTATGCGCGAGATAGATTCCATTACCGCGCGCCCGCGGCTCGTATCGCTCAGGCCGAAGGCGGAGATGAGATCGTCCACACATAGTTGCGTGAGACGTTCGAGATGATCCTCGCTCCCGAAAGAAGGCTGGAGCTCCCCGGTCGCGGTCGGCAGTGGGGAGACGCTATCCAAAGCGTTTCTCCGCGACCTTATCCCAGTTGTCATCGCCGGGTAATAGCGATTCCAGTCGAGCACTGCCACAAAGAGTGAGTCCCCACGGACGCCGGAGCTCCAGGGTCGAGAGTCCTTTCCCTTTTCCCCTACTCCCTACTCCCCATTCACTACTCCCCGGAGCGAAGCGACCCTTCACCCGGTTTCGGTACAAGGCGGTATCCGTGAGCCCTATGGTCACCACGCGTGCCACCCTTTCACCAGCCCCGAGCGATGATCGGGGCGCCTCCACGTTATCTGTTAGTACGCACGTGCCGCGGGTGCGGTTCGGGTACACCTATGAGGATACCCTATGGTCTGCAAGCCTAGCTTTCGGGTTCGCGGCGGCGTAGGATCTCGACGGCCGAACCGGCGAGTACGGTGTCCCCGAGCCTGACGTGGGGCTTGGCGACCTTCACCCTTACGGCTTCGACCGCAGGATGTTCGTCGAGCGTGCCTGCGGCGATCCTCTCCGCCAGGGTCTCAGTGAGTTGCACGGGCGGTCCCTCGACGATGTCGCGCGCCATGCGGTGAACCTCGCTATAGTCAACGGTCTTGGTCAGATCGTCCGAAGCCCCCGCTGGTCGCAGATCGAGGTGCAGCTCGACGCTCACGACAAAAGGTTGGCCGAGATCATGCTCGGCCCGCAGCGTTCCGTGGTGGCCGTGGAAGACCATGTCGGCAAGAAGTATGCGATCCTCGCTCATAGCTTCATTTCGCTCCTTTCCGTCCGAATCAGTATGCCAGGGATGCTGTTAGTAAGAAAAGTCGGCTGTAGTAAAATCTCGGGCTACTCGACCACGACCTAGACAGGAAACAGTACCATGTTCCGGCGTTCTAGAGGACTATCTAACGTAGGGCTCGCCAGTAGCCCGACGAACGGAGCATCGTGATAGGAAACGAACAGTATCCTTCGGTCGGCGGCGAGGCGTCGACCCGGCCCTTCGTCACCGTGAGCTACGCGCAGACGCTCGACGGGCGCGTGGCGACCGCGACGGGGGAATCCAAGTGGATCAGCTGCCCCGACTCTCTGCGCTTCGCCCACGAGATGCGCGCCGGTAACGACGCCGTGCTCGTTGGCGCCGGAACTGTCTGCCAGGACGATCCCCGTCTGACGGTTCGCCACGTCCGTGGCGCGAGTCCCTTGCGTGTTGTCGTTGACAGCACCCTGCGCACACCTCCCGATGCGGCCGTGCTCGCGGACGGCGCGGCCTCGGGAACGGTGCTCGCCGTTACCGAGGCCGCGCCGGAAGAACGTCTCGAGAGAGTCCTCTCTTTGGGTGGTACCGTCATGAAGCTGCCTTCCGATGCCGACAATCGCGTGGACCTCGTGGCCCTGCTTGGGGAGTTGGTAGCATTAGGCATCGGCTCGGTGATGGTCGAGGGAGGGGCTACCTTGATCACGGGTTTCTTCAGGGCCGGGCTGGTCGACCGGCTCGCCGTGTGCCTCGCCCCCAAAATCCTGGGTAACGGCATTCAAGCCATCGGCGACCTGGGTATCCGCGACCTGTCCCGTTCCCTCATCCTCGCCGACGCCGCGGTGGAACCCTACGGGGTGGACCTCGTCCTGAGCGGACGCGTCGAATACCCCGATGGCACACCGGATCGGCGATGAGCTGAAAGCCAGCGCTCTCTGGTTCACCGCCCCACGCACCGCTGCGCTCCGCGCGGAGACGGTAGGACCTCCCGGTCCCGGGGAGGTACGCGTCGAGACCATCGCCTCGGCCGTGAGCGCGGGCACGGAGATGCTGGTCTACCGAGACGAGGTACCGCACGATCTCCCACTGGACCTGCCCACCCTCGCAGGTAGCTACGCATTCCCGATCAAGTACGGCTACGCTGCTGCAGGGCGTGTCCTCGACACGGGACCCGGCGTCGAAAACCTCTCTCCTGGGGATCCCGTCTTCGTCCTCCATCCGCACCAGGAGGTCTTCGTCGTCCCCGCACAGATGCCCGTGCGACTCCCCGACGACCTCGACCCCGTACTCGGTGTATTCAGCGCCAACCTCGAGACCGCCCTGAACATCGTCCACGACACGCCCGTGCAGTTCGGCGAGACGGCCCTGGTCTTCGGCCAGGGCGTCGTTGGCGTCCTCGTGGTCCTGCTCCTGAAACTCGCCGGCGCAGAAGCTGTACTCGTAGTCGACCCTCTAGAGGAACGCCGCAGTCTGGCGCTAGCTGCTGGCGCTGACGATGCGTTCGCGCCAGGAGAACTAAATGATCGCGTCAGGGAAATCACGGGCGGGCGGGGGGTTGACGTTGCGGTCGAGACCAGCGGGGCTGGGGCTGCTTTGCAAAGCGCGATAGACGCCGTGGCGACCGAGGGGACGGTCGTCGTGGCTTCGTGGTACGGCGTCAAGCCCGTCACGCTCGCGCTCGGGGGACATTTCCACCGGGGAAGGGTGAGCCTCCGTTCCTCGCAGGTCGGTCGCTCGAACCCCGCGCTCGCGCCGCGCTGGGACGGAGCCCGGCGTATGGAGACGGTTCTCGGCCTACTGGGCCGGCTGAAGTTGAAGGAGCTCATCTCCCACCACATCCCGTTCGACGAGGCGCCTGAGGCCTATACGCTCCTCGAAGAGAGGCCACAAGAGGCGCTGCAGGTGATCTTTACCTACGAGGGAGTCAGAGGAGGCCAGGATGTATGAGATCTACGTCGCCGCGAGGTTCGAGGCTGCCCACAGGCTCGTCGGGGACTTCGGGCCCGCGACCAGGACGCACGGACACACCTACAGGATGGAGGTGATCTTGCGCGGCCAGCATCCAGGAGACGACGGCACGCTCTACGATATCGGCGAGCTGGGGCAGGCCGTAAAGAGTCTGGCCGGCTCCATGCACTACAGGGACCTGAACGAGGTCCCCGGCCTGCAGGAAGTCAACACGACGGCCGAGGCGGTGGCCTCTTACTGTTGGGAGAAGCTGGCAGAACCCCTCCGCGGCCAGGGCCTCGATTCGCTTACGGTACGTATCTGGGAGTCCCCCGACGCCTACGCAGCACGCGAAGACGCACTGACCTGAGGGATTTCTTCTGCGTGTCGCCTTTATCACGGTGGGGGACGTTGGGCGCAAGACCGGCGGGTACCTGTACAACGGACGTGTGATCCTTGGCCTTCGCCAAAGGGGGTTCGAGATCGAGGAGGTCGTGGCCGGCGGAGCATCGCCCGACGTGCAACGAAAAGCCGCCCTGAGATTCGGATCCACGTTCGACCCTTCGAGGTACGACGCGATAGTAGTAGACGCCCTCGCCCGCATCGTGGTCGCACCGCACCTGGACCTTTGGCTGTCCCGGCGCCCTGTAGTGGCGCTGGTACACGAACTACCTAGCGTCGCCGGCGGCGCGTCAGGACCTGAGACTGTGGCCGTCGAGCGCGACTACGAAGAGCCGCTGCTACACGCGGACCGGCTCGTCGCCGTGAGCGACCACAGCAGGAACGTGCTCTTGGAACGGGGTGTCCTCCCCAGACGTATCCGCGTCGTGCCGCCCGGCTTCGACGGCATTCCTGAGGGCGTCGGCCCTCACGTTCAGGGTGACGGTTCCGTGCGCGCCCTCTGCGTTGCGCAGTGGATAGAGCGCAAGGGAATCCTGACCCTGGTCGAAGCGTGGGCGCTGCGCGAGCGTAAGGGCGCGGTGCTAGAGTTGATCGGGGAGACGGATGCGGACCCCGATTACGCCGTCCTGATCGGGGACGCCATCGAAGCAGCACCGCGTGGCTCCATCGTCGTATCCGGGCGCGTGGACGACGCTGCGCTCGGTGCCTCCTACGCCTCGGCCGACCTCTTTGTCTTGCCCTCGCGCTACGAAGGATACGGGATCGTCTACGCCGAGGCGCTCGCCCGCGGGCTCCCGATCGTAGCCTGCGATGTTGGTCCTGTGCCCGACCTCGTAGGTCGAGAGGCCGCGGTGCTGGTGCAGCCCGACGATAAGGAGGAACTCTCTGCTGCCTTGGACCTCCTGATCGGGGATTCCGCGCTCAGAGCGAGCATGTCCGCCGCCGCAAGCCGCCGTGCCGCACGCCTGCCACGGTGGGAACACACAGTCGCCGGCTTCGAGCAGGTTCTGAGGACCGCAGCCGAGACTGGGAAGTCGGGATCGATGTAGAATCCGTCGATGGACCGCAGGGGCCTTCGGGAGCAGAACCGGGTGTCTTGGAACGCCGTTGTTCGTGCCCACGACAGCCACCGCGGGGACCTCTCGCAGTTCCTCCGTGAAGGCGGCAGTACGCTTTTCCGGGAAGAACACGATCTCCTCGGTGAGCTCGAAGGAAAGTCCCTCGTCCACCTCCAGTGCAACTCGGGGGGCGACTCGATAAGCCTGGCGAGATCCGGCGCCACGGTTACTGGAGTGGATCTAAGTGACGAAGCTGTCTCCTCGGCCCGAGATCTCGCCGATAAAACCGGCATAAGGGTCACGTTCGAGCGAGCCGACGTATACGACTGGCTGCAGGAAGCAACGCGCGAGGGCAGGCTCTTCGACGTAGCCTTCGCCTCTTACGGCGTCATCTGCTGGCTGCCCGACCTCAGAAGTTGGGCCCGTGGTATCGCCGGCATCCTTAATCCCGGCGGACGCTTCGTGCTGGTGGACTTCCACCCTGCGGCCGACGTCTTCGACAGTGACTGGAACCACGTCAGCGACTACCCCTCAGGAGGAGAACCGCTACTCGTAAAAGAAGGCGTCGGTGACTACGTGGCCGCATCGGGCGGCGGTCTCACCCAAGCCGGGTTCGTCGAAGGGGTCCAAGACTTCCAGAACCCCGAGGGTTGCTATCTCTTTCGATGGGGGTTAGGGGAGGTGGTTACGGCGCTGGCCGAAGCGGGGCTGAGCATCACCGCTCTAGAAGAATACCCTTACGCGAACGGAGAAAAAAAGTTCGCCGGCATGCGCGAGCTACCAGGAAAACGAATGGTTCCACCGAAACATGTGCCAAAGATCCCCTTGATGTATGGCATCCGCGCTGAGAAAAGTTAGCGACCGGCCACACAGGTCGAAACAAACCAGAGCACCTGAAGCCTGAAACCTGTAACCTTCTTACGGCGAGAAGAAGAACGCGAGGGCGGCGATGATGTAGACGCCGCAGAGCATCGCGCCTTCCAGCCAGTTGGATCTACCGTCGAGGGCGACGAAGCCCGTTACGACCACGGCGGCCGCGAGGGCGCCGAGTTCCAGGGGGGTGAAGGTCAGGCGCAGGGGATGGCCGAGCAGGGGACCGAGGAAGACGAGGATGGGGGTGACGAGCAGGGCGACCTGGATGGAGGAGCCCAAAGAGATGCCCATCGAGAAGTCCATGTCGTTCTTGTAGGCGATCTGGACGCCCACGACGTGCTCGGCGATGTTGCCCACTATCGGGACGATGATGACCCCGACGAAGAGCTCGGAGATCCCGTACTCCTCGGTCAGGGGCTCTATGGCCCCGACGAAAGCTTCCGAAACATAGGCGACGGCCGCCGTCGCCACGAACAGCAGCACCAGCGAAGCCGTACGGCCGAACGGGGCTTCTCCCTCGCCTTGAGCGCCGCCTCCGGGACTGCGCAGGATGTAGACCAGGTAAAGGACGTAGAGCACGAACATCACCACGGCCACCTCGATGCTCAGGGTGGTCGGGGTCAGACCAGGGCTTGTGGCCGCGAAGATGGTCGGCAAACAGAGAGCGGCGGCCACGATGGCCAGCATCGAGGCGTTGATGCCTGCGATCTCGGCCGAGAAGCTCTGGATGCCGTTCTTGAGGCCCCCGATGAGGAGGCTCGCCCCGAGCACCAGCAGTACATTTCCGATGATCGAACCGATTATCGAAGCCTTCACTACGGTCGTGAGTCCTGCGGAGAGGGCGAAGATGGTGATTATGAGCTCCGCGGCGTTGCCGAAGGTGGCGTTGAGGATGCCGCCGATGCGCGGGCCCGAGTGGTGTCCGAGGCTCTCGGTAGCCTGACCGAGGACCCAGGCCAGTCCGATCAGTGCCAGGGCGGTGGCGGCGAAGATCAGGAGCGTCGGGGCGTGCAGAAGCTCCGCGACCACCACGGCCACCGTGAGCGCCGCCGTTACACCGTAGGCTACCTTGGCGAACAATTAGGCTCCCTCCGGGATGTCCTCCACATATACATGACGAGTATCTTATAAGATGAGAGGGCCTGGAGTAACGACTTCTGGAGAGTAGCCCTTGATCGATTACCACCTGCACGTCATAGCCCACGGCGACCGCCCGATGACCGTGGAGAACATACTGAGGTACTGCGAGGTCGCTAAAGAGCGGGGCATTAGCCAGATGGGTATAACCGAGCACGACCGCTATCTCGAAGAGATAGACCTCGCCGCATTTCAGGAGGCCCGCGAGCTCTCGCAAGACGTGGATCTGCGGCTCGGGATCGAGATAGACTTCGTGCCAGGAGCACAGGAGCGGATGGACAACGACGCCACCGCCCTGCCCTACGACTACGTCATAGGCAGTGTGCACAGGGTGGATAACGAGGAGGTAGACAGGGCCACGGACCAGGGGATCTACGACAAGTACGAGACCTACGACCTGTACGCGGCGTACTACGCCAACGTCCGAAAGGCAGCCCTGTCGGGACGGTTCGAGGTCCTCGGCCACCCGGACCTCATAAAGATCTTCCGTCACTTCCCGGACAGGGACATCACATCGATCCTCGAGGAGACCGCGGACGCTGTCGCCGAGTCAGGCATCGTCGTTGACGTGAACGCCGCGGGCCTGAGAAAGCCCGTGGGAGAGGTCTATCCTGCCGCGGTCTTACTGAAGATGTTCCACAGGCGCGGCGTCCCCATAATCCTCTCTTCGGATGCTCACGCCCCAGAAGAGGTGGCAATGGGCTACGACATTAGCCTCGCACTCGTGCACGAGGTCGGCTACCGCGAGGTCGCAACCTTCAGGAACCACGAGCGGGGGACCCTCCCACTATGACCAAGGAACTCTTCCTGAAAGACTCCTACACAAAGGAGTTCGAAGCGCGCGTCGTAAAGCTAGATGGCCGTGAGGTGATGCTCGACCGGACCGCCTTCTATCCTGGCGGCGGGGGGCAGCCGCCGGACAAGGGGTCCCTCGGCATCGGTCCCATCAACGCCATGGTCGTGGACGTGAGGCGAGAGGGTAAAGAGGTCGTGCACGTCACGGACAGGCCCATCCCTGAAACCGTGCGGGATCTGAGGGGTACGCTGGACTGGAGGCGGCGGTTCGCCCACATGCGGTACCACACGGCTCTGCACGTCCTCTCGGGTGTGATCTGGCGCAACTTCGACGCCAGGGTCACGGGCGGTCAGATGCGTGCAGACCGCGCCAGGATGGACTTCTCTTTCCCCGGCGAGTGGACCGCGGGCGTAGTCGGTGAGATCGAACGCCTGACGAACGACGCGCTCGCCGAAGAACGTCCTGTAAGGGTCTACGAGTTGGAGCGCGAGAAGGCGCTTGCGAACCCCGACCTCATCCGTACCCAGGTCAACCTGGTGCCCGAGCGGGTGCGGCGTATTCGGATCGTGGAGATACAGGGCCTAGACACGCAGGCCGACGGAGGGACCCACGTCGCCAACACGCGCGAGGTAGGGAGGATAGACATCACTGGCCACAAGAGCAAAGGCCGCCAGAACAAACGAATAGAGTTCGTGCTCCGGTGAAATCATGGAAGGTCGTTGTCGTCCTCGCCCTCCTCCTGGCCGGCTGTAGTGGTGGTCCCCAGGTCGAACCTGATACGCAATCGCAGAGAACTCCGCAGTCTTCCGGCGCCACCGCCGCGGGGAAAGATGAGACGACCTCGGGGATATCGGGGCTCCGCACATTGGTTATAGACGCTTCGGGAGGGGAGAAGGTCGAGGTGCGGGTCGAGGTGGCCGACGACCTGGCCGAACAGGCGAGAGGTCTCATGAACAGGACGACGCTAGGGGAGAACAGGGGCATGCTCTTCGTCTACCCCCAAGAGCGGGAGCTCTCTTTCTGGATGAAGAACACCCTGATACCGCTCTCCATTGCCTTCATCGACTCGGAGAGTCGTATCATAGACATCCAGGATATGAAACCCCTCGACGATAAATTGCCCCACTACGTCTCCGCCGAGCCCGCCCAGTACGCCCTCGAAGTAAACCAGGGCTTCTTCGACGAGAGGGACGTTAGAGTCGGGGATCGTGTGGCGATGCCGGAGTAGGCAGAAGCTGGCTCACTGTTCCGCCGCTTCCCACTCGAGCAGGTTCGTCTCGACTACGGGCAGGATCCCGTCTGTGGGAACGCGGAAGGTCTTGATCTCGCAGGGCGCGAAGTCTGTCTCGATCTCTCTGGACCATCCGGAGAGATGGATCGTGGCCCTGGTGGCCTTCTTGCAGGTCTCCCTGCAGCGCAAGATCAGGTCGTCACCGTCTTCGGCCTGCTTGAGCACCTCCAGGATCACGTTGTGCGGTTCTACGGAGAGGTAGGAGGCTTTCTCTGGCAGCGGCCCTTCGTGGTACGACTCGATCAAGACCACGGGTCTCTGGTTGATCTCCGCCGCATGCCTCACTGTCCCTGCCGCCTCCCAGCCGCCGGTGTGCGGCAGGAGCGCGTAGGTAAACCGCTGAATTCCCTGGTCCACGAACGAGTAGGATTCGTCGGGCTGCGGGACGAAAGGGGAGTGGTGGGCGTAGATCGGGCTCCTTAGCACGGTCAGTCCGACCTCCCCATCTCTTACGTCCAGGCCGTACTTACCGTCGTTCAGGATGCTAAGTCCGTAGGTCTCTCCGCTCTCGGGGGCTATGCCGGAGATGTCGATCCAGCCCTGCCCCGGCTGCTCCGCGCCGTCGGCCTCGCGCTCTATACTGCCGTAGGGGATCTCGCAGGTAGCCCTGACGGAATCCAGGTTTACGGGGAACCTGAGCTTTAGCGCCTTGAACTGCTCCCGCCAGTCGACGGTGACCTCCACATCTATCCTGTCGAGGGCCGCGTAGACCGTGAAGTCCTGGAGAAGACTTGACGACCCGTAACCACTCTCCACCCTGAGAACCGCCCTGACGGGCCCGCGCTCGACCAGCCCGATCCTTCTGACAGAGAAGGTCCCGACCTCGTCGTCGAAACTGACCACTCCGTGTGACCAGGTGTCGCTCCTGTCTTCCAGCACCACGGGCCGGGCCGCTGGGCCTCCGAATACCTCTACTTGCCTCTGTTTATCGTAGAGGCTCGAGATAAAACCCGTTGTGGGATCCAGGCCCAACCGTAAACGGTCGTTCTCGGCCGACGTTTCATCCGCCTGGAGCGGGTGATCTCCCCCCTTGGATGGCCCGGGCGAGACCCGGTAGATCCTGTAACCCATGGCAGGCAGGTGCGCAGTGAAGGCGAGGCGATTTCTTCCGTGGGCTGACGCATGAGACTGCACGTCTTGCAGCGGGACAGGGCGCTCCTCGTCGTCGAGCAAGATTTCTTCCCCAGTCAGGCGACCGAACTCCGACTCCACGCAGGCCAGGCTCGGCCAGGAGTGCGGGTTGAAGACCACGATTGGCGTCGTGCCGTCCTGCTCTATGCCTATGTTCCAAGAGATGGACTGGATAGCGTAGTTGAGGTTGCGTCCGGCGATAGACATCGCTTCCCCGAGGCCGTCGCGAGCGTCCTCGTAGGCCGCTTCGAGACTGGTGCCGGCGAGGATGTCGTGGAACTGGTTGAAGAGCACGGCTTTCCAGGCCAGATCGAAGTCCTCGGGGTATCCCTGGCCCGTGACCTGTCGGGCGGCGGAGCAGAATTTCTCCGCGAGGTTCAGGGCGTTCTCGGCCCTGCGATTGAGGCGTTTGACGCCCGAGTGCGCCGAGTAGCAGCCGACGGCGTGGTGCTGCAGCTCGTCGTGGACGGTGGGGAAAGGCAGCCCGCTCGCCGACGCTAGCTCGAAGAACCCGTCGGGAGTGTCGAAGATCAATTGCGGAGACTCGGGGTCTTCGTTCAGCCTAAGGATGCTCTCGATGTTCTTTCTGGTAGGGCCTCCGCCGTGATCGCCCACGCCGTAGAAGCACATCGAGCGCTCGAATGGCCCCTTGATCTCGCCCGCGCACCGGCGCACGTGCTTCTCGAGGTCTTCGCCCGTCGTGCAATACCCGAACGAGATACGGAAGGCCAATACCCGCGAGCCGTCGTCTGACTCCCACCAGAACAGGTCACCCGGCAAGCCCTTCTCGTGAGTTCCGGGACGCATGAACACGTAGTAGTCGAGCCCGCTCTTCGTGAGGAGCTGGGGCAGCATGCCGTTGTGACCGAAGGAATCTACGTTGTAGCCCACCCTTGCTCTGGTGCCGAATTTCTCCTCGAAGTAGCGCTGGCCGTAGAGGGCCTCTGCCTGACGAACGACTCCCCGCCCGGTATATTGCAGTCGGGCTGTATCCACCACCCACCGACGATCCCCCAGCGTCCCTCCGCGACCCTGGTTCTTATCTCCTCGAACATCTCTTGGTCACTCTTCTCCACCCACTCGTAGAAGGCCGCCGAGCTCGCCGTAAACAGGAAATCTTCGTACTCCTCCATGCGGTCGAGGGCCGAGCGGAAAGTAGACTTCACCTCCTGGAACCCCTCCTGCCACTGCCAGAGCCACACAGGGTCGAGGTGCGCGTTTCCGATCATATGCAGCTGCTCTTTCTTCATCTGCTCACCCTGACCTCCGACCCCGGTTCAGAACGGTCGCAACTCTGTATCCCCCAACCCTGGACTGGTTTCTCAACCGGTGTTTTCGTCCACCGCCGGCCGCATGGCCCCCAGGGCGGAGCCCGAACCTCGCTCGCGCAGCGCTTCGGCGACCCGGAAGGGGTCGGAGGCGACGACGGAGGCTGCGTAGAGCTCCATCGCCCCCATATCCGAGGTACGGTTGGACGGGTCGCCCCGATCCACGATGAAGACGACCGTCGGGAAGTCTGTCCAGTCCTCCTGCGTGGGAGCGAGTGGGGGCATGTAGAAGGCGACGTTGAAGGCCCGGGCGCCGAGGTCTTCGACGTAGCCTTGCAACAGGGCTCCGACCGCGCGGCTCAGGGAAGCGTCTCCGGGGTCTTCCCCGATCACGATTAGCTCCTTCTCCTTGATGGGGGAGAGGCTCGCGAACGCGCGTGTGCCTTCCAGCGGGACGTCCAGGCCGAGAGAAGCGTGGACGCGGGCGAGATCCTCGAAGTAGTCGGAGCGGTGCTCTCGTTTGTAGGCAGAAGCGATGCGCCGGAGGCGTTCGACCTTCGGGTAGTGGGAGCCTCGGGTTGCCGTGACCTGCGCGTGGCCGTGGATGATGGATCCACCGGCCCGCCAGAGGCAGTTCCACATCAGGAAGGGATAGCGCGCCTCGGGGTCGGTTTCGAGGGCCTTGCGGCCCCATTCCAGGCCGACCGAGACGTAGCCGGCGACCTTCTCGGGCGTGAGGTGGAGGGGGTTGTGGTCGTCGAAGACGATGACGCCGTGGAAGCCGTCGTACTTGGCGACGTTCGAGGCCGTGGTCGCGTGGTCGCCTTCCACGCGGCCGAAGACGTCGGCCGGCGTGCCTTCCTTTGGGTGGCAGAACGGGTCTCCTTCGGTCGCCGCTATCTCGCGGTCGAGGTCGAGGCTGACGCCCGTGTCGAGTGGGCGGGAGGCACGCAGCCCGTTGAAGAGGGTGCCTTCCAAAGTGATAAGGTTCGTGACTTTCACGATGCGCTGGGCGGTGACGTGGTCCGCCGAGCCGAAGGACTTCTCGATCCAGGCGTACATCGCTTCAGGCGGGTCGAGGCGTCCCGTCGTCGAGGAAACGTCGAAGATGCGGTCTGCGATGGCGCGGTCTGTCGGGGAGAGGTCGGAGATCAGATCGGGAAGGTCCGTTATCTTGCGCTCGGACGCCATCGGCTATCGAGTCCGCCGCCCGGCGGGCTTCAGGCCGGCGTAGAGGCTCTCGCGGTCGATCATACGCTCCACGTGTCCCTCGACCCTTATTTTCAGGCTCGCTACCTCGTGGGCGAAGCGGACGGCCTCCGGCCAGTCCTTGCCGTCGAGGTGGGCCATGAGGAGCGCAGCCCAGAAGGCGTCGCTGGCGCCCGTGACGTTCGAGACCTCTACCTCAGGCAATGGGCCGACGCGCTCGACTATGCCGTTGTCCGAGACGGTGACCACGCCGCCTGAGCGGGTGAGGATGACGATCTGTGCGCCGAGATCGTGGAACTCTCTCAACGCCGTCTCCTCCAGCGTCTCCTCATCCATGTTGACGTCGAAGAGGTGGCGGGCGTCCTCGAGCGAGGGTTTGACGATGGTTACGTAGGGCATCACCTCGGCGAGGACCTCCCATGCTTCGACCTTATCAGGCCAGACGCGCGGGTCGTAGTTCGGGTCGAGGGTGACTATCTTGCCGAGGCGGCTACCCAGCCTCATGGCCCGCCTGACGGCGAGGCGCTGGGGGTCCTTCGAGAGGGCGAAAGCAGAAGTGTGGACGATACGGGCCCGGGAGATCATCTCCTCGTTTACCTGGCGCACGGCGAGGAGGGCGTCGGCGCCCCTGTTGACCTGGAAGTCGGGTACGCTGACGGTGCGGGTGACGAAGGCGTTGGTCGTCGAGGCTTGGTCCGTGCGGCTTATGGCCTCGGTGTTGACCCCGTGATGCTGGAGCTGGTCCTCGACGTACTCGCCGAAGTAGTCGGACCCGAGCTTCGTGATTATGGCCGAACGTCCCCCGAGTTTGGCGACGTAGACGGCGACGTTAGCCGGCTGGCCGCCGAGATAGCGGGAGAACTGGCCCGCCGTCCTCAAGGAGTCGGCCATCTCGTGCGAGATGAAGTCGACCACAGTCTCCCCGACGGCGAGAAGGTCGAGCCTGTAGTAGAGCTCGTCCAACCCTTCCAGCGAGACACCGTCTCCCGAGGCCGGGTCTGTGAAGTAAGGTGGGATCTGCAGCCGCCCCGGAAAATCGGCGCCGTTCTCGGAGACAACCTCGCCAGTGTGCAGGGTCGTTGCGCCCTCCTCGCGTCCTCGCACGGCGTCGCTCGCTCTGCCCGAGATCGCTTCGAGATATCCCTCGGCGGTCTTCTCCCAGGTGTAGCGGGCGAGAACGCGACCGTAGCCGGCCCTGGCGTAGCGTTCCCAGAGCTCCTGACTGCCCGTCAGGGTGTGGAGCCCGGCGCCGACCTCCTCGGGGTCGGTCGGATCGACGAGGATGCCGTACTCCTCATCGCCCTCGCGCATTGACTCGCTGGGGCCGCCGAACTTGGTGACGACGACGGGAAGGCCCGCTGCCATCGCCTCCAGCGGGGCGAGCCCGAACGGCTCGTAGAGCGCCGTGAGCGCGAACACGGATCGCCGCCCCGCGAGGTAGCGGTATGTGGCGGCCAGCGCGCGCTGGCCGCGAACGGCGAACATCGAGACCTCGCCCCGCATCCGCGCCCGGTCTATGACCTCCATCAGGGAGTCGAGGACGGCCCGTTCTTCGTCCTTGGCCACGCCGTAGTCTTCCAGGGGGTCGTCCAGGCTTCCGGTCAGGATCACCAGGTTCGCCGACTCGCGCAGGGTAGGGCTCCCCGCGAACGCCTCGACGAGCGCCAGATGGTTCTTCTTGGGATCCAACCTGCTCGAGGCGACGACACAAGGGAGGCCGGCACGGTCTGGACTCAGGTCACGCGCCAGTGATGCCCTGACATGCTCTCGGACCGCTTCTTCGTCTTCATAGCGGGCTGATTTGTCGAAGATGTGCAGGGCGACGCCCGGGGGAACGGCCGCGAACCTCTTGTCGTCCGTAGGGTCGACTGCTCCTCTGTAGGCGTTATGGGTGTACTGGTTGAAGCGCTCCTGGGAGGTGCTCGTGACGTTGACGTTCGACCGGTTCATCGCCAGGCGCTCCGCCACGATGCGGCTGGAGAAGTGGTAACGGGCGTCGACCCCGGCGATGTCGGAGCGTGGGATCCCCATCTTGTCCATCTTCTGCGCGCCCAAAGAGTGGGCCGTGAAGCTGAAAGGGATCCCTGTGCGCTCCTCGATCAGGGCCGCGCAGAGTCCACCATCGCCGTAGTGGGCCGTGACGGCGTCGGGCATCGAACCCTCGTTCTCGTAGAGCTCGAGCAGTCGCGGCACGAACTCGGTGCCGAGATAGGGCCAGAGATCCTCTTTGGCCAGGAACGCGTCGGGACCGCAAGGGATGCGGAGTATGCGTACGTTCGGGGCGTCGGGATACGCGCCAGTGTCCGAGCCGAACTCGGGCCACTCGGGGTCCACGATCCGGCGCGTCACGATGTCTACTCTGTGGCCAAGGTTGCCCATGGCCAGCGCCAGCTCCTTGACGTAGACGAGCTGCCCGCCGAAGTCGGGGTGGGCCGTCCAGTAGGAGTCGTCAGGATCGAAATTCCCTTGCGGGTTTATGAAGGCGACGTGCATCCGCTCATCCTTTCTGCCGGCCGTCCCAGGTCTGACTCTCCGGCAGGCCGGCGTACAGCTCTTCGCGCTTGATCTCGGAGGGCAGGGGGCCTTTGGTCGTCAGCTTCCGCTCCACGACCTCACGGGCGAAGAGCACGGATCTTTCGGCCGAATTGCCGTCGAGGGTGGCCGTGAGGAAGCCTGCCCAGAAGGCATCCCCGGCCCCCGTGACGTCGACGACCTCGACGGGCCTGGCGGGGACGTGGGCGGTGACGTGGCCGTTCTCGGAGATCAGGTTGCCCTCTTCGCCCATGGTGAACACGACGGTCTCGGCGCCGAGGTCGTGGAACATATCGATGTACTTCTCGGGTTCGTAGTCGGGGCCGAAGACCCGCCTGGCGTCGTCGACGGAGGGTTTGGTCACGTTGACGTAGCGGTAGGCATCGCGGATTACTTTCCTGGCCTCTTTGTAGTCGGGCCAGACCCGCCTGCTGTAGTTAGGGTCGAGCGAGACGATCTTGCCCATCTCACGGGCTTTACGGAAGGCTTCTAGCACCGCCGAGCGGCAAGGTTCGAGAGAGAGCGCGAACGTCGAAGCGTGGACCACCCTGGTGCGTGAGATCGCCTCCTCCGAGATCTCCTCGGGCCTGAGCAGGTAGTCGCCGCTTCGGAACTCTTCGAAATCCGGGGTGGCGGCGGTGGAGGAGACGAAGATGACGGTGGTGTGCGTGCGGTGGTCCATCAGCAGGTAGTCCGTCGTGACGCCGTGGCGCTGGAGCTCACTCTTGAGGAACTTCCCGAAGGCCCCGATCCCTGTCTTGGCGACTACCGCCGAGGTGCCCCCGAGCTTGGAGACGTAGACCGCGATGTTGGCCGGCGACCCTCCCAGATACCGCCTGAAGGTCGACGCATTACTCAGAGTATCGGTCTTCTCGACGGAGATGAAATCGACGACCATCTCCCCGATGGTGAGGACGTCGAGGGATTCTGTCTCTGGCGCCATAGGCAGCCAGTCTAATTAAACTTCAGGCCCCGCGTCCACCCTCGGGGACACCTCACAGAAGTGAAACGGACGGGTAGCGCGTGGCTCCGCTCACGGTGCGCGGACGCGAAAGCGGTATAGACTCAGGATGATGCGAGCTTTTCAGAGCAGGAGACGTCTTGAATAATCCGAGTGGCGGTATGGGAGGCAAAACGGTCCTCATCACGGGCGGCACCTCCGGTATCGGGAAGGCGACGGCGGTGGCACTGGCGGCGATGGGCGCGAACGTCGTCGTTGCCGGGCGCAACCGGGAGCGCGGTGAGGCGGCAGTCGAGGAGATAAGAGCCAGGAGCCACAACGAGTCTGTGGAGCTGATGCTTGCCGACCTATCCGTGCGGGCCGAGGTCAGGGGATTGGCCGAAGAGTTCCAGGGGAACCACGACAGGCTCGACGTGCTCGTCAACAACGCCGGGCTGGTTCAGAGCAAGCGTACCGAGACGCCGGACGGCATCGAGACGACCCTGGCGATAAACCACCTGGCGCCGTTCCTGCTCACGAACCTCCTTCTCGATCGGCTCGAGCAGAGCGCGCCTAGCCGTGTGATCACGGTCTCTTCTGAGGCGCAGCGCTGGGGGAAGATGGACTTCGAGGACCTGCAGTCCAGGCGCAAGTACAGGGGCTTCCCCGTCTACGGCATGACCAAGCTCGCCAATATCATGTTCACCTACGAGCTTGCGGAGCGCCTGAACGGCACCGGCGTCATGGCAAACTGCTTCCATCCTGGCCCGGTGGGCACGAACTTCGGCCAGAACAACAGCGGGCCCATGGCGCTCTTTTTCAGGACCTTCAAGCCGTTTATGCGCTCGCCAGAGCAGGGGGCTGACACCCTGGTCTGGCTCGCTTCCTCGCCCGAGGTCGACGGGGTTAGCGGCAAGTACTTCTCCGACCGCAAGGAGATCGAAGCCAAGAGCGTGGCCTACGACCGCGCCGCCCGCCGAAGGCTCTGGGAGATCAGCGAGGAGCTGACGGGCCTGAAAGTGGCCGCCTAGTGGGCCGGGAGAGGGGCATAGAGGTCGAGAACCTCGTCAGGGAGTTCAGGAAGGGACCGCGGGCAGTGGATGGTATAGACCTGCGTGTGGAGCCGGGCGAGATCTACGGCTTCCTCGGTCCGAACGGGGCGGGGAAGTCGACGACCGTTCTGATGTTGACGACGCTCCTTCCTCCCACGAGCGGCACGGCGACCGTGGCCGGCTACGACATCGTGCATGAGGGGCCGCAGGTGCGGGCTTCTATCGGCGCGGCGCTGCAGGAGGCGGCGTTGGATCCTTTCCTGACCGGCCGCGAGCACCTTCGCCTCCAGGCCGCCCTGCACGGGCTCTCCCGAAAGGAACGCAAGCGTCGTGGACAGGAGCTACTGGAGCGCGTCGGCCTGGAAGAAGCCGCAGATAGGAAGGTCCGCGGCTACTCGGGCGGGATGAAGCGCCGCCTCGACCTCGCCCTCGCGCTGGTACACGGTCCTCAGATCCTCTTCCTGGACGAGCCGACGACGGGCCTCGACCCGCAGAGCCGCAGCGCGCTCTGGGCCGAGGTCAGCAGGCTAGCGCGCGATGAGGGCGTCACCGTGTTCCTGACGACCCAGTACCTTGAGGAGGCCGACGTGCTCGCCGACCGGGTCGGGATCATCGACCGGGGCAAGATCGTCGCCGAGGATACGCCGGAGGCCCTGAAGGCCGAGATCGGACGCCCCAGCGTCGAGGCGACGCCCGCCGAGCGCTCGGAGCGCGGCGCCGTAGTACGCGTACTTCAGAGGTTCGGGGAGGAGATACCCGCCCAGCCAGGCGCCGTGGCCGTCAGGCTCTCCAGCGGGGCCTCCGGCCTCGCCGACGTGGTGCGCGCCCTCGATAGAGAGAACGTCCGAGTCGCCAATCTCCGTCTCGACGAGCCCAGCCTCGACGACGTCTTTCTCGCCAAGACGGGGCGCTCGCTGGAAGGAGCCGGGGAGGACGAAGAGGGTGAGATGGAAGAGGTGCACGCGTGAGGTTCTCGACTTTCCTTACCGAAGTCCTTGCCATCGCGCGCCGCTCCACGGTTCGTACCCTGAGGCAACCCGCGGTCATCGTCCCTTCTCTACTCTTCCCGATGTTGTTCTTCTCCATCAACGCGAACGGACTCGACGCCGCCTCGAAAATCCCCGGTTTCCCCACCGATTCTTACCTGGACTTCGCGTTCGCTTTCCCACTCATACAGGCCTCTCTCTTCGGTGCGATCACGGCCGGCGCCGACCTGGCCCGCGACATCGAGAGCGGCTTCTTCGACAGGCTGTCGCTCACCCCGATGCGCCCCGTGGCGTTGTTGGGAGGGATGCTGACCGGGGTGGTCGCGCTCGGCTTTCTGCAAGGCATCGTCTTCCTCACGGTTGGGACGCTGATGGGCGTCGACGTGAGTAGCGGGTTTTTCGGTATGGTCGTGATCGTGCTCCTTACCGTGCTCGTCGCCCTCGGGTTCGGTGGCATAGGGGCGATACTCGCGATAAAGACCGGTTCCGTCGAGGCTGTGGAGAGCGCTTTCCCGCTGTTCTTCGTGGCTATTTTCTTGTCGTCGATCAACCTGCCGCGGGATCTGATCGGGCAGGACTGGTTCCGGTTTATCGCGACCATCAACCCGATCTCTTACCTGGTCGAAGGCATCCGCAGCCTGGTGATCACCGGCTGGGACCCGCAGGCTCTGGTCCTCGGATTCGGATTCGCCCTGGCGATAGTCGTGGTCGCCATCGGCGGGGCTGCGGCGTCGCTCAAGACGAGGGTGGCGTAGGGATGGGCGGCTTCTTCGATGTGGCGTTTGCCGTAGCGGGGCGTCAGATCTACAAGTATTTCACGAACCCTGCCTTTTTGGCCCCAGCGCTCTTCCCGCTCTTCTTCTTCGTCGCCTTCGCCGGCGGGCTGACGAGGGTAGCCGACGTACCAGGCTTCGACTACGCGGCCGGCTACATCGCGTTCCAGTACGTGTGGGCCCTGTTGCAGGCCGTCTCCATGGGCGGGGCTTTCACGGGGTTTTCGATCGCGGGTGATTTCGAGAACGGTTTCGCCAGGAGGCTCATGCTGGCCGCCTCGAACCGGTATGGAATCATCCTCGGCTACACCATCGCCTCGATCGTGCGCGCCACCATGACGGGGATTCTCGTCACCGCGATCGCGCTGGTCATCGGGATACCCATAAGCGGTGGCTTCGACCTCTTCGGCCTCATCGCCCTGGCACTCCTCGCCAACATAGCAGCGACCCTTTTCGGGGCTGGGGTGGCGATGCTACTCCGCACCCAGCAGGCCGGTCCCGTTATACGCACGCCGATCTTCCTCGTACTGTTTCTGGCGCCGGTCTTCGTGCCGCTCAAGTTGCTCTCGGGTTGGCTCGAGGCCGTCGCCCGCCTCAACCCGTTTACCCATATCCTCGAAGCCGCCCGCGGTTTCCTGGCGGGCGATCCGACGAGCGTCGGCTCCGCCTTCACCATAAGCGCCATCCTCATATTGGTACTCGCCCTCTGGGCCGTCTTCGGCCTCCGCCGCGCGGAGAGAGCCGGATAGGAAAGGAGCACATAAATGGCAGCAAGCGAAGGCAAGAAGTCTACCGAAAAGGATCTCTCCGGACCGGCCAGGTTGGCCTTGAAGTTGGGGAGCGGCGTGCACTCTGGGGTGTACCGTGCCACAGGCGGCAAGCTATTCGGCCGCATGGGCAAGAGTCCCATCCTGCTCCTCAATACTGTGGGGCGGAAATCCGGCAAGAAGCGCACGAGCCCGCTACTGTACGTCATGGACGGCGAAGATTTCGTGATCATCGCCTCGAAAGGCGGCAGCCCGACCCACCCTGCGTGGTACCTGAACTTGAAGGCCAACCCGGAAGCGACGGTCGAGATCGGGGACCGTGAGGTGCGGGTCGAGGCCGAAGTGGCAGACCCCGAGGATAAGGCCCGCCTCTGGCAGAAGATGGTCGAGATGTATCCGACCTACGACGACTACCAGAGGAAGACGGAGCGAGAGATCCCGCTCCTCCTACTGCGTCCTTCAACTGACACTCCTCGACACGGGTCGCCCGTGAGCTGACGGCCATGGGTTATGAAAACGCCCTCGAGTACGAGGGCGGCAAACAGGACTGGATGGAAGCCGGCTACCCTACCGAGAGTGGCTGAAAAGGAGTAGCAGCAGGTTCGCTTTTTGGTAGACTCCTGTCCGTCGCTCCCGGAGAGGTGTCCGAGTTGGCCGAAGGAGCGCGATTGGAAATCGCGTAGGCGGTGTTAAGCCGTCTCGTGGGTTCGAATCCCACCCTCTCCGCTTTATCCTTGTTTTGCAGGTAAAACGTGAAAGATCTGGAGGCAAAAGGAGAGGTTCCGAATTAGGTCGGGACCTCATTTACTGCCAAGCGTACTGCAACCGAGCTTCAGTCTAAGAAACTGTTTGGTAAAGGTGAGGGTTAGGATAGTTTCGTACGCTGGCTCTTATGAGAAAGCCGCATCCGACCGACCTTTCCGAAGTTGACGAACTTGTTCGTCTGTCAGGAGCCCGACCCCGGCCCCAACGCCCTCCACGCCGCTTTCACCCACTAGCAGGCGGTAGCGATCCGCCTTGCTGGCGCCTCCCATTTACCTCACGACCTCACGTTCATCCGTGTCGGTCCCTCCTCCTAGCACCCGGAAGCGCAAAGCAGGGTGTAGTGACTCTATTCGCTCGATGGGCGTCCGTACGCACCTCTGCGCATATTTATGCGGCCACACGACATGCCGTGGGCGAGGCACAGTCACTCACCAGTCCGAGGGCGCTCACCAGAGATCCCACTGGACGGGGTTATGCAGGATGCAGCATACCTACTTCGGAGAATGCGTCTTTTGAGACTGTATGAAAAGTGGTCCTCGGGTGGTATCTCGCGACTCTAGCAGATATGAGAAAGCCTTACCCAACGGATCTATCCGATGCCGAATGGAACTACATCGAACCTCACATGCCGGCTCCCAAAGGTCATGGTCGACCAAGAATCCACAGCCTGCGCGAAATCCTCGACGCCATCTTCTACGTCTTGAGAAGCGGCTGCCAGTGGCGCCTACTCCCGCACGACTTCCCCAGGTGGCCCACCGTTTACCACTACTTCAGACAATGGCGCATCGATGGCACCTGGGAGAGGATCAACCGGGCTATCCGAGAACGTCTGCGGATTCGCTTGAACAGAGATCCTCAGCCTAGCGCGGGGATCGTGGATAGTCAGTCGGTCAAGACCACTGGAGTGGGCGGAGAAGAGCGTGGCTACGATGGTGGAAAGAAGATCAAGGGCAGAAAGCGTCACCTGCTGGTAGACACCGAGGGTTTCATACTCAAGGCAAAGGTCCACAGCGCCAAGGTGATGGATTACGAAGGGATCAAGACCTACTGCAGCGAACGGACGAGCACTTCCCCCGTCTCAAACATCTATGGGTGGACGCCGGCTACCGAGGCGAGGACAAGGGCAAGGATTGGGTAGAGAAGACTCTTGGATGGAGTGTGGATCTCGTCGAGCGCCCACGCAGTCCTGCCCCAAAGGGAGTGCTTATGGCATGGGCTGAGCAGTGGAGGAAAGAAGGCGTGATGGTCGATTGGGAGAAACTGTTGCCACCGCGAGGGTTCGTCGTCCTGCCGCGCCGGTGGGTGGTGGAGCGCACCTTCGCCTGGATCTGCCACAACCGCCGAATGAGCAAGGACTACGAGAGGCTCTGCGCCACCAGTGAAGCGTTCGTCTACGTCGGCATGACCCGACTCATGGTGATGCGATTGGTCTGCGCGTGAGGCTTTTCGAGCGGTTTAGCTAAGGGCACTGTCTCCGGCGGAGCATCCCTTGTTGGGATGCGTGGGCTCCCGCTCTGTTGTACGCTTCGCCCGTTAGGGGAAGTGGAGGAGGCAAAGAGCATGTGGCGTACGCGGCTGTGCGGGCTTCTAGGCATCGAGTACCCGGTGATGCACGTCGGCAACGACACCCGTTCCATAAACATCAAGGTCGTCGCTCGACCAGGAAGGGCTTGCCCATGACGACCATCCCAGGCATGAAGCAACGGCTTCGGAGCGGCGAGACCCTCGGCGGCTACCTCGCGACGATCCCCTCGGCAGTCTCCGTGCAAGCCATCGCCGCGGCCGGTGCCGACTGGGTCGTCATCGACCAGGAGCACAGCGCCGTCGGGCCCGAAAGCATGCACGCCATGATCGCGGCCACCGCCGGAACGCGGTGCGCCCCGCTGGTGCGCGTGCCTATGCGCGACGAGGCCTGGGTCAAGCCGGCCCTCGACCTCGGCGCCGAGGGCATCATGTTCCCCCTGGTCGGCAACGCCGAGGAGGCGGCCGATTGCGTCGCCCTCACGCGCTACCCGCCGCGCGGCCGGCGCCGCTGGGGGCCTTTCGTCGCGCACGCGCGCTGGGGCGTCGAACTGTTCGGCTACCTGCCTCAACGCGGCGAGGAGGTCATCTGCATGCTGCTGATCGAGACCCGCGCCGCGGTCGAGAACATCGAGGAGATCTGCGGGGTCGAGGGCATCGACTGCATGTTCATCGGCGCGTTCGACCTCTCGACCGAGCTGGGCGTCTCCGGTCGCTTCGACGCGCCCGAGATGCGCGAAGCGGTGGCCCACCTGGAGCGGGTCATCCTTGATGCCGGCATCCCGCTCGGTGCGGCCGCGCTGACGCGCGAGCAGACGCGGGCGATCCTGGAGCGCGGCTACCGCCTGCCGGCGCACGGCTTCGACGTGCTGATGCTCGGCGGCCTGGTGCGCCAGGCCGCCGAATGGAGGCGCGGCGGCGCCTGATGTAGGAGGCTGCCGCGCTCCGTCTCTAGTTACGCTTAAGGAGCTTGGGCTGCCTAGTGAGATTGTCCGAATAGTAGCCAGCGAGAGGGCTCGACGACCCGTTTGATGGGTCGTGACGGCGGCAAAGAAGGCTCTTTACCCTGCTTTATACTGGTTTGCGAACCCCAGTTTGGAGCGTCTCGGGACTTTTCATACAGTCTCTTCTAGGCAGCTCGATGAATAAGGCCGTTTCGGCGCCCGCGGGAGCTTGTGGCCGTCCTCTTCTAGGGGCCGGGGCGACGAAGCCCTTGCGTCACCGGAGTCGGCGGAAGAATGCACGCACGTCACCGACCAGGAGGTCGGGCGCTTCCATCGCCGGAAAGTGTCCGCCCTCCTCGAACTCCGAGAAATGGGCGATCTTGCCCTCCGGGTTCATGAGACGCCTCATTATCGGGTCGGTATTGAAGACGGCCCACCCCTGCGGCGCCGTCGACGGGGTCAGCCAGTCGAGTTGGCTGTGGGCGCCCTCGTAATAGAACTGGGCCGAGGAGCCACCGGTGTCGGTGAACCAGTAGATGCTGACGTTGGTAAGCAGTTGGTCGCGGTCGACGGCGTCGTCCGGAAGCGGGGCGGCCGGGTTGGTCCACTCCTTGAACTTCTCGACGATCCACGCAAGCTGGCCTACCGGCGAGTCGGCCAGGGAGTAGGCGAGCGTCTGCGGGCGGGTCGACTGGAGCTCGAAGTACCCGCTCTGCTCCGAGGAGGCCTGGCGGATCTCCTCAAGACGCGCCTTCTCGGCCTCGGTCAAGTCTTCCGGCATCGGCAAGTACTCGCCGACCATTGCCGCCGAGCCCTGGTCGCTGTTGACGTGGTAGCCGATTACGTGGTCGGAGTCGATGCTGGCGAGCCGGCCGGTGACGCCGGCGCCGATGTCGCCGCCCTGGGCGCCGTAGCGGTCGTAGCCGAGACGCCGCATCAGCTCGGCGAAGGCGTCGGTGGTCCGCCCCATCTCCCAGCCCGGCTCGCGGACCGGCATCGAGAAGCCGAAGCCGGGCAGAGACGGCGCCACGATGTGGAAGGCGTCGGCCGGATCGCCCCCGTGGGCACGAGGATCGGTGAGCGGACCGATGATCTTCATGAACTCCGCGATCGAGCCGGGCCAGCCGTGGGTCATGATCAGCGGCAGCGCGTCTGGCTCCGGGGAGCGGACGTGCAGGAAGTGTAAGTTTTGCCCGTCGATCTCCGTCGTGAACTGGGGAAGCTCGTTGAGCCTGGCCTCCCACTCGCGCCAGTCGTAGGAGGTGCGCCAGTGCTCGGCCAGCTCCTTCAGATAGTCCAGTGGGACACCGCGGTCCCAGCCCACCCCGGGCAGCTCGTCCGGCCAGCGAGTGCGGGCAAGGCGGTCATGGAGGTCGTCGAGGTCCGTCTGCGGGATGTCGATCCGGAACGGCCGGATCTCGGTGTCCGTGGGGCCGGGCTCAGTCACTCCGCTGCTCCTTCCTCCCGCTTCAGCTGAAGCGGGGCATCCTTTTCCACCACAAGCATGATGCCACCTCCCGAAGTCTGGTGCGAAGTTCCGAGAATCCCTCTTTCGAGGCTGTATGAAAAGTGGTCCTCGGGGGGTGATCCGTTACTCTAGCACGCATGAGAAAACCTTACCCGACGGATCTCTCCGACGCCGAATGGATCTACATAGAGCCTCAATTGCCCGCCCCCGAAGGATACGGACGCCCCAGAATCCACGATCTTCGTGAGATCCTCTAAGCCGTCTTCTTCTACGTCCTAAGAAGCGGCTGCCAATGGCGCCTGCTCCCCCACGACTTCCCCAGATGGCCGACCGTTTACTGGTACATTAGGAAATGGCGTATCGACGGCACCTGGGAGAGGATCAATCGGGCCATCCGAGAACGCCTTAGGGTTCGCCTGAGGCGAGATCCTTTAAGCCCACTGCGGGCGTGGTTGATTCCCAGTCGGTGAAGAGCACCGCGGTGGGCGGAGAAGAGCGTGGCTACGACGGAGGCAAGAAGGTCAAGGGACGCAAGCGCCATCTATTGGTGGACACCCAGGGTTTCGTCCTCTCTAGGCGAAGGTCCACAGCGCCAAGGTTATGGACAATGAGGGGATCAAGACGCTGCTACGGCGAGCTGAGGAGCGATTTCCCCGCCTCTCTCACCTGTGGCTGGACGCGGGCTACCGCGGAGAGGACAAGGGCGCGGACTGGGTGAGGAAGACACTGGGATGGAGCGTGGATCTGGTGGAGCGCCCGAAAAAGCCCGCCCCAGAAGAGGTAATGATGGCATGGGCCAGTGAATGGGCCAAAGAGGGCGTGGGCGTAGAGTGGCAGACACTTATGCCCCCCAAAGGCTTCGTGGTGTTGCCGAGGAGGTGGGTGGTGGAGCGGACACTCGCTTGGATCGACCAGCAAAGGAGGATGAGTAAGGACTACGAGAGGTTGAGTGCGAGCGGCGAGGCGTTGGTATATGCTGCCATGATTCGCCTCATGACGAGGCGGCTCACCCGTGTTTGAGGACTTTTCATACAGCCTCTCCGAGACCGTCCGAAAAGACCCGAAGGACCTCGCGCTGTAGCCTCAGAACTAGCCGAAACGGGTAAAGGAAGCTCTATTTCAGTGCTGAGTAGCAGCTAAATAGAGGGCCACAGACTACTCTAGGCCCTTTTCGGACGGTCTCTCCAGGCACTCCGGTGAATAAGCCGGTCGAGAACGTTGACAATCGCGCGCGCGAGGCGTATACCGCCGGGTGACAATACGATGCCAAGAAGACGCCTAGCCCCGGGTGGCTCCGGGGGGCGGGGGACCCACACGGACCTTCTCAGAAGGTCCGCGGGGTGAATCGCTAGCTGGGCGAAGCCAGCTAGCGTAGGGCTTAACTCTTTCGGCCCGAACCCGATAGCTAACCCCGCAGGCGCTACAGAAGGAGGTAAGTCGGGTGCCCGAAGGGGGATCGTGCCGGACGCGTCCCTGTCGTTGTCGTCGGGCTTCGAGGGAGGCGTAGTGTCGAGGTCCGAAGTCCCGCCGAAAGCCCCGACTGGCCGACTCAAGCGCTGGTTGCTCGCAGAGATCGTAGAGGACGTGCCAGGTCCGGAGGCCAAGGAGGGCCGAAGCGAGCAGCACCCTTGGTGGCAGGTGGTATGCCTGACAGGGGTAGACTACTTTTCTACCCTGGGATACATTCCGGGCATCGCGGCGCTCGCAGCCGGGGTGCTCTCGCCCTTCGCCACGCTCTTCATAGTGCTCTTGACCCTGTTCGGGGCCCTGCCGATGTATAGGCGAGTGGCCGAGGAGAGCCCCCACGGGCAGGGCTCGATCTCGATGCTCGAGAGGTTGCTCTCATTCTGGAAGGGCAAGGTGCTGGTGCTCTGCCTCTTGGGGTTCGTGGCGACCGGGTGGTTAGTCACGATCACCCTCTCGGCCGCCGACGCCGCCGTCCACGTCGCCGAGAACCCTCTGGTGTCCTCCTTCTTGCATGACCGGGAGGTCCTCATCACGTTGGTGCTACTGGCGCTCCTTGGCGCGATCTTCCTCAAGGGCTTCAAGGAGGCCATAGGCATCGCGATCTTCATCGTCGGGGCCTACCTCATCTTGAACCTCCTCGTCGTGGGCGTAGGCTTCTACGAGATCGCAACGCACCCACAGAAGGTAGTCCGCTGGCAGGATGCGCTCTTCACGAACTATGGCAACCCACTCTTGATGGTAGGGGCCTCGCTACTCGTGTTCCCGCAGCTAGCGCTTGGGCTCTCTGGGTTCGAGACCGGCGTGGGCATGATGCCGCTCGTTCGAGGCGACGAGGGGGACGATCCCGAGCGCCCCGAAGGACGCATCCGCAACACACGCAGGATGCTCACGATTGCGGCCCTGATCATGAGCTTCTACCTGATCACCACCAGCTTTGTGACGACGCTGCTGATCCCTGCCAGGGAGTTGGAACCGGGAGGCGGCGCCAACGGCCGGGCGCTCGCCTACGTGGCACACAACTACCTCGGCGACGCCTTGGGGACGGTCTACGATGTGAGTACGATTCTCATCCTGGCGTTCGCCGGCGCCTCGGCGATGGCCGGGCTGTTGAACATCGTGCCCCGCTACCTGCCTCGATACGGGATGGCTCCTGAGTGGGCGCGGGCCATACGGCCCCTCGTGCTCGTCTACACGGCCGTGGCCGTCGTGGTCACCATCATCTTCTCTGCCGACGTGGACGCCCAGGCGGGCGCCTACGCCACGGGTGTTTTGGCGATGATGTCCTCGGCCGCCTTCGCCGTTACGCTCTCGGCCTGGCGCGGAGGCTCCAGGTTACCGGCGATCTTCTTCGGGTTGGTCACGGCTGTGTTCTTGTACGCGCTCGTGGCCAACGAGGTAAAGCGTCCCGACGGGATAGTGATCTCCCTTTTCTTCATCGGGGCGATCGTCGCCACCTCGCTCATCTCGCGGGTCTACCGCTCGCTGGAGCTCAGGCAGGAGCACATAGAACTCGACGAGATGGCGCTGAGGTTCATTGAGGAGGTGAGCCACGAAGGCGAGATCCACATCGTCGCCAACCGGCGCCAGGCGGGCGACAAAGCAGAATACGACCACAAGGAGACAGAGCAGCGCGAAGACAACCACATTCCACCCAACGTCCCCATCATATTCCTTGAGGTGGACGTGGAGGATGCTTCGGAGTTCGAGGACGTACTGAAGGTGAAGGGGGTGGAGGTCGGCAGCCACAAGGTCATGAGGGCGGTGAGCTCGGTCGTGCCCAACGCCATCGCCGCCCTCTTGCTCCACCTACGAGACACGACAGGCAAGACGCCGCACTGCTACTTCGGCTGGACGGAGGGCAACCCTATCGTGTACCTGTTCCGATTCCTGCTATTCGGGGAGGGAGATACCGCCCCCGTCACCCACGAGGTCTTGCGCGAAGCCGAACCGGATGGCACGAGACGCCCGCCCGTCCACGTCGGCGGTCGATGATACGACTTTCCGCGATCACTCCTTTCCACGCACTCAGGCGCATCCACCGTGTCTCAGCGGTGTTGACAGCCTGCACTTCGAGGAGTATACCGATGAGTGACAATAGCATAGCCAGGACGCCTAACTCCCGGGTTGCGCCGGGGGGCGGGGGACCCACACGGACCTTCTCAATAGTCCGCGGGGTGAATCGCTAGAGCTAGTTTCCTCTAGGTCTAGCGTAGGGCTTAACTCTTTCGGCCCGAACCCGACAGCTAACCTCGCAGGCGCTAAGGAAAGAGGGCACTCCTGGCCTAGTGGTTCGGTGTTGGGATGACTGGCACCGGATCGGGCGGCTAGGAGCGGTCAGCCACAGTCGGGCTACATCCCTGCGGCTTCCTCGGTGATCCCTCCGGGGCGGTCAGCGGATCTGGGGCCGGTGACTGCATCCCCTCTACGGGTTAAGAGGTGCGGTGCGCCACCGGCCTTCGTCGTTGGCGCGCCGCCCGGAGGAGGTGTGCAGGAAAGATGAACGCCGCAACGCCGCTCCGTCGGCAGAGCAGGGCCGAGGCCGCCATCAGCGACGAGATGATGGCCTTTCAGCACGAGTTCGTGGGACGCGGTCCCGAGCGGATAAGAACCCGGGTGGTCGACGATCTGGTGATCGTTCGCAGCTTCGGCGTGTTCACCGCCGCCGAGAAGCGACTCGCCGACAGCCACGAGGGACGCAGGCTCATCAAGGCCATGAGTCAGCAGGTTCTCGAGGCCGGGCGCCCGGTCCTCGAAGCCATAGTACAGAAGCACACGGGTGCTGAGGTCGTCTCTGTCCACTCGGACATCTCCACCAAGAGCGGCGAGTGGATGGACGTCTTCGTGCTCGACCGCGCTTTGGGAGGTGAGCACTCATGAGGGTGAGGATCGCCGAACGGGGTGGTCCGGCGCTGGCCATCCTCGGACGACTCTTGCACGTACTGCCTAATGACCACGAGACCACGATCGAGACGAGAGGGGCTCAGAGGGATCCGAGCAGCCGAGGGCCTTCACTCCTAACTCCGCGGGCTCCTCTTGAGGCGCCGGCTTGGGCAAGCGGTGTTATAAGGCATGAGGAGGTCCCCCTCCTGGCCCGCTACGGCACCTCCTACGGCCTCTTCGACGAGTGGATCTGCGACTACGCGTGCGTCCTGGTGAGCGACACCTACCGCCTGGGCGAGTACGTCGGCGACAGCGTGTGGGTCTCGGGACCGCTCAGAGGGGTCATCGGGGGGATGCCCGTGATGGAGGTCACCCGACTGGAGCTACGGCGGATGAAGTGGATGCACTGACGAAGGAGGGTAGCTGATGACTATCGAGGGACACCCAGGCGGCAGGTTCAAACGGTGGCTGCTCAAAGAGCGCATCGAGCAGGTGGAAGGCCCGGAGTCAGCGGAGAGCAAGGCACGCCAGCAGCCCTGGTGGAAGGTGGTGTGCCTAACCGGCGTGGACTACTTCTCGACCCTTGGCTACATACCAGGCATCGCCGCCCTGGCAGCCGGGGTGCTCTCCCCCATAGCCATGTTGCTCATCGTGGCGCTCACCCTCTTCGCGATGGTACCGATGTATCGCCGGGTTGCCGAGGAGAGTCCGCACGGGCAGGGCTCGATATCTATGCTCGAGAGGTTGCTCTCGTTCTGGCCGGGTAAGCTGATGGTGCTCGTACTTCTCGGCTTCCTCGCAACCGACTTCATGATCACGATCACCCTATCGGCTTCTGATGCCGCGGTTCACCTCGTGGAGAACCCGCTGGTACCGGCCTTGCTAGGTGACCAGGAGCTCCTCATCACCCTACTGCTGGTGGCGATCCTGGGTGGGGTGTTCCTCAAGGGCTTCAGGGAGGCCATCAACCTCTCGGTTGTCGTGGTGGGGGCGTACCTGCTGCTGAACTTGATAGTGGTGGCTGTCGGGATCTACCAGGTACTGACCAACCCTCAGACAATCGCCAACTGGCAAGCTGCGCTGTTTTCCAATTACGGGAACCCTTTGCTCATTATCGGTGTGGCGCTCCTGGTGTTCCCACGCTTGGCGCTCGGGGTCTCGGGCTTCGAGACCGGGGTAAGTGTCATGCCGCTGGTGCGCGGAGAGGCAGACGACGATCCGCAGCATCCGGCGGGCCGCATCCGCAATACCAAGAAGCTCTTGACGTCCGCTGCGCTGATCATGAGCTTCTACCTCATCACCACGAGCTTCATCACGGTCGTGCTCATACCTCCTGAGGAGTTCCGGGCCGGTGGCGCCGCCAACGGGCGGGCGCTGGCCTACCTCTCGCACGAGTACTTGGGAGGCGCCTTCGGTACCATCTACGACCTCTCCACCATCGCGATCCTGGCCTTCGCAGGCGCTTCGGCGATGGCCGGGCTGTTGAACGTGGTGCCCCGCTATCTGCCGCGCTACGGCATGGCACCCGAGTGGGGTAGGGCTGTCAGGCCTCTAGTCCTGGTCTACACGGCAATAGCGTTCGCGATAACAGTCATCTTCAACGCTAATGTGGACGCGCAGGGCGGTGCCTACGCCACCGGTGTCCTAGTGATCATGACCTCGGCGGCCTTCGCGGTGACCCTCTACTCGCGTCGCAGGGGATCGCGGTGGGGGCTTCTCGCCTTCAGCCTTGTGCTGTTGGCCTTTGTCTACACCACCATCGCCAACGTCATCGAGCGCCCCGACGGCATCCAGATCGCATCCTTCTTCATCGTTTCGATCATCGTCGTGTCGCTCGTCTCTCGGGTGCGGCGCTCGCTCGAGCTTCGTCAGGAGCATATAGAGACGGATGAGACGGCCGACCGGTTCATAGAAGAGGCAATCCATAAGGGCGAGATACACATCATCGCCAACCGGCGCCAGGCGGGCGACGAGAAGGAGTTCGCCCGGAAGCTAGAGGAGCAGCGCAAGGACAACCGTATCCCGGAGGACGTGCCTGTCCTATTTCTCGAGATCGACGTGGAAGACCCCTCGGAGTTCGAGGAGGAAGTGCTTGAGGTGAGGGGTGTGCGCGTGGGAGACTACAGGGTGCTGAGGGCAGAGAGTACAGTGGTGCCCAACGCTATCGCCGCCTTCCTCCTTCATCTGCGCGACACCACCGGCAAGACCCCCAACTGCTACTTCGGTTGGACGGAAGGCAACCCGTTCTTGTACGTGATCCGCTACATCCTCTTCGGAGAGGGGGATACAGCTCCGGTCACCCACGAGGTCCTGAGGGAGGCCGAGCCCGACATCGACCGACGCCCCAACATCAACGTAGGCGGTCAATGAGAGGCGTACGCATGGAAAACGTTTCGACCCAACTGCAGCACGTCGATCTCCTAGACGACGTCCGCAACCTCCAGATCACCTATAGCCGTCTCAGGTCAGGGGCGGGGACCTGCTTCGTCGAGTACGTGGGCGGTCGGATCAGGGTGTACGAAGTAGACCGCTTCCTTATCGAGCATCTGCTCGAACATCTGGAGCATCGGGAGGCATGATCTCCTAGGGCGTTCTTCTTAGAACGCCGTAAAGGCGAAGTTCTAAGAATTCTACTTCCAGGCACTTCGGTAAATAGCGCCCACCGAAGAGGACCAATCACACCGAAGCGAGCCAGCAGATGGCATTCCAAGGAGGTGATTCAGAAGGATGTCCGCTACTAATCAGCTCAAAGACCCGAGACCTGCGAGCATACGTGCCCGAGCGCGGGTGCGAGGAGGTTGCTACGATGCAAGCAACATCGCCTCAGCGACGAAGGAAGGCTCGTCATGGCTGAGAATTCGGGCAACGAGATGCGCCTGGTTCGGATCGAAGACCTGCGGCATTGCCTGATCGCGGCGTTCGAGCGACTCGAACTGCCGCCCGAGGATGCCGAACAGGTCGCTGAAGTCTTGCTGGACTCGGAACTGCGAGGCCATGAAAGCCACGGCGTCCACCTACTCGGCTTCCTAGCGGATGCCTACCGCAGTGGCGGCATGAACCCGCGGCCCCGCATCCGGGTGCTGCGGGAGTCGGAGGGAGCGCTGCTCCTCGAGGGGGATCACAGTCACGTGGTCGGGGCGGTGCGAGCGATGCGCTGGTGCATCGAGCGCGCCCGCGAGCGTAATGGCATGGCGGTAGCCGGCGTCCGCAACTCGCAGCTCGTCGTCCCCGGGTTTTACGCCCGGATGGCGGCAGAGGCCGGTTTGATCGGCTTCGTCTGCGCCAACGCCATCCCTATGGTCGCTCCGCCCGGCGGCCGCACGCCGACCTTTGGCTCCAACCCGTTCGCTTACGCCATCCCAGCCGGCCGCTACCCTCCGGTGGTGCTCGACGTGGCCACGACCACCGGTGCGGCGTTCAAGGTTCGCCTCGCAGCGCAACGCAACCGTCCAGTATCCGAAGGCATGATCCTAGACCACGAAGGACGCCCCACCACCGACCCGAACGAGTTCATCCGGGGCGGTTTCATGGCACCGTTAGGTTCCCCTGCAGCGCCCCACAAGGGGTTCGGCTTGGCGCTGGTCTTCGATGCCCTGGCCGGCGTCATGACCGGTGCTGCCTTCGCCCGCGACTTTCCCAGCGAACCCGCCACGGCCGGCAACACCTTCTTCTGGGCGCTCGACGTGGAGGCGTTCCTGCCGCGCGAGGAGTTCCTGGCGCGGATGGAGGTCCAGATCGAGCAGGTCAAGGCCGGTGAGCGACTGGCGGGCGTCGACGAACTGCTTGTTCCGGGCGAACGCAGCCACCGCCGCTATCAGGGATTGATCGCCCGCGGCACGGCTCCTCTCTCGGTTGCGACCTGGTATGCGCTAACCAGGGCCTGCGCATCCGTGTCTATCGCACCGCCGCCCGCGCTTGCGGCCGAGCCCAGGCCCTCAGACAGCGCGTCGAGCTAGCATCGCAAGAACCAGCGGTCGCAGCAGAGCGCTACCGTCTGTGGGCCTACTGTTTGTTCATTTCCTATTCACTTAGGTGAATAGTGCTTCCCAAGATGCGCTGGGCTTCATTGGGTGGCACCATGCTTAAGATGGAAAGGGCCAAAACCCGCTAGAGAAAAGCGGGAGCAAGGAGGAAGAAAAGCGATGCCCCTCTACATGACGCAGTTCGCCTACACCCAGGAGGCGTGGGCGACCCTCGCCGAAAATCCGGAAGACAGAAGCGCCCCCGTGCGTGAACTGTTAGAGACCATGGGCGGCCGGCTGGTTTCCTGGTACCTAAGCTTCGGCGAGTATGACGGACTGGCCATCTATGAGGCACCCGACGACGCCACCGCCGGTGCTGTGGTGGTGGCTGCAGCCAGGCCAGGACACTTTAGAGCGACCAAGACTACCCCGCTGTTCACCGCCGAGGAGAGCGTGGAGATGATGCGCAGAGCGGGGGGTACTGCCTACAGGGCACCGGGGCAGTAAGCAGGGAAAGTCTGTATTGGAGGTCTGGAGGTGCGCACCTCCAGACCTCTCCTTATGCTCAATTTCCGAGATTTCCCCTTCCACGCACTAGGGTGAATAACGGCGTCATGGCCGGCGTGGTACGCTTGGGGCGCAGCATGGATATCGACGAACCACCGAGTACCCTCGCGTCTACGCCGCCCCCCTCGGGGCACCTGTCTCCTCCTTCGAAGGCATCGGCTTGAGTGCTCTGGTGCTCGATGGCCTCCTGGTCGTCCTGGCTTTGTTTCTGGTCGCCCTAAACGGCCTGTTCGTAGCCGCCGAATTCGGGCTCGTGAAGATCCGCTCCACGCAGGTCGACGGGCTCGTGCGAGAGGGCAGGACCTCCTCCGGGCTCCTCAAGAAGGCCACCGACAAGCTCGACTCATACCTCTCGGTGTGCCAGCTCGGGATCACCATCTCCTCGCTGGGCTTGGGATGGATCGGGGAGCCGGCCTTCAAGCACCTCCTTGAGCCCCTGTTCGTCGCCCTCTCTGTCCCGGACGGCTTAACCGACGCCATCGCCTTTGCCGTCGCCTTCGCCACCATAACGTTTTTGCACGTGGTCTTCGGGGAGCTCGCGCCCAAGAGCGTGGCCATCGCCAGGGCGGAGGGGACCTCTCTGTTCGTGGCGCCCTTCATGAGGTTTTTCTACTATCTCTTCTACCCCGGCATAGTCGTCTTCAATGGCACCGCCAACGCTGTCGTGAGGCTCTTCGGGGTGCCCCCAGCCTCCGAAACCGAGGAGGAGCACTCGGAGGATGAGCTGCGCCTGATCATCGGTCGCTCGAGGCGCCAGGGCGTCCTTAACCCCGGCGAGGAGCAGATGCTGGAGGCTGTCTTCAAGCTTGAGGACACGCCGGCGCGCGAGGTCATGGTCCCCCGCCCCGACGTGATCTCCGTGCCTGCAGGTATGCCCTTGAGGGAGCTCTTCCGGTTCGTCGCCTCGGGCGAGCACACCCGCTACCCGGTCCACGAGGAAGGCTCGGCTGACAGGATAGTCGGAGCGGTGCACGCTAAGGACGTGATGCGCGCCGCAGAGGATGGGGGCGGCCTTGGGGTGCAGGTGAGAGCCGAAGTCGTCATGGGCGAGGTGCTGACCATCCCTGAGAATAGGCGTGTGGACGCCGTCCTCCAAGACCTCAAGGACCAGCGCCTTAGGATGGCTATTGTCATCGACGAGTGGGGCTCGTTTGAGGGGATCATCACCGTGGAGGATATCGTCGAGGAGATAGTCGGCGAGATCCGCGACGAGTTCGACGAAGAGAGATCGGCCGTGCGCGAGCTCCCTGACGGCTCTTACTCGATGGACGGCCTCACCCCAATCGAAGAGGCGAACAGGGCGCTGGGCTCCAGGTTCGAGAGCGAGGACTTCGGGACTGTGGGTGGCCTCGTCTTCGGTCACCTCGGACGCGCCCCAAAGCTCGGCGACGAGGTACGCGTCGACGGCCACCTGCTCACCGTGGAGGAGGTCGACGGCCCCCGGGTCGCCCGGGTCGTGGCACGAAAGGAAGCTTCGTAGCGCGGCCAGGGGAGGATACCATCACGTTCCGACAAACCCTTAGGATCCTACAAGTGGCAGCGTTGCTCCTCGCGCTTGGCCTAATCATCAACTTGGCGGTAGACGGCTGGCTCGGCACGATCCTAGAGGCAACAGCGTTGTTCCTCGCGTTGGCAATCGCGGTCAACCTCGCAGTCTACGGTTGGCTCGGCGCGATGGGGGCTTGGTGGTCCGCCACGGAGGCACACGCGGGCGACAGGCTGGTCCACCTCCTTATCGCCGGCACCTTCACGGTACTGGCAGCGGGTGTTTGGTACGCTCTCTCTTTCGAGGTTCGACCGTTCGAGTAGCCTGGAACTCTTCGAAAGTACGAACTTCCGAGAATCCTTCTACAAGGTTGGGTGAATAGGCCCTGAGCGCTCCTACGACTCTCCGCCTAGTCGGATTTGCCCCCTTCTTTACGGGATGTCAGCAGCACCCCTATAACGGCCACCAAGAACAACGTGCCGCCTAGCTCTGCCCTCGTCATGACGGTCTTGGTGCTTCGCACCAGCCCATCGAGAAAATTCTGCATGCTCTCTGTGCGCTCCTCCCGTTTACTTCCGGAGCATAGAGCGTACACTCCACGACTTGCTACTTCCTAGAACTCCGTCAAGACGAAGTTCGCAGAATTTATATTCTGAGACTGTCCGAAAAGGTGCCTTGAGGAAGTGGCTCGGTAAATTACCGAGCATGGGAAGAGCATACCAAACCGACCTCTCCGATGCCGAATGGTCTTACGTTGAGCCCCACCTCCCTGCCCCCAAAGCCCCGGGACGACCCAGGCTGCACCCCTTGCGCGAGATCCTCTAAGCCGTCTTCTTCTACGTCCTAAAGAGCGGGTGCCAGTGGCGCTTGCTTCCCCACGACTTCCCTCCCTGGAAGACCGTCCACCATTACCTAAGGACTTGGCGTAAGGACGGCACCTGGGAGAGGATCCACGCCGCCTTACGCCAGCGCCTTAGGGTCCGCCTGAAGCGAGATCCTCAGCCGAGTGCCGGTGTGGTGGATTCCCAGTCGGTCAAGAGCACCGGCGTGGGGGGCGATCAGCGTGGTTACGACGGGGGCAAAAAGGTCAAGGGCAGGAAGCGACATCTGCTGGTGGACACCGAAGGCTTCGTGCTCAAAGCCAGGGTCCACAGCGCGAAAGTGATGGATTACGAGGGGATCAAGACGCTCCTCGAAGGAGCCAACCGAGCATTCCCCCGCCTTTCGCACCTGTGGGTGGCCGCCGGCTACCGTGGAGAGGACAAAGGGGCGGACTGGGTGGAGAAGACCCTGGGCTGGAGCGTGGATGTGGTGGAGCGTCCGAAAAAGCCCGCCCCCGAAGAGGTGCTGATGAGGTGGGCTAGGGAATGGGCCAGAGAAGGCGTGAGCGTAGATTGGCGGAAACTGTTGCCGCCCAAAGGCTTCGTGGTGTTGCCGAGGAGGTGGGTGGTGGAGAGGACGATCGCTTGGATCGACCATAACCGCCGTATGAGCAAGGACTACGAGCGGCTAGCCGCCACGAGCGAGGCGTTCATCTACCTAGCGATGAGTCGCCTGATGGTCAGGCGTTTGGCTCGCTCATGAAGCTTTTCGGACAGTCTCTCCACGCACTCCGGTGAATAAGCCTCCGGTCGATGCGCCAGACGCCTCATGGTGGCATCATGAATGTGCCCTATGCCACGAACATGTCGGTAGGAGGTAAGCCTCCGAAGTCTACTCTCTAGGCGTGAGAATGGAGGTTAGAGGATCTTGTTCGCCCGGATAGTAACCTATACACAAGCCGACCCCTCTCCTGGCCGCATAGAGGAGGGCCTCCGCCGAACCAGGGAGCGGCTGCCCGGCCTTAGACAGCTGGACGGCAACGAGGGGGGCTATTTCTTTGTCGATCGCAACAGCGGCAAGGCCATCTTCATCTCTCTTTGGGAGAGCGAGCAAGCTATGCAAAGAAGCGACGAGCTGATGAGGCCGTTCCGCGCTGAGATGTCCGGAACTTTCGCCGCCAACAGGGTAGATGTGGAGTACTACGAGGTGGGGGAAAATCTCGTGCAAGAGATACGCGAGCGCGAGTTGGCCGAACAGGAGCTTGAGCTAGCACGAAGTATCCAGCAGGCCTCACTCCCCAAGGAGGTGCCCACCCTAGAAGGCTGGCAGATCGCTCCCTACTACCGGCCCGCCCGAGAGGTAGGAGGTGATTTTTACGACTTCTTCAAACTAGATGATGACCGAGTAGGAGTAGTGGTGGGGGACGCCACAGGTAAAGGAGTGCCCGCGGCTTTGGTGGTAAGCGCAACCAGCTCCATGCTTAGAGCAGTAGCTCGAGTCCTGGGGTACTCCTCGCCTGGAGAGGTACTCACTCAGGTCAATGAGACGTTGTTGGCTCGCATCCCTGCCAACATGTTTGTCACCTGCTTCAACGCCATCCTCGACCCTAAGAGCGCCACCTTGAGCTACGCCAACGCAGGCCATGACCTCCCTTACCTGCGCCGTAGTGATGGCGATGTCGAGGAGCTAAGGGCCAGGGGGATGCCACTGGGACTTATGCCAGGGATGGTCTATGAAGAAGGAGAGATTTCTCTTGCGGAAGGTAACTGTGTCCTGTTCTACAGCGATGGGCTGGTAGAGGCTCATAACCCGAAAGGTGAGATGTTCGGCTTCCCCAGGCTACGAGAACTAGTCGCCGAGCACGGTGAGCAGCGATCATTAGGGAACATCCTCGTAGAGGAACTCTACACCTTCGTAGGGGAGGACTGGGAGCAGGAGGACGACATAACCCTCCTTACCCTACGACGCTCCGCAACCACAAGCTGAACTTCGGAGAACGTAAAGCGGAAGTCCAACTCCCGAGAAGGACCTCCGCCACCACGACCTTCATACGCCCTCCTGACCCTACCTCGTAGGGGCCCGGGGCGACCGTGTCCGCGCCTCCTTTCTCTAGGTCCTGATCAGTTCTACTCGTCGATCACCATTTTCCGCGACGAGGATCTTGAAGCTCACAGGAGGATGTTTTGTACTCTGAACGGTTGATAGACTTGATACAGATGCAGGACCCCCGCGAACGCTATAGTGCATCCGATCCCAAGCCGTACTGCAACCGTACTGCAACCGGGCTGATACGGGAGCGCAGGCAATGGACGCCAGGGTATATGAGCATCTCGCCAAATTCCGCAATCGGCCAGACTAAACGGAAGCAATGGGATAGATCAGGACGCCATGCACAAGATAGGTAAGGAGCCCTTTTGAGATTGGAAATCGCGTAGGCGGTGTTAAGTCGTCTCGTGGGTTCGAATCCCACCCTCTCCGCTTTTACCCTTGTTCTCTCGTTCTCATTGCCCAATCCATGCCATCCCCGCCGAAAGGTTCCGGCACGCTTGACGAAGCCGGTGATCCCCGACTATGGTTTCGAGTTGCCGGGCGAATGTCTACTGGGCCGCCGCACATAGAGAAGGAGACGATAACCGCGTCGGAGATCTACTTCCTGACGGCCACCGAGCTGGTGCGTCTCGTTCGCGCGTACGCGTTCGAAGAAGCCACGCGCCACGGCGAGCGCCGTCCACCGCCGGCGGGGTGATTCGGCCCAGCGACCCGCGATCGTAGTGGCGTTCTCCGTCTTTGCTCAGGTCCTGCTGCCGATCCTGGTGGTCGTAGCTTCAGGCTATCTGCTGCAACGCAGGCTCGAGTTGGACCTCCAATCGGTCAACCGCTTGAGCCTCTATCTGCTGAGCCCGGCCCTGATCTTCTCCTCCCTGGTGCAGTCGCGAATCGAGGTCACAGAGACCTTGCGCATCAGCGCCTTCATGGCGCTGTTCGTGATCACGATCGGCGCCGTGACGTGGCTCGTGGCCTTCCTACTTCAGCTGGACACCATCGACAGGGCCGCCCTGATGCTCTGCGTGATGTTCATGAACGCGGGTAACTACGGGCTCCCCGCGGCACGATTTGCCTTCGGCCAGGAAGGTTTCGATCGTGCGGTGCTGTTCTTCGTCGTTCAGGCCATCCTCGCTCAGACGCTCGCCGTCTATATCGCGGGGGCGGGCCACGGCGACTGGCGAGGGGGGCTCGTGCGGTTGCTCAGGATGCCCCAGATCTACGCGGTGCTCGCGGCGCTGGCCGTCAGGTTCGGAGGGCTCCGGCTCGACCCGGAAGGCGAAGGTATCCTCAACGACGTATTTCGCGGCGTGGCGCTGGTGGGCGACGCCGCCGTGCCGCTGCTACTGATCATCCTTGGCCTCCAGCTGGCCGAGACCGGGAGGATCGGCGAAGGACCTAAAGTCGCGCTGGCAACCGTGCTGCGTCTGGGGCTCTCCGTTCCCCTCGCGGTGGGCTTGAGCCTCCTGTTGAACCTGGACGAGCTCTCCACGATGCTGGCCGTGATGCTCTCCAGTATGCCCACGGCCGTGAACGTGACCATCCTCGCGATCGAGTTCGACGTCCGTCCCCGCTTCGTGAGCAGCGTCGTGGTAGTCTCCACGGCGGCGAGCGTGTTCACCCTAACACTGCTCCTCGTTCTGCTGGGCGTGGGTTGATCCGTGTCGGTCCCTTCTCGTAGCACCCGGATGCGCAAAGCAGGTCGTAGTGACTCTATTCGCCAGATGGGCGTCCGTACACACCTCAGCGCATATTTACGCGGCCACACGATGTGAATAACCGCAAGAACAGGGAGGGATTTCCTATGCTACGTGCCCCTTCCCCTCTGCCTTGCTCGAGCAGCCTCGAAGTCCGGTATGGTGCCGAAAGTGGGCACGCCCGAGAGGTGCTCGACTTTCTCTGGCGAATACAGACCTCTGAGGTAAAGGTACTCTAGCAAGAAGGCCAAGCCTATGCCGAGCATGAGCCCGATGAGGAGCGCCCCGAAGGCGTTGCGCAGCAGGTCGGGTTCCTCGGGGGCTGTAGGCACACCCGCGAGAGCGCTCACCTGCACCGCTGCATCGGCTTCCACCCCGCTCGCTTGGGGAGCCCTACTTGCGAAGATCCTGGCTGCGTCGTTGACAACCTGTTGTGCCTGACCTGGGGCGGTATCTTTGTAGGTAAGCGTAAGAAACCGGGTGTCCTCCAACTGCGCGATGGTTAGGTTGTCGTTGAGGTCTGCTTCGGATACTGCGCTGGGCTCGCCTTGGGTGTTTACGATCTCTTCGACCATCGAACGGTTCAGCCCTGCCGCTTCCATCTCGATGGCAAGCGCCTGAAGCCCCGAAATCGTATTCGAGAGATTATCTTGTTGGCTCCCTATTGGGCTCAGTACAACCTCAGCGGAAGCATCATAGACGGGTTGCTGCAAGAGGCTTACCCCTACAGCGGCGCTCACGGTGAGAAGCGGAACTAGGATAACTATCCACAGCCTACGGCGGGCCGACCTTGCCGTGTCTGCTATAGAAACAAACACTTCGTCCTCGGTGGGGGGCGTGTACTTAACGGTGTCGTTCTTAACGGTGTTGATCACTGGTCCTCCTGCGCCCCACGGCTCTCTCCTCTCGTCGGGGTTTTTGCGTCCCTGGCCACCATTTGACCGACGCTAGGGGGTTACGAGGCTCCGCCCTCTTGTATACGGCACGCCCTGTGCTGATGTTCACGAACGAAGCCCCGGCTCGCGGTTTAGACCCCACCCTCTCCGCTTTCTTGATTGTTTGCGGGTAAGAGCTGTCTCGTGGGCCAGGCTCATAGGATCGGGGCGCCGTGCCAAGTTCTCGGAAACAGTACGTGGGGTGGCTCTTTGGAAGATGTGCCGTCTGGCCGGCATGCAATTTGGCAGAGAAAGGATATTATCTCCATTGGTTATGCAACGGGGTTGGGGTCTTGATCCTTTCTTCTTCCGCCCCGCTATAGAAGGAGATTGGGATGAGAAGGACCCTTTTGTTATTGCTTTCGATGGCTGTAGCTCTTCTCCTTGCCAGCGGGGCTGTAGTGGCGTTGCCGTCGGAGAAGCCCGACGACACCCCCATGATCGACGGGCGCGTCAGGGCTATCGAGCAGGTCGGCACCAACATCTGGATCGGCGGCCACTTCTCCCGGGTCGAGCAGCGTAATGGCACGGTCTTGGGTAGCGTAGCCAACGTGGCGGTCTTCGACTCCAAGACGGAAAAGTACAGAAAGGGTGTGGCGCCGAATCTTGGGGGCACGGGGGACGAGGTGTTCGACATGACCCTCTACGGTGACGACGTGCTGATCGCTGGCAACTTCGCCGGGCCCACCAGCAACAAGGGCAACCTGGTCCTGGTCGACGGCGATACCGGGGAGGTAATCCGATGGTTCGACGACGCGCCCACGCTGAAGTCGGTTCTTGCCGCGCCCGGGCTCGGGAGGGTCTACGGCGGGGGGAGGAGCCTCTCGGCGTTCGACTTCGCCACCGGCAAGAAGCTTTGGACCAAAGCGAAGACCACGGTAGACGCCACCATACGCACCCACGACAGCAAGCCGTCGTACCGCGACCTCGAGCTCGACGCCAACGGCCGAACGATCTGGGCTGCGTGCATCTGCGACAAGGTGGACGCCAAACCCGCGAAGGCCCTGGTCAAGCTCGACACCGAGGGAAACCACGACGCCTCCTGGCTCACCCAGGCGGGAACGGGAACGTTCGGACAATCGGTAGTGGACCATGATGGGAAGCTCTATCTGGCGGCAGGGGGCAGCGACTTTCTGGCCGAGTATGATAAGACGGCCAAGGGCGCCCGCGGTTGGGTGCGCGACACCTCAGGCTCGGCGCAGGCGGTGGAGGTCTTGGACGACAAGCTGGTGGTCGGGGGACACTTCTACTACGTCGGCGACGATAAAGCCGATAAGTGTGGGGCCGGGCGTCCAGGGGAGGCTCGGCTCGACCCGAACGGAGATTGCCAGCTGCGGCAGGGCATAGCAGCCTACTCCTTAGGCGGGCAACTCGACCCGGACTGGCATCCGGCCTACGCTGGCAGGTACAGCCTGGTGTGGGAGCTGCACGTGGAAGGAGCGAGGCTGCACACCGGGGGAGAGTTCAAGACGGTAAGCGGTGTAACCCAGACCTCCTACGCACGCCTCTCGCCGGATTCTATCGAGGGCAACGAGAGACCGAACACCCTGGTAGGCACTCGTAATGATGATGCTATCTACGGCTACGGTGGCGCCGACCGTATCGACGGTTGGGGTGGCGACGATACGTTGCGCCTCGGTAGTGGCTCGGACAAAGGGCGCGGGGGGCGTGGCAACGACCAGATCCACGCGGTGGACGGAAGCAAGGACGACATCTCCTGTGGCTCTGGTTCAGATCGCGTCAAAGCGAACCCGGGGGACAACGTCTCTGTGGGATGCGAGAAAGTCGTAAGGGCCGGCAGGAAGGTCGGCTAGACCGAGGATCGGGCTTTTCGCAAAGTGTCGTATTCACCGGAGTGCCCGGAAGGTGCGTTTCTACCAGGAGCGCGCGACCCCCATCGACTCTCTCAGGCTGTTCTCAGAATCGACCGCCATACTGCACCTTTTCGGGGCTCGGCGATTGTCCCAACAAGATTATACTTCCTTTCCCGAGCCCTGAAGAGGTGCCTACCCTTATGTACGAGGGAATACCTCGAATCCTTCGATCAGCCCTGCTGGACAAACCAATAGTGGTAGGCTGCGTGTGTCTCTAGCGGGGCGTCTTCTGAGGGGGAGAGCCGCACTCGAAGGCTTCCAGAGCGAACAGACTGCGCAGGTATCGTAAAGGTGGCCTGCTGCCACCCGCTACCGGAAGGCTGGAAGGCCCACTCCCCGAGGCTCTTGCCATCGGCTTGCACCTGCAGGGCGAAGGGCGCATTATCGGTGCGCATGACCACCTCGACAGGGCGGTTGGGGGAGAGACCCGTAATGGTAAACTCCTCTGCTCCTGGCAGAGCGCGACCCCCATCCAGGACCACCCCACCGTCGGGGGAGCGCATCCGCGTGAGCAAGTTGGCGGGTTCTAGACCGATCAGGGGCATGCGCATCTCGTAACCGTGCTCCCGCTCGCTTCCGAGATCGGCCACATCGAGGGTGTCTCTTACCGTACCTTCGCCCCGGAAAGCCTCCCCGCTGCGGGCCAGGCCCCAGTCCGCCCGGGAGACTACCACTTCGCCTCCGCCCACGATTCCTGCGGTCTCGGGTCTGCTGGATAAGGAGAACCTCGCTATCTCCTGCTCCAGTACCCCGGAATCCTCGAAGCCAGGAAACCAGGTCGGGTAGATTGCGAAGTAGTCCGGTCGCTCCTCCTCCGGCAGCTTCTCCAGTGCCTCATAGAGGCTACCCAATCCGTTCCGGCTTGGCAGGGCCAGGCCGTTGGTGGTAAGCCCTATCAGATCCACCGTCGGATGTTCTCCGTAGTAGCGCATCGCACCGACGTCGTTTACCCCGACGCGGGCACCGGGCGGCAGATTCTCCCGGATCCAGTATCCGATGGAGACCTGCTGCTCCTTGATCTGCAGCGCGTTGCCTCCCATGGTCGCGGCCCATACCGGGAGGCCTAGAAGCGAGACCAGAAGAGCGAAGCCGGCGAGCGCCTCGGGCAACCAGGTCTTTCCTCTGGGACTCCCAAGCGAGTAGAACCCGACCACAGCGAAGACGAGGACGAGCGGGAAGAAAGGGAGTACATAACGGTAGTGGTGCCATCCCCAGGGCGCGCCGGGAAGCCCCAAGATCGCCGTGGACGACATGGCCAGGCCTAGCGCCGTTCCCGAAGCCACGGCAAACGTCCGGTATCGGGCATCCTCGAAGGCGAGGTACCAGGCGCCAAGCACGCAGAACACCAGGGTTCCGGGGAACAGGTAGTTCCCCGGCTCGAGCCCCGCGAGCACGAAGAGGCTCAACGTCGTAAGGTTCTGAAACACCGCGTCGAGAAACTCGGTGGGGTAGAACACCGGCTCATAGAGGAGAGATTTGGCCACGACCCCGTTCTGGACGCTGCTTCCCGTAGCTATCGTGTAGAACATGTACTGGGCCACCCCAGCGACGAGTGGCAAGTAGGCATAGAGAAGCACCGCCATGAAGCGTCTCGAAGAGTCGGGGCGGGTCTTTCTGAGGCCTCTGAGGAGCACGAAGACGACGGCTCCTGTGATAACCAGGGCGAAGAGTAGGCCCTCGGGACGGGTGAGCGCGGTGAGGGCGCCAAGAACGGGCGTTAGCAGGAAACGCCCCGAGGAGAGTTCCCGCAGAAAGGCCAGGAGCGTGCCCAAGATCAGCACGGAGAACAGCGCCACCTCCATTCCGCTCGTGGCCCCCCAGGCGAAGGCGCCGTTGGCGGAGATCAAGGCACCGCTCCAGAGCCCCGCCCGCTCCCCAGCCAGCCTTCGTCCGAGCCCGTAGCCCAAGAGGGCGGCGAGCACGAACAACCCCGCCCCAAAGACTATCGCGAAACCTAGCAGATAACCGTCTGAGAACCCGACGAAGTGGGCGCCTCCCAGTAGGAGTGCGTAGAGGAAGCTGCTGGCTCCGGTACTTACGGGATCTCCGTCGTTGTACCTGAACCATTCTCCTTCGCCGATCTGGCGTCCATACTGAAGGTGGATGAAAGTGTCGTCGAGCGGAGCCGAGATGTTGACCCCGTTACCCGAGAGGTCGCCCCAGTTGTAGTACAGATTGGTCCCCACAAATGAGCAACCCACCAGTACTGCCAGGACCAGTACAATGGCGGGGCCGACAACATGCTTCATCTCGGACGATATCCGGACCTTTGAGCGCACGGCGTCAGGGAGGAGTTCGCTCCGGTCTCCTACAAGAGGTCTGTGTCCTCGTTGGCGCCATTCACACTCTGTCCTTTCTCGTATCTCTCGTCGTCTTCCTCGACGAGATACACACCCTAGGGTGCCGTCCTGGTCGTGTTCCCCATGCCATCTCGTGGCGGCCGAGACGGAGAAATAGAACAATAGCACAAGAGACAACCCTCCAAAGCACCCACTCAGTAGCGCTCGGAGCAGCCGTCAACGCCGTGTCCTCCATAAGAGGTGCCACTCGCGGGCCCGATGACCCGTAAAGTCCGCCCGAAACCCGAGACGATGCTGAGATACTCGAAACAATTTCGAGGGTATAACCCTGTTTTGAGTTGACAAAACAGAACAAAAACAAGACAATCGTGAGTAGTGTGAGAATCGGGAGTGGGAGACGATGACCAATTTCCTCGGCTTCGCCCCATAGATAGGAGGGGCCTTCGTGTGGCGACGTGTGCTGCCAAACCTGGCGAGCTAGAGGAGATCGCCCCACCACGGCCTTCATTGTGGCGCTCTGTTGTGGGTGGTGAAAGCAGGGGCAGGAGGAGTGAGTGGTCGATATACTGACCAGCGGATCCGGAGTCGTTGCGCCTGTGAGATAGGAACCACCGACCATGTTGAGATAGAGACGGGAGTGAGTCGATGAATCGCCTTTACATGTTGTCAACGGTGATGGTAATAATGGGCGGAGCGCTCTTTGCCGGGCAGGAAGCCTTGGCGAAGGTCCTCACGGGCACCGCCGGCGAAGATACGCTCCTCGGGACCGACACGGCCGACCGCCTCGACGGACGCACCGGGGAGGACCGCCTCAAGGGCCGCGACGGGGCCGACCGCCTCAAGGGCGGACGCGGGGGGGACGTCCTCAAGGGCAACAGCGGCAATGACCACCTCTGGGGCAGCCGGGGCAACGACAAGATCATCCCCGGCGCAGGTAACGACAAGGTGTACGCTGGCTACGGCGACGACCTCATCTACGCGCGCGACACCGACGGGGCGGATTACATAGATTGCGGACCCGGCTTCGACAAGGTCGAGACCATACATCGCGACGACGTGACCCTGAGTAACTGCGAGAAGGCAATCGGCCCTCGCCGGGGTCACATCTAAATGTCCGAGGACGCCCCCGGGTTGGCTTAAAGAGATCCTGGCCCAACTAAGAAGGCCGGGGAGTGTCGTGACCCCGGCCCTCGAGTTCCGTTCCCTCTGGAGCGGCATGCTACCGCCAGCAGTTGCTTTTCTTGAGCTCACCTATCGATAGACTACCGTCTCGCAGGTGTCAGCCGCTTCTATGGCGGCGTCCACCACGCATGTGTCGTTGCCCGGGCCCCCTATAGCACCGTCCATGGCGTCGCCGTCGTTGACCATGAGCAAGTCGTGGCCGCCGCTACCCTTGGCCACGTCGCGGTCGTTGGTGTAAGCTCGGGCGCTGAGGTGGTCATGGCCGGCCTGGGCGATCATCCTGTCGCGCACCCCGTCGCCGACCCGCTCGAAGAGCACCTGATGGTCCCCGGTAGCAAAGCAGGGGACGGTCTGGCACTGGATCGCCCCTCCGATCGTTTGGGCCAGGGCCGCGCCGCTGCCCACCAGCGCCACGAGCACCACCACCATGGCTACCATCATCGCTATCTTGGTCCGCACTACTTCCTCCTTACCTCTGGAGGAGGGGACCGTGTTAGCGCTTGCCCCCCCCTCGGTGTCACCGCCTTGTACATTAATAGCAGCATTTGGGGCGCGATGCATCCCCAAACGCACCGTTTCTCTTGGTGGGTTTCACGGTGCCGGGCAAGCCGATACTAAGCTTGCTCTACAACCAGGACATCCACTCCAGCAACACTGCCTGCTCGATAGCTATTCTGGACACCCGGCTGGATAGGCCGTCTCGGGGGAGGCGCGCCTGCCTCTGCCCCTAGCGGTCCATCCGCGCTCTTAGCTCTTCGGCCGCTTCTGGAGGCAGCATCGACAACGCAGCCTTGATCCCTCGCTCCGAGCGTTCCCGCTCCGCCTCAGCCCGCTCCTTGCCAACAGCCCCTACCTGTACCCCGAAAAAAGCCCCCACCACCGTCCCTACCAGGCTCGCCACCGCTCCTACAACAGTGGCCACGCTGGTGACCTCAACCCATCTGAAGGTGGCGATCAGGGTGATCAAGAAGACCAGTGCGAAGCCGGTTATGATGATCCAGAAGCCGTACCTGAGCCTGAGCCGATCGATATCTTCGCTCGACTGTGTGGGGCCGGTCCGTTCTCGCACATCCACCGAAGGATCCATAGTATTTTCGGCCTCCTTTCCCGAGGGTGCTATGCCCACAGTATATTATCCTCCAAACGTTGTGGAGACACTCTCTGGAAAGACCCGGGAACCACTCGGCGGCATCGACTTCACGAACTACACGGTAGCAATCTCCCCACTCGGGCCGGGCCTTAGGCCAGCGGGCTGGGACGAAGCGCTAAATGCCCAACGTTGGGAAAAAGGTGCTCTCACAGGTTCGGGCATCCGCTATCCTGTATAGGACGCATAGCAGAAGCCGCAGGAGGTAGACAGCTTATGGTTACCATCTCGAAGGACGACGATTTGGTGACTCTGATCAACGTTTTTACCGTTGCCCCAGAGGACCAGCAGCGTTTGGTGGATGTGCTGGTTGAAGCCACTCAGGCTGTGATGAGAAAACAGCCAGGGTTCATCTCGGCGAATATACACAGGAGTCTCGACGGTACGCGGGTGACCAACTACGCGCAGTGGCGCAGTCGAGAGGCGTTTGAGGCTATGCTAGGAGACCGAGAAGCGGCCGAGCACATGGGGGAAGCGGCCAGGATAGCCGAGCGCTTCGAACCGCACCTCTACGAAGTCACATTCGTGGACGAGGTCAAGTGACGACCGCGGATGCTCAAGCTGCACGCGCCGTGAAGTTTGCCGCCCGGCACGCCGGCAGGACGACGGCCCGCAAGGCATTGAAATCCTGCAAGGAAATGGCTACGATAAACAACATGGGGGATGACTCTACGCCGAGACCGACGCTCCGAGATTCACGGCGACTTTGACCAGGGATAGGTATATGAATAGGTCACTCGCACGCCTGCTGAAGATAGTGCTTCTCATCGCCGCTTTGGGTCTGATGTTACCGGCCTCCGGCGCGCTCGGCGCGAAGCCGGTACAGACGGCAAAGCAGCCGACAGCGACCGGAACGGGCGGCGCCGTGGCCACGGTGGATCTGGACGCGTCGCGGGTGGGGATGCGGGTCCTCAGAGAGGGAGGCAACGCTGTCGACGCCACGGTCGCCACGGCCGCCGCTCTGGGCGTCACCGAACCGTATTCGTGCGGCATCGGCGGTGGCGGCTTCATGGTCATCTACGACGCCGAGAACAAGAGCGTCTCGACCATCGACAGCCGAGAGACGGCCCCGGCGGCCTTCCAGCCTGACAGCTTCATAGACCCTGACACGGGAGAGCCCATTCTGTTCCCCGAGCGTGTCACGAGTGGCCTCGGCGTCGGGGTGCCAGGCACGATCCGGGGCTGGGAGCAGGCGCTCGGTGAGTTCGGCTCCAGGCCTCTCTCAGAACTGCTGCAACCTTCCATCCGGCTCGCTGCTCGCGGCTTTGTAGTGGACCAGACTTATCGCCAGCAGACGGTGGACAACCTCGCACGCTTCGAGGACTTCACCACGACGCGCGAGACGTTCTTGAGGAACGGGCAGGCTCCCGCGGTCGGCTCGACGTTCCGTAACCCCGACCTCGCGGCCACCTACAGCCGCATCGCCGATGGAGGCGGCAACGCCTTCTACTCAGGACGCACCGCCAGGGCCATCGTGGAAACGGTAAAGGATCCGCCGGTCGACGACCCGGACCGCAACGTGCGCCCCGGTCTTATGGAGACGACTGACCTCTCGGGCTACCGCTCCATCGAACGCGCCCCGACCGAAAGCTCTTACAGGGGCATGCAGGTTTACGGGATGGGGCCGCCTTCCTCCGGTGGTTCGACCGTCGGCGAGGCGCTCAACATCCTGGAGGGATACCAGATGTCGGACCTCTACCACGACGAGGAATTCCGCGACGATGCGCTGCATTACTACCTCGAAGCCTCGCGATACTCGTTCGCCGATCGGGGCCAGTACCTTGGGGATCCAGCCTATGTCGACGTACCGCTCACAGGCCTGCTCTCCGACGGTTTCGCGGCGGAGCGGCGATCGCTAATCACGGACCAGGCCGCGCAGAGCCCGGTCGCGTGGGGAAATCCCTGCCGCTACAACGGCGGCGGGCCATGTCCCGTAGGTACGCAGGCCTCGACGGCCGTCGAAGGGCCTTCGACGACGCATCTCACCGTCTCGGACAAGTGGGGCAACATAGTGTCCTACACCTTCACCATCGAGCAGACGGGGGGGAGCGCGATCACGGTCCCAAACCACGGCTTCATCCTCAACAACGAGCTCACGGACTTCGAGCCGGTACCTGGCCTCGCCAACTCCCCTGATGGCGGCAAGCGTCCGAGGAGCAGCATGAGCCCGACGATAGTCACCACCAGCGAAGGAGATCCCATACTCGCGCTCGGCTCCCCGGGAGGGTCGACGATCATCACGACCGTGCTGCAAGTACTCCTCAACGACCTCGACTTCGACATGACCCTACCTGAGGCCATCGAAGCGCCGAGGGCCTCGCAGCGCAACACGACGACGACCTCGGCCGAGCCGGATTTCATCAGCTCATACGGGCCGGCGCTCTCCGGGCGCGGCCACAGCTTCACCTCGACGCCCGAGCTCGGGGCCGCAGCGGGCATCGCCTTCCTCCCCGACGAAACCGTGCAGGCCGCTGCCGAGCCGGTCCGCCGCGGTGGAGGGAGCGCGCTGGTTGAGAATCCTGTTCCCTGAGGCGAACAGAAAATCTCGACGCTCTGAAAAAAGGTTGCACGATCCCCTCAAAATTCATCGCGGATTCATCGCCCATCGGTAGCATGTGGGCACGCCCCGCCTGCAGTAACGTGAGCGCAGCGAGAAGGGAAGCAGCGGCGGGGGCATAAGCTCTGTCTTTACGGAGAGGGAAGGATGCAGCCCAACAATAGCAACATCTTCCATACGAGTTTAGCAGTTCATCCATCAGCTCTCACCGCGAGAAGAATCATGTGCGCAGGCACCAGGGCGGTAGGGAGCGAGTGGTGCACTATCATCGCCTCCAGGCACGTAAGAAGAGGCATGGAAGCTTCCTCGTGGGTCGTAATTTCTCCTGAGTCGTGCAGAGTCTCCCAAGGAGGGAATGCATGAGAGCGGCAGCGAATGCCCTTTTGGCCGAGTCAGGCTCCAAGGAATCCGGGACCGTACGGATCGGGTTACTGGGAGGCTTTTCGGTTACGGTAGGCGATCGCAAGGTAGATGAGAGCGCCTGGCGACTCAGGAAAGCCGCGAGCCTCCTGAAACTGCTCGCCTTGGCTCCCGGGCACCGCCTTCACCGCGAGCGGGTGATGGACCTCTTGTGGCCCGAGGCGGGCAAGAAGGCCCCCTCCAACACCCTCCGACAAACCCTCCACGTCGCCCGCAAGATCCTCCATCCCGACCCAGAGATAGCCTCACGCTACCTGAGCATGAGCGGCGAGCAGCTTCTTTTGTGCCCTCACGGACGGCTTTGGGTGGACGCAGAGGTCTTCGAGGAAGCAGCGAACACCGCCCGCCGCTCCAAAGACCCCTCTGCCTACCGGGCGGCGATCGAGCTGTACTCGGGGGAGCTGCTGCCCGAAGACCGCTACGAGGAGTGGGCGGAGGACCGCCGTCAAGGGCTCAGGCAGAGGTTTCTTTCTCTGCTGGTCGAACTCGCGAGGCTTTACGTGGAGCGTGGGACGGAGGATGATTTGGCGCTGGCCGTCCAGGCCCTCCAGAGGGCTTTGGCGGAGGAGCCCACCAACGAGGAGGCGCATGTGGCCCTCATGCGTCTGTACGCCCTCTCAGGGAAGCAAGGAGAAGCCCTGAGGCAGTACGGACGGTTCTCGGAAGCGCTCTCCGGCGGGCTGGGCGCGGAGCCGAGCGCCTCAATCCGCGCCCTGAGGGATGAGATCGTGGCCGGAAGGTTCCCAGGAGACCCTACGCAGGCCGCCGGAGAACCGGCGGGTGAGACCTCGGGAGGAGCGCGGGCGCACAACCTGCCAGCCCAGAGGACCAGCTTCGTGGGCCGTGAGCGGGAGATGCTCGAGCTCAAACGGGCACTGACCATAACCCGGCTCCTCACGCTCAGCGGGGTCGGGGGGTCCGGCAAGACGCGCCTCGCCCTGGAGGTCGCGAGGGACGTGGTTGGGGCCCACCCCGACGGCGTATGGCTGATCGAGCTCGCCCCGCTCACCGAGGGGGCGCTGGTGCCCTAGGCGATGGCCAAGGCCTTGAAGGTGGCGGAACAACCAGGAAGTGCGCCAACCGAAGCCCTCGTCGATGCCCTGCGCGAAAAGAGGTTGCTCGTGGTGCTCGACAACTGCGAGCACCTGATCGAAGCAGCGGCCCAGCTTTCGGACGCGCTCCTCTCCTCTTGCCCGCACTTGCGGATCCTTGCCACCAGCCGCGAGACGTTGGGTGTTGAGGGAGAGCTCGTGTGGACGGTGGATCCCCTCTCCGTTCCCAACGCCGACCCAGACGCTCATCGAACGCCCTTTGCCGCAGGAGAGTTGGCGCGCTACGAGGCGGTGCGGCTGTTTGTGGAGCGGGCCAGGATGAGTTCTTCCCATTTTGAGCTCACGGAAGAGAACGCAGGGGCGGTGGCTCAGATCTGCCGCAGGCTCGGAGGGATGCCGCTCGCCGTGGAGTTGGCCGCCGCACGGGTTAGGGCGCTCCCCTTAGAGCAGATCGCACAGAGACTAGAGGATTCCCTGAAGCTCTTGAGCGTCGATGGCCGGACCGCCGATCCTCGACACCGGACGCTGCGGGCGACCTTGGACTGGAGCTATAACCTGCTCTCGGTAGAAGAACGGGTGCTGTTGCGCAGGCTCTCGGTCTTCGCGGGTGGGTGGACCTTGGAGGTCGCCGAGGAGGCGGTGGGTACTAATGAGGACGTTGGGGAAGAGGACGTTCTCGAGCTGCTCTCTAGGCTGGTGGACAAGTCTTTGGTGGTCGCCGAAGTGAGGGCGGGAGAGGTGCGACGCTACAGTCTGCTGGAGCCGGTCAGGCAGTACGCCGGGGAGCGCCTGGAGGAGAGCGGGGAGGCCGATGACTTCAGTGGCCGGCACGCCGAGTTCTTCCTCGCCCTGGCCGAAGAGGCAGAACCCGAGTTGGCAGGAGCACAACAGCAAGAGTGGGCGGAGCGACTCGAAACGGATCACGACAACATGAGGGCAGCGCTCTCCTGGTCGCTCGAGAAAGAGCCCGAGACGGCCCTCAGGCTGGCCATGGCGCTGGCCCGCTTTTGGGAGAGGCGGGTCCGCTTTGTGGAGGGAAGCGCCTGGCTGGAGGCGGTGCTGCGCCTGAGCGCCGGTGCCGACACGGCCGTGCGGGCGAGGCTCTCGAGCGAGGCTGGCACGTTCGCGTTCCATCGCGCCGATTTCGACCACGCTATCGTGTTGCACGAGGAGGCGCTGGAGCTCTACCGGCAAGCGGGGGATGATAGCGGCGTTTCATTCGCTCTCCTGTGCTTGGGAGCCCAATACTTCGAAAAGGGTGACCCTGAGCAGGCGGCACCGTTCCTAGAGGAAGCGCTGGCACTCTCCCGAAGAATCGGGGACAAGCGAAACACCGCCGGCACCCTGCACAACCTCGCGGAGGTGGAGCGCCAGAGGGGCAACTACGGGCGGGCGAAGACGCTGGGTATGGAGAGCATCTCCCTGGCACGCGAGATGGAGGACAAGAGGCAGTTAGCCATGATTGTAGGGTGGGTGGGATTGCTGGAGGTTTGGAACGGCGATGATCACGAATTGGCAGAAGGGTTTCTCGAGGAGGCCTTGGCGCTAAACCGGGAGCTCGGGAACTGGGCGTACGGAGCATACTGCCTGGAGGGGTTCGCCGGCTTGGCCGGGGCGAGGGGGCAAGTGGCGCGAGCTGCTCGGCTTTGGGGAGCGGCGGAGGTCCTGCGCACTAATATCGGTGCCCCACTCACTCTCGACGCGCGCCTGTATTTCGATCGTAATATGGCCGCCGCGCGCGCTCAACTCGGGGAGGAGGCGTGGGAGTCAGCGTTCGCCCAGGGGATGGCGATGTTGGCCGAAGAAGCCGCAGGGTATGCTCTCACTGAAGAGGTCGCCCCCGCTGCCGCCGAGAGTCCGCCGGCCGGCGGGGGGAAACGGACGACCCCCTCACTATCAATCCCCTCACCGCCCGGGAATGTGAGGTTGCGGCTATGGTCGCCCATGGCATGTCCAACCGCCGGATAGCCCAAGATCTCTACCTCTCAGAGCGCACCGTCGAGAACCACGTCTCCAAGATCCTGCGCAAGCTGGATCTCGGCTCGAGAACAGAGATCGCCGCCTGGGCAACGGAGCAAAGGCTCATCGCCCCCGTGCCCGAGTAGGCCATAGATCCTTTACCCTCCAAGCGGCGTCCGCGGACGCCTCATCCACCCGACCCTTAGGCCAGCAAAATAGGTGGAACCACCTACGCTTTGAGGCCTTCAGCTAACGGCCAGCTAACACCCTACCTCTAAGCTGTCCCCAAGACGTAGAGGACAGAACTCGAAAGGAAGGAGTGGCCGTGAACCACATGGAATTCGACCCAGGCCTGATACAGGAGAGCCACCGGCAGATGCTCGGGGAGCTCGACTCGCTGCGCCTCGAGAAGCGGCTGCGCGACGACCGTGCATCGAGAGGCTCGCGCTTCTTTGCCCTCGCTCGCAGGTGCGCACTGCCGCTGCTGCGCTCCCGAAACCGAGGCGGGGCTTCCGAAGTAGCCCCTCGACACTAGGAAAGGACGCCAAATGAAAGGCTCGTCTCTGAAATCTAGAGCCGGTTCTCTGGTCTGTCCGCTTTGCGAGGGACACAGGCTTTGTGCCCACGGCCAAGACTCGGCCCGCTGCACGTCCTGCGGAGCCATCGTGAGCCGGCCGACGCTCGAGGTCCTGCGGCAGATAACCGATCTGCCGGATGCTGTGGGAAGTCACGCCTGCGAGTGCGGCCACCCCGAGATGCGGCTCCTCCCCGACGGCACGCGCCACTGCCCGGCGTGCGGCTCGGAGGTGGCGTCGCTGGATGCCCGGACGACCCTCTGGGAGCCCGAGGAGCGCGGCCGAGCGTGGTGGGCGGGCTGGACGGACGGCCGCTTTGGGGAGCTTGGCAGCTTCGTCCACAACCCGAACCTGGCCAGGTGGGAGGCTCCATCGGAGAGACTCGACTACTACAGGGGGCATCGCGTGGGTAGTGAAGCTCGCCGGGACGGGAGTGAGTCATTGTTCGTGCGAGCAAGGAAGGTGGAGCCGTGAGCCCTCTCAGGGACTCGAGCTCCTGGATCTGGCCTGGGGGGATGTGCTGGCATCGTTCATTGGCGGCTCTGGCCGTGAGAGCTAGAGAGACACAAGAGAGCGTGCCCAGGGCCGCCGCTCAGGACCCCGACATTCGGTCGTGGCGATTCCTGGCAAGCGAACCCGGCGAGAAACGAACAAAGACTACACGGAGGCAGAGATGAACCAACAGGAGATAGCCATCTACGTCAAGGACCACTGCCGGCGCTGCTGGCGAGCCAGGCGGCTCCTCAGGCGCAGGGGCTACGCCTTCGAGGCGATCGACGTTTCCGGCGACGACGAATTGCGCAACTGGCTAGTAGAGACCACCGGCAGCAAGACGGTGCCCCAGGTCTTTGTCGACGGGCGTCTGGTGGGCGGCTTCGCCATTGTGAGGGCGCTCGATATCTCTGGCGACCTCGACCGGTTGGTGCGGGGCGAGGTCTAGTGCCCGAAGGTCCGCAGCAGATGGTGGCCTGAAGAACCAATAGGAGGGCCAGGCATGCATCGGTTGAAGGACAATAAAGATGTGGAGGCGGATGGAGGATTCATCCGCGATTCATCGCCGTATGTTCTATTGTGTTGTAGTTGTGACAGACAGCCTGTTGAGGTGAGAAGGGAGGTCGTTCCATGGGAATAGAAGAGAACAAGGCCGCGATCAGGCGGTTTCTTTCTCAGGAGGTCTTTTTTGGAGAACCGGACCACCTTGCCGTAGTAGACGACGTTTTTGCCGATGACGTTGTCTGGCGTAGTCCAGAAAATGAAGATGTACTCTCCCGCGGAACCCAAATTATCAAGGTTGAACTCAATACGTACGATAAGGGTGAGATCGCCATTCTGGAGCAAATCGCCGAGGGGGAATCAGTGGCCACCCGCTATAGGTTGGAGCTGCCTTGGGGAACATATATAGGCGTCACGTTTAGCCGTTTCGCTGACGGCAAGATCCGGGAATACCGTGTCGTCGTGATGCCGGAGGAGCCGGAGGAAGAGCCCGAGGAAGGGTACAAAGTGGCTGGGCATGGCCACAACTGACCAGCAGAAACCCTGTGAGAAGCACTCACCCACATTTCGAAAGGGTCTCCGTCGCCCCTCCGAGGAGGATTGCACTCGCGCGCCGTGCGAAGATGGAAACCGCAGTGGTGCAGGCCAGTTGGGTGGCGCTGCAGGAACACCACGACTCTTAGGTCGCGCTGCACGCGCATGGTTTCCAGGTGGTTCTGAGCGAGCCACTGCCTGCCAGGCCGGTCAGTAAGAGGCTCGCGTTTTCGGGCCCTTTGTCCTCGTGTGAGGAAGGAGGATCGTTTCTGCAATACTGCGCCTGACGCAATTGCACACGGAGGTATAGCCCCACTGCGGATTTTTCTCCGAGGGGAGTTGCGTGGCGCTGGGTTTCTGCGTATGGTGTATCCGTAGCAAGCATTGGTGACTCGCTTGCAGGCGCATCCGCATGCGCTGCGAAAAGGGCAAACCCGTCCTACAAGGCGGGGACGCAAAGCCTATGGGCCTCTTATGTATGGGAGGTAGCCGGGTTGCCGAACAGGGCGGCGGGGCACCAAAGAGCTCCGCCCTTATGGAAAGGGGGGAGCGGATGAGGCCCCGGGCGAAAAAGCCGAGCCCGCGCACTCCGGGATCGGCGCCCCCCCACGCGATGCCTTCACACGAGAAGAGCGCGCCCGAGGTCGTGCGAGTATGGCTGCTCGGCGGCTTTCGGGTATCGGTTGGCTCTAGGACCATCGACGAGGGTGCCTGGCGCCTGAGGAAAGCTGCCGCCCTGGTGAAGTTGGTCGCACTCGCACCGGGGTACCGTCTCCACCGCGAGCAGGCAATGGAGGCGCTCTGGCCGGATCTCGGGCTGAGAGCCGCCTCCAACAACCTGCGACAGGCCCTCCACGTCGCCCGTAAGACCCTCCATCCGGACCCAGAGATAGCCCCGGGCTACTTGAGTGTTGGCGGCGAGCAGCTTGTGTTGTGTCCCCAGGGACGGCTCTGGGTGGACGTGGAGGCCTTCGAGGAAGTAACCGACACCGCCCGCCGCACCAAGGATCCGGCCGCCTACCGGGCGGCGATCGAGCTGTACTCGGGGGAGCTGCTGCCCGAAGACCGCTACGAGGAGTGGGCGGAGGACCGCCGTCAAGGGCTCAGGCAGAGGTTTCTTTCTCTGCTGGTCGAACTCGCGAGGCTCTACGAGGAGCGTGGGACGGAGGATGATTTGGCGCTGGCCGTGCAGGCCCTCCGGAGGGCTTTGGCGGAGGAGCCCACCAACGAGGAGGCGCACGTGGGTCTTATGCGCCTGTACGCCCTCTTAGGGAGGCAGGGAGAAGCCCTGAGGCAGTACGGACGGTTCTCGGAAGCGCTCTCCGGTGGGCTGGGCGTGGAGCCGAGCGCCTCCGCGCACGCTCTCAGGGAGACGATCGCGGCCGGAACGTTTCCGGAGAGCCCTTCCGAGCCCACCGGCCTTCCGGCGAGGGAGACCGCAGCAGGAGTAGGCAAGCACAACCTGCCAGCCCAGAGGAGCAGCTTGGTCGGCAGAGAGGGGGAGATGCTCGAGGTAAAGAGGGCATTGTCGATGACCCGCCTACTCACCCTCGCGGGGGCGGGGGGGGCAGGCAAGACACGCCTCGCCTTGGAGGTGGCCAGGGACCTGATCGGAGCCTACCCGGATGGGGTGTGGCTGATCGAGCTCGCCCCGCTCACTGAGGAGAAGCTGGTTCCCCAAGCGGTGGCCAAGGCCGTGGGGGTGCCGGAGCAATCCGGACGATCACTCACCGACGCGCTCGTGGAGGTCTTGCGCGCCAAGGAGATGCTGCTCGTTTTGGACAACTGCGAGCACCTCGTAGAAGCTGCGGCGTGGCTGGCATCGGTGTTGCTCGACTCTTGCCCGCGCTTAAAGGTCCTTGCCACCAGCCGGGAAGCCCTGAGCGTGGCAGGTGAGTCCAGGTGGCCGGTGCCCGCGCTCTCCGTGCCCGACCCGCGGCGCTCGCCCACGGTAGGGGAGATGGAGCGCTCCGAGTCGGCGCGGCTCTTTGCCGAGCGCGTCCGGCACCGCGATCCCACTTTCACGATGGGGTCAGGGAACATTCGGGCCGTGGCGGAGATATGCCGGAGGTTGGACGGGCTGCCGCTGGCCATAGAGCTCGCCGCCGCGAGGGTAGGTGCACTCTCCGTAGAGCAGATCTCCGAGAAGCTCGAGGACTCCCTGAAGCTCTTGACGGTGGGCGACCGGACGGCGGTGCCGAGGCAGCGGACGCTCAGAGGGACGCTGGACTGGAGCCACGACCTCCTCTCCGAGGAGGAGAAGAAGCTGTTCTGGCGGCTTTCGGTCTTCGCGGGTGGATGGACTCTGGATGCGGCCGAGGGGGTGGGGTGGGACAACGACATTGAGCAAGGCGAGACGCTGGATCTGCTCTCGGGCCTGGTAGACAAGTCGCTGGTCGTCTCCGAGCCGACCGAGGACGGGGGGGTACGGTACCGATTGCTCGAGCCGGTGCGCCAGTACGCACTAGAAAAGCTGGAGGAGAGCAGGAATGCTGACTCGGTCAGGCGCCGGCATTCCGAGTATTTCCTGGCCTTGGCCGAAGCAGCCGAGCCGGAATTGTGGGGGCCGGAGGACAACGCGTGGCTCGAGCGACTCGAGGCCGAGCACGACAACTTGAGGGCGGCGCTCTCGTGGACGCTCGGGCGGAGGGAGGCCGAACCAGCGCTGCGCCTCGCGGGAGCGTTGTGGCGGTTCTGGATCACGCGGGGATACTACGAAGAGGGAAGAAGGTGGTTCGAGGGGGCACTGGAGAAGGGCAAACGTACGACCGCGCGGGCACGGGTGCTTGCGGGGTTGGGTCACTTGGCGCTTTGGCAGGGCGACCTTAGCCGAGCGAAGACAGCAGCCCAAGAGGGACTCAAGCTGAGCAATGAGGCAGGGATCGAGGGCATGTTCGCCGCCGACTTCCTGATCGTATTGGGGGAGGCGGAGAAGAGAAGGGGCGACCGCGAGCGGGCGAAGGAGCTCTTGGAAACAGCATTGGTGCTCAGCAGGGAAGCTGGAGACAGGAGAGGCATCGCGTGGTCCCTCGGCAGCCTGGCGAATGTGTCGAGCAGCCAGGGAGATCATGAGCGCGCGAAGGAACTCTACGAAGAGGGTCTTTCCCTGTCCCGAGAATTGGGCGGCGCGGAAACCATCGGCGTTCAGTTGCTCAGCCTGGGCTACGAGTTTCTGCTCGAGGGTGATCACGAACGCGCAACGGCGCTAAACGAGGAAGCTGCGGCGCTGCTCCGAATCCGGGGGTACAGGACCGGACTAGAGATCGCTCTCGTCAACCTTGGGTGGGCAGCGCTCGTGCGGGGGGACCACAACCGGGCGGCAGAACGTTTCGAGGAGAGCGTCGTGCTATGCAAGGAGCTGGGCGACAGATCGACTGCCGCAGAGTCCCTGGAAGGGCTGGCGTGCGCGGCCGGGGCTAGAGGAGAAGCCGAGCGGGCAGCCAGGCTGTTCGGAGCGGCGCAGGGGCTGTCCGAGGCGGAGGGCTACCACCGTGCGCCCAGGGAACTCGCGCTGCGGGAGCCTTACCTGGCCGATGCCCACTCCCGACTCGACGGGGCGTTGTGGGGAACGAAGTTGGAGGAGGGCCGCGCGATGACGCTCGATGAGGCCATCCAGTACGCCCTTTCCGAAGAGGAGGTCGTCGCACCTTCATTCCCTACGCCAGAGCAATCGAGGAGTGAGCAACCAGCCGCACTCACAGGCCGCGAGGAGGAGGTGGCGGCCCTGGTCGCCCAAGGACTCTCCAACCGTCAGATAGCCTCGGAGCTTCACCTTTCCGAGCGCACCGTCGAGAATCATGTCTCCAAAATCCTGCGCAAGCTGAGGCTCACCTCTCGGGCGCAGGTCGCATCCTGGGCAACCCACCAAAGGCTCATCGCCCCCCGCCCCGATTAGGAAGACCCGTCCCCTCGAGCACTCCTGGCTCCCCGTTCGCTTCGGCCACGGACTTTCATCTGAACTCAGAAGATAGGTGGAACCACCTACGCATAAGGGCTCTCAGCTAACGGCTGGCTAACACCTTCCCCCTAAGCTGTCCCCAAGACGTGGAGGATAGAGAAACACCGAAAGGAAGGAGTGGCCATGAGACGCAGTTGACCGCCTGCCTGAAACCCTCACAAAGGCCGCAGACGGTCAGGACGAAGCACACCATGAGGACGATGAGGAAAGGAAGATCTGATGAACAGGTTGTTTAGGAGCGGCAGGATTTTGCTGCTGCTCGCGCTCGCGTTGGCGCTGAGCGTGCCGACTGCGGCAGTAGCGCAATTGTCGGAGCACACCGACTTACAAGGTGAGAGCCCGACGTTTGGGGCTCCGGTAGACACAGAAGCGGTACCAGAGCAGATCATCGTGAAGTTCGAGGAGAACGTCAGTCCTACGACAAAGGCCGATGTCCGGCGTGCCGAGGGTCTGGAGAAAGAAAAAGATCTCAAGTTGATAGGTGCCGAGGTGGACAAGGTCAAGGGTCGGTCTGTTGACGACGCCATCCGCGACCTCAACGGCCACCCGGAAGTCGAGTACGCCGAGCGGGACTACATCGTGCATGCCACCGACTACGCCAACGAGCCGCGCTTCGGTGAACTGTGGGGCCTCAACAACACGGGCCAGAACGGCGGCGTCCCCAACGCTGACATAAACGGTCTTGAGGCCTCGGGTGTTACACAAGGCGATCCGAACCTCGTCGTCGCGGTGATAGACACCGGCGTTGACTTTTCGCACACCGACCTCTCGGGACGTAGGTGGGTCAATCCTGGTGAGTCCGGCGGCGGCAAGGAGACCAACGGCATCGATGACGATGGCAACGGCTTCGTCGACGACGTGAACGGCGCGGACTTCTTCAGTAACGACGGCAACCCCTTCGACGACAACGGTCACGGCACCCATCTGGCGGGCACCATAGCCGCCTCGGTGAACGACCAGGGCGTCGTCGGCGTTGCTCCTAACGTCAAGATCATGGGGCTCAAGTTCCTAGGTGCCAGCGGCAGTGGCTCAACCTCCAACGCCGTACGGGCCATAGGATACGCCCAGAGCAAAGGTATCAAGATCTCCAACAACTCTTGGGGCTGCCAGGGCCACGGGTGCTTCAGCCAGGCCCTCAAGGACGCCATAGACACCTCGGGTTCGCTCTTCGTTGCTGCGGCCGGAAACAACGACATCAACAATGACGTGGACCCATCCTACCCTGCCTCCTACGATAGCCAAAACATCCTCTCGGTGGCAGCCGTGGATCGCTTTGGCAACAAGGCCTGGTTCAGCAATTTCGGGGCCAACTCCGTAGATATCTCGGCGCCGGGCGTAGAAATCCTCAGCTCCGTGCCGGGCAATACCTACGCTTCCCTCGACGGCACCTCCATGGCAGCTCCCCACGCGGCGGGCGTGGCCGCGTTGGCCGCGTCGGGTGACCCGGCTCTGCTCTCCGACCCCGTAGCCCTAAAGAACCACATCATGGACACCGGCAAGCCGGTCCCCGCTATGGCGGGCATTACCGTCACCGGCGACATGGTCGACGCTGAGGCGGCCGTTGGCGGCGGCAGCGCGCCCGCCAACGATAATTTCGCCCAGGCCCAAATGATCAGCGGCAGCGTCGCGTCGCTCGACGGCACTACGAAGCGTGCAACGAGGGAGACTGACGAGCCGGACCACTACACTTCCAACCCGAACGATGCCGATCTTTGGCTGGGAGACCACACCGTGTGGTACTCCTGGAAGGCGCCCGCCTCGGGGTCCACCACCATAGACACCTGCCAGGCCAACATAGACTCCATCCTCGCCGTCTACACCGGCAGCGCTTTTGGCAGCCTGAGCCGGGTGGCAGACAACAACAACGACTTCTGCGGCGGTGGCTGGGGAAGCAAGGTTACCTTCAACGCGACCGCCGGGGCCACCTACCGCATAGCGGTGGGCGACGCGGGCGGTCTCAGGGAGAATACCTTCACCCTCAAGCTGAGCGCGCCTCGCGACACCCAGGCTCCCAAGGTCTCGAGCACCTCCCCCGTCTCCAACGCCACGGGGGTCGGCCCCGGAGCCAACATCACGGCCACCTTCTCCGAGGCCATGATGCCCTCCTCCATAAACCCGAGCACCGTCAAGCTCTTCCGGGCGGGTACGACCACCGCCATAACGGCCGCGGTGAGCTACGAACCGACCACCAAGAAAGCCACCCTCAACCCGGACGCCAACCTCCGGCTCGGGGCCAAGTACAAGGCGGTGGTCACGACGGGGGCAAAGGATCTGGCGGGCAATCGACTCGACCAGAACAGCAGCCAAAGCGGCCTACAGCAGAAATCGTGGACCTTCACGATCAGGAACTAGTCCTCTGAGGCGAAGGAGTATTGGAGGGTCGGGGTTTGCTCACGAGGGCGACCCCGGCCCTTCCTCCGCTCTCTCAAGAGATAGGGGAAATAGGTGGAACCACCTACGCCCGAGGGCCTTCAGCTAACGGCCGGCTAACACCCTCGCTCTAAGCTGCTCCCACGACATCCCAGTAGGGGTACCTGAGGAGAGGAGAGAACACGATGCGCTAGCGACAAAGTACGTGCTTGCATCCATCTCTTCGAAACGTCGGAGATCGAGTGCGAGCAGAAGAGAGTCCAACGAGGACGTTGCAAAGAGCAATGATCGAGGGAGGTAGTAGAGTCGGATGTTGACCAGAGATTTCTCGAGGATGAGGGGAGCAAAGCTCGCCGTCGCCACAGCGGTGGGCTTGCTTGCGGCCCTGGCGCTCCTGATCAGCCTGTTCGCGCGCATGGGGATGGCCGAGGTGAGCCTTCTTCCTCCAGACCAGATCGGGGCGCAAGCCTCCGCCGATGTGAAATTCGCGGATCTCGCTCCCCCGCAACCGGGAAGCGCCAACGCGTTTCACGTCGACCCGGACGGGAAAGACAACCGCGCCAACACCGCAGACGACGGGTCTGATGCCAACCCGGGGAGCACAGACAAGCCATGGAAGACCATCACCAAGGCCACCCAGACCCTGACTCGCGGTCAGGTAGCCTACGTCCATGGCGGCATCTATAACGAGCGTCTAACCACTACAAATGCCGGCGAGCCCTCGGTACCCATCTGGCTCATGGAGGCCCGGGGGAGAGCGCAGTCATCAAGGGCACAGGCACTAACAGCGCACCGTTCGTGAGCATCACCAAGCCGTACTGGATCGTTGACGGGTTCGAGATAGACGCGGCCAAAGTACGCGCCCAAGCGGTCCGCTTCGCCGGCGCCAAACACGCGGTCGTCAAGAACATAGACGCCCACCACGGCGTCGGAAATGCGGCCATCGCCTTCGATGGAGCGGAAGACGCTGCGCTCCTTAGCAGCAAGGTGCACGACTACAGCTGGACCGAGGCAGACGGTTCGCCCAAGGACAGCCACGGCGTCCTCGTCTATCGCAACTCGAAGCGAATCCTGGTGAAGGGCAACGACTCCTGGGGTCATACCGGGGACGACCTTCAGTGCGCCGACGAGAACAATGCGACCATCGCGGACGATCCTACCGACATCATTATCGAGAAGAATCGTTACGGCAACACCCACCCCAATGGAACGCTTCGAACGAAGACCCGCGAGAACGCAATCGACATAAAGACCTGCCGTAACGTCACCGTCCGCGCTAACAAGATGTTCGGCTTTCGTCCGGCGAGCACTGCTCCCAACGGCACCGCACTCGTCGCCCATATGAGCGCAGACAGAGTATTGGTCGAACAGAACCGGTTCTGGGACAATGGCATTGCGGCTTCGTTGGGCTCTCAACAGAACTGTTGTCTGGGCGCTGTGGTTTTCCGGAGGAATCTCATCTTCGAATCGACCACGGCGGGCGGGGGTAAGGGAGGTGGTGTCAGGGTCGGACCGGCAAAGAGATTCGAAGCCTACCACAACACCTTCCACAAGATTCCGGACTACGCCATACGCTTGGGCGACGACGGCCGCGTAGACCAGGCCGTCCTCATCAACAACATCGTCGCCGAGGCGGGACGCGCGGTCCAGATCCACGCGCCCAACGTTCCCAACGTCACGAGCGATCGCAACCTGTTCTGGAATGCTCCTCTGCCTAGCGAATGGCAGCATGATAGGACCTCGATCTTCAAGGATCCGTTGTTCGTCGACGACCCGAAGAACAACGACTACTATACGAAACCTGGCCCGGCCAGGGACGTCGCCCTGCCCGAACCCAGGTTCGTGGACGCCGCGAACTACGACTACTGCGGCACGGGGCCGGACATCGGATTCCTGGAGTCCTGCACCACCCAAGCCAGCGACTTCGTCTATGCTCGCGAGAGCGATCCCGCCCGCACCGTCGTCACCGACTCGGCCGGCGAGTGGCTGGCCACATTCACCGACGGTTCGTACACGGTAAGCCTCAAGGGGCCAACCAGGACCTTCTCGGAGAGAACCGCTACCTATCCTGTCGCCCACTCTACCTGGGTTCGCGTGTTGCCCGAGCCGTTCGACGGTCAGGTGGACGAGGCCTGGCTGAAGCAGGAGTTGACCGACTCCAGCCCGGACGTTCTCCAGCTAGCCATGCAGTACATCGAGGGCGCCCCGCCGATTTACGATGCTTCAGGCCCCAAAATCGCCGGCGATGCGGACTACGGACCGCTGGTCAACGGCGCCCGCCAGGAAGGCTCCGACTTCAACGACTACCTGGGCGTCCCCTGGACCTACGGCACTAGCGAGGACAGACCGGAGGAGAACCAGATCGGCAGCCTCGACTGCTCCGGTTTCATGCGCATGGTCTTCGGCTACCGAAGCAAGCTTCCGCTGGCTCTCACGTCCAACGGCACAGCCATCCCACGCCGGGCTTACCAGATGCTCGACTCAGCCCCTGGTGTGGTGACGGTTTCCAACACCGGCAACCAGGTGACTTCCTTTACCAAGTTGTCCCCGGGCGACCTGGTCTTCTTTGACGTCTCTGCAGACGACGGTACGCAGATAGACCATGTGGGTATGTACCTGGGCCTCGATGCGGGTGGTAATCACCGCTTTATCTCGAGTCGCAAGTCGATAAACGGGCCGACCCTGGGCGATTACGCCGGCAAATCGATCCTCAACGGAACGGGGCTGTACGCTACTTCTTTTCACGCCGTCCGACGCCTGTAGCGGACGGATCCATATCGCGGTCATCGCGACAACGGAGGATCGGACCAACACTGGTCCGGTCCTCCGTTTCGTCTCTCCGAGATTCTGCGCAGGACCTCTTCTCGAGAACGGAGATCGCTGCCCGGGAAACAGAGCAAAGGCTCACAAAGGGTATGCGCTCGAATCGTTTGCCGGGTCAGGTTATCCGGCCTTCGACCACCATCTCATGGATTTTCCAGGCGGGATCCCAAACACCATCCTCCATGTTCGAAAGGAGAGTGGCTGTGATGTCCTGCTCCGGAAAGTGAGAGATTATGCCGCTGACGCCGACGTTTATTCCCTCCTTCTCGAAGCAGAAGACCTTGCCCGAGCCATCCACGTAGAACCGTAAACCGTACCCGTACATCTCCGTCCAGTCCTCTCTCCTCGAGAAGCCCTCTCTCCTCGAGTGCACGACCTGGGGCGAGAGGAACGCGCTGGTCAGCTCGGTCGAAAGGAGCTCGCCCGCCATCACAGCCCGTAAGAACCTGTCCAGATCGGCGACCGTAACGTGGGCACCGCCATCAGGCGATCCGATCGGAGGGTACGAATAGATGTTCTTCTTCCAGCCCACGATATGCCCGGTCGCGTCGCGAATCGGGTCGCATCCTTCGGCGACGTTGTGGTTGGCGCGGTCCATCCGGAAGAAGCCGGAGGCCGTCATCCCCGCTTCGGCGAACACGTTGGCGCGGACGTAGTCACGGTAGGTCATACCGCTGATGGCCTCGATCAGGAGGCCCAGCAGGACGTAGCCGCAGTTGCAATAACGGCACCCTTGTCCCGGCGGGAAGTTGGCAGGTTTGTGCACGAACTGGGGCAGGAAGTCGCGGGTTTCGACAACGGAGTAGTTGGACTTCGTCTTCCACAGATCTTCGTAACGTTCGCCCGCTTCTTCGTCGGCGTCGTCGCCTATGCCCGACGTATGGGTCAACAGGTGACGGACGGTCACCTCTTTCGAGAGCGGCGTGCCATCCAGGCCCAGGCGCTCCACCACGGGCGTGTCGAAGGCGAGTAGTTCACTGTCGATCAGCTGTAACGTCGCGATCGCGGTAAAGAGTTTGGTTATAGACGCCGTATCGAAGCGGGTATCCAGGTCGTTGGGAACGTCCCACGCGCGGCTGGCGTAGCCGTAGGTGCCCGCGTACAACCGGGTTGCGCCTCGCGTGATGAGCGCCACACCGGAGAACAGATCCTGCTCGGCCCGGTGCCGGAAGTACTCGTCCAGTACGTGGGTCAAACGCGTGACGCCCTTCTCGAAGGTTCCATCGTGTCCCGTTATCCTTTCAAAGCGCCCATAGAGGAGAACCGAAGGGTCAGTGCCCCTTCAACGCAACACGGCCACATCCTCAGACGATCGTAGCAAAGCGCCGATGAAGGATCAATCAAGGCTTTCTGACGGGCCGAACACGCCGTTATCAAACGAGTGGATCTCGCGCAGAAAATCTACGCTGTAGGGCTTGCGCCGGGATGAAATGAGACATATGCTGGCCGGTGCGCGGCGGTCTGCAGTCCCGAGAGCAGAGGCGTTGACTTGAACGTCACCTTACGGTCCATCGACCGGGACAACTGGCACGAATGCATCCGCCTCGCGCTCAAGCCCGAGCAGGAGGGGTTCATGCCGTCGAACCTGTTCCACATCGCCGAGGCTCGGTTCTACCCGGAGTGGACCTTGTTGGGCGTTTACGTCGGCAGCCGAATGGTCGGGTTCGCGATGTACGGGCTCGATCCGGACGACATGACCGTAAATTTCATCCACTTCATGATCGAAGGCAAGGAGCAAGGAAAAGGCTACGGGAAAGCTGCGTTGGAGCAACTGCTTCGCAAGATCCGCAAGGACTACCCGGATCAAGGAATATGGCTCAGCCTACACCCGCAGAACTTGGTGGCGATAAGGCTCTACAAAGATTACGGTTTCGAGTTCCAGGTGATCGGGTTGGAGACCGATGACGAGGTCTTCATGTATTTGCGCTCGCTGTAAAGAACTCTCTGTGGCACGTACAGTAGTTGCCACATTCATGTAAACCAGTTCTTTCTGCTGCAACCTCCTGCGACTGTGAAGATGACCTTGAACCCGAACGGCGAATTCGCGCGTGGGACGGCCCATAACACTACGGTCACGACCGAAGCGAAGGACCTTGTGGGTAACCCGCTGGCACAAGAGAAGGTGTAGAGCTTCGTGACAGCCCGGTAGAGTAGCCTCATCAACCCAGCCCCCAAATCTAGAAAATAGGTGGAACCACCTACGCTTTAGGCCTTCCTTCTAACGGCCAGCTAACAGCAGCCGCTTATGCTGCCCTCATGACTTGTGTACGCAAGAGGACATCAACGATAAAGAAGGAGAAACAGAGCGCATGATAAAGGAGAAACACGTGGGAAGCCAGGTGAAGAGGAGAGCGTTTCCGGCGCTTGTGGCGGTGCTGATTCTGGCGCTCCTAGCGGTGGGGACCTGGACGACCGTTGGAGTTGACGGAGACGGAACACCCGCCCCGAGCATTTCAGGGACAGGACAAACTGGAGGCAAGAACGCTACGTCGGACAACGGAGACCTCCCTGCGGCTCGTCCGCATCCTCGCGGCCTACCTCGGGCCGTGCGCGCCCGCGCGGGCGCCACCAAGAGAACGGTGAGCCGGGCCCGCTTGTCACCGAGACGGCCTGTCGCCAGGCGCTGCCGGAGGTCGGTCTGATCTCCGTGATCCATGCGCGGTTTGCGTAGCCTGGCCCGTCCCCGGTCGCCCAATACCGCGGTCGAAGACCTCGCCGGGTCGGAGTGGGCGCGTGGACCGGAGAACGGTTGCAGTCCTCGATCGCTGTCTGGGCAACGACGGTAAACCACCTCTTGGGCAAGCCGCCTGCGTAGAGATCTCTGCCTGGGTAACCCAACAAACGCTCATTGCCCCGAGTAGGCCCTAGATCCTCTAACCCCCAATCGCGATCGTAGACGTCTCATCCACCCGACCCTTAGGTCTAGAAAATAGGTGGAACCACCTACGCATAAGGGCTCTCAGCTAACGGCTGGTTAACACCCTACCTCTAAGCTGTCCCCATGACGTACCTAAGACGGGAAACACGAAAGAAGGGAGAGCAGTCATGATCCATCCTCGCCAACTCCATTCACTGGGCAAGCTCTACCACGAGGAAGCGCTGCAGGTGGCGCGGGTGCGCCGCCTAGAGCATGAGGCGAAAGCACACCGCAGGCCGCGCTCAGAGAAGCAGGTGCGTTGGCTGGGCAAGCTGGCCGCCGCCGTCGGGCTCTCCTGACGCGCCAGTCGGACAAACCTAAGGCGAGTCCCACGAGAGAGGAGGTGTATGGGACGTGGTCGAGAAGAGGAAGGAGAGGGCGCAGATGGACCACGAAACACGTACAGATAGCCCATCGAGGATCTTGGTGGTCGACGACCATCCCATCATGCGGTGCGCGCTCAGACGGATGCTCGGCGCGCAAGGCGATCTCGCGGTGGTCGGAGAAGCGGCTGATGGCCAAAGAGCCGTGGATCTCTGCCGCCGCTTGCACCCCGATCTGGTGCTCATGGATGTAAAGATGCCAAGGATGGACGGCCTGGAGGCCACCCGAAAAATAAAGAAGGACTCTCCCCGCACCATCGTGCTGGTCTTGAGCGCCTCAGATGACCCGCACGACCTCTCGGAGGCACTGAAGGCGGGGGCTTCGGGCTACGCGCTAAAGGGAGCACCCATCGCGCACACCATCGACGCCGTCCGCAAGGTGCTCGCCGGAGAGTCAGCTCTCGAGCAGGGACTCTCCACACGGTTGCTCATGCACCTTATGGAGGAGGCCCCGAAGGAGGAAGGACCGCAGGAGGAGCCGTCCCTACAGGCGTTGACGCTGCGCGAGACCGAGGTGCTGCGGCTGACGGCGCGCGGGTACACAAACGTGCACATCGCCCACGCCCTCTGCATCAGCGTGAGCACGGTCAAAAAGCATCTGCGCAGCGTCGTCTCGAAGCTTGGCGTTTCGGACCGCACCCAGGCGGCCGTTCGGGCTGTCGAGCTGGGCGTGTTGACCGAGTGAGAGGAGTGCCCCATATGATTGCACCCTCGCGCGGTCGCGGGATTATTGGGATGGTAGCCACAAGGCCCATACGGAGGGTGGCCAGAAGGCCCATATGAGGGGTGACCAAAAGTCCCATAAGAAAGGTCCACTAGGCCCATGTGCAGATCTGAGCATACCTCTCACAATTGGATAGTCGCGACGAACGGGGTTCCTTGCCTGACGAGGTAGGGTCCCTAACCCAAGAGGGAAGAAGGGGGCTGCCCCCGTCGGACGCAGAAAGGAGAGAAAGATTTTGACGGCGAGTATCGTGCCCAGAACGTCAGATGACCGGTTATCCGGCGCAGGAAATGAAGGCGAAAGCCATGGAGATGAACTGGAGGCAAGAATGACAATGGTAGGCGTACAGTGTGGTTGGAGCGCACTACGTGGCTGGCTGCTCGGGTTGGTCGTTGCGTTGTGCATAGTCGCGGGGCTGGCGGCTCCGGCGCGGGCAGAGGCTAGCGTCTACGCCGTAGACAGCACCACCGATGCCGCCGATGCAAGCCGCGGCGACGGGACGTGCGCGTCCGCGGGCGGCGTTTGTACACTCAGAGCCGCAGTTCAAGAGGCAAATGCCCACCCAAACGATCCAATGGGACAAGACGAAATAACCATTCCCTCGGATACCTACACTTTGACGATCGCGGGCCCCAACGAAGATGCCTCGGCTACCGGCGACCTGGATATCACCGATAACGTTAAGATCACAGGCACTGGCAAGGCCTCGACCAGCGTAAACGGCAACGACCTCGATCGAGTGTTCCACAACCTCTCGAAGAGCGTGACTATCTCGGGGCTTGAGATCACGAACGGAACTGCGCAGAGCGGCGGAGCCTTCTACAACGCAGGCCCAACCGCCAACGCCACTCTTGACAACGTTAGGTTCACCACCAACGAGGCGAACAACGATGGTGGAGCGATTTTCAACGACGGCACCGTTACGGGCATCGACTCCGAGTTCACCAACAACACGGCTCGTGGTAGTTTCGGAGGTGCGATCACCCAGTACTCTGGGGCCGCGAAATTGAGCTTCACGAGGACGGATTTCGAAGGCAACACTGCCCCCAGCAACGGTGGCGCGATCAACATGAACGGTACCCTCGAGCTCGAGGCTGCCAGCTTTACGGGCAACAGATCTACTAACGGGTCCGGTGGCGGCGTCCTCATCTTCCAGGGCCACGCAATGATAGACGACACGACCTTCGCCGGTAATAGTGCCGGAAGGGGGGGAGGCGGGCTCGACCTTAACGAGGTCACCAATGTTCAGTCTACGGTGACTAACAGCACCTTCAGCGGCAACTCAGCGGCATTCGGCGGAGGTATCCATAACGCAGGCCGCGGGACGGTTCTCACCAACGTTACAGTTGCCAACAACATCGCCAACAACACCGGCGGGGGTATCCACTCGGACGGGCTACTCTCATCAAAGAGCTCCATCTTCGCCCACAACGGCCCGCAAAACTGCTCCAGCAACTTCATCTCGCAGGGCCACAACCTTAGCAGCGACGCGACCTGCTTCGCTCCGGGCGGAACCGACCGCACGGGGACGGATCCTAAACTGGGTGAGCTGGCCGACAACGGTGGCCGCACTAAGACGCTCGCCTTGCAGGACGGCAGCCCGGCGATCGATGCAGCCGGCAACACGAATGCCCCTGCCTTCGATCAGCGCGGCGTCAGCAGGCCCCAGGACGGCGACGGCAACGGGCAAGCTGTGCACGACATAGGCGCGTTCGAAAAGGAGAAGCCCAGGGACACTGAAGCCCCTCGACTGGATCTTCCAGACGGCATCACCCAAGAAGCCACGAGCAAGGACGGCGCAAAGGTTACTTACACCGCCACGGCGACGGATCAGGACCCGGTCAACCCCGAAGTGACCTGCTCCCCCGCTTCCGGTAGCACCTTCTCGCTGGGCGAGACCACCGTAAACTGCTCGGCTCAGGATGCCGCAGGCAACCCCGCTAGCGGCAGCTTCAAAGTGACGGTCCGGGACACCACCGCACCTTCGCTTACCGTTCCTAGCGACACCATAGTCGTCGAGGCAACTGGCTCCAACGGTGCCGCGGTTGACTTTGCGAACGATGTCAGCGCGAGCGACGCTGTCGATCAGAACCCTTCCATAGACTGCACACCTGCATCGGGAAGCACCTTCGAGCTTGGCTCCACGACGGTGAGCTGCACGGCCAAAGACGCTACTGGCAACGAATCAGATGAGAAGACCTTCGATGTGAAGGTCCAGGACACCATCGCCCCAGCCATCGACGCTCACGCTGACGTTACCGAGGAGGCCACTGGTCCCGACGGTGCCACGGTCGACTACACCAAGCCGGCTGCCAACGACGTAGTCAATGGCAGCGTCGACGTGAACTGCACCCCGGACTCCGGTAGCACCTTCGAGCTTGGCACCACGGCGGTCACCTGCTCGGCCACCGATGCCGCAGGCAACTCCTCCCAGAGCTCCTTCAAAGTGACTGTAGAGGACACCACCGCACCGACCCTCGATGCACATGATGACGTCAGCGCGACGGCCACCAGTCCGGCGGGCGCCGTGGTCGACTATACCAAGCCAGCTGCCAATGACGCGGCCGACCCCAGCCCGGTGGTTACCTGCTCGCCAGTTCCGGGGAGCACTTTCCCGGTCGGCTCTACCACGGTGAGCTGCACGGCTAAAGATGCTACCGGCAACGAATCCGCTGCCGAGACCTTCGAGGTGAACGTGGTCAAGGAGAACGTGGCCTACGAGTGGTCGGGCTTCCTGCAGCCGATCAACGTGAGCGGTACCCAGTCGGTCTTCAAGATAGGCTCCACGGTGCCGGTGAAGTTCAAGCTCACGGGAGATAGCGCTGGGATCACCGATGGGAACTTCTACCTCAAGTACATCCGCATGGGTAATGGAGACGGTCAGGGCGAGACTGAGGTCGTGGCGACAGCCGCCGGCAGCACGGGCACCCAGTTCCGCTACGACGCCACAGCTGGCCAGTACATCTTCAACTGGAGCACGAAGAGCATCAGCGCCAGCCAGGCAGGAAACTACGAACTGCGGGTTTACACCGACTCCGCCTTCACGAACCTCCTGGGTTCCGTGTCGATCGAACTGAAGTAGTAAGCACAACTTCACAGAAAGGAGTACCACATACGAGGGGGTCGGGGCGTAACAGCCTCGGCCCTCTCCTCTGTGGAAGCCGCGAGATTCGGGAGTGTAGCGCAAGGAACGCCTGAGTCCAATTACTCCGATTCTGCAGGTAAAACGCACAACGGGAATATGGTATCGGCATAAAGACGGCTCGATGTACTGCAACCCATCTAATACGGAATCCACCTAAACACTAGCGTTTTGCGCGCAAGTCCGTTCGGATCGGGGATGCGCACATCGCGTGGGTACGCGCCTGCGATGCCAACGACGCTTAACCCGATACAGTAAGTAATCAACCGGATTCCATATAAGCCGGAAGCCCCTCCATAGCGCTGGCGATCTATTCTCCACTGGTTGCTGATAATTCATCGCGAATTCATCGGCATGTGTTTCGATGGCGCGCATCGAGGTCGAAGAACGAACCGAACAGTGGCGGAGCGCTTGCGTTCCGCACTAGGAAGGGTGCACATGTCGATGGGTGCCTCTGAAGGAGACAACAACGCCGAGGTGATGCGTGTGTGGCTGCTCGGCGGTTTTCGGGTATCGATTGGCTCTAGGACCATCGGTGAGGACCGTTGGCGGCGCAGGAAGGCCGCGGCCCTCGTCAAGCTGCTCGCCCTTGCGCCAGGCCACAGGTTGCACCGCGAGCAGGTGATGCACCTGCTCTGGCCGCGCCTGGGACCGCAGGCTGCGGCCAACAACCTGCACCGCAACCTTTACGTCGCCCGCCGAACCTTGGACTCCGAGGCGCTCACCGGCTCCGGTTGCCTGACCTTGCACGGAGAACAGCTGGTGCTGTGCCCGGAGGGGGAGCTCTGGGTCGATGTGGAGGCTTTCGAGCGAGCGGCCGAGACCGCCCGGCTATCACGGGATCCGGCCGCCTACCGGGCGGCCATGGACTTGTACGCCGGTGAGTTGCTCCCCGAAGACCGCTACGAGGAGTGGACCGAAGAACACAGACGAAGGCTTGGGGAGATCCACCTCTCGCTCCTGGTAGGCCTGGCGCGCCTTCACGAGGAGCGAGAGGACCATGACCTTGCCGCTGAGACGCTCGGGGAGGTACTGGCGGAGGACCACGCCCGCGAGGAGGCGCACGTGGGGCTGATGCGCCTGCACGCTCTCCGCGGGCGTCAGGGGGACGCTCTGCGCCAGTATGAGCGTCTGGAGGAGGTCCTCTCTCGGGAGCTCGGCGCAGAGCCAGGAGCCATGAGCCGCGCTTTGCGGGTAGAGATAGCGGCAAGCAGGTTCCCATCGCCTCATGGGCAGCCAGCTGCTATTTCGGATCCGGACTCGCCACCTATGGGGCAGCGCGTGGATATCACCAATACTTCCAAGCATAACCTGCCCCCTCAGAGGACCAGCTTCCTCGGACGCGAACGGGAGATGCTCGAGGTCAAGAGGGCATTGGCCATGACCCGTCTCCTCACGCTCACCGGAGCAGGAGGGACGGGCAAGACGCGGCTGGCCCAGGAGGTTGCTAAGGACCTCGTGGGAGCCTACCCGGATGGGGTTTGGCTCGTAGAGTTGGACAGTCTACGCGAGCCCGAGCTGGTGGCGCGGGTGGTGGCTGGGACGCTCGGGGTGCGGGAGCGGACGGGTCGCGCGATTGGCGCCTCGCTCGCGGAGGAGCTGCGAGCGAAGAATCTTCTGCTCGTCCTCGACAACTGCGAGCACCTGATCGAGGCCATGGCGAACCTTACGAACGAGTTGTTGGATGCCTGCCCGAGGCTGCGCATCCTGGCCACCAGCAGAGAGCCGCTGCGCGTGGCCGGGGAGGTGGTGCGGCGGATACCCCCGCTGCCCGTGCCCACCGATCCCGCGCTGCTGACCGAGGGAGAGCTGGCGGGCCTGGCGGCGACGAGACTCTTTTTGGACAGGGTGCATCGACGGAAGAACGACTCCGCGTTCTTCGGAAGGGGCCTCCAGGCGGTGGCGAGCGTCTGCCGGAAGCTGGAGGGCATCCCGCTGGCCATAGAGCTCGCGGCCGCAAGGACGGCGGCGCTCTCCGTGGAGCAGATCGACGAGAGGCTCGAGGACTCCCTAGGGCTCTTGACGACGGGCTTCCGGAGCGCCGATCCTCGCCACCAGACGCTCAGGGCGACCTTGGACTGGAGCCACGAATTGCTCTCTGAGGCCGAGCGAGTCTTGTTGGCTCGCCTTTCGGTGTTTGCAGGAGGCTTTAGTCTGGAGGCTGCCGAGGCGCTAGGCTCGGGCGAAGACATTTGGGGGGGTGAGGTGCTGGATACCCTCTCGCGGCTGGTGGACAAGTCGTTGGTGGCCGTAGAGGAGGGCGAGCACGATGGCGCGGTACGCTACTCGATGCTGGAGCCCGTGCGCCAGTACGCTCGTGAGAGGTTGAGGGAGGGCGGCGAAGAACAGGCTGTCCAGGAGCACCACGCTAGGTTCTTCCTCGCCCTGGCCGAAGAGGCCGAGCCCCGGATGTCGGGGCCGGATCAGGAGGCGTGGCTGAGGAGGCTCGAAAGGGAGCACGCCAATCTGCGAGCCGTCCTCTCTTGGGCGCTGGATCCGGCGCATGGTAGGCAACCTGGGGAGCACCGCACCGAGCTGGGCTTGAGGCTGGCCGGCGCTCTGGGACGATTCTGGGGCATCTACGGCCCTGGCGAAGGGCTCGGGTGGTTGGAAAAGGGCATCGCAAGGGGTGGGGCGGCGCCCAAACCTGCTCTGGCAAAGGCGCTCTACGAGGCCGGTTGGATAGAGCTCTTTCGGGGCGATTACGACGGAGCGATCGTCCTGCTCGAGGAAGGTCTCGCGCTGTTTAGGGAGCTAGGAGACAAACGGGGCGTCGCTACCACGCTCGTCAACCTGGGCTTCGCGGCGTTACACCTGGGCGACGAAGAGCGCGCGGCCGTGTTACGCCGGGAGGTCGAGGCGTTGCAAAGAGAGCCCCTGGACCGCTTTACGCTCGCCTGGTTGACCACCTTCTTGGCACTGGCCACCTCATACGAGGGCGATTTCGAGCGATCGGCCGCCCTTGCCACAGAGAGCCTCGCCATCTACCGAAAGCTGGGGGACAAGCGGGGCATCTCCTTGTGCCACATCGACCTGGGCTTCATCGAGCTGATAAAGGGCGATCACGAGTCGGCGGCGGCGCTGCTGGAGGAGTCCCTTAGCGTGCTGCGAGGCTCGGAAGACAAGTTCTGCCTCGCCTACGGTATCTTCGGCTTGGCGGCGGTGGCGGGCGCGCGAGCAGAGCCTTGCCGCGCGGCGAGGCTGTGGGGGGCAGCGGAGGGCTTGCGCGAGGAGATAGGCGTCGTCTCCCTCACGCAGTGGGAGCTAGACGCCTACGACTACGAAGGCCGGGTGAGCGCCGCGCGCGACATGCTCGGCGATGAGGGGGCGTGGCAAGAGGCGTTCGCCCGGGGGAGGGCGATGTCGGCCGAAGAGGCCGTAGAGTATGCCCTCTCCCAGGAAGGCGTCCCCGCCGCTCCCGAAAGTCCGGCGGTCGACTGGAGAACGGAGAATCCCCTAACCTGCCGCGAGGAGGAGGTGGCGGCTCTGGTGGCCCGGGGGCTCACCAACCGCCAGATAGCCTCAGAGCTCCACCTCTCAGAGCGCACGGTCGAGAACCACGTCTCGAACATCCTGCGCAAGTTGGGGTTCGTCTCTCGGGCGCAGGTCGCTGCATGGGCAACCGGGCAAAGACTCTGGTTAAGGCATACACCGACTAAGGGTCTCTCCAGTTCTCCGCTTCTGGCTGCACGCTGCGCGAATGCAGCGCGGTAATCGAGGATTCTACAGCCAAAGATAGGTGATTCCACTTACGCCCTCAAGGCTTCCAGGTAAGAGCCAGGTAAGGAACGCCGTTCATGATGGAGCGGAGGCAAGAGCTTGAGCAGAACCCTCAACCCGAGACCATCAGCGACGGCGACAGCAACGAGATCGGTGCTGAAATACCACTAAGGAGGCGATCAGATGGTTCGACAATCACATTCAGGAGGATGCTCCCCTTCACGTATCGTGGTGGCCGACGACCACCCCCTCATCCGAGAGGCGCTCACAACCACCATCGACGAGCACCCGGACCTCGAGGCCGTCGGTGAAGCCACGAACGGCTTGGAAGCGCTAGAGCTCTGCCGTAGGTTCCAACCTGAGCTGGTCTTGATGGACGTGTTGATGCCAAGAATGGACGGCCTCGAGGCGACCCGAAAGATAAAGAGGGAGTATCCTCGCACTAGCGTGCTGGTGTTGACCGCTGTGGAGGATCCGATCTACCTCTCTGAGGCTCTGAAGGCCGGTGCCGCAGGCTACGTGCGAAAGGGGGCTACCACACACGAGACCATAGGGGCCGTGCGCAAGGTGCTAGGAGGCGAATCTTCCCTCGACCAAGAGGTAGCCACGCAGTTGCTCAACCGGCTCATGGAGGAGGTAAAGTCAGAGCAAAACGGGGTAGCTGACAAGGAGTCACAACCGGTCTTGCTCTCAGCACGCGAGAGTGAGGTGCTTGGGTTGGTAGGGCGAGGATACACAAACCAGCAGATAGCCCGTAGCCTCCTGATCAGCGTGAGCACCGTAAAAAAGCACGTGCGAAGCGTCATTTGCAAGCTTGGTGTCTCGGACCGCACCCAAGCGGCGGTTCGGGCCGTCGAGCTGGGTGTGCTGGGCAGGTGCAAGGACGATAATTCTTCGTAGGATGGCGCCCTCTCGCAGTCGCGAGTTTCTGGGGATGGTGTGCCGCCGGAACTGCGCAATAACGATGCTCCGACCTACAATGCCGGCAACACCAAGCTCGTAGTGGATGAGAACCTGAACGTGGTGCAGGACTTCGCCACTCTTGGCGGGAAAGGCAGTATAGTAACTAGCGAGATCTGCAACACTCAAGACCATTGCAACAAGGATGCCCAGATGAGATTTCCTGCCAGTGCCTGGTCCAGTGGCAAGATCACCACCGGCAGAGCTCGTCTACTGGCTAGGACGTGGCGAGCGACCGCCGGTGTGCGTAACGATCAACCCCCTCATGCCCCGTAGCGCAGCGGCGTCTGTGGGTGGGGAGTCCGTGGTCGGGGTCAGCCGGCTGCGAGAGGGCCGCTCGGAGGTATAGGTCGAGGATGACAGCATCCAGACCTCCCGACGCTGCGGGACTCCGGTTTGAATGGTCGGACGTTCCGGAGCGTGCGCGCACGGCCGTAGAGGACCGGCTTGGTAGTCCCGTTTTGTCCGCGCTCTCCGAGTCCGCCGCGTTCTCGCCGGGTGTGGCCGCGCGGCTCCGGTCCGAGGACGGGCGTCGCTTCTTCGCCAAGGCGGCGGGACCCGAGCCCAACCCGCTGACACCCGCGGCCCATCGCAGGGAGGCCAGGGTCGCCGCCGCGCTGCCCGAGGATGCGCCCGTCCCAACGTTTCTGTTTTCTCACGACGAAGGTGAGCGGGGTTGGATCGTCCTGGTCTTCGAAGACGTCGAGGGCAGGAACCCCGCGGTCCCATGGAGATCCGGCGAACTCAACCGGACACTCGACGCCCTCGCGACTCTCTCCGAGCTTCTCACGCCATCGCCGCTGCCTCCTGGCCTGGTGGGCGTCGTCGGCGACTGGGAAGTTATCTGCGGGGGGCACTGGCGGAAGTTGGCCGAAGAGCGACCGGTACGCATCGACGCCTGGTCCGCACGCCGCCTCGACAAGCTCGCCGGTCTGGAGGCCGAAGCTCCCGCGGCGGCGAAAGGGGACACCCTGCTCCATCTGGACCTGCGGCGGACAACCTGTTGCTGACGCCCGATGACCGGGTGCTGGTAGTGGACTGGCCGCACGCCCGTGTAGGAGCGTCGTGGGTCGATGCGGCATTCTTCGCCCCTAGCGTGGCCATGCAGGACGGCCCGCTACCGGAAGAGATCGTCACCTATCACCCGCACGATGGCCAGGCCGACCCCGATGCCCTGACGGCCTTGGTGGCCGCCGTTGCCGGGTTCTTCACCAGGGAGGGGTTGCAGCCGGCGCCGCCGGGGTTGCCCACACTGCGTCCATTCCAGGCGTCACAGGGCGAGGTGGCCTGGAACTGGCTGGCACGCAGGACAGGTTGGCAGTAGATGCCGCCCGTGCGACCACCGTCTCGCCCCAACCCACCGCCCCCGGGAAGACGCCCCCTCTCTCTACCTCCCACTCGACTTTGCGACCTCCGGCGCTGTTGGTCTCCAGATCCATCCTGATCTCCCGCTGTCGTCGACATCTTCGAACCGATACTACGACGCCACTACTATCAGGTCTAGTGAATGATCGGACACCGCAATGGCCGGTTTGCGGGCGTGGCAACACGCGCTCACGGGGCTCCGGGCTTGCGTGCCAAGAAGCTCAGGAACCCGGGCATCCGGGAAAGTCTCTCGTACTCTTCCGGATCGGCCGCCCGGAAGCGCTCGTCGGACTGGGGCTCGAGCATGCCCGCGAAAACGAAGCCGCTGCCCAGGATGGCGTCGACCATGGCACCCAGCGGTCTCCGAAAAGATGGCATCCACACGCTTTCTGCGAACCCCCTCCACTCCATGCCCACCAGTTCGGTCTCGAAGTAGCTGCCTTCTCCCTGGTAAACGTGCTCGACGAACTTGAAGGTGGGGTGCTCCACCGAGAAGACCAGCTTCCCGGCGGGTTTCAGCACCCTGTAGAACTCCGAGAGCGGGACGCCCCAATCCTCTACGTAGTCCATGGCCAGGGCGCTCACCACGAGGTCGAAAGAGTCGCCTTCCAACCTTTCGAGGGGCTCCTCCAGGTTCGCGCGGCGAACTTCCGCCCTGCCACGGAGCCTTTCCCTGGCGAGCGTGACCATCTTCTCGCTCGCGTCGAAGCCGACCACCTCGGCGCCGCGGTCGGCCAGCAACTCGGCGTAGATGCCGGGGCCGCAGGCGGCGTCGAGTACCCGCCTCCCTCGGACGTTCCCGAGCAACGAGAGGGAGGCGGGACGCTCGTAGTAGGCGTTGTGCGGCTTGGTAGGGGCGCGGACCGAGTAGGAGCTTGCCAGCTTGTCGTACGCCTCGCGCGACACCGGGTCGGGGTCCTTCCTCATCTTGACGCTCCTCACCACTATTGAACTATCCAGTCAACGAAACCACACTGGTTGCCTCGGCGCAAACAGTACGAACTTAGTCGACGAGCCAGAGGCAACTAGGCATCGCCCATAATCGGCCTGTGCCAGTATTCGGATAGTGGCGACAGCATCAGATTTGTTGGCAAGTCAGCTATTTGCGGAGTAGGCTATGTTCCTTCAGGATCAACGAGGTAGAGGTCGCAGTTAGCATCTTCAAATGGGTTTGATAGACACGAAAGCGGGATGAGCCTGATGCCTATCGATACCGCGCTGGTTGGTGCGCTGCATGTGGAGTATATGAGGGAGCAGGATCTGGGAGGTGACGAGCACCTCCACCATACACTCTTCCAGACTTCGACCGTCGATGCCCTTTTGGAGGGAAAGTACGAGGGAGACGTCAGCTTCGCCGAACTGGCGGACCGTGGAGACTTCGGCCTGGGCACGTTCGACGCTCTCGACGGGGAGATGATCTGCCTGGATGGCGACTTCTTCCAGGTAAAATCCGACGGGCTGGCCTACGCTGTCGACGGAGATGCCAGGACCCCCTTCGCCGTGGTGACCCTATTCGAGCCGGATACATCCCAAACTCTTTCGATACCGATGGACTTCGAGGATCTTTGTGACTACGTGGACGGGGTTATAGGTGGCGGAACCGTGTGCGCCGCTATCCGGGTGGACGGACGTTTCGAGTACGTCAAGACGCGCAGCGTGCCCCGCCAACGCAAGCCCTACCCGCCCCTCGTAGAGGTCGTCAAGGACCAGCCCACCTTTGAGCTTCACGACGTCTCGGGTAGCCTCGTCGGCTTCCGGTTTCCCGACTACACGCAGGGTCTGAACGTCTCCGGCTACCACTTCCACTTCATCACTGCGGACAGGGGCGCCGGCGGTCATGTGCTCGGATGCAGGCTGGTTCGTGGCGAGCTCTACATCGACCACGAAGGAGACCTCAGGCTCGAGCTGCCACCAGATGTGGGCCTGCCAACACCAGACCAGTCGGACGCAAAGGGGGAGACCCTGGACCGCATCGAGAGGGAGTAACGCACAGCCTGCTATCTGCGGCTGTTTCGGAGGTGGTAGGCTGTTCTGATGCATTCTACGAGTTCGCGAACCCTAGATGATTGGGATGCCGTACCGCTCGCGGCGTCGCTCCGTAGTGCCGGCGAAGCAGCAGGCATAACGCGTGCCTGGTCACCGATCCGCGTTCCCTGGCATTGGCAGCTCGAAGACGCTTTCGCGACCTATGAGGGGATCGTGCTTTACCGGTGCCGGTTTGCGCAGGGGAGACCTCCCGAGGGGGCGATGCTTACTCTCAGGTTCGGGGGCGTCTATTACGCTGCTCGCGTCTGGCTCAACGGTGTCTACCTGGGCGACCACGAAGGGTACTTCTCCGCTTTCGAGTTCGACGTCACCGATATGGTCATCGCCAATGGCGAGAACGAGCTGCTGGTAGAAGTCACTAGCCCCGAAGAATCGGATGAGAACGACCGCAAGACCATCGGCGGCGTGTGGGCCAGGTGGGACGGTATGGCCCCCCACATAAATCCGGGCGGCATCTTCAAAGAGGTCAGCCTCGTGGTGGATGGAGGGGTTCGCATCCTTTCTCTCGCGGCCACGGCCGACCACATCGGACGGGGCGTGGCGCACGTAAACCTCTACTGTAGGTACAACACGCGCGCCAGGCTGGTGGGGAGGGTACGTCCACTGGACTTCGAGGCTCAGGGAGTCGAGTTCGAGAGGGAAGTGCAACTGGAGGAGGGAGAAAACCGCTTCGAGATTGGTTTCCGACTGCCTGACGTAAGGGTGTGGTCGACGTGGGACAGGGGCGAGCAGGCGCTGTATGAGCTGGTGTTGTCGTGTGACGGGGAAGAAGAACAAACGCGTTTCGGCGCCAGTACGGTGGAGCTCAGAGACTGGAAGGTCTACCTCAACGGTGAGCGTGTATTCCTGCGTGGGATCAACTACCTGCCCTCGGACGCTTACCCAGCCAGGGCAACAAAGGAACTGCTGCGTGCGGACGCGTCCCTGGTGCGCGAGGCCGGCATGAACGCCGTCAGGGTTCACGCCCACGTTTCGGACAGCGCGTTCTATGGGGCCTGCGACGAGCTCGGGCTTCTCGTGCTCCAGGACTTTCCTCTGCAGTGGACCCACAGGCGGAGCATCTTCGGGCCCGCCGTCGCACAGGCCGGGGAGATGGCGCGAACCCTGCGCGGCAATCCTTCTGTGGGCATCTATCTGGCGCACGACGAACCCTTCTTTGTGGCGCCCCCCGAGAAATGGAGTCTCCTTGGGCTTGTGCGCACCGCCGCCGAGGTTCTCTCCCCGCGATGGATGCTCTGGCAGCGGCGGGTCCTCGACCCTGCTGTAATGCGTGCGATCTCGGAGGAGGACGACTCCAGGCCCGTGATAGATGCCGCGGGCCATCCCCTGACGACAAACCACCTCTACTTCGGCTGGTACTACGGGAAGTTCAGGGATCTGGAGCGGGTCGTGAAGGTCTACCCGGGATTCTCGCGGCTGCCGACTGAGTACGGGGCGCAGGCGCTGCCGGATCCCGAGTCGCTAGAGGAGATCTGGCCTTCAGGGACGCCGCCCAACTGGAGTGTTTTATCCGTGAACTACCGCCTCCAGGTCCAGCGTATGGCTCGCTACGTTCCATGGAGCGGAGATCGGACGCTTTTCTTACGCGAGAGCCAGCGCTATCAGGGCGAGGTGCTGAAACACGCCACGGAGCTCTTCCGCCGGCGCAAGTACAGGCCCACGGGGGGGACCTTCGCGTTCATGTTAAACGATCCAGCACCAGCCGTTTCCTGGTCCGTCGTCGACTGGCGACGTAGGAAGAAATCAGCCTACCAGACGCTCCTGTTGGCGATGAGTCCGGTCTTGATCTGTGCCGAGTACCCGAAGGAGCGCTACAGCGTGGGCCAAAAGGTCTCCCTGCCCCTCTTCGTTATCAACGATTTTTCACGGGAGTTGGATGGTGTAGCCTGGAAATGGGAGTTGCTCGTCGGGGGATCTAGCACGGCCCGTGGCGGGGGAGAGACGAATGTACCGAAGGATTCTGTAGTTGGGATCGGTGAAGCGGTGGCCACGCTCCCCGCTCCGGGACCCGCGGTGCTCAGGCTAAGGCTCCTCTTCGGGGAGGAGGAACCACTCTCCAACGAGTACGAGTTCCTGGTTACGCAGGCTGATGCTCGCGCGCATCGAGATCCATCAGCTCGGGGAGGGTGAGAAAACCGTACCCGCTCGCCTTGAGGCTACTGATAATGTCGGAGACGGCCGCTATGGTGTGGGAACGGTCGGCCTTGGGGAAAGCGTCCGTGTCCTGGCCGTCGTGGAGCAGGGTGACACCGCCTGGGCCAACGCCGTGCAATATCCGGCGTTGGATGACATCCGCGGGGGGACGGTCCCAATCCCAGGCCATTACCGACCAGCCCACGCACCTCATCCCCAGTTCTCCGGCCACCGAGATCACCTGCGGACCATACCAACCGTGGGGAACGCGGAAGAGCCGCGGCAGGGTTCCAGTGGCGTCGTGGATGGCCTCCTGGCCACGGAGCAACTCTTCCCTGGCCGTGCCTGGCCGGCTCCACGTGAGGTGAGGGTGGGTGAACGTGTGGTTGCCGACCTCGTGCTGGGAAGCGACTTCGGCGGAGAGGTTCGGCTCGCGTATCACGTTGTTGCCCACCTGGAAGAAGGTGGCCCTGATGCCTTCGCGGTCCAGGATCTCGAGCAGTTGTTCCGTATAGGGATGGCAGGGACCGTCGTCGAAGGTCAGGGCGACCACCCGCTCGTCTGTACGGGCGTGCCAGAAGACTGGACCGTAGAGCCAGGAGCGCGGCGTGAGCCATTCGTAGGCCATAAGTCCACCGGCCGCCAACCCGGCTCCGGCCGAGACCAGGGTGGATGCCGAACGTAGTGGTCGTCCTCTAATGGTTCGAAGGGCGGCCAGGGTCGTGCCACAGACGGCGGTGGCGGCTGTGGCGTTCCAGACGTGGGCGCGGGGGTGTCTCATGGCAGGCCAGCCAGTATGAGGGAGGCCGCCGAACGCGCCGAGTGGGGTTTGTGGGCCGCCTTCGCCGCTTCGATCATCTTGTGCCTGTGATCCGTGCTGGTCAGGATCTTGAGCGTCTGGCCCAGGATCTGCGGCATCTCACGGGCCATGACCCCGGCGCCGTAGCGGACCATCGCCGCCGCGTTGTCCTCTTCCTGACCTGGGATGGGATGGTAGAGAACCTGGGGCAGCCCCGATGCGATGGCCTCCGTGCAGCTCATGCCGCCCGGTTTGGTGACCAGCACAGACCCCCCTGCCATGAGCTCCCTTACCCGGTCCGTGAAAGCCAGGAAGATGGCCTCCTTGTCCTCTCTGCTTGCGAGGCGCTCCAGTCGCGCGCGGGTACGTTCATTCGAGCCGCAGAGCACGACGAGGTGCATGGCCTCGCTGGCCTGAAGCAGCAACGATACGGAGTCTTCCAGATCGCCTCCGCCGAGGCCCCCGCCCATAACGAGAACTACAGGGAGATCATCATCGCCCAGGTTCAGGATCTCCTTGCGAGCCGGACCCGGGTCTGCCGGTTCCTCGAAGATGGGGTCTATGGGGATTCCTGTCGGATGTATCCGCTCCTCTGGCACACCGAGCTTCGCCACGTCTTCGGCTGCCGCATCGTCGGCGACGACGTAGAGATCCAGGTTCAAAGGTACCCCGATGGGGTGCGGCACGTAGTCTGTCAGCACGACGGCGCTGAACATCCCCGGGTTCTGCCTCTTGTATACCCCGAGAACCCCGGCGCCGTAGAAGTGCGGGGCTACGAGAGCCTGCGCGCCGGTGCTCGACACCAGGCGCTCCAGGGTCCTGAGCCCGGCCGACTGCACCTGTTGCACGAGAGGTCCCCGTTGGCCCGTGCCCGAAGACTCATAGAGCCTCCCGTACGCCGTGGGCCACAACTTGAGGGCCTCCAGATACGTGTCCCGAAGCAATCGCTCGACGCCCGGCGAGACTTCGTGGGGGAAGTCCACTACCTGGCAACGCTTCTCGGGGTCGAGGAGATCAACACCACGAACCACGGCCGCGCTGGCCCGCATGTGGCCGCTTCCTATGGCGCTCGAAAGGATCAGGATATCCGCGTTGTTCTCATTGGAAGCCATGGTGGCATTATACTGGTAGTCGACCGCCAGCCGCGAGGGGACAGCCAACGCCGGATCGAGGGAGGACGAGAGCATGGCCCGACGGACGGAAGAGGACATGCTTGTTCATCAAGCAAAGGCAGTGCTCGACTTCAACTGGACCGGTGAGTACACGATGCCGGGTCCGAGGCTCTACCCGCACCAGTGGTCGTGGGACTCGGCGTTCATCGCCATCGGCTACAGCCACTTCGATCAGGACCGCGCCACAAGAGAGCTCAGGCACCTCTTCGAAGCCCAGTGGAAGAACGGCCTCTTGCCTCAGATCGTTTTCAATCCCCACTTCACGAACTACTTTCCAGGACCTAACTTCTGGCATGCCAAAGAAAGTCCCGATGCCCCCCAAGACTGCGAGACCTCGGGCGTGGTCCTGCCTCCCGTTCACGCCACGGCCGCTCTATGTATCTACCGGCATGCCGAAGATGAGGCGAAGGCGAGGGATTTCCTCGAGTACGCCTTCCTCAAACTGGGGGCCTGGCACGATTATCTCTACAGGGAGAGGGACCCTGAGGGCGAGGGGCTGGTGTATATCCGCCATCCCTGGGAGAGCGGCATGGACAACTCGCCGTTATGGGATCAGATCCTGCAGCGGCTGCACCTCAGGTCGGATCAGATACCCCGCTACCACCGCGCCGACATACACGCCGTCTCCGCCTCGGACCGCCCGACCAGCGATACGTACGACCGCTTCGCCTACCTGGTCAAATTCTTCGCCGACCGCGCCTACGACGAAGCGATGATAAGGCAGGATTGTCCCTTCCTGGTGCAGGACGTGCTCTTCAACTCGCTGTTGTCTAAGGCCGAAAGGGATCTCGCGGAGATAGCGCGGATCCTGGGTGAGGACCCTTCGCCTCGTGAGGAATCGGCAGCGAAGACCAGTACCGCTATCGAGGAGAAGCTCTGGGATGAGGATCGCGGGACATACCTGGACTACGACCTCGTCGATGGCAGGCCGATACGCGCCTACTTCGGGCCGAACCTCGCGGGCCCGCTGTACGCCGGTATCGCGGAGCCGGATCGGGCGAAGCGCGTGGTCGATACACTGGAGAACGATGGTTTCGGCCTGGCTGACAAGACCGTCACCCCTATCCCCAGCTACGATCTGCACGGTTTCGGGTTCTCGGAAGAGAGATACTGGCGGGGTCCGGTCTGGATCAACATAAACTGGTTCTTGATGCACGGGTTGGAAGCCTACGGCTACCAGGATCACGCCGCGCGCCTCCGAAAGACCATCACCGAGCTGTGCAAGCAAGAGGGCTTCCACGAATACTTCGCCCCCACTACGGGCGGAGGACTCGGTTCTATCCTGTTCTCCTGGTCTGCGGCGCTACTCCTGGATGTACTCTTGGAAGCCGGGAAGTAGGACGCGCGGGACACAGGCTGACACCCTGCAGCGTTCTGGTAGAATCGGCTGGCCGCGCTAAGCGGGGAGCTGGCGATGCCCTGTACCTGCGATCGCCTAGCAGGGCCTAGATCCCCGCCCGAGGCGCGAACCGGGTTCGGTTGAAACCGGTGCGGCAGGCGTTGATGGCCTGGTCCCGGGCAATGGGGCCCCGTGAACCGTGTCAGGACCGGAAGGTAGCAGCACTAAGCGGGTAACCTCATGTGCTCCGGGGTAGCCAGACCGGAGTCGGCGGCCGGAAGTTCGCCTTATGCGGTTACGTCGACGGCGGGGTGCGCGGCAATTAGAGGTGTCAGGTTTCAGGCTTCAGGTCTCAGCTGTCGGCCGCTCGCGGCGGCACTATCTACCGTCTAAAGGCACCCGCTACTGGGCCGAAGGATCGCCTGCGGACTCGGGTAACTCCACCGCGACCTGAAGCCTGAAACCTGTAGCCTGATGCCTAATGGTGAGAGCCGAGTCGTCCGTTATACTAGACGCGTGAGTCATCTAATCCGAAGTCACTCCAAATGAGGCACACGACGCTCTACCGCAGGTGGCGGCCGCGGCGTTTCGGCGGCATCGTTGGGCAGGAGCCTGTGGTGCGGACGTTGCGGCGTGCTATCGAGACGGACCGCGTCTCGCACGCTTACCTGTTTAGCGGGCCGCGTGGCACGGGCAAGACCTCGACGGCGAAGGTGCTCGCGATGGGTCTCAACTGCGAGAAGGGGCCCACGCCGGAGCCCGACGGGACCTGCGAGAGCTGCCGGGCCATCGTGGGCAACTCTTCGATGGACGTTCTGGAGATGGACGCGGCCTCCAACCGGGGGATCGACGAGATCCGGGACCTAAGGGACAAGGTGAATCTGGCGCCCGTCGCCGGCAGGATGAAGGTCTACATTATAGACGAGGTCCACATGCTCACGGCCGAGGCCTTCAACGCCCTCCTCAAGATGCTCGAAGAGCCGCCCGAGCATGTCGTCTTCGTGCTCGCCACGACCGAGAAACACAAGGTCTTGCCGACGATCATCAGCCGCTGCCAGAGCTTCGACTTCCGCCGCCCCAGCATCGAGACGCTTACGCAGAAGCTGAGGGAGATCTCGGATTCGGAGAACATCGAGGTCGAGCCTGAGGCGCTGACCGTTATCGCGCGCGAGGGGAGGGGCTCTTTCAGGGATGCGGAGGGGCTTCTTGACCAGCTCTCGTCTTTCGCTGAGGGTAGGATCACGGCCTCCATGGTGCGCGAGTTGCTGGGCGGCGTCGGCCCCGAAGCGCTGATCGAGACTACTTACGCCCTACACGAACACAGGGCCGCGGATGCCTTGCGCATAGTGGACCGCCTCTCCAATGGGGGGAAGGATCTTGCCCAGTTCGTCGGTGAACTCCTCGCCCACCTTCGCAACCTGATGCTCCTCCCCTACACACCCGAGGTCGCACTCGCCGGGGTCGGGGCCGAGGAACGCGCCCCGCTCGAAGAACAGTCGAACGCCGTTCCCACGGCTGAGGTCGTACGGCTCATCACAGCTCTTGACGACGCCCTGAACCGTATGCGACGCGGCGGAGACCCCAAGCTGGAGCTCGAGATCGTCTTCCTCAAGCTAACTCGCGATTACACCGAACCGGATATGGCTACCATCCTGGCCCGCCTCGAGACGCTCGAAAAGGCGGTAGAGAACGGAAGCGTCGCCACGAACTCCTCT
>CAWKIM010000005.1:0-66414 GCA_963849745.1 uncultured Rubrobacteraceae bacterium | reverse complement strand
CGGGCCGCCGCTGATGTCGTCCGTGAGGATCCGCGGCCTGCGGAACGAGAGCCCGCGCAGGAAGCTGTGGAGTCGGATGCGCCATCCGGCGAACCTTCGGTTCTGGAAGACCCTGACGACCCGCGTGAGACCGGTGTTGACCTCGCCTCGGAGTGGCAAGGGATCATGGGCGAGCTCAAGCGCCGCAGGCAGGCGCTCACGGCCGCCGTCTACGGCGAGGCGCGGGTCGAGAGCTTCGACGGTGAGGTGCTACAACTCGTCTACCCCGAGGAGCATAGCTTCCACGTCGGGATGGCGAAAGATTCGGGGCACCTCGAGAAGCTGGCCGGAGTCCTTGAGGAAAGACTCGGCTCGAGACCGCGCCTGGAGATCAAGGCCGCTGGAGGAGCATCGGCCACGACCGCCGCAAAGGAACCGCCCCCGCCAGCCGCCCCGATAGAGCAACACGCTCCGGAGCCGGTATCCCAGGAGAGCCCGCCGGAGACAGGGAGTCCGTACGGATCTGGCGGAACGGTCGCCGAGAACAACGGGTCCGAGCCAGCATCGATGGGGGACGATAAGATCCGCGACCAGCGTGAGGTCTTCGAGATAGCGCGCGAGGCCGGTCTCTTCGATAAGAGTTAGGAATCTGGAATTGTTTGCTAACTCGGCACTATTTCCAGATTCACACTTCACAGCTCACGGCTAAAGCACGGCGCCAGCAAGGTCGAAGAAGTCTCACGTTGTAAATCAAGTCAACGGTTCGATAACCACGCTGCCACCTTCTACGATGCGGATTCGGACCTCGCTGCCATAGAGCAAAGCCATGCCCAACCGGGAGATCGCCGGACGTCTGTCCCTCTCTCAAAGCACCGTCCGCGTGCATCTGCGGAAAGTGATGAAGTTCCTCGGGCAAGAAACCGGGCGGAGGCCCAGACCCGCCTCACCGTTCGAAGGTCAGGGTAGGGAGCACGCCCCCTAGAGCCTACTTTTCACCTGAGTTCGTGGAAGGCAAATTCATCCAACTTAGCTTCCGGTCGCCTCAGCCGGGGACCCGAACAGCGTATTTGTCCAAACGGTCGACAGCGGTGGGTTCGCTACCAACAAAGCTTCCCACCTGGCAGTCCTCTGCTGAGAGCCAGCGTCGCAAGGAGGAGGATCGGGGCACAACGCTCCGGCCTTTCTGTTGCCTCTCGATCGTGCCTGAGACGAGCCCATGCCCAGTCGCTGTTCCGGAGATCATGATCGAGCGGAGAACGAAATCCGCGCCGACCTACAGACCGAGGCAAGTCCCACGCCGCACTCACTCCAGAACCGTCGAACAGCTTCGGACCCGAGCAGCGCCGAACGGTATACTCTGTGCTCGGACTTCGTGTAGACGCGTTGCCGGGCAAGAGCTCGAGGGTGCGCGGCGCGTTTGGAGAGGAGAATTTGGGTGGGAAATCGAAGAAACGTAAACAAGATGATGCAGCAGGTACAGCAGATGCAGCAGCAAATGCAGCAGGCCCAGGAGGAGCTCGCCAACGAGACGGTTACCGCGAGCGCCGGCGGCGGGGCTGTAAAGGCGACGATGACCGGCGGCATGGAGCTCGTCTCCATCGAGATAGACCCTGAGGTCGTCGATCCCGAGGACGTGGAGATGCTGCAGGATATGGTGCTTGCGGCCGTCAACGAGGCGATGACGAGCTCCCAGGAGCTTGCCAACAAGAAGCTTGGTGGGATCACCGGCGGCCTCGGTGACCTCGGCCTGAACCTTCCTGGTCTGTAAGGGTTCTTTGGCAACCTACGCGAGGCCTGTAGAGAGACTCATAACAGAGCTCTCCAAGCTACCTTCTATCGGACCGAGGAGCGCCCAGCGCATCGCTTTCCACGTCATCAGGGGCAAGAAGGAGGATGCCATAGGGCTGGCCGAGGCGCTGCAGGAGGTCAAGGAGAAGATCAAACCGTGCAGGCGCTGCTTCAACCTGACCGAGGCTGATGAGTGTGACATCTGCCGCGACGCCCGTCGCGACGCGTCTGTAATCTGCGTCGTCGAAGACCCCTACGATATCGGCCCTATCGAACGGACCAACGAGTACCGCGGCCTCTACCACATCCTCGGCGGGGCCCTGTCGCCTTTGGACGGGATCGAACCCGAAGACTTGAGAATAGCCGAACTACTGGAGCGCGTCCGTGAAGAAGGCACAACGGAGCTCGTCATCGCGACGAACCCGAATACCACGGGCGAGGCGACCGCGCTGTTCATCGCGCAGGAGGTCAAGGACCTGCCTGTAAGGGTAACGGCGCTCGCGAGCGGCCTGCCCGTCGGTGGCGACCTGGAGTACGCCGACGAAGTGACCCTCGGAAGGGCCTTCGCCGGTAGGCGTGAGTTGTAGCGGTTTGCTTTGCAAAACGAGGTTTCAGGCTACAGGCATCAGGCTTCAGGTTTTTTGGTTTGTGCCGATAGCTTTGCATAAGGTTTATGGCTGAGACGCAGGTTCGGGGTTCTTTAGGCGGGATGAGTCGTCGGGCGGTGGAGTCGCTCGGGGATATCGTGGCGAGTTTGCCGCCGCGGGAGGCTACGCTCGTGGCGTTTCCTGACCTCCAGCCGGAGCTCTCTGAGGCGCTGCGTAAGATGGGTGCTTCGAGGTTGTATTCGCACCAGCTGGAGGCTTACGAGCGGGTGCTGGCCGGTGAGAACGTGGTGGTGGCGACGGCGACGGCTAGTGGGAAGTCGTTGTGTTACAAGATCCCGGCGTTCCAGAATGCGCTGGGCAGGGCGAAGAGTCGGGCCGTCTTTCTTTATCCGACGAAGGCCCTGGCCCAAGACCAGCTGGGCAAGATCAAGGCCTTTGGGCTGCGCGGGGTACATCCTGCGACCTACGACGGCGATACGCCGCACGCCCTCCGCTCGGACATCAGGCGCAGGGCGAACATCCTGCTTACGAACCCCGACATGCTGAACATCGGCATCCTGCCCAATCATGAGTCCTGGGGCGACTTCTTGCGCAACCTGGAGATCGTGGCCGTCGACGAGGCGCACGTCCTGCGCGGCGTCTTCGGATCCCACGTGGCGGCCGTACTGAGGCGTCTTAGGCGGTTGGCGCGGTTGCACGGTGGCGACCCACAGTTCGTCCTTACAAGCGCCACGATAGCCAACCCGCAGGAACTCGCCGAGAGCCTCACGGGCTTGCCTTTCGTCCTCGTGGACAACGACGGTGCTTCCACGGGCGAACGGCGGGTCGTCTTCCGCAACCCTCCCTTGCTCGACAAGGAGAAGGGAGAGAGGCGGAGCCTTCTGACCGAAGGCGCCCTGGTCTTCGCTAACCTCGTATCGCAGGGGGTCAGGACCATAGCCTTCGCCAGGACGAGGAAGGCCGCCGAGCTCATCTACCGTTACGCCGCCAACCGGCTCGGCGTCGAAGGGGCGCGCAGGATCTCCCCCTACCGCGCGGGCTACACCCCGAGGGAGAGGAGAGAGATCGAAGGCCGTCTGTTCCGCGGCGACCTCCTCGGCGTCGTCTCTACGAACGCGCTCGAGCTCGGGGTCGATGTAGGGGCGCTGGACGCCGTGGTCTGCTGCGGATATCCGGGAAGCGTCGCCTCCATCTGGCAGCAGTGGGGCCGCGCCGGACGCGGCAAGGACCCAGCCCTCGCCGTGTACATCCCAGGCCGCGACTCGCTCGACCAGTTCCTCTTCGAGAACCCGCCGAGGGTCCTAGGCAGGAGAGTCGAGGCGGCCAGGGTCACGATGGAGAACCCCTACATCCTCGGCCCGCACCTGCTCGCCGCCGCCCACGAAGCCCCGCTCGACGCGGACGACGAGGAGTACTTCGGTCCTGCCTACAGGAGCGTGGCAAAGGCGATGATGGAGGACAGGGCGCTGGCTTCTAGTGGAGGCCGGCTGGTCTATGTTGGCGGGGACAACCCTGCGCGTAACATCTCACTGCGCTCGGCATCGTCCGAGACGGTGCTCATAGCCGACGGTGAAGGAGAGCTGATCGGGACCGCGGAGGCCACCCGCGCCCCGAGCGAGCTGCATCCTGGCGCAACCTACCTCCACCGCGGGACCGCCTATGAGGTGGAGAGCCTGGATCTCCGTTCCCACCGGGCCGTCGCCAGGCGCGTCCCGAATCGGTACTACACCAGACCGCGCGTCGAGACCGATGTAGAGATTCTGGAGGAGATCGAGGAGCAGGAACTCGCGAACGGAGCAGTGCTCCACTGGGGCAGGGTGAGGACGACGGACTCTGTTACCTTCTTCAAGAAGGTTAGGGTTGCTGACGACAAGGAGGTCGGGGTCTACCCTCTGGATCTCCCCGACGTGATACTGGAGACGCAGGCGCTCTGGGTTACGCTGCCCCCGCTCCCCAGAGAAGCGAGACCGAGCTTCGAGAGCTTCGGGGGCGCACTGCACGCCGGGGAGCACGGCCTGATCGGGCTCCTCCCACTCTTCGCCATGTGCGACCGCGCCGACATCGGCGGCCTCTCTACGCCCGTCCACCGCCAGAGCCGCCTCCCCACGGTCTTCGTCTACGACGGCTATCCCGGTGGAGTCGGCATCTCCAGGCGCGGCTTCGACGCCTTCGAGTCGCTCGCCCGCGACACTCTAGGCGTCATCACCCGCTGCCCCTGCGAGAGGGGATGCCCCGCGTGCATACAGTCCCCCAAGTGCGGTAACTGGAACGAGCCCCTAAGCAAGGAAGGTGCTGTGAGCCTCCTCAGGTACCTGCTCGGACAGACGAGCCGCTACCCGACCGTGTGATGAGGAATCGGCATGATCTGTTCCGCGCTGTAGAGCGTGGGTGCAACTCCTACCCCGTCGCTCCCGTCATTCCCGCGAAAGCGGGAATCCACTGCCGCAGGAACTTCTCACGTCCATTCACAAGCCTTCCACCGGATTACGTATGACCGGCAGAGTGTACGTGGCCGTCGTTGGATCGGGCGCAGCCGCGGATGAACTCTACGAGAAGGCGCGCGAGGTTGGCAGGCTCATCGCCCAGAGGGGAGGGACCGTGGTCTGTGGCGGACTATCGGGCGTGATGGAGGCCGCGGCCCGCGGGGCCACAGAGGCCGGCGGTACGGCCGTAGGCATCCTGCCCGACGAGGACCGAAGGAGAGAGAACGAATACCTTGCGTACTCTGTGGCTACAGGTACGGGACAGGCGAGGAACCTTGCCGTGGTGTGTTCGGGAGACGTTGTCATCGCAGTCGGTGGCGAGTACGGTACGCTCTCGGAGATCGGTCTTGCTAGAAAGGTCGGACGGCCCGTGGTGGTCCTGGAGGGCTGGGATCTCGAAGGGCACGTGACCGTGGCGCCGTCGCCGCTTGTGGCAGTAGAGGCGGCGTTCGAGCTTATCGATAGATAGAGAGGACAAACGATGGAGAACAGTCGGGTCGCGCTTGTAAGCGGAGGAAACCGGGGGATCGGGCTTGAGGTCTGCAGGCAGCTTCCAGAGCGGGGGATCACGGTGGTCATGGGTTCTCGCGACGGTGAGCAGGGCAGGGCTGCGGCGGCCGGACTCCTAGGCGGCGTGATCGTCCGGCAACTCGACGTTGCGGATCCCGAGAGCGTAGAACGGCTCTCGCGCTCTATAGAAGAGGAGTTTGGACGGCTCGACATCTTGGTGAACAACGCCGGTATCTCCAACGACGAGGGCCAACGCGGCGTGGATGCCGATCTCGACCGGGTGAAGGAGAGCCTGGAGGCGAACCTGTTGGGGGCGTGGCGCCTGTGCGAGATGGCCATCCCTCTCATGCGGCGCAATGGCTATGGGCGCATCGTCAACGTCTCGACGGGGCTCGCGGCCCTGGAGGACATGGGTGGTGGTTCTCCGGGCTACCGCGTCTCCAAGACCGCCCTTAACGCCCTGACGCGCATACTGGCCTCCGAGCTGCGCGGTAGCGGCATCCTCGTCAACGCGGTCAACCCAGGGTGGGTGCAGACCGACATGGGTGGCTCCGGCGCCACGCGCTCCGTCGAAGAGGGTGCGGAAGCGCTCGTGTGGGCGGCAACGCTTCCCAACAACGGACCAACCGGCGGCTTCTTCCAGGACCGCCGCCCTGTTCCCTGGTAGTCGTGCGGCAGAGAGAAGTGTTGTAACCCCGTTGCGCAGAGCAGGTGTCCTCACTGCGCGTTGAGGGTCAGTGAATCTCGGGTTCAGGGACGGAAGGTCCTTGTGCCAGGAAATCGAAGTCGCAACCTTCATTGGCCTGCGTCGCGTGCCTGGCAAAGATGGCCCCGTAGCCGCGGCCGTAGGGTGGTTGGGGGCGTCTCCACGCGGCGCGGCGACGGGATAGTTCTCTCTCGTCCACTCTGAGTTCCAGGCGCCTGTTCGGAACATCGAGCTCGATTTCGTCGCCCTCTCTCACGAGGGCGAGCGGGCCTCCGACGTGTGACTCGGGGGCGACGTGGAGCACGCAGGTGCCGAAGGCGGTGCCGCTCATGCGGGCGTCGGAGATGCGCACCATGTCCCTTACTCCCCGTTCGAGCAGCTTCTTGGGTATGGGCAGCAACCCCCACTCAGGCATACCAGGAGCACCAATGGGGCCTGCGCCCCTTAGAACGAGAACGGAGCCTGCGTCCACCTTCAGGTTCGGGTCGTCTATGCGACTGGCGAGGTCGTCGTAACCATCGAAGACCACGGCCGGTCCTGTGTGCCTGAGCAACCCAGGGTCTGCGGCGGAGTGCTTTATGACGCAGCCGTCGGGGGCCAGATTGCCGCGCAACACGGCGAGTCCACCTTCTTCCTGCAGGGGATCGTCGAGTGGTCTGATGACCTCATCGTCGTAGACGCCGGCGAGCTTCTCACCCATGGCGCGACTGCCAACGGTGGCGCGGTCGAGGTGGAGCATATTCTGGAGGCGGGAGAGCAGACCCCGCAGACCGCCGGCGTAATAGAAGTCCTCCATCAGGTACTCGCCGCTCGGACGTATGTTGGCGAGAACGGGTACGCGGCGTGAGATCTCGTCAAAACGGTCGAGGTCCATGGGTACGCCGCTGCGGCGGGCCAGGGCGATGAGGTGGATGACGGCGTTGGTAGAGCCGCCGAGGGCCATCACGGCCGTCACGGCGTCCTCGTAGGAGCGGTCGTCCAGGATGTCCGAGGGCTTGAGGTCATCCCAGACCATCCCGACGATCCTGCGCCCGCTCATTGATGCCATTCTGGGGTGGCCCGAGTCGGCGGCGGGAATAGAGGAGGCTCCTGGGAGAGTCATGCCGAGGACTTCGGCGACGGCGGTCATGGTCGAGGCCGTGCCCATGGTCATGCAGTGGCCCGGCGAGCGGGCGATGCCGTCTTCGATCTCTTCCCATTCGAGATCTCCGATGGTGCCAGCGCGCTTCTCGTCCCAGTACTTCCATACGTCGCTGCCGCTCCCCAGAGCGTTTCCGCGCCAGTTGCCGCGCAGCATAGGTCCTGCGGGAACGAAGAGGGCAGGCAGGTCCATGGTGATAGCACCCATAAGCAGGGCCGGTGTGGTCTTGTCGCAACCACCCATCAACACCGCGCCGTCCACCGGGTAAGAGCGCAAGAGTTCCTCGGTCTCCATAGCGAGGAAGTTCCTGTACAGCATCGTCGAGGGTTTCTGGAACGGCTCAGAGAGTGACATCGCTGGCATCTCGACCGGAAACCCACCCGCCTGCCAGACACCCCGCTTGACCTCCTCGGCCCTCTGCCTGAAGTGGGAGTGACAGGGGTTTATGTCGCTCCAGGTGTTGATGATCCCGATAACCGGCTTCCCGCTGTAGTCCTCCGCGGCATAACCCATCTGCTTGGTCCGCGAGCGGTGGCCGAACGAGCGCAAGTCGCGCACCCCGTACCACCGGTGGCTGCGCAGCTCTTCGGCCCTCCTCTTCCCGTTCATACTCTCCCTTCCACTATCGCGCGTAGACGACTACACCATCTCCCGAGACGCTCCCCCTTCATTCTATCCGCATCATCAGGTGCCGCGTTCAGGGAAGGACGTAGACTCGTAATCTAAAGCGATGCTCGCAGGGGCATCCATCTACCGCAAATCGCACGTTCGACCGCGAGCGAGAAGAGTGGAAACAAGAACCTGACAAGCTGAAGTGCTGACGAGCGAAGGCGAAGCCTGAGCGTGCTTAAATGCTGATAACTAGCCGTTCTTCCGGGCGGAAACTAGCCGGACGGGTGATGCCTGGCTTCGGGTCCAGGGATAGAGTTATCCGTGTAAACCAAAAGGATCAGGAGAGGACTATGCAGAACGCGGATACTTTGGCTGCTCTGTCTGACGGCATGGCGGATGCGGTAGAGAATGTGGCGACGGCGGTCGTGCGGGTAAACGGCAGGAGGCGTCGTTCGGGGAGCGGTGTGGTCATTGCGCAGAACACTGTGCTGACGGCGAGCCACGTGCTCGAACGCGAGGAAGACCTGTCGGTAGAGACCGCTAACGGAAGGACCCTGTCCGCGCGGTTCGCGGGGAGGGATCACTCCTCGGACCTCGCAGTGCTGAACGTGGAGGATCTCGACATCGAGCCGGCAAAGCCCGCTGACGGTGAGGCCAGGGTCGGCCAGATCTCGCTGGCCGTGGGCAGCCACTCTCGTGGCGAGGGACCGAGGGCCACCCTCGGGGTGGTTAGCGCCGTCGGAGGCCCGGTTCGCACCAGGCGGGGACCGAGGCTGGAACGTTTCATCCAGACCGACGCGACACCATACCCGGGGTTTTCGGGTGGACCACTGATCGACGCGCGGGGAAACGTACTCGGCATACTGGTCTCGGGCTGGGGACGCGGCGCGGCGTTCGCAATACCTGCCGACATAGCCTGGCGTACCGCGGGAACACTCTCGGAACGGGGCTCCGTGAAGCGCGGATACCTCGGCATCCTGAGCCAGCCTGTCCGCCTACCCGACGGTCAGAGTCTCGGCCTCACGCAGAGGGGCGGGCTGCTTGTCGTCGGCGTCGAGGAAGGTAGTCCTGCCGGGCGCGGCGGCCTCATAGTAGGCGACATCCTTGCGACGCTGGACGGACAGCCGGTCGAGGACACCGACGACCTGCTCGTGCTGCTGTCCGGAGACCGTGTCGGGAGTCCCGTACCCGTCAAGCTAGTGCGCGGCGGCGAGCTCACGGAGGTCGAGATCACCGTAGGCGAGCGCGGTTAGGAGTTCGGGAGATGGCCGAAGTATCAGCAGACTCCTCTGCCGCCCTGGCCGGCACGCGGATGATAGAGGATGCGCAGAGGAGCGTCGTACAGGTACGTAGTAAGGGTCGGGGTATAGGGGCTGGCGTAGTGTGGCCCGGTGACGGCCTCGTTCTGACGAATCACCATGTGATCGCAGGACGACGCAGGAGAAGCAATGTCATGGTGGCCCTCCACGACGGCAGGATGCTCGACGCTCATGTAGTAAAGAGCGACAGAAGCCTGGACCTCGCGCTGCTCAGGTTGGAGGGCGACCACGGGGATCTACCGGCGGCTCAAATCGGGGATTCTGACGCCCTGCGCGTTGGTGAGCTGGTCTACGCTATCGGGCATCCCTGGGGCAGTGTCGGGGCCGTGAGCGCCGGCATCGTTGGCGGTGTGGGCGAGCTTCGCGGGCCAGGCCGGGGTTCCGCGACGCGCTACGTGAGATCTGACGTCGCCCTCGCGCCAGGGAACTCGGGCGGACCACTCCTGAACGCCAGGGGTAAGGTCGTCGCCATCAACGCGATGATATTCGGCACCATGGCGCTCTCTATCCCCAGCAACGCGGCGGATGCCTGGATCGCCGGAGAACGCCGCCCAAGGCTAGGGATCGGGGTCTTGCCGGTCGAGGTGCCGGTATCTCTGCAACGGGAAGCCGGCACTGCCGGGCTCGTGATCGTCGGCGTCGAGACTGGGGGTGCGGCCGACCGAGCCGGCCTGCTGGTCGGCGACGTCTTGCTCGCCGTGGCCAGGAAACCGCTCGGGGAAGCAAAGACGCTGTTGGACGCCGTGGCGCACGCCGGTGATGTCGTCTCCCTGCGAGTTATGCGCGGCGGTAAAATCATGGTCATGGAAGTGCGCCTGGAAGAGTCGGGCCGCGCCGCATGACGCCTACGCGGGTATTCGTCGTGGCCCCGACGCCAACCATGCGGGCGGGGCTGCGTTCGATGCTCGCGTCCGTCGAGACCGCCGACTTGCTGGTTGTCGGTGAGGCCGGTCTATCCGCCGGACCCATCCCACCGCTCTCCGGGGCCGACGTGGTGCTCGTCGCAGACGAGGAGTTGCTCGAGGAGACCGCGCTCTCCGTCTCGGAAGACGGGACGCAGTCGCTACTGCTGCTCTCGGAGGACGAGGGCACAGCGTCCAGGCTACGCACCCTGTCTCTCAGAGGTTGGGGCGTCGTGCCGCCGGACGCCCCGTCGGAAGAGCTGGGGGCTGCCGTCGCAGCGGTGGCCCAAGGCCTGACCGTGCTCCCGAAAAACCTGGCCGAGCGCTTGCTCGACGAGCCTGCGGCGGCAGTCGAAGAGCTCTCGGATCCGTTGACCGCCCGTGAGAGTGAGGTGCTCGATCTGCTCGGGCATGGACTCTCCAACAAGATGATCGCCCGCGAACTCCACATCAGCGAACATACCGTCAAGTTCCACATCTCCTCGCTCTACTCCAAGCTCGGGGTGAGCAACCGCGCCGAGGCTGTCAGCCAGGGCGCGCGGCACGGTCTCATCTCTCTTTGAGAGAGCATTTCAGCACGCTCAGGCTTCCGCATTTCGCTGTAGAATGGAATTAGTCATGCGGGGTGGTGGAAGGCGGGAAGATCTCGGATTCTCCCATGAAAGCGGCGATTCTACCCATTCTGGTACTCATCTTCCTCCTTGCTGGGTGCGAGGAAGATGGGGAGACCGGGAAGTCACGGTCTGCGGGCGGGAACAGACCGCGTGAGCCTGCAATCCACCAGGAGCCTACGCGGGTGATCGTTACCAGCGACGACGACTCGCTCCCTGACGGTTGCCGCCCACGGCAGGTGGCCGGGCTCGTGATCTCCTTCGTCAATGCTTTCAACAGCGGGGATCAGGCGAGCCTGTCCCGTATCTTCTTCTTGTCCGAGGGTCCCAGTCCCCCTGATTTCGCGGAGAGGGGCTACGATCGGTGGTCCTGGTACGCCGTAAGCGAGTTCAACTCAAAAGGCAAGATAGAGGGCGGCTTCGTCACTTACGACCAGGGCGAACTGCTCCGGTACTTCGCCAAGAGACACAGAAATGGAGAGCAACTGAGGCTGCTCAAGATCAGCCTGACGCACACGGGCCTGCTCGGCAAAGAAGATAACGTCGGCTTCGTCTACATCCTAAACCGGACCGCCAGGGACCTAGAACCCGGCCTCGGTGGACCGGCGCGCATAGCCTCGGGACAGGGAACGATCAACTGCCCGAACCGCCGCATCTTCGCCTGGCGCATGGATATGAAGGCCGAAGAGGAGCGCACGACCCGCGAAGCCGCCGACTGGTTGTGTACCGACCCACCCGGTTGGAAGCCGGGCAAAGCCGTCGTCGCGTGTACTTGAAAGAAGGCATCAGGTTTCAGGAATCGGGTAGAGCGGCAGGGGCGAGATTCCTTGAGGAGGTGCTCAGCCTAGGATGTGATGCGGGGCTCCGCAGTTGCCTCGGAGCCCGTCCCACACCACCTGAAGCCTGTAGCCTGAAGCCTATTTGTGGCCTGGCAAGATCAAATGCAAATCCCCGAACTCGTGCCAGAGGTACCCTCTTTTCAACGCCTCGAAGTAGGCGACTTCGAGATGCTCTGCGCCGGAGGTGGAGAGTGGGTACCTCGACGCGCTTCCGATGAGCGCCTCCAGCATCGACAGGTGGGTGGAGCGCGATTCGTGCAGCCCTGTCAGCATCGCGTCGACGGACCGTATGCCGCGCTCTGGGGTTATGAAGACGTCGGTCCAGCCCTCGCCCGGGTGGATCGAGCCGTCTCTGTCGGTGACGGTCTCGAGGGCGCGCACGACCGTGGTCCCGACCGCGACCACCCTGCGGCCAGCGGTGCGGGCCGTATTGATAGCGGCAGCGGTCTCGGGAGGGACACGGTAGAACTCCTCGTATGGCGGCTCGTCGTCTTCGAGGCTTGCTACGCCCGTGTGCAATATCAGCGGCACGACGCTCACTCCGTTTGCGACCAGGCGGGTGATCAGCTCCGGGGTAAAAGCCCTTCCCGCCGAGGGCATCTCGGCGCTGCCTACCTCGGTGGCGTAGACCGTCTGGTAGTAGCTCGAAGGCCAGCTCTCCCTGACGTAGCCGTACCTGATGGGTGATCCGTTAAGGTCCAGATAATCATTAAGGTTCTCGGGCAGGTTCAGAGTGGAGATCCAGAGCCGGTTTGACTCTTCGTCGCGCTGCCGCCTCTCCGATAAATAAGGGGTGTGCAGGACCATGCTGGCACCCTCAGGCAGCGACAGGACCTCACCAGACTCACCGTCGAGCACAGGTTCATGGCCGGAGGAGGATCTCAGTTCGACGACCCACAGGTCGGCCGGCAGGTGGGTCGAGAGGTGCACAGTAAGGGGCGTGCCGTCAATGCGCTCGGCGGGGAGCGCGGCGTTCATTGTGCCGCTGGTGTTGACGACGAGGGTATCGCCGGCACGCAGGAACTCCGGTAGATCGCCGAACCTGGAGTGGATGACGTTGTCGTCATCGAGGTAGGAGACCATCAGGCGGACTTCGTCGCGGCGCAGTCCTCGTGCCTCGGGTGGTTCTGCGGCCTCCAGCTCCGGAGGCAGCTCGAAGCGGAGCGGGGATCTCGCCTCAGGATAGTCGGGAAACGTTCCTATGATTTCCAAAGCTTCTGTAACGGTGTTGGACAATTCGGCCCTCTCCTCTTATGAGTTTGCGGTGGTCGTTCCCACCCTCGCCGTCAGCTCGCGGGCCTCGTAGCGTCCGCTGGGCAAGTCACCCGTCAAGAGTTCGATGAACCCGGGCACGCTCTCTTCCGGGAGCGGTCGGTCGCTTATGTCCTCGTCGGGGAAAGCCTCCTGGTGCATCCGGGTTCGCATGTCGCCGGGGTCGACCCGGTAGACGCGAAGCCCTGGATTTTCGGCCGCGAGGATGTTGGAGAGCTGCTCCAGGGCGGCCTTGCTCGACCCGTATCCGCCCCAGCCTTCGTACGGTTCGACAGCCGCGTCGCTCGTCACGTTGATAATGCGCGCCTGTGGTTTCAGTTCGCTGTGGAGCGCCTGAACAAGCGCGAGTGGTGCGACCACGTTCGTACGGTAGACCTGTTCGAACACGTCGAGCGGGTAATCCAGCAGGTCTGGCTGGGGACTCGGGCCGAGGATGCTCGCGTTGTTGACGAGCGCGTCCACGCCACCGGCCTCGCGCGCCGCCTTGGCGAGATCCTCTCGATGTTCCGGGTCGGCAACGTCTCCCGGGATGGCGATTACGCGCGTGTCTCTGGACAGCTCGGCGCGGGCGCTCTCCAGGGCTTCTTTGCCCCGGGCGTCGATGATCAGGGTCCAGCCGCCCCTGGCAAGAGTGCGGACCAGTGCCAGGCCGAGGCCACGGGAGGCGCCCGTGATGATCGCCGTGCGATCCGATGATTCTCCGGTCATTTCCTATGCCTCCAATTCTTGTTTGAATACAATGTATCGCTGTAACCGGCGCCGGGAAACGTCAGGAGGGACGGTTTTAGTCCTGTACTTTGGTACAGCAAGGCTACAGGTATCAGGTTTCAGGATTTGAAGGATCTTGGCTGATGCTGAGGACGCCTACTCTGCCGTCTCATGGCTCAGCTCCTGCGAAAGGTGCTGAGGTAAACAGAGTCCTTGGGTTGTACCGAATCCGGGTGAAGGGTTCGTACGTTGGGAGGGAGTGGGATTATCCGCATAGCATCGGGTCTCAGTGACCCCTACTTGAAGCCTGAAACCTGTAGCCTGAAGCCTGCGGTTTGCAAACAGAAGGCGCAGCCTTCTTGCAAACCGCTTTAGGGGGACTCGACGAGGCCGCGGTGGACGGCGATCCTGGCCGCCTCGGTGCGGTTCTGGGCTTCGAGCTTGGCGAGGATGGAGCCGACGTGGAACTTGACCGTCCGTTCGGAGATAAAGAGCTGTTCCGCGATCTCGGCGTTCTTCAGGCCGCGGGCGAGGAGCGCGAGCACCTCGAGTTCCCTGGATGTGAGGCGGCGGTTCTGCGGGACGTTCTCCTCACCGTCTATGCGCTCCAGGAGCCTATCTGTGACGGCCGGTTCGAGGAGGGAGCCTCCGGCCTGTACGGTACGGATGGCGCCGAAGATCTCCTGTCGGGAAGCGCCCTTGAGCAGGTATCCACGGGCGCCCGCGCGCAGAGAGCCGAGTATTCGGGCGTCCGTGTCGTAGGCCGTGAAGACGACGGTGCGCGCGCGGGAGCCGGCGACGCGGAGCTTTTCGAGGGCTTCGACGCCATCGGTCCCGGGCATCTCCAGATCCAGGAGTATCACATCGGGGTCCAGGCTCTCTGTGAGCTTTACGACTTCGTCCCCGTCAGCCGCTTCGCCCACCACCTCGAAGTCTGGCTGGGTGGCTAGCACGGCGACGAGGCCCTCGCGCAGCATCGGGTGGTCGTCGGCGACGAGGAGACGGATCTTATCCACCCTGGCGTCCTTCGAGCGGCACTCTGACCTCGACGCGCGTACCCTCGCCAGGGTCACTCTCAATCTGCAGAGAGCCGCCCAGCATCTCGATCCTCTCCCTAATACCGACGATGCCATGGCGGCCATCAGCGACGCTGGAAGGGTCGAAGCCGTGGCCGTCGTCCCTTACGGTGAGTTGCACCGCCTCCGGTGTGGCCACGAGCCTGACCGTTACGCGGCTTGCGCTTGCGTGGCTGGCGATGTTGGTGAGAGCTTCCTGGCAGACGCGGTAGAGGGCGACCTCGACCCGTGGCGGGAGCGGGCGACTGCCGTTCACGGCCCTGAATCTCGTGGCCACATCCGTCTCTACTTCCCAGCGGTCGACGAGGGTCTTTAGCGCCTCGGGGAGGGAGCGGCCTTCGAGCGGGGCGGCGCGGAGGTCGAGGACCGAGCGACGCGCCTCATCGAGGTTGGAACGGGTGAGTGAGAGGGCGCGGCGCAGCGGTTCGCGGGCGCGCTGAGCGCCGGACTCGCCGTCCAGTAAGACTTCGGCCGACTCGAGCTGGAGTCCTGTGGCGGTAAGCCCCTGGGCGAGGGTGTCGTGGATCTCTCGCGCCAGGCGATTGCGTTCCTCGACGGCGCCGAACCTGGCGCTGCGGTCGAAGAGGCTGGCCCGCTCGACGGCGATGGCGAGCAGGTCGCCTATGGTGGAGAGGAGCTGCAGGTCTTCCGGTGATAGGCCCCGCCACTGTGGGCTCGCGACGTTCATGACGCCGAGCTTCTTTTCCCCGGCGTAGAGGGGGATGCTGGCGTGGTAGCGCAGGCCGCCCGTGCCGTCGACCAGGCCGTCGAGGCGGCTGCACGTCAGGACGTTGACGTTGGCAGCGCCCTCCAGGTCACCCTTCTTGTAAGTGTCCAGGCAGTAACAGTAGCCCGAACCGTCCATGCGGCGTGGGTCGTCCGCGAGGACGGGAGGGAGGTTGCGGGCCGCGGCCAAGTAGGGCTCCGGGGAAGAATCGTCTATGAGCCAGATCCAGGCCGTGCGCAACCCAAGCAGCTCGGCCACCTGAGACAGCGTGAACCCAAGGGCCTCGCCAAGCTCGACAGAGCGGTTGAGCTCGCGCGCGATCTCGTTGAGCACCGAAAGCTCGTGGTTGCGCCGCTCCAGATCCTCCTTTCCCCAGATGTTCGGTTCAGACAACTTCGCCTCTTCAGTCTCTCCACCTTTGGACGAGTTTATCAGCGTGGGACTCGCAACACGCTGGCCGTACCGGTTTTCCCGGCCGCGGCATTTCGCATCGGACTCATTGGGAGAGGCGGGTGGCTGAAGGCCATTTGGTTCGATGGGTGAGTCCCGAGGGGTCCTCGCCGACAATGGCGGTCCCACCCAGACGCACGCCCTGCTCACGGGCAGTCCCGCCATAGACAAGGGTCCTCCCTCCACCTCCTGCCCTCCTCCCGCAACCGACCAGCGGGGCGTCACTAGGCCCCAGGATGGTGACGCAGATTCCACGGCTGTCTGCGACATAGGCTCCTTCGAGTTTCAGACTCATCCAGCGCTCTCCATCAACGACATCACGCTAACCGAGGGCAACAGCGCCACCACGGCCGCCACTTTCACGGTGAGCCTCTCTGAGGCGAGCGTGCAGACGGTCACAGTCAACTACGCGACCGCCGATGACACGGCGACCGCCGGTACGGACTACCAGTCAAGCACCGGCACCCTAAGCTTCGCTGCAGGCCAAACGACCCAGGGCGTCTCCGTGCAGGTGAATGGGGAGAACCTATCCGAAGAGGACGAGAGCTTCTTCGTGAACCTGAGCAACCCCACCAACGCCACTCTCTTTGACGCTCAGGGCGAAGGCACCATAACAAACGACGATCCACCTCCAGACACTGAGGCGCCCAAGGTCCTAAGCACCTTCCCCCGAGGCGGGGGGGAAGTCGGTCCCGCGGCCAACATCAGGGCTACCTTCTCAGAGCAGATGCGGTCCGCTAGCGTCATCGACGCCTTCAAGCTCTTCAAGAAGGGCTCGACCACCAAGATATCTGCCCAGGTTACCTACGATGCAGCCACCGATATAGCTACACTCAACCCGACCAACAACCTGAGGAGGGGAGCGACCTACAAGGCTGTAGTGAGCACTGGGGCCAAGGATGAGGCTGGCAACAGGCTCGACCAAGACGGCATTAAGTCCGGCCTACAGCAGAAGGTGTGGTTCTTCGAGATAGATAACTAGAGACTCACTAGAGAGAACCAGCAGCACCACGCGTAGGAGCGGGACCTGTGCTAAGCCCCGCTCTTCCGCCTTCTGTTATGAGGAACATAATGACGTGTGTTACACGAATCAAGTAGTGCTGAGGAGATAGAGACGATGGAGACGGATCTTACCTGCCAGCTCGAAGGTCTCTTTCACGAGGTCGGCGAAGCCCACCACCAGGCCTACATCGAGACGGACGGCGCCGACCCCGAGTGGCCACTATGGTACGCCGACTATCTGCGCGAAAGGCTCGGAGGGCTCCTCGACGCCAGCTTCACCAAGAGCGAGCTCGTCCACATGCTCGTCCTGGTCTCAAGCGAGCAGCCGCTCAAGGCACCTGGCGCCAACTGGGCCAGATACTACGCCAAGAAATTCATCACTCTGTATACATAACGCCATCGGGCCGGTGTGGCGGACGATTGATGCGCTCGTCGCGAGAAACCGTTGGGCTGAGGACGAGGGGGCGAACCGTACGGTGCCCGGCCTCATCGACGATTCCTGCTTCGAGGCGGTGTACTTTGGCTCCCTGACCGGCGGAGTCGTTTGGAGGCATCCGGGCGGTTGACGGTCGGTCTCGCAAGACTAGCCGTTCGGGTGATGCGCGGCCCTGGTGCCGAATGTAGAGTGGGACAAATGTTGCCAGCGGGAGGTCTTCGGTGATGATCGGTAGCACAGGGTCGGCGGAGCTGGGCCGTTTCATGATGGCTGACCTGCTTGTCTACGAGATGGTATCGTCGTCGTGAGCGAGACCTCCAAGTCCGACACGGTCTCCGGGGAGGAGAGGCTCCCTCAGCGACTTGTTCGTCCGCAGGTGCTGCGCAACTTGACGAATGTGCAGCGCGCGGAGGAGCGAACCTCGACCTGGCTGGAGCTCTTCTTCGACCTGTGCTTTGTGGTGGCGGTCGCGGCCCTGGCGCGCGGGCTGCACGACGAGCCGAACCTGGGTGGGATGCTGCGCTTCCTCGGTCTCTTCGTGCCTGTGTGGTGGTCGTGGATGATCTTCACGTGGTACGCGACCGCTTTCGATAACGACGACGTGCCATACCGCGTGACGCTCTTCGTCGCGATGCTCTCCATATTGGGGCTTGCCGCCTCCGTAGGGGGGATCGGCGTAGAGCCGGCGGCCACGGTCAGCTTCGTGCTGGCCTACGTTCTGATGCGTCTTCTGGTGGCAGGCCTCTTCCTGAGAGCCAGGCGGCATGTGCCCGCCGCTCTACGTCGCTTTGTGGGCTTCTACGTCGCGGGGAACGTTCTCGGGGCAGCCATCTGGCTCTCATCGCTCTTTGTGCCCCCGCCCTTTCGGTACGCGGTCTGGGCCATCGGGCTCTCTGTGGAACTCCTTGGTCCGATCCTGGCCGTGAGAACCCTCGACAACCCGAGGATCAGCTTCCATCCGCGCCACATCCCCGAACGCTACGGTCTGTTTACTCTGATCGTGCTCGGCGAGTCGGTGTTGGCCGTGGCCGCTGGCACGGCAGGCGCGGACTGGGCCCCTGCGGGGATGCTGACCGCGGTCGCCGGGTTCGTCGCCGCGGCGTGCATCTGGTGGCTGTACTTCGATCACGTAGGGTCCTCGGGGATCGAGCTCGGTCCCCGACCGGCGTTCTACTGGGGCTACGGCCACTTCGCCGTCTATGCCGGCATCGCCGCCTTCGGCGTGGGCGTCCAGCTTGCCATCGAGGCCGCGGCCCCAGAGTACGCCCTCGCCGCGGGTGCACCGCTCCCCGGAGGCTACGGCCTGGGAGCGAGGGCGGTGCTGGCAGGTGGCGTCGGGCTATTCCTGCTCGGCATCGCCTTCGTCGACCGGGTAAACGAGGGCACCACCAACGATCGCGTGTTGCTCGCGCGGCTCGGAACGGTGGTGCTACTCGTCCCAGTCACGGCGCTGGGCTCTCTGCTCTCGCCCCTCGCGTTCACCGCGACGGTCTCGCTGGTCTTGCTGGCCCTCACGATCTACGAGACGCTCGGAGAGGCGCCTCCTGAAGGTTAGTGGCCCTGTTTGTTCCCGGACCGGAGGCGCCTGAGGACGTAGGCGAGGACCAACAGTACGACGAGTCCAATAACACCGTAACCGAGGGACTTCGCGGTCGCGAGAAGCTCCTCCCAATACTGGCCAAAGACATAGCCGACCAGCGAGTAGGCCACGGCCCACACGACCGCGGCCGCCAGGTTGTAGGGGAGAAACCTGTAGTATTTCATCCTGGTTACCCCGGCGAAGAGTGGGGTCATGCTGCGCAGGCCAGGCCCGAAGCGTCCGACGAAGACGGTCTTCCCGCCGTGCGCCTCGAAGTAGCGTTCCACCCTGGCGAGGCTCTTCTCGCTGACCAGGAAATGGAGGAAAGGCATTTTCAGGACGCGGTAGATCAGGGGCCGCCCGCCGATGCGTCCGATCCAATACACGGAGTTGTCTGAGACGAAGGCCCCGACGAAGCCGCTGAGCATCACCAGCGGGAGCGCGAGTTGTCCGCTATTGGCGAACAACCCTCCCGCGAACAGAACTATATCTCCGGAAGCGGGGAGGCCGAAGTTGTCCAGGGCGGCACCGAAGAGTATTACCAGGTAGCCGTGGGCTAGGAGCAGGTTCGTTACGAAACCCAGTAAAGCGCTGGGTGAGTTTGGGATGGATCCAATGAAGTCCAGAAGGCTTTCCATGCGCCGGACGGGTTATACCACGCGTCACCTGCACACGTAACGGTTGACGCGTGCCGGAAGCCCGGCTATGCTGCTTGAGGACATAACAGGGGGCGAAGGGGCCCAGGAAGCCGGTGCGAGTCCGGCACGGTCCCGCCACTGTAACCGGGGAGCGAACCCGAAGAGGCCACCGCCGCAGCGGGAAGGCCGGGTTAGCACAGAGCCGGGAGTCAGGAGACTGGCCTTTCGCCCGTGACCCCAAACCGGGGCGAGGACCCCGAGAAGGAGGCATCTGTGGAGAAGACATTCGGGCGGAGACATCCGACCCTGCCGCTGTGGAGCTTGCTCGCCCTGGCTCTGCTACTTTTGGCGCTGTTCGTGCTCCTCTCGGCCAGCGGGGCACTCCTCACACCGCTCCTAGGGCAGGCTGCGGGCACCTTCGACTACCTGCATGAGTTCGCCCACGACGGGCGACACCTGCTCGGCGTTCCCTGCCACTAGGGCCACCCGTGGTCTCGGCATACCTGCGCCGCGGCATGGCCGCCGGGCTGCTCGCCGGGCTGCTCGCCGGCCTCTTCGCCTTCCTCGTCGGGGAGCCCATTCTCGACCGGGCGATCGCGCTGGAAGGATCGGCCCATGCTCACGAGGGTGGAGGTCACGTGCACGGCGGGGGAGGGGAAGAAGAGATCTTCGGCCGCACGACCCAGAAGGCCGGCCTGTTTTTCGCCACAGGCCTCTTCGGCGTTACGGTGGGCGGGGTATTCGGTATCGGCTACGCTTTCTTCCGCGAACGTCTGGCCGCTGGCAGCGATCTCAAACGCAGCGTCTCCCTGGCCGGCGCCATCTTCGCGGGGGCGTTCTTGATCCCCTTCCTCAAGTATCCGGCCAACCCGCCATCCGTCGGCGACCCTTCCACCATAGGGGAGCGCACCGCGGCCTACTTCACGCTCGTCGCCCTCTCGCTCCTCGCCATCCTCCTTGCCTGGCTCGCCGCAAGGACACTCAAGACACGCGGAGTCGATGCCTTGCGACGCCGTCTTATGGTCGGCGCGGGTCTGGTCGCCGTCGTTGGCGTGCTGTTCTTGCTCTTGCCTGCCGCGCCCTCCGCCGGTGGGTTCCCTTCGGGGACGCTCTGGGCTTTCAGACTCTCATCGTTCGGCACCCAGCTGGCCTTCTGGGCCGGGCTCGGACTCCTCTTCGGAGTGCTGTGCGAGCGTGCCAGGAGGAAGGGCGTGACGGCTTGAGCGGCGCCCTACTCGTCGCGGGGACCCACTCCGACGCGGGGAAGAGCGTCGTCGTCGCCGGCATCTGCCGCTGGCTCGCGCGCGAGGGTACAAGCGTCGCGCCGTTCAAGGCCCAGAACATGGCCCTCAACTCCTTCGTGACGCGGGATGGGGCCGAGATCGGTCGTGCCCAGGCCTCCCAGGCCACCGCCGCGATGGTCGAGCCCGAGGTGGCCATGAACCCGATCCTTCTCAAGCCCTCCGCCGAGCGGACCACTCAGGTCGTCGTGCGCGGCAAGCCCTGGGCAAATGCGAGCGCTAAGAGCTACGGGGCGATGAAGAAGCCGCTTATGCCCGTGGTGCTGGAGTCACTCGAAGAATTGCGTCGGCGTTTCGACGTTGTCGTCTGCGAAGGAGCCGGGAGTCCGGCGGAGATCAACCTCCGGGAGAACGACCTGGCCAACATGGGCCTGGCGCGCGCCGCCGACCTGCCCGTCCTCCTCGTCGGGGACATCGACCGCGGCGGACTCTTCGCGAGCCTCTACGGGACGCTCGCACTCCTCTCGGCCGAAGACCAGTCGCTCGTCTCCGGCTTCCTCGTCAACAAGTTCAGGGGGGACCCGGCGGTCCTGGCACCCGGCCTGGAGCGAATGACCTCTTTGACAGGCCGCCCGTTCCTCGGGACGCTGCCCTGGATCCCCGGTCTCGGCCTTGACGGTGAAGACTCCCTGGCCCTCGACGCCCCGCGCCCCGTCAAGCCTCCACTGGGCCGCGACGTGCTAAGGGTCGCCGTCGCGCGCCTCGGGCGCATCAGCAACTTCACGGACTTCGACGCTCTGGCCCACGAACCTGGCGTCTCCGTGCGCTTTACTGGGTCGGCCGAGGAGATACTCGATGCCGACCTCGCCGTCCTTCCAGGAACGAAAGCGACGGTGGAGGACCTGAGACTGATCCGTTCGCGCAGTATCGACCGCGCCTTCGCCGAAAGAGCGAAGCGCGCCTTGCCCACACTAGGCATCTGCGGCGGTTACCAGATGCTCGGCGAACGCATCGAGGACGGCGTGGAGAGCGGCGAGGTAGAAGCCCTCGGGCTCGGGCTCCTGCCCGTCGAGACTTCCTTCGAAGTCGAGAAAGTTTTGGGACGCCCTGAGGGTCGGGCAATTAGGTTCGGGGGCGCGGAGGTATCGGGGTATGAGATCCACCACGGGAGAGTTAGGCGAGAAGGAGGCAACCCGCTCTTCGAGACCCCCGAGGACACAGAAGGCTGTATGACAGGGGCTACGCTCGGTACATCCTGGCACGGCATTCTGGAGTCAGACGCCTTCCGTCGTGCCCTGTTGGTATGGGTAGCCGGAGAACGCGGCCTCGACTGGAGCCCTGGCGAAGCGTCCTTCGCCCACGCCCGCGAGGCGCAACTGGAGAAGCTCGGAGATCTCGTAGCGGATCACGTGGACCGTGACGCTATGATGCGCCTGATAGACGACGGGCAGCCCGGCGGGCTGCCCGTCGTCAGGCTGCAGGCATCAGGTTTCAGGCCTCAGGAGGGCAATGGCGACGGTTCGTTGACCGGGACGGCAGAGTCTGTGAGTTTGTCCGCGACCACACTAAAAGACCTGAAACCTGATGCCTGAAACCTTTAATTCCAAGCTATTCTTCGTCACAACGGCCGACACCGAGATTCTGGCAGCCGCCAGGGCCTCGGAACATATGCCCGAAGGTTTCCCGCAGCTCGTGTGCGCCAACCCTGCTGTGCTGGATGACCCTGCGGCGTTCTTCGAGAAGGAACTGCCCGAGGCCAGGGCCGTGCTGGTGCGGTTGCTCGGTGGACGGAGGGCATGGCCAGAGGGACTCGAGGAATTGCGGCGGCGTTGTGGGAGGTTGCGAGTTCCTCTGCTCGCCTTCGGCGGTGAAGCCGAGCCGGACGCTGAGCTTGCGGCGTTGTCGACCGTGCCCTCAGGGACTGTGCTCGAGGCTTTCGAGTACCTGCGCCATGGCGGCGTCCGCAATACGGAGAACCTGCTCCGCTTCGTGGCCGACACAGTCCTTATGGAAGGCTACGGTTTCGAGCCTGCGTCGGCGCTGCCCGAGGTCGGCGTCTACCACCCGCGGTTGCCTGAGGGCGCTGCGGTCGATGAATTGGTCGCGCGGCATGACCCGGCGCGGCCCACAGTCGGTGTGATCTTCTACCGCGCGCACTGGATGAGCGGGAACACAGCCTTCGTAGACGATCTCGTCGAGTCGCTGGACGAGGCAGGGGCCGACGCCCTGCCTGTGTACTGCTACTCGTTGCGAGCAGGTCCTGACGGACGTGTACCGGCCCTGGAGAAGCTGAAAAACAGGGTAGATTGCCTCGTCACCACTGTGCTGGCGGGTGGCGGGTCCAACGCGGCAGACGCCAGTAGATCCGGTTCGCCAGAGGGATGGCTGGAGTGGGACGTCCCTGCTCTCGAAGAACTCGGCGTACCCGTGATCCAGGGCATCTGCACGACCTCGACGCGCGAGGCCTGGCTCGCCTCGGACTCTGGTCTCTCCCCGCTGGATACGGCGTGGCAGGTGGCGATACCCGAGTTCGACGGGCGCATCATCGGGGTCCCCTTCTCGTTCAAGGAACGCCTGGGCGTTGACTCGCCTGTCGGCGCACCGCTAACCCTCTACAGAGCCGACCCCGAACGCACCGCCTGGCTCGCCGGGCTCGCGGCGCGCTTCGCCGGCCTCGGGCGCTCCCCGAACCAGGAGAAGAAGGTCGCCATCTTGCTCTCCAACTACCCGACCAAACACTCTCGGGTAGGGAACGCCGTGGGGCTGGATACCCCGGCGAGCGCCATCAGGTTGCTCGACGCGCTGCTCCGGGTCGGCTACGCGGTCGAAGGCGCGCCTGAAGACGGGGATGATCTCATCCACTCTCTTATCGCTGCTGGGGGCCATGATCTCGAGTTCCTGACTGCGGAACAGCTCGGGGACGCCGCCGGACGTCTGGATGCGAGACGCTACGCAGAATGGTTCGACCGGCTTCCCGAGGATCTGCGAGGCAAGGTCGAAGAGCACTGGGGAGCGCCGCCGGGTGATCTATACGTGGACGTTGGAGACTTCGTGGTGGCTGGACTCTCGTTCGGGAACGTCTTCGTGGGCATCCAGCCTCCGCGGGGATTCGGGGAGAACCCGATCGCGATCTACCACGACCCCGACCTCCCGCCGACGCACCACTACCTCGCCGCTTACTGGTGGATCATCGAGGAGTTCGGCGCTGACGCGATAGTCCACCTCGGCAAGCACGGTACTCTGGAGTGGCTACCCGGCAAATCTCTGGGTCTCTCGCCCTCGTGCGCCCCCGATGCCGCTCTGCGCGACGTGCCCCTCTTCTATCCCTTTGTGGTAAACGACCCCGGCGAGGGGACGCAGGCCAAAAGGAGGGCGCACGCGACCGTCGTAGACCACCTGATCCCACCCATGACCCGCGCCGAGACGTACGACGACCTGGCGAAGCTCGAGCAACTCCTGGACGAGTACTACCAGGTGGAGACGCTCGACCCCTCCAAGCTGCCAGCCATAAGGGTCAGGATCTGGGAGACCCTGCGCGATGCAGAGCTCCACCGCGACCTCGGCGTCGAGGAGCAGCCCGAAGAGTTCTCGGATTTCCTCACCCACGTCGACGGATACCTCTGTGAGATAAAGGATCTGCCCATAAGGGGAGGCCTCCACATTCTCGGCGAGACGCCTGAGGGCGAGCCCCTGCGTCACCTCCTCGCCTCGATCCTGCGCCTCGGCGCCGGCGAGGTACCCGGATTGCGCCGCGCCGCAGGCGCCGCCTTCGGCCTGGACGAGGGAGTCCTTGCGGAGAACGGCGGCACGAAGGTCGAGGCTCCGCCCGGACTCGTCGAGCGCTTCCCCGGTACGGTGGTTACGGCCTCCGATCTCCTGGACAGGCTGGAAGAGGCGCAGCAGGCCCTGCTGCGCGGGATGGAGGAGCGTGGCTGGGACGCCGATTCTGCAGGCACGGTGTGCCAGGAGACGCTAGGCTTCGCCGACACCGGCGTGGAGCGGTCTTTGCGCTTCGCGGCCGATGAGGTCGTTCCGCGCCTGATGCGCACGCCCGAAGAGATGGGGAACCTGCTCTCCGGTCTAGGGGGAGGATACGTGCCTGCGGGGCCTTCCGGGTCCCCGACGCGTGGCCTGGTGAACGTGCTCCCGACGGGGCGCAACTTCTACTCTGTGGACCCGAAGGCGTTGCCGAGCGCGCTCTCGTGGGAGGTCGGACAGGGGCTCGCAGACGACCTGCTGCGGCGCTATCTCGAAGAAGAGGGCCGCCATCCGGAGACGGTCGGCATCGTGGTGTGGGGGACGGCGGCCATGAGAACCCAGGGCGACGATGTTGCGGAGATCCTGGCCCTGCTCGGCATGAGGCCCGTCTGGAACGAGGAATCGAGGAGGGTGGTCGGGCTCGAGGTGATTCCGCTGAAGGAGCTGGCACATCCGAGGATCGACGTAACGGTCAGGATCAGCGGCTTCTTCAGGGATGCTTTTCCGAACCTGATCTCCCTCCTCGACGAAGCCTTCATCACCGTCGCCAACCTCGACGAGCCCGACGACATGAACTTCGTCAAGAAGCACGCCGGCGAGGAAAGGAGCCGGGGCGCCGACGAACGCCGCTCGACCACGCGCATCTTCGGGTCCAAGCCAGGCGCCTACGGCGCAGGCCTCCTTCCCCTGATGGATGCCCGCAACTGGCGTACCGATGAGGACCTGGCCGAGGTCTACGCCGTCTGGGGAGGGTATGCCTATGGTAGAGGGTTAGATGGCGTCGAAGCGCGGGAGGCAATGGAGTCCAACCTGCGTAGGACGGAGGTCGCCGTAAAGAACGTAGACAACCGCGAGCACGACCTCTTCGACTCCGACGACTACTTCCAGTACCACGGGGGTATGATCGCCGCCGTCCGGGTCCTGACGGGCCGCGACCCCAAGGCGTACATCGGAGACTCCGCAGACCCTTCGAGGGTGAAGACGAGGGATCTCTCCGAAGAGGCCCGCCGCGTCTTCCGGAGCCGCGTCGCCAACCCGAAGTGGATAACGGCCATGCAGCGCCACGGCTACAAGGGCGCCTTCGAGCTCTCCGCTACCGTGGACTACCTCTTCGGCTACGACGCCACAGCAGGCGTCGTCGAGGACTGGATGTACGGCGACGTAACCAGGAAGTACGTCCTCGACCAACAGGTAAGGGACTTCATGCAGCAGTCCAACCCCTGGGCACTCCGCGCCATCTCTGAGCGTCTGCTCGAGGCGGCGCAACGCGGCCTGTGGTCCGAACCAGACCCCGAAGACCTCGAAGCTCTCAAACAGGTTTATCTGGAGAACGAGGGGATGCTGGAGGAAGGTATCTCTTGAACGCGTACCGGCATCCGTATCCATTCTCGGCCATCGTTGGCCAGGAAGACCTGAAGCTTGCGCTCCTGGTCAACGCTGTCTCCCCTGAGGTGGGGGGCGTGCTCGTGCGCGGCGAGAAGGGAACGGCCAAGTCCACGGCGGTACGGGCATTGGCGAGCCTGCTGCCCGGCATACGGGTCATCTCCGGCTGTCCTTATTCCTGCGATCCGGATTCCCCCGACCCGGAGTGCCCGGCGGGACCGCACCCGCCCGATGCCGCCGCCGAGACGAGGCCGGTGCGGCTCGTGGAGCTGCCCGTCGGGGCGAGCACGGACCGTCTGGCCGGGACTCTGGACATCGAGAAGGCGCTCTCTGAGGGGAGGAAGACGTTCGAGCCGGGGTTGCTCGCGGCGGCGCACAGGGGCATCCTGTACGTGGACGAGGTGAACCTGCTCTCCGACCATCTCGTGGATCTTCTCCTCGACGTGGCCGCCATGGGCGTGAATTACGTCGAGCGCGAGGGCGTGAGCGTGCGTCATCCGTCGCGCTTTATCCTGGTCGGCACGATGAACCCCGAGGAGGGCGAGCTCCGCCCGCAGTTACTGGATCGCTTCGGCGTCACCGTCGAGGTCTCTGGGAGCCCGGACACTACTGACCGGGTCGAGGTCGTCAGGCGCAGGCTACGCTACGAGGCCGCCCCTGAGGAGTTCTCCAGAGAATGGTCGAACGCGGACGCGAAGCTCGCGGCTTCCGTGGAATCGGCCCGTGTGCGGCTTCCGCAGGTGGGGCTGGACGAAGACATCTTGTTCAGGATATCGACTCTCTGTGCGGAACTCGGCGTCGACGGCCTGCGCGGCGACCTCGTAACAGCGAAGACCGCGCGTACGCTGGCGGCCTGGGACGCCAGGAACGAAGTGGTACTCGACGACGTGAAACGGGCGGCCCTGCTGGCCCTCTCGCACCGCCGCAGACGCGGCCCATTCGAGCAGCCAGGCATAGATCCGGAAGAATTGGATAACGCTCTCTCCGAGGAACCGGACCCGCCGGACGGCCCGGACGGTGGTACGGCCCCGCCTTCCATGAGCGAGGATGAGGGTGAGGCTTCTAGCGGCGTGCGAGATCCCGAACCGTCGGAGGCCAGGACAGGAGCCGGAGAGCGGAGCCATGCGGCATCAGAGCCGTTCGATCCTATGCGACTCGAGGTCACCGAGAAGGGCGAGGGAGGACCTCTCGGCCGCAGGAGCCGGATCTCGGGCGAGGCCGGGCATCCTGTTGCGGATCGGGAGCCTGGAGAGAACCCGAAGGACGTGGCGCTGGTGGCGACGGTCAGGGCTGCGGCGCCTCACCAGAGGGCGAGGGGTCGAGAGGGACCAGGGATCGAGGTCCGTCACCATGACCTGCGTCAGAACATCAGAGAGGGTAGGGAGGGGAACCTGATCCTCTTCCTCGTCGATGCGAGCGGCTCGATGGCGGCCCGCAAACGCATGTCCGCCGTCAAGGGCGCCGTACTCTCCCTGTTGAACGACGCCTACCAGCGCCGGGATAAGGTCGTCCTGATCTCCTTCCGTGGCGAAGGTGCCAACATCCTCTTGCCCCCCACGTCGAGCGTAGCCCTTGCCGCCCCGCGCCTGCAAGAGCTCCCGACCGGCGGCCGCACGCCCCTCGCAGCAGGCATCGAGAAGGCCGCCGAGGTGCTCGAGAGGGAGAAACTGCGCGACAGGGAGCGCCGGCCCCTACTGGTCCTGCTGACCGACGGGAGGGCGACGGCGGGGTCCGACCCACAAGTGGCCGCCGCGCGACTGCGCTCCCTCGGGGCGACTTCGTTCGTTGTGGACACCGAGGAAGGCTACCTCAGGCTTGGGATGGCCGGCGAGCTGGCAAGGACGATGGGGGCGCGGTGCCTGCGCCTGGAGGAACTGCGGGCCGATTCGCTTGTGGATCTCGTCGAGAGGAGAAGCGTGGCGTGAGCGAGACGCGGGAACCAAGAGAGCAGCGGCTGAGAAAGAGGTCTAGCAGGGAGCGGCCTCTCCTTATCGTCAACACGGGACACGGCAAAGGCAAGTCCACTGCCTCTTTCGGGGTCATGCTCAGGGGCTGGGCGCGCGGCTACCGCATAGGGGTCTACCAGTTCGTCAAGAGCGGCAAATGGAACGTCGGTGAACAGAAGGCCGCCGAAGCACTGGGCAACATCGACTGGTTCAAACAGGGCGACGGATGGACGTGGACCGTGAAAGACCTGGAGCACTCCGCCGACCTCGCCCGCGAGGGGTGGGAGGAGGTCAAGCGCCGTCTCGCAGACGAGACCTACGACATGTTGCTCCTCGACGAGTTCACCTACCCCATGAAGTTCGGCTGGGTGGATACGAGCGAGGTCGTCGAGGTTCTAAAGAACCGTCCCGGATTCCAGCACGTCGTCATCACGGGCCGCGACGCCCCGCCTGAACTCGTGGAGATCTCCGACCTCGTGAGCGAGGTAAACAAGATCAAACACCCCTTCGACGAAGGCTACCGGGGCCAGAAAGGCATCGAGTGGTAGACACCCCCCGCATAGTGGTCGCCGGCACCCACTCGGGGGTCGGCAAGACGACAGTGGCCTCGGGACTTATGGCTGCGCTCTCCTCGAGTGGCTTTCGGGTCGCCCCCTTCAAGGTCGGCCCTGACTTTATAGACCCCTCGTACCACACCCTCGCCGCAGGCAGGCCGGGACGCAACCTCGACGCCTTCCTCTCCGGCCCGGAGCTTATCGGCCCGCTCTTCGCCCACGGCGCGCAGGGTGCCGACATAGCCGTGATCGAAGGCGTCATGGGCCTCTTCGACGGCAGAGGAGGAGGGGATCCCGCCTCCACAGCCCACGTCGCCAGACTACTCGAAGCTCCCATAGTCCTGGTCGTCGATGCCAGGGCGATGTCCCGCTCCGTGGCAGCAATGGTCCACGGATACACTACATTCGATCCGAAGGTGAGAGTCGCAGGCGTCGTCCTGAACCGAGTCGGCTCCACGTCCCACGAGACCATGCTCCGCGAAGCCCTGGAGCCCCTCGGTATCCCCCTCCTCGGCATCTTGCGCCGCGACGACCAAATACAGACGCCGGACAGGCACCTCGGCCTCGTCCCCGTCGGCGAACGCCGCGAGGAGGCCGCTAGATCGCTCGCTGCCCTGGGAGAGATGATCTCCCGTTCTCTAAACCTCGATGGCATAGTTAGACTTGCCCGTTCCGCAGGATCCTTAGAAGTCGAGGCCTGGAGTCCTGAGACTCGGGACCTGGATCGGTCCGAGGGCGTTCGCGTGGCGGTCGCAACAGGTCCTTCGTTCACCTTTCTTTACCGCGAGAACCTGGAGCTTCTGGAAGGCGCGGGCGCTGAGGTCTTTACCTTCGACCCGACAACCGAAGAAGACCTGCCTGCCGGAACCGACGCGCTCTACCTCGGTGGGGGGTTCCCCGAGACTTACGCGGAGGCGCTATCCACGAATGGCCGGATGCGGGAGGACGTTCGACGTTTCGCTAAGAGCGGGCGTCCAGTGGTTGCTGAGTGCGGCGGACTGCTGTACCTGGTGCGCGAGCTGGACGGGCATCCTATGTGCGGCGTGCTCGACGCTGAAGCCACGATGACGGACCGGCTCACGCTCGGTTACAGAGAAGCCCAAGCGCTAGCGGACTCGCCGCTGGCTAAAACTGGCGTCAACGTGCGCGGGCACGAGTTCCACTACTCGGCCGTCGAGCGTGGAGCCAGCGAGAAGCCGGCTTGGGGGCTGGCCGGTCGAGGTCAGGAGGGCTTTGTGTCCGGCGGCGTGCACGCGAGCTACCTGCACACCCACTGGGCCGCGACGCCGGAGTTGCCGCGCAGGCTGGTACTGGAGGCCTCGCGAAGCGCGACGGGGGTCGGGGTATGAGCGGACGTCTCATAGGGGTGGGGGTGGGGCCGGGCGACCCTGAGCTATTGACGGTCAAGGGTCTGCGCGTGCTGCGGGAGGCTGACGAGGTCTTCGTGCCCGTGGCCGACACCGGAGAGGTCGGGCGGGCCGAGGCCACGGTGCGCGAGTATGTGGACGAAGGGCACATCAGACGCCTCCTCTTCGCCCTCTCGGACGATTCGGAGGCCAGGGCGCGTAACTGGACGAACGCGGCACAGGGAGTCTCGGAGCACCTGCGGAGCGGCAAGACTTGCGCGTTCGCCACCATCGGAGATCCCAACGTCTATTCGACCTTCACCTACCTGGCCCGCGCCGTTCAGAAGATCAAACCTGAAGTTCAGGTAGAGACTGTTCCAGGGATCATGGCCCTTCAGGACCTGGCTTCGCGGAGTGCAACGGTACTCCTCGAAGGCGACGAGCGGCTGGCGCTGTTGCCTTTCACGGCGGGGGAGGAGCCCCTCAGGGAGGCGCTCGCCGGTTTCGAGACGGTGGTCTGCTACAAGGGAGGTAGCCGGCTCGGGGAGGTGCTCCGGGTCGCCGAGGAGGGAGGTCGGCTGGAGGGCGCCGTATACGGGGCGAGGCTCGGGATCGAGGGCGAAGAAGTCGTTCCTGCCCTGGAGATGGTGGGACGAGAAGGGACGTATCTCTCCACAGTGATCTTTACCGGGAGGAGTTCCGAGCTTGGCTAAGGTGTGGTTTATCGGGGCGGGACCTGGGGCGCCCGACCTGCTGACGGTCAGGGGGGCCAGGCTCATCGGCGAGGCCGACGTGGTGATCTGGGCCAGAAGCCTCGTCCAGGAGGGCGTCCTAGGGTACGCCCGACCCGGTGCCCAGATCGTCGAGTCGACGACCATACCGCTGGAAGGCGTGCGCGAGCTATACCAGAGGGCAGTGGATGAGGACTCGAGGGTGGCAAGGGTGCATTCTGGCGACCCCAGCCTGTACGGGGCCGTTATGGAGCAGATCGAGCTTTGCGACGAGATCGGCCTCGATTGGGAGATGGTCCCCGGAGTCTCGTCTCTAGGCGCAGCGGCTGCGGCCATCGGGCGCGAGTTGACCGTGCCCGATGTCTCGCAGTCCGTCATCCTGACGCGCCGCGCGAGCCGTACCCCGATGCCCGATGGCGAGGACGTAAGGAGTTTCGCGGAGCACGGGACGACAATGGCGATCTTCCTCTCCGCAGCGAAGCCGCGCGTCCTGCAGGAGGAACTGCTGGAAGGTGGCTACGCTCCCGAGACGCCTTGTGCCGTAGTCTACAGGGCGAGCTGGCCCGACGAAGAGGTCATTGAGTGCCGCCTCGAAGACCTCGCCGACAGGGTGAGGGAGGCAGGATTCACCAGGCAGGCACTGATACTGGTCGGTCCCGGGCTCGGGGCCGGAGGTACGCGCTCCCATCTCTACAGCCCCGCGTTCTCGCACATGTACCGCCGGGCGAATCCTGCCCAGAAGGGAGCAGATGCCGCCACGTAAGCTCCGCGAACCTTCCATGCCCCCGAGCATGGAGAAGGTCAAAGACCAGAGACTCAGGACGGGCTGGACCACGGGGACCTGCGCCGCCGCAGCCGCCAAGGCCGCTGCCAGCGCGCTGGTGAGCGGCCGGCGGCCGACCCGCGTCGATGTAAAGTTGCCGGGGAAAGGCCGGGAGCGACGCGTCGGGTTCGAGGTGGAGAGGTGTGATCTCGGCGTTTCATGGGCCGAGGCCGTCGTGATCAAAGACGCCGGCGACGACCCCGACGTCACCGACGGCGCCCATCTCACCGCCCGCGTCTCGTGGCGGGAAGTGCAGGGGCTCGAACTGGACCGGGGCGATGGCGTCGGCCTCGTTACCAAACCCGGGCTCGGGCTCCCCGTCGGTGGACCGGCCATAAACGCCGTGCCCCGGCGTATGATCTCCTACTCCGTAGAAGAGATCCTCGACCCAAACGAGCGAGGCGTCAGGGTTGTCATAAGCGTCCCTGGCGGCGAGAAGATGGCCGAGAAGACGACCAACGCCCGCCTCGGGATCGTCGGCGGCATCTCCATCCTCGGTACCACGGGCATCGTGCGGCCCTTCTCGACCGCGGCGTGGGCCGCGAGCGTGGTTCAGGCCATAGACGTCATGGGCGCGCAGGGCCACAAGACCTTCGTCCTCTCGACCGGGGGCCTCACCGAGAAGGCGGCGATGCGCCTCCTACCCGACCTCGAAGAGGTGAACTTCGTGGAAGTCGGGGACTTCACCGGGCAGGCCCTGAAGAAGGCCGTGGAGAACCGCCTGGAGCACTGCTTCTTCGTCGGTATGGTGGGTAAGATCTCCAAGCTCGCCGCCGGGGTCATGATGACCCACTGGACCCGCTCGAAAGTGGACAACGACCTTCTGGCACAGATAACCCTGGAAGCCGGCGGTTCGACCGACCTGGTCGAAGAGGTAAGAGGAGCCAACACGGCCCGCCACGCATACGAGCTCTGGCGATCGGCGAACCTCGAAAGGGCGGCTGACCTCCTCTGTAAACAGGCTGCCGAGAATCTTGCCGAGTACGCTGAAGGTAAACTGGAGGTTCACGTCGTCCTCGTCGACTTCGACACCCTTGATCCCGCGGGGGCCAGTCCCGGCGCCCTGGCCTTGACGGCGTGGGGCCCTGCGTGAATTGGGGGCGCATAACCGTCGTTGGTCTTGATGGAAAGCCACTAGGCGAGGAGATCGAATGCCTGCTCGCGGACGCGGCGCTTGTCGCGGGCGGCGCGCGGCAACTGGAGATGCTCGGTATCGACTACCACCTTGCCGTGGTCTTAGAGGGAGACCTCTCTGAGGCGCTCGCGCGGATCGCAGATACAGAAGGTCCTGTGGTAGTGCTCGCGTCCGGGGACCCTGGTTTCTTCGGCATCGTGCGCCTCCTTGGCGAACGGTTCGGGAGGGAAAACCTGCGGGTCTTGCCTGGCCTCTCCTCTGTCGCGATGGCGTTCGCCCGTGCCGGGCTCTCGTGGGACGATGCCGTTACGGTCAGCGCCCACGGTCGCGACCCCCGTCTCGCCGTCAACGTCTGCCGCGCCCACCCGAAGGTCGCTATTCTGACCTCCCCCGACTTTGGACCGGCCGAACTCGCGGAAGCGCTCGACGATCTGGGTCGCAGCTTGGTAGTTGCGGAGAAGCTCGGTGGGCCCACCGAGCGGGTCTTCCACGGCGACGCAGGCACGGTCGTCGGCATGGAGTGGGAAGACCCGAACGTGGTACTCGTGCTCGACGAAAAAATGATGCCGGGAGAAAGGGGTTGGATCTCCTCTAGTCTCCGGGGTCCGTCGCGGTGGGCGCTCTCCGAAGAGGAGTTCGAGCACCGCTCTGGCATGATCACGAAGTCGGCGACCCGTGCTTTCGTGCTCTCGCGCCTCGGTCCGGGACCGGGAGACCTGATCTGGGACGTCGGGGCCGGGAGTGGCTCCGTAGCCATCGAGTGCGCCCGCCTCGGCGCAGCCGCCATCGCCATCGAACGCGACACCGAGAGCTGTGCCCGTATCCGCCGCAACGCCGAACATCACGGTGTCCGAGTACAGCTCGTCAAGGGAATGGCCCCTGGGGTCATGCTTGACCTGCCTGAACCTGACGCCGTCTTCGTCGGCGGGACCGGCGGCGCCTTCGAGGAGATCGTCAAGCTCTCCGCAGTCAGGGCGCGCCGGGCGGTCGTCGTGGCCCTCGTCAGCCTCGAACGGGTCGTCCCTGCCGCAAAGCTCCTCGAAGATCGCGGCCTCGAGGTAGAGACCACCTTCCTGCAGGCGTCCGGGATGAAGGGCGTCGGCAATATGCACCGCCTCGCTGCCGAGAGCGGCGTCTTCGTCGTCTCTGGGAGCCGTCCTTGATCGGGCTCGTAGCCACCACCGCGAACGGCCGCCGCAATGCTGCACACCTGGCCGTCGCCTGGCCTGATGCGCGTCTCTACGAGGGCAGGGCGAAAGAAGGTCTCCGCCGGGCCTGGAACGAGTGCGACGGTATCGTGCTCTTCCTCGCGACCGCCGCCGCCGTCCGTCTCGTCGCTCCGCTGCTCGAAAGCAAGCATCGAGATCCCGGCGTGGTGACCGTCGACGATGCCGGAAACTTCGCCGTCGCGCTCTGCGGTGGGCACGAAGGCGGGGCCAACGCCCTCGCCGCTCGGGTCGCGGAGACACTGGGTGGGACGCCGGTGATCACCACCGCAAGCGACTCCGTTGGCTTCCCCGCCCTCGACTCTCTCGGCGAGAAGCTCGGTCTCCGGTTGGAAGATGGCTCGGACTTCGCGGCAGTCGGGGCCGCGCTCGTCTCCGGGGAGAAGATCTGTCTCGTCACGGACAGGCGTTGGCCACTCGGGCCACTACCCGAGAACATCGTTAGGACGGAGCAATGGGAGGCGCCGATGATCCTCATCTCCGACCGGCTCGTGGAGACGCCCCGCCCCGCCGTCGTCTACCGTCCACCCTCGCTCGTCGCCGGGGTCGGTTGCAGCAGAGGAGCAGGTGTGGAAGAGATACTCGACCTCCTTCGTCGTTCCCTAGCGCAAGCCAGATTGACAGAGAAGAGTGTCGCAGCCCTCTCCAGCATCGAAGTGAAACGCGACGAAACGGGGTTGCTCGAAGCTGCGGAGGAGCTGAACGTCCCGATTCACTTCCATCCGGCCGAAGCGCTTGCTATGGTCGAGACGCCGAATCCTTCGGAGCCGGTGAGAGAGGCGGTCGGGACGCCGAGCGTCGCCGAGGCTGCGGTGATCTCCTCTGGCGCGGAGCTGGTACTCGAGAAACGCAAGTCTGCGAACGCGACTGTCGCTGTCGGGCGGCTGAGTGTGCGGGGAAGGCTCGCACTGGTGAGCCTGGGACCCGGTGAGGACACCCTCGTTCCGCCGCTAGCCCGCGAAGCGCTCGCGACTTCGGCACTCATCGTAGGGCTCGAGCAGTACGTTGACCGCATCAGGCACCTGTTGCGGCCTGGGACACGGGTGCTCACGCCTCCGCTCGGCAGTGAGGTGGAGCGGGCGGAGCTAGCGCTCGCCGAGACCCGCGCGGTCGGCAGTGTGGCACTGGTATCGGGTGGTGATGTGGGTATCTATGCGATGGCGTCTCCGGCGCTCGAGCTTGCGGACGAGGACGTAGATATTGTGGTAGTGCCTGGGGTAACGGCTGCGCAGGCTGCGGCTTCGCTCCTCGGTTCACCGCTCGGGCACGACCATTGTTCGGTCAGCCTCTCCGACTTGTTGACGCCGTGGAGTGTGATACAGGACCGGGTCAGGGCCGCTGCCGAGGGAGACTTCGTGGTCTCGCTCTACAACCCGCGCTCTAAGGGCCGGGATTGGCAACTCGGGAAAGTGAAGGAGATCCTGCTCGAGCACCGTCCACCCGATACGCCGGTCGGCATAGTGAAGGACGCCTATCGCCCGATGCAACGGGTCATCGTCACCGATCTGGCTTCCCTGCGCCCGGAAGACGTGGACATGCTGACCATCGTCCTCGTCGGAAGCTCCCAGACCAGGTTCGTGGCAGGACGCATGGTTACCCCGAGAGGATACCAGCCATGAAGGCGGTCTTCGCCGTGACGGACGCCTGCGCCGGCTGTGGCGCCTGCCTAAAGACCTGCCCGGAGAAGGCGATCCGTCCTGCCCCCAGGGACTACGGCGCGCCCCTACTCGTCCTCGAAGACCGCTGTTCGGGATGCGCCGAGTGCGCGGAGGTCTGCCCGGTCTCGGCCTGCATCGAGGTACTGCTGGAGGCCGAATGAGGCGCGTCCATCCCATAGAGACCGAGAGCTTCCGCATCCTGCGTGGGATGGTCGACCTCTCGCACCTGGGACCTCTCTCCCGCGCCGTGGCGGAACGAGTCATCCACGCCTCGGCGGATCCGGACTACGCAGAGAGCCTCATCGTCGAGGAGGCGGCCCTGGAGAGTGGGATCTCGGCGCTGCGGCGGGGCGAACCGGTCGTTACCGATGTGGGGATGGTGGCGGCCGGGATCACGGGCCGCCAGACGCTGTGTTTCGTCTCCGACCCTCGCGCCCAGGCGTTGTCCGAAGAGCGGGGCTTAACGCGTTCGGCGGCAGGCTTCAGGATCGCCGCTAAGGAGGTCGGCAATGGAGCCGTCTGGGTCGTCGGGAACGCACCGACGGCGCTCTTCGAACTGCTCGGACTCGACGTTGTGCCCTCGCTCGTGATCGGACTTCCCGTCGGCTTCGTCGGGGCCGCCGAGTCGAAGAGTGCGCTCGCAGCCAGTGGCCTGCCCGCCGTCGCGAACCGGGGACCGAAAGGCGGTTCTGCGGTCGCGGCAGCGGCCCTGAACGCTCTCATCTACTACGAGGAGGGATGACGTGAAACAAACGGTGAGCGTCGGAAACGGAACCTACGAAAACGGAGATGCTCCGGCGCTTCTGATAGTGGGCCACGGCAGCCGCGACCCTCGCGGAGCGCGCGAGTTTCACGACCTGGTCGACCTGGTACGCGGAAGAAACCCATCTCTGACTGTCGAGGGGGGGTTTATCGAGCTCTCCCGGCCACCCATCTCGGAGTGCGTGGACCGGCTCGCCGAGAGCGGGGCGAGGAACGTCGCCGCCGTCCCGCTCATGCTCCTGGCCGCGGGCCACGCCAAGGACGATATCCCCGCGACCCTGGTGCGCGAGAAGATGGGCCACCCCGAATTGAGCTTCAGCTACGGCCGCGCCCTCGGTGTACGGCCCGAGCTCCTCGAACTTATGGACGAGAGGATCTCCGCCGTCGTCCGCGAAGAGGAGAAGGAGGAGACGGCAGTCCTAATCGTCGGTCGCGGCTCTTCCGATCCCGACGCCAACTCCGATCTCTCCAAGATAGCCCGCCTGTTCTACGAGGGGCGCCCTTACCCCATAGTCGAGAATGCCTACGTCAGCATGACCCCGCCCGACGTCGCGAACGGGCTGGATCGCTGCCTCAAGCTCGGCGCGAAGCGCATCGTGGTATTCTCCTACTTCCTCTTTACCGGCGTCCTCGAAGAACGTATCCGCGGGCAGAGTAGAGCATTCGCTGAGGCGAATTCCGGCGTCGAGGTGCACTACGCAGGGTACTTCGGGCCTGACCCGAGGCTCGCTGACCTTGTGGTCGAGCGTTATACGGAGGCCCTGAGAGGAGACATCCGCATGAACTGCGACGTGTGCGTCCACCGCGTCGCCCTGCCCGGCTTCGAGGCCAAGGTCGGCGCCCCGGCAACGCCCCACTACCACCCAGACGAGCCCGGGCACCATCACTAGCCGTGGCCCTGGAAGACCGCTTACTGGAACTTGCAGAGGAGATACCGCCCCTCGACGGGGCCGCGGCCGAAGAAGCGCGAAGGCGACACCTCGGGCTCACCAAGCCGCCAGGTAGTCTGGGACGGTTGGAGGAGCTAGGTGCGCGGCTCGCCGGGATGGCAGGCGAGTGCCCGCCGCCCGTCCCCGAGAGCCCTGCCGTGGTCGTCTGCGCCGGGGACCACGGCGTCCTCGAACGCGGCGTCTCGCCGTGGCCCCAAGCGGTTACGACGGCGATGGTGAGTAACTTCTGCACGGGTGGGGCGGCTGTGAACGCCCTTGCGAAGACGGTGAGGGCGAGGGTGAGCATTCTCGACGTCGGCGTCGCTGGGGAGTTGGAGAGGCATCCTTTGCTGCGAGCCGCGAAGGTGCGGCGTGGCACAGATGACCTGAGTCGCGGGCCTGCGATGACTCGCGAGGAGGCCGCGCGGGCTGTAATGGCGGGGGCGGGAGTCGCGGAGGAACTCGTCGAAAGCGGGGGTGTAGATCTCCTGGTAACGGGCGACATGGGCATCGGGAACACCACACCAGCAGCCTGTCTCATCTCAGCCTTTACGGGAAACGTGCCCGAGGAGACCACGGGTCGCGGCACGGGCATCGACGACCAGACCCTGAAGCTCAAGGTCAATGTAGTGGAAGAGGCTTTGGGGCTGCACGGGCCAGACCCAAAAGACCCTCTCGGAGTCCTGGCGCAGATCGGTGGTCTGGAGCACGCTGCTATCGTCGGTGTGATCCTGGCCGGCGCCGTGTACGGCCTCCCGGTCATCCTCGACGGCGTAGTCTCGAACTCCGCCGCGCTCGTAGCCCGCGCCCTCGCTCCGCACTCGGCAGGATACGTCATCGCGGGCCACCGCTCCGCCGAGCCAGGGGCTCGAATCGTTCTGGATTATCTGGAACTGGAACCGCTCCTCGAGCTGGACATGCGTCTCGGCGAAGGGACAGGAGGCCTGCTCGCCGTGCCGCTCGTGCAGGCAGCGGCCCGGATGCTCGCCGAGATGGCTACGTTAGAAGAGCTGGGCGTTGGTTGAGCCTCTGAACCAGGGAACCATCGAATCCTTGCAAAGTCCGCTCGCCCGTATTGTCGAGGTGCACGGGGCCTTGGGCTCGACGCAGGAGCGCGCCCGTGAGCTGGCCCATGCCGGAACGCCGCACGGGACGCTGGTCATAGCGGAGATCCAGACCGGGGGACGCGGGAGGCTCGGACGCCATTGGGGATCGCCGAAAGGTGGACTGTGGATGTCGCTCGTGCTGCGTCCCCGGTTCACTGCGAGTCTCGCTTCTCGCATCACCCAGACGGCTGCGGTCGGCGTTGCCAAGGCGCTCTGGGAGGTCGGGGTCGAGGTCCGTATCAAGTGGCCCAACGACCTGCTCGCCGGCGGGAAGAAGGTGTGCGGCATCCTTGCCGAATCGAGCGCGGGGAACGCCAGAGAAACGGTAGCGGAGAGGCGCCTCGACTACGTCATTCTCGGGGTGGGGATGAACGCCAACCTCGATCCGTCCGAGCTCGGGGTCCAGAGTCGAGAGGTCACCACGATCCGTGCCGAGATCGGCCGTAACGTCGACCTGCTGGAGCTGCTGCGCGTTGTGCTCTCGAGGCTCGACGCTGAGCTGGGTAGGATCGAGGACTTCGGAGCCGTTCTCGACGACTGGAGAAACCTGAACTGTACCTTGGGAGAGAAGGTGCGCGTCCGGCGCTTCGGCGAGACCGTCGAAGGCAGGGCCGTAGACCTGAGTCCGGAGGGTGCCCTAATACTCGTTACCCGACGGGGCACCGTGGAGTTGTTCGAAGGCGAGATCGAACACCTCAGGCAAGGAGTCTAGATCCTGCAGCCTGAGTCCTTTCAATGCGGAAGATCAGTCCTTTCGCACAGGCTTCAGCCGGTAGGCATCTCCTCGTCTTCTTCATCTTCTTCCAGAATCGCAACCGTGGTGGCCCTGAAGACCAGGATCTTACCCCTCTCGGGGAAGTCTACGATCTCCACGTCCCCGGTTACGGCTATCTGGTCCCCGACTAGCTCGTCGGCATCCTGTACGGCCGACATATCTATCTCCGTCTCCAGAACATAGCCCGTGTGCTCCTCTCCGGCTTCCGTACTGGCGCGCTTGAGCTGTCCTTCGAAGTAGGCCATCGTAGATCCCCTTTCAGAGTGTCAGATATGAACATAGTAACCTTATTCGCGAACGAGGTCCGGGACATCGTCTTCTATACCAGGCACGGCGAGGCCCTGCGACCACCGAAAGTGCTTCGGAAGGGTTCTGGCGTCACGCTCAGACGCGATCAGAGTCGGCGCGAAATTTCTCGAAGTGGGCGCTCCGGCCAAAACCGGTTGCTATTCTATCTCTTGTAGGATTTAATGTTCTTCTGGACACAAGCCTCGACCCTGAAGCGGGCAGCGTTGAGAGGGAGACAAGAGGGATGAGCGCAACGTTGATGTATGCCGGCATCGGGGCCGTACTTGCTACAAGTGTAGCGATTCTCACTATCGCAGTCCTATTCTTGCAGACCGCGCGCCGCTACGTCGACCTGACCGAGAGACGCCTGGATCTCCTGCACGAAAGGGAAGCGTTACTGCTCGAGCTCGTGCAGCGACAAAACCACGCTCCAGAGGAGAGCCGGGAGCGGGAAGTGGAGCGGCGCGAGAAGGTCCCCGAGATGGTCGGAAATACTCGTGAACGGCGGCAGGACGAAGAATCCCCTGGCAACCGGCGGCCTGAAGGGCCGGGCCGGCACGTCCGAGTGACGCCGTATGCGGGCAGCTCCTCCGAAGTAGAAGATGAAGAGGAGAGACGGGGGAGGACACCAAAGGAGGACCCGGCGCCGGCGCGGTCCAAAGAAATTTCGCCGCGGCTTGGAGTCCAGGTGCCGCACCCTGACGACGATGTGCCGGGACGCGGCTGGAACAACTCCCCTGCCAGGTTCTTCCAGAAGTGCTACGACAGATACCTGGAGCACTACGAAGGCTACGTACGGCTCGCCGAGCGGCTCCACCAGATGCGCGACGAGGCAGATGCGGCCCCCGGAACCGTTATGAAGCGGGAGTGGGAGAACAAGCTCCGCCGGGCTTACGATGCCATAGATCGGACTACCCAGAGGCTGGACATGCTCGAGGAGCACTACCCCGAATTGGCGACGGACAACGATCGCATCTCGTCCCGCATCGGTACCGCACGCCTCCATGCCGGCCTCACAGAACGCTTCGGCCGCCGACCTAAAGCACTTTGCGAAGAGACCGATCCTCGGTCTAGTGGGAGATAGGGAGTAGGGGAAAAGCGCTCTGCCCTACTCCCCAAGCGAGCCGAAGGCGGGCGCCTCCCCACTCCTCCCTAAGGTTTTCGGAAGGGGCCTTTCCGAGAACCGCTCTAAACCCCACTGGTTAGCCCCTCGGCGCAGGTAAAGCGCCAGCGGGTCATACTGTTCCTGTTAACGAGCGTAGCAGGCTTTAGCTCGCTGCTCCGGGAATTCTTGCGGACACCCTCCGTTCGGCATCAGTGGCAGGGGACCGGATGTGGGACCCCCAGACTCGAACAGGTCTCGCTCAGGTTTGGACTTTGGCTTTTGAGAACCCGGCTCGGGAGTAGACGCAGGTGTGGATGCAGATCCTGACACGCTCGCCGGGCCCGGATTCGGAGTACCGGGCGGCGCAGATGCATCACACTCTTCCACGTCGACAGTCCAAGTTGCGTTCGCTGACCCTATGCTGAGGTAGTAGGTGCCTGCTCCCGCGTTCACGTATGAGGTATCGCTACCCGGCCTCTCCAGGGTGATTATCGACTCGGGAATGGTATTACCTGGTTTGTAAACGGTCATTTCGAAGGACCCGGACTGTTGATCTTCAGTAGTGCTTTCGAAGCTGTAGCGCAATCGCCACTTATCGCTGGTCACCGTGAACGACTGAGTATCCTTGATGCCGTTACCGGTGAAGGTCTGTACCGTGTCGCAATTCTGTTGCGCATACGCTTTGCGGATGTCGCCCCAACTAGTCTTCATCAACAGGCACACATCGATCGCAAGCCCGACGAGCAATAGTATGACGCTAAAGAACGCGATCTTCCCATGCATCGTGGTCTCCTGCCCACCACGAAAAGTTCACATCGTGCGTGGAGAGTAACATGCAGACCTCGTCGTGCGCAATGTCGGGTAAGTTCGCCTCTCTCGCTTCCGTTTGGGCCTTGAGGAAGCGGTCCTGATGCTTCAAGTCAGGCAGGAAGGTCGTCGCTTGATCTGCCGGCGCTACAACCGGCTCCCCTCGTCCACGCGTACCAGCAGGGATACCCCCGCAAGCCAAGCTCACGAGCAGCGGCATCGGCGTCGATCGCGTAAACACTCGGGCCGCTCTAGGCGCTCTTCTGTCGGTCGCCATCTCCTCGCAGACCCAAGGACTCCGCGTTCGCCTCGATCACCTTCCTGTAGTCTTCCTCGGCGGCCTCCGCGATACCCTCCCTCGTGGCCCCCCTAGCGCTGAAGGCGGCCACGAACGAGCCGTCTTGGCGGCGCAGTAGGAGTATGTCCGGGTCGGACTCGTCCAGGGAGTAGTAGATCCTGGGGAGCAAGGGCTCATCCTCCACGCTCTCCTCCTGACCCCGCTGGCACGGGCCCCAGCGGTAATTGCACGATGAATCTATGTTATGCCTCCGAGAGCAAGATAAATACTCGAGAACCACTTTCTCTACCTTCCATCTTGCTGTGGAGACTTTAGTGGAGGCGAGGTGTCATCCTGGACGTCAAGAGAGTCTCAAGAACTCAACTCCTCCTTCTGCCGAGTACACAACGCCACCAAGGCTCAGGCGAGGCGGCATCGTCTAGATCCCCGGGCCAGAATAGCTGGTAGCGTCCGTCCGGGAAGTGCACGTTTAGGACCATCAACTCTTCTCCTCCGTAGCTGCCCACGACCTTGCCCACCGTGCCTCGCAACTCCGAGACCCTATGGTCCTCGCGCACCTTTACCTTGGTACCGACCAGTGCTTTCTCTTGCGGCATCATAAGGTCCTTTCCGCTACCGAGAGAATCGCAGAGGTTCAGTAAGGTTCAGGACCGAACTCTTCGTCAGGACCCTCGCCATCCGCGTACACCGTCGCATACTCGAGGTCGTAAGCCCTAACGGTGACGAACTCCCGTAGGCGCTCCTCAGAGAACGGCATCGAGGGGTGATCCCGGCTCAAGTGGGCGAGAACCTCCCCGAAGAGCTCGTCGTCGTTTGCTCCGCTTATGCCCCGGTGACAGTCGCACAGATGGTCACAAAGCAACTTTCTCATTGCTTCTCCTTCCCGTTCCGTGCACTTAGTGCAACAAACATTTTACATTCTCCACTTTTTCTATCATTTTAATAAAGAATATTATAGACACGATCAATTTGGGCTGCAACCCAAAGTCAGCCCCTCTTGGTTACATCGGCGAGATGGAGGTTAGGCGAATCTCGGAGAGATCGACTTTTCGGCGCGCTCCGGTGGATTAGGGTCGGGGGTTCTTCAGATGTCCTTTGGGGCATAAAGGTCTGCATGAGCGTTGCGCAGCGGCGGCCCGTATGGAGAGGCACCTGCGCTACTTCCACAACAGAAAAGTGAGGTGGCACGCGTGGATTTGTTGCTTAGCCCCGAAGTCTGGGTCGCCTTCTCGACGTTGCTGGCTTTAGAGATCGTCCTTGGCATAGACAACATCGTGTTCATTTCGATCCTCGTGGACAAGCTGCCCGAGCACAGGCAGGCGCTCGCCCGCCGGCTGGGGCTAGGCATGGCGCTTCTCATGCGGATACTCCTGCTACTTTCTTTGAGCTGGGTCATCGGGCTCACCGCGCCGCTGTTTACGGTCCTTGGGCAGGAGATCTCCGGGCGCGACGTGATCTTGATCGGCGGCGGGCTCTTCCTGCTTGGCAAGAGCACCTACGAGATCCACGAGAACCTCGAGGGCGAAGAGGGGCACAGCAGCGCCAGGGTCAAGGCGACGTTCGCCAGCGTCCTGATCCAGATCATCCTCCTCGACCTGGTCTTCTCGCTCGACTCGGTGATCACCGCCGTCGGCATGGTGGATCAGGTCTCGGTCATGATCGCCGCCGTCACGGTGGCCATAGTGGTGATGCTGTTCTCTGCGGAGGCCGTCTCGGGTCTCGTCAACCGCCACCCCACCCTGAAGATGCTCGCCCTGAGCTTCCTGTTGCTGATCGGCTTGGCCCTCCTGCTCGAAGGCTTCGACCAGCACATCCCCAAGGGCTACATCTACTTCGCGATGGGTTTCTCGGTCTTCGTGGAGTTACTGAACATCCGTGTCCGGCGCCGCCGAGCGGCCCGTTCGGCACCCGTCGAGCTGCATCAGCGCTACGCGAGGACCGAGCCCTCCGACCCCTCGCAGCCACGGGCCTAAGACGCTCATGGGCAGACCAAGGCTATGCAACCCTCTGTGAAGATGCACTCGGGCGCAAGTGATGTATTGGAAACCGTTCCTCCTCGGGTACAAGGTGAGATCCTATGAGCGGTGTGGCGTTGCAGATCACGGTAATTCTTCCACGCACTCTGGTGAATAAGGCGAGAAGGAGAGGGTCGGGGCTGCTCTATGCCCCGGCCCTCTTAGCCAGGTTGGTGAACTTTACACGAAGCCGCAAGTCATCCCATCCGGCCCGTAGCAAGGAGACGTGCAGTAGAACTCACAACCTCCTCCAGGAGGGTTCCCCGACTGGACGCACACGGAGAGGTTTACCCCATTAATAACACCACACTCATCGCAGCAGGATGCACATGTGACGAGTGGGCCGCGGCAGAATCTACCGGCACCATCAGCAGAGCGCTCGCAAACGCAAAATTCTGAGCTACCACCTTGCCCCGTACAGGTACCACACGGAGTGCCCAGCTGAGTGCACGTCCCAGCTACGCACTGACCGTTCACGCAGGTCTCTCCTGCCTGGCAGACCATTGCGCCGCACTCTTCCCGAATAATTCACGAAGGTAGTTGAAGAAGGGGAGCCTAATCCTGTATACGGTCTAGTTGCTCTAAGACTGACCAAAGGAGGAGGCTCCCTCATGCAGGATTGTGCCACACAACCGATGCGTTTTGACACCCAGACGGCTCTCGCCCTCGAAGCCGCCTTCGACGGGGGGCGCTTAACCTCCGACGGCGGACTCGTGTGGCTCTCCGAGATGGACGAAGAGTTGGGCTTGTGCGAGAGGATCTCCGAGCATGTGCCGGAGTGGCGCAAGAGGAAGGGACGCCATTCGCTCGCTTCCCTCATCAAGCAACGCGTCTTCCAGATAGCTTGCGGCTACGAGGACCAGAACGACGCCGACGCCCTCCGCCGAGACCCCCTGCTCAAGATGGTCTGCGGTTCTCTGCCCGAGGGCGGCCCCGATCTGGCCAGCCAGCCCACCATCTGCCGCCTGGAGAACGCCGCGAGCATGCGCTCGTGCTACCAAATAGCCGAAATCCTCTTCGACCTCTACCTGAGCCAACGGGAGAAGGACGGCGCTCCGCGGCGGGTGCTTCTGGATTTCGACTCGACGGACGACCCCACCCACGGCGAGCAGGAAGGGAGCTACTACCACGGCTACTACCGACAGCACATCTACCATCCGCTGCTCGTCTTCGACGGCCACAGCGGGCACCTGATCACGACGCTTTTGAGAGCGGGCAACACCCACTCCTCCCGCTCCTGTGTGGCCGTCTTGAGGCGCATCGTGGGTCGCCTGAGGCAGAGATGGCCCGGGGTAGCAATAGAGATAAGGGCCGACGCAGGCTTCGCCGTTCCTGCCCTCTACGACTACTGCGAGCGCGAGGGCATAAGCTACACCATCGCGCTGATCACCAACGAGCGCCTCAAGGAGATGGCCCACGATCTGCTAGAAGAAGCCACCCAAGAGCACGAAAGGACGGATAAGAAGGCTACCCTCTTCGGCGAGGCCCTCTACGGAGCGGCGAGTTGGGAGCGAGAGCGCAGGGTCGTCTACAAGGCCGAAGCGATGGAGCAGGGAACCAACAGGCGTTTCGTCGTCACGACCAAGCGCGACGCCCCCGAAGAGCTTTACGGGTTCTACGCCAAGCGCGGGGAGAGCGAGAACTGGATCAAGGACTTCAAGGTGCACGTAAAGGCCGACCGTCTGAGCTGCCATCGGTTCGTGGCCAACCAGTTCAGGCTGTTGTTGCACGCGGCGGCCTACTGGCTGATGGACGCTTTGAGGAGGAAGCTCATCGAGAGCGGGGGGCACAGGAGGATGCAGCTGGACATTTTGAGGCTTACCCTGATCAAGATCGGCGGGAGGGTCAGGGAGCTTATGACGAAGGTCCGTCTACATCTGGCCACGGGGCATCCCGGACAACCCTTATGGCACGACCTTTCGCTGGCCTTCGAGGCAGTTCATGAATAATTCGGGTTGGGTCTCACTCTGGCAACCGCCGCCTTGGCACACACCGTCCACGCACTGCTTTCCCTCTGCACATCGGTTGAAGCAGCTTCCGCAGTGGCGCTCGTTTCTCTTAAGGTTTACGCACCTGTCCTTGCAGCGGATCTTGCCTTCCGGGCAGCCGCAAACCTTGTCGGAGCGCTGGCGTCTCTACCTCGTAACGATGCCGTAGGTCGTGAGGTGTTCAGAGGCGTCGTGCACCCCAACGATTAGGGTGCACGACGCCCGCCTCCAATCTGATTACCACTTTTTGGTTCTCACCAATCGGTATAACGGGACTAAACCTGGTTTGTTTGATTGATCCCTATACACACCAAAGGCTTGCTTCTCCGTTACGGTCCCGCTGACTGGGGACACGTTGTCGTGTACGTAGCCGTGGTTGTCGATAGCGTCCTTGATTTCATCTCCAACCCAGCTGTAGAAGTGATCGCCGTTCCAGGGGTTGTACAACCGGTACATTATCCTCAAACCGGTGTCGACGGGGGGCAGGACCGCGGGCATGACCTTGCACTGCGGAGAGAACCAATCCTCCCAGTACCCTGCCTTTTCGGCATCCCTTTTGTCGAGGTTGTAATCGACGGTATAGAAATGATCTCCGCAGGGTATCTTGTCGCTTGTGAACCTGTAGAGGTTGTTCCTTCCAGTCCCGCTCGCGTCCGCCGGGTATACCCATCCCGCGATGCGCTCGTACTCGTAGCCCCAGCGGGCTTCGGCGTCGTCGCGTTCCTCTTCCGTGGTGGTGTACAAGTGATCTCCGTATCCGTAACCGGGATATCCGGGAGGATCTATAGGAGCCTTGTAGAAGTGCGATGCCATGTGTCCGGCTCCTTTCACTTAGTGTTTCCCCCGACCGTGGTACTCCTCCTCGGTGTTACGCCGCTCATCTCCTCCTCTCTTCTGCGGTTCGCCTGTCTTGCGTAACCATCTTGGGTGGCAGGCGTTAGCCAGCCGTTAGCAAGAGGGGCTCGGGCGTAGGTGGAATCACCTATTTTTTGATTTGGGTCGAGCGCAGGAGCGTTGGAGACGCTCACGGGTGTTGGGGCGGGGCAAAGCGAAGGGCCGGAGCCGAGTAGACTGAAAGCTCCGACCCCATGAGAGAGGCGTCACGCCGACATAAGCTTCACCCTGAACGTCTACAGCCACTTGCTGCCCGACATGGGGGACGCGCGATGGACGCCGCGCTCGGATAGATGCCATCCGCGGTGGTGTCAGAGTGGTGTCAAAAGAACCGCAGAGCCGGACCGGAGCTCTGTGTTTTCCCTCGTTTTGCAGGCGATTTGGAAGCGCGCCTGGAAGGATTCGAACCTCCGACTCGCGGTTTAGGAAACCGAACCGGAGTGTTTACCGGGGTTAGCCGGGGTTAGGAATCCGCTTATCTACGCCCTATAGTCGTCGCTGGTGTTCGCCGGGGTTAACCTCGTCTACTGTGAAACTACTGTAGAACTGCTGTAGTGGGCTACGAATCATGTCACGGCATGTACCAATGTATTAAGGGGTAAGATAACGCGATATATCCACGCCAGCGCATCTTTATACGTCCCCCCAAGATGTCGTAGGCAGACTCTGTCTGTAGGACCAGACCGAGCAAGTAATGGGCTGTACCCTAGTCTCTCTATACAGGATGCTGCATACGAACTTAGAAGAATTCGCCTTCCACGCACTCCGGTGAATAGGCCCGCTTATGTCAGCGTTGTGGCTTGCTCCTGCACCGAATTACACCCTCCTCTAAAGCTCCTGATCTACTCAATAGCTCAAGAGCACGTTTGGCACCAGGTACCACGCGAGGAGGAAGGAGAGGCCCAAGGCTGTTGCGTAGAGCACCTCCTTAGGAGTCCACTCGTTGTCGTCTTCCCTGGGGATGTCGCGACTCTCCCGACGAGTGGCGCGCATCTGTTGGCGGTTGATGCGTCGCTCTCGCCAAAACAAGAACGCCGAAGTAACCATCGCTAATGCCGCGCACGTGCCAGCCAAGAGGTTGAAGGTCCATACATCCCGCAGTCCAGGGGCAGCCCAGGAGAGTATCGTCAGCACCGCCATCAGCGTCACGCTCGCCCAGAACACTATCGTAATAACGGCGAGCGGCCGAATCGTGGGCGAGTAGTTCCTCGTCCGCGACGTTGGTTCGCCTTGCTCTTCGCTCATCGCTGCTTCCTTTCCTTCGGCTACATCCTCTACGCTACGGCTGTAGCTTACGCCCGTGAGGTAAAGCAGCGGATCACTCAAATGCAGTATTTATTACAACTCTCTTTGCGAAGTTCGCAGAATCCTACTTCCACGCAGTCCGGTGCATAGCTTGCTCTTGTATGCCCCGAGAAGTGGAAGGTATCCTTGCCGGGCAGGATCTGTAAGTAGAACGGGCGGCAAGAGCATGAACGAAAGACCATACTCCAGCGATCCGGCCGACCTGTTGGTCGATATGATCGTCCGTCGGCAGAGAGAGGGGCTAGTAGACGGTCTACGCCAGGTTCTCGAAGATGGACCACCCGGCCAAGCCCCCGATCCTTCCGACATCGCCCGCCATAAGTGGTTTCGGTCCCTCGAAGAAGACGATAAAGCGATGGTGCTCGACATGATCCGCCAGAGCATCGATCGGGCGATTCTCGGAGCCATGCTGATGCTTGACAGCCCTTTCCATGTGGAGGATCGGACGTACGAACCGGTGCTCTACTTGGATGTCTACGAAGACGAAGGGGGTTGGGCTAAAGATCGCCCCTCGTACCGGACCAGGCGGGTCAACGATCCCGCCGCGGATCCCGACAGTCTTGCCGGCAGGTACATCCTCGCCATCGACGAGCCCGACGGAGGTTCGGAGGCTTAGTTCCGAGAATTTACCTTCCACGCACTCGGATGAATATGAGGGTCGCGCTGTCTTTTCGTAGGGGATAGGGTTGGAGACACGGAGGTGGACGTTCTGCTACCGTTGTGATGGGGAAGAGGCGCCAACGGACGATCTCGGGCCCCTACTCTTACTTTGAGAGGAGGGAGGTTCATGTACCGTAGGCAGAGCAAGAGAAAGGAGCTACCTATGAGCCCACCTAATCACGATGATGGCATCCAGCAGTTGGTCGCCGATTTTAGGAACGGTTACCTGACGCGCCGGGGATTCCTGGCGAAAGCCGCAGCCTTCGGGCTGACGGCCGCAGCTGCGGTGGGCTTGCTGGGAGTACCCAGGACACAGAAGAGCGTTGTAGCCCAGGACTCGCCGCCTGAGGTGACGCCTGAGAAGTGGGAAAAGGGCAAAGGTTGGGGTTGGGTCTGGGGAGAGGACGACGAGCTCGGCAACCTCAACGAACTGAGCCCCAAGCTGACTCTCAAGGCGCTCTCGAAGGTAAAGGAAGGCAACGTCTACGATCTCGGCCTCGCCTACGACCGTCGCAGCTACAAGTTCGTAGGGCACAGCTCAGGCGAGATCATGTCCTTCCGCACTCCGGAGGGCTTGCTCCTCCATCCTGGAGATAAGGAGCTGGCCTTCGTGGAGGAAGATAACTCGCTGGACACCACGTGGGCGAGCAACGCCCTGTTCATAAGCGACAACGTCGCCACCCAGATCGACGCTTTGGGCCACATCTACGAGGGGATCCCCCTCACACCTACAACGGCTACCGTTCAGAGGACATCCAGAGCGACTTCGGGCTCCTGAAGCTCGGCGCCGACACCATCCCCCCGATAGTTGCCCCGGCCACCATGATCGACGTGGCCGCCAGCGAGGGACAGGACCCGCTGCCCGAGAGCTTCGCGATTGGACCGGATCAGCTCCAGAAGGCCCTCGACGAACAGGGCGTGGACATAGACCCTCTCGACGTCGTCCTCGTGCGCACCGGGACGGGCGGTGTGTGGCTCGACGGCAGCGGCGTGGGTGCCAACAACGACGAGGTTGCCAAGCCCGACACAGCAGGACTAACAGTCTCTGGGGCCAAGTGGCTCGTCGAGCAGAAGGGCGCCCTGGCCATCGGCACCGACACCTCAGGCATAGAGGTGCTCCCGCCTGAAGAGCAACTCGAGGATGGGACCAGCTTCAACCCCGTTCACATCTACCTGCTGGCGCGGCAGGGCGTTCACATCCTCGAGTACCATAATCAGGAGGCCCTAGCAGAAGATCAGGTCTACAAGTTTGCCTACATCCTCGGGGTCAACAAGATCAAGGGCACGGCTGCCGGGACTGTGCTGCGCCCGATAGGCATCGTCTGAAGGCGAACTTCGGAGAATCCCCCTTCTACGTACTCGGGTGAATAGAGAACGAGAAGGGCTAGAGTCCCGAAGGAGGAGAACTCAACCTTACCCTGCCCGTTGCTTCTCCGGACGCACGATCATCACGGGGCAGTGGGCGTGGCGCACTACCGAGTCGGAGACGCTGCCAATCAGTGCCCGTCTCACACCGCCCAAGCCCCGGCTCCCCATCACTATGAGCCCGGCGCCCAGCTCCTCGGCCAAGTGGATGATGGCCTGATCTCGGCGTTCTCCGATCTTAAAATGGGCTTCTTTGACGCTGCCTCCCGCCTCTCGGACCTTTCGCACCTGCTCGTCGAGCACCTCCTGGGCTTCTGCCTTTACCGCTTCAAGCGCTTGTTGGTAGGTTTCGTAGCGCAGGCTGCCTTCGTGTATGTGGTAAACGGGATCGGGATTTCCGGGCGCTACGCAGAGGAGGTGCAACTCCGAGTTCGTGGAGCTGGCAAGGTCGGTGGCGGTGGTCGCGGCCAGCTGTGCTTCCCTAGAACCGTCGGTGGCTAGCAGGATCTTGGTGGGGAAGATGCTCATCGCGACACACTCCTTTCCCGTCGGCGTTCCATCGAGGTGCCTGTACTTATTGTATCAAAACACTGGTTCGTCGCAAGGGAGCGCAGATGGCACGACGTCGTTTCGGATGGGCTACGGAGGCTTATTCACCGGAGTGCGTGGAATATATCAGCGTGTTGAAAAACCCACTTGGTGCTCGCTGGCGCCCCGGCTCAGCCACCAAACACACTGGTATTTGGGGCATTTCGAGCCTGATTTGTGGTCGCTATCAGCCCAACGCCGACTTTTTCAACACGCTGATAGATCCCTACAGCATCACTTAGCTCTGACCTGCTCAGCCGCCCAGACATTGACGCCTCTTGTCCCGCTCTGTGAGCCTCTTTTTGGTGCTTTCGCCCTCGATCCGCCCGTCCGAGCAGCGTTTCGCGGGCCATTCTGCATAACTGATACTGTAGGGTAGATTCTGCGAACTTCGGATGTACGGCTTTCCCCGAAGTTCGCAAAGAAAGTTGTAATAAATACTGCAATTGAGTGATGCGCCCGCCCTGCTCACGCGTGTATGCTGCACACGTTACTTGACAGGAGGACCCCGCGTGAAGGCGCAGGGGCGCTACCAGCCCTCCTTCTAGACCGGAGCTACACGCCAGCATTGGAGGAGGCTAAGAGGAGGAAGGCACCTGGATTAGCTACGCTTGGTAAGCGATGGTTCCGCTCCAGGGGAGCGGGAGGAAGGAGGCGCACGATGCACGTCAGGATGAGCATTGTCCTGGCTCCAGGGGGACTGTGTTTCTGTTGCAGATCACTGAACAGGAGGTAAGAAGCATGAAACGACGATTGACGATCTTGACGCTCACTACTCTGGCAGCAGTGGCGCTTATTGGTGTTGTTTTGACGGCTCCGTCCCCGGCGCTCGCAGAAGGAGCCACGCAGATATCGGGGGTCGCCTTTTTCGAAGAACCGGGTGAGTGTGTCGACCCTGAAGGTGTGGGCGACGACTATGCCCTCGACATGGTTGGGGACTTGGAAGGTTGTCTGTACACATTCGTCGAGACCGCCGATTGCTCGCCCAGCGGAACCTACCGAGAGACGGGGACCGAGCTCTTCGTTGGCGAGTAAAACGGAGAGGTAGGCACGTTCAGAACGACTTACAAATTCGAGGCGAAGTACGAGGATTGCCCCAACCTGGTTGGAGAGATCTTTGGGCGTTGTCAGCATCCTATTGTAGAGGGCAGCGGCACAGGTATTTTCGAGGGTGTCACCGGGCGACTTGACTTCAAGGACGAAGTCGAATCAGGAACCTTCTTCTATAGAGGCCACCTACGGTATTAAGGCTCACTCGAGCCTCAATAGACGTGGAAGAAAACGGGTCAGGTCTCATTATCATAACGAGACCTGACCCCGGTGATGCCTTTCAACGACGAGCGCCGATGAATCGGCAATGAATCTTATGGGCAGGCACACCTCGTGGGTGTTATTCACCGGAGTGCGTGGAATATGAATTCTGCGAACTCCGTCAATACGAAGTTCGCAGAAGTTCGGGTGTGGGGGATCTCGGGGCGTGATTAGGTCGTTCTGCCAAGCCGAGAAGGCAGAACCCTAAGCGGCCCGTTCGGAAGGGGCAAGTATTTTCCACGGACCCCTTGACATTCCTGTCGCTGATATGAGATATTGAATGTATGAGTTATTTATTTAATAGAAGAGAGCGTTGACTCCTCGCAAGTACACCATGGACAAGCGCAAGGCGGCCGTGCAGGAGACTCGGCAGCGCATCGTCGAGGCCACCCTCGCGCTACACGCCGAGAAGGGCATTTTCGGCACCTCCTGGCAGGACATCGCCCACCGCGCCGACGTTTCGGTGGGGACGGTGTATAAGCACTTCCCTTCGCTCGATGAGCTGGTGCCGGCCTGCGGAGAGCTGATGTACGCTATCACCGGGCCCCCTTCTCTGGAGGATGCTCCCCGTATCTTTGCCGGGGCCGACTCGACGGAGGAGCGTCTTGGACGCTTGATCTCCGAGCTCTTCGACTTCTATGAGCGGGGAGCTCCTTACATCGAGACGGACTTCCAGGAGCGCCAGCTTCCCGCAGTCGTGGAGTGGGAGGCGTACATGCGGTCCATCATCGCGGGGCTCGTGCGCGAGGCCCTTGTTTCTGCGGGACCAGACGAGCGCACGGTGCAGGCTGTGAGCGCGCTCCTCGACTTCTCCACCTTCAAGTCATTCCTGGATCGGGACATCCCGAAGGAGCAGGCAGCGAAGACCATGGGCGAGGTGCTTCTGTGTTGGATTGAGCGCCCACAACGTGATCAGTGAAACAACAAGGGGTACTTTGTCAAAGGCCCGAGTGGGAGTAGGCCCGGTCGGGCCAAGGGAAAGGAGGAGTCGATGAGCGACGAAGATGGTGGTGTCGCAAGAACCTTCGGGCTCGAGGAAGGTGAAGGAGCGACGTGGTGGTGGCTGGGCATCACCCTGGCCACCATAAAGGCTACGGGCAAAGAAACGGACGGACGCTACACGCTCGTCGAGGTGCTCGAACCGGATGGTGTGGAGGCGCCGCTGCACGTCCACCATCGCGAGGACGAGGCTTTCTGGATCCTCGAAGGGGAGCTGACGTTCCAGATCGGCGAGGAGACTATAAAGGCTTCTCCAGGTTCGTATCTCTTTGGTCCCAAAGACGTCCCTCACCGCTACACCGTCGACTCGGGGCCCGCCAGGATGTTGTTTCTATTGTCGCCCCCGGGCTTCGAGGAGCTCATCTACGCCACGAGCGAGCCGGCCAAGGAGCTCACCCTGCCGCCCCCACCAGAAGGCCCGCCTAGTGAGGCAGAGATGGAGCAGATGGGAGCCATTGTCCGCCAGTACGGATGCGAGATCCTCGGTTAGCAGGCCGCGGACTAGTCCTAGTGGAGGGAGGGTACGTACCCTCCCTCCAGTCTCATCGAAGTGCCTAGAAGAGGTGTTTTCGGGAGGGGTGCTGTCGTGACAGAAGGGGCAAGCGAACAGGGGCTAGGAGTAGGTGGTATAAGCCGCCGCGCTGCCTCCTGGCTCGCATGGGCTGTGTGTGCGCTCTCTCTAGCTCTCACAGCCCTCGGCTTCATCCTTATGGCCCTCATCCTGCGGCTGGATACCCCTATCTACTTCTTCTGGCTCTTCTTGACGGTAACCGCGATGGGCTATTCAGTGATCGGGGCTATCATCGCCTCCCGCCTCCCCAACCAACCCATAGGTTGGATCTGCTGTGCGATAGGCTTTATCGCGGCGGTGGACCACTTCGCCGGCGAGTACGCCGTCTACGCCGTGCTGGCGCGCTCTGAGGCGCTCCCGGGTAGTCAAGCGATGCTATGGCTCCAAAGTTGGTTGTGGATGTTGTTCGTCGGGCTCCTTGTGTTCTTGCTTCTACTATTCCCCACTGGTCGGCTGCCTAGCAGTCGCTGGCGACCCTTTGCGTGGGTGAGCGTGGCCATGATCTCGGTTGCGGTGATATGGTCGTCGATAATCTCGCCCGATGTCAGACCCGACGCGCCTCCCTCCCCAGTCCAGCTTTCTGTAATGCTTCTCGGGCTGGTCGCGGCGGCATCAGTGGTGGTAGGGCGGCGCGGTGCGCGGGGAGTCGAGCGACAGCAGATCAAGTGGCTGCTCTACGCCGGAGCGATATTCTTTGTCGGTCCGACCTTCCAAATCAGCGTCTCCTACGTTGCGCGGGTAGAGGGGTCTTGGGCTGTGTGGGTTGGCAATTTCCTTGGGGTAGTTAGTGGCCTGGGCGTCCCTGTCGCCATCGGCTTTGCCATCCTGCGCTACCGCCTCTACGACATAGACCGGATCATCAACCGTACCCTCGTCTACGGTTCTCTGACGGCCACGCTGATCGCCCTCTACTTCGGCGTCATCGTGGTGCTGCAGCGGCTCTTCGTCTTACTCACCGGCCAGCAGTCCACCCTCGCGGTCGTTGCCTCCACCCTCCTGATAGCGGCGTTGTTTACTCCCTTGAGGCGGCGCATACAGGGGTTTATAGACAGGCGCTTCTACCGCAGCAAGTACGACGCCAGAAAGACGCTGGAAGCTTTCTCTGCCCAGCTGCGCGACGAAACAGACCTAGACGCATTAAGTGACGACCTGCTAGGAGTGGTAAGGGAGACCATGCAACCCGCACACGTCTCGCTGTGGTTGCGTACCGAGGCGTCACCGAAAGGCGCGCAGGCAGACTTGTAGCCCCTTATTCACCAGAGTGCGTGGAATAGATTTTCTGCGAACTTCGCCCCAACGAAGTGCTGAGAAGTTCGCATCCATGCGGTCACATCAGGCGTCCGAGCGCAACCTCCAAGCCTTTCGCCCCTTACCTACTCACGCACCACCAGCACCGGGCAGTGGGCGTGGCGGACCACAGAATCGGAGACGCTGCCCATCAACGCCCTCCTCAAGGGCCCAAGGCCCCGGCTTCCCACAACGATGAGTCCCACGCCGAGCTCATCAGCCAGTCCCACGATCTCCGCATCGGGCCTGCCAAGCCTCGCGTGTATCTCCGCTACCTCGCCGCCGGGCTGCCCTACCCGCCGCACCTGCTCCTCAAGCATCGTTCTAGCCTCTTGCTCGGCACCCTCGTGCATCCTTCTCTGGAGATCCGGGTCAAGGGATGTAGCGCCCGGGGACTCGTAGGATACGAGGGGCATGTGCCCCACATAGACGACGTGCAGCTCCGAGGCTGTTTTCTCGGACAAGTCGGCGGCCGAGGCGAAGGCCAGCTCCGCCTCCTTAGAGCCGTCGGTGGCCAGGAGGATCTTGGTAGGAAAGATGCTCATCGGTTCTCGCCCCCTTATTCGATGCGCTCACAGCTGAAGGCGTATGATGCCAGCAGGCGAGCTTTGGCGCTCTCAGGAAAGCGTTAGCTGCCCTTATTCACCCAAGTGCGTAGAATTGGGCCTTCCACGCACTCCGGTGAATAAGGGCAAGGAGAAGAGAGGGTCGGGGCTCTTAGCAGCCCCGACCCTCTCTACGTTAGCGACTTTCGCTAGGGTAGCGGCTATGGTGCGGCTGCCGGCTGTGGTGTGCCGCCGCTACTTTGCAGGAAGAGTTCCTTCTGCCGTTGCTGCCCTTCGTCATCGGTCGTCCCAGGATCCCCCACGCGGGCAATGGTCGACACGTCAGTGACGTCCTCGCAGTTGCTGCGCACGGTGTCATTGGGGAGCACCAGCGCCGTGTCGAAGCCGCTCCCGCAGTCCACCAGGTCGGGCGCATCAGTCGCCCCAGGCGCTTCGTTGGCGGCAGCATCGATGAAGTCGCCGTTATCTTCGCCGTAGTGCTCGTCGGTACCCTCTTCGCCTGCCATGCCGTCTTCGCCGGGACCGCCGAAGAGATCGTCGTTGCCCTCGTCACCAAACATGCTAGTTGACTGCGGGTTACCCTGTCCGCCCGCGCTGTCGTCGCCTTCCTGGCCCCTGAGGATGTCGGGGCCTGTGTTGCCTTCTATGAAGTCGCCATCACTACCGCCGTTCATGACGTCGCGGCCCGAAACGGTGGTATCGCCGGTGAACTCGGTGAGCAAGTCGCTGCCGTTACCGCCGAAGTAAGTGTCGTTGTTGTTACCACCGGCCAAGCCGTCGCCGCCGTTTTGGCCGTTGAGCTCGTCCTCGCCGGCCCTGGCCAACACTTCGTCGAAGCCGGCCAGGGCGAAGATACGGTCGCGCACCTCTGTGCCGGTGATCTGGTCGGCTTGTTTGGTACCCTCGCAGCGCCCGCCGGTGCAGGTGATCACCGCTGCCAAGGCTACTCCCGCGAAGGCCACGAGGAGCACGGCCCCCACAACCGCCAACGAAGCTGCCCTTCTCATTGGTCATCCTCCTTCACTTGCTCTCTCTCATCTCCGCCTTATTACCAAGGGGCGATGAATCCGCCATGAATCTTGAATAGGACCGGGGTAAAGCGTTGGAGATTGCTACCGTGGACTTCCGAGAAAATTTACCTAACGAACTTCCTAGAACTCCGTTAGGGCGAAGTTCAGCTTAGCCCGATAGGGCCAGGACCGTCGAAGGGATGCTCATTGCCGAGAGAGGGCTTAGGGCATCGGGACGAGGCTATGAGGGGGATGAGCTATCCTCGTGAACTTCGCGTTGACGCAGTTCTAGGAAGTTGGCCGAGCGCGTTGTGCTTCGGCGATGTCGAGCCCTCCCGAACTCTGGGTGATCCGATCCACACTCGTCTTGTGCCCGCGACCCGTGGGTGGCTCGTGCTGGCGGGATCCGGACGCGCCGTGCTACGGTGGTCGGCTGTAGGGAGCACGGCGGCGGCAACCCTTTAGAAAGCCTTGCGCTTCATGGCAACGTTCGGAGGACGGCAGTTGATAGACCACGACAACCTCGAGGAGTACGCCGATCCGGTCGACTACGACTGGCGTTACAGCAGCGACACGGGCGTCGCGTTCTACTCGGCGCTTGCGTGGGAGGCCGGCGGCCCGGTGCTCGAGATCGCCTGCGGCACGGGCCGGGTCGCCATACCCATCGCGCGCCAAGGGTTCGCCGTGACCGGCCTGGACGTCGTCCCCGCCATGCTAGACCGGGCGCGCTTTAAAGCAGAGGCCGCCGGCCTGTCCGTACGCTGGGTCGAGGACGACGCGCGCCGGTTCGACCTCGACAGCGAGCGGTTCCGGCTGATCTTCTTGACCGGCAACGCCTTCCAGGCCTTCTTGACGAACGCCGACCAGGAGGCTTTGCTAGGGCGTGTGCGCGCCCACCTCCACGACGAGGGGCTCTTCGCCTTCGAGACGCGCAACCCGCACTGGCGCACCAGTGAGGGCCGGGACGAGGACCCAGACGGCCTGTTTGTCTACCTGGAGACTCGCGCGGAGGAGGCGCTGCCGCCCCACACCGACGCCCACGGTCGTGAGGTGCGCGAGTCGAGGAGCTGCACCTACGACCACGTCGCCCAGGTCCTGCATTGGACTTCATACCAGAGCTGGCACGAGGGGGGCGCGCAGGAGCGCACGAAGACCACGCGCATCGCGTTGCGCTACACCTTCCCGCAGGAGCTCGCGGCGCTGCTGCACCACAACGGCTTCACCATCGCGCGGCGCTACGGCGACTGGGACGGCGAGCCCTTGACCGCGGCTAGCCCGAGCATCATCGTGGTCTGCCGCAAACGCACCTAACGCGCTACGTACACGCACCAGCAAAGGGCCCTATTCACCAGAGTGCGTGGAATAAGGTTTCTGCGAACTTCACCTTTTGGTCATTCTCGGAAGTTCCCCTTAGCGGCGGCGTTCTCGGAACTCAGCGTGCCGTACGCCTCCTCTACCCGCAATGTGAGGGTGATGCCCCGCCACAGCCGCCCTGCCTACCTAGCCTAGGCGACTAGAGCAGCGAGGTACCCTTCCAGAGCATAAGGAGAACCTACCCTCTCTCTCTGCTACGCCTCTTTAGGAATGCCCTTAGCGGGGACGTCCTCCGCCCTGCTCGCAAAAATCGGGCGTATCGCAGGTAGTGGTTCCGCCCCCAAAACGACAGCATATGGAGCCCTGCGGGCAGCAGATTGTTGTCCCCTCGCCCTGGCAGCAGGTGGTGCCCGGCGGGCAGCAGAACGCCTTCCCACCTTTGCCGCAGCATACATCTGTTTCGGAGCAGCATCCCCGGCCGCACTGTTGCGGCCTGAAAGGCTCGCAGTTCACCGTTCTCGCTTTCGCCCCGCCCGGGATGGAGGCCAGCAAGCCACCTACCAACGCAGCGCCCAGCAGCCGCAGCGCCCGAGCGCGCGACACTGACTCGTCGGCCAGCATCCGGCTCAGATTGTCTAAGGTGTGCTCCCCTTCTTCTTGTGTAGGAGCCATCCCCGGTTCCTCCTCTCCCTCGGTGGCCTAACGCCCGTCGCTCTCTTGGCATTATGGGCACATGCCGAGCTTGAGTCAACGAGGCTGTGCTCCCTGTCTTCGCCCCGTTTATGGCCCTTATTCACCGGAGTGCGTGGAATATGGATTCTGCGAACTTCGCGTGTACGGAGTTCTAGGAAGTTCGCTACCCGCAAGCAACGCCCAAGTAACACCAAAGATAGCCTATTTGAGTGATATGCCTGCCCCCATACGGGAGTATGCTACGCATGTTACTGAAAAGGGGACGCTGTGAGTCCAGCCTTACTAGACACCTCACGCCGCCCCCCTGAAGGAAGGCGGCTCGCCTTATGAGACGCACCATAGTGTTGTTGGCAACCATGGCTCTGACGGTGTTGGTGGCAAGTGGGGTTGCACTGGCGGTGAACAAGATTGGCACCGATGGTCCTGACACTTTGAGGGGGACTAATGGGGACGATAACCTCCTGGGTAAAGGTGGCAACGACGATCTCTACGCCCTGAATGGCCGAGACACCCTGGTGGGCGGGCCGGGCAAGGATGTTGTTGCAGATGCCCCTCGAGGGGTGTGGCGCAGAGGCGACAAGATCCTTCTTGGTGGTCCCGGCAACGATATAGTCGTCGGTGGCAGAGGCTTCGACAACGTGTTGGGTGACGCGGGTAACGACTTTCTAATCGACGGCCCGACGCGCGAATTCTCACTAGACAAGGTCTCTGGCGGAGACGGCAACGATGTACTCCTCGTCGATAACGCGCCTGCGGCCAAGGACATCGTTACATGCGGTGGCGGCTTCGACCGGGTGCTCGCCGACACCGAAGACTTGGTCTCAGCCGACTGCGAGAGGGTGCGTATCGTCCACGGTTCTCGTGAGGAGGTCAAGCAGCAAGAGGAAGAATTCTTCGCGTCCATCCCGCCGAGCTTCTTCGAAGGCCTGCAGCCAGGGGTTCTCTAGAATGGATAGGAACTAACCCCACCGCCGAAAGGGAGCGAGAGTGGGGGAAGGGGCGAGTCTTATGGGGCTCCGCCCCTTCTCCTTGCCCCTATTCACCGGAGTGCGTGGAATATGGATTCTGCGAACTTCGCGTGTACGGAGTTCTAGGAAGTTCAATAGAATATCTGCACCCGTTCTCTTGCCAAAATTTCTAGGTTCCTTACTGCACTTGGACAAGCGTATGATGAGCCCATGATCATAAACAACGCCATCTATGTTGACGGACACAGGACCGAGGAGCCTGGGTCGTTGCAGGAGACATTCGAAGCCATTCGCCAGCGACGAGGGGTGGCTTGGATCGCACTCTACAAGCCCACCGAAGAAGAGTTCGGCTCCGTGGCCAGGGACTTCGGGTTGCATCCTTTGGCCATAGAGGACCCCATCAAAACCCCGCTGCGCACCAAGCTGGAGCGCTACGAGGGCACCCTTTTTCTGGTCTTGAAGGCCGCTCGCTACCTCGATGAGACCGAGACGGTGGAGTTCGGTGAGGTCGACACCTTCGTGGGGGAGAACTTCGTGGTGACGGTATTGCGCGGCGAGCCCGCGGCCTTGGCTGCGGTGCGGGAGCACTTGGAGGGTAAGCCGGAGCTGCTCAAGCGGGGACCGGAAGCGATCCTCTACACGATTATCCACCGGGTGGTTGACGGCTACGCTCCCGTGGTTGCGAGCCTGCAGAACGATATAGATGAGATAGAGTCCGAGGTCTTCTCAGGCAACGCGGGCGTCTCGCGGCGCATATACGAATTGTCTCGCGAAGTGATCGAGTTCCAGAGGGCCACCGAGCCGCTGCCCGCCATCCTCGATCGCCTTATCAGCGGTGCTGAGGGCCCCGAGGTGGATGCCGAGTTGCAGAGGCACCTGCACGTCGTGCAGGATCACGCGTTGAGGATCACCGAGCGAGTCGATGGCTTCCGCCAGATGCTTCAGAACATCCTTAGCGTGAACCTGACATTGGTGGGCCTCTCGCAGAACGAGAAGACACAGAACCTAACAGAAGCGAGCATTGCCCAGAACGACCAGGTGAAGAAGATCAGTGCCTGGGCCGCGATCCTGTTCGCTCCAACGCTCATAGGGACCGTCTACGGCATGAACTTTGACTACATGCCGGAGTTGCACTGGATGTACGGCTACCCGTTTGCGCTGGTGCTCATGTTGATGGTCTCGGTGACGCTGTATGTGATCTTCAAGCACCATGGGTGGCTCTAGCCGACTTCCAAGAGAGGGCTATTCACCGGAGTGCGTGGAATATAAGTTCTCGGAAGTTTGCATACATCGGATTCTCGGAAGTCACCAAAATCTCAGGTGGTTCTAAGCTGATTCACAGCCCGTTCTCATACATCGCTGTTAGTTATCTTAGTTATAAGAGTTCAACCGGATACGGAAGGAAACCATGTAGACGCCGGTGCAGAGTCAATCAAGATGAGCAGACCTGGGAGCGGCCAGCACACCACTTTACTCTCCGATCCCACCTACAGAGGGGAAATATATGAGGTCAGTGGACATAGAGCTTAAGCACTCAGTGCACGAAGAGGGACTTAGGGAGAGGCTGGAGCTAGACTCACGGCCGGAGGTTAGAAGGCTAGTGGCCCAATGCTCGATTCTGGTCGTGATTGCCGGTATCGTAGCGGGACTCGTCGCAGCATAGGGGGGTAGGCTTAGGCAAAGCCACTTTACATGCTATGCCGGGGACCCCAGAGGAGGTCCCCGGCATTCCTTTCTCCTATTCACCCAACCTCGTAGAAGGGTTATTCTGCGAAGTACGCGTCGCCCCGGCCCTACACGTTTTTACCTATCTTTTACCAAGGGTTTGCACCCGTTTAACACCGAGGCGCGGGGGAGGGTGTAATCTGTCGGAGGACCTGGGAGTACTGCAGTGTTTCTCTCAGAGCTTCCGGAGTCCTTAGGCCTAGCGGCTGGACGCTCCCCCCCTCTGTCTGCTGCTAGGTGTACCCGTGCTCTCCCCAGCCCTAAGGCCTAGTTAGCGGTTGGAGATCTTCAACCTAGAGCAGCGCGCATAATACCCGACGACATGGGCATCCCTTCGCCGGCGATCCTGTGCCGTCTGGGCCGAGGCTATGTTGAACTTCGTAATGACGGCTTTCTCGGAAGTCAGCTTAGGGATGCGGAGCTTTGCAGCGTAAGGAGGGTGATGTCATCCTCCTGCTCCCAGTTCTCCCCTACGAAGGAATAGAGTTCCTCCATCAGGAAGTCCACCAGTGATCCTTCTTCAGCGTGCTCCGCGACCATCCTCCTAAGCCGCGGGAAGCCGAACATCTCGCCTTCGGGGTCGTGGGCCTCCACCAGCCCGTCGCTGTAGAAGAGGGCGCTCTCGCCCTTCTCCAGCACGACCTCCTTCTCCTCGTAGGACATCCCCGGCATCAGACCCAAGGGCATACCCCTCGCCCTGAGCTCCTCGGCCTGGCCGTTATGTCGCCTGCACGGGAGGTTGTGCCCGGCGTTGGCGTAGCGAAAGCGCCCGTTCTCGGGATCGAGGACACCATAGAAGCAGGTGACGAACGTGCTCTGGGGTATCTCCGCGACCAACGCCTCGTTGACCCTGGCCAGCACCTCGCCAGGCGACTCCGAAGACCGAACGACGGCCCGCAGCATGCCGCGGGTCGTCGCCATCACCAGCGCCGCCGGCATGCCATGACCGGTGGCGTCCCCCACGACCAGCCCCAGGCGACCGTTCGAAAGCTCCAGGAAGTCGTAGAAGTCTCCTCCCACCTCCCGGGCCGGTCCGTAGTGGGTCGCTATCCGCCAGCCGTCTAGGTTCGGTAAGGTCTCGGGCAGGAGCTCCTGTTGGATGCGGCGGGCGACTCGCAGCTCCTGCTCGATGCGCTCCCGCTCCCGGGCTTCCGCTGCCCGAAGGCGCCAGGTCAGGCTGCGGGCGAAGGCCTCGGTGACTGAGGAGTTATGCGGAACGATGCTGGCTGAAGGCTGGTTGGCTACTCTCTCCAGGTACGCTTCATCGGTTCTACCGCCTTCTGAGAGCCACCGCCGTTCTTCCTCCGAGCGGCTGATGTCCAGGCTGGCCCAGCCCTCCACGAACCTGCCCTCGGCGATGCGGAGGATGGTGATGCCCCCGGCCGTCATGTGGAGACCGGTGGGAGACAAGCCCGCCCATTCGCCCAGATGCGTGCCGCTCGCGCTCCAACGGTAGGCTACCCTGTCCCCTCGGCCGAAGAGGTCATGAATGGTGACCTTCCAGTCGGGGAGGGCCTCATAGTACAAGGCGATGCGCTGCTTGACGCTGTCGCGCCCAGGCCGCGCCCCTGGAGGGACGGCGTGCTCGGTGTGCTCTACGTAGTCGGCGGCCATGAACTCGTCCACTGCCGCTACGTTGCCCTTGGCCCACACCTCCTCGAAGAAGCGGCGGACCAGAGCCTCGTTATCTTGTGCGGACACGGCATGCCCTCCTCGTCGAGCCGCTTTCCTCCAGCGGGCGTCAACCCCTTTCTATCAGAGCATGATGCCACCTGGAGGGATGCGCTACATCGGCTGGAGGCTTATTCACTGAGTTGCCTAGAAGTAGGATTCTCAGAAGTTCCGCATAGTCCCGTCCCGCTACCTGGAGCAATAGGGAGGGAGCGTGGGGTGTTCTCTTCGAAGCGCAAACATTAGTTTGTAAAAAGACCATCCACGATCATGTATATCTATCCATCGGTGTTACAAGCGGTATCGGGACGGGGCTATGCAGGGTGCCTGGACGGGTGTTTTCAGGGATACCGGGGTGAGGCTATGCAGGATCTTGGATATGAACTTCGGAGAACCCATATTCCACGCACTTCGGTGAATAATCCGATTTTTGTCACTCTTCTACAAAAAAATCATCGGGAATTCATCGGCCGATGTTACACAGCGAACCCTAGGTAGTGTCAGCGCAAGGGGAGTGGGAAGAAGGGTGCTTCTAGCGCCCTCGGGAAGGAGAGCAATCATGAGAAGGGCTTGTAAACACCTTGTGTTGGTCGCGTTGGTCAGCTTGTTCGTTGGCCTGGGCATGACTTCCAGCTATAAGCAGAGTAGCCTCGCCCAAACGGCACCTCCTAAGCCCAACATAATCTTCATTCTTGCCGACGACATGCGCAAAGATGACCTCAACCCAACATATATGCCACAGACCACCACGGAGCTGGTAAAGAAGGGCATGAGCTTCCAAAACGCCTTCGTGAGCAACCCCCTTTGTTGCCCCTCTAGGGCCACCATCATGCGCGGTCAGTACCCCCACAACACCGATATATGGTTCAACACTAACATCTTCGATCCAGACCCCAATGTCCGCGATGGTGGCTGGCTAGGTTACAATGGGAACGGCTATGAAAAAGATAACATCGCCACGCATCTGCACGACCCCGCCGCCGGTTACACGACTGGGTTCTTCGGCAAGTACCTAAACGGCTACGTTGGTGCCACCGACAACACCCCTCCCCCGGGGTGGGACGACTGGTTCGCCTTTAAGACCATTCACTACTACGGCTACGACGTAAACGACAACGGCACCATAAAGCACTTCGGCTCTAGGAGCACCGACTATTCCACCGATGTGCTAAACGCTCAGGTCAAGGAGTTCATCCGTGCAAACGCCGGCCAAAGCAAGCCTTTCTTCGCCTACGTAGCCCCTTATGCTCCGCACGCCCCGTCCACACCTGCCCCTCGCGACAAGAACACCTTCAACGGCCTGAAGGCTCCGCGCTTGGCATCCTTCAACGAGGCCGACGTCACCGACAAACCCGATTGGATAAAGTCCCTGCGGAAGCTTACCTCCGACGACATCGCCAACATAAATCAGCGTCATGAGAATCGGATCGAAAGCTTACAGGCGGTGGACGACCTGGTTGGCGCCGTGGTAAGCACGCTAGGGGAAAAGCCGGGCGTGCTCTCCAACACCTACATAGTGTTCACTTCGGATAACGGCTGGCACCATGGCGAGCACCGCATACGGTCCGGCAAGGGGCGGCCCTACGAAGAATCCGTCCGCGTGCCACTTGTGATTCGCGGGCCCAGCGTGCAGCCGCCAGTGCCGCCAGAGGAGCAGCCCGACGAGCTTGTCCTAAACACCGACTACTTCCCGACCTTTATGGACTTGGCAGGGACACAAACGCCCCCCTACGTCGATGGGCGTTCTTTGCTTCCTGTCCTCACGGGGAGCACAACGACCTCCTGGAGGACCGCCATTCTGATTGAAGGTCGTGGAAACGGTGCAGACCCCGAGATTGAGGTTGACCGTAACTACAACGCCGTCCGTGAGAGTTCCAGAAAGTACATCGAGTATGAAGGAGGCTTCCGCGAACTCTATGATCTTAGCGCTGACCCCAACGAGCTGACCAACACCTTCTCCAGCGCGGCCCCTACCGTGGCGCCGCGGCCCGAACTTAAGACGAGGCTGGACGCTCTGAGGGGCTGCCACCCAGATGACCTAGCTACACCTGAAGACGAGTCGTGCCAGGCGGCGGAGGGCGGACCGTAGTAGCTGGCTAACCAAGACTCTCAGAACTCAAACGTAGGAGGGCCGGGTTCTCTAAGGAGAAGCCCCGGCCCTCCTCTTTGCTCCGAACTTCGTAGAACGCCGTAAAGCGAAAGTTGAACTTCCGAGAATCAGATTTCCACGCACTCTGGTGAATAAGCAAAAAACGCGCCCCCATCTAGAGGATGCACCCTTATCGCTGCGTTGCTATAGTTGTCCCTGTGACATAAAAAAACGGCCAGTATGGGTAGAGGCCGAGAAGCCCGTCCTATTAAAGATCGTGGCACCCTATGAGGGACGAGGCAGAGCCAGTGGTGCGACCGGCTACCGACGCGAACGACGGACGCGTGGTGGCCGGTTTCCCGTTTTCGGGCGAATGCTCTATACGGCCTGGTGGGAAAGGAGCGCAAGGAGGAGAGCGACGATGAAACGAATGGTTGTGGACACTGTAGAAGATGATGTCGACGAACTGATCGAGCGATATTACCGAGCGCAGAGGGAGTTCTTGAGAGGGAACCCCGAGCCTGTTAAGGACCTCTTCTCCCACAGAGAAGACGTGACCCTCGCTAACCCCTATGGTCCTCCCGTGCGTGGGTGGGAGCAGGTCTCAAAGAGCATAGAGCATGCCGCATCGTTACGCAGAGATGGCACGTTCGTCGAGTGGCAGATCGTAGCGAAGTACGTAACTGCTGAGCTAGCCTACGTTGTACAGATAGAGCGGGCCGAGGCCAAGGTTGGCGCAAGGGAGGACATCACCCCGTTAGCTGTGCGTGCTACGATGAACTTTAGACCTGAAGAAGATGGTGAGTGGAAGATCGTGCATCGGCACGCGGACCCCGTAACCACCCCTCAGCCTGCCGAGTCGGTGATCCAGGAGTAACCCAACCTTAGATCGAATTTCCGAGAACTGCGTAGAGGCGAAGTTCGCAGAAATCGTGATAGCGGAGGTTCAACTTCGCAGAATCTACCTTCCACGCACTTCGGTGAATAAGGGTGAGCAGAGAGACCCAAAGGTGTGACAACCAAAGGGAGGCGGTTGTTGGACCGCCTCCCTCTAGGCTTCAATCCTCTTGGCTAAGTGTTACAACACCCGCCCTACTCAGCTGTTAGATGATAGGTTACGCGCGCTCCCTTAAAGTGGCCGAAGGGGGTGTCCTTATACTTTCCTCCGAACACGATTGTGTGTTCGCCGGCAGGCAGCCCCTCTTCTAGATACACCCAAAGGCCATCGCTGGCTGATTCGTAGATGCCCGGAACAAATCCTTGGAAGGGATTGTCTGCGAACACTATCGTCCAATCGAAGAGCCCGGATGCTATGCGCTGTTGCTCGAGATCTTGCTTATTGAGAGTAGCAGACCACTTGCTAGGGGGATCGATGGTGTCGTCAGTTACCGGCTCGGCGCACTTTGTGTCTAACGGCCGCGGGTCATCGACTTCCTGTATTGGGTCGAAGGCTGCGCTGCATACAACATTCGAGACAGGGAAGAATATCGGCATATCTGCCGGCACGGTGCAGGTGCGGTCTACTTTCTTGCTACCTCCCGCTCCAGCTAAGAAGAATACCCCCTCTACATACTCCCCTTCGCATTGCGCCGTGTTTGTATAACTACCGTCTAGTGGGCTGGGGTTCATTGAGGCGCCCCAATTCCACCACTCGGCGCTCAATTCCTCTAGGCTTGTCGTTTCTTGTCCAGCTGCTACAGGTATGGCCACAACAAGCGCCATAATGGCGCTCAGGGCTATCAGTACGATTCGTCGCACACTCTATCCTTTCTCTATCCACATGCACCTCAGTGGGGCACTCTTTCAACTAACAGACTAGTTTCCTCCGACTATCACCTCCACTTGTTGCCTCCCCTATCAAGAAGCCCTAAAAGGCTTGGGGCACCCCGCTTATGCGGCGGGGTAGCTCTTCTTTCGC
>CAWKIM010000004.1:0-47494 GCA_963849745.1 uncultured Rubrobacteraceae bacterium | reverse complement strand
ACAGCGGCTTGCGTAAGTAGCGGACCCGCGTGAGAATGTGCCACATGAACGCATATTCGAAGGACCTAAGATTGCGGGCGCTCGCCGCCATAGACCGTGGCATCCCAAGGAGGGAGGTCCAACAACTCTTCGGAATCTCCCGCTCCACCATCAAGCGCTGGCTGAAAAGGAGGCGCCAGACCGGGGACCTCGACATCCACCTGATCCCCGGTAGACCTTCCGTTAAGGGCGAGGCATTGAGGCAGTGGCTGCCCGAGCACCTGAAGAGAAACCCCGATCTCTGACCCTCAGGGAGCATTGCGAGGCTTTTTTGGATGAGAGTGGCGTGGAGGTCTCGGAGGCGACGATGAGCCGTAACATAGCCCGCCTTCCGGGCGAGTGGCCACTCAAAAAAAGTCGAAGGTAGCCCAAGAACGCGACGAGGGAGCGAGAGCTCTGTGGCGATGGCTGTCCTCTCGTTTCGACGTTAGGCGCCTTGTGTTCGTGGATGAGAGCGGGACGCATATCTCGATGGATCGCCTACGCTCTCGGGCTCCCAGGGGAGAACGGGCTTACGGCCGAGTGCCCAAGAACAGGGGCAAGAACCTGACTTTGATCGCTTCGATGAGCCTGCATGGGATGGGAGAGTCGATGTGCATCGAGGGGGCCACGGATGCCAAAGCTTTCGAGGCTTACGTCGAGCACTTCTTGGCTCCTTCGCTTTCTGTGAGGGACAGGTGGTGGTGATGGACAACCTCGGAGCGCACAGGCCCAAGAGGATAAGGGAGCTTATCGAGGCCAGGGGAGCCGAGCTAGTGTTCGTGGCGTCCTATTCGCCGGACCTGAACCCCATAGAGCAAGCGTTCTCCAAGATCAAGAACATCCTGAGAAAGCTTGGTGCGCGCACCCATGAAGCCCTGCTGGAGGCGATGGAGGAGGCACTCTCTAAGGTCACCCCTGCCGATGTCGCCGGGTGGTTTGACCACTGCGGTTACCAGGTCGAGGTTCAGTACTTATGAATACCGCTGTTAGAACGCCGTCAATGCGAAGTTCGTAGAATTAGATTTCTACGCACTAGGGTGAATAGAGTACCGGTTCGCGGCTGTGACGCGTAGAAGCACGCTCTGGCAAGGCTACCCTACCGCCACATCCCGAAGCTCGGTGTTGTTGCGCAGCTTTTTCAGCCCGAGCCTCATGCGCCCCTTTACGGTGCCAGGCGGCAGCTGGAGGCGCTCTGCTATCTCCATGTGCGTAAGACTAGAGAAGTGAGCGAGCTCGAGGACCTGCTGTTGGACGTGCGGCAGAGCATCGAGCGCTTCGCGCACCCGACCCAGGCGGGCGTCGTGCCAGGCCTGGGCGAAAGCCTCGCTTGGCTCGTACTTGGGTGAATAAGGGCAAGAAGGCGCAGACTGGGCACGGTAGAATGTTGACGAAGGCTCTAAAGGAGGTTCCGTCTGTTGAACCTGACCGAGCCGGGAAAACCGCCATAGTGCGTCGAGGGCGGATAACCACAGTCTCGCACCGGCAATGAAAGCCCGGTAGGAGGGCGAGCGAGCCTTGTAGATGTGGGAATACGTAACCCAAGAACCGACGCACCGCGAGACCCATAGGGCTTCAGGAACCTACTTCTCCTGAGGCCCTACTTTCTGGACTTCCGAGAATCCCCCTTCTACGAGGTTGGGTGAATAAACCCCTGAATTGTTGCCGCGTCGGTTATAGAGGATGTATCTTTGGCCCAGATAGTGGACCAATAATAGCGAGAGTGAGGCTGATCTGCCTTAGAAACCGCACTCTACGTCATCCTGACGGTCTTCGTGCCCGTGCTCGTGGCGGTCGTAGGGCTGGTAGTGGTGCAACGCCTGGTGCCCCCTGACCGCCGAGAGGAGCAAAACGACGTCGCTGGCTTCATCTACGCGGTCTTGGGCGTCGCCTACGCTGTGCTGCTTGCGTTCATGCTCATCGCCGTCTGGCAGGATTACAACACGGCCCAGACCAACGTGGAGAGTGAGGCACACGAGCTGGCCGGAGTCTACTTCCTCGCCTCCCAATTACCCGAGAGCGAGCGCACGCGCGTCCAGGATCTCGCCCGGACGTACGCCAGGGTCGTGGTGGAGCAGGAGTGGCCGACGATGGAGCGGGGCCAGACGAGCCCACGTGCGGACTCCCTCCTTCGCCAGCTCAGGTTGGAGCTCCTGGAGTTCGATCCCCACACCAAGGGCGAGCAGGTGCTCTACGAACGTGGGCTGACGCATGTTCACGATGCGGTCGACGCCAGGAGATCACGGCTGCTGGAAGTAAGGGAGGGCATACCCAACCTTTTGTGGGTAGTCCTCGTGGTTGGCGGGGTGATCACCGTGTCCTTCACTTACCTATTCGGGCTTAAGAGCAACCGGACGCACGCGCTTATGGTGGCGGCTCTGACGCTGCTGATCTGCGGCATACTCTTCACCATCGGCGAGTTCAACAACCCATTCTCCGGGGTCGTGGAGATCCGGCCTGAGGCCTTCAAAGAGATGCTGGGCAGCTTCGGAGGGATCTAAATAAGACCTGCTCCTATGCACGATCGTGGCTATGAACTTCCGAGAACTGCGTATCTCTACGTGGTTTGGTGAATAAGGTGGTTCTCCGGTGTCGCTTGCTCGTACTCTGTTGGTAGTGCTAATCCCGGTGCCCGCTCCTGAGTAGACCCAAGGCTAGGATGACCAGCGCCACCGCGATCAGTAGAGCGCCCAAGCGCGTCACCACCGTTCCTAGAGAGCTCCTGTTGGGCTGCCCAAGCCCAAGGTGGATAAAGAAACCACCCGACTGGGCGAGGATCCCCGCCTGCAGTAGGCTGCCAGCGAGCCACTTGACTCCGTCGGAGTAGCCGGTCCGGTCGAGGTGGAGGTAGTAGACGAGCGAGAGTATCAGCAGCACCCCGGCGTGGGCGTGGCCAGCCCGGAAGAACTGCTCGCGGAACTCTCCTAGCTGCCCGCGTCCCGTAAGGAAGCCGAGGAGCGCCCAGCCACCGTATTCCACGCCGATCAAGGACAGCACCGAAACAGCTGGCAGAACACGGGTAGGTTGCATACGGCGTGACCTCCATTTCCGACCCGATCTTAGAGAACCCGGCGGGCCAACCTTTTCACCGTCAGCATGATGCCATCTACTCCAGTTTGGCGCGAACTTCTTAGAACTGCGTAAAGACGAAGTTGGCAGAACTCTTATTCCACGCACCCCGGTGAATAAGCCTGCTTAGAGAAGCGCCGGACTCCGTTGTGTGGCATGCTCTGAGATTCTAGTAGCAGGGGACACATGCGAGAAAGGGGGTGCACCGTAGTTCGCCAAGGACGCCTCATAGCTTTGGTGGGGAACTTCCTGATTGGGTGCACCTTTCTTCTCATCGTGATTGGCTGTTCAGGGACACGATCGGAAGCTCCGCAGGAGGGCCAGGGACACACTGAAGCCACCAAGAAGGAGCAAACAAGCACACCCGAAGCAACCGCGTCCGAAGAAGCCCGATGCGAGGGGACGCGGACCTACCCGAAGGGGGGCGGACGCAGACCTTCTGTCTTCACCACGAATGATCTACCCGGCTGCCCCAAGGGCGGCCTGCTCTTAGGGACCAACAAAGCAGACAAGCTGGGTGGTAAGGAGGGTAAGGACGAGATACGCGGCCTTGGCGCTGCAGACTTTATCTTCGGAGGAGTCGGTGATGACGTCATATACGCCGGGCCAGGCGACGACATGTCGCTGTTTGGCGATGAGGGTGATGACGTCATCTACGGAGGCGACGGCGATGATGGAGTTGAGGAACGCTGGGGCGCGGACGTCATCTACGGTGGGGATGGCAACGATGGGATCTTCGCCATCGTAGACGACAAGCGAGACAAGCTCTATTGTGGCAAAGGCAAGGATGTATATCACGCTCCTGAGAAGATCGACTACGTGTCGAGCAGCTGCGAGACGAAGGCCAAGGTTAGATCCGTTCCCTAGGACGTTAGTAATACCGTTCCGGTCTATTGATGTCATAGAGCCTCCTCCACCGCCTTTACCCACCATGTGTAGCCGGTGAGCCGCTTGAGGAGGGAAGGACTCTCCCAGTATGGGCGCAGCGTCTTGCTCAGCGCATCTTGTATTAGGGCCACGCTCTCGAAAGCCCTGTTCGACAAACTTCGCCTGAACTCCTGAAACCATCTCTCCACCGGGTCCAGCTCCGGCGAGTAGGGTGGGAGCATAAGGAAGCTGATGTTCTCCGGATGCACTATTTGCTCGGAGCGATGGCTTGGTGCGCCGTCGAGCACGACGAGGAGGTGCTCATCGGAGTATCTCTTTGAGAGTTCATCCAAGAATACCTCAAGGCATCCCTCATCCATCCCGGGCAGGTACATACAGAAACTCTCCCCGCTCGTGGGTTCGACCGCCGCGTAGAGGTAAGTCCACTTGTAAGCGCGTTTCACGACATAAGGTGGACGGAACCCCATAGGACAGTAGCGCCTCCTATGCCAGTTGATCACTCCGAATCGCGCCTCGTCGAAAGCCAAGACCTTTAGCGCTTTGCCGTTTTCGCAGTGGCGCTCTTTTACCTCCTCGATCTTGCCCGCGAAGTTTTTTTGAAGGCCTCCTGCTCTTCGGGGTCTGCTTCCTCGTGGCGAGGGCGACCACTCTTCAACTTGATCTTGTGTCGCCTGAGGAGTTGACCGACGCCATCTCGATGAGCGTACTCGATGCCATGACGCTCTCTAAGGAACTCATCGGCCTGCCCTATGGTGGCGATCTTTCCCATCTTCATGGTCTGCTTGAGGTCCTCCAAAGCCTCGGGCGTGACCAACTCCTGGCGACCACGCTCATGTACTCTGCTCTTTAGAAGCTCCTCGATGCCGCCCTCCTGGTAGCTTGCAAACCACCTCTGGCACTGACGCCAGGAGTAACCCAAAGCCCGGGCGGCTTCTCCCAGAGTGGAACACTCCTCTGACTTCAGGAGCCCGAGCATCCTGAGGCGCTGGAAGAGGTGAGAGTAGCGATGGTACTTCTCCAGTTCCTTGAGGTCATCGAGGTCTTCGGTGATTACCTGTGGGTAGAGTATCTTTGCCATGCCTTCATTATGCCATCAACAAAGCGGAACGGTATAACTAGCCCATTCCTGCGGTTCGATAGGCCAGGAACCCCCATTCGGTAGTCTGCGTCTGATGATATTGTAAGGAAGTCAGGGAAGGCTCGATAATATCCGAAGAGGGTCGAGTTCCGCCAGCGACGCTCAGGGGTGTTGGACCGGGACTGTGCGAACTTCGGAGAATCCCCAAAAGGCGAACTTCGCAGAATCCTTCTTCCACGCACTCGGGTGTATAAGGGAAGAGCGGAGCTGCTAGGCTTCGGTCCTTTTGTGACCCTAGTCTTCGTCCATTAGGGTCTGACCCAGATTGAGGATGGTCGGAGCCCACAGCCCTACGAAGATCGCCGTCTCACGCTTGCCCGAGAAGTACAGCGCTAGCGAGATGAGGATGGAGATCAAGGTTCCACCCACGTAGATTCCCTTGCCACCGTTCATGCTGTCTACCTCCTCGAGAGTGTGTTGGATATCCTATACCCGGCGGCTACGTTTCCTAATCGGGAGAGGAGTGTTTCGCTCCACCTTAGTACGTAGCACAAAGACTAACTATCAAAGAGCTATTGGTGAACTTTGAATCTCCCCGGGTTTATCGGAGGCTCGGTTAATGGGCTCCGTCCAGTTGTAGTTGGCAGCGTTCATTGTATTCGTTGTAGTAGGTTGCTTCGAACTCTGCTGGTGGAACGCCGCCGATCTGATGGTGGCTGCGACGGGTGTTGAACCAGTCGATGTAGCCGAGGAGGGCGAACTCCACGCCCTCCAGTCCACGCCAGGGCTTCTTGCGCAGGTTCAACAGTTCGGTCTTGAGCAGTCCGATGGTCGTTTCAGCCAGGGCGTTATCGTAGGAATCACCCGTAGTGCCGACCGAGGCTAGGGCACCTACTTCGCCGAGACGTTCGGCGTAGCGGATCGCAGTGTACTGGCGATTCACCGGTGGTCGCACACCGGGGTCTTGCTGCAATGTTAGCCGGTCATTGAGCATTTCGGTAGCTGTGTACCAGTTGTGGGTTTTGCGCGGCCGGTTGTTCAGCGCGGCGGCGACCGCGTCGAGGTCTTCACGGCTGTGGCGGCCCAGATCGGTGCCCTTGGGGAAATACTGCCGGAGCAGCCCGTTGGTATTCTCGTTGCTGGGCCGTTGCCATGGTGAGTGCGGATCGCAGAAGTAGACCGGCAGGCCCATGGTCTCGCTCAGTTGCGCGTGCTGGGCCATCTCGGCCCCTTGGTCCCAGGTCAGGGAGCGGCGCAGCGCGGCGGGCAGGTCGGTAATCGTGGAGGCTATCGCTTCGCGCACCGCTTCTGCGCCGTGGCCGGCCAGCGCTGGACCGTTCTTGAGCCGCGGGCCGGTGCCGTGGCCGTCTATCGGTGGCAGGTGCAGCAGCATCGTGAACCGGGTGGCACGCTCGACGAGGGTGCCAATCGCGGTGCCGCCCAGCCCGAGGATCAGATCCCCTTCCCAGTGGCCGGCAACGGTCCGGTCCGCGGCCTCCTGGGGCCGTCGGTCGATCCTCACCTCGGGGCTGACGAAATGCTTCCCACGCTTGGCCCGGGCACGGGGCTTGCGTAGGGTGCGCCCGGTGCGCAGGCAGGCGCTCAGCTCCCGCCGCAGTCCGCCACGGGCCTGCACGTACAACCCCTGGTAGATAGCCTCGTGCGAGATGCGCATGGATTCGTCCTCGGGGAAGTCCATCGGCAGTCGGCCGGCGATCTGCTCGGGACTCCAGGCGGTGGCCCACCGCCGATCCTTGCGGCGCACGTGGCGCCTGCCGCCCCAAGCGACGTCCGGGCCGGGTACCGTCTGCCCGTCCGGGGCCTCGATCCGTCCGTCGAGCCTTTCCTGGACGTACTTGCGCAGCTGTTCGTTGACCGCGAGTTTCGCCGGTTTCGGCCGGCGTGCCTGCCGTTCGGCCTTCCACTGGGCGGTCGAGGCCCGGTACTGCAGCTTCCCGCCACGCGTGGCTGCGTTGCGCCGCAGCTCTCTCGAGATGGTCGACGCGGATCGACCCAACCGGCGGGCGATCTCGCGCACCCCGACGTCCTGTGCCCGCATCAAGGCGATGTCTTCCCGTTCTGCAAACGATAAATACCGCCCAGACACTTTGAGACTGATTTGTGGCATTCCGCCATTTTCGCGGAACCACCGCGTACCGACAACGGGCGACACGCCGCAGGCGACCGCGGCGTCCTCGCTGGTCAAGCCCTTTGCGACCCCGGCCCAGAACAACCGCTGAACATCACGGCTCACGCCCGGACGTCCCGGCGAACGCATCGGTGCCCGGCCGGTCATCGTCGTACTCCAACCCTTCGGTCGTCCCATTCCACACCTCCATACTTGGGGGTGTTGCTTCGACCGATTGAATCCGCCCTGGCTGCCACGATCAGAGTGATGCACCAGGCCCTCAAGCCGCTCGTCGCGTCGCCAGATGGCCTGCTCAAAAGCGTCCAGCGCCAGGTCGGCATGCAGGCTGCGCGACACCTGCCAGCCCACGATCATGCGGCTGAACACATCGATTACCAGCGCCACATAGATGAACCCTGAGATGGTTCGCACGTAGGTAAGGTCGGCCACCCACAACTGCTTTGGGCGGGTTGCGCTGAAGTCCCTGTCGACCAGATCCGGTCGAGCGTCGGACTCCTTGGCGGGTGTGGTAATGCTCTTGTAGCCGCCACGCACGACCCCACGCAGTCCTTCTTGGCGCATGAGCCGTTCCACAGTGCAGCGGGCCACGCTGATGCCTTCGCGGTTGAGCTGGCGCCACACCTTCGGGGCGCCATAGCAGACACCATAGTTGGCCGCGTGGACCCGTCGGATCTCGCCGGTCAGCCAAGCGTCGCGGACGTCACGGTGTGAGGGCGGCCGGATCTTGGCGGCGTAGTAGGTGGCTGGGGCGATCGGCAATGCAGCACAGATCGGCTCGACTCCCCACTTCAGCCCGTCAGCCGTTGTGCGGTTACGGTGCTCGTTGATGAAGGCACTCATGACTTCGGTCGCGGGTCGAGCTCCGCCGCGAAGAAAACTGAGGCGGCTTTGAGAATCTCGTTGGCCCGTCGCAGCTCACGGTTCTCGCGTTGCAGATCCTTGATCTGTTGCCGTTCATCACTGGAGACGCCGTCCACGACACCGTCATCAACATCGGCACGATGGAGCCAACCGTGAACCGTCTGCGGAACAGCTCCGAACTTGCTGGCCACCGACGTGATCGCTGCCCACTCCGAGCCGTACTCGTCTCTGTGTATACGCACCAGCCGGACGGCCTCCCTTCGGATCTCCTCTGGGTAGTTGCGTGTTCTTGTCATTGCTCCATCCTCTCAAAGGTTGGAGCCTCCATCAGACCCGGAGAGGTTCAGTGCAGGCTGCCAGGCCAAGACCGGAGAAGCCACGAGCATCATCGCCGCCAACAACCCCAACAGCAGCATCAACCTTCTCAACTCTTTCTCCTTCCCAGAACAAGCCCCTACTCCATTTACCGACGCTTAGAGCTAAAGACCTCCTTCCCGCAAAAAGGCGGCAGCCTAGGGGAGGCCCCGCCACGTATGTAGTACAAAGACGCATACTAGCTATAAGCGATGAATTCGCAATGAATCGATCACGGTCTCGGCAAGAAAGAGGGCCTATTCCGAGTGGGTTTCCGTGCCCTTGCGCATCGCATGATCGGTGGGCATCATAATGTTATAGGGACTATATGCCTTGGGGAAGGAGAAGAAATGTGTCGGATCAGACTACGGTGCCGAGCGTGGTCAAGGGGGCCCATCTGCAGTAGATCCCGAAGAGGCGGCGCATATCCACGGTCTCTTTCGTTGGTGTCATCGAGGTCGGGCCGTTCGTTGGTGCATGGCCTCGGCTCGAACTCGACCAAGATCGTGCGTAGTTCGCCGGTGGGAGTACTCGTCGTACCCCGCGGCGCGGACGTGCGTCCGCGGGATGCAGCGCCCGCCACTCGAGGCTTCGAGCGGGAACAGTAAGGGTGCAGCCTGCGTCGGATTTCGTTGCTCCCGAGACCCTGGGTTTCGAGAGTAGCTCGGAAGGGTGGTGGAAAACCGTCGGTGAGCGACGACTGTTTTTTAGGCGTCTGCGCTCGCGCCTCGACCTGGAGAAAACCGAATGGCTTCAGCGCTCGGTCTTCGGGGTGTCCGACCGCGACCTGGCCTCATCCAGCATCCTCGTCGCCGTCCACGAAACCGGCGGGGAGGTACTCGGGGCTTTCGATGGGGAACAGCTGGTGGGCTTCGTATCGGGCTGGGGAGGTTATGTGGACGGCCGTGCGCGCCTGGTCTCCGACCTGATGGCGGTGGAGAGTGGATACCGCGGCGGCATCGGGTTCGCCCTGAAAGGACTCCAAGCCATCACTGCTTTCCAGGCCGGTTTCGAGGAGATCGTGTGGACCGTCGATCCACTGCGGGCCGCGAACGCGCGGCTGAACCTCGAGCGCCTCGGCGCCCACTCGGGCAAATACCTTAGGAACTTGTACGGGGAGCATTTCGCAGAAGGCCTCTACGGAGGTCTGCCAAGCGATCGTCTGTTCTTGACCTGGCCACTGCGCAGCGCTCGCGTGAGGTCGAGGCTGCTGGGAAGGTACCGACCGCTGGAGCCAGGCGCGCTCGCCGCGCTACCGGAGTATGATTCTAGCTCCTCCGAGAGCCGGGTGCGCCTCGCCATCCCCGGTGACTTCGACGGTCTCCTCTCCTCCGATCCGGCCCGGGCGCGCGAGTGGCGCTATCGGCTAAGGGATGACCTCGAGGCCGCCTTTGCCTCCGGGTACGTCATTACAGGCTTCGCTGGTCGGCGCGGTGAACCCTATGGTTACTACGTGCTCGAACGCGATTTCGTGTTCGAGTGAGACTGAGTAGCGTTACCTGATTTTCTGCTGTCGAACGTATGCGAGGAGGCACAGTGCGAATCACCGGTGTAGAGATCGTACCCGTAAAGCTGCCCCTGCTCGAGCCGTTCGTCGTCTCTTACGGCACGTTCCCGGACTTGGCGACCGTGTTGGTGCGTTTGGAGACGGACGGGGGGCTGACCGGCTGGGGAGAGGGGACCCCCGACCCGCATGTGACCGGCGAGACCTTCGAGGGAGTCGTCGCCACGCTACGCCACCTCGCCCCGGCGTTGCTGGGGCGGGACCCGCTCGATCGTTCCACCGCCATGCGGCTGCTGGGATCGCGGGTCGCGGGCGCGCCGACCGCGAAGGCCGCGCTCGACATCGCGCTGCACGACCTCGCCGGTCGCGTCGCCGGGCTGCCAGTCTGGGCGCTTCTAGGCGGACGCGCTAGGGAAGCCTCGTCCATCTCCCGGGTCATAAGCCTGAAGTCGCCCGAGGCGATGGCCATCGACGCTACCCAGTTCGTCGCGGCAGGCTTCCGCACGGTCAAGCTCAAGGTTGGGGACGCCCGCGACATCAGGGGCGACATGCGGCGGGTTGCGGCCGTGCGCGAGGCTGTCGGGCCGGACATCGGGATCAAGATTGATGTCAACGGAGGCTGGCGCACAGCTGGCGCAGCAGTCGGCGCCGTGAGGGGCATCGCCACCTACGATCCCGAGTACGTCGAGCAGCCTGTCGACCGGCGCGACCTCGAAGGTATGGCCGAGGTGCGCCGGTTAGGCGGCGTGCCGGTGATGGCCGACGAAGCTGTACTGGACGCTCGCGACGCGCTGCAAGCGGTTCGCCTGCGGGCTTGCGACCTGATCAACATCAAGTTGATGAAGTGCGGCGGACTGCTGGCCGCGCTAGCGCTCGACGCCGTCGCCGAGACCGCAGGAGTAGGCTGCCAGATAGGGACCATGGTCGAATCTTCGGTGGCATCGGCGGCCGGCCTGCATCTCGCCCTGGCGCTCCACAACGCCGCGACGGTGGAGATGGGCGGACCGATCATGTTGGCCGAAGACGTCGGTGATCTGCGCGCCTACTACGAGCACGATCGGGTCACTGTACCCGCCGGTCCCGGCCTCGGTGTCGAACCGGAAGAGGCCGTCCTAAAGCGTTACGCTGGCCAACGTCACTGGATTACCGTCTAACGCAACCGCGCGCCTGATCTCTGGTATGTGCGACTCCTTCTGCCTCAAGCCAAGGCTATATAATGTGCGTATGAAGTACGTATCAGTACAAACATAGACCGAAAGGCGGAAGCGGTTGTTTGCGGAGCGAGATCCTGGAGTTTAGCTTGAATAGGCTGGCTGAAGCCGCAAGAGCGGCGTCAGGTCTACGGGATGCTCAGGCTCGGGGTCTCGGCGCGACCAGACGGGACGCTAGAAGCTCGCGGAGTCCTGCTCGAAATACTGTGGATCGGCCCCGAGAACAGGCGTGCGGTCTGCGATCCTGAACTTGCACCATCGTGCATCGCGAACTGGAGAATGCAGAGGAGTATACTTCGCTACAGGCGGCCTTCTCCTTGGGAGCCTCCCCCGTAAGCGAGCCACGCCTCCCGCCGCTCCTTGAGCCACGCTTCCCGCAACCTGGCAGCCGCGATCCTTGCCGCCATGTCCTCTTCTTCGAGCTCATCCACCAGCTTGTAGTACGTCTTGCCGTTGCTAGTTAGCGCCACGAGCCCCTCTTCGGCCTGTCTCTGGTCTTCTCGGGCCAGCCGCCGCAAGGCCGCCGGTGGCTCTCCCGCCAATGCTTCGCCTAGCAACTCCGCCAGCTGGCCGTCCTTGCGCAGCTCTACCTCTCGCCGCTCCTGTCGCATGAACGATTTCCAGGCAGCCTCGCGGGCTCGGTTACGCTCTTCTTCTCGGAGTCGGCTACGTTCTTCTCGAAGTCGGGCTTGTCTGCGCTCCTCGGCCCGCTCCAGCAGTAGACTCGGCTGCCACTGCTCCGCCCTCTCGTCGCGATGGTCCCCATCGCGCAGCTGCCCGAGGCGCCGGCCGGCTTCGGTTTGAAGAACGGCCCTTAGGGCTACTTCCAACGGTTCGCCGGTCCGCTTGGCGCGGGCGTCCGCTTGACGTGCCAAAACTTCTGTTGCCATCTCGGTAATGCTCTGATCCTTTTGCAAAAGCTAGCCTTCCCAGAAATATTCGGGCCGACGAAGCCGCTCCTGTGGGGAGTCGGCGATCGCCAGCCCGTGCGACAAACGCTGGTCGTGCCACAACGGCAGCGTTTGGGGCTAGTTGTAGACCTTCCTCTTCATCGCGTTCATTACCTCCTAGACGAGGTACAACGACACATCAGTAATTGTAGCACACATTACGAAAACCGGGCAGCGCTCCTGCTGGTGGCGACGCATCCCTCTGTTTTGTTCTACCCTTACAAACTAGAGAACCGAAAAGAAGAGGGAGCTATGATGGATAGGGAGAGGCCCAGCGCCTCTGATTCGAAAGAGATAATTCCCGAGGCGTGGATCGGCCATGAGGTGATGCTCGAGACTACAGAGACGCTCTCGAGCGATCTGCGTGCCGCTGCCCCAGTCTACCTTGAGGACGTCAACGATCGGGGCATCGTCATGCTCGTGACACGCCACCACGATCAAAGCCAGTTCTCCCGATACTTCTACCCCTGGAACGTCGTCGGCTGGATACGCCTCGCCGAGGAGGACGAACGCTCATAGCGGTTCGGGGAAGGGTCAACCCTTCCCTAAACCACGCTAGTCAGCATGTCAGCACGCTACGCCCTTCGGGCTTCGCTTTCAGCATTTCAGCTTTGCTCTGCGGTGGATAAAGGCCCCGCATCGACTGCCACAGAGGCTGGGGCTGCGTGTTGGAGCCTCGCTTGCAGGTTCTTGCTGACTTGCTGAGAAGGCGGCGCAGCCGCCGTGCTGAAGTGCTGAAATGCTCTAACGGTTGGGTTCCCCGTCTGGCATCTCGGCAGGAACCTCCTCGCTCGACACCTCGCGTTTGGCCTCTCCTACAGCCTCCTCGTAGAGGCGCTCGGCCTCTTCTTCCTCCTCGAGGCGTGCAGCCCTGACTTCTTCGCCGTATGAGCCGGTTCCGTTTTGGGACTCGAGGAAAGGCTTGAAGAGGTCTATGGGTACCGGCAGGATGATGGTGGAGTTCTGGTTTACAGCGATCTCCCCCATAGTCTGGAACAGCCTCAGCTGCAAAGCCGTAGGGCTCTCTAGCCTATCGGCGGCCTGCCTGAGGCGCTGGGAGGCCTGGTACTCGCCCTCGGCCGCTATGATCTTCGCCCGCCTCTCGCGCTCGCTCTCGGCCTGACGGGCCATCGCCCGCTGCATCTGCTGCGGGATCTCCACGTCTTTGACCTCAACCACGCTGACCTTAACCCCCCAGGGGTCGGTCTGCTCGTCGATTATGGCCTGCAACTCTTCGTTTATCTCCTCCCTGTTGATCAGGAGCTCATCGAGATCCTTCTGTCCGAGGACGCTTCTTAGGGTGGTCTGGGAGATCTGGCTGGTCGCAAGGACGTGGTTCTCGACCTCGATTACGCTCTTGTTTGGGTCGACGACGCGGAAGTAGACCACGGCGTTGACGCGGGCGGGGACGTTGTCGCGGGTAATGACGTCCTGGGGAGGGACGTCCATGGTCACGGTCCTAAGGTCTATCTTGATCATCCTGTCCACCAGGGGATAGAGGATGAAAAGTCCTGGTCCCTTGGGTCCTCCCTGTACCCTACCGAGGCGGAAGATCACACCCCGCTCGTACTCCTTGACTACCTTGATGGCGCTTAGTACGACCGAGGCGATAAATATCGCGAGGATCACCACCACGATGGCCGCGACTCCAAATCCAACTGCCTGCAACAAACCCAAGGTTAGGTACACGAAAGTTCCTCCTTTATCCTGGCCGGTCGACATCCCGGCCTCGACCGGGCAATTCGATGGGCACTACCTGCATTACCCCTCCCTCACCGAAACCTACCACCCTCACCTTGCGCCGCACCCCTACCACAGGCTCACTCTCTGGCGGGTCGGTCTCTTCCGGGGCGAACGCAAGCACGGCCCGCCACAGCTCGCCGTGCACGAACACCCATCCCTCAGAGTTCACCCCCACGGGCCTTCTTACGGTGCCAACCTCCCCGATCATCCCCTCCTTGCCCGTAAGGGCCGGCCTCCCTTTAGAAGCACGCAAAGAACCCAGGACCCCGAAGAGCACACCCCCCATGAGCAACGCGGCGACCACGACAGCACCGAGCAGCAGCCCCGAGTAAGGGACGCCCGCCCCAAGGAGCACCAGGCCCCCGGCGAGTAGCGTCACGATGCCCCCCGCGGTGAGCAGGCCATGGTTGGTTACGCTCAGGTCCACAATAAAGAGCCCGATCCCAACGAGGATCAGGATTACCCCTATCACCGGGGATATCACCATCATCGGAACAGCGCCGCCCGGTCGGTCGATAGATATACGAATGACAGTAGCATCATCGCTCGACGATGATTGTACCGCACCCCACGACGACGACTCACAGCAGAATGCATTTCAGCCGAATATGCGTGTTTGGGTCTTCCAGAGGGCCGCCAGCGTGCCCGCCGCGCCGTTCTGCGCTAAAATGTACGCCAAAGTGTGACTGACAGAAACGAGGTTGTGATGATGGGGGCGAGGTCGAAACTGGATACGACGCCGGGGCAGGCTGTGGAGACTGTGGAAGGGGGACTGGGTCTCAGCAGGGGCGAGCTCGCCGGAGCTTTGGGAGCATCGGCCAGGACGGTCGAGAGGTGGCGCGCCGGTCATACGCATCCGCAGCACGAGGCAAGGGGGCGATTGGCCGAGCTCGTCGCTGTGGAAGAACATCTTGTGGAGACCTTCGATGATCCCGAATCTAGACGCGCGTGGCTGCGGTCGGACAACCCGTACCTCGGGGGGCTAACGCCCCTGGAGGTATTGCGCGCCGGCCGGACAGACCGGGTGGAGGCTGCGCTCGAGGCTCTCGACTCCGGCATGTTCGTATAAGGCTTCTCGAGCGTCACGAGTGCCGATCCCAGAAGGGTGGGACGCTGCGGCGGCGCTCGCCGTCCATCCGGTCGTGCCCTGGAAAGGGCGTCTCTGGCGGATGCACAAGAGGCGCTACAGAGCTGCGGATCCGGGCGGGGCGCGTCTGGTGTCGGGACGATACAATCGCGGGCATGACAGGTCCCCCGAGGCGGAGACTTTTTCCGCGTTGTACCTGGCGACCGCGCCGGAGATCTGCCTCGGGGAGGTCTACCGGCACGTTACGCCCGAGCTTCTGTCCTCGCTCAACGATTTTCGCCTGAGCGAACTCTCCGTGAGCCTGCAAGAGCTAGCGGATTGCCGCGACCAGGCGCCGCTCGGCCTGAGTAGGGAAGACCTCGTGCACGACACCGACTACGAGGCCACACAGGCGCTCGGGGCAGCGGCCAACTCCCGTGGCCTCGAGGGTCTCCTCGTCCCGTCGGCGACCAGGCTCGGGGACAACCTCATCGTCTTCCCACAAAACCTCCTGGCCGGCTCGCGCATAGCGATCGTCTCCAGCCGCGACCCCCGACTGTACGTGGGACCCGGGTGAAGGCCAACGGTACCACGGAGCTCGCCATCGCCTGCGGGCCTCCGCCGCCGTCCTCTCCTACGACTTCGAAACGTTGGGCCATGGTGTGGATACAATGTCAGACGAACAGGGAAAAAGGGCCGGAAAGGACACAGATGGCGAGAGAGACTGACACCACCCGACTACCGGAAGCCAGCGAGGATCGCATCATCGAGTGCCCGGTGTGCTCTAGTGTCATGACCACGATGGAGGCCGAGGGCGTGACGGTGGACGTGTGCGCCGGGGGCTGTGGTGGGATCTGGTTCGACTGGTTCGAACTCGCCCGCGTGGACGAGGTGCACGAGTCGGCGGGCGAGAAGTTCCTGGAGGTGGAGCGGGATCCCACCCTCCGTCCTGATCTGAGCAAGCGCGTCCGCTGCCCCAGAGACGGCGAGATCATGATGCGCCACTTTCACAGCGTGAAACGCGGGGTCCTGGTTGACGAGTGCCCGAGGTGCGCGGGCTTCTGGCTAGATGCCGGCGAGCTCGCCGGAATTAGGACCGAGTTCGCCACGCAGGAGGAACGCAAGCAAGCAGCGCAGGAGTACTTCTCCGAGCTGTTCGACCCCGACCTGGCCGTGGAGAGGGCGAAGACGATGGAGGACCTTAGAAAGGCGCGAAGGATCGCCTACGCCTTCCGCTTTATCTGCCCGAGTTACTATATTCCTGGTGAGCAAGACTGGGGAGCATTCTAATATAGCATTTCAGCACGCTCAGGCTAGTGCCTTCGCTTGTCAGCACTTCAGCCCTCATGCTCTCACCGCCCTGGCCTGCCGCGCATCACCGACACGACAATGCGCTCGCTTTCCAGACCCCGTTTGTAGATTACTTTGACCGCTAGCCCTCGGAAAATGGCCACCTGACCTATACACTGAGTCCTGGCGGCGAGGTATGCTACTTGCGCAACGCTGGCGGGCGGCGCGCGTGACCAATACCCTGTCCTACGACAGAAAGCTGACCTGCTGAAATGCTGACAAGCGCCCGACAGGGCGCGTGCCGAAATGCTGATTGGAGGGATGGCCATACACGGTAGTCGGGTCGGAAGTCAGGTAGGGGTCAGGGAGGTCTACGAGCGGCTGCTCGGTTCTGTCCGCAAGGTGGTCGTGGGCAAGGATAGGGTCGTTGACTTGTGCCTGATCTCGCTTCTGGCCGGTGGCCACGTCCTGCTTACGGACATACCCGGGGTCGGGAAGACTACGCTGGCGAAGGCTATCTCGTCCTCGATCGCGGCTGACTTCTCGCGCATCCAGTTCACCCCTGACCTGCTGCCCTCGGACATCACGGGCACGAGCATCTACGACCCCGGGGAGGCCCGCTTCGGCTGGATTCCAGGACCCGTCTTCGCGCCGGTCCTGCTGGCGGACGAGATCAACCGCGCAACCCCGCGCACGCAGAGCGCGCTGCTGGAGGCGATGGCCGAGGGGCAGGTGACGGTGGAAGGCGAGACGCGGCCCCTTCCCGATCCTTTCTTCGTCGTGGCGACCCAGAATCCGCACCAGTTCCACGGCACATATCCGCTGCCCGAAGGACAGCTCGACCGATTCATGGTCGCGACGAGCATGGGCTACCCGGGGAACCACGCGGAGCGCGGCATTGTGCGCGCGCAAGTCGAACGGCGTCCTCTCGAAGAGATCGAGCCCGTCGTGGAGATAAGGGAGATACTGGAGGCCAGGAGGCTCGTGAAGGCGGTCCAGGTCCACGACGAGGTACTCGCCTACGCCGTCGCGATCGCCGAGGCGACGCGCGACCACCCGGCGGTCTCCCTGGGGGCTTCGCCGCGCGGTTCGATAGCCCTGGTCAGGGTTGCCCAGGCGCGTGCCGCCACGCGGGCGCGGGACTTCGTGGGGCCCGAGGACGTCAAAGCTCTTGCCCCCGAGGTTCTGGCACACAGGCTCTCCGTGCGCGGCGGTACGACGGGGGCGACGGCGGAGAGTGCACTGAAGGAGATCCTCGACTCCGTAGCGCCTCCGGTGTAAGCACATGCGTTTGCGGAGCATCGTCAAACCGGCCCTCATCATCTTCCTCGGCCTTGTGCTGTACTTGATCGCCTCGAACGTCGGCGCCGGTTGGCTCTACGTCACCGTGGCCGCCCTTGCTGGGGTAGTGCTGATCTCCCTTCCCCTGCCGTGGCTCGGCGTGCGGCACGTCGGCATCACAAGGCGCGCCCCTGTCGTGGCGACGGCCGGCGAACCTTTCGAGTGCTCCCTGATGCTGGAGAACAACGGCCGCCTCCCCAGGTACATGCTCGAGGTCGAGGACCGTTTCGCCGGCGACACGGGAAGGGCCGTTGCGGTGCGGGTCCGCCGCGGCGAGACAGAGACCGTCGGATACACGGTGGAGAACCCGCGCAGGGGTATCTACACCGGCGGAGACGTCGTCGTCGAGTCGAGGGCGCCCTTCGGACTCTTCTACGGTCGCCGCAGTACGCGGGCCGCCTCTGATACCGTGGTCTACCCCAGGACCTTCGACGTGGCCGGGCTCCCACCCTCGGCGGTCACGGACGCCGAGTGGGGCGACAGGAGCGAGTCATCGACGCTCCACAGGGGCCACGGGGGCGAGTTCTGGGGCGTCAGGGATTACCGTCCGGGGGACCCTGCACGGCTGGTCGCCTGGAAGAAGAGCGCCCGCGGTCTGTCTTCAGGGAAGCTCGCCGTCATCGAGCTGGCCCAGGAGACGCACCCCCCATTCGTGCTGGCGATGAGCCTCGACGCCGGGGCACCGGCCGAAGCCAGGGAGATGGTCGTCTCGGCCGGGGCGTCGCTGCTCCTGTACGCCCTCGGCGACGGCAGGGAGATCAGGGCCGACGCGGGGCCGGAGAACGCGGCCTTCCCCGAGGAGCCGGCCCGCGACAGCATCCTTACCTGGTGCGCGGGCCTGCGGGCGTCCAGGCCGCCGTCTACGGGAGGGGCCAGCGTCGAGATACGCCCTTCCACACGGAGGCCGGGCACTGCTAGGGACACGGAAGTGTCAGGATCACCCGGTGCCTCCGAGGTGCGGGCCGTCGTGCTCGTTTCTTGCCTCGAGTTCGCGGGGCCGGGGCCGTGGATGTCACAGGGAGAAGAGCAGAAGTTCATGCAGGGCGTAGAGGCCAGGGGACGCAGGGTGGCGTGGCTCGGGGCCGAAGTCGCCGAGCCGTGGAGGATCTGAAAATGAGGCTTCAGGCATCAGGTTTCAGGCTTCAGGATTTGTGTGGAAGCAGACATGGGAACCACGAGGCGCTGTGATGTCGTTAGGCCAGTTGTGGAACAAGCTTCCAGGGGGCGCGAAACGTAAGCCCGAGGACTCTGTCGAGCTGCGGGCGTGGGTGCTCGCCGCCGTACTGGTTGGGGAGGCCGCCGTCCTGACTAGCGGGTACTTCGGCGCCGTGACCAGCGTCCTCGTACCCTTCCTGACGGTCGTCGCGTTCGTGGTCAGCTATCGCAGGAGGCGGGAGAGGAACCTCCTCATAAAGGTGATGCTAGCTTTCGGCGCCCTGGCGGCGCTCGCGATGTTCTTCAGGGAGGTGTTGTCCTCGCTCTACGATACACGGGTGCCGCTCGCCAGGCTCTTCCTCTGGGTGCAGGTCATACACGCCTTCGACCTGCCTGCCCGCAAGGACCTCTCCTACTCGCTGGTGAGCGGCTTGATCCTGGTCGCCGTAGGCGCCGTTCTCTCCACGAGCCTGTGGTACGGCCTGTTCGTGCTAGCCTTCCTGCTCTGCGCCATGGGCGCCATGACCCAGATGAACCTCTCCGAAGCCCGCGAGCGGGCCGGACTGGGCGCGTCGAGAAGCAGGGGCCTCATGGTCGGCACCGTCGTGCCCTGTTTCTTCGCCGTCGTTGCGGTCGGCCTGGTCTGCTTCTCTATCCTTCCCCAGCGGCAGGCGATGAACCTGACGATGATGCCGACCTCGGCTTTCCAAGACATCGCCGAGAACTTCACCGGCGGCGTCCAGAACCCTTACTACGGGGCGCAAAGCAATCCCTTCGCGGGTCCCCCGATGTCGATCTCTCCCAACTCGTACCACGGTTTCCTACCTTACATGGACCTCCGCAGCCGCGGACGGCTCTCTGACGAGATCGTGATGAAGGTGCGCAGCGAGGAGTCCGTGCCCTACCGCGGGGTAGCCTTCGACGATTACAACGGGAAGGGGTGGGAGATCTCGGCCGGTGACACCACGGAGAAGCTCACCTCGAACAACCTGCGCTTCGACACGTTCACGGCCACGAATACCGAGCCAGGAGAGGGGCCGGTCAGGGAGGTCTCCCAGGTCTTTTACGTCGAGAAGGACTCCTCGAACATCATCTTCGGCGCCTACCGTCCCGAGACGGTTTTCTTCCCGACGAGCACCATCAAGATCGACCCGTATGCCTCCCTCAGGGCGCCGTACCAGATCCCCGAGGGCTCGGCGTACTCGGTCATCTCCAGCGTCCCTAACGCCTCCCCCGCCCAGCTCAGGTCCGCGGGCACGGTCTATCCGGAAGAGATAGCGGACAGGTACACGCAGCTCCCTCCGACCGGTCTCGAACGCACCCACGCGCTCGCCAGCAGGCTGACAGAGGGTACGACGAACCCTTACGACGCCGTGCTAAGGATGAACCAGTACCTCAAGGAGACCTATCCCTACGACCTCTCCATCCCGCCCCAGATGGAAGAGATGGACGCCGTCGAGTACTTCCTCTTCGAGCAGAAGCGCGGCTACTGCGAGCAGTTCAGCTCCTCGCTCGCCGTGATGGCCCGCTCCCTCGGGATACCGGCCAGGGTGGCGACGGGCTACGCCCCCGGCGAGTACAACCCGTTCACCGGCTACTACGACGTCCGCGCCTCGGACGCCCACGCCTGGGTCGAGATCTACTTCCCCGGATACGGTTGGTCGACCTTCGATCCCACCCCGAGCTTCGACTCTACGCCCTGGCAGTACAGGGCGGCTGACAACATGCAGGGCGGCAAAGTCTTCGGGTTCATGGCAAAGAGGCTCGGCGAGGCCGCTGGGCCAGTGGCCACGACCGCGGGAACCCTCATGCGCGGCGTGGCCCGCCTCGACCCGGCGAGCATAATCGTCGTAGGGCTGCTCGTCGGAGGGGCCTACCTGGTCTTCTTCTACACCAGGAAGTTCGTCGCCTACCGCAGCCGCGAGACCGTAGTCGTGCGCCCGATCAAAGTCTCAGACGCCCGCCTGTACAGCAGGTACAAGAAGATCACAACCGCCCTCGAAGAGATCGGGATCCTCCGCGAGCCCCAGGAGACCCCGGAGCAATACGCCCGCAGGGCGGCACACCAGCTGCACGAGCCAGGGATGAACCGGCTCGGGGAGATCTACCTCTACGCCCGCTTCCGCAACGCCGTACCCAGCACCCTAGTCGAAGAATTCGACCGCCTGGAACCACAGGCTCTTGCGACTATCGAGCGATTGAAAGAGGCGCAGACGGTTAGCAGGTAACATAGGTATGAGGTATCAGGCTACAGGCTTCAGGTCTTGCACGGGACAGTTTCATTGCTAAGGAGAGATGCTCTCTCTTGTCATGGCTGATACGTGATCGGGTAGACAGGTTCTGGGTCGAGGTGCGAGGCGTCTGCTGCGGTGGATTAGATTCGCTATCGGAAACGATGGGGTGTCGTAGTGCTTCGATACGCGCCACCCTTCTCTCGGACTTGGTATCATTCGTGCTAGGGTGGAGGCATGATCCGCATCGTCGAAGACAAAAGGGCCGAGGTCGCGGCGCTCTGCGTGAAGTACGGGGTAAAGCGGCTGGAACTCTTCGGCTCGGGCGCAGGCGACGGGTTCGATCCCGAAGCCAGCGACCTGGACTTCGTCGTGTCCTTCGAGAGGCGGGATCCTCCAGAGCTTTTCGACCGGTACTTCGGGCTCCATGAAGACCTCGAGCAGCTCTTCGGCCGCAGGGTGGACCTCGTTACGGAGGACGCCCTGCTCAAGGATCCGGACTTCGCCGAGAGCATCTCGGGGGATCGGGCATCACTTTATGAGGCCTGAGCGGACGCCACGCACACTGCGGCAGATCGCGGACGCCTGCTCCTTCGTCCTCTCTGTAACCGAAGGCAAGACGCTCGCGGACTACTCCAGAGAGCGTCTGCTGCGCCAGGGAGTGGAGAGGAATTTGCAGATCATCGACGAGGCGGTCGGGCGACTGCGGCGCGACGATCCGGAGACCGCCGACCGGCTGAGCGCGCACGAGAGGATCGTGGGGTTCCGCAACGTGCTCGTCCACGGCTACGACTTGGTGGACGACGGAATCGTGTGGGACACGATAAGGACCAACCTTCCGCTTCTGCTCTCGGAGGTAGAGGGCCTGCTGGAGGAGCGAGATCCTGGAAAGGGAGAAGCGGACCGCTGATGGTGACGCTGCGGCGAAACGGCGAGGAACAACGTGTCAGAAGACGACCGACACGAGGACCTGAAGCCACAATACGGAGGCGATGATCGCCACGAACCCCAGGCCGAGGTCGAACAGGATTGCGTCACCGCGCGGGGTCCTCGGGTCTCGGGAAGCACGACGCAAGAATATCCCGATAACGGTGATCAGCAGCGCGGGTCCCGCGTAGGCTAGCCAGGCGCCCCAAGTATTCAAGCAGCCATCGTCTCCGGTCCGGCGTCACGGTTTTCGGCGTGCGCGGGCCGCAATTCGGTCACCTCGGCCTCCACGTCCGGCAGGCCGTGGTAGCGGGCGACGGAGATGCGGTGGTTCCCGTCCTCGACGAAGTAGTCGTCGCCCAGCTTGAATAGGCTAACCGGCGGGAGCGCCTGGTCCCTGTAGAACGCCAGATCCACGCGCTTCCACCTCTCTCCCGCTGCCGCGCGAAGCGGCATGAAGGAGCGGTCGAAGTCCCTTCTGCGTCCCACGCTACCGACGATCTTCTCCAGATCGACGACCCTTGTCCCCCTACGGACCCGGTTGTACGCCTGGCGCTTCCCCTGAACCTCCTCGAAGGAGGGCGATGTGCCGCAGGCGGCGAGTCTTCTTCGCAGGCGTAACACCAGCCGCCGCAGCCTCGCCTTGCGCAGCGCCCGACTGAAATCCCAGTCTACCTGCTCGTTCAAATCCATCAGGATCATCTCTCGGCTCCTCTCTAGGCTACAGAGCCAGTCTAGGAGCAGAGGTCCCTGGTTTAATCTACCGAAGGTAATACCTTGTGGTTTACCGCCGGTTTAATGTGGAAGGGCTAATCGAGCAGGCGCAATTCCCGCGCCCTTGCGACGGCCTGGGAGCGGCTTCGTACGAGGAGCTTGCCGAAGATGTGGTGGACGTGCGCTTTGACCGTGCCCACGGAGAGGTAGAGTTCGCCGGCGATCTCCGCGTTCGACCGGCCGGCGGCGACGAGCTCGAGCACCTCCACCTCGCGCCCGCTCAAGGGCTCGAGACCGGGGGCGCGGCCACTGCGCGGTCTCCCGTTGCCGGAGTCCGCCGCCTGCAGGGCGATGTGTTCCAGCAGCCTGCCCGCGTAGATGTCGGGCGCGCCTTGGGGTGGGCCGTTGTGGGATCCATCGTCCCGCGGAGAACGGATTACCCTCTCTAGCAAGGCCGCCATCGGCAGCCCCTCATCGACGAAGACGCGCACGAAGCCCTCCGGTGCGGCGAGCGTGAGCGCGCGTTCCAGGTGCTCTAACGTCTCGCTCGTCGCGTCCAGCCGTTCGGAGGTGAGCGCGAGCAGTACGCGGAGTTCGATCTCGTGCGCCATCCGGCCTTCGGAGACCGCGTTCTCGAGCAGGTTGCCGAGGGAAGCGAGAGCCTCATCGGTCCTGCCTTCCCCGAGCAGGACGCGGGCCATCGTTATCCGCTCGAAGTGGCGTGGGTAGCTCATGTAGTCCTCGGTCGCCTCGTACTCCCGTGACCAACGCGCCGCCGACTCCACGTCGCCCTGCTCCAGCCAGAACCGCGCCCGCCACGCCCAGATGAGCGGCCACCTCGGTGTGAGCCCGCCGGCCTCCCTGATTAGGGAGTGAGCCCCCTCGGTATCTCCCCGGGCCATCAACACGCGGGCCAGGTTGACGTAGCAGTAGACCAGTATCTTCGCCTCGCCGCTGCGCCTGCCGTGCTCTATACCCTCCTCCAGGAGCCTTCTCGCCTCGTCCAGGTCTCCGCGTTCGTAGAGCAGCTCGCCCATCCCCGCGTGGATGATGCCGGCGACCGACGGCACTCCATCCGGCCGGCTCTCGGCCAGCCGTTGTCCGTCCAACAGCAGCTCTTCCGCTTTGCGTAGGCGTCCCCTAGAGATCTCCTGAGACGCCTGATACCTGAGGCCGAACAGGGCCGTCCTAAGGTCGTCGGCAGCCCTGCCGGTAGCGGCGGCCTTGGCAAACGCTTCGCTGGCAGACTCGAGATCTCCGACCGAGCAATAAGCGTGTCCCAGATCCAACGCGACGTCGCCGCGCAGATGGAGCTCGTCCTCCGGCAGCAACTCGAGGGCCCGATTGGAGAGCTCCGTAGTAAGCGGCGCGTTCTCCTGCATGGCTGCCACGCGAGCGCGGATGATGCAGATCTCGCCGAGCATCGTACGCTCTTCGTCGGAGAGTCCCTCTGTCGACGCTCCGGCGTGGAGCCCCAGACCCTCCTCTGTATCCCGGAGCCGGCGCTCGGTCGCTTCCAACGCTCCAGAGTGTGCGAGCGCCCAGGCGTAGAGCAGACTGAGCTGCGGGCGGTGGCGCACCAGATCGTCTGGCAGTGTCCCCAGCCAGCGGAGCAGCAGGGACGCGTCCACGTACGTGCGCCGCACGCCGGTCTCCTCTTCGATCAGGTCGGCCGCCCGGTCGAAGTCCTCCGCGGCCAGGGCGTGCTCGATAGCCCCCGACAGGCACCCATCTGCCTCTTCCCAGAGCCCGGCGTGGCGGTGGAGTTTGGGGATTTCGTCCGGATGTATGCGCCCGAGGCGTTCGCGCAGGAAGGCGGCGAAAAGGTGATGGTAACGGTAATAGCGGCCCTCATCGTCCAGCGGCACCAGGAAGAGGTTATTCCTCTCCAGCCATTCGAGCATCTCCTGCCCGTCGGTCGCGTCCGTGAGCGCCTCGCACAGGGGACCGCTCAGGGTCTCGACGATGGAGGTCTTTAGCAAGAACTCCCGGACGTCCTCCGGTTGGCGGGAGAGGACCTCCTCGGCCAGGTAATCGAATACGTAGCGTGCGCCGCCACCGATAGCTTCCATAGAGCGGAACTCCGCTTCGCGGTCCTTGAGGGCGTGCGCCGCCAACTGGAGGCCGACGATCCAACCTTCCGTCCCTTCTTCCAGGGCTGCGACCCTCTTTGCGGTGAGGTTCAGGCCCATCGTACGTCCGAGGAAATCCGTCGCTTCTTCGAGTGAGAAGCGCAGGTCCGGAACGCCAAGCTCGGTCAACCGTCCCCGCGCGCGCAGCCTCGGGAGCGGCAGCGGGGGGCTCGTGCGGCCGGCGATGACCAGGTGCATCGGTGGCGGCCAGTGGTCGAGCAGAAAGGCGAGGACGTCGTGGATGGTCTCCGAGCGTACGGAGTGGTAGTCGTCGAGCACGAGGACGAAGTCGCCGGGCAACTCCAGGATCTCGTTGCTGAGAGCGGTGAGGACGGGCTCGAGCTCCTCCCGAGACTCTAAGGAGCCCAGGAAGGCCCGCGTACTCTTCCCGAAGTCCTCATGGATCGTCCCTATGGCCGCGATCAAGTACAAGAGGAAGCGCACCGGATCGTCGTCCCTCTCGTCCAGCGAAACCCACGCCACCGGAAGCTCGCTACGCTGGCTCCAGTCCGCGAGCAGAGTCGTCTTGCCGAAACCGGCCGGCGCGGAGACGACGGTCAAATCGCGCCTCGCGCCCTCGTCCAGCCGTTCGTGCAGGCGCGAACGGAGTACGGCATCCGCACGATAGCGGGGCACATAAAGCTTTGCCTTGAGTATCTGCCCGTCCATGAGTGGCACCTCTCTTCTCCAGAGAATTATACTCGACGACCCACGAAATCCGGACTCTTGATGCCCTTAACCTGATACCTGTTGCCTGAAACCTGACACCTGGTCTTCAGCGTCTCTTCACCAGAGAGGTAACGATCAGGTCAGCATTGACAACCACGAAGGCGAGGGCGATGAAGGGGAGGGCTGGCAGCGGGCGTTGGAGCAGAAGTCCTGCGGTTACGGCTAGGAAGGCTGCGAAGCAGAGGCCGAGCAAGGTTGCGACGTAGCGGAGGTCAAGAAAGCGGCTCGCTGCGGCGAAAAGGGCCAGGAATATGAAGTCGCTCAAGCCGAGGCCGAAGCCCAGGGCGGAGCCGAAAGTCGGGAAGACGAGCAGCAGGGCGTCGAGTACAGGTGAGTCTTCCTGCACGAGCACCCTGGTCGGTCCCGCGAAGACGCTGAAGAGGTCCGAGGCTATCGCGGCGAGGACGATGATCAGGACCACACCCACGGAGGTTATGTAGCGGGCGAGCGCGATGCCGACGCACGCGGCAGCGAGTATCCTCGAAAGGTCGGCGAAGGAGAGCGCGAGCAGCACAACGATCCCTGAACTGCCCTCCAGATCCTCGGGGCTGGCGAGAAAGGCCGAGGAGAGGCCGAGAGCGCCAGACACGGCGCCGAGTGCCAGGAGCCGGGACGTGGTGTATCCACCCGCGGCGACAAAGAACCCGTGGAGCAAGAGAGCTATGGGAACGAGGACCAGGGCATAAGCAGTGATCCGGGCAGCCAGGATGGATTCCGGCATCGTATCTACCAGGGGCAACAAGAAGACCAGGGCTACGAGTGTCGCCGCCCCCACCAGCGAATAAGCGAGTCCCCGTGTAGAGAGGTGTCTCAAGACGCACCCCATCCTTTGTACCCTGTAATCACCCGCTCAGGATGGTGGAGGAAACCTCATCCCGCTCGCGGATTGCAGGGCGGGGCGGATGCGATCGAACTCCGCTTCGAGCTCGTCTAGCAGCTCGGGGGCGTGCGACAGTTCGCCGGAGGCGACGAGGTCCTGGATCCTGGCGCAGATCTTTACCATTCGGGCTGCTCCCATGTAGCCGGAGCCGCCTTTGAGCATGTGGGCCGTCTCGTCCACGGTTTGGGCCTCTCCCCTCTCGACCGCCTCGCGCAACTCGCCCAGCCGGAGCGGTACGTCGTCGATGAAAAGGACGACTATCTTGGCCAGTTTGTCCGGTTCACCATCGCTCTGGTTCCCGCGCCGGCTCTCCAGCACGGAGAGGTCGAGGCCGGGTGTTTCTTCGGGGGTTTCTGAGTCCCCGTCGCTCGTGTGATCGGGGGTTCCTTGCTCGGGGTTTGGGATCCAACGCTGCAGCACGGCGTCGAGCTCCTCGTGCTTTACCGGTTTCGCGAGGTAGTCGTCCATGCCCGCGGCCAGTGCTTTCTCCCTATCCCCTTGCATGGCGTCGGCGGTCATGGCGATTATGGGGGTGCGGGGTCCTGAGCCTTCGCGACGGCGGATCTCGGCCGTCGCCTCGTAGCCGTCCATCTCGGGCATCTGAACGTCCATGAGCACCGCCCCGTACGGGCTGTTCGAGAAGGCCTCGACGGCCTCGCTCCCGTTGTTCACGGCGTCGACCCAGTAGCCGGACCTCTCGAGCATCCTTATCGCCACCACCTGGTTTACGGGGTAGTCCTCGACGAGGAGGACGTGACCGCGGGACATCCGTACGTCGGCCGCCGGGATCGCGTGCGGAGCGGGCACGACTCTTCCGCGCGACGGTCTGTCCTGCGTCTCTGTAGGGGTACCGAGCATCGTCGCGAGGGCGTCGTGGAGCTGCGACTGGCGCACCGGCTTGTTGAGGACGACCTCCACGCCGGCCATGCGGGCGGTCTCGTTGATGTTGATGCCGATAGAGGTGAGCAGCACGAGTCTCGTAGAAGAGATCGTGGGATCCGCGCTTATGGCGCGGGCGAGTTGTATCCCGTCCATGTCCGGCATCTGCATGTCCAGGACAGCCAGGTCGTAAGCCTCCCCGCTTTCGGCCGCATCCCGGAGTAACTCGAGCGCCTCAGGCCCGTTCGTTGCCATGCCGTCCGCCATGCCCCAGGAGGAGATCTGCTTGTGCAGGATACGGCGGTTGGTCTCGTGGTCGTCGACGATGAGCACGCGAAGGTCGCTCAGGCCCGCGCGGGGGGCGGGGGCCGTCCGTTCACCCTCCAGCCTCTTCTCCAGCCGCGTGGTGAACCAGAACGTGGAGCCCACGCCCGGCTCGCTCCTCACGCCTATCGCTCCCCCCATCATCAGCACCAGTTGCTTGCTGATGGCCAGGCCGAGCCCCGTGCCCCCGTAGCGCCGGGTCGTCGATGCGTCGGCCTGGGTAAAGGGTTTGAAGAGCCTGGAACGCTGCTCTTCGGTCATGCCGATGCCCGTGTCACTGACCTCGAAACAGACCGTGGCCGTATCCGGAGTGTCCTCGACGAGATACGCCCGCAGGGTCACCTCGCCCTCCTCTGTGAACTTGATCGCGTTGCCGAGGATGTTGGTGAGGATCTGCCGCAGACGGAAGGGGTCGCCACGCACGGCGGTCGGCGTGCCGGGCTCGACGTAGCTGACCAGCTCCAGGCCCTTCTCGTGGGCGTGTCCGGCGAGCAGGGCGGCGACCTCCTCGACCTCCCTCCTCAACCCGAAGTTTATGGTCTCCAGGCTCAAGCTGCCCGCCTCTATCTTGGAGAAGTCAAGGATGTCGTTGAGGATGGCGAGCAGGGTCTGGCCCGAGTAGTTCACCGTCTCCGCGTACTCGCGTTGCTCCTCGTCGAGGCGGGTGTCTAGTAGGAGGTCCGTCATCCCTATAACACCGTTCATAGGGGTGCGGATCTCGTGGCTCATGTTCGCCAGGAACTCGCTCTTGGCCCTGTTGGCCTCCTCGGCCCTCTCCCTAGCCGCCCGCGTCTCCTCTTCGGCCTGTTTGCGTTCGCCGTCGAGCCGGTAGATCAGGCGGGCGCTCCACCACACCAGGGCGGCGACGATGAACATGGTGGCCACCGTGTTCAGAGACACCCCGGTTTCAGTGCCGTAGAGCCCGATCTGTTGTCCCCTGAGCCTGAACCAGCCGAGCACCAGCGGGACCAGGATGGCGGCCGGCAACAAACGGCGCGCCACCACACCCCCCACATTGCCGCTCGTGACGACGGCCATAAGGCCGCGCTCGGGGCGCGCACACAGGACGCCGGCCGAGAGCACGACAAACGTCATCGACGCTATGGGGATGTAGGAGGTGTTGCCGTACAGGTTCGCGACGCCGTAGATATAGCCGGCGAAAGCCAGTACGGAGAACACGAACACGGTCAGGGCGAGATACTGCGAGACCCAGAGGCCATGGCGGGTCCGCCTGTCCAGATATAACAGCGAGCCCCCGATCAGGACGAAGTCCAGCGCCGTATCGAACGCCATCCTGTTCGGGAAACCGGTCGAGGCGGCTTCCGAGGAGAGCCTCTCGGGGAACAGGATCTGGTCGATGCCCGGCTCCAGGCCGAAGAGCACCTGGATCAGCCTGACCAGGCCGAAGAGTATGACCACGAGGGCGCATGCCCGTGAGATCCAACGCGCCCGCTGCCCTGCCCGCTCATCCTGCAACAACCAGGCCGACGCACCGGCCAACAACAGGCCCACCGCCGAGACGGGGTTCATCGCCACGGGACCAGGCAGATCGTTTCTGAGGTTCCCGACAGCGAACGTCCAGCCGAGGAGAACGATGCAGCCGACGAGTACGGCCACCACGCCAGAAGCCCGCGAGAACGTTCTCAGGGAGGTAACAAGCCAGGGAATGGAGTCACCCTCCAGCCCGGGTCGCCCCACCGTTTCGTTTGTTTGCCCGGCTATCTCGTACTCCTGTTGACGGCTGTTCCCTACGACAACCGGATGACATTGTACTCTACAGTTCAACCTGGCTCACTTAGGTGTCAGGTGTCAGGCTACAGGCATCCGGTTTCAGGCTACAGGTTTCAGGTTTCAGGCATCAGGCTACAGGTATCAACTCCTTTTGCTGAGAGTCCACACCTCCACACCCCCTTTTGCTGAGAGTTCACGCCTCCACACCCGTCATGCTCTCCCCTCACCCGTCATTCCCGCCACCTCTCCTGTCATTCCCGCCACCTCTCCTGTCATTCCCGCGGAAGCGGGAATCCACTGCGGAACAGGCGTTTCGCGTGCTCGACCAGAAGCGATCTATCCGATTGCGTGAAGTGCCGTGGCGTCGGCGATGGTTCACAATAGTGGGTGACGGTAGGCTTGGGAAGCCTGGGGAGTGGGCATGGGCGATGTAGAAGTTGTGATCGGGAAGATTCGAGGCGCTTTCGCTGGGAACGAGCATCCGGGAGGGCGTTTCCTGCAGGGTAGTTTCGAGGGGTGCGAACCGTACGAGGAGGTGGGTCCCTTCGAGAAAGTGGAGGATTGGAGGGGTATCGATGCGGGCTTTTTGGACGGCCACGCGAACGCGCTCAGCTTCTTCTCGGAGGCTGGTTTCAGGTACTTCCTTCCGGCGTATTTGATCTCCGACCTGCGTGGCCGGCTCCAGACGGCGGACCCGCTGTTCCATCTGACGCACGGGTTCTCCGACTGGACCACCGAGGTCCCTGCAGGGGATCGTACCTTGGTGATCAGACACGGCAGGTCGGCGTTCATCAATCCGCGGAGGTACGGTGCCATGACCTCCTACGACTACGCGCGATGGCGCCTGTCCGTCTTCACCAGGGAAGAAGCGAACGCCATAGTCGCCTACCTGGAGTTCAAGCGAGATCTGGACCCCGATGTTATCGACAGGCAGTCTATCGATGCTGCCTTGAAGTCGTTCTGGTTGGAGAGGGCGCAGACTGCGCCCCAGGCCAGGAGCCTCGAGCAGCACACAGCGGAGCAACAGGAATACCTCGCCGCAATACGCCCGGACATCGAGGAAGGCACTGATGAACGGTAGCCGTCGCCCGTAGTTTCATCCGAGGCATCTTCTCTTAGAGCAAGCTGAGAAGTTCGCCGGTCTATGATCTTCCGAAGTTCGCATGGCTCGGGGTTCCCAGGGTTAGGGCGATGAGCGAGGACCGCTACGAATCCGAGGCCCGCTTGCGAGCGAGGTGGCGACGTACCCTCTCCCGGTTGCCGCAGTCGCGCGAGTCGCACCACCTGCGGCTGCCGTTGCGGCTCTCGTCCAAGAATACCCAGCCGCAGCCCTCCCCGGCGCAGACCTTGACCCTGCCGAGCTTCGGGGATGTCAAGAGCTCCGCCGCAGATTGCGCCACGGGCCACAAGGGGCTGTCCAGCCGCGTCCCCCCGTCATCCCCGCTCCGGTCCCAGACCCAACTGTAGGCGCCATCAGCGGGCATCACGCGTAGGTGCGAGAGCGCGATCGAGAGCTCGCGGTTGAGCACCGACAGGTCGCTCTCGTCTTGGGATTCACCGGCGATGGTTCTAGAGATCGCGCGGTGGATCGTTTCTCGCAGGGCAAGCGCTCGCGAGAGTGTCTCCCGCGCCCCCTCCGGGTCCAGCGCCGCCTGCCGAGGGAGACTCACTTTCTCCTCCGGAGCAAGCAAACCAGCCTGTCTGCCCCAGTCAAGCAAGTCCTCAAAAGTGCGGAGGTACTCGCTGGGGCGGTCAGTAAGCCGCCAACCCACGGTATTGACGAAGTCCAGGCACACAATGCCGCCCCTGAGCTCGAATCTCCTCTCGCGTCTGATGCTACCCACGTCTGTCTCCCAGTCTCGAACCGTCTGCAGATCTTGTCTAATGAGTATAACACCGGTTGACACATTAATGAAACCGTGCCATAATGCTCGTAACGTTTTTTGACCATTACCCAGCTTCGGAGGCGAGCTTACGAGGGTATGGGTAGCGAAAGAGAACACGGCAGCGGAGTCTACCTCTCCGGGGCACGGGCGGCACTGCCTTTTGCCCTTGCCACGTTCGTACTAGGGATTTCCTTCGGGGTTCTGGCCCGCTCTCTTGGGTGGGGAGTGGTCGCCCCGATCGTTTTTTCGGTCATCGCCTTTTCGGGGTCGGCCCAGTTTGCAGTGGTTGCGGTGTTGGGCGCTGGTGGTGGGACGCTCGCGGCGATAGTGGCGGCCATTCTCCTGAACTCCCGGTTCTTGCCGATGGGGGTTGCGATAGCCCCTTTCCTAAAGGGCGGGGCCTTGCGGCGAGCATTGGAGGGTCAGGCTGTGGTGGACGCGTCGTGGGCCCTGGCGAGCCGGGGCGGCGGACGTTTTGACAGGGAGTTCATGATAGGCGCAACCCTACCGCAGGTGGCAGCGTGGATCTGCGGGACGGTTATAGGCGTGCTGGCCTCTGACGTCGTTGGTGATGTCGAGCGGTTTGGGCTGGACGCTATCTTCCCGGCCTTCTTCATGGCCTTGCTCGTAGACGAATTGCGCGATGGGGGGCGAACGATCGCTGCGGCACTGATCGCGGCGGCGCTCTCGCTCGCCTTGATACCATTCGTCCCTCCTGGCGTGCCGGTGATCGCCGCTTGCGCGGGAGCGCTCCTTGGCCTGAGGGGTCGGTCCTCGTGACGACGCTCTGGATCGCTATCCTGGGCGTTGCGCTGGCCAGCGCTGCGATCAAAGCCCTTGGGCCTGTCCTGGTCGGTGGCAAAGAACTACCTCCGAGCGCGGACGCGGTCATCGCCCTTCTGGCACCTGCTCTGCTTACGGCCCTGGTAGTCACCGAGACCTTCGGCGATGACGGTCATCTGGTGCTCGATGAGAGGGCCGTTGGGGTAGGGGTGGCTGCGCTGGCACTCGCTCTCAGGTCCCCGGTGCTCCTTGCGGTTGCTCTGGCGGCGATGACGACGGCGCTTCTAAGGGCCTTCGGCTAGGGTGCCGGTATTGCACGAACGAACTCTTCTGTAATCCACTTACCTCAGGCGGTCCGGTTTTGCTCCCTATAGTACGTCCTCGCCTCCCGTTCTATGACCGCCGCTTAGCGCCCCTGGCGCTGAAGCGGGCGACCGCCGTCCCGTAGGGACAGAGCAAGACCAACACGTCTGGGTCTGAGAGCTCAAGGCTGTAGCCGGGTGGCAGGCGCGGTTCCCTGGAGGCTCCTGTACCTACGATCAACCGCATCAGCTTTTCCAGCGCTGCAAACGGGCGCATAAGGTCTCCCGAGGCGCCCTCATCCGGTCCCGGCTTGGGTGGTAGGTGAGGTAGATGCCGCCGGCAAATCGAAAAGAGCGGCTTCGATCCGTTCCACGAGGACCTTTGTCTCACTCGGCCACGGCACGCTAATGACGACCCCCTCCTTCTCTGGCAGATCCTCCTCTACGATCGTGGAGAGCGCGATCACTGGCATCTCTCCAACTTGCGGTGTGCTCTTGCCCATAGCGCCGACGAAGGCCTCGCGTACACCCTCATCAACTCTGGGGGTGAGGAGCAAAAGGTCCGCACCGTCTAGCAGCTCGTCTACGACTCCCGTGGGGTAAGCATCGAGTGGCCTGGTCTGGTAACCGGAGCCCTCAAGGAGCGCACAGAGGGCGCGACCGACCACGGTGTCGGCGCCCAGGATGGCTATAGTTGGGGTTGGGGGTGGTGTTGCACTTCGCGGTAGGCTCCTTGGATGAGAGATCTTCTGGGGTCTCTGTGCCCCTACAGCAGAGAGGGCCGGGGCTGTTATGCCCCGGCCCTCTCGTGGTTGTGGGTGTGCTTTACCTCCTTTAGGTTACTTGAGGAACTTGAAATACGCCACGTGGGAAGTGCCGTCTTTCAGCGTCAGGTCGAACTTGAAGCACTTGTTTGCGTAGGCGCTCTGCGTCTTCCAGACGTAGTTGTACTGGTTGCCCCCGGCGTCGTAGTTGAGCCCGCCGTTGGCGGTCACCGCGGCATACTCCTCAAGCGGATCCACCACGGCCGAGGAGGTGCAGTTAACCGACGTAACCTTCGGGTACCCAGCCGCGATGATGTCCAGGCCCTGGTTGCCTGAGAGGCTGAACTTGATCGGGATAGCCTGCCCTGCCTTGGCGGAGTTGAAGATGGGTGTGGCGCCAGTACCCGGGTTGTCCACGGGTGGGCGGAAGCCATCGAACTTGTAGGTGATCGTCAAGGTGCCCTTAAGGAAGCCTATGGTGTAGTTGCTCGAGGTCAAACCGCTGGGAGTGATCTCCCACGCGCCAACTTGCTCAGGGTTGGGCACGTTGGTGGTGAAGTTGAGAGTGCCACCCAGGACGCTCGTGCCCTCGCCGTTCACGAAGCCGGAGTAGCTGGCTGTGAACGCCGGGTTGGGATCGCCCAACTTCTTGCTCTTGTTGTCGGCCGTGATCGTAAGGAGGGCTGGGTTGATGTCGGCGGTGGTCGTCCACGGACCTGCCTTCAAGGTGTAGTTGTCCTTGGCGGCGCCCGTGAGCGTGAAGCCAGTCGCGGTTACCGTCTTGCCCGTGCCGGCGGAAGCGGTACCGAAGGTGGCCGACCCGCCACTGAGACTGACGTCGTCGCTACCGACCTTGCCCGACACCGAACGGCCCGTGATGGTAGCCGCCGTGGTGCCGTCGTAGGTCTTGTTGGAGGCGGTGAAGCTACCGGTGAGTTCCTTGGCTGTGATGTCGGCGGTGGTAGTGGCCGTGTTGGAGCTGAGGCTGTAGTTGCCAGCCTGAGCACCAGAGAGGGCCAGGTCCGCGCTCACCGTCTTGCCGTTGCCCACGTTCTTGTTGTCGAACTGGGCGTTGGTGACGTCGAGATTGACCGTGTCACCGCTGATGACGCCTGGCAGCGATTTGGTCGCTACGGTAGCGCTGGCGTTGCCATCGTAGACCTTGTTGTCGGCGGTGAAGCTGCCAGTCAGCTGCTTCGCTGTGATGTTGGCGGTTGTGGTGGCTGTCGCCGAGCTCAAGCTGTAGTTGCCAGCCTGAGCACCAGAGAGGGCCAGGTCCGCGCTCACCGTCTTGCCGTTGCCCACGTTCTTGTTGTCGAATTGGGCGTTGGTGACGTCGAGGTTGACCGTGTCAGGCGAGATGACGCCTGGCAGCGAGCGGGTATCCACTGTGGCACTGGTGTTGCCGTCATAGACCTTGTTGTTGGCGGTGAAGCTGCCAGTCAGTTCCTTGGCCGTGATGTCAGCGGTTGTGGTGGCCGTGTTGGAGCTGAGGCTGTAGTTGCCAGCCTGGGCGCCAGAGAGGGCCAGGTCCGCGCTCACCGTCTTGCCGTTGCCCACGTTCTTGTTGTCGAACTGGGCGTTGGTGACGTCGAGGTTGACCGTGTCAGGCGAGATGACGCCTGGCAGCGAGCGGGTGTCGACGGTAGCGCTGGTGTTGCCATCGTAGACCTTGTTGGCTGCCGTGAAGCTACCGGTGAGTTCCTTGGCCGTGATGTCGGCGGTCGCCGTCCCCACCGAGGTGAGGTTGTAGTTGCCAGCATCGCTGCCAGCCAGAGAAGCGCCGCTCAGGGTGACCGTCTTGCCGTTGGCGACGTCCTTCGTGCCGAAGCTCGCCGTGCCGCCGGAGAGACTGACAGTGTCACCGGTGATCGTCCCATTGAGGGAGCGGTTCGTGACGCTAGCATCGGTGTTACCGTCATAGACCTTGTTGGAAGCTGTGAAGCTACCGGTCACCGGCTTGGCTGTAATGTCAGCCTTGGCCGTGTGCGAAGCGTTGACGGTGTAGTTGCCAGCGTCAGTGCCTGAGAGACTGAGGTCGCCCGTCACGTCCTTGTCGGTGCCCACATCCTTGGTGTCGAATAGGGCGTTGGTGACGTTCAGGGTGACCGCGTCAGGCGAGATGACGCCTGGCAGCGACTTGGTCGCTACGGTCGCGTCGCGGGTAGCGTCATATTCCTTATTCTGGGCGGTGAAGCTGCCAGTGAGAGCCTTGGCCGTGATGTTGGCCTTGGCCGTGTGCGAGGCGTTGACGGTGTAGTTGCCAGCGTCAGTGCCTGAGAGACTGAGGTCGCCCGTCACGTCCTTGTCGGTGCCCACATCCTTGGTGTCGAATAGGGCGTTGGTGACGTTCAGGGTGACCGCGTCAGGCGAGATGACGCCTGGCAACGAGGTGCTGGCCACGGTGGCGTCGCGGGCACCGTCATACTCCTTGTCCTCGGCGGTGAAGCTGCCGGTGAGCTGCTTGGCCGTGATGTTGGCCTTGGCCGTGCTCACCTCGGTAAGGTTGTAGTTGCCAGCGTCGGTGCCTGAGAGCGTCGCGCCACTCAAGGTGACCGTCTTGTCGGTGCCGACGTTCTTGTCGTTGAACTTCGCCGTGCCGCCAGTCAAGCTGACATCGTCGGTGCCAACCACATCGGACTGGTCGACCGAGCGGGTGAGGACGTTGGCGACATCTGTGCCGTCGTATTGCTTGTTGTCTGCGGTGAAGCTACCGGTGATCGACTTGGGCGTGATGTTTGCTGTGGTGGTGCTTACAGAGCCGAGAGTGTAGTTGCCAGCGTCGGCTCCAGAGAGCGTAGCACCAGCGAGGGTGACCGTCTTGCCATTGGCAACGGTCTTGTCGTTGAAGGTAGCCGTCCCACCAGTGAGGTTGACATCGTCGCCTGTGATCTTCCCGTCGACTGAGCGGGTGAGAACCGTGGCGGAGTTGTTGCCATCATATTCCTTGTTGTCTGCGGTGAAGCTACCGGTGATCGACTTGGGCGTGATGTTTGCTGTGGTGGTGCTCACCGAGCCGAGGGTGTAGTTACCAGCATCGGCTCCACCAAGCGATGCGCCGGTCAGCGTAACCGTCTTGCCATTGGCAACGGTCTTGTCGTTGAAGGTAGCCGTCCCACCAGTGAGGTTGACTACGTCAGTGCCGACGGTGCCTGAGACGTTACGAGTTAGAACTGTGGCGGAGTTGTTGCCATCGTATTGCTTGTTGTCTGCGGTGAAGCTACCGGTGATCGACTTGGGCGTGATGTTTGCTGTGGTGGTGCTCACCGAGCCGAGAGTGTAGTTGCCAGCGTCGGCTCCAGAGAGCGTAGCACCAGCGAGGGTGACCGTCTTGCCATTGGCAACGGTCTTGTCGTTGAAGGTAGCCGTCCCACCAGTGAGGTTGACTACGTCAGTGCCGACGGTGCCTGAGACGTTACGAGTTAGAACCGTGGCGGAGTTGTTGCCATCGTATTGCTTGTTGTCTGCGGTGAAGCTACCGGTGATCGACTTGGGCGTGATGTTTGCTGTGGTGGTGCTTACAGAGCCGAGAGTGTAGTTGCCAGCGTCGGCTCCAGAGAGCGTAGCACCAGCGAGGGTGACCGTCTTTCCGTTGGCAACGGTCTTGTCGTTGAAGGTAGCCGTCCCACCAGTGAGGTTGACTACGTCAGTGCCGACGGTGCCTGAGACATTACGGGTTAGAACTGTAGCGGAGTTGTTGCCATCGTATTGTTTGTTATCTGCTGTGAAGCTGCCCGTCAGCGTCTTGGGGTTGACGGTCTGAGACAACGAGCCGGTGCTCGCACTGAATTGCGGTGAGCCGCTCGAAACTCCGCTGTACTCTGCGGTGATGCTGTGCGGGCTGCCGGCCACTTTAAGGGCGGAGGCGGTCGTCGTGCACGTCGCCTCGCTCGTGGCGCTCAGTGCGACGTTCGAGCAGAGCGTTGTCGCGCCGTTCTTGAACGTGACGCTGCCCTGACCGTTCGTCGGATTGCCCCCGGGCGCGGTCACCTTTGAGGTGAACGTCACGGGGTTACCGTAGGTGCTCGGGTTCGCGCTGCTCGAGAGAGACGTCGTCGTGTTCCTCACCCCTGAAGTTACAACCAGAGTCAGCTGCTGGGTCGCCAAGGTGTCTTTGCTCCCCCTGGCAATTGGCGCTGCTTGCCACCTTCACGTGGAACGTGTATGTCCCCGTAGGCGTTGTATTCAATGTGCCAACCGTCAGAGTGGATGTGTAGTCGGCGTCGTTGCCCGTGCGCGGGTTGTTGGTGAAGTTTGCGGTGGCTCCGGACGGGAGTCCCGTGTCTGCAGGCTGTGCAGGCTGTTGGCCCTGTGCAGGCTGTGCAGGCAGTGTGGCGGTGCCGAGTGTGGTCGTGCAGTTGGTGTTGTTCCCGCCCATGTCTACTGCCACGGTACCGTAGGCGGGGCTGGTGTTGCCCTGCGCCACGGTGTTGCTCAGAGGAGGAGCCACCGAGACAGCGTTGGGCTGGGAGTCCGTGAAGGTCGTCGTCACCGTCCCAGACTGCGCGCCCGTTGCCGTAACGTCGTAGTCCGAGACGAACGCGTTCGGCAGGTTGAACGAATCGGTGATGTTGCCGCTCGCGTCGCCGATTACGTCGACGTTGCGCGACCACGTAGCTCCGTAAGTGTCGTTGACGTTGATGTGGACGGATTCGCCCGGCTGCCAACCCCCGCCCGTCAGCGTGACGAGCTCACCGGGGGCGTAGTCGGCCTTGTCGCTCTGGATCGTCGGCGCTGGTGAGGTGCCGGTGTCCTGCGCGAACGCCGCAACTGCCGGGATGGCGAGCAGCATAGCAATTGTCAAAAAGAGGAGCGAAAGCTTGCCCCTCATCAACCTAGTTCGCATATCTAATTGTCCCTTCCTCGCTCTTGACCCTACACATCTCGTTCCTTGTGTCCATTCTTAGCTCTCTCCCCTTGTTTGTTGGTAGTAAGTTCCATAATTTCCGTAGGTTGCTTTCCTGTAGCAACTACAGACTATCGAGTAGGGAGGGCCGCGCCCTCTGCCAGGTGGCCAATTCTTTGAAAATAATCGTGAATGCGTATATGCCAGGCGAGCCGTTTTGTGGATGTATGTATGCCAAAGGACATATGCACAATGCACATATGCACATAGCTGTTCATCAGCAGGAGTGCCGCAGGGGTGAGGGGTCGGGGATGTGTCCCTAAACTTCTGTAATTTGATGGCCCGCTAGAAATAGAGGCCATCGTCCTCCAAGATGGTTGGTGCCTAAAGTCAACCAATCGAAAGGGAGTGACGATGACCAAAGATCATCGTAAGGTGGACGCTGAATTGGTGCAAGAGGTTTTGCTGGACGATTCCGGCTTTCTGCGTGAGATCTGCGAGCGAGTGGTGCAGCAGATCCTGCAAGCCGAAATGACCGAGCATATAGGAGCAGCACCCTACGAGCGCCTCGAGGGACGCACCGGGCACCGCAACGGCCACAAGCCGAGGATGTTACGCACCAGGGTGGGCACCCTGAATCTTTTGGTGCCCCAGGATAGGGAACGGACATTCTCAACCAGGCTCTTCTCCCGTTACCAAAGAAACGAGAAGGCTTTGTGTTTGGCTTTGATGGAGATGTATGTGGAGGGGGTCTCTACCAGGAAGGTTAAACGCTTGGTGTGAGTTCTGAGATCACCAACCGAGCAACTCAGCGAAGGCCAGTCGCGGACGACCGAGATGGTCGTTGAGCCAGATACAAAAGATTCTCCTATGATCGTCAAGGCGCGGAAACGGACGGTAGCGGAGACAATGGCTTTACGAGGATTCGGTAGAGTTCGCGAGCTATGTATCGCTTCAAGCATCGGATAATCTCGCGCTTGGACTTGCCCTCGGCGGTGCGTTTTGCGACGTAGGCCTTGGTGCGCTCATCGCGTCCCATGCGCCCGAGGGCGATCACCTACAGGGCCCTGCTCTAGCGTCGCGATTGCCCCGAATATTCAAGCGGTGACGGACGGTCTTGCCCGAGGAGGCAGGTATGGGGGCGACTCCGCAGAGGTTAGCGAAGGCGGCCTCACTGTTCAGACGCTCGGAGTTGTCGCCCACGGTGATCAGCAGCGAGGCCGCGGTGTCGGTGCTGACCCCGTCAACGGCCATCAACTCGGGGGCGGCTTCGGCCACCAGCCGATTGAGTTGCTCGTCGAGCTCATGGATCTCCTCACAGAGGTGCTGGTAGCGACGAGCGACCGAACGCAGTGAGAGCTTGGTAGCTGCCATCACGCTATGGGGGTTTTCTCCAAGCCTAAAGCGCGACGCTCGGCAGACCAGCCTGGCTGTACTCAGATCGCGCAGCTGGGCCCTCAACTCTTCCGGAGCGCTCACCAGCAGAGCCTACATCTGGTTAGCTGCCTGGGTGCGGGCCTTTACCGCCGAGCGGCGAGTGGCGCGCAGGGCGCGGATCATCTCCACCTGGCCGTCGGCGTCCTTGGGCTCACCCGTTGCGGTACCTGCCAGGACTGCGCGGGCCGCTGCCTCGGCATCTATAGGATCGGACTTGCCGGAGCGGTACTGATCGCGCCTCTTGGGGCGGATCACCTCGCGGGTCGGTATACCCTCGGCTTTCAGCAATCGAGCGAGTCCGGCCCCGAAGGAGCCCGTCCCCTCGACCCCGACCTGCTCTATGATGCCCAGCTCTGTGGCCCATCCGAGTAGCTCGCGGTATCCCGCCGTATTCGTAGGCACGCTCAAGGTCCCCAGGTGCCTGCCAAGCCCGTCGAGGGCAACGGCCACATGAGTATCCTTGTGAGTATCCACGCCCAAGGTGATCTTGGTTTCTAGGCTCATACGGTCGGCTATGTGCACGTCTATTATCTCCCAGAGATCGAAGGGCAACAGCTTCTACGCTCGCCGGAGAACCGAGACAAGGCGGACACAACTGCGACCAGACCTTCCTTGTGGAAAGCACTCTCCTATAAAGTCACGCTTGGCTCGGTGCGGCGTTAGGCGGCGACCTCCGATCCGGACGACGAATCTTCTGAAAGGCACTCTCCTCATTTGGCCCTTGTGCAGCTGGGTCAGACCGGCCGGAGATCGTCGCTATTCACATTCTCGCAGTTGTGCAGCGCCACCCTCGCCGCCAATCGGGCACGCAGACCCTGGATCTCGTGGGGACGCTCCCGCCAGAGGCCGAAGGTGTTGAAGAGCTTGTCGTAGAGTGACGGGGGACGTGCGTATCGGAGAGAACTCCTCCATCGGGAGTCGGACGGCCGTCCGCGCCGACGAGGGCGACCCGATCTCGCCGGGGGCTGCCAGCCCGAGCCCGTGAGCGTCACGGTGTCGCCCGGCGCATAGTCGGGCAGGTCGCTCTGGATCGTGGGCGCTGGTGAGGTGGTGCTACCTGTCACGTCTTGTGCGAACGCTATCGCCGGTACGGCGAGTAGCAGCCCCAACATCATAAAGAGGCAGCCGGAAATTTGCCCCTCATCAACCTAGTTCGCATATTCAATCTCCTCTTTTGCGAGTGTTTGCCGATCCACCTATATCCACTCTTTTGGCCCCTTCCTTTGTATAAAAGGCATGAAAGCTCTATGTCGACACCCGGAATGCTATTGAAAGGCGGGCGCCTTGCCGTCTGCCAGGTGGCCCTTTTTTTAGTGCTTCTTATGGCCACCTGGCATATGCCACCTGAGATTGGCAAGGTTCCCCACACTAAGATTCTCGGAACGTCCACTCATACTCGCGACTGCGGATTCTCGTATGATCCTGCTGTGCACCGGTCGAAACATGCTGCAATTGACTCATAACGTATAATTCGGTCCATCAGTTGCCACGTAAGAGGGGACCATAATATCCCAGAGAGCAGACACCGCTGAAGATGCCGGACTCAGGACCCGTGCACTGATGGTAAGGGTCAAACCAGCCATGGCATGTCTCGCGAGGCTGCCCTCGCGGACAGGGGCGCAGCAGGATGATAGGTCTCTATGAAACGCTTTCTTGACGTAGCCCTGCGCTACGGTGTGGCGGCGCTCGCCGTGGGGGTCGCGCTGCTGGCGAAGTTGCTGCTAGATCCCCTGACCGTCCAGGACACGCCGTTCCTGCTTGTCTTCGGTGCCATCATTGTCAGCGCGTGGTACGGTGGGCTGGGTCCGGGACTGATGGCCACCGGCATTAGTGTTCTGGCGACAGACTACTTCTTCCTCTATCCGAGAGGTTCGATCTCGGGGTTCGGCGTCGAGGGGATAGACGTGGCCGTGTTCCTGCTCGAAGGGGTGCTGGTCAGCGTGCTTACGTCGTCGCTGCGCTCGGCCAGGGATCGGGCCCGGCGGAGCACGCTCGAGGCCAGGAGTCATCAGGAGAGTCTGCGCGAGAGCGAGGAGCGCTTCAGGCTGATGGTCGAGGGGATTAAAGACTACGCTATCTTCATGCTGGATCCGGGAGGATGCGTAACGATCTGGAACGACGGCGCAGAGCGCATAGAGGGTTACAGCGAAGAGGAGATCCTGGGCCGGCACTTCTCGTGCTTCTACCCGGAAGAAGATGTGGAACGTGGACATCCTGAGGATTTACTGCGCGCGGCGCTGGCAGAGGGTCGTTATGTGGAGGAGGGGCTAAAGGTTCGCGAGGACGGCTCCAGGTTCTGGGCGAGCGCCGTCATCACCACCCTCAGGGACGGGAAAGGGCACCTCAAGGGCTTCTCGATGGTGGTGCACGATATGACGGAGCGCAAGCGCGCAGACGACGCGCTGCGTTTTCTGGCCGAGAGCAGCGCGACGCTCTCTTCTTCCCTCGATTATAGGGACACGCTCGCCAGCGTGGCCCGCCTCGCGGTGCCAACCCTCGCGGACTGGTGCGCCATCGACGTCATGGAGGAGGACGGCGCCGTCGAGAGGCTCGCCGTGGAGCATTCCGACCCCGAGAAGGTCGCGCTCGCCTACGAGCTGCAAGAGCGCTACCCGGCAGAGTACGAAACGAAGCGTGGTGTTGGCAAGGTGCTGAGGACCAACGAACCAGACCTTATGTCGGAGATACCCGAGGAGCTCCTGGATCGGGCCGCGATGGACGTCGAGCACAGGACGATCATGAGGGAGCTTGGCTTGAGGTCCTACATGGTCGTGCCCATGGTCGCGAGGGGGAGGAGTCACGGCGCGATAACTTTGGTCTCCGCGGAGTCGGGGCGGCGCTACGAGGAGACAGACCTGAGACTCGCCGAGGAGCTGGCGAGGCGGGCCGCCCTGGCCGTGGACAACGCGAAGCTCTACGAAGAGGCGCAGAGGGAGATCTCCGAGCGCAGGGACGCGGAAGAGGCCCTGCTCCAGAGCGAGGGACGTTACAGGACGGTGGTCAAACAGGCCGCCGAGGGGATCTTCGTGGTCGACATCGACACCAAGCTCATCCTCGAAGCGAACGTCGCGTACCGCAATCTGCTTGGTTACAGCGCCCAGGATATGCTCGGGCTCGGCCTCACCCTCTACGACGTCGTCGCGCACGACCGCAAGAGCATCGACCAGTACCTCGAGCAGATCCTGGAGGAGAGGGTCCACGTTATCGGGGAGCGGCGTCACCGCAGGAAGGACGGCTCGCTGGTGGATGTCGAGGTCAGCTCCAGCGTGATCTCTTACGGCGGCGGCGAGGCGTTGTGCGTCATCGTGCACGATATAACAGAGCGCAAGCGTTCCGCAGAGCGCCTGCAGCGTAGCCTGGATGCTCTTCTGGGCCTCTACGAGGCGGGCCAGATCCTGAGCTCCAGCCTGGAGCGCGAAGAGATCGGCTCCAGGCTGCTGGAGATAGCAAGCCGCGTCTCGAACCTCACAGCCGCGGTCATCAGTATCCCGGACGAGGAGGGAGAACTGCGTATCTGGCGATCCTCGGGTCTGGAGGGACTGTGGCAGCAGGCTCGCTTCGCCCCCGAGGCGGTGGCGGCCCGCCAGAGAGTGCTGGAGACCAGCAAGTACCAGTCCGTCAGGCTGCACCGGCCGGAGGATGCGGGCGAATCGAAGCTCGTGAGCCTGAACCTCCCGCTGCTGGTGCGGGGCCGGCTCATAGGTGTGCTCGAAGCCTACGGCCCGGGAGCCCTCATGGGGAGGCAGTATGAGGAGACCTTGATCAGCCTCGCGAACCAGGGTGCGAGCGCCCTGGAAAACGCCCGGCTCTACACCGAGCTGGCCAAGCGTGAGAACCGGCTGCAGGACCTGATCAGGAAGCTCATAACGGCCCAGGAAGAGGAGCGCCGAAAGGTCTCCTACGAGGTGCACGACGGTCTCGCGCAGACGGCCGCAGGCGCCCACCAGCTCCTGCAGGCATTCGCCAGGCAGCATCCACCCACTACCGACAAGGGCCGCAAAGACCTCGCCCGGGCTCTGCAGCTGGTGCAACAGACGGTCGGTGAGGCCAGGTACGTCATAGCAGATCTGAGGCCGACCGCGCTCGACGATTTCGGGCTTGCGGCCGCCGTCCGCCTGCAGGTCGAGAAGATCGGTAGCCAGGGCTCCCAGGTCGACTACGAGGAAGCGCTGGGAGGCGAGCGCCTGCCGCCCGAGGTCGAGACAGCGCTCTTCCGGGTCACACAGGAAGCCCTCACCAACGTCCACAAGCATGCCCCTTCCGCCCGGGTGAGGATCACACTCCGGCGCCTGAACGACTCTGTTCGACTGCAAGTACGGGATTGGGGGCCCGGCTTCGACCCGGAGAAGATCACCGACGGAGGCGGGCCCGGCGAGCGTCTGGGCCTCTCCAGTATGCGTGAGAGGGTGGCGCTGCTGGGCGGCCACCTGGAAGTCCACAGCAGTCCTGGAGAAGGTACAGAAGTAGTGGCGGAGATACCGTCGGACCAGATAGACTGTAAGGGGGGATAGGAGAATTGTGAATGGTGAAAGAGCGGTAGCTTCGAAGGTGGCACGCATCCTTATAGCGGACGATCACGCCCTGGTCAGGGAAGGTCTAAGAACCATGCTCTCCGGAGAAGTCGGTCTCGAGGTCATAGCCGAAGCCAACGACGGCCAACAAGCCCTAGATCTCTGCAGAGAACTCAGACCCGACCTCGTCCTCATGGACGTGAGGATGCCGGTGATGGACGGCCTCCAGGCCACCAGGAAGATCAAGGACGAGATGCCCGAGACCTCCGTGATGATGGTTACCTTGCACGAGAACCCCGACTACCTCTTCGAGGCTGTCAAGGCTGGGGCGGCGGGCTACGTGCTGAAGGACGCTTCTGGGGAGAGGCTGTTGAGCGCGGTGAGGAGGACGCTTGAGGGAGAGTCACCGCTCAACCAGGAGCTCGCGATGAGACTGCTCAAAAGGCTGGCGAGGGAGAGGCGTGAAGAGGGTAGTGGGGGAGGACCTGGAGTAACATCCGGAGAGCCGCCAGAGGATGCACCGGCGGCTCGCGGAGAGGTTGACGGTCCCCTGGCAACCCGGCCGGGGGCCACCCGTTCCGGTGCGCATGAGGACGGATCAGGAGGACCTGCGCAGTCGAGATGCGCGGCGCAGATAGAGAGCCTCACGCCGAGAGAGGCCGAAGTATTGAAGCTACTGAGCCAAGGGCAGACCAACCCCCAGATCGCCCAGAACCTGCTCTTCAGCGTGAGCACCGTAAAGGCGCAGGTGCGGAGCATCCTCTCCAAGCTCGGAGTATCCGACCGCACCCAGGCCGCCGTCCGCGCCATCGAGTCCGGGCATACGATCTCAGGCATCGACTAGAGCACACCTGATACCAAGTCCGTCTAATCACCATCGGATCGGCATCCCTAAGCGTCATTCCCGCGAAAGCGGGAATCCACGTGCCTTAGATTCGCTATCGGAGACGATGGGGTGTCGTAGTGCTTCGATACGCGCCACCCTTCTCTCGGACCTGGTATGAAACCTGTAGCCTGATGCCTACTTCCGTCGTAGACGGACCCTGAAGAAGTCGAACAAAACGCGGAAGACTGCGAGGGCGGGGACGGCGAAGACTATTCCGGCGAGGCCTGCGAGTTCACCGCCGGCGATAACGGCGAGAAGGACGAGGATGGGGTGCACATCGAGGGCCGTGCCCTGGATACGGGGGGTCAGGAAGTTGCCTTCTAGCTGTTGGATCAGGACGTAGGCCACGATCGTCAGGATGGCCGTGGTCGTCGAGGACTCGAAGTTGGGAGACCCGAAGACGAGGGCCACTATGACGGCGGGGATTCCCCCCAGGAAGGCGCCGAGGTAGGGGATGATCGCCGTGATCGAGACCCACACGCCGAGCAGGATAGCGTAGCGCACGCCGAGCAAATACAGCGCCGCGGCGGCCAGGACGCCCTGGATCATGACCACGAAAACGAGCCCGCCGAGGTAGCGCGAGAGCGACTCGCCGAAGGCTTCCCACAGGTCGCGGGCGTCGTGGCGGTAGTGGGGCGGCACGGCCCTCAGGAAAGTCACCTTTACCTTCCGCACGTCAACCAGGAGGTAGATCGCGACGAAGAGTATGCCGAAGAGCGTCACCCCGAAGTTGAAGATCCTGGGGATAAACCCGAGGATGCTCCTGAGCAGGTTCTCGGTAAGGTTCTGGGCGCGATCGAAGAGGTCGGTGACCAGCCTCCTGCCGAACTCCTCGGGGTCCGAGCCTGGTACGAGCTGTCGTTCGTTCAGCGCGTTTATGACGTCGAGCAAGAGTTGGTTGGCGCTGTTGGCGATGCGGGGAGTGTTCCTCACGAGCGTGCTCAACTGCTCTATCAGGAGCGGCACGAGGAAGAAGAAACCAAGGGAGATCAAGCCGAGCATGGCCAGAACACTCAGCAGGATCGCAAGTCCCCTCGGCATCATGTGAGAGAGGGCCCGCACCGGGAACGAGAGCACGATGGCCAGCGCCACACCACCCAGCGCCACGGCGGGAACGGTCGGCGCCGCGTACAAGAGGAGCGCGAACAGGGCGAACCCCGCAACGACGATGCTGATCCAGATCCTCAACGAGATGAGGATCGGGGTCACGTGGCCGCCGGACGCCGACTTCTCCTCCCGACCCTCGCCCCGCGGCCTTTCTCTCCTCATCGTCTCCGGTTCTCCGAGTGCGCGGTTACGAATCTGATTCTACGGCAAGAGTAGCCCCATCGGAGCGGCCTAACTCCCGCGCTCCACGGGCTTCTTGTTGCGGCGTCGCGCGAGCCTGTAGAGGAGGAGTCCGGCGAACAGCAAGCCGAGCCCCGCGAACATTATGGAGGGGATTGTGCCTCCGAGGTTCCCCGCCCATCGCTCGACGGAGAAGGCGAGATCCGTCGCACCGCCCGAGGCGTAGAGGCTTTCGAGGCTGGAGGTGCCCTCGGAGACGATAAACAGGATCCCTATCGCGACGAACATCAGGCCGGAGAGGAGGTTGGTCGTGTGCAGGCGGAGGGGTCCAAGGGAGATCTCACGCCCCCTCAACCAGCGGCGGCGCCCGAGGTCGAGGCGGTCCCAGAGGAGGGCCATGACGAAGAGAGGGGCGGCCATGCCGGCGGCGTACGTGGCGAGGAGGCCGGCGCCCCGCAGGGCCGAGTCCGATGTCGCGGCGACGGTGAGTATCGCGCCGAGGATGGGTCCCGAGCAGAACCCCGCGGAACCGTAGACGGCACCGAGCGCGAATGTCGATATTAGGGAACTGCCACTGATCCCACCCCGCAGGCGTTCGATGGGCCCGAACGCGAACCCGCCGCCCAGAGCCTGGATCGCACCCAAAGCAACTATTACGAGGCCCGAGACGGTGATGAGGGCGCTCCTGTGGCCGTAGACAAGCGAGCCGACCGCGGAGATGCCCATGCCGAGCGGCACGAGCGTGGCGCAGAGCCCGAGGTAGAAGACGGCCGTCCTTCCGACGAGCACGCCGCGCGACTGGAAGGCGTAGGCGAAGAACGCGGGCGGAGCAAAGCGCTGCACGGGCTGAGAAGGGAGAGCAGGCCCCCGAGGAAGGATGCCAGAACGAGGCCTCAACCACCCTCGGCCTCCCGCCTGGCATCCTCTATGGCTCTTTCGAAGACCCCGACGGGCTGCAAGCCAACCAGCATCTCGCCGTTTATAAAGAAGGTCGGCGTTCCGTTGACGCCGGAGTTCAGGCCTTTCTGGAAATCGGCGCGCACCAATGGTTCGTGGCGGGCGTTCTCGTAGTCTCTCTCGAACCGCCTGGTGTCGAGGCCGGTCCTCTCGGCGAGCGCGATGAGGTTCTCGTCGCCGAAGCCCGAGAACTGGCTGTCGTAGAGCAGGTCGTGGTACTCCCAGAACCTGCCCTGGGCTTGGGCGGCACGGGCCGCAACGGCCGCGTCAACCGACTCCTGTCCCCTGTAGGGGAAGTCCCGCCATTCGATCCTTAGCGTCCCGTCCCTTACGTACTCTTTGTAGAGTTTCGGTTCCACCTCACGGGCGAACTTGGCACAAAACGGTCACTGATAGTCCGAATATTCGGTCAGAACCACGGGCGCATCCCGACTCCCGAGCGCAGGATGCCCGAGCCGGTCTGTCTGAAGCCTGCCCCGAAGATTCCGCGCCCTCGGTCTTCTGCTGTGTAGATCCCGCGCTTCGCGACGTCTGCTGCTCTTCTGAAGTTTGTGGAGAGTCCCCGCTCCCCGTGCCGGCGCAACCGGCCAGGATCGTTGCCACCAAAACGG